>JAXLVD010000015.1:0-209009 GCA_046329125.1 Spirosomataceae bacterium | reverse complement strand
ATCCCGGTTGCGGCGATTGCCGTACTAAAGGAGGCGTCATCAAACGTCCGAGTTTTTGGCAATAAACCTTTCCTTCGTTCATGAAAAATAGTTTTCTATTCATAAAAACCTTTATGTTGCTTCTGAAAGCGGTTGTCGGAGCCCTTTTTTTGATGCCGGCTGTCGGTAGCGGTCAAATCAATACGGTATCGCAACAACTCGTACAATTCAACCAACGGACGGTACAGGAAAAAATCTTTGTTCACCTCGACCGTCCGCTGTATTTGGTAGGTGAGACTGTTTGGTTCAAAGCGTACTGCACAGATGCCTCCCTTCATCGACCTTTAGACATGAGCAAAGTAGCCTATTTGGAAGTTTTGGATAAAGATCGGAATGCCGTATTACAAACCAAGATTTCCCTGGAAGGAGGCAAAGGGTTCGGCTCTCTTTTTATTCCTCCCTTTTTGCAAAGCGGTCACTATTCCGTGCGGAGTTATACCAACTGGATGAAAAATTTCAGCCCGGACTTTTACTTTGAGTCTGCCATTACGATTGTCAATCCTTTCAGTAAACCTACGCTCACCCCTGTTTCGAAAACCATCCCGACCTACGACCTGCAATTATTCCCCGAAGGAGGTAACTTGGTCAAAGGCCTGGAAAACACAATCGCCTTTCGAGCCATCGGTGAAGACGGCAAAGGAATTGCGTTTCGGGGGGCTGTTGTTAACCAACAAAATGATACTGTGGCGCGTTTTGAGCCGCAGAAATTCGGCATAGGTTCTTTTCCATTTACCCCCGCGGAAGGAAATCAGTACCGGGTTTTACTGAACGATGCCCAAAAGCACTGGTTTACGCATGCGATGCCGCCCGTGCACGAGCAAGGGTACGTGCTGCAAGTCAGCGATTCGACTTCTCTTTTTTTGAAAGTAAACGTATCAGCGCGAAACATGGAGGGAGAAGTTTCCTTATTGGTCCATTCCCGATCCGTTCCGAAGTTTGCCGAAAGAAGCTTTCTCAAGCAGGGCAAGGCCATTTTCCTGATCAACAAGAGCAGTCTGGGAGAGGGAATTACCACCATTACACTCTTTGATGACCGCCTGAAACCCGTTGGCGAACGACTGTATTTCAAACGCCCCACCCAATCACTTATCCTCAACGGCCAAACGAATAAGAAGCAATACGCCCCCCGCGAAAAAATGACGATTGATATATCAGCCCTTCAAAACACGGCTCCGGCCTTGGCAGATCTATCTTTATCGGTGTATTTGACGGATTCGCTGCCGACTCCCGAACAGGCATGGATTGACAGTTATTTCGGACTTAGCTCCGATTTGAAAGGTACCGTAGAATCTCCCGCCTATTATTTTCAAAATACCGGTCCGGAGGCCGACCGTGCGCTTGATAACCTCATGCTGACCCACGGCTGGCGTCGATTCAACCGGGAGGAGGTCACGCAAGCCAAGGCCCGTGACTTTGCTTATCTTCCGGAACCGGTCGGGCATCTGATTTGGGGAAAAGTAGTGGATGCCAAAACAGGAACGCCGGCAAAGTACATAGATACCTACTTAGCCGCCCCCGGCAAACGAGCCCAACTGTTTGTAGCTACAAGCGACTCACTCGGAAGGGTTTTTTATGAAATGAAGCACTTCTTCGGGGCGAAAGAAATCATTGTCCAAACCAATACGCAGCGAGACAGTACCTACCGAATCGAAATCAGCAGTCCGTATTCCGAAAAGTTTTCTTCTTACACCCTTCCGCCGTTTTCGTTTGATGCGGGATGGAAAAATGCCTTGCTTGCCCGGAGTATCAATATGCAAACGCGCAACGCTTTTTTACCCAAATCAGCGCAACAGGCCATCACCAATGAAACTGATACCTTGGCTTTTTTCGGCATACCTGATGAAAAATACCTATTGGATGCGTATACTCGTTTTCCTACGGTAGAAGAAGTCATGCGGGAATACGTCCCGGGCGTAGCGGTCAGAAAGCGGCAGGGGAAATTTATTTTTCGGGTGTATGACCAATTGCAGTCTAACATTCCTTTTGAGGAAGAGCCGCTGATCATGCTCGACGGCGTTCCGGTGTTTGATACCGACAAAATTTTGGCCTTCGACCCGTTGAAAATCAGAAAATTGGAAGTTATTGACGGAAAGTACTTTTTAGGCCCGGTGTCTTTTTCAGGCATTGTCAGCTATACCACTTACAAAGGCGATCTGGGCGGCTTTCCGCTTGACCCGCGTGCTACCGTACTTTCCTACGAAGGCGTTCAGCCAAGAAAGGAATTTTATGCACCCCGCTATGATTTGGCGGAACAACAAAAAAGCCGAGTACCCGATTTTCGCAACCTCTTGTATTGGGCACCGCAACTCCTTACGGACGTGCAGGGGAAACAATCAATCAGCTTCTATACTTCCGATCAGGTAGGAACGTATAAAGTGGTGATTCAGGGAATGACCCAAAATGGTATTGTCGGCAGTAAATCGTTTACTTTTGAGGTCAGAAAATCATCGTTGTGACAATTTAAAGATAGCAAGGCCGCTTTAATAGGATTACTCGTTCGACGTTCAGATAATGATTGAGCCTTTTTGTGCTTTAAGTACCCAATCACCAATACTTTATGTTATTCATTATCTGTTATTAGTGTATTGATAATCAATGGATTGAGCTAGAAAGATAACGGATAACCAATTTCAGATAACTACTTATCATACTTTAAAGAATTTAAAAAGAGCCGGATAACCACCCGGCTCTTTTCCAAACTACAGGATTTTGTTTTCTCTTATCTAAGACTTAACTCACGCGTTTTTCCTTTTTCTACGGCTTTCATCACGCGGAAGAAGTTGCCGCTCCAAATTTTTTCAATGTCTTTTTTGGAATAACCGCGACGAACCAACTCTACGGTCATATTTTCGTATTGACTTACGTCAAAACAATCGGCCAAAGCTCCGCCGCCGTCAAAATCAGCCCCCATCCCTACGTGGTCAATACCGATCAATTTAACAATATGATCTATGTGATCTACGGCATCTTTAACAGTAGCCAACTGAATCGGATACTTTTTATTCAGGTCCATAAACTCCGCGCGGGCTTTTTGTTGTTCGGCCTCCGGCAGCGTTGCCATACCGCGGCGGTCTTTGATACCATATTTCTCATACAGACTTTTCATCGCCGCTTCTCTTTCCGGGCTTGGCGGAATGGTTTTGATATAATCGCTCAACAAATTCAATTGAATCACGCCTCCGTTTTTAGCCAAGGCTTTCAGCATATCGTCAGTTAAGTTGCGGGGGTGATTACATACAGCTCTTGCGCCGGAATGCGTTGCAACGATAGGTACTTTGGACAAGCGAATAGCGTCATAAAAGGTAGAGTCTGATACGTGCGAGACATCAATGATCATCCCTAAACGATTCATTTCTTTTACGACCTGCTCTCCCAACGGGCTTAAGCCTTGGTATTCAGCGCCTTTAGAGTCCGTAGAAGAGTCGCAAATGTCATTATTACTGGAATGACAAAGTGTCATATAACGCGCTCCTAAGTCATAGAATTTCTGCAACATGGGTAAATCGTGCCCCATAGCGTAACCATTCTCCACTCCGATAAAAATCACGCGTTTTCCCGTTTTGCCGATACGAACTGCATCTTCGGGTGTGGTAGCCAATTCCGCCTGCGAACCGGTATTCTTCAGTGTAGTGTGAATCGCGTCAAAAATTCCTAACGCGCGTTTTTTGGCCGCTTCGTGCGCTTCCGGGTTTCGAGGACCCTGCCCCAAATAAACCGCAAAGAAAATCGCATCCAGTCCGCCGCGCTTCATTCGCGGATAATCTACCTTACTGTTAGTGGCACGGGCATCGTTATCTTTAGTGATGTCGAAGCCACCCCGCGACAACAACATGGGTGTATCGGCGTGGGTATCCAGAGTAAAGGCTTTATCATGAATTTTTTTTGCTTTTTTCAGCAAAGCCGCATCGTCCTGTGCCGTTACGGAAAAAGCAGTAAGCGCTAAACAGGCCGTGAAGGCAGATGGAATAAAAATTTTCATTGGAATGATTCAGTTTAGACAATCGGTTAACCGTTATCGGTAAGTGTTTGATAATCCATGGAAAATAAGCGCCCCTAAAGATAGGAAAGCGAGAAGCAGAATGAAGATAACCCATTTTCGCTTCTCACTCCCCGCTTCCGGAGGCTGCAAATTACTATTTGGCAAGCCAAAGCTTTAATTTCATATCATTAACCCCGCCTTGCGCTTTAAGGGCTGCACTAAAATTAGTAAAATTCAACGATTCTTCAGAGCCCGGATAAGGCAAACGAGTGGGAATCACACCACCGTTCACGTTAATTACCGAAGGTTTCAATTCCGGAAAACCGGTACGACGGAATTCTGTCCAAGCCTCAATACCTTGTCCATACAAAGCAATCCACTTTTGCTCCATGATTTGTTTGTAGCCGTCAGCGCCGCTTTTCAACGCATTGGCTGATAAATAATCGGTACTTGCCGTAAGCTTATACTGAGTGTGGGACGCGGTAATGCCTGCTGTATAATTGGCTGATACGTCACCGGCTGCTGTAATTCCTTTGTACGCCATTTCCGCTTTAATAAACAGTAATTCTGCATAGCTTAAAATAACTCCGGGTGCTGTCGGACCCACAAAGAATGCACCTACTTTCGAGGTTTTTGACAGACCTAAGGCATTGGCGTCGGCATTGGAAAGTCCGTTGGGAACTCCTTTATAGTCACCTCCATCAGCAGGCTTATCAGCATAGACCGCCAGGCGGGCATCTTTCATGGCTGCCAATTTGTTGATCAACGTAGCACTGACACGGTGGTCATCCCGAGTTTTACGGTTTTGATTGATGGGGTTGTTGTTGTTGGTTGCATCCAAATAATTTAATTGGATAGTCTCTGAAGCCGAACTGATGACCGGATATTTGGCCGGATCACTTAAAATGCGGTTAATTTCCGCCTTTACATCAATGACAGCGTCGGTCTTACTCAGCATTCGATTCAATAGACGAAGGCTCAATGAGTTAGCAAACTTCTTCCATTTGTTCATATCATTCGCAAAGAGAATGTCTCCCGCAATGGCTTTGGTTTTATCCGCTGCGTCGATCATATCATTGGCTGCTTTCAACTCTTTGATAATTCCCGCATAAACCTCTTTTTGAGTATCATATTTAGGTTGTAGAATGCCCTCTAACCCTTGAATGGATTGTGAGTAAGGAATATCCCCGTAAATATCTGTCAATAAGGAAAAGACCCACGAACGCATAATCATGGCGACTGCCTGATAGTTAGGGTTTTTGTTTTCTAACCCCATTTTATAAATACGCTGATAATCCGCCAGCGCTTCCACATGGAATGTCTGCCAAGCACCGCTGTAGACATCACTGGAAACTGAATACTGGTCAATATCCGTGTACTGAATACGTGCCCAATATTGCGAGATCAGATCGCCGATGTCCATTCCTAAAGAACCGCCCCAATAAGCATCTACGGCACTCTGAATGCCGTGCGGTAAAAAGAGGTCGGCCGTTGCCGTGGAAGGAGCGTTAGGGTTGGTATTGATTGTATCAAATTTTTCGGTACAGGCCGATACACTGAGCAGCAATGCTGCTACTATTGTTTTATATTGAAATATACGTTTCATGAGATTCAAAATTTTAAGAGATTACCTGGTTTTCTACAAATTGAAACTGATGTTAAATCCTACAGTACGAGTTGTAGGAATTTGACCGTTCTCAATTCCCTGCAAGTTTCCGTCGTTATAATAACTGGTTTCAGGGTCAATGTGCGGTATATTGCTGTGAAGAAGCAAAAGATTACGACCTACCGCCGAGATGGCAATATCGCGGAAAGGCAATTTCTTAAACACCTGGCCGCTGATCATGTAGGTTAATTTCACTTCCCGCAATTTCACATAGCTTCCGTCGAAAATAGTCATCTCGTTATTCGTCAGAGCGTAGTATTTCTTATGCCATTCCTCCGAAGAAATTTTCGTCGTATTCGGTACATACACAGGTTCCGTTGCCGTACCTGTATTGACCACTCCCTTTCCGACAATTCCTTCTTCCCGCCCCACCAACGTTTCGGCCAATACGCCGGTATAGCGGCCGATATTGACCGTTTGTGAGAAGATATCCCCCCCTTGCTTCATATCAATCAAGGTACTCAATGAGATATTTTTATAGGTAAATGTGTTTTGCAGACCGCCTAACCATTTCGGCGTAAAACTGCCCAAAATGCGTCGAGTCGGATTCAGCGTAGGATAACCGCTCTTGTCATAGATAATGTTGCCGCTTGGGTCGCGGGCGAAACCTTGACCGAAGAAAGTCCCGTAGGGTTGTCCAACTCGTGCTTCGATCGCCATCCCGCGTACTGTTCCCAGGGTATAGGTGGTTAAGCCTTCGGCCAGTTCTATTACTTTGTTTTGGTTTTTAGCCCAGTTGACTGCAATATCCCATTGGAATCGACCTGCCTTTACAGGTGTAGCACTCAACTGTACTTCTATGCCTTTATTCTCAATTTTACCCGCATTCAACAACTTAGACGTAAAGCCCGTAGATTGTGAAATATTGACATCCAAAATCTGATTAAACGACTGCTTATTATAATACGTCACATCTACTCCCACGCGATTGCGCCAAAGTTTTACTTCAGCCCCGATCTCATACGAATTGGTCAGTTCGGGCTTCAACCCCGCATTCAACATGGCATTGTTTTCTGACAAAGACGGTGTGCTGCCCCAAGGATTTTCGTATTTGTAAGCCTGAATCAAACGATAAGCATCGGTATCATTCCCCACGCGGGCAATCCCTGCCCGAACTTTGGCAAAAGACAAGACGGTCGAGTTGAGATTGAGCATATCGGTCAGAACAGCACTTACAGCGGCGGAAGGGTAGAAATAAGAGCGATTATCAGACGGTAAGGCACTTGACCAGTCATTCCGAGCCGTTAGATCTACAAACAAATAGTTACGGAAGCCAATATTTGCCGATGCATAAACGCTGTTTACTACTTTTTCGGTAAATGAGTTTTCGGCTACTTTGGCCTGACGTGAGTTTCCTAAATTCCAAACCCGCGGAATAGCCAATTCGGTAGCTCCCATGTAGTTTCGTTGGTAGTAATTACTGCGGTGGTTGGCTCCGACATTGGCAGCTATGTCAAAATCCCCGAACTTGTGTGCGGCACTCAACAGAAAATCAGTATTGGACTCTCGAATAAAAATCTGCTCTTCGTTATAGCTGTCATATTGTTTAGCACCGTTGAGGTTATCGATCCGAGCCGCATTTTTTGTTTTACGACGATCTACATAAATGTCCGTTCCGGTACGGCCTGTGAGCGTCAGCCAATCCGTAAATTTATAAGTTGCCGCTACGTTGCCGTAGACGCGATCACGTTGATTGAATTTGGTACTCAGATTCAACACGTAGTACGGATTGGTCCAGTAATTATAGTTCCAGTTGTATTGGTAAATGCTGTTAGGAGCTTGGTAGTTTTGCAATTTCTCCATATCTACCTGACGGCCAAACCAAATAAAGTAAAGGCCCCAGTTAGTACGGTTATCGCTACCATCAACCACGTAGTTGCCGGTAGCACGAATACTCAATTTTTTAGTCAGGTTCCAACCCGCATTCAACGACACTGTCCGGCGTTTGTAGTCGGTATTGGGCAAAATACCGGTTTGATTCAAGTCGGTGTACGACAAGCGAAAATCTCCTTTCTCATTTCCGCCCGTAATCGCAACGTTGTTGGTAAAAGTACGCCCGGTTTGGAAAAACTGATTGACATTGTCCGGATGAGGGATAAAAGGGGTAGCGGTCCGTACACCGTTGGCATCCAAGGGCGAATCAAACTGAGGAATCAAGCGACCGTCCATTTTCGGTCCCCAACTTTCATCCACTCCGTCATTTACTCCTTTACCGGTACCGTCCACGAACGAAAACTGACCTTTGTTTCCCTGTCCGTATTCATTTTGCCATTCAGGCTGGCGAAACGGGCTGTCAAAAGCCGTATTTGAGTTGACTGATACCCCAATTCCTTTAGTTCCTTTTCCGCTTTTTGTAGTGATCAAAATCACCCCGTTAGCCCCACGCGAGCCATACAAAGCAGCCGCACTAGGCCCTTTCAAAACACTGACATTCTCAATATCGTCCGGATTCAGTGCAGCAGCCCCGTTGCCGTAATCCACACCCGTACCCGAACCATAATTGCCGTTATCAATCGGTACACCGTCAACCACAAACAAAGGTTGGTTGTTGCTGCCGATAGAACTTGTACCGCGAATCAGAATCCGGGAAGAAGCCCCGGGTGCTCCGTTGGAACCCGTTATCTGCACCCCGGCAATTTTCCCGGAAAGCGCATTGACGAAGTTAGTGGTACGGGCTTGGGTCATTTGTTTTCCGCTGACCTCCTGCACCGAATAACCTAATGCTTTCTTTTCTCGGGTAATTCCCAAAGCGGTAACGATAACCTCATTCAGGATAGAAGCATCTTCTTCCATCGTAATATGGAAGGCTGTTTGCGAACCGATGGTGATTTCCTGCGGTTTGTAACCGATAAAAGAAACGACGAGGGTAGTGGCATTGGCAGGAGCAATGAGGGTAAAATCGCCGGTCGAATTAGCGGATGTTCCGCGATCGGAACCTTTTATCACGATACTGGTTCCGGGCAGTCCGGCACCATCTTGCGATAAGATGCGCCCTTTCAGGGTTCTTTCTTGGGCAAAGCTCGCCAACGAAACGAGCAGCACAGCCACAAAACAGGTTAGTGTAAAAAAATTTCTCATGGTCGATTGTATTAAGTTATTGAGCTATAATTGTATTTTTCCAATTACAACACCCCGTTATTCTCACGAATCCGGTAGGGGGTATTCTTAATAGTTTGCGGCCATTACGAATAAAAACCTGATTTAAAAGAACGAAATTTCTCTATGCTTGGCGAAATAGCATTACAAGTATATTGTTATTACAAGCTTATTCCAAATATTATTTTAAATAATTAAAATATTTAAAATATTTATGCATTAAGTCATATTACCTCAAAATTAGGTAAAATTCAACGCAGTAAACCCTTTCGCTTTGGATGAACAAACACACGTCAAATAGTATTATTCTATTTTTATTTATAATTTTAATAAAACAAAAAACGTCAGGCCTTCCGGCCTGACGTTCTGTAAAAATTGCCGGAAGTTGAACTAATCGCGGCTTGAGATTTTTGACAACAAACGCAAAACTTCCACGTATAGCCACACGATGGTGACAATCATTCCGAAAGCGCAGTACCACTCCATGTATTTGGGAGCGCCGTAATCGGCCCCTTGCTCGATCATATCCAAATCCAAAACGAGGTTGAAAGCGGCCAATCCCACCACAAAAAGGGAGAAACCGATACCAAACCAACCGGTGTCATAAATAAGCGGCATTTCGATACTGAACATCCGCAATACCATGGCCACTAAGTAGAAAATGGCGACCCCGGCCGTAGCGGCCAAAACAGCCCGTTTAAAGGTGGGCGTCGCTCGGATAACACCGGATTTGTACAACCCCACCATCCCGGCCAAAATAGCAAAAGTCAGCAGCACAGCCGACAAACCGATACCCGGATACATACTTTCAAATACCAACGTGATGGCTCCCACAAAAACACCTTCTACAACGGCATACAGCGGAGCTAAGGTCGGGGCGAGATGTTGTTTAAATGCCAAAATCAGGGCGATGACCAAGCCGCCTATCGAACCGCCGATAGCCAAAGGCATAATCAATGCGGGATTGGACGCAAAAAAGAACCAACTGCCGGCGGCGGTGGCTACAACAATTGCTCCTAAAAGGATGATTTTATTGACGGTACCTTGCACCGTCATCTTGCCATACCCGATGCCTTCTCGGGTAGCTTTGATAAAGGACTTTTCTGATAAGGTTGGATTTGCCATTTTTTTATAACGTATTGTATTAAGTAGTTTGTAGAGTAAACGTTGCAGAAGACAATTTATGCGGTTTCTTCCGATAAAACAAAAAGTTTTTTACCAACGGTCAAGACTGAAAAACAAAGCGTATTTTTCTTTAATAAGACTCTCTTCCCCATTGCAGAGTCAGGTTATCGCCTGCTTTCGGAACCGGGCTTTCCGAGGCAAGGCTCTTCCATTGAATGAGGAGGCGGTCGGTTTCTACCCTCCCTTTTTCTGAGTCACTGTTTATTACAGTTTCGTGCAGAAAGGAAACACTCTCTTGTTTTTTCTCATTGGTGACAACCTTCCCCTGCGCCAATTCGATTTTACGATCGGCCAATTGGCGAATGTCCTCCGGGTGGTGAGTTACCAAAAGAGTAGTGGTTTGTACGTGCCGATGCAATTTCAACAGTTGTTCGCGGAGCAGTTGGCCGGTGGCCGCATCCAAAGCCGAAAAGGGCTCATCCAACAATAATACCTTAGGCCGTCGTACCAACGCCCGCGCTAACGCGGCCCGTTGTCGCTGCCCGCCCGATAACGCCTCCGGTTTTCGATTTGCCAAGGTTTCGAGGCCAACCAACGTCAGGAGTTCTTCAATAAACGGGTCTTTCTTATCTACAGCCGCATACAAAAGATTTTCGCGTATGGTCATGTTAGGAAAAAGGGCAGTATCCTGAAAAACAAAACCAATCGAACGCTGCTGTATCGGTTTATTTACTTTTTGATTCGTATCCAACCACGTTTCTCCGTCTACCGTTATTCGTCCTTCTGCCGGCTGAGTCAACCCGGCCAAAACCCGCAGTAAAGTCGTTTTGCCTGCACCGGAAATGCCGGAAACCGCCGTAAAACTGTGTTTTTCCAGAGAAAGTTGCACCTGAAGCTGTCCGGGGCCTTCGGCAAACAGGCGAGGCATACGCACGTCTATGTCTATCATACCGTCAGACGTTTATTAAAACGGTAAACCAAGACCAAAATCAGCAGTGATAAAATCAATAGCAGTGCCGCGTAGGCATGAGCGGCTTCGTAGTGTAACATTTCGACTTCATCATAAATCGCAATGGAAGCAACACGGGTTTGTCCGGGAAGATTCCCCCCGATCATCAACACCAAACCGAATTCGCCGATGGTATGAGCAAATGAAAGTACAACGCCCGTCAAGAGTGCCGGTTTGATGTTGGGCAACAGCACCCGAAACAAGGTAGTTATCCGCGATTTGCCGAGGGTATAAGAAGCCTCCTGCCAGGAAGGGGGCAGATTTTCCAAGCCGGCCTGAATCGGATGCACCATAAACGGCAAACTGTATAAAATAGATGCAAGCACGAGTCCTTCAAACGAAAAAACCATCCTAAGATCGAAATATCGTTCCAGCCACTGCCCCAAAGCACCGTTAGGACTGAAAGCCAACAAAAAATAAAATCCCAATACCGAAGGCGGCAATACCAACGGCATACTGATAAGGGCTTCGACCAAGGGTTTGATTTTGATCTTAGTAGCCGACAACCACGCCGCCAACGGTATTCCGACAATGAGCAGCAAAACCGTTGTAATGCCGGCCAAACGAAACGTAAGCCCAATAGGCCCCCAATCCATATCCATCATTTTTGTTTTGTTGAGCCGGTGAGGCGATACCCAAACGCCCGAAAAATGGCTTGCGCGCGTTTGCTGAACAAAAAATCGTAGAAACTCTGCGCTTGCCTACTCGGCGCAGTGTTTTTCTTTTTGAGCAATACCACTCCCTGTGCTATAGGGGTATATGTTTTAGAATCCACTTCTGCCCAATTTCCTTTGCCTTTCAGCGACGGGTCGAGTACGACCGATTTGGACGTAAAACCCACTTCCACTGCTTGCGAAAGAATATATTGGTTTACCTGCGAAATACTTTCGCCCAATACCCATTTCGACCGGGTTTTATCTGACAAATGATAATACGTGAGAGCTTCCTGAGCGGCTGTGCCGTAAGGAGCCAATTTGGGATTGGCCACCGCTATTTTTCTGACAGAAGGTTGCGTCAAAAATGACAGATCTTTGGTAACTTTCACGTTTCCCAATCCCCATACTACCAACGAGCCATACCCATAAATTTTAGGGGCTTCGGTCGTAAACCCCTCTTTAAAAAGTACCTCCGGATAGTGCATATCTGCCGACAAAAACACGTCAAAAGGCGCTCCCTGTTGAATTTGAGTCGTGATTTTCCCGGAAGAATTGATCACTGTTTCGACAGTGATCCCGGTTTGTTTTTCAAAAACGGCTTTCAGCTCTTCCATCGCAAATTGGGCATTGGCTGCTACCGCTACGCGCACTGTTTGGGCATGAAGCGGCGGAACGATAAGCCACAAAAACAGAACTATCTTTTTCATTCAATCGTATAAGCTTGTAAACAGCTCGTTGTAAAATTACCGGATCAGTTGCTTCCCCTTCTTAAAGGGGTTGGAAAAGGCCGGATTAGTAATAAATGCGGAATCGGTCAGTGTGTGCAAAAACGCAATAATATCCTTTTTTTCGGAAGAAGTAAGCCCCAATCGTTGTCCGGCGGCATCGTTATGAGCAGTACGCAATTCGTGACTGAGATTGGGGCTGAAATGAAAATGCTCATTGTAATGATCCAACACCTGTTCTAAGTTCGCAAAACGGCCGTCGTGCATGTACGGGGCTGTCAGTTCGATATTGCGCAAGGTAGCCACCCGAAAGCGGCCGTTATCCGAGACATCCCCCGTTGTTTCCTGCCTTCCTTTATCCGAAACGGCAATGCTGTCTAAACCGTTGTTATGAAATACCTCCTGAAACAACTTAGCGCCGCCGTGGCAGTGCGCACAGTTGCCCCCTCGCACACCGCGTTCAGGAGCAGGTCCGCGCATAAACAAGTCCAGACCTCGCTGTTCAGCGGCTGAGAGTCTATACTCTCCCTTCAACGAACGGTCATAAGGTGAGTCGGCCGAAATCAGGGTTCGTTCAAATTGGGCCAAGGCTTTCGTTATGAGGTCACCCGTAATCGTAGAGGTACCGAATACCTCTCGAAACAAAGGCGGATATCGACGGGTTTTGGTAAGTTTAGCGGCAGAAGCTTCGAGCGATTGCCCCATTTCATCGGGATGGGTTAACGGGAAAGCAGCCTGATTTTCGAGACCGTTGGCCCGACCGTCCCAAAATAAATTTTTCACCCACAACAAATTAGCCAACGACATGGAATTTCGGCGAGTGAACTTTCCGGATACACCTACACTTAACGGAAGTCCATCGGTAAAAGCGTTGACCTGAGCATGACAACTGCTGCACGAAACGATATTGGTGTTGGAAAGCAACGGCTCGTAAAACAGCATTCGTCCCAAAGCCACACCTTCTTCGGTAGTAGGATTATCGGCCGGGATGGTAAAACGACTCCCGAAAGACGTCGGGTAAACAAATGGGTACGGATGCAACTCCCTCTTTTTCTGTTTTGTTTCGCTCAGAAAAGAAGACAGAAAAAACAACAAAGCCGTTAAACCAATAAAATACCGCATTATTTTGATCAGTTGTCGGTTTGCGTCTATGACGCAAACCGACTGTATTACTTTGCAAATCGAATTTCGATGGATTTTAATTCACGAATCCAGCGCGCAGGGCGTTTTTCGTCGGGTATGACCAAACGAAAAGGGCCTACGCCTTGAGCTAACGGAGCCCCGTCGACAGAATCGGCCACTAAAACAGTACGACCGCTAAAGTCCGAATCAACTTCGGCCAATGAAAACAGTACTTCATAACCGTCACCTGCCTTGGCAATAACGTACTTTGACAGGTTTTCTCCCCGCAATTCTCCGCCAAGTGTGACTCCCGCTTTACGTAAAACAGTCACTAAAGATACGCCTGTATAACGATGCTCTTTGCCGTCACGGTCTTTGGCGGTTACTTCAGCACGTTCTAAAGATCGGAGATCGGCAGCCGTCAGCGTAAGCGGTGTTTTTACTTCACCCGTCACAGAGACCGTTTGGGCCCAAAGAAGCTGAAAAGGGAAAAACAGAATCCATATTCCGTTTGAAAGCAGTTTTATGGAGAGTTTGCTCATTTTCAAAAAGCGTTATTTCTTCAAAAATAGAACGCTTTTAAAATATTACCTAATCCGTTAGCAGGAAAGTCAAAAAATGAGGTCCGGCTTGCCGTTTTTCAGGTATTCCGACGCTTATTCCCCGGTTATTCAAAGATTCACCGGTCAATACGTAGCTCTTCCGCCGGATAAATCGAATGTAAAACCGGTGGTAAAACTGTTTTTGGAAGAAACAATATACGCCGCCAAATTGGCTGCCTCTTCAAGTGTGCCGCAGCGTTTCATCGGAATTTTGTCGGTCATGTATTTTACCTGTACTTCGGGCATCGCATCCACCAATGGTGTTTGAATCACGGCCGGGGCCAAAGCATTGACTGTGATCCCATACTCGGCATACTCTTTCCCTTGTACTTTGGTGAGACCAATAACCGCCGCTTTGGACGCTGAATAGGCCAACATGCCCGCGTTTCCTTCTTTGCCGGCAATGGATGCAATGTGCAGAATACGCCCGTAGTTTTGTGCCATCATAGAAGGCAAAACGGCTTTTGAGGTGTAAAAACAGCTCATAAAATTGACCTCAAACACTTTATGCATATTCTCACTGCTCACTTCGTGGCTTTTGAGGTTAGTCACGCCCGTAATACCCACACAATTGACCAGAATATCCACTCTGCCAAAATGCGCCACGGCTTGCTCCACCACGGCCTGCACCTGCGCTTCATCGGTGACGTCAATGCCGATGAGCAAGACTTGGTCACCGTAACTTTCAAATTCCCGGTGTAATCCTTCTTCGTTAAAATCAAGCAGGGCCGCTTTCACCCCTTCGGCCAGAAGTGTCCGGGCAATGGCCAACCCGATTCCTGAGGCTGCACCCGTTATCAGAGCTGCCTGTCCGCTGAAATCATTCATTTTAATTGTCTGAATATACATGGTAAAAGTATCATTTAATGCGTAAATCCATGTCAAAAACCGCTTCTTAGACATAGCATACTGCAATTTTATATTATTTTTATTTTTAACCTTTTCCTTCTCTCTTTTAGGCGCTTTTCACCTTTTGTATCATGAAAAAATCACTTGTCAGCCGAAGAAAATTTGTCAAAAATGCAGCACTCAGTACGTTGGCATTTCCCATCATCCGTCCTGAATTTGCCTCTGCAAAATCAGTGGCTCCGGGCAAACGGGTCGGTATCATCGGTTTAGATACATCCCACAGTACCGCTTTTGTCAAAGCCCTTAATGCACCTGAGGCAAGTGCCGATTTTTTGGGATATAAAGTAGTGGCGGCCTACCCGCAAGGGAGCAAAGACATCGAAAGCAGCACTAAGCGCGTTCCCGCTTATACGGAAGAAGTCAAAAAACTGAATGTAGAAATCGTCGACTCCATTGCCGACCTGCTTCAAAAATCGGATGTTATTTTACTGGAAACCAACGACGGGCGACTCCACTTGGAGCAGGCCCTTCAGGTATTGAAAGCAGGCAAACGCGTTTTTATTGACAAACCGATAGCCGCTTCGCTTTCTGATACGATCGCCATTTTTGAAGCCTCCAAAAAGTACGACATTCCCGTATTTTCCGCCTCATCCCTGCGGCACATCAAAGGCGTGGAAAAAATAGACAAGGGCAGTGTGGTAGGTGCCGATACGTTCAGTCCGGCAGTATTGGAAAAAACTCACCCCGATCTGTTTTGGTACGGCATCCACGGCGTCGAAACGCTTTATACCGTGATGGGAACCGGCTGTAAACAGGTGGTTCGGGTACATACCCCGGATACCGACATCGTCATCGGTACTTGGGCCGACGGGCGCGTCGGTACGTTTCGCGGCACGCGCACGGGTAAACACGACTACGGCGGTACGGTTTACACCAAAAACGGTAATATTGTCTTGGGACCCTACGGCGGCTACGAACCCTTGTTGAAAGACATTGTCCATTATTTTGAAACGGGCCAAGTACCGGTCACTCCCGATGAAACCATTGAGATATTTGCTTTTATGGAAGCGGCCGACGAAAGCAAACGTCTGGGCGGAGCAGTAGTTACACTCGAAAGTGTGCTAAAAAAAGCGAAGAAGGTCTAATTTGTCATGCCGGAGGCATCTATGAAAATGTGCTCCGGCTTTTTATGCAAATTATAGATGCCTCCGCGCGACGGACCGTCGGCATGGCAGAATAAGGATGACTGCCCAATCACTATTCTTACTTCTAAAAACATTAATACTATGCCTTCCAACTATTTATCACGACGCGAATTTCTGAAACGAAACTCACTAACGGGTTTCGGGGCAGTAATGACGCCTTCGCTCCTCACGGCCAAAACACCTCTCCCCGTCCCTTCTTTCTCATTGGCTGAGCCACCGGCTTTATTGGGCGGCAAACCCGTACGGAGCAAAGGCTGGCCCGCTTGGCCCATCTGGAAACCCGAAACGGATGAAAAGCAACTGCTCGAAGTGATGCGCAGCGGCGTGTGGTCGCGAGCGGCCGTGGTGAATGAATTTGAGGCCAAATGGGCACAAACTGTCGGTGCCAAGCGAGCATTGGCCGTGGTAAACGGCACCAATGCGCTCATCACCGCCTTAATGCAGTTGGATATTCGCGGAGGCGACGAAGTATTGGTGCCTCCTTACACCTTTATCGGAACCGTAGCTCCGGTCTTAGCCACCGGAGCCATGCCCGTTTTTGTAGATATAGACATTGAGACCTTTCAGATCGACCCTGCCAAAATCGAAGCCAAAATTACGCCCCGGACCAAAGCCATTATCCCGGTGCATATTTTGGGCTTACCGGCCAATATGCCGCCAATTTTAGCCATTGCCAAAAAGCATAACCTGATGGTGGTTGAAGATGCCTGTCAGGCCCACATGGCCGAGATCAACCGCCAAAAAGTGGGTACGTTCGGCGACGCGGGCTGTTTCAGTTTTCAGAATTCCAAAAACCTCGCCATCGGCGAAGCGGGCGCGATTGTGAGCAATAATGATCTGTTTATGGACCGTTGTTTCTCTTACCATAACTACGGCAACCCCTTCGGCATGGCGTCCGGCGTGATCGGAGCGGGCACGATCATTCAGGGAAATAAACAACGGATCACGGAATATCAGGCGGCCATCGGTTTGGCGCAACTCAAACGACTGGATGCCGAAACCACGCTGCGTAACGAGAACGCAGCTTATTTGAAAGCCAAGCTTCAGAAAATACCCGGCGTTGTACCTTATAAATTGTACGACAATGTGACGCGGGCGGCCTTCCACTTGTTTCCGTTCCGTTACCAAAAAACAGGATTTAAAGGGCTGTCACGCGAAACCTTCCTGAAAGCCTTATCCGCCGAGGGCGTGCCCTGTTCCAAAGGATATGCTACTCTAAACAATATGCCTTATCTGAACGACGCCTTTCAGTCGAAAAACTTCCAAAAAATGTATCCAAAAGCGCAACTTGACTTTAAGAGCTACGTAGAAAGGAATCATTGCCCCCAAAATGACCGACTTTGCAACGAAGAAGCCGTTTGGTTTACCCAAAACATGCTGTTGGGCACGAAGGCGGACATGGACGAAATCGCCAATGCCATTGAAAAAATCTACACCCACGCCGATAAACTCCTGAGTGTCAAATGAGAAAGCATCTTTGGCTGATTGGCCTGTTAGTCATCTCATCCACCTGGGCCAAGGGCTGGAAAGCGGGCGTCGCCAAAGTAATCATTACGCCCCAAGAATCCGTTTGGCAGGCAGGATATGCTTCCCGCACCCACGCATCCGAGGGGAAATTGCATGACTTATGGGCCAAAGCGTTGGCCTTAGAGGACGAAAACGGCAAAAAATGCCTGCTCATCACGACGGATATACTGGGTTTTCCCAAAGCCATGTCCGACCGTATTCGAACTCAACTTAACCAAAAGTTCGGCTTGGCCAAAGCGCAGATCATTCTCAACAGTTCACACACACACTCCGGCCCGGTGCTGGACGATGCGTTGCACGATATTTACCCGTTAGATACCAAGGAAGAAGCCAAAATCGCCCGTTATTCGCGTCAGTTGGAGGCACAGATCCTTACATTGGCAGGACAGGCGCTGAAAGATTTGGAGCCGGTCGACCTCTTTGCCCAAAACGGAGTAACGCGTTTTCAGGTAAATCGTCGTAATAACAAAGAAGCATCATTGCGCGAACAAACCGAACTGAAAGGCCCCAACGATTATGCCGTGCCGGTCATTAAAGCCGTGACGGCCAACGGGAAACTCAAAGCCATCGCCTTTGGTTACGCCTGTCACCCGACGGTGCTGGATATTTATCAACTATCGGGTGATTACCCCGGTTTTGCGCAAATCGAACTCGAAAATGCCTATCCGGGCGTTACTGCGCTGTTTTTTCAGGGAGCTGCCGGTGACCAAAACCCTTTGCCTCGACGTACGATTTCGTTGGCACGACAGTACGGACGCGAATTGGCCGCCGCCGTTGACCGAGTGTTGGAAGAACCGATGCGGCCGTTATCGGCTCAACTGCAAACGGCTTATTCTGAGATACAACTACCGTTTTCGGCTCCGCCAACGGAGGCCGACTTACTGAAAATCCAAAAAGAAACGACTCCTTATCTCCAACGTTGGGCTACACGGATGTTGGTCGAAATGAAACAGGGAAAGCCGTTTATCACCTCCTATTCCTATCCTTTGCAAGTTTGGAAACTGGGCGACCAACCGCTGTTCAGTTTTGGCGGAGAACTCGTTATTGAATACGCCATCGAATGCAAAAAGCGATTCGGGCCGGATATTTTTGTGATGGGTTACTCCAACGACGTGATGGGCTACATTCCTTCGGCCACGATTTTGAAAGAAGGGGGTTACGAAGGAGCTACCTCACAAATGGTCTATGGATTGCCAAGCGTTTGGGATGCTTCGGTACCTGAATTGATTTACGCAGAAATAGACAAACTCGCCCAACAAATTGGGATTCTTAAAAGTAAATGATATAACCACAAATCGCACAAAGAATGGCACAAAGGACACTAAGTGAGCCTTTTGCCGTTGACAATGTCCCCACCGTCAACTTGTTGCTCAAAAAATCTATAAACATGAATTCACTCACCGCCAAAGCTTATTTCTCCGGCTTTGAATCAGCGCATGATACGTACAACGCCATTACTGCCGCCGGAAACGGCAAAATATACTACGTCCTTTGTTCAGAATCCTACGAAACAGGCGGTCAAATGTATGCGTATGACCCGACTACCGACCAAACCCAATGGATAGCTGACCTGACCGACATCTGCGGCGAAAAAGATACCAACGCCATTCCGCAGGGCAAAAGCCACGTTCGTTTTTATGAAAGCAACGGCAAACTGTATTTTGCCACGCACATCGGGGTATATGAGACAATTGACGGTATGGAACGTCTGCCGCAAAATGCTCCTGCCGGCAAAAAACTCTATCCCGGCGGTCACTTTTTATCGTACGATTTGGCAAAGGGTACCTTCGAAAACTTAGCCATCGCGCCCGGAGGCGAAGGCATTCTGACCATGACGATGGATCGCGAACGCGGTCATTTGTACGGCATTACGTGGCCTTTAGGGTATTTTATTCATTACGATATTTCTTCCGAAACCCTCAAAACAGTTGGTTTGGTTTCGGCCAAGGGTGAAGCCGGAATCCCGGGCGATGACTACCGAGTGCTGTGCCGTTCAATGGTGGTTGATCCACGCGACGGAGCCGTTTATCTTTCCACTTCCGAAGGAGATATTTTTACGTATCATCCTGAAAAAGAAGGTTTACAAAAAGTAGAGGATGTTGACTTGCGATTAGATTATTTCGGGAAATACGACCCCAAGCGTCCGGGCAGTATGGGTTATAACTGGCGAAAGATCTTTTGGTATGCACCCGAACAGGTAGCCTACGGCATTCACGGAAATTCGGGGTATTTATTTCGTTTTGACCCTAAACTGCCTAACATCGAAATCGTAGAGCGCTTAACCTCAGAGCCTTCGCGCAAAAGCGGCATGTTCGATCAATTCAGTTACGGTTATTTAGGGTTTCAACCGGGACCGGACGGCGACACGATTTACTACCTCACGGGTGGGCCGATCTACATCGACAGCAAGCGCCTCAAAGGCGCCGACCAAATTGCCAAGGGAGCGGCCAAAGGGTTGGAAAATCTGCATTTGGTTACCTTCCATATTCCTACCCAAACCTACAAAGACCACGGTCCTGTTTTTTACGCCGACGGCAACCGGCCTACCTACGTCAACTCCATTGCCATCGGTACCGACGGAGCCGTTTATACCTTGGCTCGGTTTGACCATCTCGGGCACGAAATTCAGGATTTGGTCAAAATTACACTCCCTTAAACGACCCGTTTTTCACCAACGTTACGAAGAATGAGTAGGTGAAAAACAAAAAGGTCTTCTTCCAAAAGTTCAGTAGTCTGTTTATTGCAAATCCTTGTACTTAAGCTGACCTCTTCACATCCATAAGCTGTTTCGTTCACCCAACATACCTTTTCATGAATCATTCAAAAAATCTCTCAAACGGTGCTTCTCGCCGCGATTTCATTAAAAAAGTCCTTACCGGCACGGCCGTTCTGACGGCAGGCGGTATTTTACCGGGATTCAGTGCCAAAAGTTACGGTCGTATTCTCGGGGCCAATGAAAAAGTCCGATTGGGTGTCATGGGCGTCAACAGTCGGGGATTAGCACTCTCCGGTAATTTTGCGCTTCAACCCAATTGCGAAGTTATTTCCATTTCGGACGTAGATTCACGCGCCGCCGAAAAGTGCATTGCAGCCGTTGAAAAAATTCAAAATTCAAAGCCCAAAAATGTGCCCGATTTTCGGAATGCCCTCGAAGATAAAGAGGTAGATGCGCTCGTTGTGGCTGCCCCGGATCATTGGCACGCGCCGGCAGCTATTTTGGCCTCGAAAGCGGGTAAGCACGTTTATTTGGAAAAACCATGCAGTCACAATCCGTATGAAGGCGAATTGCTTGTCGCAGTAGCGGCCAAGTACAAAAATGTGATTCAAATGGGCAACCAACGTCGGTCGTGGCCGAATGTGAAGCAGGCGCTGAAAGATATTCAGGACGGAGTGATCGGCCGGCCGTATTTTGCCAAAGGTTGGTACACCAACAATCGTGCTTCCATTGGTGTTGGGAAAGAAGTGGCCGTGCCGTCGTGGCTTAATTACGATCTGTGGCAGGGTCCCGCGCCCCGTCGTGCCTACAAAGACAACGTCATTCATTACAATTGGCACTGGTTCTGGCATTGGGGAACGGGCGAAGCCCTCAACAACGGCACCCACATGCTCGACCTCATGCGCTGGGGATTAGGGGTGGAATTTCCTACGAAAGTTTCTTCTTCGGGCGGTCGTTATCGCTATCAGGACGACTGGGAAGCCCCTGATACGCAGGTAATTAATTTAGAATTTGGCAAAGATAAATTTATGACGTGGGAAGGGCGCAGCTGCAACAGCCGCAACGTAGAAGGCAGCAGCGTAGGTGTTTCTTTCTACGGCGAAAAAGGAACGTTGGAATACGGCGGCGGTAATGCCTACAAAATATACGATTTGGACAACAAGATCATCAAAGATGTCAAAAATGATCTGGTGATCGACCCTCGCAATAAGATGGACCCTTCGCAGGCATTGGACGCGTTTCACTTTCAAAATTTCGTTTCTGCCATCAAAGAAGGGGCCTCGTTGGCCTCAGACATTGTCAGCGGTCACCGCAGTACCCTCCTTTGCCAATTAGGGAATATTGCCTTGAGAACAAACGAGGTTCTTGAAATAGACCCCACCAACGGCCATATTCTCCATAACAAAGCTGCTAAAAAGCTTTGGAAACGGGAGTATGAAAAAGGTTGGGAGCCAACAATTTAATAAATTAACTAATGGAACGCAGATGACGCTGATACTACGTAACGCGGATAAACACTGATTTCATAAATCCTTGAAAATCAACAATGTTACATGGCCACAACCAACCGTCCTCGTCATTTGCGTTCAATTTTCATTGACGACTGACAACAAATATGAAAGCCAACCCTACCGTCGTTGAAGTAAGCAGTCTTACCCAACGAGAAACCAATATCTCTATTTTTTTAGTGGGAGTCATGTTTTTTATGTTTGGCTTTATCTCCTGGGTCAACGCCATTCTGATTCCCTATTTCAAAATTGCCTGCGAACTCACAAGCTTTCAGGCCTATCTGGTGGCCTTTGCCTTTTACATTGCCTATTTCATCATGTCGGTACCTGCCTCGTATTTACTCAAAACGCAGGGCTTCAAAAAAGGGATGATGTTCGGATTTTGGTTCATGGCTTTGGGAGCCTTTATTTTCATCCCCGCCGCCATGACTCGCACTTACGGTATTTTTCTGATGGGTTTGTTCACCATAGGTATCGGATTATCCATTTTGCAAACCGCCGCCAACCCTTATATTACGATTTTAGGCCCGAAAGAACGCGGCGCACAACGTATCAGTATGATGGGTATCTGTAACAAAGCCGCCGGCATCTTATCGCCGTTGGTCTTTGCCGCCGTCATTTTGCGCCCCACCGATACCGATTTATTTGCTCAACTCAGCACCATGAACGACCTGCAACGCAGTGCGGCGTTGGATGAATTAGTCCGTCGGGTCATTCCTCCCTATACGGTTTTAGGGCTTTTTCTTTTGGCGTTAGGCTATTTGGTGTATCGTTCTCCACTGCCCGAAATCAATACCGAGCAGGAAAGTGCTGAAGTAGCCACTGCCAACGCCGGCAAAACGAGCATTTTTCAGTTCCCGCATTTGATCTTAGGAGCAGTAGCCATCTTTTTACACGTAGGTACCCAAGTAATTGCCATTGATACCGTGATAGGCTATGCCAATTCGATGGGGATTGATTTGCTGAAAGCCAAAACCTTTCCTTCCTATACCTTGGCCTGCACCATTTGCGGGTACATCATTGGCATTATTACCATTCCCAAATTTGTCAGTCAGGTCAATGCGTTGCGTTTTTGTACGGTCTTAGGGGCGGTATTTACGTTACTCATTATTTTTACCAAAGGCCAAGTACATTTTCTCGGACATATCGCCGACCTCTCCATTTGGTTTGTGGTGCTGTTGGGCTTAGCCAATTCATTGGTTTGGGCGGGTATCTGGCCATTGGCTCTGGATGGACTGGGGCGTTATACCAAATTGGGGGCTTCTATCCTTATCATGGGTTTGTGCGGCAACGCGCTCATGCCATTGGTGTACGGCTATTTTGCTGATCTATACGACGTTCGCACTGCCTATTGGGTCTTGTTTCCCTGTTATTTGTATTTGGTGTATTATGCAGCCTACGGTCACAAAGTGAAACGTTGGGGAACCTCACCCCAACCCCTCTCCTTTCAGGAGAAGGGCTAATCTTGATAGTTTGCGTTTGTCCCGGGGTTGCCCAAGTGCAAACCCCGGGACAAAGCGTTTAAAACGCTTAATACCACATTTCTATGAAAATCAAAATAACCAACGGTATCATTCTCACCCCCTTCCGCGCCATCAAAAGCGGAACGGTCGTCATTGAAAACGGCCGAATTGCAGATGTCCACGAAGGAAATGCAGAGGTGCCCGATGCTGTCGAAATTGATGCCAAAGGCCAATACATAGCGCCGGGTTTTATTGATATTCACGTCCACGGCGGGGGTGGATTTGATTTTATGGACGGTACCGAAGAGGCTTTTTTGAAAATAGCGGAACTTCACGCCCGATACGGAACCACGTCTTTGGTTCCTACCACGCTGACGGCGGAAAAAGAAGATTTACTGCAAACTTTAAACGTGTACGAAAAAGCAAAGCGGAACAACACCCACGGCGCTGCTTTTCTCGGTATGCATTTGGAAGGACCCTATTTTGCATTAAGTCAGCGGGGTGCCCAAGACCCGCGCTACATTCGCCATCCCGACCCAGCCGAGTATGAGGAAATTTTGAGTCATTCGTCGTCTATTGTGCGGTGGAGTGCCGCGCCGGAGTTAGAAGGAGCAATTACCTTCGGGCAACGCTTGCGGCAAAAAGGCATCTTGGCCGCCATCGCCCATACGGATGCGTTTTATGATGACGTACTGAAGGCTTATGAAAACGGTTATTCGCTCGTAACCCACTTATACTCAGCCATGTCAGGTGTAACCCGTAAAAACGCCTTTCGGTATGCGGGCGTGATTGAAAGTGCTTTTTTACTTGACTTAGATGTTGAAATCATCGGTGATGGCATTCATTTGCCTGAGCCGCTGCTCAAACTCATTTATAAAATCAAAGGCGCCGATCGCACCGCCCTCATCACCGACGCCATGCGCGGTGCAGGAATGCCGGAAGGCGAAAGTACGTTGGGCTCCCTGAAAAACGGACTGAAAGTCATTATCGAAGATGGGGTAGCCAAGCTCCCCGACCGTACCTCCTTTGCCGGCAGCGTAGCAACGTTCGACCGCTTGGTCCGAAACATGGTCAACATGGCCGACGTTTCGCTGTTGGAAGCTGTGCGTATGGCTAGTACTACCCCCGCCCGTATCATGGGCGTCGATCACCGCAAAGGCTCCCTCGCCCAAGGCAAAGACGCTGATATTGTGATTTTTGATGAAAATATCAATGTCAGTAGAACGATGGTTGAAGGAAGAATAGTGTATCAAAAAGCAGACCAAAGAGTAGTGTAAAGTCAGGGACACAGAGTTTCGCAACGTAAACTCTATGTCAAAAAAATACCGCTATCAAACGAGTCCAAAGCCGACACTCACCGGCATCGTTTACGAGTAAATAAAACCCAACAGAGACTTATTTACCCAAACACATACCCACAATTACATCGTTTATGAAAGCACGTTTTTTAGGCAGTTTGTTAGCCGTCAGCAGTTTAGCCCTCTCTTCTATGGGTCAGGAAAAGAATAAAGCTGTCAGTTTGATTGTATTGGAGCCCGGACATTTCCATGCTGCTTTGGTTCAAAATACGCCTTACGACAACGTCAACCCTGCGGTACACGTCTATGCCTCCAAAGGTCCGGATGTGGAATCGTATCTTGACAAAATCAAAAAATACAACTCTCGCCCCGAAGACCCAACCCAATGGGAGGAAAAAGTCTACACCGGACCTGATTTTTTCCAAAAAATGCTTTCTGAAAAAGCGGGAAATTTGGTGATCTTGGCCGGTAATAACCAAAAGAAAACCGATTACATCAAAAAATCGGTGGATGCGGGTTTGAATGTGTTGGCTGATAAGCCCATGGCTATTGATGCATCAGGGTTCTCACTCCTGAAAGACGCGTTTGCTCAGGCGCAGAAGAATAATGTATTGCTCTACGACATCATGACCGAGCGTTATGAGATCACCAACGCCTTACAACGCGAGTTGGCGATGCTGCCTGAATTGTTCGGTACTTTACAAAAAGGCACGCCTCAAGACCCGGCCGTTACGAAAGAAAGCGTTCACCATTTTTTCAAATACGTGTCGGGAGAGCCGCTGATTCGTCCGAGTTGGTTTTTTGACGTCCATCAACAGGGGGAAGGTATCGTGGACGTCACCACGCACTTGGTCGATTTGATTCAGTGGAGCTGTTTTCCAAACAAAACCATTGATTACCAAAAAGATATAAAACTTTTATCAGCTACTCACAATCCCACCACGCTGACCCCCGAACAATTTAAGCTGGTGACCAAAAGTGACACGTATCCCGATTATCTGAAAAAAGATGTCAAAGGCAACAATCTGGAAGTGTACGCCAACGGACAGATTGATTACACCCTGAAAGGTGTTCATGCCCGGGCGTCCGTGATTTGGAATTTTCAGGCACCTCAGGGAACGGGCGACACGCATTATTCGATCATGAAAGGCAGCAAAGCCAATCTCATTATTCGCCAAGGCAAAGAGCAAAATTTTAAGCCCGTGCTGTACATTGAGCCACTGAATGCTACTCCTGCTTACGAAAAAGCAATGGCCGAAGCCTTCAAAAAAGCACAGACGGCCTATCCGGGCATTGAACTGAAGAAAAACGACAAGGGTTGGGAAGTGACTGTGCCGAAGAAATACGACACGGGCCACGAGTCGCATTTTGCACAGGTAGCCAAAAAATACATGGAATTTTTGAAAGCCGGCAAACTCCCCGAATGGGAAGTACCCAACATGATTTCCAAATATTATACGACGACGGAAGCGTTGAAACTGGCGGAAGCGAAGAAGTAACCGTTTTCTTTTTAACCACAATGATCTCAAAGAATAGCACAGAGGGCCACGAAGAAAAATTTTTGTGGCCCTTTGTGTTAGAAAAATACTTATTTACACCAATTCCCCATACAAATCAAACTCTTCGGCATTGGTGATTTTTACGTTGGCAAAATCGCCCAAACGCACGTATTGACTTGCCGGCAATAACACTTCATTATCCACTTCCGGGGAATCAAATTGCGTTCTGCCGATAAAATAGCCTCCTTCTTTCCGGTCAAACAACACTTTATAGGCTTTGCCGATTTTTTCTTGGTTTAAGGCCCAGGAAATATCCTGTTGGACCGCCATAATGTCATCGGCACGCTGCTGTTTTACTTCGGCCGGTACATCGTCGGTCATGGTGTGCGAGAAAGTTTGTTCTTCGTGTGAGTAGGTAAACACGCCCAAACGATCAAAACGCGTGCGCTCCACAAACTCCAGGGTTTCTTCGAATATCTCTTCCGTTTCGCCCGGGTGACCTGCAATCAGCGTAGTACGCAGGGCAATATCAGGCACTTTGTCGCGGATGGTTTTGATCAGATCCTCCGTTTTTTCCCGCGTAATTCCCCGGCGCATAGTTTTCAACAATTCTGTACTGCCGCTTTGCAAAGGCATATCCAAATACTTACAAATATTGGAACGTTCCCGCATCACATCCAAGACATCCATCGGAAAGCCGGAAGGATAAGCATACTGCAGACGAATCCACTCAATGCCTTCCACGTCGGAAAGGTGATTCAGTAATTCCGACAAATTGCGTTTTTTATAAATATCCAACCCGTAATAGGTCAAATCCTGTGCAATCAAAATCAGTTCTTTCGTTCCGCGACGGGCCAGTGACTTTGCTTCTGTCACCAGATCTTCTATCGTACGTGATACGTGCCCGCCCCGCATGAGCGGAATGGCGCAAAAACTGCACGGACGGTCGCAGCCTTCGGCAATTTTGAGGTAAGCATAATGAGCGGGCGTGGTCAACAGACGCTCGCCAACAAGTTCCTGTTTGTAATCGGCTTTGAGGGTTTTGAGCAAACGGGGCAGTTCATTGGTGCCAAACCACGCATCTACAGTTGGAATTTCGACGGCCAGTTCATCTTTGTAGCGGTGTGACAAACAGCCCGTTACGTACACTTTGTCTACTAATCCGGCTTCTTTAGCGTCGGCATAACGCAAAATGGTATCAATGGATTCCTGCTTGGCGTTGTCAATAAAACCGCAGGTGTTGACGATCACAATGCCGGCTTCATCTTTCTTAGATTCGTGGGTTACACTGTAACCGTTACCTTTTAGTTGAGTGAAAATATTTTCGCTGTCCACCAGGTTTTTACTGCAACCCAGTGTGACGATATTGACTTTATTTTTCTTGGTTCCTTTAGTTTTCATTTTTCCTAAGTATTGGGTATTGAGTAAAGGGTATTGAGCAAATAATGATACTCAATACTTTATACCCACTACTAACTACTATTTTTTACGCTGCAAAGTTCGGCAACTCAATTGGAAGCACCAAAATTGATCAGGTATTTGAAGGAGAAGCAGAAGATAGTAAAAACTTTATTTCCTCAAATTCAACAAATAAGCTCCCATCAGACCATTGTGCGCCCACGTGCCGCGCATCCGTCCCGGCGTGAGGCCCAGCGGGTGGCTGCCTAAAGCAAAATCGACATCCCCGTCGCCGTCAATATCGCCGGTATCCAGTGTCAGCCAACGTCCCATGCGGCCAATCGGTATCGACCAAGGCTTGAATTTGCCTTTTTGGTTTTCAAAATACAGCACATTGGTCTGGGGGTTGGTGTCAATATCATCATAAAAAGCAATGCTGAGCAGGTCTAAATCTCCGTCGGCGTCTACGTCGGCGGGAGCCACTTTATAGGCCCCGTCGATGGGGTAAAAAAACTGTTGCCGAAACTGCTCTTTGCCCTGATTTTCAAAAATATATAAACCGTGATACGGTTTAAAAAGAACGGAGTAATCTGCATTGTCGCCGCAAGTGTACAGAATGTCTAACCGACCGTCTTTGTTAATATCAACTAAGTCGAAATAGCTTGACCCAAAAACGGGCGGAAAGCGAAGTAACAATTTTTCCTCAAAATTCAGATTGCCTTTATTGAGATACAGCACGATTCGCTCATCGCCTTGGGCAAAAAGTGTCATTAAATCGGGCAAACCGTCTTTGTTCCAATCCACCACCACGGTACGCATCGCCCCGGGCGTAGCACTCAATACTTTAGCTTCATAGGTTCCGGCGGCATTCTTCTTCCATACAGAAAATCTTCCTTCAATGACCCCAAACTCACAGGTAATGAGTTCCGGTTGGCCGTCTTTATCCAAATCCTGTTGGAGCGTTTGCGTAGGGCGCAGAAGTTTGGTCAGCAACAGAGAGGCGTTATTAGCACTTTTTTGACCCATATTAACGGTTTGTGCATATCCGTTAGCGTTATAGGTAACTTTGACGGTTTCACCAATATAGGTGACCAACAGATTTTTATGAGAGGCATCCAAAAACTGCAAATCACTCACTGCCGGTTGCCCTCCGAAGCGTTTGAGAGGCTGACCGGCGGCATCCATCAACCAAACCGTCTTATTGACTTCATCGGCTACATACACTCCTTTATTGACCTCGTCGATACGGACACAGGTCACATTCGCCATTTCCTGTTCAATGGGTGAAAACAACGGCCGAATTTCAAACTGTTTTTCAATCAGCGCAGGCGTTTGAAAAGGAGCAAGCGGCGTAAGACGTTTGGGAGCCAAACCCAAGTAATAGTCTTTTATTTTTTGCCAATCTTCTTTTGAAATCAGGGGTTTCTGCGCTTTTATCTTGAGGTCATTGGTATTCAGTTTTCGGATTTTCTTTAGATCTTCGTCCAAACCCAACCGGAGCCCCATGTAAGGAAGTACGTCTTTTTCCCAGACGTTGTTGGGCAACAAACCCGGGTCCGGAAACAAATGACAGCTGCCACAATGCTGCTGCGCCAATGCTTCATGCTGTGCAGGGTCTTTTTGGCAGCCTGCTGATAAATACATAAGAGATACCGACAAAAGAAAAAACGCAGAACGAAGCATCATAGGTTTGGGAAATAAAAGCCAAACTTACGGGCTATGAACGGAACGCTCAAATTTTCAACAAATTATCGACGGCTTTCTCAAATTCATTAAACTCAAAACCAAACCCGAGCGATTTTAACTTCGTCGGTATTACCCAACGGCTCTTCAAAACCAACTCCGGTTCAGTTCGCTTCAACCAAGTTCCTAATTTCAGCATCCACAGCGTACTTGGCAAACCAAATCGAATGTTCATTTGCCGCCTTAATGACGACATCATAGTACTGTTCGACAAGGGAGACGGGGCAGAAAGATTGAATATACCGCTACACCTTGGATTCTCTATTAAAAAATGAACCGCCTTAGCAAAATCCTGTTCATGTATCCAACTGACCATTTGTGCGCCACTTCCCATTTTTCCTCCAAGCCCCATTTGAACCAATTTTTTGAATTCAGGAAAAACACCCCCTCCGTTGCCAAGTACCAAAGCTGACCTTAGAATGATTTTTCGCGTTTTTGGCAAATTAAAACCATTGAACGTATGCTCCCATAATTTGCAAACTTCAACGGAAAACCCCTCCCCCATTTCTCCTCCAAATTCATCCATTGCGCGGTCTTGGGCGTGCCGATAGATAGTGGCGGAAGCGGAGTTTAGCCAAACCTTTGGAGGGTTTTTGCATTGGAGAATTGCCTCTCCAAGTACTAATGTGGATAATTGACGAGAATTAAAAATGTCAAGTCGATTTTGGGCATTATAACGGCAATTGACACTTCTTCCGGTTAGATTGATGAGTGTTCCTGCATTTTCCAATTCTTCTATCCAATTTCCCAACGATTTAGCATCCCATTGCACAAATCTCACTTTTTCATGCGAATATTGACGTTGTCTTGTCAGAATTACGCATTCATAGTCCACTGAATTAAAATATCGAACGAGTACTTGACCTAAATACCCTGTTCCGCCGGCAATTACAACCTTTTTCATACTCCGTACCGTGATTGAGTAGCGAGGTGAATGCCTAAACCTGTAATGATATTGGATAAAAGCCCTAAAATCGGAATGATTCCCCAAATAACGTATTCATATTTAACCTGCTTATCGGTTAATTTCCAACCTATTCCAAGCATTCCAATCCAGAATAATGCTGCCGCCACATTGGCTCCTGACCAATAGCCCCATCGCCAATTTATAAACACTTTAGACAATACATATTCATTGAGTATCTGTAGGGAGTAGTAGACACTAAAAGAAAGCATCGTAACAAAAATGCCCTTAATCGATAAAGTAGAGTCGATGAGAAATACAGTTGCGGCTGTTACCATTAAATTTACCAAGTTCCAAAACCACCAATTCGGCTTTTCTTTCCTTTTGTTATAATCCAGCGCTATCCATTGTGCTATGACCAAAAATACAGGAAAAGGTAAAATCATCAGTAACAAACTTGCATAATACGCAGCAATAGGCAGTAACACCCATATCCAAAACCATTTTTGACGAAAGACGGATGTGAACTCCAATGAACGCTCGGAAAAATTCATGACACGATTCATATTATTAAATATTTAGATATTTCAGAAAATATTGAAATTTAAAATTCAATAAAAAGCACATTATATGTGCTTAGAATAAACTTACGATTTAACGTAGCAGCTTAATCAGGGTACCTAATATCAAGCTTTCTTCCGCTTTCATAGCCGCATCCAATGCTCCGTCGGCAAGGTTTACTACTCGGCTAATGCTCTCAATTGTGTTATGAAAAGTTTCAGATTCACGGCCACCTGCTTGGACAGGAACGTTTCTTAACTCGTCTAATAACTTAATTACCGGTTCCAGTTCACGTTTTCTACGTTCTTTGGCTACTTGCTTTGCAACCTTCCAAGCATCTTTTTCGGCAAAAAAGTACTCCTTTCGCTCACCGGGACGTAATTCTTTAAAAACCAGACCCCAATCCATTAGGTCACGTAAGTTCATACTTACATTTCCTCTGGAAATTTGTAATTGCTCCATGAGGTCTTCTGTCGTCAGAGAATTAGCCGAAACCATTAGTAAAGCATGAATTTGGGCCATTGTTCGGTTAATTCCCCATTGGGTGGCTAACGTTCCCCACGCCTGAATAAAACGGTCTTTTGCTTCCTGTAATTCCATAGCCAAAAGTAGTATTTAAATTTTGTAATTTCAAAATAAATTGAAATATATTTATAAAATAAATTTAATCCCCCAGCACCGCACAACTGTAAGGAGCCAATGAAAGTTGATCTATTTTTAAAAATCGAGTCAATTCATTGGTTCTGAAAAGAAGCTCATTGGGCATGTAAAGAGCCGTGTAAGTCAATGTTTGACTTGAAAGATTATGAAGGGCCCATACTTGCCGGTCGGAAACTTTCCTGCTGAAAGCCACGATTCGGTTGTCAATAGTGGGTAAAAGTTCAATAGTCCCGTGTACATTTGCCAAAACGGGATTTGATTTCCGAAAATGGATGAGGCGTTTATAATGATTAAACAGAGAATCAGGGTCATTAACCTGTCCGGCCCACGGAGTTACGGTATGACTTTTACTGTATTTGGGTTTCATCCAACGAGCCCGTTGGCGGTCTTTTGTGCGGTAATCCCATAAAAAAGGCTCCCGAATAAACTCATCGGGTTTGACACCCAACATACCGATTTCTTCTCCGTAATACAGATACGGTTGCCCCGGCAATGTCAGTAAGAGGTTGGCCGCCACTTTCAGTTGATTAAGATTGCCTTTCGCTACACTTCCGATACGGGTTTGGTCGTGATTAGTGAGCATGATCGCGTCAATAAATCGAGGATTGGTTTGGGCAAAAATCTTACGATTTCGCGCCAGCTTGGCTACTAATTGTACGGTGTCTTTCTCCTCGGCAACAATTTTCTGAAGCGCCAAACTCAAGTCAAAATTAAAATTGGCGGTAAGTCCCCGAAAATAAGGGGCGATTTTTTCGGCAGCTGTCCACACCTCCCCTACCAAATACACCCTCGGGTTAACTTTCTGCATTTCTGTCCGAAACTCTACCCAAAAATCATGGTTTTTATACTCTTCCCATTCGGGATAAATATGGCGGGCGGCATCCAAACGAAATCCGGCTACGCCCATTTTTAACCAAAACTGTCCGATGTCGTAAATAGCCCGTCGAACCGGCGGATGATCGCAGTTGAGATCGGGCATCCCTTTCCAAAAAAGCCCGTAGTATTTTTCGGCATTGCCGGGCCAACGGTGCCAAGGGTTACGGTCCCACGTATCGGGGGTTAACTCACGGGTAGCAATTCCCAATGCCTCTATTTCCTGAGGGCTTTTCCAGTTATAGTAATGACGATAGGGGTTTTGACTGCTTTTGACCGATTCCTGAAACCATAAATGCCGCACACTTGTATGATTGATGACCAAGTCCATGATCACGGCAATGCCACGGGACCGGGCTTCCGACAACAACCGCAGGAAGTCTTCCATTGTCCCGTATTCCGGGTCAATAGCGTAGTAGTCAATAACATCGTATTTGTGATAACTCGGCGAAGGAAAGATAGGGGTCAGCCAAATGGCCTCAATGCCTAAATTCTGCAAATAATCCAGTTTGGACGTAATGCCGTTGAGGTCACCGATGCCGTCGCCGTTGGAATCACAAAAAGAGCGAACAAAGATTTCGTAACAGATGCGAGGGTGAGTCGTCAAATTAAAGGCGATTAGGATTAGAAATTCTTAGACCTCTGATTGCCTTAAAATCCCGCTCATTGTCAGTAAGTATTGTCAACTTATACACTAAAGCCGTTGCGGCAATAATTGCATCCGGTGTTTTTAATTTGTATTTGCGCCTAAGTTCAATCGTTTTTGAAGCTATTTCATCAGAAAGCGGGTAAACTATTGAATCTTCGGCAAAGATTTCCATTTGCCGGTAAAAGCTATTCTCTTTGGTCACCCAACTTAATAACTCAATTTTTGTAATAATCGAAATGTTGCTCTCTACTTCAAAAACTGAGTCCATAAAATCAAACCCTTTCTCCGAAAGAAACCCATCTAAATATTTACTTGCAATAGAGGTATCTATCAAATAACGAGTTACTATTCTTCTCTTATTTCTTTAACATGCACCTCTAATCGTTCTGCTTCTTTCCCTGAAATGCTTTTTCTAAGACTGCGAATACGATTTTTTTTTGAAGGATTCCTGTTTTCTTCATCAACAGGAAGAATAATAATCTGTACTCTTTCAGCCTCAAAGCCGGGCGGAAGTGAGTATATAATCTTATGCTCTTTCACTTCTATAAAATCACTGATAGCATTCATAAATCGCAATTGTTTTATCAAATATAGCTTTTTATCTGCTGTGATTATTTCTGTTTCGCCAAAATCTTTTGCATATACTTTCCCAAAATATCAAATTCCAGATTGATGACGTCACCTACCTGCAATTGATGAAAATTAGTATGCTCGTACGTGTAAGGAATAATGGTTACCCGAAATCCGTCGACTTCTGAATTGAAAACCGTCAAACTCACGCCGTTGACGCAAATGGAGCCTTTTTCCACCGTGATATTACCGATTGAGGCATCATATTTAAAGTCAAAAAGCCAACTCCCGCCTACTTCTTCAATGGAGGTACAAATACCCGTTTGGTCCACATGTCCCTGTACAATGTGGCCGTCGAAGCGGCCGTTGGCGGGCATACAGCGCTCTACATTGACTTTGGTCCCGACTTTCCATTGCCCGAGGTTGGTTTTTTTGAGCGTTTCGTCCACTGCCGTAACGGTGTACGTCTCTGCCTCTAAACTTGTGACCGTCAGGCAAACTCCGTTATGGCTGACACTTTGATCTATTTTCAATTCGGGTGTCAAATGCGACCGCAACCGGAAGGTAAGGTTCGTGCCTTCTGCTATTATTTCCACCACTTCGGCGGTAGTTTCTACGATTCCTGTAAACATAATTAGTGAATAGGTTAGGCCGGTACTACACGGGAACGGTAATGATAAATTCAGCACCTTGATTTTCTTTTGTCAGTACTTCCAGCGTTCCGTTGTGGCCTTTGGTGATAATATCATAACTCAAAGACAACCCCAAACCCGTGCCTTGCCCCGTAGGTTTGGTTGTAAAAAAAGGTTGAAAAATTTTGGATGCAATCGCTTCGGGAATACCCATTCCGTTGTCTTTGACCCGAATTTCAACAGCCGCTCCTGATGGTGTAGCTATGCGTCGTGTACTAACCGTAACGGTAGGTTTGTAGTCCTCTCCCGGCGAAGCTGCATTGCGTTGATTTATCGAGTAAAAAGCGTTATTGAACAAATTGAGCACAACCCGACCGAAATCCTGAGCAACGATTTTGATTTTCCCCACATTTTGGTCAAAATCTTTGTGCATAGTCGCATTAAATGATTTGTCTTTGGCCCGAAAACTGTGATAGCTCAACAATAAATATTCGTCAATCAAGGCATTCAAATCCGTGGGTTCAGCATTACCGAGATTAGTACGTGAGTGTTCCAGCATACTTTTCACAATACTTGAGGCTCGATTGCCGTGCAAGTGGATTTTTTGGAGGTTTTGATCAAGATCACCAAAAATCTCGCTTTCTACCTTTTCATCCCTTTTTTCGGGCTCTTTTGCCTGCTCCTCTTTCAGTTCCTGTAACAATTCGATGCTTACCTCCGAGAAGTTATTGACAAAATTGAGCGGATTTTGAATTTCATGGGCGATACCGGCCGTCAATTCTCCTAAAGAAGCCATTTTTTCCCGTTGTACCAATTGGTTTTGCGTTGCTTTCAATTCCTCTAACGATTGTTCCAACTGAGCCGTACGTTCTTTTACCTGGCTTTCCAACAATTCATTCTGAACAGCTAAAAGGTGCTGTTTTTCCTGCTCCTGTGCTAAATTACGTTGGGTCAGGGCATTGTTTTCCCGCAATTTTTCAATCAGGTCTCGATTGGTAACGGAAAAGTTAATGGCCAAATACAACGAAATCGACATAGGCACGCACAATACACCGGCTTGATAAGTAAAGATACTCCACGATTCTTCGGTCGTATAATATCCCAACAGCAATTGGGCATAAAACAGCGTGAACATGACCAAAGAGATACCCATGCCCATCATAATAAGGCGAGCCCCGGGTTGTTTACGGCGCAATGCCAGAGCCGTTACCCGGATCACCTCTGCCGTCATCAGCAATTCTGTAACTAATTCGACCCAAGTAGATCCTAACGAGTAGGGAGTAAACAGCAACAATACCACAACCAACCCAAAAGCTACGATGATGCCGTAGAGGATACCGGTCTTTTGTCGGTATATTTCATAAATGGCTCTTACCAAAAAGATATAAGCCAAAGGAAAGGAAATCGTTTGAATCAACTCAGCCAAAAAGTAAGCAGACAGCGACTCTAAATAACTTAGTGTAAGCGGAATACACAAAAAGGCAACCCCCAAAAAGAAGGTAGTAAGCGAAAAATAAAAATTGGCTCGTTGAGTGGGATACAAAAAGAAAAAGGCCAAATGCAGAAAAGTAAGTATAAAAGACACTCCTACCTGAAACCAACCGTAATAGATTTGGTATTTGACTTTATCTTTCACCGAATTAGCATTGTCTGTTTCGGTAAGAATAGCCCGCATGCAATAGTTCTTCGTAAACCCTACCCGATTGTAAAAGCTGTGTTGTTCGTAAGCGATTCGGATAGAAATCTGAACAAACGGATAACTCACCGAATAAGGAAGCCCGATCGCAATTGACCGCGACGCATTCACCGCTCTGACCGAGTCGGGTGCGGCACTTATTACGCCTATCTTTTTAGCTAATACGCCATTGATATAAATTTCAGAGGCTACACTTTGGTTGATCTGCAACGTAGTGAGTTTCTGAGCAATTATGGGCGAAAACTCCAAGGTAGTTCGGAACCACCCGATTCCTTTTTGGGTAAGTTGGGGAATTTTACTGAGTTCCTCCGCCGGATTTACGTCTTTCCATTGGCTGTCGTCAAACTCGGGGTTAGCCCATTGCAGATTATCGCCGGCACTCCATTTCCATCCTTTATTGAGGATTAATCCCTCTTCGGGAATACTGTCAACAGTAATAATACTTTGCCCCCGGGTAAAGCTTACGGCAAACAAAAGAAGGACGACAAGGAGCCGACGGTTTTTCATTGCAAAAACAGGTGTGTGCTATTTTAAGAGCCCTAATAAATATTGTCCGTAGCCGCTTTTCAATAATGGTTTGGCAATTTCGCGAAGTTGGTCGGCCGAGATAAAGCCCATACGATAAGCCACTTCCTCAATACAGCCGATTTTAAGGCCTTGCCGTTCCTCAATCACCTGCACAAACTGCCCGGCCTGCATCAATGACGCAAACGTACCGGTATCCAACCACGCCGTTCCGCGATTGAGTACGCCTACTTTGAGTTTGCCCCGTTCGAGATAAACTCGGTTCACGTCCGTAATTTCCAACTCACCGCGCGGACTGGGTTTGATATTTTTAGCAATATCGACTACTTCATTATCATAAAAATACAGCCCCGGCACAGCGTAGTTTGACTTAGGTTGTTCGGGTTTTTCTTCAATAGACAATACATTAAACTCTTTGTCAAACTCCACTACTCCATACCGCTCGGGGTCCTGTACCTGATATGCATAAACGACTCCGCCGTCGGGGTCATTGTTGGTCTGAAGAAGTTTACTCAGACCGCTTCCGTAGAAAATATTATCTCCCAACACAAGCGCCACTTTGTCGTTACCGATAAAATCGGCCCCGATGATAAACGCCTGCGCTAAGCCATCCGGACTGGGTTGCTCGGCATAAGAGAATTCGCACCCGATACGGCTGCCGTCGCCGAGCAATTTTTGAAAATGCGGTAAATCGTGCGGCGTAGAAATGATTAAAATTTCACGAATGCCGGCCAACATCAAAATGGAAAGCGGGTAATAGATCATGGGTTTATCATAAACCGGCATGAGTTGTTTGCTTACGGCCAATGTAAGCGGATGTAAGCGCGTACCGGAGCCCCCGGCCAAAATAATTCCTTTCATTACTCAAACTTTGTTTGTTTTCCACTAGTAAATCTCCCAAAAATAGGCAATTCGTTTGGAAAGGCATGATAAAAAATAAAGCCCGCTGTGATGGCGGGCTTTAACGGAAACCTCATATACTGATTATTGCATTAATCATTTACGTGAATAGACCCGGAACTTGCTCTCATGGTCACAAGCGTACCGCCGCCGTTCAATTTACCGTTTACGCGGTCTTTTTCCATGGTTCCGTTGAAATTATTTAAAGTACCTACATTCACTCGGTTGGCACGTAAATCCAAATCCAAGCCTTTGTTGAGGGGCATCTGCACATTGATACCGCCCGCAGATGTGGTGAGGTCAAGGTACTTGCCTAAAGAAGTGATCTCGGCATGGATACTGCCGGCACTGGTAGAAGCTTTCAGCGAAGCGGCTACACCCGTCAGGCGAATACCGCCGCCGGAGGTAGTCGCGACCAATTCTCCTTTGATGCCGTCGCCTTTGATACTGCCGCCGCTGGTAGAGGCGTTGATCGTACCGTCTGTTTGTGTCAGCGTAATACTTCCGCCGGAGGTCACGAGTTTAATATCTCCGTTACACTCCTCGGCTTTGATGCTGCCACCGCTGGTACGAAGGTCTAATTGTTCACGGCAATTGGCCAAATGAATACTTCCGCCGGAGGTGCGTCCTTTGATATTTCCGCTCAGCGCATCCAAATGGAGGCTGCCGCCGCTGGTAGAAAAGTTTTGTGTTCCCGAGAGTTTGGCTAATCGGATACTTCCGCCGCTGGTAGCGAGGTCAGTCGCTGTTTTTTCGGGAACCGTTATTTTGAAAGAGATACTGAGTGATTTTTTCCAGTCCCAACGGTCATCGTTTTCGTTTTTACGCTTGGATTTACACACCAACGTTTCGCCTTCTTGAGCAATGGTCAGTTCGTAGTCTTTGAGGCGTTCTTCTATTTCTTCTTTGCTTAATTCCGATTTACCGTTCCAATTGTTGGATCTGACATAAACTTCCACTTTGGCCTCTCCGCTTTGGCCGGCTACGTTGATACTTCCGCCCGAAGTACGGACATTAAGTGCTTTAATAGCCGAAGCGCTGAAGGTTTTGGTCATGTAAGGTTTTTCGTCGTCACTTTGAGCGAATAAAACCGAAACGGGGAAAAGTAAAGTGAGCAGGAGGCTGTATGTTTTCATAATCTGTGAATAGTTAGTGATTTGTCCATAAGATGAAATTCTGTACCAGAACGTTGCATCATCTCAACAATTAATTCAAATTTTTATACAAATAAAGCGACCCCGGCCGGAAGTCGCTTGTTGTTATCAACGGGGTAAAATAGCTCAGTGAGTAAAATAATAGACCGCAATCCCCGATAAGTAACCGATCAGTGCATATCCCGAAATACGTTTTAAATACCAAATAAAATCTATCTTCAGAATACTCATGGAAGCTACTCCTGCTGCGGATCCGATAATAAGAATACTCCCTCCTGTTCCTGCACAATAGGCCAATGTATTCCAAAAATCATGATCTGCCGGAAACTCTGTCATGGAATACATCCCCATGGCGGCGGCTACTAACGGGACGTTATCTACGATAGCCGACAGCAATCCTATGATTGTATTGATAAGATAGAAGTTACCGAAAGTTTGATTAAGTAAGGTAGCCATTTGGCGTAAATGACCCGAAGTATTTAATGCCCCAACGGCAAGCAAAATACCTAAGAAAAACAGAATACTGGGCGTATCAATACGATGTAACATGGCTGCAACCGAAAAGCCTTGTTTGGTTTCGGGCTCTTTTCCTCGGTGTAAAAACTCAGTAAAGTACCACAAAAGCCCCACTGACAATAAAATACCTAAATAAGGCGGATAATGGGTGATTGCTTTGAAGACAGGGACAGAAAGCAACCCTACACCTCCCAATACAAACATCAAGTTTCGCTCCAATGCTGTCGTTTGCGAATGGGCTTTTTGTTCACTTGCTGATTGTTTGGGAGATTCAATGTTTCCTCTTAAGAAATAAGAGGCGGCTAAAAGCGGCACTAAAAGACTAACAGCTGCCGTAATGAACAACGTCTTCATAATTGGCACTGTAGTTACCTGTCCGCCAATCCAAAGCATAATAGTAGTGACATCTCCGATGGGCGACCAAGCTCCTCCGGCATTGGCGGCAATAATGACAAACCCGCCAAATAACCATATATTTTCTTTGTCTTTAATAATACGACGTAACAAGGCACACATAATAATGGCAGTGGTCATATTGTCCAAACCTGCCGAGAGAAAAAAAGTGACCCACGAAATAATCCAAAGCAGTTGCACTCGATTAGCCGTCATGATACGGTCAGTAATAGCCCGGAAACCATCGTGAACGTCCACCAATTCTACAATTGTCATAGCACCTAATAAGAAAAACAAGATACCGGCTATCTCGCCTAAATGGTCAAAAAGCGCTTCTTCCAAAAAGTGATGGGCGTCGGGTTTAACAGCAAGGCCTTGGATAGCGGGCATATACTCAAAGCCTGCTAAGAGAATAACCCAACAAAAAACCCCCGTCAATAATGCGGAGGCTGCTTTGTCAATTTTAAGAGGGTGTTCAAAAGCAATAAGGGCATATCCAATGATGAATACGGCAACTAATAAAATAGCCATAAGAATTAATAGGTAAGAGATTTAGAAAAAGAAATTATACCCCTTAGGCATGGGTTATGTACTGCTCCAAGAAATGAATATGGTCTTGTTGCTCTTTCATGATAGAATTGACTATATCCCCAATACTCAATATTCCTACTACTTTGTTTTGATCCATTACAGGTAAGTGACGAAATTTCTTTTCGCTGAACAGCTTCATACACTCTCTGATATCCATATCAAGAGACACGGTAAAGACCTTAGGAGTCATTACTTCCGCAATAGGTGTGCTTTTGGCTTTTCGTCCTTGAACAATCCCTTTCCGGGCATAATCTCTTTCTGAGAATATACCTACCAAATTTTCGTCTTCAAGAACCACAACAGCGCCGATATTTCTTTCGGCCATTAAAAATAAGGCTTCAATCACCGTAGTATCAGGTGAAACACTCCAAACATTCGATTGTGGTTTATCTGCCAACAGTTTTTTGACTGAAATCATAAGCGTTTCAATTTGAAGAGGTTAGGAATTAAGAGTAGAAATTAAAATTAATCAATTTCTTTTCTATATCCAAATAAATCACGGAAAAATATTATGTAATATTTTTGAATTTAACAGCTTGTTTTTTTACCTTTCTAAAAAATCATTTTATGGCAGCGGTTATTCTTGTTTCAGTCTTGTTGGTCTTAGTGGGGGTAGGTCTGCTGAGTATTCGACTGCTGTTGGTCAAAGGAGGAGAATTTAAAGGAACCTGTGCCAACAATAATGTTTATCTCCAAAAAGAGGGAGTAGTTTGCGGTGTTTGCGGCCGTAAAACAGGGGAACCTTGCGGTAATGAAAATTAAGGTTGAACCGATGCGTTGAAAAAGCCAGGGGTGTGAAAAACAGTAAATTTCCCGTCGGGAGAAGAAGTTATTCCGTAGATTTCCAAGTGTTTTTTCAAAGCAATCTCTTTAGCTTTTTCTAACCCAAGTACCAAAAAGGCCGTGGCATAGGCATCGGCAGTCATACAATCATCGGCAATAACTGAAATACTTAATAAATTGTGAATAATGGGATAACCCGTTTGGGGGTCAATGGCATGACTGAATTTTTTACCATCTCTAATAATAAACTTCCGATAGCTGCCCGAAGTTGCCAACGCTTTGCCGCTCAAAGGTAAAACGGTCTGTAAAACTCGTGTTTCCGATTCACTTTCGGTAGGTCTATCAATACCGATTTGCCAAATTTGCCCTTTCTCGTTATGTCCTTCGGTTCGTACCTCTCCCCCAATTTCTACCAAATAATTATCAATGCCTTGTTTTTTCAGAAAACCCGCCATTACGTCCACCGTATACCCTTGAGCAATCGCATTGAAATCTATTTCTGTTTGTGGGTTTGCCTTGACTAAATAACCGTCTTGAAGCCGTACTTTCTGATACCCCACCCACTTTTTGAGGCTATCCACCTGACTTGCCACAGGGAGCGCGCCCCCTTTTTTATAACTAAATCCCCAAGCCTTAACCAAAGGGCCAACAGTAATATCAAATGCCCCGTCTGTTTGTAGAGAAATTTCCTGCGATTTTCGGAAAACATTTTCAAAATGGCTATCGGCTTGAATCGCTGAGTCATTTTTATTAAATCGGCTGATAATAGACGTACTGTCCCACAATGACATACTGTGATCTATTACCCGAAAAAGGCTGTCAATCGAAGAAGAGAAATCGCTTTCGCCGGCATATATTATTCGGAAAGTAGTTCCTTGTGCCTGCCCTTCTAAATAAGTATATTCGGCTTTGCGTCGACAACCGTTAATGAGCAGTCCTAAGCACAGAAGTATTCCCGGAAACCACTTTGCGGTATTAGCTGCCAAAATCATCAAAAGCAATGTTTTCTTTAGCTACACCCAAATTATCAAGCATCGTTTGTACCGCTGACAACATCATCGGAGGCCCGCAGAGATAATACTCAATGTCTTCGGGTGAGGCGTGGTCATCTAAATATTCATTTTTTACTACTTCGTGAATAAAACCTACATAACCCTCCCATTTATCATCCGGAAGGGGAGCTGAAAGGGCTATTTCAAACCGAAAGTTAGGGAATTCACGCTCAATCGCCCTAAAATCTTCTTCGTAGAAAATTTCCCGTCGGCTGCGCGCTCCGTACCAATACGACACTTTACGGCCCGTTTTAAGGGTATGAAACAGGTGAAAAATATGCGAACGGAGCGGTGCCATGCCCGCACCCCCACCGATATAAACCATTTCTCTGTCCGTTTTTTTAATATGAAACTCGCCATAAGGACCACTGATTGTTACTTTATCGCCCGGCTTACGTGAAAAAACAAAGGAAGAACATGCCCCCGGATTCACATCCATAAAGGCATTGCGGGCTCTATCCCACGGAGGGGTAGCCAAGCGAATATTCAGCATGATGATATTACCTTCTGCCGGGTGATTGGCCATGGAATAGGCCCGAAAAAGAGGCTCATCTATTTTTGTTTTCAGATCCCATATTTTGAATTTGTCATATTCGTCTATAAACTTATTCGGGATATTGTGGAGTTGGTATTTAAAATCAATATTCATTTCAGGTACGTCTACTTGAATATAATCCCCTGATTTGAATATCAGATTTTCTCCTTCGGGCAGTTTCACTACAAATTCTTTGATATAGGTCGAAACATTTTCGTTGGAAAGTACCGTACATTCCCATTTTTTGATGCCAAACACTTCATCCGGTACACGAATTTCCATGTCTTCTTTTACCTTTACCTGACATGCCAATCTTATTTTTTCCTGCACCTGTCTTCTGTTCAGGTGGTTTGTTTCGGTAGGCAATACTTCTCCTCCTCCTTCAAATACCTGACATTTACACATCGCACAGGTTCCGCCTCCTCCGCAGGCGGAGGCCAAAAACAAGTTATTAGTAGCCAAAGTAGTAAGCAGCGATGCCCCCGGCTTTACCACCAACGGATGTTCCTGATCACCATTAATAATAATTGCTATATCTTTTTGAGGAAGCAGGCGATCTTTGGCGGTCAAAATCAAAAAAGCAAAAAGCAGAACTACCAAAATAAAAACCACAACACTGGCAGAGAGGATAGGTAGCATAGTGTTTTAAAGTTGGATGCCGGAAAAACTTAAAAAAGCTAAACCCATTAAGGCGGTGATGATCATAGCAATACCTAAACCCTGAAGCGGTTCGGGAATTTTGGAGTATCGCAGTCGTTCACGAATAGCTGCCAATAAAACAATTGCCAGAAAAAAACCAATACCGGCCCCCAGCGAAAACACGGTCGTTTCGGCAAAATTGTATTCGCGTTCTTGCATAAATAAGGCTGCCCCCAAAATAGAACAGTTGACGGTAATCAGAGGCAGGAATATGCCCAGCGAATTATACAAAGCGGGCAAGAATTTTTCTACTACCATTTCTACCAACTGTACTGCTCCTGCAATCGTGGAAATGAATAGGATAAAAGCCAAAAAAGTCAAATCAACATTTTGAAGCGAAGGGTGTATCCAACCTAAAGCCCCCGGGTAAAGCATATACCGCAGAATAAGGTAATTGAGCGGGGTAGTCAATATCATCACAAAAATGACCGCTAAGCCCAAACCAAAAGCGGTTTTTACCTTCTTGGAAACAGCCAAATAGGAACACATTCCCAAAAAGAAGGCAAAAATGACATTTTCGACAAAAATTGTTTTTATCAGGAGGTTGAGAAGATGTTGCATGGTTAAGGAGAAAAAAGGTCAAAGCATAACTCTTATCAATTTATCAGGATACATTAATCAGTTTTTTGTTGCGACTTCGGTGCCACCAGATAATTATCCCAATCAGTAACAACGCGGCAGGCGGGAGCATCATCAAACCGTTGTTGACATATCCCATCTCATAAAGCCACTGCGGAACCACTTTAAAGCCCAACAAAGAACCCGCCCCAAGCAATTCACGAATAGCCGAAACAACGATTAAGATAATACCATACCCCAAGCCGTTGCCAATACCGTCCAAAAATGATGGCCATGGTTTTTGAGCCATCGCAAATGCTTCAAGCCTACCCATAACGATACAATTAGTGATAATTAACCCCACAAAAACCGACAGCTTTTTACTTACATCAAACATGTACGCTTTCAGCAATTGATCTACAATCGTTACAAGCATTGCTACAACAATCAATTGTACAATGATGCGAATACGGTTAGGGATAGAATTTCGAATAATCGATAAAATAAGATTTGAAAAAGCCGTAACGACCGTTACTCCCAAAGCCATGATAATAGCAGGCTTCATTTGCACTGTGACTGCCAAAGAGGAACACACCCCCAAGATTTGAACGGTAACGGGGTTGTTATCATCAAGCGGATCACGCAAGACTTGGAGGTTTTTCTTAGAAAACAGGCCTTCTTTCTTTTTTTCACTCACTGACGGAGCGGCGGTGGCGGTTTGGGTACTCATTTTGCTGACTGTTTTATTTCTTTATTTTTTCAAAATAAGCCAAATAAGGCTCCATACAATTTTTAATCATATTGTTAGCCCCTCTTGAGGTAATCGTTCCTCCTGAAATAGCATCCACCCGATAGTCATTAGCCAGATCAGATTTATCGGTTTTTTTCATAACATTGACCGAAACGAACTTTTCGTCCATCATAATTTTTTTTCCCTGAAACTGCTGTTGAAAAGGCTGTTCGGCGATTTCAGCCCCCAGTCCGGGTGTTTCACTCTTGTGGTCGAAAAAAGCCCCGTAAACTGTACTAAAGTCGTTTTTCAGGGAAATGTACCCCCAAATCGGCCCCCAAAGTCCTACACCCTGCATCGGCACAATGTAGTAATTTTCACCGTTTTGCGCCGTAAAAACGTACAAAGGTAGGCGGCGATTTTTGGGGTCTTTACCTACTTCTTCTTTGAGATTAATGTCTTTTGTTTTAACTCCGTTTATTAACTCTCCTGAAGCATTAAGTACCATTTCTTGAATACTTTTGGCGTAGGTATTCTCAATTTGAGTACGCTCGGTGTAAGCCAAACGCACCGCTCGGAGGATATTTGATTTTTTATCCAAAGCGATATTGGCATCTTGTGCGGGCTTAAGTCCCTCAGCCGCTACAGCCAGTACGATTGCCGTAATAACCGACAAAACGGTGGCATAAATCAGGGTATATCGGTTGCTATGCACGTTTATTGCGGTTTTTTATGTGTTGTTCTATCACAATATGGTCGATTAAAGGAGCAAATACATTCATCAACAATATACTCAACATCACTCCCTCGGGATAGGCAGGATTGAACACTCTTAAAATCACAGTAAATGCCCCTATTAATACCCCGTAGATCCACTTCCCTTTTTCAGTTTGCGCAGCACTTACGGGATCAGTAGCCATATAGACTGCTCCAAACGCAAATCCGCCCATAAGCCAATGATAGTAGGCAGGAGTGTGCATAGCGTGTGTAGGAATATCCGCAGGAGCAAGACCATTCAAAATAAGACCCATTATTAAGGCACCCGCAAAACAGGAGACGATAATTTGCCAACTGCCAATCCCTGTAACAATCAAAATAAAAGCCCCGATCAGACAGGCAAAAGTGCCGGTTTCGCCGATTGAACCTTGTTCAAACCCCCAAAACATGTTGGCCGCGGAAGGAAGTTTAGAAAAATCAGCGTCGAAAGTTACTAAGTTGGTAGCACCCGAATAAGCATCTGCTAACGAATGACCGACTTCGGGCGATAAATCGGTCCAAATGTCACCCGACATATAAGCCGGAAAAGCAAAAAATAAGAAGGCACGCGCTAACAAAGCCGGATTCATGAAATTCATCCCTGTTCCGCCGAAAATTTCTTTGCCCAGCACCGTGCAGAAAACAGCCGCCAAAGCCACCATCCAAAGAGGGATAGTAACAGGAAGTGTCAGCGGAATTAACAGCCCTGTTACTAAATAACCTTCGCTGACTTGGTGGTTTCTTATGACTGCAAAAATAAACTCTACTCCTAACCCCACTCCATAGGAAACAATGATTATAGGTAAGACCTTCCAAAAGCCGAACATGAAATTATCAATCACCGATGCCTCCATACCGTAGGCCAAATGGTGCTGATAACCCACATTCCACATCCCGAAAACCAAGGTAGGGGCCAAGGCAATGATAACCGTAAACATAGTACGCTTGAGATCAATGGCATCTCGAACATGTACCCCTTGGGAAGTGGTATGTCCCGGTACAAACAGGAAGGTCTCCAGGGCATCAAAAGCGGGGTGAAATTTTTCTAACTTCCCCCCTTTGTCAAAGTGAGGCTTTACAGATTCAAGCAGTTTGCGGGCTATTTTCACAGTAAAGAACAAGGGTTCGGGTAAAACAATTAAATTATAATAGAACTGACTGACATCAACTCACTTCAGAATGCGGCACTACTTTTACGAATGGTAAGAGCTTAAGCAATGAATCAACCTTCCCGGCGAATTAAATCCAAGCCTTCCGCAATGATGCGTTGCACGTCTATTTTAGAAGTACAAACAAACTCACACAAGGCGAAGTCCTCTTCCGCTACTTCATAAATACCCAACTGTTCCATACGCTCAATGTCCCCGGCCAAAATTGCTTTGAGTAAGTGTACGGGATAGATATTCATCGGCAAAACTTTATCATACTGACCTGTCATTACGAAAGCACGTTCTTCTCCGTGCTGATTGGTAGTAAGGTCGTAGGTACGCTTAGGGGTCAACCACGAAAAATAGGTACGCGACAAGCTCAATTTCTCTAACCCGGGCAACAGCCATCCCAAAAATTCAGGCTTATTCCCTTCGGGAATGACAGTCAATTGATTACCGTAAAAGGATAAAAAATCGTTGGAAGACGTTTTTTTCCCCGTAAGAATATTCCCCTGAATCAAACGATGGTTGCCGTTAGTCAATCTGTCATGGACGATTGTACTCAACTTCTGTCCGGTAATGACATTAAAGTATTGAGGTTGAGTGACACAGCTGCCTGTCAATGCAATGGTTCGCTCGGCTCGATAGCGCCCTTCGGTAAATAACCTTCCAATAATAAGGACATCTTGGGGATGGACATACCAAACAAGTTCTCCTTTTTGAATGGGTGCAATGTGATGAATCTGTACCCCGATATTGCCTGCCGGATGAGGTCCCCTGAAATGATTAATACTGTTGAAAGAAACATCCTTAAAATCGCTGTCCGACAGTTTTTCGTCGGGCGACTTCCGAAGTGAAATATGTAAATGTCCATTGGCTAATTTTGCCAACACTTGCAGTCCGGTTTGAAAAGCGGTACGTTCCTGTTCAATCAAATAACCCAAATCGGGGGCTAAAGGAGCAGAGTCGAAGCAAGAAATAAAAATAGCTTTGGGAATATCCTCAGGATGGGCAATAAGAGAATAAGGTCGTTGTCGGATATAAGCCCAACAGCCGCTTTCGAGAAGTTGTTCTACTATGGCTTCACGCGCTGAGTCAGGCAGATTTATTTGGGGAAAAGAAGCATATTTGGTCGTGCGGTCAGGAATAACACGCACTTCCAGTATCCGACGCTTATCACCCCGGATGATTTCCACTACTTCACCGCTTACGGGAGAAGGGAATCGTATTTTGGGATTGTTTTTATCGTAGAATAAGGGTTGGCCTGCCAAGACCTCCTGTCCTGCTTCTACGGATAATTTTGGGGTGAGTGCCGGAAAATCTTGCGGTTTAATCGCAATTACATCGGAAAAAGGGAGGTTGGTGATTTTCTTTTCAGCCCAACCTTTCACCTTAATGTCGTAGCCTTTTTTAATGGTAATTGTTTTCCCCATAATACCATTTATTCTTTTAATAATACAAATAAATGGCTTTTTTTTAAAAAACCTAACGATTTGGGAAAAACATTTTTTTTAGCATTAATTTTTTATGATATAGCTGTTATTGCGGCCGCGAAAACTTCTTTTCTCCGGCTTCTACCCTAACGGGCAAGGTGTTTTCTTTGGGAGGTATCGGGCAGGCAAAATTGGGATTGTAGGCACAATAGGGATTATAGGCGTTGTTAAAATCAATGGTCAATTTGCCCGCCGTCACCTCATCGGTTTTAAAATCAAGATAGCGGCCGCCGCCGTAGGTTTCGCCGGGCGCAGTAGCGTCTCGAAACAAAATCGAAAGCCCTTTGTCGTGTTTGTAAATCAGCAAGCGATACACGTTCAGATCGGCAGCTTCGCTTTCGCCGGGGAGGGTAAACTCAGCAAATCCGTATTTTTCGTAGGTTTCGGTGCTGCCGTCGGTCATCGGCACCGTTATCAGTTTGTCTTTGGCGGTACTGTGATAGGGAATCACAGTAGCCGCTACTTTGAAATCGGGGTTAGGCGGAAAGTAAAGTAATCCCTTAAAGTTTGCTTTGTCCGGTATCGGCGACTGCTCTGAATTTTGAAAGAAGTTGTCTTTGTCTTTCCGTTCCTGATTGAGTTGAGTTACATAATCATTGGTAGAAACATTCGTTTCTTCTCCAAAGAAAGTATACCCGATCACGCCCACAATGACCGCAAGGATCAACCCGAGCAAGAATTTATTTTTCAGCATGTATTTATCAGGAATTTACCTTTTTACAGGATTGCCTTTTCTAAGATTGCTTTTACGCCGTTATTCATCATATCAGTCAGATAGCCCTTAACAGCCTCGGCAAATCCCGCCAATTTGGTCAAATCCACTTCCCACAGTTTCGTATCGCTCAATACACTTTGTACCAACTCGCCCGCGCTTTCAGCGGTAATACCCTCCCATTTTTGGTAAAAATAAGCGGCTTGTTCGTCATTGATCCAATAAAACTCTTCTCCCCGCTGTCCGAAATATTTATCATTTTCCTGTTTTACTGCCTTCATAAAGAGCAGATAAGCCGCAAAACCTAAAGCAAAATGCTTGGGAACGCTCCCGAATTGTTGGTAGTAGCGCCGGATGGTCGTTACATTACGGGCATTCATTTTCGAGGTTTGCTGGAGCGTGATACCGATCAATTTTTGTTGAATAAACGGATTGCGGTATCGGTTCAGAATATCACCGGCAAAGGATCTCAGTTCCTCTTTTTGCTCATCAAAGGGCAATGTCGGTACGATTTCTTCATAAATGACCGTTTCATAGTACTTTGACATAGCGGGGTCATTCATGCACTGAAACGTAATATCAAAACCGCTCAAGTACCCTAAAGGCGCTGCGGTACTATGACTGCCATTGAGAATGCGCAGTTTACGCTCCCGATAGTAAGATATGTCTTCGTCAACAATCACATTTTCAAAAAGTTGTTCAAACGACAACACCTTCTTTACGCGCTCATCTCCCTCAATCGCCCATAAATAATACGGCTCTGCCACGGTCAACAGGCTGTCTTCATAGCCCAATTTGGCTTCCAATGCCGCCTGCGTAGCCGGGTCCGGCTTTCCCGGGACAATTCGATCCACCAACGAATTACAAAACTTAACGTGATATTTGAGCCATTTGTTGAACAACTTGCCCAACTCATTAAACGCCGACAATTTCTCTACACATTCGCGGAGTTTGAGGCCGTTGTCGGTAATCAATTCGGTAGGGACTACCACTACTCCTTTGTCTTTTTTACCGCCGTAGGTTCGAAATCGCTCGTACAAAAAAGCGGTCAACTTGCCCGGAAACGACTGAGGAGGGCTTTGAAAAATATTTTCTTCTACATACTGAATTCCTACCTCTGTGGTATTCGAGATAATTACTTCCAAATGAGGATTACGGGCAATTTGGAGAATCCCCCGCCAATTGTCCTGAGCTGATACCACTCGACTGATAGCTCCGACCGTGGTAGCTTCATCAATGATTTGGCCGGCGTTATCTACACCGCGTACACAAACGGTATAGAGTCCATCCTGTGCCGCAAAATCATCGGCAGAACCGGCCGTTGATTTCACCACAACAATACGACCGTTGAACACATGTTGCTTATTGGCATGGTCTATCAAGTAGTCGCACAGACCTCTAAGTAACACCCCGGTACCGAATTGAAGTACTTTTACGGGCAAATCAAAAGTATACTGAGTTTCGCTGTCAGCGATTTGTTGGGATAACTGAGGCATAGTAACTTCAGGGTTGAACAGTTTGGCAGGTTGAAAATGTTTGTACCGGCAAACCTAATAAATTTTAGGCAAAACTTATCTTTGTGGTTGCCAAAGGCTTAGAAACTCTAAAAGATTTTATTGATTTCGAAGAAGTTAAAAGAGGATTTTCCCGTCTGATTTTCGAAATTATGACCTTAAAATCATTTTTATGACCAATTACATCTTATACGATGATCCGACCATTCGGCCGCATTTACTCCCTTTCACCTTTACCCGGCCTGTCTCAGAAATACGCTGCGGGATTTGGACAATGACCGAGAAGTGGGCACATTTTCTCAAGAAGCAACCTTCTTTTTTAACCGAACCTTACCTTCAGCCTAAATTTCCGCTGATTACTGCCGACAACAATATTTTTTTGAACGGAGCCGTTTGTGCAACCCAAGCCGTTGCTGAAGCGGTCAATCAATTGGCCTCGGGCGAAGCCCTGATTTCGGGCGAAAGCGTCATTGCATATCGGTCGCCGTTTGAAATAGTTGCCCCTGCTCACGAATTAAAAAATGTTACTTTTTCCGAACCCGTCACTTTTATTCGACACGTTTGGGACATTTACGGAGAAAACGGAGCACAAATAAAAGCTGATTTTGCTGCCTTTACCGACCATCGCACAAGCCAACCCCTCACCGACCCACACACGCGTTGTTATGCTTCTGAACATATTTTTATTGAAGAAGGCGCCAACATCCGCGCCGCAGTACTCAATGCCGAAAACGGCCCGATTTACGTCGGGAAAAACGCCGTTATCAACGAAGGCAGCATTGTGATCGGACCGTTTTCCTTAGGAGAAGGGGCTACGGTTAATTGGGGCGGAAAAATGCGCATGAATACCTCCATCGGGCCGCATTGCAAAGTGGGCGGCGAAGTAAGCAATTCGGTTTTATTCGGCTACAGCAACAAGGGCCACGACGGCTTTTTGGGTAATTCGGTCATCGGCGAATGGTGTAACTTAGGAGCCAATTGCAACAATTCTAACCTGAAAAATGACTATACCAACGTAAAACTTTACAGCTACGCTACGAATACTCTTGAAGATACAGGAAGGCTTTTTTGCGGTTTGTTCCTGGGCGACTACACCAAAGCCGGCATCAGTACGATGTTCAATACAGGTACGGTAGTAGGGGTCAATGCCAACGTATTCGGGGCAGGCTTTCAGCCCAAACATATCGCTTCTTTCTCTTGGGGAGGCGGAGCCGAAGGTTTTACGGAATACCGCCTCGACAAAGCCCTGCAAGTAGCTTTTGAAACCGTCAGCCGGAGAAATGAGCCTTTCGGCGAAACGGAACAAGATTTATTGAAACATATTTTTGCACTGACTCGTCCTAAAAACCGGGAGTAAGCTTCGGGCAATGCAACTCTTTAAAATGACACAGAACAATGAAAATCAGTCAGCTTGTTGTTTTTTCATTCTTAAAAATTTGGCTTACAGCGTGCGGGGCAACAGCTGTTTTGGTCAGCATTTCTGCCCATGCCCAAACAGACACGGTGATTGTCCGCGGTAAGGTGGACAACCTTACGTTACGCTTGTATCGGCAGGCCCCCGAAATTACGGTAGCGAGGGTTAATATTTTACAACCCGAACGTGAAATTGTACGTGCGGCAACGTTGCAGCCCAACGGACAATTTGAATTGAAAATGCCCCTGATCTACCCTTTAGAGGAATGTTACCTGAATTATGCGAATGTGTCATTGCCTTTCTTAGCCGCCAAAGGAACGGTAGAAATTACCCTTTTTGCCGATTCGTTGGGTAAAACGGAAGTTCCTCTGCGATTCGGTGGGCTTTATGCCGCTACCAACAATCGTCACGCCCGATTCTATACAGCTTATAATCAATGGCTTAAAGCCAATCCTGAAAAATCGACCAAAGCGGAAAATTCGTATCGGTTTTGGGAAAAAATTTCGTTGGAGCAAGAGCAACGTATCGGCTTTTACCGTTCTTTTTCATCAGCCAAGGACCCTGTTCTTGACAAGTGGGTCATTTCTTCGTTGGAAGAAGCCACCAATGCCCGTTTTTATCATTATCTGATTCAACAAAAAGAAGTCATTCCAACCGGATTGATCGGGGCCGCGGATTTAGACACTACCCTTTTTTTGACATTTGCCAAGGCTGATTGTTACCGACAGTTCTCCGCTCATGCAGTTGCCACTACGCCGGCCCCCGCGGAATCCACCCTGCCTATCAATAAGTTGGCAACCTTAATTTTGAAATATGTTCCGAATCTTCCGGAAGAAGATATTGTAAAACTGCAAAGTTTTGCGCAGGGCGAAAAAGCCAAAATGAGTGACCTGAAGTGGTTGAACAACTTATACTTAAAAAAGCAGGACACGCTTAATTTGATAAGCACATACGAACTCTACGTTAAAAAATTCGGAGCGTCGTACATGGGGAAAGAGTTGGAATACCTCAAACCTCAATTTTATTTGGTAAACCTCAATAATTATCCCGGCGAAAAAATGACCCAATGGTACCGTTATATTCGTTCTGACCTCCAAAACCCCTACTACATTCGTTCCTTGGATGAAATTCACCGACGGGAAAGTGCGGATTCGGCGCTGATACAAGCAGCTCAATCACAGATTGAAGGTACCGACGTAACCACCCCGGCCGAAATTAAGGGTGGTCTCCTTTTGGCTCAAAACACGCTCTTAACCACCGCTCGTACCGTTTGGGAACAGATTAAGAAAAAATACCAAGGAAAAAATATTTACCTGATTTTTTGGACCAATGATGACATAGGGCGTGCCGCCTTGGAAGAAGCCCGCGCCTTACGAGAGCGCCTGCCCGAAAATAAAATCGCTTTTGTGTACCTGTGCGAGCATAAAACCACCGATGAGTTGTGGATTCAATCGGTAGTAAAAAGTAAAGCGAAGGGATTGCACCTTAAGTTAAACGAAATCCAAAACGACGATTTTGTGATCGAATGGGAAATTAACAGCGTCCCCCATTGCGTATTGCTCGACCCCAACGGCAAATACATTCAGCGTAAGGCCCCGCTTCCGGCCGACCAAGTCGGTTGGGATAAGGTATGGAACAAGCTGTTTCGTTGAGAATCAGGCCCGGGCAAAGCGACTGTTTAACATCGGGTAGAGAATTACCGCCAACAAAATGACTGAAGCCCCGGCGTAAAACCCGGCTGTCATGCGCTCATTGAGAATAAAATAGGCCAATATCATTCCGTAAACCGGTTCCAAGTTAATCGTCAGATTGAGGGTAAAGGGGGATACTTTTCGAAGCAAATGAACCCCGGCCGAGTAGGCATATACCGTACAAACCGAGGCCAAGATCAGAATCCAAAGCCAATCCAACGACTGCGGCACCGCCTCCTTTGGGGTTAACCCGGCCCCCAAAGCTACTCCCACCAACCCTATCAACATACCTAAGGACGCACCGTTCATTTCGTAAAAAGTAATCAGCAGGGCATTGTGTTTTCTCACAAAACGGCTGTTGGCAATGGTAAAGAGAGCCGCCAAAAAGGCAGAGGTTAACGCCAAACCCAACCCTAACGATTGATCAAATTCAAATCGAAAGATCAGATAAAGCCCTACCATTACGATCAAACTCAGCAAAATCTCTAATGGACGCACACGTCGGCGGGCAAAAAGCGGCTCTAATAACGCCGTAAAAAGGGAGGTAGTGGACATTCCCGCTAAACAGACCGAAGCACTTGATACGTGGGCCGAACCGAAAAAGGTAAGCCAATGTAACCCCATAATGACACCTACCCCCAACATCTGCCAACGGTCTTGCGCCGGCACCTGTTTCCACTGCTTCCTCAACCACAGCACCAAAGCCAAGCCGACAGCCGCTAACAAGGTCCTGAAAAAAGTAAGGCTGATCCGCGACAGATCGGGGTTGACTAATTTGCCCAAAATGGCCGTAAAGCCCCAAATCAGCACTAAAAAATGCAGGTGTAAGTAATCAGTAAAGGAAGGTTTAACGGGATTATTCATCAGAGGCGAGGTTTAAAAAACAAAAATACAGCTTTCGGCTTAATCTGCTTACTGATCCCTCCGGGGTTGCCCAAACTTAAGTACAAAACCCTTTTTCCTTTACTTAACTTATTTTGGTATATAAATTTAAGCATATCTTTTCTCAATTTTATAAATCGACATAGAAAACGTTTGATCTAAGCTCGTGAAACATTTTATTATTTCTGAGTTTTATAGTGATTTCACGGATAAAAATAGTCATTTCACGGTTTTTTCCTAAAAAAACATAAATTCTGTTTGGCAAATCATGTTTTTTTAGACAAGTTACTCTATCAATTTAAAAAAATATACCGTTCTGTGCCGTAATAGTTACTTATTAAACAGCCTAATTTATGTCTTTATCCATTCAACAAAAGCTGATAACTTTTATCAGCCAAAAACCGAATAGCGATGCAGAAGTATTAAAAATGATTTCAGTTCTTACCAAGCAGGAACTCAAGGTGCTCATCGGCTTGGCTGACGATCTGACCGCCGCTGAGATAGAAAAGGTGATGTGTATTACCGATGCCGCTCGAATTATGGGGCAATTACATGAATCACAAAATCCGGATTTTTTAAAATATACTATGGATCTGTATAACAATGAATTAGGAATTTCGATTGCTTTATCATTATCTAATTCAGCCGGAAATGAAATATTGATACAGGCAATTTTGAGCTCTATTACGAATGGCAGTGGACAACGTTTAAATATTGGCCCTGGCGAACCACTTTCTACAAATTTATTTGATACAGATGGCACAAACCGTTGTAATTAGATTTTTTTTATTTCTCGGTAGTGCTGCATTTTTTCTAAGTTGCAGCACTATCGAAAAATACGAAGTTAATGAAGTAAATAGGAAGGCTATTTTTAGACCTTATATCAAAAGCCCGGCTTCCTCTTTTTATCGTATTCATGTTGAAGGCTATTTGGATGGGAGCGCAAATATTGAATTATTGTTACCGGAATTTGATCCAACCAAAATACGCACTTACCCCGTTGGTTACCTAAGAAATTTAGATTCGGGTAGAGTAGATAAGTATTTATATGGAGATTACTTTGGCGGTTTTGAAAAACCTAATCTACTCTATACTCCCGGTACAGCCCAAAAAGGACATTTGAAAATTACTATTGTTTTTGACAGGGAACTGCCGAAGAAATAAAAAAAATCACAGAAAAGCTTTATCTAAGGTTATTGCGCATCAATCCTGAATTGTTCAGTACTGTATTTCCAAAATCAGACATTTGCCAATTGAGTGAAGAATAACTGGTCAAATCGGCTCAACAAATGATTCCGGATTTATTCGTGAATAAGACGCATCTGAATCTATGAGAACTAAAGACTTTTTATTTATTTTAGCAGCCATTATTTGCTCTTTTGCAGGCAATGGCTGCTCTTCCAATAATTTGGAAATGCGTTTTGAAATAAAAAACCCAAATAAGCCTCACACTTTTACATTCAACGTTGCTCCGGAAAAACATCCATTTTATTATTTTGGCAGAGTATCAGGTAATCTTGATGGAAGTGCACAGATTACACGCTCTTTTGATTGTAGATATGATTCAGGGAAAAACTGTGATTCTTTGCGAGGTATAACTTTGAGAACTATTAAATTAGAAGGAGGCAATATTTCAATCGGAGATACTACCGACTACTACGGAGGTAAAGTGATTCTTAAATACATTCCTCATGGTTCTGTCAAAGGTAAACTATTTATAGATGTACGTGTCCCTTAATGATTTACCAAAATGTTGGTAGGTTAAAGGCCATTTTTTTGTTTTCCATTAACAATTTGCTGTTCTAAACCTGCAAAATCAAATCGCTTACAACTCCAACGTTTCCAAAAAGTTCATCTTTTCGCTGCGGTCTACTTCCACTTCGGAGCCGTCATCCATGATGGCGGTGCCGCCTTCGAAATAGCTAATAAATTACGCATCATACCAACGACCATTGCCAATCATAATGGGCGCATGGCGAATAAGCTCCAATTGGCCGAAAATTAATTTGCTTTTCTTCTTTTGGCCTGTGAAATCAACACAGGCCATTTCTATCATTTTTCTTCATCGCATCTAAGTCCCAAAAACGCTATATAAAAAGCATAACCATTCTGCATTTACAAAAAATAAATAGCCCCTTCTCATTCCATCCTCCTCCCTTCTCCCTACCTTTGCAACAGTTTTGGGTGCCTCACGCTTTCCTAATATGGCACATTATATAATACATGATACTAGTTTGATAAAATTTAACGGTTCTGGTGAAACGAATAGAAAAAACAATTGGAGAATAGATTGTAGAGGAACAATCAATTTTCTTAATTAAATTTAAGGTTTTTTTATATTTTTATCTAAAGTTCTATTTTGTCAAAAAGATTATCCATCATCACTCAAAAAGGGTGTAAGGAAACGTCTTTTTTCATTAGAAATTTCATAAAAAACTATTTAAATGATTAATCAATGAAAGTTTTAACCCTCTTTTTACTTTCCTTCGTTTTCGCTTCTGCATCAGCTCAAACCTGTGAAAAAACGCAAATCAAAGATCCTATTCTGATTGATGCTATTGGTGAATTTATTATTAATTGTACCAAAGCTAATGAAATGTTTAAAGATATGGGAGTTATCCATATGGGAGTATATCCTGATACCGGACAAGAAGAAAAAAGAGTGAATTTAGGTGCACATTTGACTGATAGTTTTAAAGATAACCCACCTCGACAATACGCCCACCTTTGGGGTAAGATTATTTTAATTTATGAATACGATGAGAATAATACTATAATAAAGAATATACTTCCAGAGAAACAATTAAATTTCTTGTTGGATGAAGTAGGCGATCGGGTCTATGGCGCACAAAAAAGGCGAGGAAGATGGGTAGAAACTTATAATGATGATGGGAGTTTCAAAAGAAGGAGTTTTCAAAAGAATATATCGATGGGAAGCTCGCCTTTTGGTATTATACTTTTAATCAATAAAAAAACGGGGGAAATACGAAAATTGAAGAGCCTATGAAATTCTTCAACCCGATAAGTTTTTCGAGTTCTTCTGCTGTCAGTAGGTGCTTGATTGCAGTGCAGATGAAGTCTTTGATCATTCTTTTGCTTTTCGGTGTTTTCGCTTCTGCATCAGCTCAAACCTGCGAAAAAACACAGATCAAAGATCCCATTCTGATAGAGGCTATCGGCGAGTTTGTCATCAACTGCGCTAAATTCAATGAGATATACAAAGCTATGGGGGTTATTCACATGGGTGTACATCCCGATAGTGGAACAACGGAGCGACGAATTAATCTGTGGGCAGACCTAACCGACAGTTTTAAAGACAACCCTCCTCAACAATACGCACACCTATGGGGAAAAATCGTGCTGATTCATCAATATGACTCAAAGCGCAGGATGATTAAAAATGAGATTTCTAAAGAACAATTGAATTCTTTGTTAGACGAAGTAGGAGACAGAGTTTTTGTCGAACAAAAGAGGCGAGGAAGATGGGTGGAAACGTATCATACGGATGGCAGCTTAAAAAGAAGAAGCTTTCAACAAGACATATCCATGGGTGGCTCACCGTTGAGTATTGTTCTTTTGATCAACAAAACGACAGGAGAAATAAGGAAACTTAAGAGTGTCTGAACTTGGCCTTTTATTGATAAAGCAAAAGCAGGGTTTGTGTTTATGGACATAAATTCTGCTTTTGTTTTTCAATTATGCCGTTTCAACTTACAAAAATTTAATTCTCCTTTCTCTCTCCATTCCCCACTTCTCCCTACCTTTGCAACAGTTTTGGGTGCCTCACGCTTGCTTCATGGCAAGTTTCGACGGCTTAATAGGGAATTCCGTTTGAAGCGGAAACTGTCCCCGCAACTGTAAGTTTCACCCAAAGTCGCTCTCCTAACTGCAAAACCACTGGTGAAAGTCAATGAGTGAATTGCGAATGAGCCAATGAGTAAATATTTAAAATTCACTCATTCACTCCTTTATGCATTCACTCATTAGAAAAAGCCGGGAAGGTGCGAGAGCGATGAAACGAGTCAGGAGACCTGCCCGAAGTCATTCTTAGTCGCTGCGTACGGAAGATGCGCCCCGATTGAGCGGTAGCTCATTTGTATCAAGTCCCAATCAAACTAAAAAAGGGACACAACTCTTCTTATTTCTATGAACCGGATTTTTAAATCGGTCGGTTTCGCGGCGCTTGGATTCATCGCGCACGCCTCTTTGGCCCAAAAAGAAGTGACTTTGGAAGAGGTCACTATCACCGCTAACAAGTTTGCCCAAAAACAATCCCAAACGGGTAAAGTAGTCACCATCTTATCAGATTCGCTCCTACAAAAGTACCAATCCCAAACCCTCGGCGAGTTGCTGACGCGCCAAGTAGGGCTGATGATTGTGGGTGCCCAAGGCCCCAACGGCACCAATCAGGATGTGTATCTGCGCGGCTCCGGTACCGGCAACACACTCATTCTCATCGACGGAATGCCCGTTTATGACCCCTCGTTCATCAGTCCCACCTTCGACCTCAACATGATAAGTGTCGGCGAATGTGAGCGCATTGAAATCTTAAAAGGAGCACAATCAACATTGTATGGCTCCGATGCTGTGGCAGGGGTCATCAATATCTTTACCAAAAAAGGAAAATCAGCGAAACCCGTGGCCGGAACAGTTGCTGTAAATGGAGGTTCGTATGGCACATTTCGGGGGTCGGCAGGCATTAGCGGTTCATTCTCAAAAGGATATTATAACGTTCAATACACCCGTTTGACCTCCAAAGGTTTTTCTTCTGCTTACGATAAAGAAAGTAAAGGCTTTGATAATGATGGCATCAGTCAAAACAATGTATTGGCCAATGTAGGATTGCATCTTTCTAAAAACTTAACCCTCAAATTCCGAACTTTGCTCAACGGCTACCAATCCGATATTGACGCCGGCGCGTTTGCCGACGAAAAAGATTTTACCATTGACCAAAAATTCAGAATGATGGCCACGGGTTTGGAGCATCAGTATGAGAAGGGAAAACTAACTTTTAACTACGGTTTCAGCCAAAGCAAACGCACGTATATAGATGACTCGACTTCGGTAGAGAAAGGGGCTTTTAACAAATATGCAAAACAATACTACGGAGGCACAATTCAATTTGTCGAATTGTATAATTCACTTAAAATCAACGATAACCTTGAATTGATTACGGGAGCGGATTATCGTTTTAACAACACCGACCAAACCTACGAATCGTACAGTAGTTTTGGAAAATATACGTCTCCGCCCTTGGGTGCCGACACCGCCAAAATCAGCATTTTGAGTGTGTATGCTTCGGGTTTTCTGAAGACCAAAGTCGGTTTTTTCATAGAACTCGGCGGACGTTACAATCGTCATTCGCTGTATGGAAGCAATTTTACGTATTCGTTCAATCCTTCGTACCTGATTCACGACCAACTAAAGGTATTTTTCAATCTTTCTTCGGGATTCAAAGCACCTTCTTTGTACCATTTGTATTCGCCCTACGGCAACAAAACATTGACCCCTGAAAAATCGGTTTCAACGGAATTTGGATTTCAGGTATTTTCTAAAAATAAAGCTTCCAATGTACGTTTACTGTATTTTGACCGGCGTATTAAGGACGTGATTTTCTTTCAATCGCTGTCACAAGCCCCTTACGGTCGTTACATCAATTTTGACAAACAGCACGACCACGGCTGGGAATTGGAAGGAAAATCACAAATTGGCAAGCTGAGTATTTGGGGAAATATGACGCTCTTGGAAGGAGCCATTACGACCAACGTTTCGGGAAAAGATACCACTTACAATAACCTTTACCGTCGCCCGAAAGGTTTAGCAAACTTGGGCGCCGGTTACCAAGTCTCGCAAAAATTTTTCGTAAGTGCTTCACTGCGAAGTATTGGAAAGCGGTCGGATCGTTTTTATAACAGCGCTACTTTTAACACCGAGACAGTAACATTGGATGCCTATACGACGTTGGATGTATATGGAGAATACCAAATTTCAAAAACGGTCAAAGCTTACATAGATTTAAAAAATCTAACGAATACCCTGTACTTTGACACTTATGGCTACACTACTCGCCGCTTTAATTTTACGGTGGGATTGCAATTAATTTTTTAAAAATCGTCGGCAGGAGTACCTTACTCCGCTCCTGCCCTAATCTATCCACCAACTGTTTAAACCAATGAAACAAACACTTAATCCCCGATTTTTGACTTTGCTCTGCTTTATCTTAGCAGCAGCGTTGATTCGAATTCTCAACGTCGCCCAACTGTCACCCGTGTCCAATTTCACGCCCATTGGGGCTATGGCTCTCTTTGGAGGTGCTTATTTCTCCACCCGCAGCAAAGCCTTTATTTTTCCCCTCCTCACTTTATTCATCAGCGATTTAATGATCAACGCTGTGATTTACGGCGGTCGCTATGGACTGATCTACGACGGCTGGTATTTAGTTTACGGCATTTTTACCCTGATCGTGCTGTACGGAAGAGTGTTACTTCAAAAAATCAACGTCAAAAATGTCATTTTGGCGAGCGTTATCGCGGCGTTATCGCACTGGATTTTAGCGGACCTTAGTGTATGGTTAAGCGGCGGTACTGACCTCAGAACACAGCTTCCGTTGACGCGCGATTGGGCAGGTTTGCAGCAATGTTTGACCCAAGGATTTCCGTTTATGCGTAATTTTTTAGCGGGAACTCTGGCCTACAGTGCGCTGCTATTTGGCGGCTTTGAGTTGTTAAAAGCGCGTTTTCCCCAGCTCGCCCTTGCCCAATGACACCCAAAGCGCTCATGAACTGGTCAGGAGGCAAGGATTCGGCCTTGTCTCTTTATCATGTTTTGCAACATAAAAAATACGATGTTCGGTATCTGTTAACTTCCGTAAACGATGCTTTCCGGCGCATTTCCATGCACGGAGTCCGAGAAGAACTGCTCGACCGCCAAGCGCAACAGCTCGGTATACCGCTTGTTAAGTTACGCTTACCGGAAACCGTTTCTTCGGAAGAATATCAAACACGCATGGCCGAAACGATACGTCCTTTAGCAGAGGAGGGAGTGACACATTCTATCTTCGGGGATATATTTTTGGAAGATTTAAGACAATACCGTGAAAAGCATTTGGCCGCTATCGGAATGAAGGGCGTATTTCCTATTTGGAAACGCCTTTCGTCCGAACTCTTGGCTGAATTTTGGGACTTAGGGTTCAAAACGGTTGTCGTCAGTGTGGACGGTAATCGGTTAGATGCTTCTTTTTGCGGACGTATTTTAGACCGCGATTTTGTCAAAGACTTGCCCAAAGGAGTGGACCCGTGCGGCGAAAACGGCGAGTTTCACACCTTCGTGTTTGAGGCTCCGTATTTTGCCGAATCTATTGGTTTCCAAAAGGGAGAAACTGTCGAAAAAACCTACCGATTTAAAAATACTGACGGCACCGAGATTACTTCTCTCTACTTTTTCACTGACCTGATTCCCCGGCAACTTCAGAAGGCAGGGGGTTGAAAAAATCATCCCCAACCAAGGATCAACGTTAAATAATTGGCTGTTTTCATCGTTTTAACATAAAAGGTCTTTCGCGACGGAGACCTCAATTTTAATCGTAAATTACTCAAAAACTGTTACTTTTGCGCCCAACAGGCAGGATATGAGTAATATCAAACAGGCCAACAAGTTTTAAAATGCATCCTCAAAAACCCGCCAAAGGAAAGTTATTGATTGCCGAACCGTTTTTGGGTGATTCCAATTTTGAACGGAGTGTAGTGTTTATATGCGAACACAATGAGCGCGGCACCTTCGGTTTGGTATTTAATCAAAGCACAAATCTGTTTTTGAATGATGTTTTGAAAGAACCGGTCGTCAACAGTATGCCTTTGTATTTGGGCGGCCCGGTCGAACACAATACGCTGCATTTTCTGCATCGACTGCCCTTTATTGAAGAGGCTGTGCCGGTAGGCGACAATTTGTTTTGGAGCGGTGATTTTGAACAAATTATAAGCCTGCTGAATGTTGGCAAAATAACCGAACACGACATCCGTTTCTTTATTGGGTATTCGGGTTGGTCGGCAGGGCAATTGGAGGAAGAAATTCAAAAAAATGCCTGGATCATTTCTCAAGCTGATGCCCGTTTTATCTTTGATACTCCGACAGACCAATTTTGGAGAGCTGTCTTACGGCGTATGGGCGGCGAGTATCGCGTTAAATCACATTATCCCATTGACCCGAGTTTAAATTAAAACCCAAAAAAGCAATAACAGAGAGTATCCGGCTCTTTGTACTCTACACATTCCACTTTACACTTTATTAAAATGTATTTGAAAAGCAAATTACTACTCCTTTTGACCTTTATTTCCCTGAGTGCTGCGGCCCAAACGGTCTATATGAAACCACATTTCGGACTGCGTGCCGGGCTGAATGTAGCCACCAGTACCTATAGTCCCAATTATATTTACAACCTCAAGCGCCAATCACACCCCAATTTAGGTGTTTTCTACCGGTTTCGTACAAAAAAATGGGTGATTCAGCCCGAAGCGCAACTTTCGGTAAGAGGCGGTACATTTAAGGGGGAATTGGAAGTCGTACGCAATAATTTTAACTACGGCAGTTTTGTTCCGGTAGTGGGCTATATCATCACCGAAGGGCTGACGTTTGAGGTAGCTCCGGAGTTCAGCTATTGCATCAACAATCCCAAGAGTATTGTACCGCTTCGCCGTAATGAATTCAGTATGGGGTCGGGGCTGCGATTCGATTTTATGGACATGGCCGAAGATTTCAGCCTGAATATTCGCTATGTCCACGGTTTCACTAATTTGTCCACCACGAAGACCGAATCCTTCTATAATCGCACGTTGCAAGTCTCCGTGATTTACAACCTTTATAAAAAGAAGTAAGGTCAACCCTTTAAAAATTTGGTTTTTCAACTCCTGATTGTACTTTTGCAATATGATTTTACCGACAAAAAATACATCATGGTGGTGGCGTTCTTCTTTCTCCGAGATGAACACGTAATGCTATGCTTATTTTTTAGCTCCAAAAGCCCGTTGTTCATCCGACAACGGGCTTTTTTTTATTTTCAACTTTTTGACCGACAAAACCTATAACGATAATGACAACTACTGAAACTGCATTTAAAGTTACGACACAAAGCCGTAAGTTACTGGGCGATATGCTGACGCCCGTGGGGATCTATCTTAAACTTCGGGATAAATTTCCTTATACGGTCATGCTCGAAAGTGCCGAATATCACGGTATGGAGCATGGCTTCAGCGTGATTGCCTGCGATCCGGTCGCTTCTTTTACTTTGGACGAAGAGATAGTAACTCAAACGTTTCCCGACGGCTCGGAAGAATCGTTTCGGTTGCCTGCCCGAAAGCAGGCCATGCAAACCCTGCGGAATTTCATCCAACGTTTTGATGCCCCTAAAAACGAACACCCTTTTATCAACGGAGGCTTGTTCGGCCACATTACTTATGACTCCGTGGAATACTTTGAAGACATTGAAATTCAGGACAAAACCCCCGACAACGCCATTCCGCAAATGGTATATCGCGTGTATCGTTTTGTCATTGCTTTCAATCACTTCAAAGACGAAGTCTATCTTTTTGAACACGATTACGGCGTAACCCGCGAAGACGCCAACCACAGCAAATCAATGGGCATGGATTTGGATTCGCTGGAAATGATCGTAAAAGCTCCGAAAATGGCAACGTTCCGTTTTAAAGCGAACGAATCGGAACAAAGCAACGTGACAGACGAACAGATGTCGGGTATTATCCAAACCTGTATCAATCACTGTCTGCGCGGCGATGTGTTTCAGATAGTTCCCTCACGTCGATTCAGCAAGCAATTTGAAGGCGATGAGTTCAATGTTTATCGCACCCTTCGGTCAGTCAACCCGTCGCCATACTTATTTTATTTTGATTTCGGCAGTTATAAAATCTTCGGATCTTCGCCCGAAAAGCAAATTTTTATCAAAAACGGGCAGGCAGAAATTCATCCGATCGCGGGTACTTTCCGACGCACGGGCGACGATGAAAAAGATGCCGAATTGGCGCGCCAATTAGCCGCCGACCCTAAAGAAACCGCCGAACACGTGATGTTGGTAGATTTGGCCCGCAACGACCTCAGCCGCAGTTGTGATGTCGTCAAAGTAGAAACCTACAAAGAAGCCCAGTTTTTTTCGCACGTGATTCACTTAGTATCCAAAGTAACCGGAAAAATGAGTACCGGCGTGAATCCGCTTCAATTGGTAGCTGATACCTTCCCTGCCGGAACGCTTTCGGGGGCACCCAAACACAATGCTATGACCATTATTAACCGACTGGAGTCAACCAATCGCAGTATCTACGGCGGTGCATTGGGGCATATCAGTTTCAACGGAGATTTCAATCATTGCATTACGATCCGGACGTTCTTGAGCAAAAACAATACCCTCTTTTATCAGGCCGGCATGGGTGTTGTAGCCAAATCAAACATTGCTTCCGAAATGCAGGAAGTACACAACAAATTGGCCGCCTTGCGAAAAGCAATCGAACTGGCCAATGAATTGTAGAAAGCTTAATACACTTTTTTATAAAGTTTCTTTATCTTTGTTTCGCCGGTTGCGTAAGTATTCTATCATCTAACAGAAAGTCTTATGCGTAATTGTATTCGATGTATGAGGGGAATTTTTATTCTATTAGCCGTATTTTTTTCCACGCTTTCCTTTGGGCAGGGGGTCATTGATCTTTCATCGGGCAATGAAACCTCTCCTTGGCTTCCCGACGGTGCTTTAACGAAAACATTTACCAATGTAGGAATTCCACCTATTACGGTTACTGCCGCTGTGAGCGGATTTACCAATCGTTTGAATAATAATACTCCCCGAACCGATACACGCGGCCTTTGGTTCAGTATGAACTTAGCCAGTCGATTGCAGGCAGTTACGATCAACTTTACCTTCAGCGAACCTGTTAACAATCTTTCGTTTAATATTTTAGGAATTGATCGTGATCTGAGCTTCAGTAATTATCAGGACCGTATTGCGATTGAGGGTTATGATGATAAAGGGGCCGGCGTTACTCCCACAGTTTCCTACAATCCAAGTTTTGCTTTTCTTACGGACGGAACCGCCCCGCACATCAAAGTACTTTCGGGATTCAACGTAGATCCATTAGACAGTACGCGTTCCACTGTTACGTTTCGTAGTGCAGGTGTTAAAAGATTAACCCTTACTTATGGCAGCGGGCGGGATGTTCGCTTGGGAAGTCTTACTACCCAAAGTATATTTTTATCCGGTTTATCTTGGTCGAGTATTGTACCGGTCGAATTGCTCTATTTTCGAGGAAAATCAGAGGCAGAACGTGTCAGACTAAACTGGGCTACCGCTACGGAAATCAACAGCGCTTACTTCAACGTAGAGCGCAGTACTGATCTGAAAGAATTTTCAACAATCGGTAAAATCACTTCGGCCGGTGATTCCCGACAACGAATCGAGTACAACTTCTTAGACGAAGCACCTCTGCCGGGAGTGAATTACTACCGGCTGAAACAGGTTGACAAAGATGGCTCTTCTGAACTCTCAAAAATTATTGCAGTCAGCCCGGGAACGGAAGCTTCCCGGTTTGTGGTTTATCCCAACCCGTCAGACGGGCAATCCATAAAATTACAATTTAACAATTTGGAATTGGACGGTCTTCGACTGGTAAGCATGCTTGGTCAGGAAATCCCGTTTGAAATACAGGCTACCAATACCAATAATCTGACCATTCATCCGCAACGTGAGTTGCAAAACGGGCTTTACTTCGTTACATATCTTACCCCTGACCAAGGACGAGTTACCCAAAAACTTTGGGTGAACCGATGAGTCTGAAGCAATCAAATTTCGACGCAGTCATTGTCGGAGGCGGTCACAACGGATTGGTAGCAGCGGCTTACTTGGCCAAAGCAGGGAAAAAGGTACTGCTTCTGGAACAAAATGATTACATTGGAGGAGCCACCACCTCTCAGCGCATTTTTCCCGACTTTGATGCCAATTTATCCCGTTATGCCTATTTGGTAAGCCTTTTGCCGGATAAAATCATTCAGGATTTGGGGCTTTCGCTGCAATTGCGTCGCCGGGAAACGGCCTCTTTTACTCCTTTTCAACGAAATGAACAGCCGTCCGGTTTATTGTTGAGTAACAGCAACGAAGCCGCTAATCAACAGCAAATTGAAAAACTTTATCCGGGCGATTATGCCGGTTATCGACAAATGTTGGCCCTCGAACAGCTTTTTTCCGAAAAAGTATGGGACTCTTTTTTAGAGCCGCTGCGCCCCAAAACAGCTTGGGAGAAGCAATTCAATACTCCGGAAGAAAAAAAAGCCTGGCGTTTTATGATCGAACAACCCATCGGTCATTTCATTGAGGAATATGTTCAGGATGATATTTTACGCGGTGTCTTGTTGACCGATGCAAAAATCGGGGCCTATACGCACGCTCACGACCCAAGTTTGCTTCAAAACCGTACCTTTTTGTATCACATTGTGGGAAACAAAACGGGAGAATGGCGCGTACCGGTCGGCGGGATGGGGGCCGTAGTGGAGGCATTGAAAAAAGCGGCTACCTCAGCCGGAGCTCAATTGTTAACCGAAGCGGCAGTTACTCACCTTCATTTGGGAGCTGATACCCACACGATTGCCTTTACCAAAGAGCACAAAACCGTTGAAGTAAAAGCCAAATATGTACTTGTTAACGCCTCACCGGAAACTTTGGGCAAACTGACGAAGACACCTTACACCCCGACTACCGCCGATACAGGCACGGCTTTTAAAGTAAATATGCTTTTGCGCCGCCTGCCTCCATTGAAAGCGGAAGGAGTAAAAGCCGAACAGGCCTTTGCCGGAACGTTTCACATTAACCAAGGCTATAGCCAATTGGCGGAGTCGTATCGGGAGTCGGCCGCTCATCAAGTACCTTCCCTGCCGCCCTGCGAAATCTACTGTCATACGCTTACCGACTCCTCTATTCTTTCGCCGCAGTTGGTACGGGAAGGCTACCAAACGCTAACCTTATTCGGCTTGGATATGCCTTATCATTTGTTTACGGAAAATCCGGAAGCTGTAAAAAAACAAGTGCTCCATACCTATCTCTGCGGTATCAATGCCTATTTGGAGGAACCTATCGAAGATTGTTTGGCCCGGGCTGCCGACGGGTCTCTTTGCATTGAGGCCAAAAGTGCATGGGATTTGGAAAAAGAAGTCGGGCTGCCGCGCGGCAATATTTTCCATAAAGCACTCAGTTGGTTTTTTGCCGAAAATGAAGGCGAAGCCGGCAGTTGGGGCGTCGAAACCTCTCACGAACGGCTTTACATCTGCGGATCAAGTGCCAAACGCGGCGGAGCCGTGAGCGGTATTCCGGGCTACAATGCGGCTATGAAAGTACTGAAAGGCTGACATTTACATAAATTCCCGCTGAATTTCTTCTTTCAATAACTTGAGAGCGCTTGCCGTAGGATTGCGGTTTTCCTGAATGATTCTCTCAAAAATTTTCTTGGACAATTCCAACGGAGCAGCATCGGGAGCTACCTGTGCGGCGGCCTGATTAATGAGGGTAATTACTTCCTGTTGGGCCCCCCGTATTTGCTCCCACGTATCGTGACTCATGTAAACTTGCTGCGACAGATTGTGGTTAAATTCTTCCCGAACCTCTCGTATCAAAATTTGCTGAAATTCAATAGCTCCCGTAGCCGAGCCGTTCATTCTTACAATCAGATTATTAGGGCTGATTCGTTCTAAAAAAAGACACATCCTTTCGTAAGCCTGAAGACGGATAGGAAGAGCTGCTTCTACTTGCTTACGACGTTGGTCAAGGTGTTTTTCATCCAATTGTTTTTTCAAAAAAGCCGTCACTGTCAGATACATAGCATACAACACTAAGGCAGAAGGGAGAAGAATTTTCAGCAAGTCGGTGACAATTTCCATGTATTTATTGTTTGTTTATCGATAAGATAAGTTACGGCAAAGAACGCAAACCCGCCGCAAAATAATGCGTATTTAACAGATAAACGTATAAAACCGAATGATAAATATGAATCCGATTCGGATTTCCCGAACGGCCGAAAAAGAAATCTTAGAAACATTGAGCGCCAATAAAATACCGGACGTATATGGTTTACGTGTGGGAATGAAAGGCGGCGGATGCGGGGCACAATTTTTGCTTGGTTTTGATATACCTACCGACAACGATCAGGTGTATATTATTGATACGATCAAAGTAATTATTGACAAGCGTCATTTGATGTACGTTATCGGCACGGAAGTAGATTTTGAGGAAACAGAAGCAGGAGCAGGCTTTACGATTGTAAAGTAACCGACAGTCTCTTTCTTCGTTCTTAGAGAATACTTGGGTTGATTACTAACTTTTGGCACGATTTTAGGAAGATATGTCTGTAAAATTCGAAAAACCCAATCTTTGGAAATTCGTGCGGAAAATCAGTAGATATATTTTTGCCATTCCGGCTGTTATTTCTTTGGTAATAGCGCTGCTGTCCTTTTTTTTCTTTGAAAGAGGATCACTGGGCGCCTCCGAAGAAAATTACTTTTCGGCGGTGAAAGAGCGAGTAAAACAGGAACTTACGATTTCCCAAAATGAATTGGAAAAGGTGATGAGCCTTCTTTCTCAGAATGCCAATACCGAATTCTCTGATTTACGTCTTCCTACCAAATACCCTTATTATATTTTTCAGAACGGTCGCTTGGTTTTCTGGTCTGATTATAGATTTATTCCGGATTATGAATCAATAAGGCGCATTTCACAGACCCAATTGGTCCTGTTTGAACAAGGCAGTTTTTTAGTAAGCCGCCGACAATATATTCGACTGCGCGACAAGTTAGATGTAGTATCGGTAGTAAACCTGTACCGCCACTACAAAAACGAGAACAATTACCTGCAATCCGGGTATAATACGGATCTGTTTACGGTCGATCCGCAACAGATATCCACGCATATCGGGCCTATTTACAGCAATGTATTGGATCATGATACTCGTTTCCTGTTTTCCTTAGTTCCTCCAAAATTTGAGGCGTATCATAATCAAACTACGCCGGTCAATACAGTCATTTGGGGTATACTGGCGGCGGTATTTTTAGGCATTTACACTTTTCAGTGGGTATTTCGATGGAGTCGTCAACGCAAATACGAATGGGCGTTTTTAGTCTTGGCTGTTTATTTATTGCTTCTGCGGATTGGGATGCTTTATTTCGGCGTGCCTTTTCTGTTTTCAGAAACCGACCTGTTTAACCCCAAATTTTACGCTTCTTCGGCCATTGCACCCTCCTTGGGCGATTTGCTGTTGAACTGCTTGGTTGTATTTATTTTGGTGTTGTACGTAGCTGATTTTTATTTTCGGTCTAAGCTCTATTCTAACTTATTAGATATTTCTGAGAACTTCAGAACGGTCTTATCAGCCTTGTTTGTTGTTATCAGTTTTTGGGTGTTTTATGCCAGTTTTTCGGAGCTGAAAAATATCTACGAAAAATCTCAATTTACGCTCGATATCACGCTCAGTATTTCGTTTTCGCTGCTGAAGATCATTTGTATCGTTATCTTTATTTTTATTTCGAGTATCTATTTTCTCAGCACTCACTTACTGGTCAGTTTATTTATTCGTTTCAATCCTAAAAACAGAATTCGCGGTGCTATCCTTTTTGGAGCCGGCACTGTAGTGAGTTTGGTAATTATGTGGCTTGCCGCCGTTGAAATCGAGTGGATAATTATCGTACATGCTGTCTATTTTTTAGTTCTCTATTTTTCGCGTTTTCCTCGTATTCTGTACGCTTTTCGGTACCGAACCACCATCTACTATTTTACGGGAGCATTTTTCTGGGCGTTGATTACCACCTATGTGGTGTATACCGAAGAAGACAAAAAAGACATTACCAATAAGAAAGAATTCGGGCAGCAGATCATTGCCGAAAATGACGGTTTCGGGGAGTTTTTACTGGATCGTGCTAAAGAATCCATCAGTAAAGACCCCGACATTCAAAACACGTTTGTGAGCGACACCGTTTTGTCACGCGAGCGAATTCAGCAGAAAGTGAAAAGTATTCATTTGGACAAGTATTTTGATAAATATGATATAGAAGTACTGTCGTTTCATGCCGATGGCCAACCGCTGGATAATACCACCGCTGCTCTTTCATTTGATGAATACACCCAATACTATCGTCAGCCGAAGTACCAAACAGCCTACCCTTCGCTGTTTTTTATCAACGACATTGTCAATAACTTTAAAAAGCAGTATTTGAGTTTGATCGACATTCGAAAAGACTCTACTCTTATCGGGCGTGTGGTATTAAATCTCAATCCGCGTGAAGAACAGCCTAAGAATGTTTATCCGGAATTGCTGATGGATAAAAAGTTTGTTCAAGCCCCCGAGACCCGTCAGTACAGCTATGCGATCTATGATGCCGACAAACAGCTCGTGTATAGTTTGGGGAGTTATAACTACGATCGAAAAATGCCGTTGGCCGAGCTGGAAGGCCCGGATTTGTTTAATCAAGGGGTTTTGCTGTATGACTATAAACACGTAGCCGGCCGCGATAAAAACAAACGCTACGTAGTGGTTTCTTCCAAATCATATCCTTTTAAGAGCATTACTTCCAATTTTTCGTTTTTATACCTGATTTTGGTACTGTATGTTATCTGCATCATTGCCGTTTATGCCCTGAAGTACGGATTACGAAGACTCAAAATCAGTTATACCACTAAGATTCAGATCTTATTGAATGTGGCCTTTTTTCTGCCGCTGATATTGATCGTGTTGATTACCCTGAGTGTCATCAATTCCAATTATTACAACAACCAAGAGAGTACTTACTTGGCCAATACCAAAAACGTAGCCGTCAACTTTGTACCCTATTTGGAAGAACATCTCCGCGGCACGCGCAGTAAGGATTCGATGGAAGAAGAATTAGGGAAAATTGCCCGAGATGCCAACGTAGATATTAATTTCTTTACAAATGAAGGCGCACTCTATACAACTACCAAGCCGCTTATTTATGAAAGTAAATTGCTCTCTAAATGGTTGAATCCGGATGCCTATATTCACCTTTTGGAAGATCGTGAAAATGAAGTTTTACTGAGCGAATCGTTAGGTAATAAACAATACCGCACTGCTTACGTAACCGTACGGGCCGGCAACAGCAGCAAACCGTTAGGGGTGTTAAGTATCCCGCATTTTGACTCCAAACCGGAACTTGATCGCCAAATCATTGAGGTAATTGCCACGATTCTAAGTGTCTTTGCTTTTATGTTTTTGGTCTTTTTGGCTTTGTCCTATTGGGCTTCCAATCTGCTGACAATTCCTCTGCGAATCATGACGCACAAATTCCGCCGCATCACTTTACACCAACTTAATGAGCCGGTAGATTGGAAATCGGACGATGAAATCGGCACCTTAGTGAAGTCTTATAATGAGATGCTGAAAAAATTGAGTGAAAGCAAAGAAGAATTGGCTAAAAACGAAAAGCAATCTGCTTGGCGGGAAATGGCAAAACAGGTAGCGCACGAAATCAAGAATCCGCTGACACCCATGAAGCTGACCATACAGCAGTTGCAGCGGACTATGTTGCGTGATCTGCCGCCCAATATGCCTCAAAGTGAGCGAATCCGACGCACTTTTGAATCTCTCATAGATCAAATTGATAACATCAGCGACATTGCTACGTCTTTTTCGGATTTTGCCAAAATGCCGCTTCCCAAAAATGAATTATTTGAGATATCGTCGGTATTAAATAAAGCTGCCGATCTCTATTCCGATGACCAAAAAATCACACTTCGGCGCGATATTCAGGTAAGAAGGGTCAATGTAGTAGGCGATCGACAGCTTATCGGACGTATTATTACTAACCTCATTATCAATGGCATTCAGTCGGTACCCGAAGGCCGCCGTCCTGAAATCTTATTGCGCCTTCGTACCGATGAAGCCAACGTCTATATTGAGGTGCAGGACAACGGCAACGGAATTCCGGAAGCCATTCGCCCTAAGGTCTTTTTGCCTAATTTCAGCACCAAGCAGGGTGGTTCGGGTTTAGGTTTAGCCATCGCAAAACGGGGCGTTGAACACGCCGGCGGAAATATTTGGTTTGAGACAGAAGAAGGGCAGGGTACTACTTTTTTCCTGTCCCTTCCCCTTACTTCTATTCCGCAGCCTTCAGAAGCCGTCGCGGCCAAATAATGTCGCAGCGCCTTTCCCCTCTATTTAATAGGCAAGCAAAGCACCGGAATATCCGAGTGATTGACGGTATCTTCGGTAATGCTTCCTAAAAACAGATGCGCTAATCCTTTACGCTGATGTGTGGCCATCACAATCAAATCGGCTTGTTGTTGATGGGCAAACTCCAGAATAGCTTCTTCCTCATTAAAGACATCTATCGAAGAGATATATAAAGTGGCATTTTTAAGTCCGGAGGCTTTGATCAACTCTTCTTTTCTCGCTTCAATTGCCTGATCGTTTTCCAGTTGGCTCGGATTATTAAGATACAAAAGCACTACTTTCCCGGGAAAGATATCCTGCAATTCTGCTAATGTACTTAATGCCCCGACCTGGTCATTTTTCAGCGTTGTCGGAAACACAATTTTATCAAACGATTTGACGGGACCGGGAACGGCCAATACGGGGCATTTGGTTCGGCGAATTACTTTTTCGGTATTAGATCCGATAAAAAATTCCTCCATTCCCGATACGCCCCGCGTACCCATGACAATCAGGTCAATAACATGATCTTTCACAAATTCTTCTATCACTCCCGCCATTCCTCCGCCGATCACGGCTGTGTCAATTTTCACTCTGGCAAATTTTCCGTTATCGGCAATTTCACTCAGTGTTTTTTTGAGGCCCTCATTCACCATATCTAAATATTCTTCTTCAATGGCTTTATCGTAGAGATAATATTCTGCCATCGGAGTAGCCATTACCACTTTTTCGTTGGCATGGAGCAATGTGATGGTTGCACCGGTTTTCAGCGCTATGTCGGCGGCCACTTCGAGGGCTGTTTGGGCAAAACCGGAAAAATCTGTCGGAACTAAAATCTTTTTCATGGAGATCTATTTGGTTAGTAATGAATGATGGCTCAAAATAGAAGGAGTGAGCCAAATCAATACTGATGAATATCAAGCCAACCGGCTGATTTACATCAACTAATCGTATGTCCGAAGAAAATATGCCGTCGGGATGCCTTCAATCACCATATCTCTGCTTAACTTTGGTTAGAAATCGCAATTACGTCATATATACCCATGAACCTCTTCAAAATAAGTTGGGCCAATCTCAAGGACAAAAAGCTGAACAGTTTTTTGAGTGCGCTTTTAATGACTCTCGGCATCGGGATAATTTCTTTGCTTCTGTTATTAAACAAACAGTTGGACGAGCAATTCCGCCGCAACATCAAAGGCATTGATATGGTCGTTGGGGCAAAAGGAAGCCCGCTGCAATTGATTTTGTCAAGTATTTATCAAATTGATTCTCCCACCGGCAATGTTTCATTAGAAGAAGCGGGACGAATCATGCGAAATCCACTGGTCAAAACGGCTATTCCTTTGGCCATGGGCGACAATTATATGTCTTATCGAATTGTAGGAACCAATGCCAAATATCCGACCCATTTCGACGCCAAAGTCAAAGAGGGCCGGTTGTTTGCCACCACCATGGAAGCTACCGTCGGGGCAAAAGCAGCTCGGGTAACCGGACTGAAAGTGGGGGATGTTTTTTCGGGTGCGCACGGTTTCGATAACATGGATGATGTTCACGGCGATAAAAAATACAAGGTAGTGGGCATTTTTGAGACCAATAATTCGGTGGTGGATCAATTGATTTTGACGGATATTTCCAGTGTGTGGTCCATTCATGAGCACGCTGACGAACCGGGCAAAGGAGACAATGTAACTTCGTTGTTGACCGACGAAGAAACTGCCCAAAAAGACGACCCAAGCCAAGAGATCACGAGTCTGCTGATCAAATTTCGAAACCCCATGGGTATGGTAGCATTGCCGCGTTTTATCAACGAAAACACCAAAATGCAGGCTGCTTCCGTAGCCTTTGAGATCAACCGCCTGTTTTCCATGTTGGGCGTAGGGATTGATACACTGCGTGCTATTGCCTTAATTATCATTTTGATTGCGGGCGTAAGCGTGTTTATTTCTCTTTACAACTCACTAAAGGAACGCAAATACGAAATGGCGCTGATGCTGTCAATGGGTGCTACGCGTACCAAGTTATTTGTTATGCTGCTGTTGGAAGGTATTATGCTCGGTATCGCCGGCTATGCTGCAGGGGTGCTATTGAGCCGCGTAGGATTGTGGCTTTTCAGCCGGACTGCCGAATCCGACTATCATTATTCTTTTTCTGATTTCAGCTTATTGCCGGAAGAAATTTGGCTGTTCGCCGGAGCCATAGTAATCGGTATTTTGGCCGCGGCCATTCCTTCTTTGGGCATTTACCGCATCAATCTGTCACGGACGTTGGCGGAGGAATAACGCTTGCGGCAGTTGGGGATTTACCAACTGCCGCAAATGTCTTTTATTTTACGCCCAAGTCCTGATGCAAACTCTTTACTTCTTCGCCAAAGAACACCTTTGATTGGCGGTCAAAGGCATTTGTAGAATCGGTGGTATAAAAAGTACGTGTACCGTTTTTACCGCATTGTGCTTCTATTTCAGGATGGCGTTGCAAATAATCAGCCAAGCTTCGAGCTACGATTTCGGCCTGATTAATGATCCGAATACGCGGGGGAAGAAATTCTTTTATTTTTTTGATCAATAGCGGATAATGCGTACATCCCAGCAAAACGGCGTCTATGTCGGGCGATTGAGCCAATAAATGATCAATGTGCTTTTTGACAAAATAATCGGCTCCTTCACTGTCAAATTCTCCGTTTTCAATGAGCGGAACCCACATCGGGCAAGCCTCCTGATACACTTTTACCTCGGGGAAGAATTTTTCAATTTCTACCAAATAAGATTCAGAAGCCACTGTTCCGGCCGTAGCAAAAATACCGATGTGTCGGGAATCCGTAAATTGCCCGACCACTTCTGTCGTCGGGCGAATGACCCCTAACACCCGCCTGCCCGGAGCCAAGTGCGGCAGATCCAATTGTTGAATATTTCGCAGCGCTTTGGCAGAGGCCGTATTACAGGCCAAAATCACCAAGGGGCATCCTTTGGAAAACAGGTGCTTGACGCATTCTAAGGTATAATGATAAACCGTATCAAAGGATCGGGTTCCGTAAGGCGCACGGGCATTATCGCCCAAATACAAATAATCATACTGCGGCAATTTCTTGACCAATTCGTGCAAGATAGTAAGACCGCCATAGCCTGAATCAAAAACACCAATCGGTCCCGGCATCCATTAAATCTTTTTATACAATGTTGATTTACAGAAAATTCAAATAAACCTCTACCCCCCAATACCGCGGACGACTCCATGAAATCTGATCGCCCCAATCATACTCCCAACCGTGTTGGATGAATTGGCGGTTTGTCAGGTTTTTCCCCCAAAGGGCAAGGCTCCACTTACCGTCGCGGGGCGCAATCGCAATGCGCCCGTTGACAATTGCTGCCGCCTGACGGGCTATAACCTCCGAATTTGAGATGTCATTATACGCTTTTCCCGTTTGGTTGATATTCAAGCCGATAAACAATTTCTTTTTTTCTCCCAAGGTCGTTATATACTCCGGAGCAAACGAAAAAGTAAAGTTAGGGGCTTTCAATAATCGGTTACCGGCGTAGTTAACAGGGTTTCCGTTTTCATCCTCTCCAAACGGGAAGTCAATATATTTAAAATTCAGGTATCCTAATGATACATCCAAGCGGAATTTTTTGATCATGCCCGAAAACTCTGTTTCAAATCCCCAGCCGCGCGTTTTATTGGCATTGGCCACTTTGACCCGCGTCCCCTGATCCAGAAGTTCTTGTTTATTGAGATAATCGGTATAAAACAAGGCCGCGTTTAACCGTACTCGGTCGCTGAATTTTGACTTGAGCCCTACTTCATAACTATTGACATATTCGGGTTTAAAGACCAGCCCTCCCCCGGTAGGATCAGTAATAACACTTGTATTGAAACCGGCCCCTTTAAAACCTCTTACAAATTTAGCGTACCCCATTGTGAAAGGATTCACTTTATAATCCACTCCGACGTCATACGAAAGCACATTATCGGTAGTGTTTCGCTGCACCGGCCGTTCTTGGGTGCCTACATTGACGGCGTAAATATCAATCAATCCAATCGGATTGCCGCTTTGGTACTGATAAGTAAGTTTTTGGTAATAACGAAGGGTTTTATTTTCCGAAGTAAAGCGCAAACCGCCGTTCAAATGCCAACGGCCACCTAACTCTAACGTACCGGAGAAAAACGCAGCCGCGCTCCGTGAACGAATATTACCTTGAGTGGTATATCCTTCCGAATCAAAATTTGATGTTTTGATCGGAGTCCCCAATAACGCTTCTCCGATGGGGACAAAATCTTTATTGATAGTAAACGTATCTAAGGCCCCAATCTGTTCATTCAAAAAATATAGCCCTCCTACATACGAAAATTTCTGTTCCCGAGGAGAGTTAATCCGTATCTCCTGACTGATGTTGCGCAATTTTTGCGTACGACCCCAACGCGACACGTCTGCCCTCGCAACATCATTATCTCCCAGATAGTCATCGGTTGAGTTATTGTATGATGAAATAAGCGTCAATTTATTTTGGAGATTCAACTCTATTTCAGCCTTAACCACTCCCCCATATTGTTGACGCTGAAAATACGCCGGTAAGTTTTGTTCGGTTTCGCTCTTTGTATCAGCAGGAATCCCTAAAGGTTCATAATCGGGCTTACCGGCATACACAAAGGTATTTTCGGCGTTGCCGTCTTTTCCATAATGGGCTCGCAACGAGATATTGACCTTTTCCGTAGGAGTATAGAGCAAAGAGCTGCGAAACCCATAAAAATTGGTCTTATTTTGGGCTTGTACGTCATCTGCCCGGTCTTTAATATATCCATTTCTCTTAGTCAAAGCTCCCGTAACCCGCCATGCCAGCTTATTCTTAATGAGTTCCTTATTGAATTTGCCGCGCACCTGCAAAAAATTATAATTGCCGTAGTTCAACTCTATTTGACCGTTGGTCGCCATCTCCGGTTTTTCCGATATCACATGAATCACACCTCCGATGGTATTTTTCCCAAAAAGCGTTCCTTGCGGTCCGCGTAAAATTTCGACCCGTTCAATGTCCATCAATGTAGAATTGAATCCAAAACTGCGCGAAAAGTAAACATCGTCAATATACAATGCTACGGTTGATTCAAAACCCACATTATCAAAAACGGTGGAAAGTCCTCTCAAGGAAAAGCTGACTTGTGAATTCAGCCATGAGTCTGTAATTAAATTGGGGGAATTGTTGAGCGACTCCATGGTATTGTAAATACTGCGTGCTTCCAAGTCGCGATTGGAAACGACCGATGCCGATACGGGTACTTTTTGTAAAAACTCCTCTACCCGGTTGGCTGCCACTTTCAGATCCGACAATTGCACTTCGCTGCTGATCATTTTAAAATCTAACAGAAGCCGCCCCTCCTGCGGATTTATGTTTTGTTCGATATCCCGAAACCCAACAAATCGTACCACCAAGGTTACAGGTTTTGAAACCGTAAGGCGATATCGGCCGTTGGCATCGGTGATTGTTCCCCGATTTGTTCCTTTTATAAAAACGGAAGTGCCTACCAACGGCTCACCGTTCGAAGCACGGGTGACCCGTCCGTAAACCGTCGTATTTTGGGCTTCACACCATAATAAGCCAATCCCCCAACAAATCACTGTAAGTAAAAAGTTTTTCATAACCTCATCCCGCTAATTTATTTCTCAGATGATTTAGTAAGCTCGCCCTCCAGCATTCTAAGCACTTTATCACGATAAAGTTTTACTTTATCCATGTCCTGCTGTTCTTCAAACGGCTTATTGCTGAAGCGTGTCTTTTGAAGCAATTTCGGTTCTGCCAAAAGAAGAGTTTTGTTCGGGTCAAAGCGATGGGGCTGAAATTGCAATACCACTTCCAGAATGGTATCCAGGGTTTTATCGAAAATCCACCAAGCCTCTGCCTGTGCATCAAATTCCTTGGTGATTTTAAGTTCCCCTTCCTCAGCATTATCATCAAATTTAAAGCCCGATTCTGCCCGGTTGATCCGGGCTAAGAACTGCTGATAACTGTCTTTGGGCGAAAGGGGATAGATTCGGATAATCTTGTTATCCGACAAAATATTTTTTTCATAACGAAGTTGCTCAATCAGGGTATACGCGTCCTGTAATTTAGTGTTCGATTCTGCTAAGTTATGGGTGAGTTGTTGGTTCTTGAGATCAAGGTCTTTTACATTGCGTTTTAAACCGTCAATGTCTTGGTTAAGATTTCCGATGGACGAATTTTTGTCGGCTAAGTCCAAATTCAGGCCATCAATATTGGTTTTCAGACCTTTATTAGTAAGAGTCAACTGACGAAGTTGGGATTGTTGTTTTTTAAGAAGCGATTCCAGTCTTTCCACTTCGGCTTTATAGCCGACCAACTGTTGTTTTATTTCTTCCGGTGTTTGGGCATAGACATCTGCGGCAAATACAGAAAATGCCAATGCCAAGAAGGCCGTTCTTGGTGGGAGTATCATTATTTTTCTTACAGGTTAGGTAATGCTAATATCCTGTAAGATTAATAATTATATTGCAAAAAAGCGACTCATTAAGAAACATAATTTTTATGTTTCTTACCTGACACTTACAATTGTCACTCCCGCTCCTCCCCGGTCCGGGTGTTCGTCCTGCATTTTACCAACTTGTCGGAAAGATTTGAGGTGATTTCTGACCAACTGCCGTAAAATCCCATCGCCTTTTCCGTGAATGATGCGAAGTTCGTCGTAACCCAACATGATGGCGTTATTCATAAACTCATCCAACTCGATCATGGCTTCTTCCCCTCGTTTCCCCCGTATGTCTAAGTTAAAGCTGAAATTCATCATTTTTTCGTTGATGTCGATCCCGCCTAACTTCGGAGCTATATTTTTTTCACCGGTAGCCTCTTTAAATACCTTTTTTGATACTTTTTCCAAACGACTGAGTTTGACGTTTGACTTCAAATCGCCTATTCTGATTTCGGCATCTTTCCCTTTTAAAGCAAGCACTTCTCCTACTGTCGTTTGGCCTTTGATGCGTACAAAGCTACCTATTGAGATTGCTCCAACCTCCGGCAAAAACTCTTCCCGTTCAGGTTCCGCTACCGGTTGAACCTTCAATTCTTCTTGCTCAAACTGTTCTAACTCTTGCCGTATTTGTTTGGTAGGTTCCCGCTCTGCCTTGTTTTCTTTGATCTCCCGAATGGTATTCTCAATACGTTGATTTGTTTCAACCAACAATTGTTTAGCTTTCAGTTTGGCTTCATTCAATATCTTCTTTTGATCGGTATCCAAGCGTTGCTGCAAAGCCGTGGTTTCTGCCAATTGCTGCGCCAGTTTGCGTTCTTTTATCCCAATTTCCAGGTTTTTCTCCGAGAACACTTTTTTCTCAATATCCAACTCTTTCAACAACTTCTCAAAGTTGACCTGTTGCGTACCCAGTTTTCCCTTGGCTCGTTCCACCACCGTTTTGGGCAACCCGATTTTGGAGGCAATCTCAAACGCAAACGAACTTCCCGGCTTTCCGATTTCGAGTTCATAAAGCGGCTCTAAATGTTCGCCGTCGTAGCGCATAGCACCGTTGATCAATCCTTGTGTTTTGTCGGCGTAGGTTTTCAGATTGGTATAATGCGTATTTATGACCCCAAAAGCCCCTGATTTGGTCAGATCTTCCAAAATCGCCTCGGCAATGGCAGCCCCCAAACTCGGCTCTGTTCCGGTACCGAATTCATCAATCAGAAACAAGGTTTTTTTATGCGCAAAATTCAGGAAATACTTCATGTTGGTCAGGTGGCTGCTGTACGTACTCAAGTCATTTTCAAGACTTTGCTCATCGCCGATGTCAATAAACAAATTCTGAAAAAGCCCGATAGTCGAATCTTCACGCATCGGTACGAGCAGGCCGCATTGATACATATATTGCACCAAACCAATTGTTTTTAAAGAAACTGATTTCCCGCCGGCATTAGGCCCCGACACTACCAAAATCCGTTGATTCTGTTGAAGTTCAATAGAAAGCGGCACTACTTTCCGCCCCTGTTTTTGGAAAGATAAGTATAACAGCGGATGCTTTGCCATACGCCAGTCAATCATCGGGCGGTTAACAAAGGCAGGGTTAACGGCTACTAACTGCGAAGCCAATTTTGCTTTGGCCCGAATAAAATCAACCATCCCCAAAAACTGATAGGCGCGCTGCAAATCAACCAAATGAGGTCGAATTTGGTTAGCCAATTGAATCAGAATACGATTGATTTCGCGACGTTCCGCATATTCCAACTCACGAATTTCGTTGTTGGCATCCAATACATCCGCCGGTTCCATAAACAGCGTTTGTCCCGTGGCCGATTCGTCGTGAACAAATCCTTTCAACTTGCGCTTGTGTTCCGACGAAATCGGAATCACCATTCGCCCGTTGCGCACCGTAAAGGAAACGTCCTCATTTACCCAACCGCTGTTTTTGGCGTGTTTGAGAATGGATTCCAATTTTTTGCGAACACCGGCAGCTTCCGAAATCAACCTCCGACGAATATCCGCTAATTCAGGTGAGGCATTGTCGCGAATTTGCCCGCGGTCGTCAATAATACGGTCAATCGCATCACTGACCGATTTTTCTACCTTAATATTTCCGGCTAACTCGCGTAAAAAAGGAAAACGCCCTTCCTCCTGCTCATCCAAAAACTTTACAATCTGCCGAATGGTACGGAGCGAAAGTTTCAGATCATAAAACTCGTCCAACGAAAGCAACATGCCTTCAATGCGTATCTTTTCGAGGGCTGAAGTAGCATCTAAATAATTTTGAGCGGGAAACTCCCCGGACGCCTCTTCCAAGATCGCTTTCATTTCAGCGGTTTGGCGGGTGAGTTTATCAATCACCGGGAAATTATCCGAAAAGCGTATCTTCTGCACAAACGCCTGTCCCAACGGACTAAGGCAAAGGTCTCTTAACTGCTCACGAATTCGGTCAAAACCTAATTTTTGTTCTATATCTTGCGGGTATAACATTGTCATTAAACATAAAGCATTAAACATTTATCAAAATGTACAGCCAATGCTAAATGATAAATGTTCAATGAAAAGTTCCTGCAAAGGTACAACTAACAAATAGAAACTGCTTTTTATCTATTTTTGAAACCGAAAAAACACCTGCCTATGAAACCGGCCAATTACTGGGTAGAAAAATATCAAATGCAACCGCATCCCGAAGGGGGATATTTTGCGGAAACATATCGTTCTGCCGAAATTATTCCAAAATCCGCCTTGCCTGCTCGCTTTTCAGGAGACAGAAGTTTCGGTACAGGCATTTATTTTTTATTGGAAAACCATCACTTTTCTTCCCTGCACCGCATTCAGGCGGATGAAATGTGGCATTTTTACGCCGGCGGACCCTTAGATGTGTATGTTATTTACCCGGACGGAAGGCTGGAAATCATTACATTGGGGGCTAACCCCGATAACGGCGAGGTGTTTCAGGCGGTAGTCCCTGCGGGTACTTGGTTTGGTTCTAAACCCGCCCCTGACAATGCTTACTCGTTAGTAGGCTGTACCGTAGCACCGGGATTTGAATTTGCAGACTTTGAATTGGCTGAGCAAGCCGCCCTATTAATGGCTTATCCGCAACACGAAGAATTGATTCGATTATTGACGCATTAAGGATCAGACAAATTTATTTCAACAATGTCAAATCAAAAGTAAAACCTTCCAAAATAGCTTCTCCGGTAAGTGTGCCTGAAAAACCTACGTGTTTGGTAACAGTGCCATCAGCTCTGTAAATAAAAATTTCTTCGGTTTTTGAAGCAATCAACCAAGCAAGTTGCACACCGTTTTCAATGTATTCCTGCATTTTTTGTTGAGATTCCTTCAAATCATCAGAAACAGACATTAGCTCTATTACAAAATCAGGAGCAATGGGAGGATGCTTTTCCTGCTGTTCACCGGTTAGTGCACTCCAACGTTCTTCTTTTATCCAAGCAGCATCCGGCGAACGCGTTGCCCCATTGTCCAATCTAAATCCCGTGGAAGAATCAAAAACACGGCCTCCATTTTTACGTTTCCAAAAGACCAGTTCAGCATTAAGTTCCGAATTTTTCTCTCCTGTTTTTCCGCCCGTTAATGCCATAATCTTGATAGTGCCATCCGCATTGCGCTCAATTTTAAGGTGGTCATTGTCTAAACAAAACTGATAAAAATCTTCTTCCGAACGGATAAAACGGCCCAGTTCAATCGTACGACTGAGTGTTTCATCTGAGAGATAAGAAGGTTTTTGTAATTGCAAGACCGTCATAACCTGTTCATTTTAACGTAAATATACAAATAGGAAAGCCTTTTATCAAAGTCAGTTCTCCAACTTCTTCAACTCTCCAATCAGCGTTTCCACCTGTTCTATCGAAACCGCCGGAAAGTTGGCAATGCGAATTTGACCTTCTTTAAAGGGGCCGTAACCACTTCCTACTACCATATCCGCCTTTTTAACTTGAGCAATCACTTCGGCAGACGATTTTTTGGTATTGGCCACTATTACTGTTCGTGAACGATGTTTTTCTTCTGCTACCGCCGGGCTGAAGTTGCTGCTGCTTTCCACAAACTTATTCAGCAACTTATACTTTTCGTCGGTTTGTTTTCTTACATTTTCCACCCCGACAGCGTTGAGATCTTCGGCCACTTTTCCCAACAAATAAATGCCGATGACATTAGGCGTAGCCGGCGTTTCGTAGGTTTTGAAGTTTTTCCAAAGGGCCGGCAAACTGTTATGGGCTCCGATGGTAGCATCTTCGTATTTCTGCAAACGCTCCGCTTTGGCCAGACACTTTTCGTTAACGATCCACACCCCCAAACCGGCCGGCAACCCAAAGGCTTTTTGCACCGAAAAAAAAGCACTATCTATGACGCCGAAATCCAATTCCGGATACGGAGCCGACGAAACGATGTCAACGGCTATGAGCTTTTTGGAGTTGCTGCGCTTCAATTTATGAATATCCGGCTCCCGCATTTGCACACCTGAACTTGTTTCATTGTGCGTCACACAAATGACTTCTGCGTATTCCGGTACTTCGATTTCAGCGTAGTCGAAGCCCTCACCAAACGGCTTTTCCTGTTTGTGTGCATATTTACGTAACGAAACTGCGTACTCGTAAAATTTTTTGGAAAACGAGCCGTTGACCAAGTGAAAACTTTCGTGCTCCACACAATTCAGCAGTATTCGCTCCCATACTTCCGACGCCGAACCTGTAAACAACACCGCATGGGTATCGGGAATGTCCATCAAGGCACGCAACTGCTCGACCGTGAACTTGTAAATATCTCTGAACTTTTGGCTGCGGTGAGAGATTGAGCCAAGTTGGTTTTCGACAGCCGTACGCAAATGTTGTTCAAAAGTAGGATACATTTCTGCCGGGCCGGCCGTAAAATAGACTTGTTTCATCGGTATATCAGTGATCAAAATAACATTGGAAGTCGCAAAAATAGCCAAAACTTTCCGGTAAGGACATTCCCTCCGACTTTATTTGTCAAAACAACGATGCTGCTATCCCTATTTTTTCTTCTTTTGCAACGCCTCATAGTATTTACACAAATGCGTCAGCTCACACATCTGACACTGCGGTGTACGCGCTAAGCATACGTAACGGCCGTGCAAGATCAACCAATGATGAAAGATCGGAATGATGGCATCCGGCACATTTTTGACGACTTCTTTTTCAACCGCCAACGGCGTAGTGGCTGTTTTAGGTACCAATCCTAAACGGTGCGAGACGCGAAAAACGTGGGTATCTACTGCCAACGCGGGTTGATTATAAATGACTGATACGATGACGTTTGCCGTTTTGCGACCAACCCCGGGCATCAATTGCAATTCTTCAATGGTGCTTGGTACTTCGCCGCCGAACTTATCCATCAACAGTTGCGCCATGCCTACCAAATGTTTGGCTTTGTTGTTGGGATAAGATACCGAACGGATGTATTGAAACACTTCTTCGACGGTGGCCATCGCCAAGGCCTGCGGGTCGGGAAAACGCTCAAACAAAGCCGGTGTAACCATATTGATTCGCTTATCGGTACACTGCGCCGACAATATCACCGCCACTAAAAGTTCGTAAGGATTGGAGTAATGGAGTTCGGTTTCGGCTGTGGGAAATTTCTGCGAAAAATGGTCAATCAATAGTCGGTAACGTTCTTTTTTCAGCATGGGTTGTGAGGGACTCTTTTGTGTGTCCAAAGATACTTGTTTCTGAAAGAAGCCTCTTCATAAGAATTTAAAAAACAGTAACCTGTATGGTCACAGCACCTTGTATCCAATGTGTTACAAACGAACAACTCAGACGTGTACATTACAAAGGCAAATGAGTGCTTTCGACAAACTTTCCCGCAAACCGGGGGATTTAACGGATGGGCAAGTATTGTCTATCTTTGTCCTGATTTATTTTTGCTTATTCATCAACCTATATGAGAAAAACTGCTGCTTTTAGTTCACATCCGATTTACACCTTATTTATTGCTGCTTTCCTCCTGAACGGCAGGGCGACTGCTCAGAAAAAAACCATTACGCTCAATGATATTTACGGTCCGCAAGGATACATTTTCGCCCCCAAGACCGTTTCGGGCGTGAATTGGATGCAATCGGGCGGTTTTTATACGGCGCAGCAAAACGGCAAAGTGATCAAATACAGCATTGCTACCGGTGAGGCTGTGGAAACTCTTTTTGACCAAGCCGCGGTCAAAGTAGAAGGCAGCAATCAGACCATTCAGTTTGACAGTTATGAATTGAGTTCCAATGAACAAAAATTAGTATTGACCACCGGCATTGAAAAAATTTATCGGCACTCGTTCAAAGCCGATTTTTACGTGTACGATTTGGCAACAAAAAAATTGGTGCAGCTTTCTAAAAACGGCAAACAAATGCTCGCTACGCTTTCTCCCGATGGCAGTAAAGTAGCTTTTGTACGTAATAATAATGTATTCATCAGCGATGTAGCGACTCAAACAGAACAGGCTGTTACGACCGACGGCAAATGGAACGAAATTATCAACGGTACCTGTGATTGGGTGTACGAAGAAGAATTCAGTTTTGCCAAAGCCTTTGAATGGTCGCCGGACGGAAAAAAATTGGCGTATTATCGTTTTGACGAGAGTCGGGTACCCGAGTACAATTTACAGATATGGGGTGATTTGTACCCTAAAGATTATCGCTATAAATATCCCAAAGCAGGCGAATCCAATTCCGTGGTTCAAATTTGGGTATATGATTTGGGCGGAAATCAAAAAACGAAAATAGATGTAGGCCCGGAAACCGACCAATACATTCCGCGTATCAAATGGACCCAAGCCCCCAATTTGCTGTCGGTAAAACGAATGAATCGTTTACAAAACCGTTTGGATATACTCCACGCCAATGCTTCTACGGGACAGTCTCAGACCGTTTGGAGTGAAGAAAGTGCTGCTTATGTGGATTTGGAATTTACTGACGACCTAATGTATCTAACTGATGGCCAATCGTTTATTCAATCTTCCGAACGAAGCGGTTACAAACATTTATACCAATACGATATGAGCGGAAATTTGCTGAAGCAATTAACATCCGGAGATTGGGAAGTCACGGATATTGTGGGCCTTGACGAGAAAACACAAACGCTGTATTTTACGTCTTCGATGGTATCGCCGTTAGAACGCCACTTATACAGCTTAAATTTGACAGCACCGGCGATTAAAAAGTCAAAAAAATCAGCGACAATCATTTTGCCGCAACCGATGAAACTTACTGAGAAATCCGGTACCAATGCCGTGAACATGAGCCCGGATTTCAGTTATTACCTGATTTATAATCAATCGGCTTTGGAACCGCTGACGGTCAGTCTTCATCAAACCGCAACCAACAAAACTATACGCATACCGGAAGCCAATCAAAAACTTCGCGAGCGAATAGCCGAATACGATTTACCCAAACTGGACTTCTTTAAATTTACTATCACCCAAGGCACCGAGTTGAACGGTTGGATGATAAAACCGTTGGACTTCGATGCTACCAAAAAATACCCTGTGCTGATGTTTGTGTATGGCGGCCCCGGCTCACAGACCGTTTCTGACGTTTGGACCAACCCTTTGACAGCTTGGTTTAAATTGCTGGCTACCAAGGGCTATATCATTGTCTCGGTAGACGGTCGAGGGACGGGCGCACGCGGGAATGCATTTCGGACAAGTACGTATGCGCAACTCGGCAAGCTCGAAACCGAAGACCAAATCGAAGGAGCCAAATACTTGGCGACTTTACCTTTTGTGGATGCTGCACGCATCGGTATTCACGGGCACAGTTACGGCGGCTATATGGCTTCTCTGTGCATGACCGTCGGGGCGGATTATTTCAAGGCGGGCATAGCGGGTGCCCCGGTGACTACGTGGCGCTACTACGACACTGTCTATACGGAACGCTATCTCAAACGCCCGCAGGACAATGCCTCCGGCTATGATGACAATTCGCCGATTACGCACGTTAACAAACTGAAAGGCAAATTTTTAATCATGCACGGTACGGGCGACGATAATGTTCACTTTCAGAATTCTGTCGATTTTGTCAATGCGCTTATCAAAGCCGGGAAACAATTTGAGACGTTCTATTATCCCAATCGGACGCACAGTATCAGCGGCGGTAACACGCTGCTTCACCGCTATCAAATGATGACGGATTGGATCTTGAAGAATTTATAATTATTAGAAAAAAAGAAAGGGCGGGACACAGAAAACGCCCCCCTCCCTTTCTCCGTTCTCTGCGGTTTCAGATCGTCTTTTCGTATTTTATTTGTAACAATTCAATTTTTTCCAACCGTCCGAGTACCTGATTCAATAAGGTTTTTCGAATTTCGATTTGAAGACTGCATTCGTTATCAAATTGCTGGTTCAGAGGCATGAGGTCAAAGGCTTTTATCACTTTCATTACCTCGTTCATTTGCTCATACGGATAAGTAAGTGTATAAATATCGCGTACGTATTTGGTGATAATTTGTGCCTGTTTCAGGGCTTCGTCTGTGGCGGTTTTATAAGCATTGATAAGCCCGGGAACCCCAAGAAGCGTACCGCCGAAATAACGCACTACCACCACCAACACATTGGTAAGGTCGTATGAATAAATGGTGTTTAAAATAGGTTTGCCGGCTGAACCCGAAGGCTCTCCGTCATCGTTGGCACGGAACTGAGTGCGATCCAACCCGAGGCGATAAGCATAACAATAATGTACTGCTTTGGGGTGTACTTCGCGCAAATCGGATAGGTATATTTTCGTATCTTCTTCATTCTGAATGGGATACGCAAAAGCCAAGAATTTACTTCCGCGATCACGAAAGAAACCTTCCACGGGTTTGACTATGGTTTTATAAGAATCGTCGAATAACATTTATTCCAATATATTTGCGAAAACTAACTTTTTCGTTTTCTGAAAATCGGTCAAAAGTATCATTTTATCATCAAAACTTTTATTCAACCGTTTATCCACAATAATTTGTGAACCTTTACGTAAACAACTTGTTTTAACCCGGAATCAATTATTATTTATTTAAACTTTTATAAATCTATGAAACCAATCAAATTACTGTTTATTGCCACAGTATTCGTTCGGTTAAATGTCGCTTTTGCCCAAACCGATCTCAAAAAAACTATCCCATTTGATCCGAAAGTTCGATACGGCAAATTGTCCAATGGTCTGACCTATTACATCCGCAAAAATGAAGAGCCTAAAAAGCGGGCAGAATTATATCTTGTAAATAAAGTAGGAGCGATTCAGGAAGAAGATAAAGAAAACGGTTTAGCCCACTTCACCGAACACATGGCTTTTAACGGAACCAAAAATTTCCCTAAAAATGAATTGGTGAATTATCTGCAACGAGCCGGAGTCAAATTCGGTGATGATCTGAATGCCTCCACAAGTCAGGACCTAACCGTTTATCAGTTGCCCGTCCCTACCGATTCGGCCGATATTTTCAACAAAGCCTTTGTGGTATTGGAAGATTGGGCCCATAATATCACCATGGAAGATGCTGAAATCGACAAAGAGCGCGGTGTGATTTTGGAAGAATTTCGCGGGGGAAGAGGGGCTCAAAAACGGATGCGGGATAAATGGATGCCTATTTTGGTAGGAGATTCCAAGTACGGCAAGCGTACTGTCATCGGAACCGAAGATATTCTGAAAAACTTCAGCTACGAGACCATCCGCAACTTTTACAAAACATGGTATCGCCCTGACTTGCAAGCCATTGTAGCAGTAGGTGATTTTGACATCGACCAAGTAGAAAAAACCATTAAGGAGCGTTTCGGAGCTATTCCGACCGCAGTCAATCCAAAACCTTTCGGCAAATACCCTATCTCCGATTTCAAAGGTACCCGAGTAGCGATCGTAACCGACCCCGAACAGCCTTACATGATGGCTCAGGTATTGACCAAATTGCCGAAAGCCGAAGAAAAAACCCTGAATGATATTCGTGAGGGAATCAAACGCGGTTTATTCAATCAAATGTTGCAGGCCCGTTTGCAGGAGCTTACGCAACAGGCCAACCCTCCTTTCCTGTTTGGCGGGGCAAGTTACGGCGGTTTTATCGGCGACTACGATGCTTTCTTTAACATCGCCGTAGCTAAAGACGGCAATTTGGAAGGAGCACTCAAAGCCGTATTGGACGAAGGCATTCGCGCCAAAAACTTCGGTTTTACCGAAAGTGAATTGGAACGTACCAAAAAACAGCTCTTAACAAGTGTAGAAAGACGTTTTAAGGAGAAAGACAAAACCAAGTCGGTCAACTACGTCAACGAATACATGAACCACTTTTTGGAAGGTTCACCGGCTACGGGCATTGAGTTTTACTACGAATTTGTGAAAGAACAGTTGGACGGTATCAAACTGGCCGAAGTAAACGCCTTATCGGCGCAGTACCTAACTCCCGACAACCGGACCGTGATTGTCATGGCTTCAGAAAAAGACAAAGATAAACTGCCCAACGAAGCTAAAATTTTGGAATGGGTCAACAGCGCGGGGAAGGGTGTGACTGCTTACGAAGATAAAGTGATCAATAAACCGTTGGTTGAAAATCTTCCCGCGGCCGGAAGTACGGTAGCCACCAAACAAATCGCCGAAATCGGAGTGACCGAACTTACCTTAAGCAACGGCGTGAAGGCCGTTTTAAAACCAACTGAATTTAAAAATGACGAAATCCTCATCGGGGCAAGAAGTCAGGGAGGCACATCACTGTATTCTGACAAAGACTACATGAGCGCCGGATTAGCCGATGCCGTAGTAGAAGAAAGTGGTGTAGGTGAATTCAATCAAAATGCGTTGAAAAAATACCTTACCGGTAAAGTCGTGAATGTAAGCCCGTTTGTAGGAGAAAACGAAGAAGGGTTTTCGGGAAGTTGCAGTCCTAAAGACCTCGAAACTGCCTTTCAATTGATTTATGCCTACTTTACCAAACCGCGTAAAGACAACGATGTCATCAAAGGATTTATGGCGGCACAACGCTCCGCTATCCAAAATATGCAAGCCTCCCCTTCACCGGAAAAGGTATTTCAAGACAGTTTGAGCATCATTTTAGGGAATCACAACTTCCGTCGAATGCCGATCAGTGTAGAACGTTGGGATATGGCCAACCCCGACCGTGCGTACGATATCTACAAAGAGCGTTTTGCCGATCCCGCCGATTTTACCTTCTTTTTTACCGGTTCTTTCAAGGTAGAACAAATCAAGCCGCTACTCGAAAAATACTTAGGCGCTTTGCCTACTCAGAAAAAGAAAGAATCGTTTCGTGATTTAGGCATTCGTGCCCCTAAAGGTCGCATAGACAAAAAAGTTTACAAAGGTATTGAGCCTAAAAGCCAAGCCTCACTGATCTTTAGCGGCGACTATGAATACAACGACGACAACAATTGGCAATTGGATGCTTTAGAAGAAGTACTGAACATTAAGCTGATTGAAGTCATCCGTGAAAAAGAAAGCGGGGTATACGGTATCGGTGCTCGGGCTACTTATGGCAAAATTCCGGTTCCTCGCTATAACTTCCGCATCGGTTACGGCACAGGGCCTGAGCGAGTAGAAGAGTTGGCCACCAAAACGTTGGCTGTTATCGACGAAATTAAGAAGAACGGTGCTACGCAGGTAGATATAGATAAGTTCAAAGCCGAAACCCGCCGTGCGATGGAAGTACAAATGAAAGAAAACGGTTTTTGGCAAGGTCAGATCATCAATGCTTATTCAACGGGTGAAGATCCTAAGAGCGTCTTGGATTGGGAAAAGCAACTCAATAAAATCACCGTTGCGAGTACCAAAGCTACCGCCAATAAATACCTCAACGATGCCAATTTCATCAAAGTGGTATTGTTGCCCGAGAAAAAATAACCCATGGTACGATTATTCATAAAAAAGGGCCGCCGCAGTGTTGGCCCTTTTTTATATTTTTATTTTTTTATTTTTTTCGCTTTTTCGCAACAGGTTTTTTGCGGTAAGTCGGTTTTCGCTTTATGTATTTTTTCGCCTCCGCTTTTTTGATGGCGGCTTCCTGTTCATCATTCGTTTGGGCTGCCCCTGCCGGAGTACCTTCTTTTACAATAGAAGCCGGAGCTCCCAATTCAGAGGCGGCTTGTGATTGAGCGGTTATTTCCGGAAGCGCCGTTTGGGTAATGGCACTGAGAGGAACAGTCGCATCAAAAGGTCGTAAACGGAAAGAGTAGGTATATTCTTTATCCGTCAACAAGTATTCCGGATGCGTACGAGGCGTCCAACTGTCATCCCCGCCTAAGCCCATTATTTTGTAGTCAAAATGAAGGACTGAAGCCAAGCCGCGCGGTAGGTTTTGGGTGATTTTTGAGTCCGACAGATCGGCTGCGGTATAATCATGAGCGCTGAAATTAAGCGTAGGGTCTCCCATAACCAACAGCCCAAATCCTACCGAATCGGTTACTGCCGCCCAGCGAACATCCGTTTTGTTTCCGTTTTCCTGGGGCATAGTGTACGCAAAATGTTGGTCTGCTACGGAGCCGCTGTACTCACCTACCCTTGCTGCTGATTTTCTATCCCAATAACTTTCAAAAGGCCCGCGCCCGTACCAGCTAAGCTGACGAAACGACGCAGGAAGTTGCATTTGAAACCCTATTTTGGGCAACGGCGGTACATTATTGCCGTTGACGGTTACGGTATTTTTAACCTCAATATCCCCCGAACCGAAAACGGTATAAGTCGTTTTTACGACGAAACTGATGCCTGCTTTACCTACCCATGTACTCTGCGTATGTACCCGCGCTATCGAAAGACCTATTTGTTCTACACGAATATCTCCCCCCATGCGTCGTAAACTGTCCAAACCGGCCGCCCGCCAACGAGCCGCAAAACTTGCTTTGTTGCCTCCTTCGTCATTGTCGGTTGGGACGCGCCAAAAATCAGGCAGAAGCGGTGCGGCTATCAATTCACGATTTTTATAAACAAACGAACTGATACCTACTGATTTACGATCAAAAATAATTTTAAACTGGGGATTGGTCAATTGAATGCCTCCGCCGCGTACCAGTCCCACTTTTACGGTTGAAGTGACGGGCCAAGTAACGGTGGTTTTAGGAACAGGCGGTGTTTTTACGTATAGTTGTTGAAAAGCCACCTCATGCCCGGCAATAGCCCAAGCAGTCGCTTCTTTAAGTTGTAAACTGACGTTCAGAAAATATTCGGCTCCGCTGTTGTAGGACGGAATCAGAAACGGAATCGTCACTGCTTGTTTTTCCCCCGGCGAAGTCGTCAGATCTTTGATTTCTCCCTGTTGTACCGTTTTCCCGTTTTCTACTAATTCCCATACCAATTTAAAAGGCCGTAAGCTCAGAAAATCATAGTTATTATTCAGTGTAATCGTTTGGTTTTGGACCGAAATTGTGTCTTTCGGAGTAAACTTTACGTATTGATAGACATGTTTCACCTCATTGATTTCGGGTTGCGGTACCCTATCCGGATTTACAAGCCCGTCGCCCGCATTGGCGCCGTCAATGTAATTGATGTGAGCAATATAAGACTGACCGTTTTTATCTTTCAAATTCAATCCCTGATCCACCCAATCCCAAATAAACCCGCCCTGCATGCGCGGATTTTGGTCAATGACGTCCCAATAATCGCTTAAATTACCGACTCCGTTCCCCATAGCATGGGCATATTCGCAAATAATGAGCGGTCGATTGGGATCTTTCTTCACCATTGCTTCCATCACCTTCACCGAAGGATACATAGTGCTGTTGATGTCAAAGTTGGTCACGGCTTGGTCCGTTTCCTCAAATGACTTAGGGTAATTGGCGCGTCCTTCGTAGTGCAACGGACGTGTAGGATCAATCAATCGGATGATTTGGGCCATATCCTCAAAATTTTGCCCCATTCCGGTCTCATTACCGAGCGACCAAATGACAACACAAGGGTGATTTTTGTCGCGTTCTACCATCGCTTTTCCGCGCGCGACAAACGCTTCTTTCCAATCCGGGTTGGCGGCCAAGGAAATGCCTTTTTGCTGCCACAATTCGTGGCTTTCGATGTTGGCTTCATCGATCACGTACAAACCGTATTCGTCGCACAAGTCATACCAAAGGGGATCGTTGGGGTAATGAGAGGTACGCACTGCGTTGATATTGTGCTGTTTCATCAGCATAATATCTTTTATCATGGATTCTCGACTGACAACCCGCCCCGTATTGGGGTCAAACTCATGACGATTCACGCCTTTAAATTTTACCGCTTTTCCATTGATGAGCAACTGACCGTTACGCAGGTTTATTTCCCGAAAACCTACTCGGGTACTCAATACCTCCGTCGTTTGTCCTTCTCCATTCACCACCTGAAGGATAAGTTTATAGATATTGGGCGTTTCGGCCGTCCAGCGGGCAGGTGTAGGTATCGGTATGTTCAAATTCAGATAAGACTCATCCTTCGGGTCCATCATCGGTACGTTTCTGATCAGATCCCCTTGGACTATTCGCCCGTCCGGGTCATACAATTTGAATCGGACTTGGTATTTATCCTGTACCTGAGAGGAAAAGTTTTTAACGAAAGCTGATATTTTCAGCGTGGCGTTTTGATAATTCTCGTCCAAATCAGTTGATACATAATAGTCCCGAACATGAATGACGGGAGCAGCATACAAATACACATCCCGAAAAATGCCCGAAAGCCGCCAAAAATCCTGATCCTCTAAATAACTTCCGTCGGACCAATTAATAACCTGTACGGTCAATTGATTTTCACCTGCTCGTAAGTACTTCGTAATATTAAACTCGGCAGGCGTCATACCGTCTTCATGATAGCCCATTTGCAAACCATTCACCCACACATAACAAGCCGACTGAACTCCGGCAAAATGCAAAAACACATCACGCCCGGGCCAATTGGTCGGAATACTGAATGCAGTACGGTAGAGTCCTACGGCGTTGGTATCACTCGTAATCCGCGGCGGGGTTGCCGGAAAGGGATGCTTGATATTAGTAAAAACAGGACGGTCATACGAACGCCCTTCACGGGCTCCGACTACTTGCCAATTAGAAGGCACGGGCAGGTTATCCCAAGAGGAAGTATTGGCATTGAGTTGGAAGAAATCTCCCGGTACTTTAGATGGATGCGACACCCATTTGAATTTCCAGTTACCGTTGAGTGATTTGAAGTAAGGAGAAGCGGCACGATCAAATTTCAGGGCTGAGGCTTCATCACTATAGGGTATAAGGGTGGTATGAGGACGTTCGGTATTTCGGTTGATTACGGCCGGATTTTCCCAGTCCGGCAAATCTTGAGCAAATACGGTACAGGGTATGAGGAGGGACAAAAAAACGCTTAACTTGCGCATAAATCAAAGCAGGTTAAATTCAGAAAACGCACTAAAGAATACAAAATAAAGGTTCTTTTGATAAAACCAATAAAGAGAAAACGAAAAAACGGAGCTGATATTGGATATAAACTTAAACCTACTCTCCGTCTTATGCCAAATTATAGACCGCAATTCACCATCGCAAAACAGAAACTATTATGCTTTTAGCCGTTGATGCAGGCAATACAGATACCGTTTTCGGTATTTGGCAAAACAACGAATGGACCCATATATTTCGAATTCGCTCCCTGTCTGAGGAACCGTCGTATTTTTATGAAAGCAAGTTGCGCCTTCACTTTTTGGAGGCTGATTTGGTTATCGGCAACGTACAGACGGTTGTTTTGAGCAGCGTTGTCCCTTCTCTGACTCCTACGCTGAAGTCAATGCTCACCCATCTTTTCGGCAAGAACCCGGTTGTAGTCGGTCCGGAGGTATATCCCGGTTTAAAAGTGGAAATAGACCATCCGCATGAAATCGGCAGTGATTTGGTTGCCAATGCCGTAGCGGCACATACCAAATACGGCCGCAATGCCGTCGTAGTAGATTTTGGAACAGCTCTTACTTTCACCACCGTCTCCGGTGACGGCCGAATTTTGGGGGTAGCTATTGCCCCCGGGCTCAAAACAGCCGTTAAAGCCTTATTTTCCAATACTGCTCAATTGCCGGAAGTGCCCTTACAATTGCCCGAATCGGCGATTGGAAAAAATACCACCCACGCTATTCAGGCGGGGATCTTGTTGGGATACGAAAGTTTGGTCAGAGGGATGATTACCCGGATTCGTCGCGAATTGGACGGCGATTGCATTGCCTTGGCAACGGGCGGGCTTTCTTCGATTATTGATACGCTTCACGGCGAATTTGTAGAAGTAAATCGCAGCTTGACCTTAGACGGTTTGCGGATGATCGGTGAGCGGGTAGGGCTTAAATCTTAACGTTCAGGTCAATATTTTCACCAAAGCCTGATTCATCTTTACAGAATCAAAAACAGCTTCGACATCCAGGGTAAAACCCTCCATAGATTCACTTTTGAGAAAGCCTTCAGTCCCTTTGAACCGAAGATAAAAATGTCCGTTGATGAGAATAAACTGCTCTATCTGTTTTTTTTTGGGGTCAACAATCCAATATTCATGTACCCCGTGGGCTTCATAATCTACGTACTTGGTAGTTCGGTCGATTTTAGAAGTTTTTGGAGAAAGGACTTCTATAACCAAGTTTGGTGCAGGAAACTGCATTTGATCTTCAGTAAAGTGCTGTGCCCGGTCTTTTTTCCAAAAGCAAACATCGGGTTCATAGTCGTTCCGTGTGAGTGATACCAATACTTTTTCGACACCGGTCCATCCCAAATCATGCTTTGAAGTATATAGTTTAATGAGCATATACAGGTTCCCTGTTGCTTCATTGTGCATCTTTTTAACCGGTGACTGAAAAATTATCTCTCCATTGATAAACTCCATTTTGGTGTTTTCATCAACGGTTTCGTAAAAATGTTGCCTTATCACTTTTTCAGCTTCCAGCCTTATTCTTGCCTGTTCGATAAGCAAGGGTAAGTTAGGCATCTCAAAAAATTGGTCAACACTCATAAAACGATTATTTAATCTTACACAAATTTACGAATCATTCCGGCAATTTTACCCTCAAAACTTCACCTTATACCCCACTCCCAACAGGAATCGATTTTCTTGAGAGCCCTGTAATTGATAATCGGTAAAGCCCGAAATATCCAATTTCTGACGCTTGTTTATGGCAATTTCTATGCCTGCTTTGTTACGCATTTGGTCAAAGCCCGTTCCGCCCAATTGATAAAACAGATCCGTTGAAACATAGGGAGTAAAGCGCGACTTATTGGAGAAAGACAGTCCGAACTTATTACGCAAATAGCTTTTATCTGCTTCTAAGCCATCTGTGCTTGTATCGTCTTTGAATTGATTTTGGTAACGCAGCCGATAATCGAACTTCAGCTTCCATAATTTACGGTCATACGCCAAATCGGCATAGAAGCGATGGTAGGGCCGATAATAATAACCTGTCTTATCATCCGTTTTTTTACGACGTCCGATGTACCGATAATAACCGCTTACTTCCCAGTGTTTTGTTAGTTTGTAAGACACACCCAACTCGCCCAAAAAAACGCGTAGGATAGAAATATTATCCGTAAACCGAGTTTGTGCATTGAGATTCACCGAAAACGATTTGTTGATTTTTTTCTCTACGCCTATCCCTGACCAAAGGCCGATGTCGGTCGGGTCAGTCGTTTGAGAGTAACTGACGAAAGAAAGCAATAAACCGGCGATTAATATACAATATTTCATTGGCGGGACGCGATGGCCGGATTTAGGCATTTTCCAAAACAGAGACAGTGGTATCTTTTTCATTTTTGGTAGTGTTCTGGTAGTAAAATATCATAATAAGGGCTGAATCTTTCAAAAAATCCATCGTTTGAATCTCTACCCGATGCACATTGAGCCCCGTACGTACTTGTAAATCCTGAAGTAATTCAGAGCGACGTTCGGGGGTAATTAACTCGATTCGATCATAATGCACTATTTTGGTTAATTCTCGCTTCATCAGCAAGTTTCCTTCCAAAAGCCATACGCTCAGCAGCACCATCCCGTTGACCAGCCCTAATTCATCCCAACTCCCTTTGATAATAGCCGAGATCAACCCCATCGAAATCACAATAAAAAGGTAAGTCATGTCTTTGGCAGAAAGCCCTTCGGTTCGATAGCGGAGCATGGAAAACACTGCAAAAAGCCCGAAAGCAGCCCCCATAGACATTTGCACTTTATTGAGCAGGTAGGTAATGAGAAAAATCACCAAGTTGAACCCAAAAAAAGTCAGGAAAAGGTCGGTGCGGCGATAGATACGGTAATAAATAAAACGCACCAAAATGGTCGTGGTCAACAGGTCGACGCAGAGACGTACGAAAAACTTTTCGGAGAGTTTATTGAACCACTCAAACGTATCAGGCGATGTGAGTTCTTGCAGGAAAATCATGATGGCGGGCTATTTTTTGTAAATGATTGAATTTGAGTTTAAAGCGGTTGTGCTTAACACTTTTATAAAGACTCATGATACCCAAGCAATACTTACTGATAGAACCTTCTCTCAATTTATAGTGCTTCATCAGATCCAGAAAAAACGAATGTTTCAGGGATTCTTGTTTTACCTCTGCCACGACCACTTGTTCATAACTCTTTCGATAGTGATTATGGCGAAAAGTAAGGTTCAGATCAAGCGTCAATCGCTCGGAAGCAGTACGGCTCACCAACGTCAGGCGAGAATAATCTACCCACAGAACAGGCTGTAAATCACCGGGATCAAGCGGTGTCTTTTGCCTCAAAAATCCGGTTACCTTTTCTTCAAAGGCTTGCCCCGGCTGTTGCTGCTGCCGAACCCGGCTTTTAATCGTCCTTCCTTTGTTATTTTTAAATTTGACTTCCGTAAAAATCAGATTCGATTGTACGTAATTACGTTGTCTGATCTTATAGCGATTCAGGCGGCCGCTTTGGTGTTCGTGGTAAAGCCTCAGTTGGGTGGTATCAAAATACAATGTTTCGTATTCTGCTAAACGATGGCCGTTTACTTCCAAAATTCGGTAATGAGGCCGCAGGTCCTCCAAAATCGCCGACAGTATTCCCAACGGAATCAGAAATTTAGCATCCGTACGATTCATCAGTTTAACGCTCTCCATTTCGGCGAGTGTAATCGGTTCAAACAAAGTCGCTTTTTGAGCAATCGTCTGCAACGACTCCTCAGTCATCGTAGCGATATTTTTTAGTTTGAATGAGCTTGCCTTTACTGTCATAGACTTTTTTTTCCGATTTAAGTCCCCGCCGGTCGGTTACAAATACCGCCCGGGTCACTAAGATGTTTTTAGCATTATATTCTACTTCTTCCGTTTTTTCGCCCGATTCATCGTATTTGTACGTTTCCCGTTTGATTTGCCGATTGGCCGCATCGAAAGTGATTTCTTGCGTTTTATTATCAAAACGGTCAAATATTCGCACAACTCGTTCTTCCGCCTTTCCGTATTTATCATACTTGATCTCTTCGAGGACGTTGCCGTCTTTGTCAAATTTTTTATAAGAGTCATTACGCGTTATTTCCTTTCCGTCAACTACTTCCGTAATGGTTTCGGTGACCGAAACAATATCGTATTTTTTGACTTCTTTTTTACTTTGGGCAAACCCATAACCGGTGATGGACAATAATAAGAGGGTGAGACGAACCGACATAAAGAAAATAATTATTTCAAAAAGGTATTAACATCCTGATTACGCGTTACTACGTGTTGCTTCAGCGTAGCCAAAGCAGAGGCAAAGGCCGCCGCGTTGGTCAAATGAGTATATGGAGCCACTTCTTTTTCCGTACCTGTCACATAAGGAGTAATCATTGCGGTGTATTTTTCGAAAAGCTCGTTCATTTTGGTCGGAGTAAAAACATTATCCGTAAAACTCCGTACGTATTGTTTGTACTTGGCATAGTAGACCGGGTCAGCAGCAACAAAACGAATCAATGGCCAGCCGGTACCTACCTCAGTCATGGCCAAAGAGACAGCAGAGCGGCTCATGCCGCCGGCACCTCCTGCCCCGGCCGTGCCGGTCATCGACATATTATGATCCCAAGGAATCCAAGTGAGCTTGTTGGTGGGTGAATTGTACAGATAATAATTGTGCGCCATGGCACCGTAAGCATCCCAGTTTACAATCGTGTTGTTGATGGCTAAGTATTTAAGATAATTGTCCACGTTAAACGTTTTTTCCAGATTAGCTCGCCATTGTGCTGCATTTGCCGTACGATCGGTACTGTTGAGTACCGTTACAAACGCCTGTACGTCGCTGTAGTCGGGGGTTGTTTCGTTGTTTTTCTTTTCAAATTGAGACTGAACAAACGATTGAAACGTAGATTCGGGTTTGTAGATATTGCCTTCGGGCGGCGTTCCGCTTTTCTCTCCGAATTGGTCTTTTACCATGGTATCGTCAATTACTTCCACCATGGTGTAAACACCGCAATACTTCGCACCGTCACCAAAGTTGATATATACTTTGTAAAAGGCGGTACGTGCCGCAGCCACTCCTCCCATTCTGAAAATATCAGCCACTACTTTCTCTCGAATCAACGAATTGTCCGCATAAGCAGGTGACATCGACAACTCTTTGAATCCGTACAACCGTTGGTCTTTGATTTCGGGGTTGGTATCTTCGTATTCGTCCATTTTCAGACGAAAAGGTAATTTATAAATTCCTGACCGCCATGTGGAGGAAAGGCTTGAATTTCCTTTCAAACGAAACCCGACCTTGTTCCACGTTTTTCCGTTGAATTTCATCGTTGTAGCTACGTAAATAGGATCTCCCTGAATAAGGTCTAATCCTCCGGCACCCGGACCGGCGCCGTTACCGAGCGGCACACCGGGCGCACCTTGATTTCCGCCGCCTGCCCCAAAAGCGGTTCCGCTTTTGGTTTGCATATCGGCTTTGATGGCTGTCCAATCCGCCGCCTTCATGGTTATCTCAAGCGTATTTACCTGATTTTGGGGAAACACAACTTCATAATTAGGATCTGCTTCATTGCTGTGTGATTCGGTCGTCCAATCAGGATTAGCAGCAATTGTGGCTCCGTTATCGGGTGTAACATCAGTGGTTTTATCTTTACAAGAGGCAATTATTCCACAGAGAAAAGCGATCGTTACAATTAAGCGTACAGATTTCATAGTGGTGTCAGAGAGCTTGCGGTGTTAGGAGTTGTTAATAAATTATTACGTTTTAACCAAGCACTTCGTTGCAGTGAATGGTTTTTCAAGGAGATCTCTCTAAAAACTCCATTACTTTCCGGTTTGGGTCAAATACGTGTTGACCCCGTTGTGGCAATGAATTTGTAAATCTGTTTCCCGGGGCAACTCATCCCCTTTGCCGCCCATTCCCCAAAAATCGGGTGAAGGCATAACCTCTCCCGGACCTCTGACAGATATAGCCTCCTTAGGCTCCCAAGGAATCTACGTCAATTTTGGGGCCGGAGAATTGTAAAGATAAAAATTATGGAGCATTGTGCCATACATATCCTCATTCGCAATCACCTTATTGACTCCCAAGTACTTAAGAAAATGGAAAACATTGAAAGTTTCTTCCAAAACGGCTCGCCATTGTGCGGGATTTGTCAAACGAACAGAGAACCATTGAGAGTTGATGTAAGGACCTGCGTATTGCTGAAATCTGCCTGTTCTTTGTTATTTTTCTTGTCAACTTGTTAGAGGCTAAATCTTTCAAACGCAGATTTCGGCTTGTAGCTATTGCCCCTGCCTTCTCCAAATGGCGTTTTGGTCATGGTATCTTCTATCACCTCCGCCCTTGTGTGAACGCCGCAGTACTTCCCGCCTCTTCTAAAATCAATGCACACTTTTTGACCCGGCTCAATTTAAAAGCCATGGAGGCGCAGTTACCGGCTGCTCAATTTTACCGAGTGCATAATTCGTTTGCCTTAAACAAAATCAGCTCATTTCAGAGGTAAAAATGGCAGACAGAAACACGGGAAATACCGATAGGAAGTCGCTATTTGACTGATTTTGAGCAGAACTATCGGTCGCTGTCCTAACGTGCCAACAACATTGTTCCGGTTTTTACAAAGTTCTTCCCTAAAGAATCGGTAATTTCGAGGCGATAGACGTAGGTTCCTTCAACGGCAGGTTGGCCATTGACCGTCCCGTCCCACCCTTCCAGCGCTTTCTCGGTTTCGAAGAGTACTTGTCCCCAGCGGTTATAGACAATCAGTCGCGTTTTGTCCATAAATTGCCCCTTAGGAGCAAATGTATCGTTGATATTATCCCCGTTGGGAGAAAAAGCATCAGGCATATAGACCAGGGCATTGCGGGTAAAAACGTAGAAATTGGAATAGCTGATACGTAATTTATTGGGCGGATACGCCTTAATGCGATAATGAAATAATTGTTGATCAGGGTTATAAGTACTCGGATCAAAACTGGTATTTCCTCCCAAAGGTTCATCGTTCATCAAAACTCCCTGCTCATTATACACCTCTAACCAATAGACGCCTACCGGACTCAAAAACGGGGTTTCGGCAGTCCAATCTACCGTTGTATTCGTTTTGGAATATAATCTGATGGAGCATACCGGTTCAGTGGGTTCGGAACGGTTGCCGCAGGAGTTTTCGTATTGAATCTTATAGCAATAGGATTGTGCGGCCGGGTCTGCGTTTTCGTCCTGATAAGTAAGGGTATTATCTTTCACCGCCACTTCCTTAAAATCATTACTGCCGTTTTCGGCCCGTAAAAATATCGTTTTAAACTTGGCAGGGGTTGTTCCGGCAGCTGGAGGATCGGCCCGAAGTTCAATTTTTTGCTCTGTTTCCAGTACCGACACAAACGCATTTTGTACCACCGAAGGTGTTTCGTTGGAAATGGCTTTGACACAACGCAAAGGCGATACCGATTCAGCTCCATTTGTAAGAGTAACCGTAACTTGGTAGCAATATTGTTGGCCACAGACCACATCACGGTCAACAGTGGAGTTAGTAGTACGGGCAATTGCAGTTCCTGTATTAACACCGTTGCGTGTAATTCTATAATTTTGAAATCCTGCTGATGGTGGGTATTCTTGCCAAGACAATGCGTTTTGACGGTTCTGAGCGACTGCATCCAAATTGATCGAACACACTTCGTTGGAAGTGACCGCGGCGTTGTCACAACCGTCTGTAGCACTGAGTCGAAAACAATAGGTATTTTTAAGTGCATCAATATCTCTGACGGTAATGGTGGTGGTATCGTTGGTGGTCATTAACTGACCCGTATTTTTATATGTGCCGCTTCCGTCGTTCACTTGTATTTCGGCAGTGGCGCCTTGTGATCCTTTCACCAATACGTCTACCAAACCGTCCGCCCGAGCGGTTACTTTACGGATCGCTACGGCCGACAGGTTGGTCGCACTTAAAACCACAGCCGCTGCCGGTTTAGAACACCCTAACGATTGCCCTGCCACTGAGCCGGTTACCGAAACCGTAGCCGCATTGGTACCGGCCGGATAAGTATATGAAGCTACCATGGCAGTGCTGCCTTTAGTAACTTTGGAAGTAATTGCCCCCCCCCAGTTGATTATAAATTCATCATAGCGTTGGGTGGTAGAATCAGCAGGGATAGTCACTTGTACTTTTCCGTTGCTGCACGCTTTCGCGGTAAAGTTGGGGGCATAATACACTTCTACGGTTTTGCAGGCGACCGAGCCGGAACCATTGCTTCCCAGTTGCAAGATTCGATAAGTCCCCTGTCGTAAATAGGTAAAATCGGCGGTAGGTGTAAAATCGGCAGGTTTAGGGTCACCACCCGTATAATTATAATTGTATTGAACGTTTAAAGCAGTGGTATTCTGTACCGTTATTTTATTGCCGGCACATACTCTGACCGGTTCTGTATCCAAATTGTTTACTTTAAACCCGCCTTTTGCTGCACCGGCCGGCGGAGTATCACAATAATTTTGACCGTAACTACCCCGTATAATCCCTAAAAAGCAAAAAAACAGCAGATATGATTTCATGGATTTATGATTTCCGATTTCCTTCCGACCAAAGAACGTATCTTTGCCGGCGGTTGTTTCCCTAACAAATTTATTACGTTCTGATATAAGCGGAATTGTAAACATAAAACGTTGTTTTTAACAAACTATTTTTATCTGATACATGGATAGCAATAATAATACCAATTCCATTCGGTTAGATTCTATCGAAGAGGCAATTTCTGATATTCGAGACGGCAAAATCATCATCGTGGTAGACGATGAAGACCGTGAGAATGAAGGGGACTTTATCTGCGCGGCCGAAAAGACCACTCCCGAAATGGTCAACTTTATGGTCAAAGAAGGCCGCGGACTGATGTGCGCCCCTCTGACCGTTGAACGTTGCGAAGAATTAGGCCTTACCATGATGGTGGGTGACAATACTTCTACCCACGAAACTCCTTTTACGGTATCTGTAGATTTATTGGGCCATGGCTGTACTACGGGCATTTCAGCCGCCGACCGTTCTAAAACCATTCAGGCTTTGGTAAACCCGGAAATCAGGCCGGAAGAGTTGGGGCGTCCCGGTCATATTTTCCCGCTTCGGGCTATGCCGGGCGGAGTATTACGCCGCACCGGGCATACCGAAGCCGCTATTGATTTTGCCAGATTGGCCGGTCTTCAACCGGCCGGCGTGCTTATCGAAATCCTGAACGAAGACGGGACCATGGCCCGATTGCCGCAATTGCGTATTTTGGCCGATAAGTTTGGAATGAAACTGGTTTCCATCAAAGATCTGATCGAATACCGCCTCCGCATAGAGTCGCTTATCAAGCGTGAAATAGCCGTAGATATGCCTACTGAATGGGGGCATTTTGACTTGGTCGCGTTTCGGCAACTGAACACGGACGATCTGCACTTGGCCCTTATCAAAGGTTCTTGGGAAAAAGACGAACCTATATTGGTACGAGTGCACTCTTCCTGCGCAACGGGAGATATTTTCGGCTCCTGCCGCTGTGATTGCGGGGCCCAACTTCATGCCTCCATGGAAATGGTAGAGCGGGCGGGGAAGGGAGTTGTCCTTTATATGAATCAGGAAGGGCGCGGCATCGGTCTGATCAATAAATTGAAAGCCTATAAATTGCAGGAAAACGGATTGGATACGGTAGAAGCCAATATCGCGCTGGGTTTTAAAATGGACGAGCGCGACTACGGTGTAGGAGCCCAAATTTTACGGGATCTGGATTTGACCAAGATCAAATTGATTTCGAACAATCCGAAAAAACGGGCCGGGCTGATGGGTTACGGGCTGGAAATTGTGGAAATCGTTCCGATGGAAATGCCGGCAAACCCTCATAACGAAGATTACCTGCGCACTAAACGTGACAAAATGGGCCACCGCCTTACTCAATTTGCTACCGTAAAAGAAAATTGATGCGATTGATTTTTAAAAGACGAGGTGCGATTTTCAATTTACCAAACTATCAGAGAAGATAATCAGCCACCTTCCGCCCCCACAAAAAAGCCGAACGGTCAGACTGTTCGGCTTTTTTGTTTTCTACTTATTCCCCACCTTTCTAAAACAAAACCGCCCGAATCACAAAAGGACTGGAATTAGGATAGATATTTTGGGTTCGGTCACTTGGATTGACCAGGTTATTATAGCTTAAATTATAAAGAAGTATCAAATTGAAAGCTCTGATAAATCTCCCGCCAATGGGTGTGGAATAAGAAGCTCCCACCATCGTCGAATTCAACCAAGTTCGTCTGTAAAGGCGGGCAGTATAGTCGGGATATTCTACGTTTAATGATTCATATTCTGCATTTAAGTTAATGTTGTTAAATACATTAAACATTCCAAACAAACGACCGCCATAACTATTTGAGTTACTTTTGATTCGGGAGTAGGGATCTCGGTAACTTGAATACGTATAACTAAGCCCTCCCCCTAACGCTAAACGTTCAGTAACCTGATAACCCGCCACAGGAGACACGCCGATACTTGTGTAGGTTCCGAATGAAAACGGGCCGATACTCCCTCCCAATCTTATTTTATCCATTGGCGAAGGCGGGCGCGGGGGAGCTTTACGAGGAGGCGCATCTAAAACCTTTATCGGCCCTTCCTGTTCCCGCACCGGCGGGGGGGCGTCCGGATTAGCCGTTTGGGCGTTTGCCGATAAGGTAAACATCATCCCCAAGGCTATCATTAAATAAGTTGTTCTCATAGTTTTGTAATAAAAAGAAGCGTATTGTATTGATTACGTAAGAAGTGCAGACTACGTTTCAAAACGAAAAATCAGGGGCGCTATTGCATGGTTAATCGGTGGAATACTTCTTCCAATGAGTTGCCTTGGCTTTGTAATTCTGACAAGGTTTGATCCGCAACAATTTGTCCCCGATTGATGATAACAGCCCGGTCACAAATGGCTTCTACCTCCTGCATGATATGTGACGAAAACAACACCGTTTTTTCTTTTCCCACGGCCTTGATCAGGTTGCGAATCTCAACAATTTGATTGGGATCCAACCCGGTCGTAGCCTCGTCTAAAATCAGAACCGCCGGATCATGGATCAAGGCTTGGGCCAACCCTACCCGTTGGCGATAGCCTTTGGACAATTGTCCGATTTTTTTGCTTTGCTCCGCTTCCAAACCGCAGATTTCAATCATTTCAAGGACCCGCTTTGTCAGTTTTTCTCCTTTCAGGCTGTACAAAGTCCCCACAAACCGCAAAAACTCTTTGATATACATGTCAGTATAAAGCGGATTGTGCTCAGGCAAGTAGCCTATATTCCGGCGTACTTCCATAGATTGGCGGGCAACATCAAAACCGCAAACTTCTGCTTTTCCGTCAGTAGCTGACAAATAGCCCGTCGTGATTTTCATCGTAGTGGATTTTCCGGCCCCGTTTGGTCCTAAAAAACCCATGATTTCGCCGGGTTGTACGTCAAAGCTGATATCATTTACGGCCTTTTGACTGCCGTATATTTTTGTAAGATGTTGTATCCGGATGGACATGATTTTTCAGAATTGGGGCGAAAATACAAATTTCTCACGTAGGGTCTTGTATATTTGCTATGTGAGAAAATATAATTTCGAGGTATTTGTTATACGTTATCCGTGTTTTTTTCGTGTAACAATTAATGTAACGGATTAACGAGTTATGAGATTGTTCAGGCGTATCGGGGTATTCTTTATTTTCATTGCACTTTCAGGAAAAATCAAGACACAGGCGCAAAACCCCTCCATTGTTACCAACGATGTAAGCGGAGCGACGGCTTGCGCCGGCACTACTGTTTCTGTCTCTTTTGTGGCTTCCAACCTAATTAATCCTTCCAAACGGCTTTTTACCGTTCAATTGTCCAATAGCGGCGGCACTTTTACCAATCCAACCCCGCTTTCGACCGGACAAAAAAGCCCGATTACGGTTACTGTTCCCGCTTCAGTTTTAGGCGGTGATTATCGTTTACGCGTAGTGACCGACACCACCGGAGTGACTTATACCCCTTCGGCTGTTTTTATGGTACTCAAACCGCCAACGGCCACACTGGCGGGAGATACAACCATTAATATAGGCGGTTCGGCTACCCTGTCGTTATTTTTTACGGGCAACGGGCCTTGGACTTATACTTTCACCAATACCAACACCGGAACCACCTCATCTAATCCGCTGAGAGGTATTGTTCAACCTACTGTAACTACTGCTTACGCTTTGCAATCAGTAAGTAATATTTGTGGTCCGGGAACCGTATCGGGCAGTGCGAAAGTAACTGTCATACCTCGCATTACTGCCGATTTTGCAACGGGCAGTATTTGTGCCGGCGCTTCGACGACTGTCCCCTTTACCCTTACCGGCGCTTTCGGAACGACCGGCATCACTTATACCGCACAACTTTCCAACGCCGCGGGAAGTTTTTCTGCTCCTACTACCATTGGAACCGGTACAAACAGCCCGATAAGCGTGGTTTTACCCGGTAATCTGGTTGCAGGAACGGGATATCGTATTCGCGTTATTGCCAATGCCCCCGCTGCCTCTGTGGAAACCAATGCCATTACGGTCAAGGCGTTACCCTCGGCGGTCTTGAGCGTCAATGCCACCATTATCGCCGGTGAAAGCACTAATTTAACAGTCACCTTGACCGGAGAAGCCCCTTGGACCTATAAACTGTCCAACAATCAAACGTTCAATGCTGCCTCCACTCCTGCTTCTGCGGGAGTCACCCCCTCTGTCACGACCACCTATACGTTATTATCGGTCAGCAATGCCTGCGGTAACGGAACGGTGTCAGGCAGTGCTTTGATCACCGTTCTTCCACGTATCAGTGTGGCCGATGTAGCTTTGGGAAGTGTATGTACAGGAACCAATGTAAGTCTCCCTTTTGTAGTGACAGGCGCTTTTGAAACCTCCGTTACCTACACCGCCCAACTTTCGGATGGAACGGGTAGCTTTACGGCTCCGATTTCGCTTAAAACGGGTAATGCGAGCCCTTTGGATATCACTATTCCTCCAAATTTACCGGCCGGCACCGGCTATCGGCTAAGAGTTACAGCGAATGCTGCCGCAAGTTCCGTTAACAGTCCTGCCTTTGCCATAAAAGTTAAACCAACTGCTGTTATAAGCGGTAACCCTACTGTTAACTTTGGCGAAACAGCAGCCTTAAGCCTTAGTTTTACGGGAGAAGGCCCTTGGAATTTCGGTCTTTCAGACGGAACTACGGGTACAGCCGACCGGACTCCTTTTACGGTGAATGTTAAGCCTACTCAGACTTCCGCGTATTTGGTCAGCTCGGTTCGGAATTTATGCGGAGAAGGAAGTACTTCCGGCAGTGGCACCGTCACTGTCATTCCTCGTCTGCTAACCGAAAATGTTTCTTCTGCGGTTTGTGCCGGTAAAGAGGTAGAAGTCAAATTCTCGATTGGAGGTACTCTTTCCTCGAATACAGCCTTTCAAGTACAACTTTCAGACAGTACCGGTAATTTTGCCAATGCCGTCACAGTAGGTTCGGGCAGCCGCAGTCCATTAACAGCTCTTATACCAAGCACGACCCTTCCGGGCAGCAATTATCGTTTACAAGTTATTGTAGCAGGAAATCCATCTATTACTACTACTCCCGGGGCACCCTTTTTTTTAGGCCGCCTTCCTACAGCCACTCTTAGCGGCGGAAGTAATTTCCCGATCAAACCGGGAGAAGAAGTTTTTCTGATAATTCAATTCAGCGGAGATGCTCCTTGGAATTATGTCTTATCCGACAATACCGCCGGAAGTGCGACCGCTTCTCCGGTCATTATAACCATTGCTCCGCTTTTACCCACGACTTACACCTTAAAATCAGTCAGTAATACCTGCGGAGCCGGGACAGTCTCCGGCAGCGCCATCGCAAACGTTATTATTACGAGTATTGAATCACTAGAGGAAGAAGCAGTTATTGTTTCTCCGAATCCTTTTACGGAACGTTTGAAAATAAAAATAGCCCTTTCTAATGCATCCGAATGGCAATTAACCGACCTTCAGGGCCGACTTTGGCAATATCATCATTGGAGCGGTGTTTCTTATGAAGAGGTGATAAATACACAACAACTTCCGGCCGGCACCTATATTTTTCGGGTAAAAGCAGGCGAAAAATGGTTCAGTAAGACGCTCATAAAAGAGTGATTTTACTATTTTTGTTAGATCACTATGATACCGGTAAGTATTGGTAAACCCGGCAGGACTTCCTAATTTTACGGCCCAAACTCACCTTTACGCTTTATTTCGCTTTTGCAGAACTCTAATTCATGATACAAATCATTCCCGCCATAGACCTTATTGAAGGCAAATGTGTCCGTCTTACCCAAGGAGACTACCAACAAAAAAAGATTTATAATGAAAATCCGCTCGAAGTTGCCTTAGAATTCGAGGGTGCGGGGCTATCGCGCTTACACTTAGTTGATTTGGACGGGGCAAAAGCGAAAAAAGTAATTAATTGGAAAGTATTGGAAACCCTCGCAAACAAAACAAATCTTCATATTGATTTTGGAGGAGGGGTGCAATCCGATGATGACTTGCGGATCGTATTTGAATCGGGGGCACGTCAGGTAACGGGCGGCAGCATCGCTGTTAAAAACCCTGACCTGTTCGAAAAATGGCTTATTAATTACAGTGGTGACAAAATAATATTGGGTGCCGATGCCCGCAATGAACGCGTTGCCGTTAGCGGTTGGGAAGAAGGAACAGATTTGTGGGTGTATGATTTTGTCCAAAAATGGGTCGAAAAAGGCGCTCGTTATGCCATCAGTACCGATGTAGCTAAGGATGGTTTATTACAAGGGCCGTCCTTTGAACTGTATAAAAATTTACAGGAACATTGTCCTGATCTCCACATTATTGCCAGTGGTGGCGTCAGTCGTTTAAACGATATCGAAAAATTAGCTCAAATGGGCATCTTTGGCGTGATTGTTGGAAAAGCTATTTATGAAGGTAAAATAACGCTTTCTGAATTAACCGCTTGGTTACTGAATCAATAAAAAAGAGTTATTTTTACTTAGAAATAGTGCCTGATTTTTCAGGTAATCCGTAAAAATCGACACAGGTATCCAAATTTTTCTTGGATTAGTGTAATACAGACAATAATTCTGCATTACAGAAAATATTCGGAATTATATTTGGTGTTTTGTTTACACTTTAAAAAAAATATGGCAAATATTTGCACAATATTTTTTTTATGTTTTATCTTTGGGACAAGAATTCAGACGCAAAATATTTTTCTTCAATAAAATAACAGGAGGGCATAATATCGAAACATAGCTTTACGTTAACTAATTGTACATACTGAAATGGAGAAGTACCAAGTTAGCGACAGTGAGCTAGTTTCATTGTACACTCAAGGCAACGAGAAAGCCTTCGAAAAACTTGTTCAGCGTCACAAGTCTAAGATTTACACCACTATTTATTTGATTGTTAAAGATCAGTACGTGGCCGAAGATTTGATGCAGGATAGCTTTGTTAAAGCTGTTGATACCATCAAGTCGGGTAAGTATAACGATGAGGGCAAGTTTTTGCCGTGGATATTGAGAATTGCTCACAATTTGGCTATTGACCATTTTCGGCGCGATAAACGCTACCCCGAAATAGTGTTTGAAGACGGAAGCAATGTGTTTAATACGTTAGACTTTTCGGAAGACTCCATTGAGTCACTCCAAATTCGTCAGGAAACGCATGAACACTTACGTGAACTGATTCAACGATTACCCGATCCTCAGCGTCAGGTGCTCATTATGCGGCACTACGAAGACATGAGTTTTCAGGAAATTGCCGATGCTACAGGAGTGAGTATCAACACGGCTTTGGGGAGAATGCGTTACGCGCTGATCAATTTGCGAAAGCAACTCAGCAACCGCGTTCCTATATATGATACAACTGTTTACCCCAGATGATGTAATTCGGTACGTTTATGAAGAAACCACCGAGGAAGAAAACACGCTCATTGAAGATGCCTTAATCGGCGATCAGGAGTTGTTGGAATTTTATCTCGACGCGCTTGAGATGAAGTCCCTAATGAACAAAATAGAGCGCACGCCTTCAAACCGCGTTGTCTCGAACATTCTGGCGTATTCACAAAATCATAGAAGCAATCAATCGGTAGCGTAATTGCGCAATAAGCCGATTGATTGCTTTTTTTATGACTTGTGATAGTCGCGCAAAGTTTCGTCTATTATCTGAAAGCACTTTTCTTTCAGGGCAGTTATGTCTTCCTGTTTCATCCCAAGGGTTGATATAGGCTCATGAACAACGGCCCGTAAAGGATTTCGATAAATACGCAACTTTTCTTGGTCCGGTAAGATTTTAAAGTTTGTTAGTAAGGTTATCGGCACAATCGGTACTTGCTGCTGAATTGCCATCTTAAATGCTCCCTCCGCAAAAGGGTACATTTGAGGTGGCTTTTTTGTTTTGATACCTCCTTCCGGATAGATCATGATACTTCGGCCCTGCGCCAAGGTTTTAATAGCTCGGCTAAGCGACCCTACCCGACTTTGGCTATTTTCGCGATTGACCTGAATGTGTAACTTTCTGAACATATAGCCAAACAACGGAATATTTTTCACGCCGTGCTTGCCTACAAAGGCAAAATAGTTTTCAACAATCACTCCCATTACTGCTATATCCAAATAGGAAAAATGATTGGCACAAAAAACATAAGTTTTTGTCGGGTCAGGATGGAATTGATATTCTATCTTTATTTTGATTCCTGCTGCGGCAAAAAACAATTTACCCCACAGTCGGTTTAATCGGTGCGCGTAAGGTTTCCATCGTTCTCGTTGTAAACAGAGAAATACCAACGGAAATAGGAGAAGAAATAGCAGAAGCAGCCAAAAAAGGCACCAACCGGTATAAATAAGTCGCATTAAAATCTACGCAATTTAGTCGTCCTGACCTTAGAGGCGAGGAAATACAAAAGTAATTAGCGAATATTGAACTGTAAAACAACAAAATGATTTCCATAAACCAACTATTCTAAACCATCCATGAAACGAGTACTATTTCATCAAACGGGCAAGCCGGCCGATATTTTAAATCTTGAAGAAGTTGCCAAGCCAACACCCGGTCCCGACGAAGTACTGATAAAAGTATTGGCGGGCCCGATCAACCCTTCTGATATCATGTTTGTACAAAACCTGTACGGTATCCGCCCCCAACTGCCGTCGGGGGCCGGTTTTGAAGGAGTAGGTATCGTAGAAGAAGCAGGAGCTAATGCCAAAATAGCGACAGGCACCCGCGTGAGCTTTACGGCTATCGGTACCTGGAGTGAGTACGTGCTTACCAATCACCGTACGTTGATTCCTGTCCCTGATGCCATGAGCGATGAGGTAGCAGCACAACTTTTTGTGAATCCGTTTACGGCAGTTGCCATGGTGGAGGAATCCGGCGTAAAAGAAGGAGAATGGCTGATGGTGACAGCCTGTGCTTCTGCTTTAGGAAAGATGGTTATCCAAATCTGTGCTATGCGGGGTATTAAAACTATCGGCACTGTACGTCGCAATGACCTCAATGAAGAGCTTGTCTCTCTCGGTCTGACCGAGGTAATTAATACTGCCGATGAAAACCTCCCCAAAAGAGTACAGCAAATCACCAATTATGAAGGGGTTAAAGCCGTCTTGGAATGTGTGGGCGGTCATACGGCAAGCGAAGCTGTAAAATGCTTAGGACGCGGAGGGGTCATGATCATTTACGGTTTACTCAGCCTTCAAGACCCTGCCATCAATTTCGGACTGATGATTTTCCGCGAACTGTCGCTTAAAGGCTTTTGGTTGACCGATTGGATGAAACGAACTTCTTCTGCCACTCGTCAAAGAGTGGGCCAAGAAGTAATCGAACTGCTTTCTTCCGGCAAAGTGAAGTTACCGGTGGAAGCGATCTATTCCTTAGAAGATATTAAAAAAGCGGTGGTTCATGCAGAAGCCCACGGGCGGTGGGGAAAGGTTTTATTAAAGCCTTAACCGTTATTTTTTCTTTTTCAGAAATACCCGCGCATCCTGTGCCGTTTGCTCGGGTATTTCTTCCATAGGCACATGTCCTGCCTTAGAATATACAATCAGAGTATCGTTCGGCAAATCACGGTGAAAACGTTGGGCAATCTCCGTCGGGATGAGTTCATCGTATTTTCCCCACTCGATCAATACAGGGATAGAAATGTTAGGGATCTTCTTCCAACGATCATCGTTGGTTGTATTCTGATTAAGGCGCGCTACAAAGGCCGCTCGGTTTCCTTCTCGTAAGGTCAGTTCCCAATAACGGTCCACCAATTCAGGCGTTACTTTAGAATCGTCTGCGTACACATTTTTAACACTGCTCTCAGCCATAAATCGAGGTGTAATGTATTTCAGTATATTTTTCAACACGGGTACCCGGGCGATTCGAAAGGCGATAGGAGCACTTTTAGACTTCATCGGATAGCCTGCGGCATCTACCAATATCAACCGATCAACCCTTTCAGGGTATTTCAACGTAAACTGCCAAGCTAAGGCCCCGCCCAGAGAATTGCCTGCCAGATAGCATTTTTGTATATCCAATTTTTGCAAAAAACGATTCAAAAACAACGTATAATAATCCATCGGATATTGATTGGCAGCATTGGGGCCTGTCAAACCATACGCCGGTAAATCCAATCTTATAAGTCGAAAATCGTTTTTTAACATATCTACCCACTTATCCCACGTATGTAATGAGGCACCTGTTCCGTGAAGCAATACCAAGGGAATGGAATCTTTTTCGACCGTACCTTCGTCACGATAATGTACTTGCAGACCTTCTACCTCAATAAACTCAGAAGGACTCTCGCCATACTTGGCTTTCAATGTATCCAACGAAATGTCACTTTGATAACCTGCGATAAAAGCGACTGCCGCTGCAACGACTAAACCCATAAACAGGTATCCGATACCTTTCAATAACTTTTGAAGCATTTTCTTGTTCTTTTTCTGTCTAAAGTATTGAGATAAAACAATATTTTAATGACAAAGTTATATTTTTGTTAAAACTCCTAAACCGATATTTACAATGACCTCCTCTTTAAAAGCTGACTTAAACACGTTTTTAGATTATTTTTATCAGTGGGAATCTCTCCGGGCGGATAGTATCTTTTTGCGGCAGCCTTTCGGAGAAGAGTTCAAAGATTTTACGTGGCGAGAAGCAGGAAACCAAGCACGGCGTTTAGCCGGTTTTTTACGTTCGCTGAACTTGCCTCCCCAAAGCAACATCGGGCTGGTTTCAAAAAACTGTGCGGAATGGATTATTGCCGATTTGGCCATTATGATGTCGGGCCATATCTCTGTTCCTTTTTATGCAACTCTTACCGCCGATCAAATCAATCAAGTACTAACTCACAGTGGCTGTCAAGTGTTGTTCGTGGGTAAACTCGACGACTGGAAAAGCATGAAAGCGGGAGTCCCGAAAGCATTAAAGTGTGTTTCATTTCCCACCTATAACCCTGATAGTGAACACATTCAATGGAATGACATTCTCTCGCAATATGCCCCTATCGCTGATAGCCCCGTTCCAGCTCCTGACGACCTGTTTTCCATTGTATATACGTCGGGTACGACGGGTAACCCGAAAGGCGTGATGATTACCTACCGAAGTGTTGCAGAGGTAATGAAACGGACCAAAACAATATTAAAATACGACCTGCCTGAACACCGATTTTTTTCTTATCTCCCGCTCTGTCATATTGCCGAACGAAACGTAGTTGAAGCGACAAGTTTAGGAACGGGAGGAACTATCTATTTTGCCGAATCGCTCGACACTTTTGCCAAAAACCTTGCCCAAGCTCAACCAACTCACTTTTTTGCCGTACCTCGGATTTGGACGAAATTTCAATTGGGGATTTTAGTAAAAATGTCGCAGAAAAAGCTGGACCTGCTTCTGCAAATCCCGATTATCAACAACATTGTCAAGCAAAAGATCCGCAAGGGGCTTGGTTTGAATGAGGCACAACTTATTCTCACTGCCGCAGCTCCGATGCCGATATCGCTTATTCAATGGTTTCGTCGCTTAGGCATTATTATTCAGGAAGCTTACGGTATGAGTGAAAATTTAGGTGCCGTATGTATGATGCCGAAAGAGGAAATCAAAGACGGAACTGTCGGAAAAGTTTATCCCGGCACAGAGGTAAAAATAGCGGAAGGCACCGGTGAAATACTCACCCGCTCTGCGTGGAATATGCTCGGTTATTATAAAGAACCTGCCCTGACAGCCGAAACGATTGATTCAGAAGGATGGATCCATACCGGGGATGTGGGAGAAGTCGATGACGAAGGGTATTTGAAAATTACAGGTAGGGTCAAAGAAATGTATAAAACCTCTAAAGGCGAATATGTAGCTCCGGCACAGATTGAATTCGGGTTTGCTGACAATAAAATGATCGAACAGATTTGTGTGGTCGGACAGAATCTGCCTCAACCTATCGCCTTGGTTGTATTATCCGATATAGCCCGGGGCATTGAGCGCGAAAGTATCAACCAAAGCCTTACTTCTACTCTTGCCGATTTAAATCCCCGTCTTAAATCGTATGAACGCGTTCAAAAAATTGTGATTATGAAAGAACCGTGGACAGTGGATAATAACATGCTTACCCCTACCATGAAAACCAAACGTAATGTCATTGAAAAGAACTACGCACCGATGATGGAGCCTTGGTATGTTGGAAAGGAAAATGTAATCTGGGAGTAATATGTCTTTTACTCTACTAAATGGCACGATTTTGGCTTCTCACTTAGCAGATTATGCCAATGCGTGTGAATGTACTATAAAGTCAACTATTTACTTATTACGCGTCTCGCCCAACTGATTGCAATTATTTTGTTGACAGTCAAGGAAGTCTATGCACAAACTTGCACAGGCAGTTTGGGTGACCCCGTAGTAAATGTTACTTTTGGTACGGGCAGTGGTTTTACAAGTTTGCCTACCGCCGCTTCGGGAGCAAGTACTACTTACAACAACGTTTCCAGCGTTTGTCCTAATGACGGAAATTATGCCGTTACCACGTCCACTTCCGGGTGCTTCAGTAATTCATGGTTTACGTTAACGGAAGATCACACTCCTAATGATGTCAATGGCCGAATGGCTATTTTCAATGCGTCATACACGGTTGGTGAATTTTATCGACAAACTGTCAGCGGACTTTGCGGCAACACAACTTATGAGTTTGCGGCATGGATTGCCAATATCTTACTGCCAAACGCTTGCAGCAGTGTAGGCATTGACCCTAATTTAACCTTTCGCATCGAATCGCTCAACGGAACCTTATTAGGCACTTACAGTACCGGAAATATTGCAGAATCTAACGCTTTAACCTGGAAACAGTACGGTTTTATTTTCACTACCCCTGCCAATCAAACACAGGTGATTTTAAAAATCATTAACAATGCGCCGGGTGGCTGCGGAAATGACTTGGCTTTAGACGATATCACTTTTCGTCCCTGTGGTCCTACCATCACCGTAACCGTTAATGTACCGAGCATTTGCGAGGGAGGCTCTGTCAACTTAGGGGGCTCTATTTCCCCCGGGTATACCAATCCTCAATTTCAGTGGCAGCAAAGCAGTGATAATGGAGTCACTTGGTCAGATATAGCCGGGGCTACTTCTCTGAATACGTCGGTTGCTTCAGCACCTGCCGGGACCAAATATCGTCTTTTAGCCGCAGAACAAGGGAATATCGGAATCGGCTATTGTCGAATTGCTTCCAACCCTGTTGCTCTGACCGTTTATGCCATCCCTAAATTAACCTTACCAACCACTTCTGCTGTCCCGTTGGAATACTGTGCCGGCACAAGTATCGACCTTGTTGATTTTTCATCCGTTCCAACTTCTGCTTTTACCTGGCAACTCAATAATACGGGGATAGGCCTTAATCAAAACAACGGAAGCGGACAGGTACCCGTTTTTACAGCTGCTAATACCGGTACTTCGCCCATTACGGGTACATTTACCGTGACGGGTTCTGCCAACGGTTGTACAAGTCAATCACAAACATTTTCGGTTATTATTCATCCTAAACCGACGGTCAGTTTGGGAGCTGACCAAACGATTTGTGTTGGAAATACCGCTACTTTGAACGCTGCCGCAAGCGGCGGCACGCCCAATTACACCTATACTTGGGATAATGGCTTAACTAATAACGTAAGTCAAACGGTTTCTCCGAGTTCTACCGCTACTTATAACGTCACTGTCACTGATACCAAAGGATGTAAAGCAACTGACGACATTAAAGTAACGGTGAATCAAGCTCCTACGTTTACCGCCCTTACGAAAACAGATGCCTTGTGCTATGGTCAGACCAATGGCAGCATTACCGTAACTGCCGGCGGAGCAGGCCCTTTTCAATACCGTTTGGATAATAATGCCTACCAAGCCGGTAATACCTTTGCTGTAGCGGCAGGCACCTACACGGTTACCATTAAAGATGCCAATGGCTGTACGGCGTCCAAAACGATCAACCTCAACCAACCGAATCCGATGACGGCGGATGTAACGGTCAAAAACGTAAGTTGTTTTGACGGTACCGACGGGGCCATTACCGTTAATGTCAACGGAGGAAAATCACCTTATTCTTATACTTGGTCAGACGGTACAACGGGCGGAAACAGCATCGTCGGACGCCCGGCGGGGACTTATACCGTCACCGTCAAAGATGCGAATGGCTGCACCACTACTGCAAATGCAGTGATTACCGAACCCATCCAAATCAGTATCACGGGCAATGTCACCCACGTAACGTGTACCGGCTTGGCAAACGGAAAAATAGACATTACGGCACAAAGCATAACTTCCATCAAAAGTTATGAATGGAAAAACAGTAAAGGCACCCTCATTGCTACGACCGAGGATGTCAATAATTTAAGCGCAGATACCTACACCGTCACGGTCACCGATGCCGATGGCTGTAAACTCTCCACCAATTACACCGTTACACAACCCGCCGCTATCAATATTTCGGCAACTCCTGCAAACACAACCTGTTTCGGAGGAAACGACGGAAAAATCACCGTATCAGCGAGCGGAGGCACCGGAACACTGCAATACGCGCTTTGCAGCGGAAGTAACTGTACCGGTTTCGGAGCGAACCAAACCTCTAATTTATTTTCAAACGTAGCAGTAGGCACGTATCGAATCCAGGCCACTGACGCTAATGGCTGTTCCCTCATTACGGCCGACATCAGTGTTTCTCAAGCGGCCCAATTGATAGCTTCCGCGTCTAATACGTCGCCCGTTTGCGCAGGTGCGAGTGTTACCCTATCGGCAGCCAATGCGGGAGCGGGAGTAAGCTACGAATGGACCGGCCCTAACGGCGGAATAGTTGCCAATACCCAACAGTTTACCCTTAGCAATGTACAGCTATTAAGCGCCGGCACCTATACTTTACGGGTGTATACCGCTGCCGGCTGTCAAAATACTGCTACAACCGTTGTTAAAATAAATACTCTGCCAAAAGTCAACGCGGGCGCAGACCAAACGATTTGTGAAGGGACCGGTGCCGCTCTTACGGCAACTGCATCTGTGGGTACATCGCCTTACTCCTATACTTGGAATAACAACCTCGGAAGCGGCGCCTCAAAAACAGTAACCCCTTCCGGCACAACAGATTACATAGTTTCTGTCAGCGACGCCAACGGTTGTACAGGCAGCGATACGGTCCGGGTCAATGTGATTGCCAAGCCGCAAACCTTTACCCTGACGGCTCCCGATGACGTTACCATTTGTGCCGGCATCAACGGTATCCCCCTGACCTTAAACGGCTCTCAAACCGGTGTTTTATACGAGTTAATTAAAAACAATATCAACATCGGGCAGGGGAAAATGGGCACGGGGAGTGCCTTATTTTTAGGAAATTATTTCGGCGGCACGTATCAAGTCAAAGCCACCACCAACACCCTTCCGGCCTGCACCGTGATGATGACCGGCAGTGTCACCGTCAACGAATTGCCTCCTATCACGGCCGAACTTCAATCGTTGGATGATACAGTCTGTATCGGTGAAAGTATGCAATATACCGTAATTGCCTCCGGCGGCAGCGGCACGGGCTATACTTATACTTGGCAAGACGGGCAAACGGGCAATCCTCGTTCTTTTACAACTACGGAATACTTATTGGTAGAAGTGACCATCAGCGACAGTCGAGGCTGTACTCTGAAACGGGCCGCGGATTTGCGAGCAGTTAAGCCCATTAACGTAGATATTACGGCCACCCCTAATCCTATTTGTGCCGGTCAGCAGGTGGCGCTCAATGCGACTGCAACGGGCGGAACAGGAAGTTTAAACTACGAATGGGAAAATGCCGCTACGAATCCTTCAAGAACGGTTTCGCCAAATACAACCACAACCTACAACGTAAAAGTCACCGATACAAAAGAAGGGTGTTCTGCTCAAAAAAACGTAACGGTAACGGTCAATCCGCAGCCAACGGCTTTTAATGTCACAGGCGGAGGCGCGTATTGTACGGGAAATAACGGTGTCCCGGTCGGGCTGAGCGGTTCGGAAACGGGCTTTATGTACCAACTCAAACGCAACGGCCAAACTATTGGAAGCGCTGTGGCAGGAACCGGTTCAGCCCTGAATTTTGGAAACCAAGCCACAGCAGGCACCTACACCGTTGACGTCGCTTCCAATACAGTCCCCGTATGTACAGCCACGATGACGGGCAATGTTACTGTTTCCGTCAAAACCAAACCTGAAGTTTTGGCCAGTGCATCTCCGGCAACAGTTTGTGCCGGCAAACCTGTCAATCTTACCGTTACTCCTTCTGTTACAAATGCCGCCTATATCTGGACGGGACCGAACGGCTTTACAAGTTCGGAGCAAAATCCAACCATCAGCAGTGCGACCGGCACTAACAGCGGCGCCTACACCGTCATTGTTTCTTTAGACGGCTGTTCGGATACTTCCTCGGTGGCATTGCAGGTCAATCCTGCTCCCACTGCAAGTATTACCGGTCCAACCAATCTTTGCAAAGACAATTCAGTGACTCTCAATGGTAATCCCGGTAACGGAACTTCTCCTTATGCCCACAATTGGCAGGTTAGTTCGGGAAACAACATATTGACATTGGCCAATAATAACAACGGTACGGCGACCATTACCCCCACCGGAACGGGTACGGCTACGCTGACCTATCAGGTGACAGACGCCAACGGGTGTCAATCTCCCGTAGTGAATTACAGCATCGGCATCAATGCCGCTTTGCCTTCCGCTACGGTTTCAGCGGGAGCCCCCGTAGGATTCACCTCATTGGTAGGAGTCCGCTATCGGGCTTTCAATCGCCCATCGGAAAAAGAAGTTTACTTGGGTATTCCTGATTTAGGTATTGCACCGCCGCGTCGGACGCAGGCCGATTTGACTTGGAAAACCGGAAATAACGAAGTTACTTTTGAATACGACCCAAGTGCTGACCAACTTAAAACTACCGTCATCAACAGCGGAGGTACCTTTACACTAACCTACCCGAATGTTGCTGCGTCGCTGAATTCGTACCTGCCCGGCCGGAATATATGTGCCATGAATGTGCTGCAACTGACAGTGGGCAGTCAGAACGAACCAACGGGAACGGTAGCCTTCAACAATGTGATGCTGGACGGCAACAATCTCGGTAATTTCAGCGGGGCCGGATTCAACAATTGGACGGTTCGCAACGCTGATTTCGGATTAGGTTTTAAACTGACCGGAACCATTGTTCTCTCCGGTACACAACCTGTTTCTGCCGAGACCAATAAAGTAGAAATTTTAGTAGGAAACGACCAAACACCGATTGTATTTGGCTGTATGTCGGCCAATGAAGTTTGTGAAAATCAAAAAAGCACGGTTTCATTTTCGGGTCTTCGTCCTAATACGACCTTTACTATTAAGTATTCCATCGGAACAACGGCTAACTTATCGGCCTCTGTCACTACTGACAATCAGGGAAACGGCACTTTCTTAACGGCACCGCTTGCTACTGCCCAAAATGGGGCTGTCCTCAAAATAGACAGTGTGCAGCGAGCGATTACGGGGGCGTGTTTTCAACCGATTACTTCCAATAATACCACCCTTCTTACCATTAACTCTAATCCAACAGTTACCGTTACTGCCGCAGAAAACTCCGGTTTGACGAACAACGACGGAATTCTTTGCGAAGGGGCCTCGGTTACGCTGACAGCAACGGGCGGCGGCACTTACAGTTGGAGTACAGGAAGCACATCGCCGGCCATTACGGTTAGTCCTGCCGCTTCCACTACCTATTCTGTTACAGTAACGAGCGGTAAAGGTTGTCAGACAACGGATTCAAAATTGATTACCGTTCATCCCAAACCTCAACCTACAGCCTCTAACACGGGACCCGTTTGCGTAGGAGATAAAATTACACTGTCAGCCACCGGAGGAACAGGCTATGAATGGAGAAACTCAGTTAATACAGTGGTTTCTACCAATTCGACATTCAGTATGGATAATGCCGCAATGACCGATTCAGGTATCTATACCGTTAAGGTTACCAACGAAAACGGCTGTTCGCAAACGGCTTCAACCGAGGTAATGGTGAAAGCACTTCCCCTTGCACAAGCCTCTTCCAACAGCCCCAAATGTGTCGGCCAAACCCTGACGTTGAATGCTGCCAATGCAGGTACGGGAGCTGTTTATGCGTGGTCAGGGCCGAATGGTTTATCACGAACCAACGAACAAAATCCGATCATTGCCAATGCTCAGCCCATTCACAGCGGCAAATATTTGCTGACCGTTACGCAAAACGGATGCCGCAACACCAATGATGCGGATGTAATCATTTACGAAAACCCGGTGGCGGAAGCCCTCAGTAACAGCCCTGTTTGCGAAGACAGTCCGCTTAATTTTACAGCCAAAGACGCAGGAACAGGAGCTCAATACCAATGGCGAAATGAAGCGGGCACCCTTGTAAGTACCGCAGCCTCCTTTACCATCGTTAAGGCCTCCTTGGCGAATAACGGTAAGTATTTTCTGACCGTTACAAAAAACAATTGCTCAAGCAGCGATACCATCGAAGTGATGGTAAGGCCTGTTCCTAAAGTAACCATCAACAACATCACTCCGCTGTGTGCGGGAGTGACCCTTCAGTTGTATTCTGAAACAAGCCCGGGGGCCACTCGCTACGAATGGTCAGGACCGAATGGTTTTACCTCTCCGGACCAAAATCCCAAAATCGAAAACAGCACCACCGATGCTACGGGAGTTTATGAAGTAATCGCAAGTTTGAACGGATGCCGTGACACTTCACGGATTCAGGTGACGGTAAACCCCAAACCCATCGCAGTAGCATCGGCTTCGCAGCCTGTGTGCGAAAACGGGACGGTTACCCTTACCGCTGCCAACGCAGGTACGGGAGCTCAATACGAATGGCAAAATCCCGCCGGCACCATTGTCAGCACCGGTTCGTCCTTTGTGATTCAAAATGCAACCGTAAATAATGCCGGCAGTTACAAACTTAAAGTAACACTTGGGCTGTGCAGCAGCGAAGACACGGCGTTGGTCGTAGTATATCCCAAACCCAAACTTACTGTTGTCAGCACCGCATGTGCACCCAATTTAAAATCGTATTCGGTCAGTTTAACGGCAGAAGGGGGCGATGTAACAGCTTCCGGAGGACTTTTGACCAGATTAACCACTACTTCGTACAGCATTTCCAACATTCTGCCCGATGTTAATCCGCTGATTGTTACCGTTACTTCGGATAAGGGATGTACAATCACTCAAAATGTACCCGCCCCCGATTGTTCCTACCCTCCGGTGAATGCACCTGTTAGCGGCGGTAATAAACAAGTATGTGCCAACCAATCAATTCCTGCGTTGACCGTAAGTGTAGGAGCCAATGAAACGGTAGATTGGTACGAAACCACTTCCGGCGGTACACCGATTTTGACAGGCAATACTGATTTTATTCCACAGGCTGCCGGAACTTATTATGCTCAAACGCGCAACCTCATTCACGATTGCGTGAGCAGTTCCCGCACAGCCGTCACCCTTACCGCGATACCGCTTCCCCATCTTGTCATTGATTCAATCGTTTGTGCACAGGATTTAACAAATTTTGTCATTTGGCTGACTACCGAAACGTCAGCGGTAAGTGTATCAGCCACAGATGGCATAGCTATCAGCTTCGGCAACGGTCGTTACGAAATACTTGTGATGAATCCGGGAGGCAGCCCTACGATGACCGTCACCGTCACTAATTTAGCCGGTTGTGAACAACAAATGATTGTTACAAAGCCCAATTGCCTTTGCCCGGATTTACCTGCACCTAAAAACACAGGGGATAAGGAAATTTGCGAGAATGCGCCTATTCCGACTCTCAACGTGACCGTTGGGGCTAACGAAACCGCAGATTGGTACGACGCCCCCACGGGCGGCAATAAAATAGCTACCGCTACCCTCCAATTTATTCCTTCCGAAACGGCTCCGGACACCTATACATTTTATGCCGAAACCCGCCGTACCGACATTACAGTACGTACCTGTGTCAGCAATACGCGGACTGCCGTAAAGCTAACCATCAAACCGTTGCCTATTGCCAATGCAAGCTCCAATAGTGCTGTTTGTCAGGGAGACGATTTGCAGTTGGAGACACCCGCCAATGCGGGAGCGACGTATCAGTGGACCGGACCGAACGGATTCAGTTCCGGTCAGCGCAGTCCGCTGCGGGCCAATGCCCAACCGAGTATGTCCGGGGCGTACATCGTAACGGTTACCTTGAACGGCTGTATTTCAAAAGATACTACTACTGTTCTTGTTAAACCCCTGCCCGTGGTAACTGCGTCGGGAGGCATTGTTTGTCAAAACAGTTCAATTACACTAAGTGTAGCACCGGTGGCCAGTGCCGCTTATGAATGGACAAATTTGGTTAGTCAGGTTGTTTCAAATAATTCATCATTCGTCATTTCCAATGCTGCATTATCTGATGCGGGTACGTATAAAGTCAAAATTACCGTTGACGGATGCAGCCAAACCGATACAGCCAATGTGACTGTCAAGTCATTACCTTTAGCACAGGCATTGACCAATGCTCCCGTTTGTGCGGGCGATACCCTTACGCTCACGGCGGCAGATGCAGGTATAGGAACAACGTATCTTTGGAAAAACCCGGCCGGAAGTATCATCAGTAATCAGGCTAAATTTTCTAAACCTCATTCGCTCACCTCCGATTCGGGCAAATACCTGCTAATCGTTACCAAAAACGGCTGCTCCGCTACCGATACCGTAGTTGTTTCGGTTAAGTCCTTACCTACGTTTGCTATCGGAAGCAACAGCCCGATTTGTTACAAAGATACCATTAAGCTGTTTACGAACAATCCGACCATTGGAGCCACCTTTGAATGGTCGGGGGCTAATGATTTCGTAAGTTTTCAGCAAAACCCCGTCATTGCACCGGCTCGCCCGGCGTTAAGCGGTCTGTATCAAGTGACGGTTACCTTAAACGGTTGTGTAAAAACCGATACCCTGACCTTCAAAGTAAATCCGTTGCCGGTAGCTAAAATTTTGTCCAATACCCCTGTTTGCCAAGAAGATACCCTTCGTTTTACGGCCGAAAACGCAGGCATAGGAGCAAGCTACGAATGGCGCAAAGCCGACGGAAGCATTGTTGGAAACAGTCAACAGTTCATGGTTAACCATTCGCAGTTAGCCAACTCGGGCAAATACATTCTCAAGGTGACGCTCAACAATTGCGTTAATTATAATACAGTAGAAGTTAATGTCAAAAAGCGTCCGTTCTTTACCTTAAGCAGCAATTCGCCCGTTTGTGAAGGCGATACCTTACGGTTTTTTGCCAAGGGTGCCCCTGCCGGAACGGCCTTTGCCTGGTCGGGACCGCAACAATTTATAGCGGTCGATTCGGTAGCCATTCGCCCCAAATCTGCATTAGGTATGGCAGGACTTTACGAACTGACCGCCACGCTGAACGGCTGTACCTTTACAGACACAATTCGGGCGGCGATTAAACCCTTACCGACTGTCAATGCCGTTTCCAACAGCCCCGTTTGTGAAGGAGGAACGTTAAACTTATCCACAACCCCCGTGAATAATGCGACTTATGTGTGGAAAAGTCCGACGGGAGCCATCATCAGCAATAATTCACAGTTTACGGTTAACAGTTTACAGTTAAGTGCGGCAGGAAAGTATTCAGTACTAATTATGTCAAGTGGCTGCAAAAACTACGATACCGTCAATGTTCAGGTGAAGCCAAAACCTACTTTCAGCATTGATTCGACCATTTGTGCGCCTTCGTTGAAATTGTACACAGTTTACGGTAAATCCAATGGTACGGTCAGTGCTTTACAGGGAACATTAGTACAAAACGGTACTGCTTTCACGCTCAGCGGAATAACCGTAGGAACGGAAGCGGTCATTACTTTCACTAAAAACAACTGCGACACTACCTTTAAAGTCAGTTCGCCCAATTGCCAATGTCCAAGCCTTGCTCCTACTGTTAACCCGGAAAGCCAAAGCGTTTGCAGTGGTAATCCTTTACAAACGCTTCATGCCGTCGTAAGCACAGGTGCTACGGCAGATTGGTACGACGCTCCCACGGGAGGTAATCTACTGGCCGCCGGTACCCTTACGTTTACTCCTTCCGCCGCCGGAAAGCTATACGTAGAAGCCCGCGCGGAAGAATCCGGCTGTTTAAGTACCACCCGGGCCGTCTCTGAGGTCATCATTCATCCGCTCCCTACCTTCACCGCTTCTGCCGTGGGTACTTCCTGCAATGGTTTAGACGCCCGAAAAGACGGGAGACTGCAAATTGCGGAGATTGTCAACGGTAAACGATATGATTTCTCCGTCGGCAGTACCTATACCGGCAATAAAACTTATGCTACGGCCACACCAATTCCCGCTTCCGGAGTGCTGACCGACACCTTATCCAACCCGACCGTCAGTCGGGAATATACAGTACGGGTGTTTGACTCAACCGGGTGTTTTACCGATCGTGTTGCGACCCTGCTTCACCGCGATTGTATCTGTCCTGCTCCTCCTTTTGTGGTTCCTGAAAGCCAAAGCGTTTGTGAGGGCGACACGCTCCGAACCATCCGCGGGTTTGTAGAACCCGGCATTACCGTCGATTGGTACGACGAACAGGGAAATTTGCTCAAAAAAGGCTCTATTTTCTTCAAGCCCACCCAAGCCGGTATTTATTATGCCGAGGCCCGTGACACAACTTCGGGCTGTAAAGGGCTGGTGCGAGTGCCTTCCTATGCGTTTATCAATCCGCATCCTTCGTTTCAGGCAGTCGTAACGCGCGGTACCTGCAACGGCACCGAAGTTCTGCCCGATGCAAAAATCACTTTATTGGAGGTTAAAAACGGGAAACGCTATGATTACAGTTTGGGCAAGAATTACGCAGGAAATAAAACCTACGACACCGCCGCTGATATTCCTGCCAACGGAATTGTTCTGAAAAATTTAGCTAATCCGGCCACTACATCCTTTTACAGTTTCCGGGTCTTTGATTCAACGGGTTGCTTTACGGATTCTGTCGTAACTTTCGAGCCGCGTATCTGCGAATGCCCGCGCCCGCCGTTTGTCGTACCCGAAAGTCAGGCCGTTTGTGAAGGCGACACCTTGCGAACCGTCAAAGGCTTCGTTGATTCGGGCGTCACTGTCGATTGGTACGATGCACCTGTAGGGGGCAATTTGCTCAAAAAAGGCTCCATTTTCTTCAAACCAACACAAGCGGGTGTGTATTATGCCGAAGCGCGCGATACGACCAATAATTGTAAAGGGATTGTCCGGGTACCTTCTTATGCGTTTGTCAATGATCTGCCTGCGTTTGAGTTGGAGTCGCAAAAATCAACCTGCGTTGATGTTGTGGCGCAAAACAATGGTCTGATTCGCGTCAAAAATCTTAAAAACGGTACGAAATATGATTTCTCGGCAGGCAACAGTTACACGGGAGACAAAACATTTGACACCGCCAAAGACATCCCGGCTGACAGTGTTTTATTCAATCAGGTGCCTAATCCGGTCTCCGCTCAAACGTACACGATCCGAATTTTTGGCGAGCCGCATTGCTTTACGGATAAGACCATTACGATTCTTCCCGTAGATTGCGGTTGCCAAACGCCGTCTTTCGATTTGGTTGTTACACGCGGTACCTGCAACGGAACCGAAGTGTTGTCTGATGCCAAAATCACGCTGGTAGATGTCAAAAACGGGAAACGTTACGATTACACTAAAAACCGGGTTTATACGGGAGGAAAAACCTATAGTAACGCTTCGGCGATTCCGGCCAACGGGATTATTCTGGCCAATTTAGCCAATCCGGCCGGTACGGAGTTCTATACGGTTCGGGTGTTTGATTCGACCGGTTGCTACGCCGATTCTGTTGTAGCCTTTGAGCCGCGTATCTGCGAATGTCCGCGTCCGCCGTTTGTCGTACCCGAAAGTCAGGCCGTTTGTGAAGGCGACACCTTGCGAACCGTCAAAGGCTTCGTTGATTCGGGCGTAACCGTGGACTGGTACGATGCACCTGTAGGGGGCAATTTGCTCAAAAAAGGCTCCATTTTCTTTAAACCCACTCAGGGAGGCATTTATTATGCCGAAGCGCGCGATACGACCAATAACTGCAAAGGAACGGTTCGGGTGCCTTCTTATGCTTTTGTCAACGAATTACCCACGTTTATTGTAAGTGCCGAAGACCCGACCTGTTTGCAAAACAGCCCTCAAAATAACGGGCTGATACGCATCAAAAATCTCAAAAACGGCACCAAATACGATGTGTCCGTTGGAGACAGATACACGGGGAATAAAACCTTTGACTCAGCTTCGGATGTACCGGCCGACAGTATTTTGGTTAAAAACATCAGCAATGCACCCGTAAGTCAAACCTACACGGTACGTATTTTCGGCGAACCTCATTGCTTCACTGACCAAACAGTGACTATCGCCCCAACCAATTGCCGTTGTACAAACCCCTCGTTCCAACTTGTAGTGACGCGCGGTACCTGCAACGGAACGGAAGTTTTGCCTGACGCAAAAATTACGCTGTTGGAATTAAAAAACGGTTCGCGTTACGATTTTATTAAAGGCAAAACCTACGCAGGAAACAAAACCTATGACAATGCCGCGGTAATTCCTGCCAATGGAGTGGTTTTGAAAAATTTGGCCAATCCGGCCGCCCCTGAGTTTTATACCTTCCGGGTTTTTGATTCGACCGGTTGCTTTACCGATTCTATTGTGGCCTTTGAGCCACGTATCTGCGAATGTCCGCGTCCGCCGTTTGTCGTACCCGAAAGTCAGGCCGTTTGTGAGGGCGATACGTTACGCACCGTCAAAGGCTTCGTTGATTCGGGCGTAACCGTGGACTGGTACGATGCTCCTGTGGGGGGCAATTTGCTCAAAAAAGGCTCCATTTTCTTTAAACCCACTCAGGGAGGTGTTTATTATGCCGAAGCACGTGACACAACGAACAACTGCAAAGGGACGGTTCGGGTACCTTCTTATGCGTTTGTCAATGAACTGCCTTCTTTTACTTTAATCGCCGAAAAACCTTCCTGTGTGCAGAATACGGCCCAAAATGACGGAAAAATCCGCATTACCCACCTTAAAGACGGCACTAAATACGACTTCTCTATCGGAAATCAATATACCGGCAACAAAACCTTTCAGACGGCATTAGACGTACCGGCCGACAGTATCCTGATTAGAGATGTAAGCAATCCGGCCTCAAGTCAAACCTATACGGTGCGTATTTTTGGCGAACCTGATTGCTTCACCGACCATACTGTTACTGTCAGTCGTTTTGATTGCAATTGTAACCCCATCAATGTATCAGTGGTACCGCTCAGTTTCAAGATCTGTGAAGGCGAGCCTTTTCCTGTCTTGCAAGGGTTTGTGGGTAGCGGAGTGACAGTAGATTGGTACGACAAAGCCGGCAACCTGCTGAAATCAGGCTCTTTGACGTATCAACCCACCGCATTCGGCGAATTTTACGCCGAAGGTCGTTCTTTAATACAAAACGGTTGCGTCAGTACTACCCGTACCAAAGCAACCGGCACCAAAATTGATAAACCGACCTTCACGCTTACGTCGCGCCCGGCTACCTGTGTCGGTGACAGTGCCAAATCCGATGCGAAAATCATCATTGAAAATCTCAATAATGGTGAGACCTTCGATTATTCAATCGGCAGTACTTATACCGGCAACCTTACTTATGAAAATGCACAAGCGATTGCGCAGAATGCTGAACTTGTTACTAACCTGCCTAATGCGACCCAACTATACACCATTCGGGTATTCAATCGTTGCGGATTATTCAAAGACGTAAATATTCAATTAACAAAGAATGATTGTACTTGCAGTCCGGCCCCTTGTTTACCGTTGAAAGTAAAAAAGAAAAAGAAAAAACCGCTCTGAGATAACCTAACCGGTTTTTTATAACTTGGGGCAAAAAATGACACCATGCCTACACCCCAAGGACTTCTTACTATTGACCAACTGCGCGAAGCTGTAGAACAACAAACCATTGAGACAATTATCGTCGCTTTTACCGACCATTACGGCAGGCTTGCCGGAAAACGATTTGATGCCGACTTTTTTGTAGAATCTATTTATAAGCACGGAACACACAGCTGTAATTACCTGCTGACTACCGATATGGAAATGGAGCCTGTGCCGGGGTATACCTTTGCCAATTGGGAGTTGGGTTACGGTGATTTTCATTTGGTACCGGATCTTGCTACTTTACGCGTGGCCGCGTGGCTCGACCGCACAGCCATGGTGCTTTGTGATGTAAAAAATGAAAAAACACACGATTATATTGATTTAGCCCCGCGTTCATTGTTGCGCAAACAACTCAAAAAAGCAACCGAAAACGGTTTTGAGGTATTGGCGGCGTCTGAATTAGAATATTATTTGTTTGAAAACTCCTTTCGTGAGGCCCATACCCTGGGGTACCGACAACTTCAGCCCGTAGGCTGGTATATTGAAGATTACCATATTTTACAGGGTACTCGTACGGAAGCCTTCAATGCCGCTGCCCGCCGTTATCTGAAACAATCCGGTATCCCTGTTGAAAACTCAAAGGGTGAGTGGGGACTGGGCCAACATGAACTCAACGTTCGTTATGCCGAGATTTTGGATATGGCCGACCGCCATGTGGTTTATAAACAATGCCTGAAAGAAGTGGCCGATGCGATGGGTTGGAGCATTACCTTCATGGCCAAATACGCCGCTGACCGGGCCGGTTCAAGCTGCCATATTCACATCAGTTTATGGAAAGACGGCGAAAGTGCCTTTGCGGGTGATAAGTCCTTCGGCCCGGTTCAGTGTACGGATATTTTTCGCTGGTTTTTAGGAGGTTGTATTGCCCATGCACCGGAGGTTATGGTTTTTTATGCCCCTACCATCAATTCCTACAAGCGGTATGTGGACGGTTCTTGGGCCCCTACCCGACTCGCCTGGAGTTACGATAACCGTACTGCGGGATTTCGAGTGGTAGGCCAAGGGAAAAGTCTGCGCATCGAATGCCGGATTCCGGGGGCGGATTGTAACCCTTATTTGGCTTTTGCCGGACTGCTTGCCTGCGGTTTGGAAGGGATTGAAAAACAAATAGAACCGCCGGCCATTTTTGAAGGAGATATTTATGCCGCCGCTCATTTGCCGCGGGTTCCTTATACTTTGGCCGAGGCCGTAACCCTTTTTGCCAACAGCCCTTTTGCCAAACGTGCTTTCGGAGAGGAGGCCGTTGCGCATTATACCCACTTTTACCGGACCGAACAGGCCGCTTTTAATTCCTCGGTCACGGATTGGGAACGCCAACGTTATTTTGAGCGCATCTAACGTCCCGCGTGCCGTCCCCACAGTTCAACGGTACTGCGGCGATTCTCATCATTTTGGGTGTCATACCCAAAAACAACTTTGTCAATAAAGCGTCCTTTTCCGTCCGAATCAATCACACGGCTTTCGCCACCTGCGGGAATGCACTCATACACGTCTGCGTTTTGCGTTTGTCCATTGTTGAAATGAACCGTTAAGCGATGCATGTTAATGTCAGCATGACGAACAAGTAATTTCAGTGCGGTAAAAAGTTAGAAAAGCATATCATTTTTGCTTAGAGTTAGTAACAACCTTAAGATTTAAGCGTATAATGGCAGAATACCGTCCTTTAAAATGATATTTTTTAAATTTTTTCTTGAAATAATTATTTTTTTAAAATAAACCTTTACTTTTGCCTCAGTTACTCCTAAACCCTTCCCAATAATTGTCTTCAAAAAAGACCCTTCGGTAAGTCCCGAAGGTTTTTTTTTAATTAAAAAATAACTTTCCTTGCTTTTTCGGCGTTCTATTCTGCGTAATATTGCACATCATTCATATATACTCATTCTTTACAATGATGAATACTAAATTTTTCCGGAACGTTTTAGTAATGGCTTTTGCTGCGGGGTCGTTACAAGCTGCTGCCCAATTTACGCAGGCGCCACTCCCCTATGCTTATGATGCCTTGGAACCGCATATTGACAAAATGACGATGGAAATTCACTACGGGCGTCATCATAAAGCGTATATTACCAATCTCAATACTGCCGTTGCAGGCAAGCCCGAAGAAAAATTAACGCCCGAGGCTTTGGTAAAAAGTATTACGAAAGATACCCCGCCGGCCATTCGTAATAACGGCGGCGGCCACTGGAACCATACCTTTTTCTGGAATATCATGGCTCCGGGTAAAGGAGGAATGCCAACAGGCGCTTTAGCAGCGGCTATCACCAAAGACTTCGGCTCTTTTGATGAATTTAAAACCAAATTCAAAGCGGCCGGTACCGGACGTTTCGGTTCAGGATGGGCTTGGTTGATTGTGAAAGACAAAAAACTGATGATTACGTCAACTCCTAACCAAGACAATCCGTTGATGCCGGCTGCTGAGGTACAGGGCACTCCGATTCTGGGTGTTGATGTCTGGGAACATGCCTATTATTTGAAGTATCAAAACAAACGCCCTGATTATTTGGATGCGTTTTGGAATGTGGTTAACTGGGACAAAGTGGCTGACTTATATACAGCCGCAATGAAATAATCTCATATTATCATAAAAAAAGAGGATGCCGGTCGCATCCTCTTTTTTTATGATTTCCCTTTATTTTCATCCTCCTTCGGTAGTATTTCCGGTGTAGGCTCGGGCTCAATGATTACTTCATTCTCATCAGGATTAGCTTCTTCTACTTTAATGAGAGGGATTTCTTCTTTTTCCTTTTCTGATGCCTCCGTGTCAGTTTCGGCGATTGGCTTATCGGCTGTATCCGCTTGCGTCTCCATTTCCGTTTCCTGCTCCGTGGCTGTTTCAGTTGGTGGTTGAGGTTCTTCCAAACGCGGAAAAAATGTTCCCTGAAACATCAGAATGATACAAACTCCGATAAAAATACACGCATCTGCAAAATTGAAAATGGGTGTCGTATAATATTGACCTCCCCAAACAGGCACCCAATCCGGCACAAACCCTTCCCAGAAATCAATAAATACCATATCAATCACCTGACCGTGAAACCAAGGTGTCGGTGAACCGTAAGGGGCATTTCCGATCAGAACACCGTAAAAAATACTGTCAATCAAGTTACCGATCGCACCGGCCAAAATCATGGCCATCGCCCAAAGCAAACCGCTTGAGGCACCGCGTACCGCCAAACGAACAATATACCATGCAATAAATACCATGGCCCCCAGCCGAAACGTGGTCAGAAACAGCTTACCGTACTCGTGGTCTATCTGCATCCCGAAAGCCATACCGGGATTGGTCACGTAGTAAAGTTTGAACCAATCACCGATGATCCGAATCTGCCCCGCAAAGCCCGGAGACATATAATGATTCACCAATAGTTTAGACGCTTGATCTACCGCAATAAGCAGAAAGGCAAATAAGAAATATTTGAGAGGGTTTTTAGCGGTGTGATTCGTCATTCAGCTATCTGTTAGTCTTAAATTATTCACGGTGCATCAAGGTTTCTGTTCGAAACTCTCCGTTAAATGTATTCTATTCATTTAACGGACTATTTTTTGTTGATGGCGCCGTTGCACTTCTTTTTTAATAAGCAAAAACTCCCGGCTGCTTTGGCCGGCAATGGATTTGTTTTCTTCGGCCCGACGAAACAAATAAGGCATTACCGCTTCAACGGGGCCATAAGGCACATATTTAGCTACGTTATAACCGGCATTAGCCAAATTATAAGAGATATTATCGCTCATACCAAGCAATTGTGCAAACCATACATGGGGGTCGTTGTGCGGAATATTCTTTTTATTCATCAACTCAACGCAGTACAAACAGCTGTATTCGTTATGAGTCCCTAAGCAAAACGAAAGGACGTCCCGGTGGTCTAAACAAAACTCAATGGCTTTGTTAAAATCGCAGTCGGTATCTTCTTTAGTGGCATGAATCGGGTCTTGGTATTCACTTTCGCAGGCCCGTTGGCGTTCTTTTTCAAAATAAGCACCCCGCACCAGTTTAGCTCCCAGACAATACCCTCCTGATTTAGCTTCACGAGTTGCCTGTTTTAAATTTTCAAGCATGTCATGCCGATACATTTGAAATGTGTTGTACACAATCGGCTGCCGGGTATTGTATTTCTTCATCGCCTCATAAGCCAAATGATCTATCACATTTTGAATCCAGCTTTCTTCGGCATCCACAAAAATCTTTACACTTAGTTCGTGTGCTTTCCGACACAGTTTATCCACTCTTGCCTGAAGGCGTTCATAAGCGGCCTGCTCCTGACTGCTGAGCGATTCTCCCGCTTGGATCTTTTCCATAAGCGGTGTAGAACCAACGCCTGTCACCTTAAAAACCGAAAACGGAATTCCCGGCATTTGGCTTGCTTTTTCAATCGTGAGCAAAACCTCATTCGCCGTTCTGTCAAAACTCTCCTCGCTGTCTTCGCCTTCTACTGAATAGTCCAAAATTGTACCAATACCGGATTTCTCCAAATTTTGTATGGTTTTTTCGCACTCTTTAATGTCTTCACCCCCACAAAATTGGCCAAACAAAGTAGCTTTTATAAGTTTTTTGACGGGCAATCTCAATAAAAGAGCGAGTTTTATAAAAAAAGTTCCTAATTTTACAAGCCAAACCTGGTTCATCATAGAAAATAACCAGTACGTTTTCTTGAGTTGAAAATTGGTCTTAGACGAAAACGCGACCGAAGTGTCTTCAAATGAAACACCCGCTTGGGGTGGAGCAACACTTATAGACATAGTTGTAGTGTTTTGTTAAAAATGTCGGCGGCACAGCTATTTCGCTTTTTCTGATAGGGCAGCCGAAACGGATGCAAAATTACGAAGAATTAATCGCTTTCAAATTGTTAATATTAAGATTGTTGTACTAATCATTTTTTTTTAGTTATGAGTGCCACCTTAGAGATTTTACCGATGAGCACGTGGATTGATACGGGAGGTAAGCCGCTCGTCATCGCAGGGCCGTGCAGTGCCGAAACCGAAGAGCAAGTACGGGAAACCGTTAGCCAAATCAAAGCCGAAGGATATGCCAACGTGATTCGTGCCGGTGTATGGAAACCGCGTACCCGCCCCGGTAGTTTTGAAGGAATGGGCGAAGCGGCATTGCCTTGGTTGGTTGAAGCAAAAAAAGAAACCGGCCTGCCTATTGCCGTAGAAGTAGCGACTCCTCAACATATTGAACTTGCCCTTAAGTACGGTATTGATATCTTGTGGATCGGTGCCCGTACTACCGTTAACCCTTTCAACGTACAGGATTTAGCCGATGCGCTGCAAGGCGTTGACGTTCCGGTGCTGATCAAAAATCCCGTCAATCCCGATTTGGCGCTTTGGATTGGTGCCTTTGAACGCATCAATCGTGCCGGCATTAAAAAATTAGGAGCCATTCACCGCGGTTTTTCCAACGCACAGGAAACCAAATACCGCAACTCCCCAATGTGGAACATTGCGATTGAGCTCAAAACCATGTTCCCGGAGCTTCCGATGATCGGTGACCCAAGCCACATGGCCGGTAAGCGTGCCTATTTGTTTGAATTGGCACAACGGGCGTTGGATTTGAACTATGACGGTTTGATCATTGAATCGCACCGCGACCCGGACAAAGCATGGTCGGATGCGGCACAGCAGTTGACCCCTCATGCTTTAGGCGAAATGCTGCACGAATTGCACGTTCGTAAAGCAGAATACGGTACTGACTACAAAAATCAGCTGGAAAACCTTCGCAGTAAGTTAGACAACCTTGATCGTGAATTGTTGGAGATTTTGGGAACGCGGATGTCATTAGTGGAGCAATTAGGTGAATACAAGCGGGATAACAACGTAGCTGTTTTACAAATGGATCGTTGGAGACAACTCCGCAAAAATCGCGCTGACTTAGGTAAACAAATGAATCTGTATCCTGATTTTGTCGAAGAATTATTTGAGTTGATTCACATGGCTTCTATCCGCAAACAGACAGAAGTAATGAACAATATTCCGGCTGCCTAAAGCGCTTTCGGTTATAAATAAAGAACGCCTCTTTCTAAGGAACAGAGGCGTTTTTGTTGTTATATACCTCTCATTTCTCTTTTTTGTCGAATCCAAACTTAGGGAATTCATCGCAAAATCCCGCCATTAAGTAGCATTCCTCCCACTAAAACGCGTTTTTTTGTTATTTTTGAGTTAAAACCAAATTCCCCGCTACCCATGAAAAAATGCCGCTTCATCATTACGTTACTCCTAACCTACAGCTCAATACAGGCAGTGGCGCAAGCCCCTGCCATGCCCAATTATCATGCTAATGACCGATTTGAGCAGTTGGGAACCGGCCTGCCGACCCCAAATACGTATCGGACTGCCTCCGGTGCTCCGGGAAAAGATTATTGGCAACAGCGTGCCGACTACGACATCAAGGTAGAATTGGACGAACCCAACAATAAAATCATCGGTACCGAAACCATTACTTATTTCAACCAATCTCCCGATGCATTGCCCTATTTATGGATTCAGTTAGACCAAAATCTTTTTGCTAAACACTCTCCGGGTCCTATCTCCCGAACCGGTGACTTGGGCAATCAGACCACAATGACGAGCTTGGCCACCATCACCGACATGAATTATTCAAATGCAGATTATGGCTACAATATTCTTTCGGTAAAGGATGCCAAAACGGGAAAATCACTGCGGTACACCATCAATCAAACCATGATGCGGATTGACCTGCCGGCTCCTATTCAGCCAAAGCAGAGCTACTCGTTTTCTATGGACTGGAACTATCGTATTGTAGAGTTCTCAAAAGGAGGACGCCGCACCGGTTTTGAAGCATTCAAAGACGGAAACAATGTTTACGAGATTGCTCAATTTTATCCTCGTCTTTGTGTGTACGATGATGTAACCGGTTGGCAACACAAACAATATTACAGTCAAGGTGAATTTGCCTTAACGTTCGGCAATTTTAAATTGGCTATTACCGTACCTGATGATCATATCTTAGGCGCTACCGGCGAATTGCAAAACCCGGCACAAGTGTTGACCCCTGCTCAGTTGAAAAATTTTGAACAGGCCAAAACCTCCGAGAAAGTAGTGGTGATTTCTTCACAGGCAGAGCGCGAAAAGGCCGAAAAGGCAAAGCCGGCCGGCAAAAAAACGTGGATCTTTAAAGCGGATAATGTACGTGACGTAGCCTTTGCGACTTCCCGTAAATACATTTGGGACGGAAAAATGCAGGAAGTTGCGGGCAAAAAAGTGCTTTGTATGTCTTTTTATCCGAAAGAGGGCAATCCGCTTTGGGGCAAATATTCCACCGAAGTGGTCGCCCATACCATCAAAACGTATTCGAAGTTTTCGGTAGATTACCCTTATCCGGTGGCTATTTCCTGCCATGGACCTGTGGGCGGGATGGAATACCCCATGATCTGTTTCAACGGCGGTCGTCCCGAAGCCGACGGCACCTACTCAGAAGCTACCAAATACGGCATGATCGGAGTGATTATTCACGAAGTAGGCCATAATTTTTTCCCCATGATCGTCAATAACGACGAACGTCAATGGATGTGGATGGACGAAGGGTTGAACACCTTTATGCAATACCTGACCGAAAAAGAATGGGACAGAGATTATCCGACCCGTCGGGGAGAGCCTCAGGCAATTGTAGATTATATGAAGCAAGACCCCAAAAATTTGGTGCCGATCATGACTATGTCGGATAACCTCATCAATGCCGGGGCAAGTGCCTATGCTAAACCGGCTACGGCGCTGAATATTTTGCGGGAGACCGTCATGGGGCGTGAACTGTTTGACTATGCTTTCAAAGAATATTCGCGTCGTTGGGCTTTTAAGTCACCGACGCCTGCTGATTTCTTTCGTACTCTGGAAGACGCCTCGGGCGTAGATCTGGACTGGTTCTGGAAAGGCTGGTTCTACGGCACCGAACCCGTGGATCAAGATCTGGTCGAAGTTGAATGGTTTGCCCTCGACACCCAAAACCCCGAAATCACCAAAGCGGCTGCTAAAAAAGAAGCCGAAGATAAACGCAACACCCTGGCCCGTCAGCGCGACAAAGACTACATCAAAGAGTCGGTTGTGGAGAAAAATCCCGACATGAAGGATTTCTACAATACCTATGACCCCTACAAAGTCACCGAGGCCGATAAGAAAAAATACGAGACCTATTTGGCAAGTTTAACTCCGGATGAGCGTAAATTGGTGGAATCAGGCCTGAATTTTTACACCCTGAAAGTGAAGAACAAGGGGGGCTTGCCCATGCCGGTGATCGTGAAGATGCAGTTTGAGGATGGCACCGATTCGGTGGCGCGTTTTCCGGCGGAGATCTGGCGGTTGAATGATCAGAATATTTCCAAGGTCATCACCAGCAAAAAGAAAGTGGTACAATGGACCTTGGATCCGTATCGGGAGATTGCTGACATTGACGAAGAGAGCAACAGTTTTCCGCGGCAGCCGGCGCAGCCTACTAAATTCCAGTTGTTTAAGGGAGGCGCGGGCGGTTTCCAACGGGGTCCCAATCCGATGCGGGAGGCGCAGCAGAGTCAGCAGCCGAAAGCTGGACAGCAAGGCGGAGCCCGTAATGAATAATACATACATAGCAAAGAAAGCAGTTCACTTATCATAAACATTTTAGAGGGTGAACTGCTTTTTGTTTAGTATAAACCCTATTTCGCTGATTGACTATGGCTTCAAAAATTGCTTTCCGTTTTTATCCCTCCTTACTCAATACTTATTCCCGATTTTTGAAGGGAAAAATTTCGGAGCAGGATCTATTGGACCGTATCAATCGTGTACCTATCCCTCAAACAGAGGCCCAAGCGCGGGGTCTTTCTTTCGAGGATGCAGTTTTGAAAGGGATTGGGGAAGAATTTTTTGACGCTGCCTTATTGGCGGCAGTTCGTCAACGACTTCCTAAACCCATCTTAAAGACACAGGTTTACGGCCAATACCAAATTGATGATGTACTGATTTATGGTTATGCTGATGTTCTCGGCCGCGATGAAGTCGTTGACTTAAAGACCACAGCTCATTACGAACCGGGCCGTTTTCAGCAGGATCACCAAAATTTTTACCTTCCGGCCTTTGCCAAAAATGGGGTTTTTCAGGTTCGTTATCTTATTACCGATTTTCAGCAGATTTACGAAGAAAGTTACGATCTGCATACTCATTTTGATGTTCAACTCCGGGAATTGTATCAATTCAAACTATTCCTTTATGAGCATCAACATCTGATTTCTGACACTAAGATTTTCGCTGAAAAGCAACCCGCAGGCATTCAGCAAAAACTTTTCTAACGGGAGAAAACATCGCAATACAATCGCTTCATTGGCTGCAGTTTGGTTCCGATAGATCGGTCCACTCTCAGTAAGCACGAAAACTTTTTGGGCATTTTGCATTGAATTGGCGCTCGCGGCTGCCATTTTTGTACAAAAAACACGTTTAAAGCTTCCTCTTCACGAGTTGTTCTTATGAAACTTTGGCAAAAAGAAACTACTTCTATTTCCGAAAAAATTGAAAAATTCACCGTCGGACGCGACCGGGAAATGGATTTGTATTTAGCCCCTTATGATGTACTGGGCAATATAGCGCACGCAATAATGCTCCAAAGCGTAGGTCTCCTTACAAGTGTTGAGTTACAAGTGTTGAGTGATGAGTTGAAAGCCATTTATCAAGAAATTCAACTGGGAAAATTTGAAATAGAAGAAGGTGTAGAGGATGTACATTCGCAGGTTGAACTGATGTTGACGCGTAAGCTCGGTGATGTAGGCAAGAAAATCCACAGCGGTCGCTCTCGTAATGATCAAGTACTGGTGGATATGAAATTATTCACCCGAAGTCGTTTGGAAGAAGTAGCGTTGGCCTCAAAAAAACTCTTTGATTTGCTCATTACGCGTTCCGATCAACACAAAAATGACCTTTTGCCGGGCTATACTCATTTGCAAATCGCGATGCCTTCTTCCTTCGGTTTATGGTTTGGGGCCTATGCCGAAGCCTTGGTGGATGACATGAGTATGATTCAAACAGCTTATAGATTAGCGAACAAAAATCCTTTAGGGTCAGGGGCAGGTTATGGGTCGTCGTTCCCGCTGAATCGTACTCTTACAACCGAATTATTGGGTTTTGAAACTTTGCATTACAACGTTGTTTACGCTCAAATGTCACGCGGAAAAACGGAGCAAACGGCCCTGACGGCCATTGCAGCGTTGTCGGCGACGTTGTCTCGTTTGGCGATGGATGTGTGTTTGTACAATAGTCAAAATTTTGCCTTTGTCACCCTCCCTGACGACCTTACTACCGGCAGCAGCATTATGCCCCACAAGAAAAATCCCGATGTAGCGGAATTGCTTCGCGCCAAAACCAACCGACTCAAAGCTCTCCCTACGGAAATAACGATAGTCATGAGCAATCTACCGTCGGGCTATCACCGTGATATGCAATTGCTCAAAGAATTGTTGATGCCGGCATTTGACGAAATTTTGGATTGTTTGGATATTGCTCATTTTATGTTGGAGCACTTACAGGTCAAACCTGATTTATTGGCTGATGCTAAATACGATCTTCTGTTCAGTGTAGAACGGGTGAATGAGTTGGTAATACAAGGGGTTCCTTTTCGGGATGCGTATCGGCAGGTAGGGGAAGAAATCAACAAAGGTACCTATCAAGCTTCCCGGGAGTTGAAACATACGCATGAGGGAAGTCTCGGTAATTTATGCAATGATAAAATTGCCCAAATGATGAAGACCGAAATAGAGCGCTTCGGGTTTGAGAAGGTAGGTAAAACTGTTGCTAAACTTTTACATTAACCCGCCGAGAGATAATCGCTCCGTTTTTGTTCGCATCACCTTCATCAACAGTGAATTCAGATCCGGAGAAGGCATCGCGGCGAGAAACTGAGCCAAATGGGGAATATTGACTTCCTTCTGAATACGTTCCACAATTTTCTTGCTCATACTGCTTTCGGTTGTACTATTCCTCTTCCCTACCGATTGTCTTCAATAACTCCCACACAATATCACTTTCAAAACCTCGACTCAAGGCAAACCGAACCAATTTTTGTTTTACTGTCAACGGCTCTCCCCGCAAACCGCGTGCTTTTTTTGTCAGTAAATCGCGCAATACCTCTTCATAAGCATCGCCGTCTATTTCTGTTAATGCTTTTTGAATCAACTCATTAGACAGTCCCCGCAGTTTCATTTCCTGCTTGATTTTCAATTTTCCCCATTTCTTGACCCGAAATTTTCCTCCGGCAAAAGCCCGGGCAAAACGCTCTTCGTTAAGGTAATTTTGTTGTTTTAATTCCTCAATCACCGGCTGAGCCTCTTCTTCCTCTATCTCCCACTCCCGTAATTTCTGACGTACTTCCTTAAGCGTACGCTCCTGATAAGCACAAAATGAAGCAAGCTTCAGGAGTATTTGTTTTTGGCGTTCGGTCATTTATGATTTTGTTTCAGCAAAAATAAGGATAGAAATTTTAGAACATACCTGTATATGTACGATATTGCGGGTGTTTTTGCCAATCCCCTTTTAACCTTCACAAAGCGATGCCATCTCACAACTTCCGCTGGCGGATAGTGTTATTGCTGTTTTTGATAACCACCATCAATTATATCGACCGGAACGTATTGTCGTTTACGATGATAGACGATACTTTTCGGAGAGAAATTCTCGGCTTTCCTGCTGATTATCAACTTACTCAAACGGATCTTGACAATTTCAGAATTCAGTATGGGTGGGCCGATACAGCTTTCAAAATGGCTTATGCCTTGGGCTTTATCATGATCGGCTGGCTTATTGATCGTCTCGGCACCAAACGAGGCCTCTCTTTTGCCATCGGTTTGTGGAGTTTGGCCGAAATCGCCGGCGCTTTTGTCGTTTCTTTTCGAGGGCTGTCGGCCACTCGTTTTGCGTTAGGAATCGGTGAGGCGGGCAATTTCCCTTCCGGTATCAAATCCATTGCCGAGTGGTTTCCCAAAAAAGAACGGGCCTTTGCTACCGGACTGTTTAATGCCGGCACCAATGTAGGGATCATCATTACCGCCGCCCTTATCCCTTGGTTAACCCTTCAGTACGGTTGGCGTATTTCATTTATGACTACCGGGGTTTTAGGGTTTGGGGTGCTTGTTCTTTGGTGGATAAACTACCAACGACCCGAGACGCACCCGAAAGTCTCCGAAAAAGAATTGGCTTATATTCAACAAGACCATCAACAGGAAGAAGTTTCGGGCCGTCTGACGTGGTGGCGACTGCTCCGTTACCGACAAACTTGGGCTTTGATTGCGGGGAAGTTCATGGCCGATCCTATCTGGTGGTTTTATCTGACATGGCTGCCCGATTTTTTCAATTCCAGCGAATCGCTCGATCAAACACTCGACCTGCAAACAATCGGTATTCCGTTTATGGTTATTTATATCATTTCTGACGGCGGAAGCGTATTTTTCGGATGGCTGTCTTCCCAGTTAATGAAAATAGGTTGGGACCTTAATCGTGCCCGCAAAACGACGATGCTGATCTGCGCTCTTTGTGTAGTCCCGATTTTTTTCGCCGCTCAAACCCACAATATTTACATTGCCACAGTACTGATTGCCATTGCTGCGGCGGCTCATTTGGGCTGGTCAGCCAACGTATATACATTTGCCTCTGACCTATTCCCGAAAAGTGCCGTAGCTATGGTGACCGGTATCGGCGGGTTTTCAGGGGCGGTCGGCGGTGCCTTATTGGCCGCTTTTGCCGGTCCGGTTCGGGTACAATTTGGCTATGTCCCGCTTTTTATCCTTGCCGGCTCTACCTATTTACTTGCTCTTTTGATCATCCACCTGCTTGTACCTAAAATGAAGCCGGTTGAGATGTAAAAAATAATCTTTTGTCTTTTTAACATAATTTCTTGCCTAAAACGTTATAGCTTTGCAATTAAATAAGTTGGCATTTTTCATTATATAACAATCCTACCAAGGCATGAAACGAGTTACTAAAATGTTATTAACGGCAGGTATTATTTGTGCCGGTTCGGTAATAGCTGATGCACAAGTCAAAATTCCTGCGGATATTGAAGCATTACTGACCAAAAATACATGTTTTGCCTGTCACCGCGCTGACCAAAAGTTGGTTGGTCCCGGTTACAAAGAAGTAATGGCTAAGAAAAAATATAAGCCGGAGCAAATCGTGGAATTGATCTACAAACCGGATCCTTCCCATTGGCCGGGTTACCCTCCGATGGCAGCCCTTCCCAGTGTTCCCAAAGATGAAGCATTGAAGATTGCCCAATGGATTGTTACTTTAGCTCCTAAGAAAAAATAATTGACTTTTGTTTTTTCCTGAACACATAGCCGACGCCGCAACGTCGGCTTTTTTATATATTTAGGCCTTGAACGTATCCGGCTACATTTTGAAACAACTTTGGTTCCTATTCCTGATTTTTCTCCCGGGCGGTACACTTCGCAGCCAAGAAAACCGTGCGCAATCTGCGGATACGATAAGCGTTGAAGCCCCCTTAGACCAAGGGGCTTTTCAACCGCGCTACCCTACCGCCGACCGTCTCAACGATTTCAGAAAAGACAGAAGCTATAATTATGAACAGGATGCACCGCCTCCCCAGAATCCATTAGCTCGGTTTTGGTATTGGTTGCAACGACTGCTTGTTGATTTCTTTAAGAGCAACTCTTATCAAAATTTTTGGCAATACGTCATTTTGGCGGGCTTGGGCGGATTGATCGTGTGGTTGTTGTATAAAGCCGAATTTCTGGGAGGTCTTTTCGGGCGCAAAGCCAAAGAAGACCCTTTGGCTTACCATCGACTTACCGAAAATATTCACGAATTAGATTTTAATCGATTGATCGACGAGGCAACCGAACAGCATCATTATCGCTTGGCTATTCGACTATATTATCTGAAAATTCTCAAACAATTGACGGATAAACAACTGATTCACTGGCAACCGACCAAAACCAATCGCATGTATGTAAATGAATTGGAAAATGTTGCTTTGAAAAAAGACTTTGAACAACTTACCTCACAATTTGAATATGTTTGGTACGGTGAGTTTCAGGTTACAACTGTTGAATTCAACGTGTTGAAAGAACAATTTCAATTTTTTTCGGGAAAAATATAGGGCAAGATCACCTCCTTAACATAAAACAACTTGAATTGGCGCAGCAAATATTTTTGGTTTCTGGCTTTGATCGTACTGCTCTACGGTCTGTTTGATTACTATCGCCCCAAACCGCTTGATTGGACACCGAGTTATTCAAACAAAGATAAGATCCCCTTCGGCACCAAAGCCTTGTATGAGTTGTTGCCTGATGTATTTGGACAACAAAAAGTAGTCTCCTTACGCTTGCCGATTTACAATCATTTGTCCGAAAACAAAACTTTCCCCGTAAGCAACTATATTTTTGTTTGCCAAGCTTTTGAAATCGACAGAAATGACCGTATGCAACTCCTGAATTACGTAAAGCGGGGCAACAACGCGTTTATTTCGGCCTATGACTTCCCGGACACCCTGATGAAAACGTTGGGAGTTGGTGCTAAGTTGAAAGCCCCTACTCTTCGAGACACGGCCTTGGTCATGAATTTTGTAAATCCGCAACTGAAAAAACAGGGAGGCTACGTCTTTTCGCAAGATGACGGACGTAATTATTTCTTGGTTAAACAAGCGGGAAACGTGACGGTATTAGCACAAAACGCCCGTAATGAACCTGTTTTTTTGAAAATTAAGTACGGCAAAGGGCATTTTTTTCTGCACAACTTGCCTTTAGCTTTAACCAATTATTACGTCTTACCTCCAAAGACTTCTGATTTCGCCTTTAAAAGCCTTTCCTATTTACCTGTACTTCCCGTTTACTGGGACGAGTACCTCAAACAAGGGCGCTTCGGAGAAAATGAACAATCTGTATTCAGATACATTATGACCCAACCCCCTTTACAGTGGGCGTATTATTTGATATTGTTTGGGCTGGTATTGTATGCGATTTTTGCCGGTAAACGAACCCAACGTATTATCCCGATCATAGAAACGCCCAAAAACACGTCGCTTGAGTTTGTGCAAACCATCGGAAAAATGTATTTCCAACAAAGTAATCATGCCAACATTGCCGAGAAAAAGATTCAACATTTATTACTTTATATTCGCGAACGCTTTGGGTTACGCACCAATGAACTGAATGAGGAGTTTAAAGAAACCCTTATTCAAAAAACAGGTTTGCCGGCGTTGGAGATAAACTTATTGTTCAGTGAAATTGCCTACGCCGAACGCGCCCAGCACCTGACTGAATATGAACTTTTAAGTTTGAATCGAAGAATTGAAGATTTTTATCAACGAGTAAAATAAGCTTTGGTCATTATGAATTTTGAATCACGCATTGACTTACAGGAACTGAACAACGCCATTACTGCCATAAAAGCCGAAATCGGCAAAATCATTGTAGGACAGCAAACCACCATTGAACTGCTTCTTACTGCCATTTTAGCTGACGGTCATGTATTGATCGAGGGGGTTCCGGGCGTCGCCAAAACGCTTACTGCTAAGCTGTTGGCCCGCACCATCCATACCGATTTCAGTCGTATTCAATTTACTCCTGACCTGATGCCCTCCGATGTATTGGGAACATCGGTATTTAATCCGAAACATACTGATTTCGAATTTAAAAGAGGGCCTATTTTTTCCAATATCGTGTTAGTAGACGAGATCAACCGAGCCCCGGCCAAAACCCAATCCGCACTTTTTGAGGTCATGGAAGAACGTCAGGCAACGATAGACGGGGTGACTTACCCCATGAGTACTCCTTTTATCGTTTTGGCCACACAAAATCCTATTGAACACGAAGGAACCTACCGCTTACCCGAAGCACAACTCGACCGCTTTTTGTTTAAAATCCTGGTGAATTATCCAACCGCCGAACAGGAAATAGAAGTGCTCCGAGGCCATCATCTGCGACTCAATTTGGCCGAAGCCGTCGCCGCTGTTCAACCTATATTGCAACCCGAACAATTGGCGGAATTGCGGAAGAAAACGCATTTGATACACGTAGAGGATAAGTTATTGGAATACATTACGCAAATTATTCTTCAAACCAGAAGCAATAAATCATTGTTTTTGGGAGCTTCGCCGCGGGCATCGATTGCCTTATTGAACAGTTCAAAAGCATTGGCAGCCATCAGAGGAAGAGATTTTGTTACTCCCGAAGATGTTCAGGAATTGGCTCCGGCGGTATTACGGCATCGTATTCTGCTGACACCCGAGCGGGAAATGGAAGGAACCACACCCGACGATGTGGTAGCACAACTACTTCAAAAGATAGAGGTACCGCGGTAAAAACTCATAGTCCACAATCAAAAGTTTAAGACTATTGACCGTGGACTATGGACTGCAAACGAACGTCAACACTTACAATACCTTCTTTACCCGTGCTTCAGCATCGGCCAAATCGGCTTTGATTTTTGTAATATTCGCTTTGATTTCTTTCTGAATTTCGATCATTTGCTCACCCGATACCTCCGGAGCCGGTTTGTGGTCATGGTGATGCTCTTCTCCTTCGTGGTGATGATGCTCATGCGGGAGACCGGGGACTTCCACCAAGTTTTCTTCCCATTCCTCAAACGACTTGGCCACGGCATCTAAAGCCGCTACCGTCGAATCAATGGAAGCAATAGCTGCCGCATCGGTCAGTGTTTTTTTCTTATCGTTCAGCACAATCTTCAACGAGTCAATACCTTCTACCTGCTCATGAAGAGACTCCTCCATTTCCATGGATTCCAAATGGATTTTACCCGCTTCCTCCATTTTCGGATCTTTTTTATCTCCGCAGGAAGTAAGCAGTACGCCGCCGGCTGTAATCAATAAGCCGTAAAATAGAGAACGGTAAGTCATTTTTTTCATAATAAATAGATAGGGTTTTGATCAGTCAACCATCGAAACTTCGTAGCCTTGTTTGCGAAGTGTGGCCAAAATAGTTTTTTCTGAGGTTTTTCCCAAATAATAGCGAACGGAAACCACTTCATTGTCCATTTTAATTTGGGAAGGGACAATGCCCTCTACTGCCAGAAGCGCGCTGTTCAATTTTTCTACCGATTTGACCGGTCGCTGAAGTTCAAATTGCGCTACTCGTGTATTGCGAATCCGTTCAAATTGAGCTTGGGCCAATTGGCTGTCTTCTGCCTGAAAATAGCGATGCGGAATCAGATTTAACACAACCGTCAACCCTACCGCTACCCACAAAATTCGCTTTTCAAAAGCAGTGGCCCGGTGGGCAGGCCGAAGATACAAATCATAAAAAGACCAAGCCAATACCCCCAATTGCAGCATAATGAGCGGTGTGCGGTATTCGGCCAACCAAGCCACAGAAGCACCGTTGAAAAAGACGACAAGTAAAGGTAACCAACAGCACAGCAGATGCACAAGCCCGGTCAATCCGACATTTAAAGTAACTGAAATAATTTTTGCCATGACTATTTGCAACTATATTGCAAAAGTACTAACAAAAATCCATCATTAAAAAGTTTACATCGATTGCTTTTTTATTAAAACCAGTATCCATCGTCAACAATCAGATTTTATGCAAAAAATTGCTATGCTCGGTTCCGGGTTTATCGGGCGCTTTTATGCTGACTCTCTCCACGGCCAACGCAGTCGCGACCGCGTAACGGCTATTTATGCACGCAGTGAAACCAATGCCAAAAAATTTGCCGATGATTACGGCTGTTCTTTTTGGTCAACCGATATGGAGGAAGTGATTGCACACCCCGAGGTCACTATGGTCTGTGTGGCTTTACCCAACAACCTGCACGAAGCGGCAGTGATGCTGTGCGTGAAACATAAAAAAGCCGTGGTATGTACCAAACCCCTCGGCCGAAATGCCGACGAAGCACTTCGAATGATGCAGGCCGTGGAAGAAGCCGGTATTTTCGGCGGGTACTTAGAAGATCTGTGTTATACTCCCAAATTTTTGAAATCCCTGAAAAGTGTACAGGAAGGAGCACTGGGACGGATTTTATGGGCAAAATCACGCGAAACTCACCCCGGACCGCACAGCAATTGGTTTTGGGATAAAGAACAGGCCGGCGGCGGTTGTATTCTTGATTTAGGCTGTCACTGCATCGAAATAGCCCGCAACTTTATCGGAAAAGACATTAAACCCGTAGAAGTAATGTGTTGGGCGGCAACACAAGTCAAACCGATTGATGCCGAAGACCACGCGATTGCCTTGGTCAAATACGAAAACGGAGCGATCGGCCAATTTGAAGTAAGCTGGACATTTCGCGGAGGGATGGATTTGCGCGATGAAGTGATGGGAACCGAAGGAACGATTTGGATCAACAATTTCCTGCGCACCGGTTTTGAAATGTACGCCAGCGGCAAAGGCGGCGACTACGTAGCCGAAAAAGCTGAATCCAATACCGGTTGGCTGTTCCCCGTAGGAGATGAAGTCAATGACTTGGGTTACAACCACATGTTTACGGATATGTTCAAATCTTTCGAAAAAGGGACGGAGCCGGCTGAAACATTTTATGACGGTTATGTAGTAAACGCTGTGATTGACGCTGCTTATAAATCAGCACAAACCAAACTTTGGGAGCCTGTTCAATTACCGATTTGGCGAGGTAAAGAAGGTATTACTCAGGCTTCTACGTTGGTAGAGTATGACGTTGATTATTATTTAATAAAAGAAGAAATAACGCACGACGGCCGTCATAAAATCATATTAAAGGACAAAAAAACCAATGAAATCATAGAACGCGACATCGCCTGATTTCAGCGTACAACCTTTTTCTGAAAATAAAAACGGGAAACATCCGCAGATGTTTCCCGTGCCGTTTTTAGGTAAAGAAAAGTTATATTTTCTTTACTTTGGTCGCATTCAAGCCTTTCTTTCCATCAACGATCTCGTACTCTACACGGTCTTTTTCGCGAATGACTACACCGCCTAAGCCCGTTACGTGTACAAAAATTTCTTTTTGAGAGTCATCGTCCACAATGAAACCATACCCTCTTGCTTCATTGAAAAACTTTACTGTTCCTGTTTGCATTGTACTACAAAAATTAAGAAAATGAGAAAATAATTAAAGGGGTTTGTTACTAAGCACCTCATTTACAACAAATTACAAAGCATTGACAAAAGTTAACCGCTGAGCAAAAGGCTTGAACACTCAAAATTAGGTATATACCAACGCCTGGCTTTGTTTTGCTAAAACAATGAAGTTTTTCGCAACGTTAAAACAAAATTATAAAATTATTGTTACATGTCAAGTCGTAGCGTCTGTTATTCAGGTGCTTGACATTCAAACTTGAATTCACTATCTTCGCTTTCAAACTTGCAAAAACGCTATGAATCGTTTCCGCTATTTTGTTGAAAACCAAGTTTTTGGCGTTTGTACTCGCTTAGGAGAAGTGCTTAACATTTCAGCCAGCAGTATTCGGCTTTACTTCATTTACGCCAGCTTTCTGACCTTTGGCTCACCGATCATCCTCTACTTGGTTATGGCTTTTTGGATGGAAATCGGGAAGCATTTACGCCGTCATAAGAACCCAACCATTTGGGAGTGGTAATTCAATCCTGCTTTAACTTCCGATTCCGTGCCACCACCGCGGTGTACTGCGGTGATTATCCCAATTTTGTCTTTAAAAATGCCTTTACTACCTCTAAGCCGCGGTGAAAGTGGCGATTGTTGGGAATAATCAAGTCGGCTTCGGCTTTTGAAGGTTTAATGAATTGTTCATACGTGGGAAACACGTGATTTTCCCAACGATACAAAACATCCGTAAGATCATAACCCCGTTCTACCTGATCCCGAATAATCCGGCGCTTTAGTTTTATGTGCTCTTTAGCGTCAATAAAGATTTTCAAGTCCAACAATTCTGCGATCTCTTTAAAATAAAATACAAATATTCCTTCCACCACAATGATGGGCGTCGGACGAAAGCTGAGCATTTGGGGAATAATATTGGGGTTATTGAAGGTGTATTCTAATTTTTGAACGGTCCGCCCTTCCCTCAATTCAATGATGTGCTCGGCATAGGCACGATGGTTGATGGCGATGGGTAAATCAAAATTATGGACGCCGTTTTCGTCCACGGGTACTTCGTGTCGGGAGCGGTAATAATGGTCTTGGGAAATCAGGCAGATTTCATCTTCGGAGAAAGCACCCATTAAACTGTTCAAAAAGTACGTTTTTCCCGATGCACTCCCGCCCGTGATACCAACGATAAAAGGTTTTTTCATCCGGTAAAGTTACGTGACCGGGGGCAAATACCGAACTTCCGGCACTGAAATTGTTCAGTATGCCGCAACAAATTGTTAGTTTTGCAATTATTTATTCACTTTTGATCATGTCGTTATTCAAAGTAAGCCCTTCCTGTTTTCGATGTTGCTAAACTTACGTTCTGAAAATTGTTCTGAAAACCGTATTTAGCAACCCCAAACATTATGAATCAGCCGCTTAAAGTTTATAACTCCCTTACTCGCCAAAAAGAATTATTTGAACCGCTCAGCCCGCCTTACGTAGGTATGTACGTATGCGGACCAACGGTCTACAATTACGTGCACTTGGGCAATGTTCGTACGTTTTTAACCTTCGACACGCTTTTCCGATACTTGACACACATTGGCTATAAAGTGCGTTATGTGCGCAACATCACCGACGTCGGTCACCTCGTGGGCGACGGCGACGAAGGGGAAGACAAAATCGGAAAAATGGCCAAACTGGAGAAATTGGAGCCGATGGAGATTGTTCAACGATATACCAACGACTTCCATCAGGTGTTGGAACAACTTAACTTTCGCCCTCCCGGTATTGAGCCGACTGCCACCGGTCACCTCATTGAGCAAATAGAAGCCGTGAAAGATTTGATTTCAAAAGGTTTGGCTTATGAATCTAACGGTTCGGTCTATTTTGACATCAATCAATACAATGCCCAAGGCAGTAATTACGGTAAACTCTCCGGCCGGGTGCTGGAAGACCTGCTCACCGAAACCCGTGAGTTGGAAGGAACAAGCGAAAAACGCAACCCGTTGGACTTTGCCGTTTGGAAAAAAGCAGCCCCCGAACACATCATGCAATGGGAGTCGCCTTGGGGCAAAGGGTTTCCGGGTTGGCATTTGGAGTGTACCTGCATGAGTACCAAGTATTTAGGCAAACAATTTGACATTCACGGCGGCGGAATGGACCTGAAATTTCCGCACCATGAGTGCGAAATAGCCCAAGGGACGGGAATTAACGGCACCGACCCGGTCCGGTATTGGATGCACTCCAATATGCTGACGGTCAACGGGCAGAAGATGTCAAAATCGCTGGGGAATTCCTTTTTACCAAGAGAATTATTTGCAGGAAATCACCCGTTGCTCGAACAAGCCTACAGCCCTATGACGGCCCGCTTTTTTATGCTTCAATCGCAGTATCGGAGTACTCTCGACTTTTCGAACGATGCCCTTAAAGGAGCCCACAAAGCCTATAAACGCTTGATGAACGGTTTAAAAACCATCAAATCGATGTCGTATATCCCGGCAGATGTATCTGCTGCGGACGATGAAGTAGGCTTGAAAGTTTCTACCCCATTCGTAAAGACAGACGAGAAAAAAGTGGCTGATATCAAAAAATCGGTTCAGGCTTTTTACGAGGCGATGAACGACGATCTGAACACGGCCGTAGCCATTGCGCAGCTTTTCAATCTGCTGAAATACATTAATATGCTGTATTTGAATCAATTGGTCCCTGCCGCTTTGGGAGAAGAAGGGTTTGGGTTGTTAAAAGAAAAGTTTGTGACGTTTACGGAGGAACTTTTGGGGCTGAAAGAAGAAAAGAATGACAACGATGCAGTTTTAAACGGAATGCTTGATTTATATCGTGAGTACAAAGCCGGGCAACAATACAGCAAAGTGGATCAGATCCGTTCTTATTTCAAAGCCCAAAATTTAGTGATTCGCGACATGAAGCATCGGATTGATTGGGCCTACGAAGAATAAAAACAAAGAATAACTCTTTCATTTCAAGCTAATGCAAAAAAGGCGTTCTTATTTCAGTTACATTCTGTTAGCTGTATTCGTATTGGCAGGGGCTTTGTATTTAGTAAGGCCCCTGCTGATGGCCGATCGCACCGAATCGTCTCCTGCTTCAACCGGCACGGTCTCTCCTTCCGCCTCGGGTACCTCACCCACTACCACCTCCGGTATTGTCAAAGAAGGAGAAGTAGCCTTTTTGCAAGAGGGAAAACAGGTTCGGAAGATCGGCGTTGAAATTGCAGAAAATGAAGCCGAGCGCCAAAAAGGGCTGATGTACCGACCTTATTTATCCGATTCGGCAGGGATGCTGTTTATTTTCGACGAATCCACACCGCAATCATTTTGGATGAAAAATACCATGATTTCCTTAGACATCATCTACGTGGATCAAAACAAGAAAATTGTTTCAATTCAGAAAAACGCGAAACCTTACTCAGAAGAGAGTTTACCTTCTTTCGGCAACGCGCAATATGTGGTAGAGGTCAACGGCGGGTACTGTGATAAATACGGGATCAAAGCGGGCGATACTGTGGCCTTCTAAGCACCCGAATCTCTGAAAACAATTTTGGCGCAGATTTTGCGTACTCTCTTGTATAAAAATGCAAAATCAGTTTCATGAACCGGTTGATTACGTGTGGGTTGTTGTTGATTTGGAGTGCCGGGGCATGGGCCAGACACATCACAGGCGGAGAAATTTCTCTGTCTAAAAGAGGAAATACGGCGGGTGATTTTACCTTAACCCTGACTTTACTCTACGACGACGTCTTGGGTACTACCGACGACAAAGCCTTCGTTTCTCTTTTTCGAAAAAGCAATGATGCCCGCTTAGAAGATTTTTCATTGACCCGAGTGCTCAAACAGGAACTCCCTTACACCAATGCGCGCTGTGTGAGCAATGCTCCCGCTTCCCGCATTACTTTAGTCCGCTATTCGGCCGATATTTCTCTGCCGCCCGGCACTTACAATGCACCGGAAGGTTATTATTTAGCTTGGGAGGAGTGTTGTCGCAACGGCAATATCATTAATCTGCAAAACCCTGCCAAAGTTGGATTGGCTTTTTATGCCGAAATTCCTCCCGTTTCCGTTCGCAACAGTACCCCTGCTTTTACCACCCCGGAAATCAAGTATGTTTGTGTAGGGAAAAAAGCAGAAATAGATTTTAGTGCGACGGATGCCGACGGCGATGAATTGAGATACAGCTTTGTTACCCCCCTCATTGGTTCTACCGACGGCGGTGGGACCTTTCCGACCAAAGCCAAACAGGGACCTTACAATCGGGCGGTTTGGAACAGCGGATTTGACAGTACTCACGTTATTCCGGGCAAAGAACCCTTACAACTGACGGCTGAAACCGGTAAACTGACGCTCACTGCTACTCAGTTAGGCACATTTGCTTTAGCGGTGCGCTGTGAAGAATTTCGCAACGGAGTGAAGATCGGTGAAATACGCCGGGAGTTTGTGTTGAATGTCGCTGACTGTCTATCCGAAACCCCTGCCCCCGTAACCGTTGCCATAAAACAAGCTACTTCGAGTGTAACTTTTGAAACTCAGCCGAACGGCCACATCAATTCCGTCAAACTCTGCAAGGGTGACTCTGCGCTTCTGAAAGCTGACGACGAAGACCCGAAATGGGCCTACCAATGGCAACTGAACGGGCAATACCTACCCGGAGCCAACAAATCATTTTTGGCCATCCGCCAAGCCGGGACTTATTCCGTCGTTAAGCGGTTTGCGCAAAGTTGCAGTATCGAAGACTCCACCGCCAATACATTTACGGTCATCAGTAAAGATACCCCAACGGCCAAAATCCTTTCCTCGCGCCCTTTGCCGCTGTGCGACAGCGACAGTACCAACCTCAGCCTCGCTCCGGGGACGACCGGCCAATTTCGGTGGCAACGAAACGGGCAACCCGTCGGAAATCAAAGTAATACCTTACCGTTTGTCAAATTGCCCGGTACTTACAGTGTATTTGTCACCGATGAGTCGACAAAATGTGTGGCAAAAGACAGTTTGATCATCCGACAGGTGATCGGACCGCCGGCTTCACTGTCTCTGATAGGAACACCCATTTCTTGTTCCAACGACTCCGTCAAATTAATTACCCAAAAAAACAACGCCTACGAGTATGTGTGGTACAGCGCTGATTTCCCTCTGGTCCAAGCGATAGAAAATGAATTTTACCCCCAAAAATCAGGAAAATACAGTGTATCCGTAGTAGATACGGCGACCAAATGTGCTACCCGTTCTGCCGTTTATGATTTAGTGGTGAAACCCTCGCCCGTTGTCATGCTTGATTCCATTGCTCCCCTTTGCACTTCCGGTCTGCAAGCCGTATTGTTGGCCGGAACTCCGGCAGGAGGTACCTTCACCGGACGGGGCGTGGCCGGCAATCGATTTATTACCCAAAACCTGACGGCAGGAAGTTATCCCATTACTTACACGTACGTTAACGCAGACGGTTGTTCGGGGAAAGACACCCAAATAGCCCGCATCTCTCCTCCCCCGCGTTTGGAACTCCCCAAAGAGTTAGTGGTTTTCAAAGGCGACAGTATTACTATGAAAACATCCGTTCCGCCCAATTCTTCGGTACGATGGTTTCCGAGTATCGGTTTAAATGATCCGCTGTCCGCCCTTCCCCATGCCGCCCCGGATCGAACGACTACCTACAAAATCACCGTTACTAACGAACAAGGGTGTGTGGTACAGGGGGAAGTTACCGTCATCGTTATTGATCTTACCATCCCCAATGGTTTTACGCCCAACGACGACGGCACCAACGATACGTGGGAAATTGCAGGCATTCGGGAGTATCCTAATTGCACCGTTGAGATTTTCAATCGTTGGGGAAATGTGATTTACAGCAATAAAGGTTACGAAACTCCTTGGGATGGTAAATGGAACGGAGAAACTGTACCCGTCGGAACGTATTATTATCAAATCTATTTACGGGAAGTTGAGTACAAATTGACGGGAAGTTTGAACGTGATTCGGTAAATTGTTGTAAAATCGCACTGTCAAACCCCAACCTTTCTATGCGCACGCTTTTTTCCTTCGTTTTTATTGGCTTATTAGCTTCCGTTGCCATCGCTCAAACACCTTCCAAAGACTTTACCCAATGGGTCAACCCTCTCATGGGAACCGACTCGCGACACGAACTTTCGGCGGGTAATACCTACCCTGCCATTGCTACGCCGTGGGGCATGAATTTTTGGTGTCCGCAAACGGGTAAAAACGGAGACGGGTGGATGTATATGTACACCGCCAACAAAATTCGCGGGTTTAAACAAACCCATCAACCCAGCCCTTGGATCAATGATTACGGCATGTTTTCGATCATGCCCGTTACGGGAAAATTGAAATTTACGGAAGAAGCCCGGCAAAGTTGGTTTTCACACAAAGCCGAGGTGGTGAAACCGCACTATTACAGCGTTTATCTGGCCGACCATGACACCCAGGTCGAAATAGCGCCTACCGAACGCGCCGCGCAATTTCGCCTTACTTTCCCCCAAACCGACAGTGCGTTTGTGGTCATTGATGCCTTTGCAAAGGGTTCTTACATCAAAATTCTTCCTGAACAGCAAAAGATCATCGGGTATAGTACCCAAAACAGCGGCGGTGTTCCGATGAATTTTAAAAACTATTTTGAATTGCGGTTTGACAAACCTTTTACCTACACAGCTACTTGGTCAGATAAAACCTTATCCAAAGGAAAATTGGAAGAAAAAGCCGAACACGCCGGGGCTGTCATCGGATTTAAAACAAAAAGAGGTGAAGCCGTTCATATCAAAGTTGCTTCCTCCTTTATCAGCGCGGAACAGGCGGCGCTGAACCTGACGCGCGAATTGAGCAATGACAGCTTTACGGCCACGATGCAAAAGGGGCAGGCTGCTTGGAATCAGGAACTGGGCCGCTTAACCGTTGATGGTGGTACTGATGCGCAAATCCGTACCTTTTATTCGTGTCTGTACCGCGCGTTGTTGTTTCCGCGCAAGTTTTATGAGTTGGACGCTCAAAACAAGGTCGTGCATTACAGCCCTTACAACGGGCAGGTTTTGCCGGGGTATATGTTCACCGACAACGGTTTTTGGGACACCTTCCGTTCGGCTATTCCGTTTTTCACGTTGATGTATCCCACGCTCAACAGCCATATTATGGAAGGGTTGGTGAATGCCTACAAGGAAAGCGGCTTTTTGCCCGAATGGGCCAGCCCCGGCCACCGCGACTGCATGATTGGCTCCAACTCGGCCTCGCTGATAGCCGATTCCTACATCAAAGGTATTCGCGGCTATGACATCAATACGTTGTATGAAGGCATTCTGAAAAACACCGAAAACGCAGGTCCTGTGAACTCCGTAGGACGTTTCGGTCATGAATATTACAATGAGCTGGGCTATGTTCCTTACGACGTTAAAATCAACGAAAACGCCGCCCGTACCCTCGAATACGCCTATGCCGATTTTTGTATTTGGGAACTGGCCAAATCGCTCAAACGTCCCGAAAGTGAAATCGCACTTTTTGCCAAACGCAGCCAAAACTACCGCAACCTGTTTGACCCGGAAACCAAATTGATGCGCGGCAAAAACAAAGCAGGCGATTTTCAGAAACCTTTCAATCCTTACAAATGGGGCGATGCGTTTACGGAGGGAAACAGTTGGCACTATACCTGGTCGGTTTTTCACGACATCAACGGGCTTTCCAAACTCATGGGTGGCAATGCGGCCTTTGCCCAAAAACTGGACAGTGTGTTTATTTTACCGCCCGTTTTCGATGAGTCCTATTACGGCTTTGTCATTCACGAGATTCGGGAGATGCAAATCATGAACATGGGGCAGTACGCGCACGGAAACCAGCCGATTCAGCACATGCCGTATCTGTACAATTACGCAGGAGAGCCTTGGAAATCACAGTATTGGATTCGCCAAATCATGGACAAACTCTACCAACCTACTCCCGACGGCTATTGTGGTGATGAAGACAACGGTCAAACCTCAGCTTGGTACGTGTTCAGTGCGTTGGGCTTCTATCCCGTTTGTCCGGGCACCACGCAATACGTTATCGGAAGTCCTTTGTTCAAGCGCATGACGATGACCTTTGAAAACGGCAAAAAGCTTACTATCAACGCTCCTAGCAACGGCCCCCAACAAGTGTATGTAGATCAGGTAACACTCAACGGCAAACCGCACAGCCTGAATTACCTAGAACATCATACCCTGCAACAGGGCGGCACCTTAGACTTCAAAATGTCAGCGCAACCCAACCAAACGCGCGGCACGCAGGCCGGCAGTTTTCCTTATTCGTTTTCGGGGAAGTAGGGAGTTTTCTTCGATGAATAAATCAAAAGCCCTGCGAACAATCGCAGGGCTTTTGATTTATTCATACACTTCTTTTCGATTCGCAATTTTGGCAATTGTTACTGTAATAATATTGTCTTGGATCGCATACACAATTCTATACTCTCCTACCCTAACTCTATACAGAGGTTTTAGTTTTAAATTCGGAACTTTAAAATTGGTAAGTTTTTTGTAGCCCTGTGGCCTTGGATTAGTTTGAAGACTTTCTATCTTTTCAAAAATTTCATCCTGTATTTGGGGTGGTAATTTTTTAAGTTCTCTTTCCGCACTTGAAGTAAGTACAAGATGATATTTCATAAATTTTGTTACTTACGTTGGGCCAAAATCTCTTTTTTTACCTCGTCAAATGACCTTGTCGGCTCATTCTGTCTTTCAGTTACTGTTAAAGTATCTATCAAATCCTCAAACAGTTCCTGCATTTGTCGATTTCTCAGATCAAATTGTACCCCTACTTTCTTACCGCTTGCATCAGTCAGAAAATTCATGTGTTTTTGAAGTGTTGCAACATTCATAGCTAATAATCAGTTAGGTACTACAAATATATGTTTATTTTGAAAGATAGTGTGAGTCTCGGACTCGCTCTATCCTTCAAATTTTTCCTGCCCCATCTTCTGCGCTATCATGCTTCCCACCATTAATTGTAAGGCATGGTAAATCATTAACGGTAACAACACAACTCCCAATAGAACAGGATTTGGGAAAAGCACTTTTCCCATCACCGCCCCCTGTACCAACGATTTTTTAGAGCCGCAAAACAAAACCGTAATGCGATCCGGGCGGTTGAATTGAAGCCAACGGCTTACGAGGTTCATGATTCCAAATACGGCCCCAAAAAACAGCAACATCCAAAAGCCCAATTGGATAATTTCGGCCGCGGAGTGACCGCTGAACATATTGCCCGCGAAAGATTCGCAGAAAGAAGTGTACACAATCAGCAGAATGATTGCCTGATCAAACAGGCGTAAAGTCGAGTTGTAGCGTTCGGTCCATTTACCCCATCTTTGATGCAATAAATAACCCAAGACTACCGGCAGCAAAACCTCCAAACACAACCGAACAATGACATGGCTGATGTCAAAATTGGCGTCTTGTTGTTCCAGCAGCCCGCTCATCCAAAGGGGAGTGATGAAAATGCCGATGATACTTGAAATACTGGCGTTGAAAATAGCCGCCGGCAGGTTTCCGCCTGCAATCGCCACCATCACCACCGACGACGAAACCGTAGAAGGCAGCACGGCCAAATAAAACACGCCTACCCAAAGCAGCGAAGACGTATCGACAGGAAACAAATAACCGATGCCGAGTATGATAATCGGAAAAAGGACAAACGTAGTGAGCTGAATCACTAAATGTAATCGCCAATTGCTCAGTCCGGCCTTCAATTTTTCGGGGTTGAGTTTGAGGCCGTAAAAAAAGAAAATGAGCGAGACACCGTATTCGGCTATTTGGGGTAAATGAAGGAGGCTTTGCTCCGTTCCGAAAGAAGGAAAAAAATAGGCCAGCACAATCATACCTATCAGGCTGAAGAAAAAACCGTTGATGCCTACCTTTGCTAATAACTGTAACATTGCCACTTTTCTTGATTTTGAGTTTCTATGTCCCTACTTTAGAGGAATCCTTTCCAACCTTTACGTCACTTTAACAGTCTTAATAAAACAAAACACGTCAAAGGCCATGAAAACTGCAACAGTCGCTGCTTTATTCCTGATTTTCTTTACCTGCTCCTGCAAAAACAATGACGTACCTTCCGATACGCCATCTTGTATTAAAGCTATTATAGAGCAAATGAAAAAAGACCCTGTCAGTAATCCTCCCGGAAGCGTATGGAAATACACTTTTAATAACCAACCTGTTTATTATATCCCTCCTACCTGCTGTGACATTCCAAGCATTTTATATGATGACAAATGCAACTTGATTTGTAGTCCCGATGGAGGTTTTTCAGGAACGGGCGATGGAAAATGTCCTGATTTCTTCAAAAACAGAAAAGACCAAAAGCTTATTTGGAGTGATGATCGAAAATAAGAATTGGTTATTTTTTCCTCGTATTCAATCCATAGCCTTTCAAAATCCCCCGCGCCAGCGCTGTTTTGTGGACTTCGTCGGCTCCGTCGTAGATACGGGCGGCGCGTTCATGGGCATACCAGTAAGACAGTAAAATATCATTGGTCATTCCCAACGCCCCGTGGGTTTGAATAGCGCGGTCAATGACGCGCAGCATCATATTGGCCGTAAAAAACTTGATCATCGAAATCTCATCACGTACCGCTGCCGCGCCTTGTTCATCAATATGCTTCGCCGTACGCAATACCAGCAGTCGGGCTGCGTCAATTTCGGCCCTGCTTTCGGCAATAAACCCTTGAATAAATTGCTTTTCACCCAACATTACTCCTTCCTCCATTTCCCGACTCGCTGCATAACGGCACATCAAATCAAAGCTTCGCTCGGCAATACCGATAAAACGCATACAATGATGAATTCTTCCCGGACCCAGACGTTCCTGCGCCAACAAAAAACCGGCACCTTCGGCACCAATCAAATTGGCTTGAGGCACTCGTACATTTTCATACAGCATTTCGGCGTGGCTCGCCCAACTGTCGCCAGCGTGCCCCATAATTGGGATATTGCGGACCAATTTTACACCGGGTGTATCCATTGGTACCAAAATTTGACTGGCACGTTTGTGCGGTGCCGCTTCGGGATTTGTTACCGCCATGACCACGGCAAAAGCAGAGCCGTCGGCGCTGCTGGTAAACCATTTATGGCCGTTGATTACATAGTCGTCGCCGTCTTTCTCGGCTGTTGTTCCCAAACGGGTAGGATTTGACCCCGCAAATTCAGGCTCCGTCATGCTGAAACAGCTTCTGATGTCACCGTTCATCAACGGCTTCAAATAACGCTCTTTGAGGTGTTTCGGAGCGTATTTGTGCATCAACTCGGTATTACCGATATCAGGGGCTTGGGTATTAAACACAAAGTGCCCGTAAGGTGAACTTGCCAGTACCTCACTCACCTGTCCGAATTCGCAAAGGGTTAGGTTGAGGCCACCGTCTTCTTCGGGCAAATGCAATCCCCATAGCCCGGCTTTTTTGACCAATTGCCGTTTTTGCTGCAATATCGGCTCTGCGTGCGAAAAGTCGTGCGCCAAATATTCGGGCGTTTCGAGGGGGTACAGTTCGTTTTCGATAAAGGTTTTGATTTTCGGAAGGAGCGTTTTAATGCGCTCTGTAACAAAAAGAGATTCCATGGAATTGGGATAAAATTGTTAACTCTGCATGCAGAATGTCAGCGGTAAAAATAACCATTTCTCTATGCTTTTAACATGACATACCCAACTATTTAGCCTAATTTTAACGCTCGATTTTTTTTATAGCTATGCTTTCTCTCCAAAACGCCTTCGTTCGTCGTTACGACACCGTTGTACTTTCTGACTTAAACCTCCAAATCCAAACGGGTGAACAGTGGGCTATTGTGGGAGAAAACGGCAGCGGGAAATCAACCTTATTGGAGGTTCTGGCGGGAAAATGGCCCGTATGGCGCGGCAAACTTACCCATAATTACGGAGAGGTCCTGCTTTCAAAAGTAGCGGAATTAGTACCTTCCGATTATTCGTTCAACCGCATTGTCAAATCAGCTGCGCAATATTACCAACAACGTTTTCACAGTTTTGAGGCCGAGATTGCTCCGTCCGTCCGAGAAGTATTGACCAATCAACTCAAACCCGTCGGTACGGTTGATGACCATTCGGTAACACTGCCCCCCAACGATATTTCCGAAGAAGAATTATTGACGATAAGTAAACTCCTTTCCATTGACCATCTCCTTGACCGACACTTTGTAACGCTTTCCAATGGTGAAACCCGGCGGATGTTGTTGGCGAGGTCGTTGCTCAAAAAACCGAAACTGCTCTTGCTGGACAATCCTTTTTCGGGCTTAGATGTACACTCTCGTGAGGTGTTGCGCCGGGCGTTGGCCCATCTTAAAGACGAAGGGATTTCGGTTATTTTAGTCACTTCTTCCGTAGAAATTCCTGATAGTGTTACGCATGTGTTGGAGTTGAAAGAGGGAAAAATTGTAAATACGAGGCAGAATAAGGCTTCGGATTACAAATCCGAAACAGCACTCACGGACAATAGACCTTTTCAGGGTGACAAAAGAATACCTGCTGTTTCGGATTTGCCATCCGAAACAAAACTAAAAATGGATTTGCAATCCACTCACTCCAATAGCTTTACGTTTGCCGTCCATCTCCGAAATATCAACGTAAGTTACGGAGGAAAAAAAGTACTGGATACGATCAACTGGCAAGTCAAAAAAGGCGAAAAATGGGCCTTGGTTGGCCCGAATGGTTCAGGCAAATCGACTTTGTTGAGTATCTTAACGGCTGACAACCCCCAACGCTTTGCCAACGATTACGACCTGTTTGACATCAAACGCGGCGGTGCGTCGATGTGGGACGTCAAAAGCAAAATAGGCCACGTTTCCCCCGAATTGCACTTGTACTTTCCTCAGGAAACGACCGTATTTAAAACCATTGCTTCGGGATTTTTTGACGCTACCGGCGTTTATTTCAGGAAACTGACGGAAGAACAAATCCAACAAACCAACGTGGTAGCCGAGTGGCTAAACGTAAGTGCATTGCTGGAAAAGCCTTTTAAAAATCTTTCCAAAGGCCAACAAAGATTGGTATTGTTGGCCCGGGCTTTGGTCAAAAATCCGCCGCTGCTGATTTTAGACGAACCCTGCCAGGGCCTGGACTTTGCCGCGGTGGAGCATTTCAAGGAAATTGTAAACGCCATTTGCGGTACCTCCGACCGCACACTCATCTATGTCTCCCATTATGCGTATGAAATTCCCGGCTGCGTCACCCAAACCCTTCGTTTAGCGGAAGGAAAAACAGTATCGGATTAAAACTGCTCATCAACCATTTTTAGGTTTGGCTTTTTTAGGGTCAATCACGGTCTGAAACGTACTTACGCCGGCGGCTCCGAAAAAGCCCAATGCTTTTCGCCCGCTGCTGTTTTTATTCTTGATATTGGAATAAATATTCGACGGAGCGGTGGCAAAAAGACCGCCGTTGGTTGATTCGATTCGTACCTGATTGATAAAATAATAGCCCTCTAAACCTACGCTCATTAACTCGACCTTAACCGTGTCTTTTTCCAATACAAAGTCAGAGAAAGGAGTGATCGACTGTCGGATAGGCAAAATGAAAATCAAGCCGTCACTGTTAGCCCCCGGGCTGAAAGCCGCATCAAATGCCGTAGAAATTTCGTTTGCTTTGTTATAGTACTTTCCGTTTCGATACGATTTGACCCAATAGCAATCGCCAACCCCGGCAGGGTCGCGGGCAAAAAATTCCGCTTTATAGCCCTCCTGCGGCTTGCCGTCTTCCGGTGCTACGGGAAGTTTATCAAAGAAATAAGTAATAGAATCAATCTTAGGTACACGGTTAAGTTTACTTATTGCAGTATATTCTTCCGTACCGGCTTTGATATTGAGCGTATAAGTTCCCCCTGTTCGGCCTAAGGTGTCTTTGACTGAGGCGGGTTTCCAAACATACACCCCGTTGTTTTTCAGGTCCTTAAACACAAAAGTATTCCCTTTCTCGTCCGTAACGGTTACAACCGCATTTAAAACAGGCTTGGGAGGATTATTGTCGAAATAGGGGGCTGATTGGGTCAGGCGAATGGTTTGTTCGGTAGCTTGATTGGTCACCCAGCCTTCCACTACCATTTGAGATTCTCCGGCTGTAACGTCCAAATCTATCACATCCTCACAACTTGTTAAATAAAGCATCCCTACACCAAAAGCGGCATAATGAAGAAGCTTTCTTAAAGAGAAACGACTATTTTTCATGATAACGAATCGTTAGCTGTTATTAAAATTTAAAATTATAAGTCACCGCAGGGACAATCGAACCGATGATCGAATAACGAATGGCTTCGGTTTGAAGGTTGTTGTTTTCATTCTGTTGTACATACACCGAGAAAGGATTTCGGCGATTGTAGGCATTATACACACTGAATACCCATTCGCCCTGCCCTTTTCCGAAGAGCTTTTTCTTGGACTTTAGCGTGGCTCCTAAATCCAACCGATGGTAGGAAGGAATCCGGGCGGCATTGCGCGAATCATTTACGTTTTGCGGCAGCGCCCAACCGCCCCATTCAAAGCGGTTGGTAGGGAAGGTAGCCGGCGTGCCCGTATTGAAAGCAAAATTGGCCGAAAAACTCCAACGGTCGTTGAGTTGGTAGAGGCTTACCACCGATAAATTATGGGTTTTATCGAAACGGGCCGGAAACCAGTCATTGTTGTTGATTCCTTCCACTTTTCGTTCGGTTCTTGCCAAGGTATAGCTTAACCACCCCGTCAGCTTTCCGCGGTTCTTCTTTACATAAAATTCTGCCCCGTACGCTCTTCCGTTACCAAACAAGAGATCGCCTTCGAGGTATTGGTTCAATAATAAGTCAGAATTGCGAACGTAGTCGATCTGATTTTGTAAATCTTTGTAATAGACCTCAACCGACGTTTCGTAGGCGTTGTCCTGAAAATTTTGGAACCAACCCAACGCCACCTGATCCGCTAATTGCGGTTTGATGATTTTTGAGCTCAAGGTCCACACATCAAGCGGTGAACTGGCGGCGGTATTGGAAAGCAAATGCAGGTATTGGGCGGTACGATTATAGCTGGCTTTGACCGACATGGAAGGAGACAATTCGATTTTAGCCGAAAAACGCGGCTCCCAGTTGCCGTAATCGTTGATAACCCCCGTTTCATACTTTTGTTCGGAAACAGGATATTTTCGCTCCCCTTTCGCTACTTCCTGAAACTCATAGCTTGTTCCCGGCCCTAAATTTCGGAAATACGAGTAGCGAATACCGTACTGAAACGAAAGCCAATCATTCACTTTCTGTTCATTTCCAAGATAAAGCGCTGACTCATCGGCATAGCGGGAATCTAAACTGATATTGCGGGATTCTCCGCTCGAAATCGCCGTGGCCGAACCCGGTTTCGAAGTGTAGTGAAGGTACTGTCCGCCAAAGGTGATGGTATTATTCGGTGTAAGATAGTACGTAAAATCAGGTTTAACGCTCCATGTCTGAATATTGGAATTCCATTTAAAACGGTCGCCGCTCTTATTGGTATTGTTGCGGTCGGAGTCTAAGCCATAATCATAGTTAGAATAAAAAGACGAGACGTTCAAAAACAGCTTATTATTAAAAACGTGATTCCAACGCACTGTAGCAGTTTGATTGCCCCAGTCAAATCCGAAATCTGCCCCAAACACATCCCGACCGAAGTAACCCGACGCAAACACTGTATTTTTATCGTCAATACGATAGTTGGCCTTGGCGGTCAGGTCATAAAAATAAAAACGCGAATTTTTCAAATCCCCGCTCAGAAAGGGCTTGGCCAACACATCAATATACGACCGGCGACCGGCCACAATAAAGGAGCCTTTTCCTTTGGCAAAGGGTTGTTCGTAACTCAATCGGGAGAAAATAGTGCCGATTCCTCCGTTTATTTCGCGAGTTTTGGAATTTCCTTCCTTCAAACGCACGTCTAAAATAGAAGAAATACGCCCGCCGTATTGAGCCGGAATACCCCCCTTCACCATTTTAACATCTTTGATCGCATCGGGATTAAACACCGAAAAAAAGCCGAACAAATGGGAAGAGTTATAAACGGGGGCCTCGTCAAGAAGCACCAAGTTTTGGTCAATATTTCCGCCGCGTACGTTAAAACCGCTGGCCCCCTCTCCTACGCTGGTCACCCCGGGCAACAGTTGTATGCTTCGTACCAAATCTACTTCACCCAACAAAGCCGGCATCTGTCGAATAGTCTTCATCTCGACTTTGTTGACCGACATCTCAATATTCTTAACGTTTTCGTCTTCTTTAGTAGTTTTAATGACTACTTCCTGCAATTTCACACTCGCATCTTTCAGCTCAATATTGAGTTTCAGGTCGGCAGTAAGTTCTACTTTTTTTTCTATTTTTTCGTATCCCAAATAATTAAATACGAGTGTATAGGTATTGCCCGTAGTTAGGTTAAGCGCATAATATCCATAATCATTGGAAACGGTACCGTTGCCGATTTCACGCACATAGACCGATACCCCGATGAGGCTTTCGCCATTGGAAGCATCTTTGATATAGCCACTGATGGTTTTTTTCTCTTGGCTGTAGCCGACCGCCGCGGCCAAAAGAAATAGAAGTAGTAATAAGCCTTGTTTCATAGCTGAGAATAAATTTACCGGTTGTTTTCTAATGACACTCCAAACACAAACCTCCCCTATCGAAGAATAAAAGTTAGCAGAACGTTTGTACTTTTCTTATATAAAACGCTGTAAACCTACTTCATTGTTTCAAAAAATAAGATAAAATTGGGATAAAGTGCCTAAAAAACGGCATAAAAGGGAAGTATCGGGGAATAAAATCAAATGAATACGGTACATGTTTAAAATACAAAAGGCTGCTTCACGGGTTGAAGCAGCCTTTTATGCATCTTATACCGGTCTTAGTCAACAACAACCTCATCCATAGCTATAACAGTCGGGCGGCCCGCAGACGGATGCCCGGCAGGAGCTAAACCGGCATTTTTAGCGCGAATTCGCACATAACGGGCACGAGCGGTTTTAAAATCCGCTACCACAGGCACAATTTGCCAAGGGCCTTCCAAAGAATACGTGACGGGTTGCGCAATGGCATCTTTAAAGCTTTCACCATCACGCGATAAACCGATTTCTACGGACGTTGGAGGAAATATATTGTTCAATATAATTTTCAGAAAATTGGCTGACACTTTGGTCACAGGCTTTACCTCTCCCAAATCAATGGTTATCTCAAAATCCTTACCCGACATCCGAACCCATTCCGCACTGTTTCTCGGGCTTTGTGCTACTTGTCCATCCGTCAATTTCTTCCTTTCTGCATCCACGCCTTCTGCCGGTGCATTGGCATAAGTATAGGCTTTTCCTTTGGCACGATGAATAAAGAACTTCTCTTCAAACGTAGCGCCTGCCGTTGTCATGGCCTTCACGGTGGTTATTTTATCCAACGTAATGGGCATTACGTATTCGGTAGAGTTTAGAGTCGGTTCTTTACCGTCAGTAGTGTAATACATCTTACTGTCCGAATCCAACTTTTCCAGCCGTACTTGCAGTTGCCCTTGGTTATTGAACTGCGTCACCGCTTTTATATCCAAAAGCCGCTTTGAATAATTGACGTTCAGATAGCTCAAACGCTTTAGATGCTCTTTCAGGCGCGTGGCAAAATCTTCAAAGTTCTTCCCCCCCGAAGGCACCCAAGCTGACTCTGCAATGGCTGTTGCTCGCGGATACGTCATATATTCCGTTTGTTCCGGTGTTGAAATATATTCTGTCCAAAGATTTCCCTGAACTCCCAAAATATATTTCTTGGCCTCTTCGTCAAAACCGTCAGCAGGGTCATAGCCGTATACTTTTTCAATAGGCAAATATCCCCCAATCGCCAAAGGTTCTTTTGCCGGATTTCCCTGGTAATAATCAAGATAATAATAGGTGGTAGGGGTCATAATGACATTGTGCTTTTGCTTCGCTGCCTCAATTCCGCCTTGCGTGCCTCGCCAACTCATCACCGTAGCATTGGGAGCCACTCCCCCCTCTAAAATCTCATCCCACCCTATGATGGTTTTACCTTTGGAATTCACAAACTTTTCGATGCGCTTGATAAAATAACTTTGCAGTTCGTGTTCATCTTTCAGGTTTTGTTTTTTTATCAATTCCTGACAAAAAGCACTCTGTTTCCAAGCATCTTTGGGGCACTCATCTCCCCCGATATGAATGTATTTACCGGGAAATAAGGGAATTACTTCAGTAAGTACATTTTGTAAAAACGTAAAGGTTTGTTCGGTTGGACAAAAAACGTCTGTCATCACGCCCCATTTCGTAGCTACTTCGTATTTCTTGGCCGGCTCACAACCCAATTCCGGATAAGCGGCCAACGCCGCTGAAGCGTGGCCCGGCATCTCAATTTCAGGAATTATTGTTACGTACTTTGACTGAGCATATTTGACAATATCTTTAATTTCGGCTTGGGTATAAAAGCCTCCGCTTTCTTTCCCGTCAAACTTTTGCGGATAATTTTCTGCGTATTGCCCCACAAGAGTTTCTTTTCTTTTAGAACCTATTTGCGTCAATTTTGGATATTTTTTGATTTCAATACGCCAGCCTTGGTCATCGGTCAAATGCCAATGAAAAATGTTCATTTTGTGCAAAGCCAGCAAATCAATGTATTTTTTTAGGAAAGCCACCGGCATAAAATGACGGCTGACATCCAACATCAAGCCGCGGTGACTGAAACGGGGCTTGTCCTGAATTTGACAAACGGGCATGGCCCAAGTGACATTGTCAACAGGAGTTGGACTGAAGATTGCCGCCGGCAATAACTGAAACATAGTTTGCATGCCGTAAAAGGCCCCTTGAGGGGTAGCCGCTTCCAAAGTCACTCGATCAGTGCTAACGAGCAACTTGTAGCCCTCGGTGCCTAAGCCCAATGCTTTGTTAAAACGAATATAAATCACATTTTTAGCCGTAGGGAGGGCTGTCGGAGCCATGGGCAAGGTGAGTTTTGAGGCTGTTTTGAGCGTATTGACCAGCGTTTGCGCTACCGGTTTCAACAAAGCATCTTTAGCCGTCAGAATGATTTTTGTTTGTGAATTTACGACAAATTGACCGTCACCTCCGTTAAATTGAGCCGGGAAAGGAATCAGATTATAGGCATTGTCTTGGGCTTGAAGGAGAGTGAGGGATAATGTGCAGAGGGTAAAAAAGAAAACGAATTTTTTCATAAATAAGGTTTTACAACATCAATGGTTCACAAATAAACGAAAAGCTCTTTTGGATTGTATGCAATAGGGGTTATTTCTACAGGTTCTTACGTTTTAATTGATTTACCGCATAATGCGCCGCCCGGGCAGAAAGCGCCATGTAAGTCAACGAAGGGTTTTGACAGGGCGAAGAGGTCATGCAGGCACCATCGGTACAAAAAACGTTTTTGACCGCATGATGTTGATTAAACCCGTTGAATACCGAAGTTTTAGGATCGCGCCCCATACGTGCTGTACCCATCTCATGAATACTCAGCCCCGGTTCGGCCATGCGATCAAAACCTTCAATATTGCTGAAACCCGATTGTTCCAACATCATTACTGCCTGTTGCTGAGCATCTTTTCGCATGAGTTGTTCATTTTCAAAATATTGGGCATTCATTTTAAGCACCGGCTGTCCCCATTTGTCTTTGATTTGGTCAGTCAGAGAAACTTGGTTTTTGTAATAGGGCAAACATTCACCAAAAGCATCCAAAATGATTTTCCAACCACCGAACTGCGTGGCTTTTTCTTTAAAATCAGCGCCGAACCCGTCTTCTTCCAACGCATGTCCCCAATTCTCGCGCCAGTTATAGATTTCAAAACCGTACCCGCGTTTGAAAGCCTGTGAGTCTTTCCCTATATTTCTGAAGCGCGGAATGTATAAACCGGCCGGGTGCCGACCATAGTAGATTTTATCTAAATCATGCTCATAATCTGCCGTAGCGCCCACGTGGAAATGATGGTCCATGAGATTATGACCTAATTGACCGCTGTCATCCATGCCATTGGGAAAACGGTTGGAGATTGAGTTCATCAATATAAAAGTAGAACCTAACGCTGAGGCATTCAAAAAAATAACTTTTGCGTAAAACTCCTTCCACTCGCCGGTCTGCTCGTCAATGACTCTTACGCCTTTGGCTTTACCAAGTTTTTCGTCATAGATTATCGAATTGACAATGGAATGCGGCCTTACAGTCAGGTTTTTAGTACGACGAGCTGCCGGTAATGTGGCAGATTGGGTACTGAAATAAGCCCCGAAAGGGCACCCTCTCATGCACAAGTTCCGAAATTGACATTTAGCCCTTCCAAGCGCTGTCTGTTCCGCAGTAGGTTTTGTGAGGTGAGCCGCCCGCGCTGAGATCACTTTACGGTCCGGGAAACGTTGGTTTACAGTTTTTCGAAAATGTTGTTCCAGGCAATTATCCGGCAAAGGCGGTTGAAATTGGCCGTCCGGTAAATGAGGCAGCCCGTCCCGGTTGCCGGCAATGCCCGCAAAACGTTCCACTCGGTCGTACCAGGGGGCTACATCTTTGTAGCGAATGGGCCAATCGACAGCGATGCCTTCTTTGGCGTTCGCCTCAAAATCCAAATCTGAAAACCGAAACGAATAGCGCCCCCACATCAACGATTTCCCGCCGACGTGATAGCCTCTTATCCAAGAAAACGGTTTTTCTTCTACGTATGGATTTTCGAGGTCGTTGACAAAATGATGATGCGTCGATTCTGTAATTGTGAATCCGGTACGGCTCTGAATAGGATATTTCTCTAATACCTTCTCGGCAACTTTGACATCATGATGTTCAAACTCCCAAGGAGCTTTTGTGGCCGTATGATAATCTTTGATGTGCTCAATCATTCGTCCCCGTTCCAACAACAATACTTTCAGCCCCAATTCGCACAGCTCCTTCGCTGACCACCCTCCTGATATACCTGACCCTACCACGATAGCATCGTAGGTCCGGTTTTCTTTGTCTGAAACCCCTGTTTTCATTTGACTGCCTGATTTTAACATCCATTCTTACATAAAAAACGCCCTAACCAAGGTCAGGGCGTTTTGGTATATACTACAATTGGAAACCTGTTAATTAGCTAATTCACGTTTTCCGCGACGAGAACCGCTGCGCTCGCGAGCTTCGCTTACCGTTTCGAGTTCTTCCTTAGACCCTACGATAAGTTTCTGATAACGACGGGCTCCCGTACCGGCCGGGATCAAGTGGCCTACGATCACGTTTTCTTTCAAGCCTTCCAACGTATCACGTTTTCCGCGTACGGCGGCTTCGCTCAATACCTTGGTCGTTTCTTGGAACGAGGCGGCAGAGATAAAGCTTTCAGTACCCAATGAAGCCTGCGTAATACCCATCAACGTTGGCTGAGCCACCGCAGGTTTGGCATCACGAGCTACCACCAACCGCTGATCGCGACGTTTCAAGGTTGAGTTTTCATCACGCAAACGGCGCGCTGAAATCAACATACCCGGCTTTAGCGTTTCCGAATCACCGGCATCCTCTACTACTTTCATATCGAGTACGCGGTCGTTTTCTTCACGGAAAGTCCATTTATCTACGGGTTGCATCTCCAGGAAGTTGGTATCACCGGGATCCATGATCTCAACCTTCTGCATCATTTGGCGTACGATACACTCAATGTGCTTATCGTTGATTTTCACCCCTTGCAAGCGGTAAACTTCCTGAATCTCGTTCACTAAATACTCCTGTACGGCAGTTGGCCCTTTGATTGACAGAATATCACTTGGAGTAATGGCTCCGTCTGACAACGGCTCACCGGCTTTTACGTAGTCTCCGTCTTGTACCAAAATGTGTTTCGACAAAGGTACTAAGTACTTTTTACGTGTACCGTCTTTTGACTCGATGTTGATCTCGCGATTACCGCGTTTGATAACACCGTAGATAACCACCCCGTCAATTTCAGAAACAACGGCCGGGTTAGATGGGTTACGAGCCTCAAACAATTCCGTTACCCGAGGCAAACCACCCGTAATGTCACGGGTTTTACCCAACGTACGCGGCAATTTCGCCAACGCCTGTCCGGCTTTTACCGAAGATCCGTCTTTAATTACCAAGCGAGCCCCCACCGGAAGGTTGTAGATTTTCTCTTCAACATCGGTCAAAAGCGGGCTCTTTCCTTTTACTAAAATACCCGGGTTTTTAGCGCGGTCACGACTTTCAATGATCACCATTTCCTGGAAACCGGATTGTTCGTCTATTTCTTCGCGATAAGTAATACCCTCTTCGATTGCTTCATATTCGATCACCCCGTTGAATTCTGACAAGATAACGGCATTGTAAGGGTCCCAGTTACAAAGCTCTTGGCCTTTGGTTACCTTATCTCCTTCTTTCACTAATAAGGTAGCTCCGTAAGGTACGTTATTGGCGATCAATACTTGTCCATTGGTCTCACTCACGATGCGAATTTCACCCGAACGACCCATTACGATCGTAGCAGGATTGCCTTCATTATCGGTTGATTCAACCGTACGCATATCTTCAAATTCCACCTTTCCGTCAAACTTGGTTTTGATGGATGCTTCCTGAGCAATGTTTTGCGCCACACCACCCACGTGGAAAGTACGAAGGGTCAGCTGTGTACCCGGCTCACCGATTGACTGCGAAGCAATTACGCCGACAGCCTCTCCGTTTTCGGCCATCCGACCGGATGCCAAGTTACGTCCGTAACATTTCGAACAAACTCCGTTGCGGGTTTCGCAGGTCAATACAGAGCGAATTTCTACGGTTTCGATGCTGGTCTCATCAATTCGGGAAGCAATTTCTTCCGTAATTTCCGAACCCGAAGCTACGATCAGTTCACCGGAGAGCGGATCCAGTACATCATGCACCGAAACGCGTCCTAAGATACGCTCAGACAACGGCTCTACGATATCCTCATTATCTTTCAATGCCGAGATTTCAATACCGCGTAAGGTTCCGCAATCTTCTTCATTTACTACTACATCCTGAGCTACATCGTGCAAACGACGGGTCAGATAACCGGCATCGGCCGTTTTCAACGCGGTATCTGCCAAACCTTTACGAGCACCGTGGGTAGAGATAAAGTACTCCAATACGTCAAGACCTTCTTTGAAGTTTGACAAAATCGGGTTTTCAATGATCTCCCCTACTCCACCGGCCAAGTTTTTCTGTGGTTTAGCCATCAGCCCCCGCATACCGCCCAACTGACGCACCTGCTCACGCGAACCGCGCGCACCGGAGTGCATCATCATATACACAGAGTTGAACCCTTGTTGGTCGTTCTCTAATTGCGTCAAAAGTGTATTGGCCAACTTGGTGTTGGTACGCGTCCAAACGTCGATAATTTGGTTGTAACGTTCGTTTTCAGTAATCAGACCCATCATGAAGTTGTCCATTACCCCCGTTACTTCTTCTTTCGCTGCATCGATCAGTTCCCATTTAACGCTCGGGATCTTGATATCGCCCAAGCCAATGGATAGACCTCCTTTAAATGCCGTTTGGAACCCTAAATGCTTGATTTCATCCAAGAATTGAGCACAACGGGCATTACCGGCAATTTTGAATACATGACCGATAATTTGTTGCAATTTTTTCTTTGTCAACAATTCGTTGATGTAACCTACTACTTCAGGAACGCACTGATTGAAAAGAATACGCCCGGCTACTGTATCAATCAATTTCTTTTCTAAGCTGCCGTCTTCATTACGAACTGTAACCCGGCACTTAATATGAGCATGTTTTGACAGTTTGCCTTCGTTGATAGCAATGATTACTTCATCCGCTCCGTAGAAAGTCCGTCCTTCTCCTAAAATCGGAATTTCAGGGGTAGATTTGCGTCCTTTGGTCACGTAATACAGGCCCAACACCATGTCTTGAGAAGGTACCGTAATAGGTGCTCCGTTGGCAGGGTTAAGAATATTGTGTGAGGAAAGCATCAACATAGATGCCTCCAATACAGCTTCTTGTCCCAGCGGTACGTGAACCGCCATTTGGTCACCGTCAAAGTCAGCGTTGAAAGCCGTACATACAAGCGGGTGTAACTGAATCGCTTTTCCTTCGATCAGTTTTGGTTGGAAAGCCTGAATACCCAAGCGGTGCAGTGTCGGAGCACGGTTGAGCAACACAGGGTGTCCTTTCAGAACGTTTTCCAAAATATCCCAAACTACCGGATCTTTGCGGTCAACTATTTTCTTCGCAGATTTTACCGTTTTCACAATACCGCGTTCAATCAATTTGCGAATAATGAACGGTTTAAACAACTCAGCGGCCATATCTTTCGGCAAACCGCACTCGTGCAGTTTGAGCTCAGGACCTACTACGATAACCGAACGACCTGAATAGTCCACCCGTTTACCCAGCAAGTTTTGACGGAAACGTCCCTGCTTTCCTTTCAACATATCAGAAAGGGATTTCAAGGCACGGTTTCCTTCCGAACGAACCGCGTTTACTTTGCGGCTGTTATCAAACAATGAGTCAACCGCTTCCTGCAACATCCGCTTCTCATTACGTAAGATCACCTCAGGGGCTTTGATCTCGATCAACCGCTTCAAGCGGTTGTTACGGATGATTACCCGACGATACAAATCGTTCAAGTCAGAGGTCGCAAACCGACCGCCGTCCAATGGCACTAAAGGACGCAACTCCGGCGGAATAACCGGCACCATCCGAATCACCATCCATTCCGGGCGGTTTTCGATACGGGTATTGGCATCACGCAAAGCTTCCACCACTTTCAGGCGCTTCAATGCTTCGGCTTTCCGTTGCTGTGAGGTGTCATTAGCGGCATTATGACGCAACTCGTACGATAATTCGTCTAATTGGGTACGCGACAACAGCATTTCTAAGCCGTCGGCACCCATTTTGGCAATAAATTTATTAGGATCAGTATCCGGCAACATTTGGTTTTCCCGCGGAAGTTTATCCACGATATCCAAATACTCGTCTTCCGTGAGGAAGTCCATTTTACTGATTCCGTCTTCTGCTTTGATTCCGGGCTGAACCACTACATAGCGCTCATAATAAATGATTTGGTCCAATTTTTTGGTAGAAAGTCCCAACAAATAACCGATTTTGTTGGGCAAACTGCGGAAATACCAAATATGGGCTACCGGCACTACTAATTCGATGTGTCCCATCCGCTCACGGCGTACTTTTTTCTCCGTTACTTCTACCCCGCAACGGTCGCAAATAATACCCTTGTAACGAATGCGCTTGTATTTACCACAGTGGCACTCCCAATCTTTTACAGGCCCGAAGATACGCTCACAAAAGAGACCGCCCATTTCAGGTTTGTAAGTCCGATAATTGATCGTTTCCGGTTGGGTTACTTCGCCGTAAGAGCTTTCCAAGATAGACTCCGGCGATGCCAAACTGATGGTAATCCGCGAAAAGTCACTATTGATTTTCTTGTTTTTCTTGAATGACATTTTCGATATGGTTTGTGTGAAAGTTTTATTTATGGTTTAGAGTTTACTGTTTGAAGTTTGTTGTTTTATCAACTTTTCACCTCTGCGTTGTAAACCCTAAACATTTATCAGTCCATTGTAATTTCCAATGCCAGACCTCTCAATTCATGAATCAGTACGTTGAATGATTCAGGAATATTGGGTTTAGGCAGGTTTTCACCCTTCACAATAGCTTCATACGCTTTTGCACGTCCGATAACGTCATCCGACTTCACAGTCAAGATTTCCTGAAGAATGTGCGAAGCACCGAACGCTTCCAATGCCCATACTTCCATCTCCCCAAAGCGCTGACCACCGAATTGCGCTTTACCGCCTAACGGCTGTTGCGTAATGAGGGAGTAAGGTCCGATAGAACGTGCGTGCATTTTATCATCTACCAAGTGTCCCAGTTTCAGCATGTACATAATACCGACGGTGACATTCTGGTCAAATTTCTCACCCGTCTGACCATCGTAAAGCGGTGTACGTCCAAACTCAGGAATCCCGGCTTCATTTAACTCCGCAACCACTTGTTCTTCACTGGCTCCGTCAAAAATCGGAGTGGCATATTTACGACCCAATTTACGACCGGCCCAAGCTAAGATGGTTTCGTAGATTTGACCGATGTTCATACGAGATGGTACCCCCAAAGGATTAAGTACAATATCCATCGGAGTTCCGTCGGCCAAGAAAGGCATATCCTCATCGCGAACGATTTTGGCTACTACCCCTTTGTTACCGTGGCGTCCTGCCATTTTATCCCCTACTTTAAGTTTCCGCTTTTTGGCGATATATACTTTAGCCAATTTCACGATACCGGCAGGTAATTCATCACCCACTTCCAACGTAAAGCGGTCGCGCTTGAAGCGTCCTGAGATCTCGTTACGGCGTTTTTGATAGTTTTTCACCATCTCAAACAGTAACTTATTGGTGGTAGGGTCGTCTGTCCAACCTTCGATAATCAAATCACCCAGTAAGTTTACTTCTTCCGGCACCACATATCCGCCTTCATCACGATAAGCGTTTTTGTCAGGGAAAATGTTATTGATGATGTTGACACGGCTGAACTTCACGCCTTTGCTCATGATGTCTTCGCCAAACTTGTGTTTTACGCCCGCAGAAGTTTTGCCATCCAGAAGTTCTACCATTTTGTCAATGATTACTTCACGATGTTTGGCTAATTCGCGGCCATAATTTTTCATCAATACTTTCAGTTCATCTTTCTGTTTCACGCGCTCATCGCGTCCCGGACGAGAGAAAAGTTTGGTATCTACAATCACCCCTTTCATAGAAGGAGGTGCTTTTCTGGAGGCATCTTTCACATCACCGGCCTTGTCGCCAAAGATAGCGCGCAACAGTTTTTCTTCGGGTGTAGGATCCGACTCTCCTTTCGGAGTGATCTTACCGATTAGAATATCACCTTCTTTTACTTCTGTTCCGACTCTTACGATACCGTTTTCATCCAAGTTCTTGACTGCCTCTTCGCTCACGTTCGGAATTTCAGCGGTCAATTCTTCTTCTCCGCGTTTGGTATCGCGTACTTCCAGATCATATTCTTCAATATGGATAGACGTGAAGATATCGTCACGTACTACCTTTTCAGAGATTACGATCGCATCCTCAAAGTTATATCCTTGCCAAGGCATGAAGGCCACCAGCAGGTTACGTCCTAAGGCCAACTCTCCTCCTTCGGTGGCATATCCTTCGCTCAAGATTTCGCCTTTCTCTACCTTTTGACCTTTCAAAACCATCGGTTTGAGGTTGATACAGGTATCTTGGTTCGTACGGCGGAATTTCACCAAATCGTAAGTGACTACATCGCTGTCAAAGCTTACCAATTTTTCTTCGTAGGTACGCTCGTAACGAACTACAATTTTAGTAGCATCTACAAATTCAATGACCCCGTTTCCGGAAGCTACGATCAACGCACGTGAATCACGAGCTACCCGTCCTTCCAAGCCCGTTCCTACAATCGGAGCTTGCGGACGAAGCAACGGAACCGCTTGACGTTGCATGTTTGAACCCATCAAGGCACGGTTAGCATCATCATGCTCCAAGAATGGAATCATAGAAGCTGCCACTGACACAATCTGATTGGCCGCAATATCCATCAACGATACCTGCGAAGGATCAACCATCGGGAAGTCACCTTCGAAACGGGTCTTGATCTTTTCTACCAAAAAGTTTCCGTCACCATCAACTGATGCATTCGCTTGGGCAATGTAACGTGAGTCTTCTTCTTCAGCCGTCAGATACACAAGCTCATTGGTCAGTTTTCCGTTATCAATCACCCGATAAGGTGTTTCGATAAAGCCCATGCTGTTTGTTTTGGCATAAACGCAAAGGGAGGAAATCAATCCAATGTTCGGACCTTCCGGCGTTTCGATCGTACAAAGACGACCATAGTGGGTATAGTGTACGTCACGAACCTCAAAACCGGCACGTTCGCGGCTCAAACCGCCCGGCCCCAATGCAGACATACGACGTTTGTGCGTAATTTCTGCCAACGGATTGGTTTGGTCCATGAATTGTGACAACTGATTTGTTCCGAAGAAGGAGTTAATCACTGACGATAAGGTACGGGCATTGATCAAATCGATGGGTTTAAAATCCTCGTTATCACGAACATTCATCCGTTCTTTGATCGTGCGCGACATACGCGCCAAGCCTACACCGAATTGTGCCCACAATTGTTCTCCTACCGTCCGAACCCGACGATTTGACAAGTGGTCAATATCATCCACTACTGCTTTGGCGTTGATCAATCCGATCAGATATTTTACAATGGAAACAATGTCTTGGGTTGTTAATACCTTAGTCGACATTGAAATATCCAACTGTAATTTTTTATTGACACGGTAGCGCCCTACATCCCCCAAATCATAACGCTTGTCCGAGAAAAACAAACTCTGAATCACTTCACGAGCCGTTTGTTCATCAGGAGCTTCCGCATTACGCAACTGACGATAAATTTGCTCAACAGCTTCTTTCTCTGAGTTAGAGCTGTCTTTTTGCAACGTATTATAAATGATATTATAATCGGCCATATTCATATCCTCACGGTGCAGAATCACTGATTTCTGCCCGGAGTCAAGAATAACATCAATATCATTGGCCGATACGACAGAATCACGCTCAAGCAATACTTCGTTACGGCTGATAGACACTACTTCACCGGTATCTTCATCCACGAAGTCTTCTGTCCAGGTACGAAGCACCCGCGCAGCTAAGCGACGGCCTACGGCTTTTTTCAAACTGGCAGAAGTAGCCGGAATTTCTTCCGAAAGTTCAAATAAGTCTAAGATTTCCTTATCCGAACCAAAACCAATCGCCCGTAAAAGGGTAGTTACCGGAAATTTCTTCTTCCGGTCAATGTAAGCATACATGACGTTGTTTACGTCGGTAGAAAACTCAATCCAAGAGCCTTTAAAAGGAATAATTCTCGCCGAATAGAGTTTTGTACCGTTGGTATGTTTACTCATGGAGAAAAACACTCCCGGTGAACGGTGCAATTGAGATACAATGACGCGCTCAGCTCCGTTGATTACGAAAGAGCCTTTTTCGGTCATGTAAGGAATTGCTCCGAGGAATACTTCCTGTTCAATGGTCTGGAAGTCTTCATTGTCGGCATCGTTACATTTAAGGCGTAATTTTGCCTTCAACGGCACCGAATAGGTCAATCCCCGAGCGATACACTCATTAACGGTGTATTTTGGCAGATCCAATGAATAGTCCACAAATTCGAGGACGAAGTTTTCACGAGAGTCCGAAATCGGAAAATTTTCCTGAAATACTTTGTACAAACCTTCTTTGTGACGTTCTTCGGATGCCGTATCTAAATCAACAAATTCACGATAGGAACGAACTTGAACGTCTAAGAAATCCGGATAGTCGATGACAGGCTTAATCCGGGCAAAATTTTTACGTGGAGTGTGTTTGGTTACCAAGGCTTTATAAGTTTTTGGTGGAATACGAACCAAGCGTCAGTCTAAGCTGATAAAACGCAGGTACTCAAAAAATAGTTTACAAAAAACTTAGCTTGCCTCGTAGATTTTATTGAGCTTTAACCCCTTTGCATCGCTCCTACGAGTGGCGAAGTGTTTCAGATTAAACCTCTTTGAGAAGAAGTTACCTTATCCGGAAAGGAAAACATCGTCGGATAGCGGGCAACAGGTAAAAGAGCTTACGCTCACTTAAACAGGAAAAGACCTGACACGGGGTCAGGCCTATTTCCATCATATCAGGACAAAGACGTGCAGAAATTATTTCACTTCTACTTCAGCGCCGGCTTCTTCCAATTGTTTCTTCAGTGCTTCAGCTTCGTCTTTTGAAACTCCTTCTTTCAATGGTTTCGGAGCTCCGTCAACGAGTTCTTTTGCTTCTTTCAAGCCAAGACCTGTCAAGTCTTTCACTAATTTCACAACTTGAAGTTTAGCGGCTCCGGCTGATTTCAAAATTACGTCGAAAGAAGTTTTTTCTTCTACTACAGGAGCGGCATCACCACCACCGGCTGCGGCTACCATTACAGGAGCAGCGGCTGCGGGCTCAATACCATACTCGTCTTTCAAAATTGCAGCAAGTTCATTTACTTCTTTTACTGTAAGGTTAACAAGCTGCTCTGCGAATGCTTTCAAATCTGCCATTTTTATTGAAAGTTAAAAATTGTTACGTGATTAGATTTTTGTTTTATTAGAAATTTGTTTGTTATCCGAATGAACTGCGAACAACATATAAAACCGAGTCGGATCTTAGCCTTCGCGCTCCGACAGGGTTTTGAGAATACCGGCCAACTTGCCACCGCTGCTTTGCAATGCCGATACGACATTTTTGGCAGGAGATTGCAACAAACCGATAATTTCTCCGATTAATTCTTGTTTCGATTTCAGGGTCAACAGCGTGTCCAACTGATTCTCACCGATAAAGAGGCTATACTCTACTGAAGCTCCTTTCAGCTTCAATTTCTCGTTACCTGACTCTTTACGGTATTCTTTGATCAATTTTGCGGCAGCTTTACCTGACTCCGGGTGAAACATAATTCCTGAAAATCCTTTCAAAACGCTGTCGTTGAAAGGAGTATAGTCAGTATCTAACGTTTCAAGTGCTTTTGCAATCAGCGTGTTCTTAACTACGCGATATTCTACGCCTTGGTTGAAACACTTACGGCGGAGATTATTGGTCTCTTCTACAGTCATGCCGTTGGCATCAACAATGTAGAAATAAGGTATCGCCTTGAACTTCTCACTGAGTTCGTCTATGATAACGGCTTTTTCTTCGCGTGTCATAATTATATTCCTGCAATCGTGCTTTTATCGATTATTACACCCGGGCTCATTGTGCTTGAAAGGTGTACGCTTTTTACATAAGTACCTTTAGCCGAAGAGGGTTTGAGCTTCATTAAAGTAGCAATCAATTCTTGGGCGTTTTGGGCAATTTTGTCAGAACCGAAAGACACACGGCCAATGCTGGTATGAATAATACCGAACTTATCAACCTTGAAATCAATCTTACCTGCTTTTACCTCTTTCACAGCCTTACCGACTTCCAAAGTCACAGTACCTGATTTTGGGTTAGGCATCAAGCCGCGAGGACCTAAAATTTTACCTAACTTACCGATCTTTGCCATTACAGTCGGCATGGTAATGATTACGTCTACATCCGTCCATCCTTTTTCGATTTTCTGAACGTATTCATCCAAACCTACATAATCAGCACCTGCTTCTTTTGCTTCGGCTTCTTTATCAGGTGAGCAAAGTACCAAAACGCGTACTTCACGACCTGTACCGTGCGGTAAAGCCACCACGCCGCGTACCATTTGGTCTGCTTTGCGGGGGTCAACACCCAATCGAACATCAATGTCTACCGAAGCATCAAACTTAGTATAAGAGATGTCTTTCAGAATTTCTGCTGCTTTCTCGAACGAATACTCCAATTTGGTATCGAATTTCGATAAAGCCTCTTTTCTTTTTTTAGTCAACTTTGCCATTGTTCAAAATGTCTTTACGTCTGCTTCGTGATTAGTTGTCCCAAGGAGCTTTACCTGTAACCGTAATACCCATACTACGTGCTGTACCGGCAATCATCTTCATCGCAGATTCTACAGTAAAACAGTTTAAATCGGGCATTTTGGTTTCGGCAATTACTTTCACCTGATCCCAATTGACTGATCCTACTTTTTTACGATTGGGCTCTGCCGAACCGAGTTTTACTTTAGCAGCCTCCAAAAGCATAATAGGTGCCGGTGGAGTTTTGATGACAAATTCAAACGATTTGTCTTTGTAGTACGTAATTACTACGGGCAATATCATTCCCATTTTGTCCTGCGTACGACCGTTAAATTGCTTGCAGAACTCCATGATGTTCAAACCCTTCGAACCGAGTGCCGGCCCGATTGGGGGGGAAGGATTGGCTTGTCCGCCTTTCACTTGCAGTTTGACGTAACCTGCTACTTCTTTCGCCATCGTTATTAAACGTTTAAGTTGGCGTTACCGGTTCAGACGTACGGCTGACAGACAAAGTGGAAGCATTTTGTCTCGTACTCCCGGCAACATTCTGAAAAATCAGCTTTCTTTTTCTACTTGTGCGTAACCCAGCTCCACGGGCGTACTGCGCCCGAATATTTTTACAACGACATTCAGTTTTTTCTTGTCGTCAAAGATTTCTTCTACAGTACCGATAAATCCACTGAAAGGCCCGTCAATGATTTTAACACTCTCGCCTTTGAGGAAACTCATTTTCGGCGCTTCTACTTCTTCTACCGCATCTTCTACTTTACCCAGAATCCGATTGATTTCCGATTGCCGAAGCGGGACGGGTATTTTTGAGTTACCACTGGTATTTCCCAAAAAGCCTAATACCCCCGGCATGGTTGTAATAAGGTGATGCGTTTCTCCTTTTGACAAATCAGCGGAAATAATAATATACCCCGGAAAAAAGTTTTTCTCCCGAATACGCTTCTTTCCGTTGCGCATTTCAACAATTTTTTCCGTTGGAATTAAAATTTCCGGAATAGACTCCTGAAGGCCTTGTCTGGTAATTTCGTTTTCGAGATAACTCTTAATCTTCTTTTCCTGACCGGACACAGCCCGGATGACGTACCAATTCAGATTGCTCATACCTGCTCAACGTTTTGGATGACCGGGACGAACGCCCTTAGAATGACTGATAAACAAAATTGAGAGCATTCTCAAAAAGGAAGTCGATAAGACCTACTACCGCTGCAAAAATCAGCGAACCGAGCAACACAAGCGTGGTACTGGATTGAAGGTCATTTAATTTGGGCCAAGTGACATTATGTCTAACCTCATCCCAAGAGGCTTTTACAAATTCTACGAATGAGTTCATTTTGCGCAAAAATTGCACGGGCACCAGGACTCGAACCCAGACCGAAGGTTTTGGAGACCTTAGTTCTACCTTTAAACTATGCCCGTGTATGTTACTTCTTAAAATCGGACTGCAAAAGTAGAAAAAAAAATATTCAACTACAATCTTTTTATAATATTTTCATTTACGACTCAACGATTGCTTCACTAAAATGATACTGATGATGATTAAAACCCCACCCATCATAAAAGGGGCTCCGGGAAATAGAAAGGGGGCTTTCGGGCTTGTAAAATAAGCAAATAGAGCCGTCATCATTACCGGACCTATAATTGCCGTAAGGCTCATTAAACCGGTAAGCGCTCCTCTGAGCTCTCCCTGTTCATTAGCCGGCACTTGATTAGACATAATAGCTTGTATGGCCGGTGTGGCCAGCCCTCCTAACGAAGATATGGCCGTAATGGCAAACATCATCCAGCCTCGGTTGGCAAAAGCGTAAAGTAAAAAACTGATCGCATAAAGCGATAATCCCCAATAAATTGATTTTATATTCCCTAATTTAGGAATGAGAGAACGCGTCAGCCCTCCTTGAACAATAGCTGCCATTAAACCGACAAACGCTAAGGAATACCCAACCCACTCTTCATTCCACCCAAATTTTTCCATGGTAAAATAAGTCCAAGTGCTTTGGGTAGAATAACCGGCCAAATAAATCAGAACCAAAGGGATAACCAAACCGAAAATAACCGGATATTTTTTCAAATGCCGTAATGCACCCAAAGGATTAGCCCTTTTCCAATCAAATGATCGACGATTTTCTGACGCCAGAGATTCGGGAAGAATGAAGTATCCATAAACACAATTGAGCAGGCTTAAGCCTGCCGACACAAAAAACGGCACACGAGCACCGTATTGTCCCAATAACCCTCCTATCATCGGCCCAAGGATAAACCCCAACCCGAAAGCCGCACCGATAAGCCCGAAATTCTGGGCACGTTTTTCAGGAGGGCTGACATCAGCAATGTAAGCCCCGGCAGTAGTAAAACTTGCTCCGAATATTCCGGCAATCGTTCTGGCTAAAAACAACCATCCGATACCGGAAGCAAAGGCCGTAAAAATATAATCTAAGCCAAAACCCAGCAAAGAACCCAACAAAACCGGCCGACGTCCATATTGATCACTTAAACCGCCGATTATCGGGGAGAAAATAAACTGCATGACAGAATAGATAAACATCAGCCAACCGCCGTACAGTGCTGCTTTGGAGAGGTCTTCACCTGTCAATTCCTGTATAAGCCTGGGTACTACCGGAACTATTATCCCTATACCTGTTATATCAATCAATAAAGTAATGAAGATAAAAATAAGAGCAGCGTTGCGTTTTTCAGCCATAAGAAGGGATAATAAGGTCACAAAAGTACGCAAAAAATCAAGAAATCGGCACCTGCGCTGAAGCATAAGTACCCTTTGAGGTCGATTCAATCTGCCAGGTACCTTTCAATGATGCTACTCTTTCCTGAATATTTTTCAGTCCTTTTCCTTCCTCAGAATACTCTCTGATGCCTTGACCGTTATCAAAAATTTCAAGATAAATGTGGGCATCCCGATGATACAGTTTTATTTGCGCTTCTGTAGCACCGGCGTGTTTTATAATATTATTAATAAGCTCAAGGCATATACTGTAAAGTTCAAATTCTGTTTGTTTTTCCAAGCGCTCATAGAGAGTGATTTGTGAAGAAAAAACTGTTTTGTCAGATCGGTTCAGCTTTTCCGTCAATTTTTCTAAACTTATAGAAAGACCGTCTTTTTCAAGATCTTCCGGTAACAAATTATGGCTTAAAAATCGTACCCGTTGGTGCGCTTCATTAGTCATTTCGACTAAGCTTTCATAAACCTGCTGTTCTTTTGAAGTAAGCTTATCAGGATTAAAAGAAGCTAAAGTCCAGCGGATAGCTGACAATGTTCCGCCTAAAGAATCGTGTAAATCTGCTGCTACGCGTTTACGCTCAAGTTTTTGTCCGCGCACCAGCGCTTCCGATATATTTTTATTCTGTGATTGCAACGTCAAAATAAGCTCTTTTTGGGTTTCTTCACGTTCTTCACGAGAACGACGATAATCATGTGCCAAAGCCCATGTAAAAAAAACCATTTCAAACATACTGCCGATATGCATGGCATTCACTACAAAAATACTAGGAGATAAATACCCAAGTGTCCACATTAAAACAATCATTACCCCCAAAAAATAGGCGATCGTTCCGAATAAATAATAAATAGCGGACTGATTTCCCTGTCGATAACTTACTACACAAGCAATAGAAACCAAACAAAAAAAAACAATAATTAACGCACAGGAATACACATTTGGGCTTGGTACATCCGGCCATACATAAATCCACGAACTGAACACAATTGACAAAATACCGTCCAATTGAAGTACTTTATATAAAAAAGGAGATAGTTTTTTAAGCCGAAGTGCATGGGCATAAAACAATACTCCTAATACGTTACTTAACGTAACGGCAATGACAATACTGTAGCGTTCCATCCACTCATTGGAAGGCCAAAGTAAATTATCAACAATACCGTAGCCTCCTACAACGGCCACTGATAAATAGCCTGTAATAAATAATATATAAAGTAAAAAATTTCGTTCTTTGGTAACTAAGAGAAATACCGTTTGAACGATAATCATGCAAATAACAAACCCTAAATGAGCACTCCAAAACCACAGTTCATCAAAATACGTTTTGTAGAATTGGTGAGTTTCTTTAATTTTTAATTGCATTTTTTTTGCATCTGTTGCAATCAGGCGCAAATAAACAGTATAGGTTTTATACGGATGAATGTCTAAAGGGAAAGCACACTGATGCACATTGATACCTCGTTGATAATAGGGCATTGCATCTTTAGCCGATAGATGAAAAATCTTCTTAGACTCTTCATCTATTAAGTACAAATCTAATTCATCAATCATCGGATAATCATTTTGAACTACCCAATTAATGGATTGGTTTGTCTGTTTTTGAATTCGAAATCGAATCCAATAGTTTGCTTCTGTAAAACCGAAATCAGGCGCGTGTTGAGCGGATTTCTTAAAAGGCAGACGAGGGTTTTTAAGTAAATGGTGAATAGTAAGCTTTTTGGAAGTATCTTCTAAATAATCCGTTTTTCCCCACAATTCTACCGTAACGCTCTTTTCATTCAGTGCAATAAAAGAAGTTTGTGCACCGGCGAAAAAAACGGTAAACAATCCAACGATTATGACTGCAATCGTGCCCTTTGACTTTTTCATTAGTAGGGTGGAAGAAACAAGGGGCCAAAATAACGAGGAAATCACAAAATAAAAAAGGGTACTCGTTGGAGTACCCTTTTCCTATACTTAGCTGCTAATGCAATTAGTCAAGAATTTCAGTTACCTGACCGGCACCAACTGTACGTCCGCCTTCGCGGATAGCGAAACGAAGACCTTTCTCCATAGCGATTTGGTTGATAAGAACAACGTCAATTGTTAAGTTATCACCGGGCATCACCATTTCAACACCGGCAGGTAAAGTAATAATACCGGTTACGTCAGTGGTACGGAAATAGAACTGAGGACGGTAGTTATTAAAGAACGGAGTATGACGTCCACCTTCTTCTTTTGACAGGATGTAAACCTCAGCTTTGAATTTAGCGTGTGGTTTTACTGAACCGGGCTTACAAATAACCATTCCGCGACGGATATCTGATTTTTCAATACCACGGAGGAGCAAACCTACGTTATCACCGGCTTCACCGCGGTCAAGGATTTTGCGGAACATCTCAACCCCTGTTACAGTAGATTTGAGGTTTTCAGCACCCATACCGAGGATTTCAACCGGATCACCTGTGTTGATTACACCACGCTCAATACGACCGGTAGCTACAGTACCACGACCTGTAATCGTGAATACGTCTTCAACCGGCATCAGGAATGGCTTATCCATATCACGAGCAGGAGTAGGAATCCAACTGTCAACAGCGTCCATCAGGGCATCAATAGTAGCTACCCATTTAGCGTCGCCGTTCAAGCCACCAAGAGCTGAACCTTGAATTACAGGGATATTATCACCATCAAATTCGTAGAAAGATAATAATTCACGAATCTCCATTTCAACAAGCTCCAACAACTCAGGATCGTCTACCATGTCCACTTTGTTCATGAAAACAACCAACTGAGGTACACCTACCTGACGAGCCAAAAGGATGTGCTCGCGAGTTTGCGGCATCGGACCGTCAGTAGCTGCTACTACCAGGATGGCACCGTCCATTTGGGCAGCACCCGTTACCATGTTTTTAACGTAGTCAGCGTGACCCGGACAGTCAACGTGAGCGTAGTGACGATTGTTAGTTTGGTATTCTACGTGAGCTGTATTGATAGTGATACCGCGCTCTTTTTCTTCAGGTGCATTGTCAATTTGAGAAAAGTCTTTCTTTTCTGCCAAACCTCTTTCTGAAAGCACTTTGGTGATAGCAGCAGTCAGAGTAGTTTTACCGTGGTCAACGTGACCGATAGTACCTACGTTTACGTGGGGTTTGCTACGGTCGAATTGTGCTTTTGCCATTGTTTTATTTAACTAAAATTTGGTTTTTTATTAATTATGGATTTACAGAGAAAACTTGCATGTCCAGAGCCATTACATAATTGAATGCTACTCCACCGTTTCGAATCTTTAAACTTCAACGTAAATTGCTCGAGCCGTTACGGGGATTTGAACCCCGGACCTCTTCCTTACCAAGGAAGTGCTCTACCACTGAGCTATAACGGCTTTTTAACAAAAAAGTTAATCGTTAATCGTTAACAGTTATTAGTAGTTGAAACTTCCAATTAACGATTAACAAGTAACAATTAACTTGAAATGGAGAAACCGAACAAATATTTGCTTCGGCCTGTAACTTAACAGCTACTACTCCATTTTTTGAGCGGGAGACGGGGCTCGAACCCGCCACCTGAAGCTTGGAAGGCTACCGCTCTACCAAATGAGCTACTCCCGCCGGTAACTTATAAATACAGACTTTGAGAATCTATATTTATTATTTTGCTAATTATTATCTTTAAAATGTGGGGGCGGATGGATTCGAACCACCGAAGACGTACGTCAGCAGATTTACAGTCTGCCCCATTTGGCCACTCTGGTACACCCCCCTGAATTTGTCAAAAAACGCAAAAAAAGGCTTTGCCTTGATTTTTAGAGTCGCAAATTTACACGGTTTTGTAATAAATTCAAATCTTTGATTAAAAAAATATTTCTTTTCCCGTTCAGGACAAAAAAATACGGGTTAAGACCATCTCCTCTACCGGAAGATTCTTAACCCGTAAAACGCTAATTATTAATATTATAAACGGATACCGAAGCTGATCATTCGTACTGCGGGGCCTTTGTTGGATTCAAATAATTCCCCCATATCGTATTGCATAAATAGGTCGGGAAAATGACGGATTCCTAATTCGGCTCCGATACCGTAACGAAAATTATTCATATAGAAATTGGAATGCGTACGATCTGAACGACCTTTTCGTGCCTCCTGTACTTTGGTATAACTGTCTAAACGATAACCGGCATACATTCCGAAACTCAAATAAGAAATCGGGCCGTGATGAACCGCTAACGTCGGCATCAATGACAGGTTAAGATAGGCTGCTGTCAGTTTAGATTTATACAAATCGTTAGCATTCACCGGAAAACTAATAGCGTTTGCATCTTTGCGAACAGTATTATTGCCGTCAAACATCAAGTTATACCAAGCTACGTCAACTCCCAAATCCAGGCCTAAGGAAGCGTCTTTTCCACGACTTATCGCAGCACCTCTTACCCAACTCAAGCTGACAAATCGTGAGCCCCAAGGCAACAGGTCGTATTCGCTGCCCGTATATTTGAGCGGATCATTTTTTGCGTAAGTATTTAACCCTACCAGTACATCAAAGCCATTTCTCGGACTGCGATAACGACGAGTGACATTGCGGGTTATTTTACCGTCGTCGTCATTATTTTTATATTCATGTTTTTCTTCTTTTTCCGACTCTTTGGATTGAACACTTGGTTCATTTACGGTGATTTTTACTTCGCCGTCTTTGCGAGTCACGACCAACACGGTATCTTTCAAATACTTACGTCCGTTTTGTTCATTGATATAAATGTAGGTTTCCTTATCGCTCGAATCAAGGGTCGCTCCCATATCACGAACAATCTTGTTCAGATCGTATTGTTTTAAGCTTAATATCCCCGCTTTATCTTTCGCCTGAATAATCAGACGGGTGTTGTTACCGAATTGAACGATAAGCGAGTCTCCCTGAGGAGTAATCTTAGAGGCCTGAGCGGCAAAGCCTACGGCAGTTAAAATAAAGACGGCAATTGACTTTTTCATGGCTGATATTATTATGGAATGTGACATTATGATTTACTTTTTTAAAAATTAAAGTTCTTTGCGGGTGGCTTTTGCCAATAATTTATTCGGATTGAAACCTACTTCCTCCCAATCTACTTTCTCGCCGTTTTTTGCATTTTTCAGTTGACGCCATACTTTGGCCATGCGCGTAGATTTTCGAGGTTCATTCAGAATATTTTCATCCGGTTTAGGAGCTGTTGATTCCGGCAGCGTGTTTGAAGTTGGTTTCTCATTGACTGCTACTAATGTTTCCGGCAATTCGGGCAATTGAAGTACAACGGTTTTCGTCGAAGGCCGGGAATCGGCCGAAGGGGTCTGAATCTGAGCTACTGCTTTTGGTTCATCCGCCGGCATGACTGATACCGATTGAGGTGCCTTTTGAGGTATTTCCGCTACTTGAGCTATCGGTGCTGTACTGATTTGTTGTGGTTTTGTTTTTTGTGATGACTCGGAAGACTCCGATTGACCATTTTTAGGCGTTAACTTTTCCGTTTCAACGGAAGCAACCTGTTCAGGTATAGACCGAGGAGAAACCTGTTGATTGGGCAATTCGGGTTTAACTTTTACGGTTTCCTTACCCGGCGCAGGTTTTTGACTTAGCTTATGGGATTGTGAAGCAGCAAGTTGTGCCACGGCTGCGTCATCGGAAGCCGTACTTTTCCAAATAACCCAACTTGCCGTTAAGAGCAGACTTACCCCCGCCGCAGCCAACCAAGGGCCTTGTTGCCACCACCCTAACCGCTTCTGTTTGGATTGCAGACGCTGTTGAAGTTTTTGATAGACTTCAGCGCGGGGGGTGATTTCAGCATCACGCAATTTGCGCGAAAACAAATCATCAACCGGGTGCTTTTTCATATTTTTATTTTTTTAAACTCTTCGACGTTCTACCGTTTCGGCGGTCCGATTCAAATCTTCTGTTTCTTTTAACATCTGCTGTAATAAACTTCTGGAGCGATGTAATTGCGACTTGGAAGTACTTTCCGTGATCCCCAATTGCTCTGCAATCTCGGCGTGAGAATAGCCTTCGATAGCATACAAGTTGAATACGGTTCGATAACCTGTCGGCAATTTTGCAATCAAGGCCATTAAATCATTCACTTCCAAACTGCTTTCGGCCCAATCAAAATTGGCTTGAGCCATAACTTCCGGAGCATCAATATCCATTTCTATATGGCGTCTTGTTCGTAATCGCATCAGGGCTTCGTTGGTAATCAATCGACGTACCCATCCTTCAAAACTGCCTTCTCCTTTGAATTGATCTATCCGCTCAAATACTTTCATAAATCCCTCAATCATCACATCCTCCGCTTCCATTTCATCCGTTAGGTAACGTACACAAACTGCCAACATCCGGGCCGCGTACTTATCGTAAAAGTAACGCTGCGCCTTAGGGTCACCTTTTTGCAAGGCTTTGACCATTTGGCTTTCGTTGGTGAACAGTTGTAAAATCTTGACCATGTTTAGGCTGTTTCAAAGGGTAGATGCAAAACCTCGGTGTAAAGGTTGCACGGGTTTTAAAAAATTTTTTACAAGTTCCAACCGTTATAAATTAAACAACGTCATAGCCGTAGTTTTTACTCAAAACCGAACAGCTATGACAAGTATTGCAAGAACAGCATCCTTCATGAAAACAGCATCGTTTTTTCAAAGTGTATTGGTCATCGCCGCTACCATACTCTTACTTTGGGCGGCTTTGGGATGTCATTCCAACGGTCCTGCTCCCGCGGGAGAAGAAGTAAAAATACCGGAAAATTTTGCCGGTCGCACTGATGAATTCGCATTTCAATTTTTTAAAAAACTTAATGACGAAGAAAACGCGTCTAAAAATGTATTTGTATCACCCTTAAGTCTGCACATGGCTTTGGGAATGTTAGTAAACGGAGCCAACGGGCAAACGGCAGACGAAATTCAAAAAACGCTGAAATTGGAGGGAATCTCCTTGGCTGATGCCAATGCTACTTATTTGAAACTGATGGAAGGGTTGCCCAAAGCTGATCCGAAAGTAACTTTGAGCTTGGCCAATTCGGTATGGAATCGGGATACATTTAAACCGGAAACGGATTTCATTAACATTTTGAAAGATTCTTTTAAGGCGGATGCTTTATCGTTCAGCGGTACGGACGCAAGCCCCTTCAATAACTGGGCAAGCAACAAGACAAACGGCAAAATCAAAAAAGTGTTGGATTCCATTGAGCCTCAAATGGTGTTGTTTTTGATGAATGCCCTCTATTTTAAAGGAGATTGGAAAACAAGTTTTGATGAAAAAAGTACCTCCGACTATCCATTTCGTTTGACTAATGACCAAACTAAAAGTGTAAAAATGATGCAGTTAAAAAGCAAACTTCCTTTTGCCAATCGCGACGGATATTTTGCTTATGAATTGCCTTACGGTAACGGTCAATACGCCATGACAGTATTAGTCCCGACCGGCACAAACGGTGTCAGTAATTTGATAAATAAACTTACTGCCACGGAATGGAACCAATTACAGGAAAATCTGAAGGAAGTAGATAAGCTATCGATTGGTTTGCCTCGTTTTACACTTGAATACGAAATAGTATTGAACGAAGTACTGAAAAAAATGGGGATGCCCACCGCCTTCATTCCCAATACAGCAGATTTTACTAAAATCAATAAAAACGGAAATCTGAATGTAGGGTTTGTAAAACAAAATACCTTTGTAGCAGTAGATGAAAAAGGAACAGAGGCGGCGGCTGTCACTACTATCGGTATTGAGTTAACATCGCTTCCTCAAACCTATTATGCTGATCGTCCGTTCTTGTTTGTAATTCATGAAAAAAGCTCAAAGACCGTGTTATTTATGGGTAAAATGGTGAATCCGGCCTAAGTACCCTCGTTTTTCAATACAGAGAATAAAAAAGGGGCATCAGTTCCTTTTTTATTCTCCAACACAGTATTCATTCTTCTTGCGGTACAAACAAAACAGCATCAGCCACTACGGTGCCGTTTGCTCCTCTGTTAGTGATTTCCACAAAGTTGTCTCTGCCTTTTTCAAAAAGAAAGGTTCCCAACTTTATCCAATCGTTCACGTGATTTCGTGATTCTACCGCTATCTCTTCAACAGGCAGGGCTGTTTTTATTTTGACAATTGTTTTTTCGGCTTTGGCTTTATCAGCAGCACTGCCCGGATTACCGCCGCCACTCGTCGGACTCGGGTTATATACATAGACCGCATACTTACCGGTTGAAAGAATTTCGGGGGTAAAACGAACACTGCTTTCTGATGAAGAATGATTTATTAATTGAGTTGCTGCGTATTTACCGCCCGACTTAGTTGTCTCCCATTTTCCCGAGGCAGTCACATTGGCAGGCGTCACATCATTATCTAACAATATCTCCGCTATGCTACCGTCCATAAGAGGATTAGTAATCAGCGTCCTTTGCAATTGAACTACGTCTATTTCCTGCACGGGTTTATCGGTATCAATTGCCCGGGCAGCTGCCACGGCAGCCGCTTGCGCCAACGCCATAAACACAGGCTCCATTCGAATAGAGCCATAGGCAATATGCGTAGCCGACAAACAAACGGGAACGAACAGATTTTGACAATCTGCTTTTTTAGGAATCAGCGAGCGATAGCTGATCGGGTAGGGGGGAAACCCTCCTACTTGGACATCGCCTTCGTTTCGTACTTCCATTTTACCCGTCTTAGGGTTTTTGACCATGATTCGTTGGCAATTGTGCGAATCCATTGTATAGGCTGCTAACCCTATCCCGTCTTTGACCGTTTCTCGACCCTCGCAGTGGTGTTGTGTCATGACATATTCGCCAATCATCCGACGGGCTTCGCGAATATACAATTGATGCGAAAAATGATCGTTGTCTGAATACTCATCTTTGGGATAGCCCCATTGAAGCATTTGCCGACGCAAATGTTCGGGCATCCGCGGGTCATGACCGACAAAATACAGGAAACCTTTGGTGTATTCTTCGTGCGCTTTGATGATTTTTTTTCGTGTTTCGTAATCCGCTTCCGGATAAGCATGGTTCATTCCGATCATATCGGTCGAAAAACCGCCTTTATTGTTTATATCGGTTTTTGAATTGGGCATATCGGCAATGTGCATTACCCCCCAATTAATATCCTGCGGTTTTTCAACCGCAATCTGTCGCAGCAATAATTCATATTTTGTTGAATCATACCCAATAGGACGACTGATAGGAATACGATTTGCCGGATCTTTGGTTAGACAAAGTCGAAAATTATAGGTTTGTACCAATTTATCACCTGTCCCGTTGGGGGCTAATTCAGCCATTGATATGCCCCACAAAAGACCGCTTTCGGGCTTACCGGGGATTTTATAGGGGTCAATCCCTTCAGGGAATTGATGTTTATCCAATAGCTGCACACCATTCCATGTTTCACTGTATTGCGCATTAGCTTCTCTGCCTACAGTATAACTGACTCCGGCTTTCGCCATCAAATCACCTTCGTAGGTACAATCCATAAAGACTTTTGCCCTGACGGTGCGAAGTTCCGAGCGTGACCCGTCGGAGGATTCCACCATAATTTCCTGAATTTTTCCTTCTTTTTTAACTGCTGACACTAAGCGATACTCCATCCACACGGAAAAGCCTGCTTTTTTAACGTATTCCTTAAACAGATTTTCAGCCACATGCGGCTCAAAGGTCCACTGTTCAAACTTACCATAATGTTGTCCGATTTTCCGATAGAAATCTCGGGCTATTCCTGCGATGGCATATTTGTTTCCGATATCGGTTTGTCCTAAACCACCGGAGGTTAACCCGCCCAAATGCTTACCGGGTTCAATCAATACCACCGACTTCCCGGCCATTTTGGCCGTGTAGGCAGCTATTACTCCCGCGGAAGTTCCTCCATAAACGCATACATCATAACTCTGAGTAAAACCGAAAAAAGGAAGCCAAAAAAGGGCGATAAAACCCGGCCAAAAGAGCTTTTTCATGGAATGATTGGATTTGATAAAAAAAGATACTGAATTTTGAAAGTTACTTTGCCTCTCCAATTTACCGGGCAACATCCTTTCACGATTTGCGTTTAACTAAAACGAAACATTAAAACACACTATGAAACAATTACTTGTATCTGCTCTTTGTCTGCTTACTTTTGCTGTTCGCGCCCAAACTGTTGAATGGGGACTGAAAGCCGGAGTACAACTTTCTCAGTTCAGAGGCGACGATTTCATCTCCAGACCTCCGACCTCAAGTTCTTCTTCGACAGAGACAGTTAGCTCCAAAGGCGGTTCACATGCCGGGTATACAGTGGGGGGATATGTGCGTTCTGTAGAAAATGTGTTTTTACAGGGAGAGTTGCTACTATCGGTCAAAGGGGGTGAACTTAATCGGAAAGCAGCCAATACGACCACTAAGATCCAATACGGCCAACTGGATATTCCGCTATCGTTAGGGGTCCGCATCAAGCATTTGGAGTTTACCGGCGGCCCTTTGTTATCACTACAATTATTTGACGATGGGAAATTAAAAACGTTTCTTTCTCAGTACTCCAATTCACCTCTTACCTTTTCTCCTTACCGAACATACGCCTTTGGTTATCATGCCGGGGCAGGTTTAAATTTCAACAAACTCACGCTTGGAGTACGTTATCTGGCAAGTATTCAGGGCGTAAGTGATATGTATATTGCCTACACCCTGCCGGGTGATTCACAATTACGCGACAGTCATTTTCAACAACGTTTTGCCGGTTTCCAATTGACAGCCGCTTATCGATTAAGTAAATAAACTGACAGTTGATCGATATTCAACCATCGGGCGACAATTTTCTTTTCTCTGTCGAGCAAATAAATGGTAGGGTAAGTCAATACACCCCATTTATAAAATTCAATCTTACGGGTCGTATCACGTACATTAACGAAGTTTTCGGTTTGGAATTCTTCAATAAAGTCTTTCCAAGGTTTTTCTTCAGCATCCAAACTGACGGCATAGACCAATATTTTATCCTTGAATCGGTTGGCCAATGTTGTCAGTTTGGGAACTGCTTCGCGACAATGATTGCATCCGGGGTCATAAAAGAATAAAACGGTATAGTCGCTTTTTACAGACTCCAATCGGCTTTCATTCCCGTTTATATCCGTTAAAGGCAAATTGGGAAATACACTGCCAACCGCCACTTTTGCTTTTATTTCCCCTATTTCTTTTATCTTTTGCAGCATTCCGGCCTCCCATAATTCCGGCTCGTTTTGGACATAATTCTGTACGATATGGTCGTAAACAACATCAGCATCCGGAAAAGGCGTCAGCTCCAACTGTTGGGCCAATTTACTTACCAAATATTTCCGTAACTCTGTTGTCCCTTTCGATTGACTTAGGATAGGGTCTACAATAGTCAATTGTTCTTCTTTGGGCAATAAGGGCAAGGATTTCAATAACCGTTCCAAACGAGCCGGAACAGTAGGCGTATAAACCATTCTTTCATCCGACAGGAAAGAATGATCAAAATAATGCGCCCGAGTATAGCTTTTTAAATAGGCAGAATCTTTGGAAGAAAGTTGCTTGAGCGGCAATACCGGCAGCTTAGGCTCCTGATAACTTTTCAAATAGCGGGTAGCCAACGATTGCGGGTATTTCTGAAACAAAGAGTCAACATATTTTTTAATGCTTTCATTTAATTCCTGAAAACGCGATTTCCAACGAGGATCGCTATCATCTTTGATTCCCATTTGCTGACGATAAGCCAATGCTCGTTGATAACGTGCTCTGACTTCGCGTTGATAGTTAAAAAAGAGCGTATTTTCTGAGGAGTGCTGAAAACGGATCGTAGCAATCGGATCTTTGCTGTCTGCTTCAAAAGAAAACTGTTGTGATTCACCTACGATCAACTCTATACCTCGACCGATTCCCTGAATGCGACATATACCCGCAGGAATTCCTGCTTTATCTTCCCAAACGATCCGTCCGTCGGCACCCACAACCGCAGTATCAACAGGCATTAAATCCCCGCCGAAGTATTGCGATAATACCAATACAGTAGGTTTAGCGCCAATAAAACGACCTTCTATTCGCAGTCCTTTCTGGGCTTGTAATTGGGTGAAACAAGCGGTAACCCCGAGAATCGAAAGGAAAGTGACAACTGTTTTTGACATAAGTGTGCCTTTTTTGTGTTTAAGGCAAATGTTATGCCATAAAAAAGCCAATCCAACAATGATGTCGAATTGGCTTTGATACTTTTCTTATAAAGCGGATAAATTCAGTCTTTGCTGCGTTTTATTCATTACGGGCTCCGCCTTGCTGTCCGGCTTTCGGCTGCTGACTCTGCTGCGCCTCCCGCATCGGATTGGGACCCCGTTGGAAACCGCCCGCGCCTCCCTTAAACAACTGGAATTTAGTAGGCTGCGCCGGCTGCCGCGGAAAACTGTTGCTTTCCTCGTCAATATCAGCAATCTCCCGATACGGATCCAACGTCCACTGCACCACTTTCTTTTTGCTGGTGATGACCTTGGAAATATTCTGATCATTCAACCGCCAGATCTCCGCCGGAAAACGCGCCACCGAATCGGTGCCATCCTCAAACTGCATCTTCACGATCACCGGCATGGGCAAGCCCCCCTTGTTCTTCACTTTCAGGGTGTAAAAATTCAGGCCTGATTCCACCAATTTACGCTCATCCGGAGTTAAACTTGCCAAATAGGTCTCGTATTTTTTCTTATCGGCCTCGGTGACTTTGTAGGGATCGTAGGTATTGTAGAAATCCTTCATGTCGGGATTTTTCTCCACAACCGACTCTTTGATGTAGTCTTTGTCGCGCTGACGGGCCAGGGTGTTGCGTTTATCTTCGGCTTCTTTTTTAGCAGCCGCTTTGGTGATTTCGGGGTTTTGGGTGTCGAGGGCAAACCATTCGACTTCGACCAGATCTTGATCCACGGGTTCGGTGCCGTAGAACCAGCCTTTCCAGAACCAGTCCAGATCTACGCCCGAGGCGTCTTCTAACGTACGGAACAAATCAGCCGGGGTTGGATTTTTAAATGCCCAACGACGCGAATATTCTTTGAAAGCATAGTCAAACAACTCACGCCCCATGACGGTCTCCCGCAAAATATTGAGAGCGGTAGCGGGCTTGGCATAAGCATTGGGACCATAAAGCATGATGTTATCAGAACTCGTCATGATCGGCACCAAGTTCTTGGCATCCTGTTTCATGTAATCCACAATAAATTGAGGCTCTCCCCGACGGGTTGGAAAATCTTTATCCCATTCTTTTTCAGTCAGATACTGTACAAAGGTGTTCAGTCCTTCGTCCATCCATCCCCACTGACGTTCATCCGAATTAATAATCATGGGGAAGAAGTTATGGCCTACTTCGTGGATAATAACCCCGATCATGCCGTATTTGGTACCCTCCGAGTACGTGCCATCCGCTTCCGGGCGTCCCCCGTTGAACGAAATCATCGGATATTCCATCCCACCACCACTGGCATGGCACGAATAAGCTACCGGATAAGGGTAATCTACCGAAAATTTGGAATACGTTTTGATGGTATGGGCCACCACTTCGGTCGAATATTTACCCCAAAGCGGATTGCCTTCTTTTGAATAAAGCGACATACACATCACTTTTTTACCCGCTTGATCTATTTGCATCGCATCCCAAATGAATTTGCGGGAAGTAGCAAAGGCAAAGTCGCGCACATTATCCGCCTTATAAATCCACGTTTTCTTACCGGTCGGTTTATTTTTTTCGGCTTTTTCAGCTTCTTCCTGGGTGACAATCAATACCGGATGAGCGGCTGTTTTAGCTTTTTCCATGCGTTTTTGCTGCTCTGACGTAAGTACTTGTGCCGCATTTTGTAACTCCCCCGTTGCTCCGACAATATGATCATTGGGTACCGTTAAAGCTACTTTGTAGTTGCCAAAAGTCAAGGTAAACTCACCCTGCCCTAAGAACTGCTTGTGCTGCCAGCCATTTACGTCGTCATAAACGCACATTCTCGGAAACCAGTGCGCAATAAAATAATTGGTATTACCGTCTTTTGGAAAAAATTCATACCCGGCCCGTCCGTAGTATTCATTTATAAAGTAATTCCAATCAATCGAAAAGGCATACGATTGACCCGTTTTAATAGCCACCGGCAGTTCTATGCGCATCATCGTACTGTTGATGGTGTGGACGAGCGGCTTCCCTGTTTTAGGGTCTTTTACTGCGGTGATCTTGTAGCTGAAATCTCCTGCCACACTGCCTCTAACCGAACTGGGAGCATTCAAACCTCTTACGGCATTGGATGACATTTGAGTTTGGATGCTGTTGTTTTGGGAAGTGGCATTAATAGAATTTTTCTCAAATAAATTTTGATCCAATTGCAACCAAACGTACTTCAATTCATCGGGCGAGTTATTAAAATAGGTAATGGTTTCAGTCCCCGTAATTTTACGTTGCTCATCATCCAACTCCGCTTTGATGTCGTAATCGGCGCGTTGTTGCCAAAAATCTTTACCCGGAGCTCCGGAAGCGGTACGGGTTGTGTTTGGAGTCGGAAGCATAGCTCCCATTTGCTCAAAGCGAGAATTAGCGTGATAATTTGCGGCCGGAGGTTGCGCCGACAGACTACCAACTAAGAGCAGCAGGCAATAAAACAAAAACTGTTTTCTCATGGATTTACGGTTGATTAGTTTGTTATTCGTAAAATTAAGTGAAAGTGGAAATGAAAGTCTTTTGGATAGACGTTTGGCTTTTTTTCAGCGACATTACTCCGCAGACAGGCCCAAAAGGCGGCGAAAAAGTTCGTTGTTTAAAATCAACGATAAGGCCATACCCGCCACTATGCCTGAAATCAAATGATTCCACGTAAGACGTTTTATTTTTAAAATAACGACAAAAAAGGTAGCGATAGCTAAGGCAATTGCCACTATGACTAACTGCCCCAACTCTAAGCCTAAATTGAACGCAAACAGGGGCGAAATGATGCTCTCCTGCTCTCCCAACAAACTGCGCAGGTAGTTGGAGAATCCCATGCCGTGAATTAAGCCAAAACTCGCGGCTAAGAGGTACCGCAGTTTGGGGGATTTTGCATCAGCTGCCGTATTTTCGGAAAAATTAGAGATCGATGTAATAAATATAGTGATAGGAATCAGCAATTCAATTACCTCCGAACGGTAGGTAATCAATTTTAAAGTAGCTAAGGCCAAGGTGACCGAATGGCCTAAGGTAAAAGCCGTAACGAGCACCAATACTTTTTTCCAATCCTGAAAGGCATAAACGGCACAAAGCGCAATGACAAATAAAATGTGATCGTACCCGTTAGGATCGGTGATGTGATCAAAACCTAAAGAAAGATAAGCTTGAAATTCAGACATGAAAGGGTGGAAAATTAAGGGTCAAAGGTGATTAAAAATGGTCTTTTGTGTTATTCTGCCAATACGTAAATACTGTCTAAATTTCTCCCCAGGCCGTCATAATCCAAGCCATACCCTACCACAAAGCGATTTGCTATTTCAAAACCCGCATATTTTACACTTAACGGTGTTTTTAAGGCAGTGGGTTTGAAAAGCATGGTTGCTACCTGAATAGACTCCGGACGTTGGGCAGACAATTGAAAAAGCAGCTTATTCATCGTAAATCCGGTATCAATAATATCCTCTACAATGATTACGTGACGATGATGAATGGACTCTTTCAATCCTAATACTTCCGTCAATTGCCCGGTGGATTCGGTTTTTGAATAAGAAGATACCCGTACAAAGGTAATTTCACAGTGAATGGTTACGTTTTTCATTAATTCGGCCGCAAACATGAAGGCCCCATTCAGAACCACTACAAAAAGAGGGTTTTTGTCTCGGTATTCTTCACTAATTTCGCGGCCTACCTCTGCAATCCGTTCCTCAAGGGTTCGTTTTTCGATAAATGTAACAAACCTTTTGTCTTTGACGGTCAGCATAATTTGAAAAATATTAAAAAAATATTAAAAAAAGGAGCAGAACACAAACTGTTTGGAAAAACTGTTCGTTAATATTCCACAGCAAAGATAATAGACCATGAAAAAGAACACTTTAAAATATTTGTTATTCGGACTTGGAGGGCTATTTTTATTCCTAACGCTTCCGGCCCGGGCCCAACTTTACGCTTCTGCCGACTTTGACAGCAAATATGAAATGTTGATGTCTAATCCGGGCGTACAAATTGAGGCAACCGAGGCCATCAATAAACTCTATAACTTCAAATTTGCCGAGGCTGATGCGGAGTTTCGGTGGTTGCGTTACCGTTATCCCAGCCACCCAATGCCTTATTTTTTGATGGGATTGGCAGAATGGTGGAAAATTGTTCCGAATACCGACGATACTCGCTACGATGACCGCTGTTTGGCTTTGATGGATACTTGTATCACCTTAGCCGAAAAACTGTATGATCTTCGGGAAAATAAAATTGAACCCTCTTTCTTTTTAGCAGCGGCCTATGCCTTCAAAGGCCGTATCCACTCCGAACGTAAACATTGGTCAAGGGCTACTTTTGCCGGAAAAAACGCTCTCAAATACTTGGAAAGATGTAAGGGCAAAAGCGAGATCAGTCCCGAATTGCTGTTTGGCGACGGTCTTTTCAACTATTTTGCCGAGTGGATTCCCGACAATTACCCTTTATTAAAACCGGTGTTATGGCTTTTCCCTAAAGGAAACAAACAAACCGGCATTGCTCAATTGGAAAAGGTAGGGTACAATGCGTTTTATACCCGCACAGAAGCGCGGTATTTCTTATTGCAGATCTATGGCTACGAAAATCAGTATGCCAAAGCGTATGACTTGGCTAAATACTCTTGGGAAACCTACCCGGATAACCCGTATTTTGAACGCTATTATTTACGCACAGCGTTTGTGCGGGGACTGACAGCCGAAGCGGAAAAAGCGGCCAACAGTATCTTAAACAAAATTGATAAAGAAATGCCCGGCTATGAGGCAGTAAGCGGCAGAAATGCGGCCTACGTGTTGGCTTATTACTACAATAATTATTACCGCGATATTCCGAAAGCTAAGGAATACTACAACAAAACGGTTAACTATTCCATCCAAGCGAAAGCTTTTACATCGGGATATTATCTTTCAGCACTGATGGGATTAGGAAAAATTGCCGAAACGGAAAAAGATTACGAAGCGGCTCGTGAGTATTATAAAACAGTACTGGACCGAGGCGAAAAGAAAGCAAGCCAAGTAAAGGAGGCAAAAGATGCCATGAGCAATCTCAATAAAATGCGCCGTGATGAGCGCCGCAAACGACGGGATTAAAGTTTACAAAATAATCAATCCGCTCTTGAGATACGGAGCGAGTTGCTCATGATTGGGCGACAGCTCCGTTATTAAAAAGTCTAAATCGTTCAAATCGCCTATTCTGAGCCGTTGGGCGCTGTTCAGCTTTTCGCTGATAGTGACAATAGCCGTTCGTTTGGAGGCCTTAATCATGGCTTTTTTTACCTGTACTGCTTCCAAATCCGAATCCGTAATTCCTTCGTTATCAATGCTGTTCGTCCCTAAAATACACAAATCAGCGCTGATTTCGCTTAAGCGGCTGATCACCTCACCGCCTACACTGATTTGAGAATTCTTAACTAAGGTACCTCCTAAGAAAATCACTTCCACGTTTGGATGATCACACAATTGCAAAGCAGTGGTGAGGCTTATGGTAAAAAATGTGGCTTTCAATTCTGACGGCAGCAGTCGAACCAACTCGCGAACGGTCGTTCCACCGCCCACCATCACATACATTCCATCCTCAATCAAAGTAGCGGCCTTTTGTGCAATCACCGTTTTTTCATCCAACGCATACGTGGTATTGGGAGCATAGTCATAGTGATATGATTTCGATAGGGCACCGCCATGCACTTTAATTAATTCTCCGCTTTCAGCCAGTTCGTTGAGGTCCCGGCGAATCGTATCTTCCGATACATTCAGCATTATCCCCAAGTCAGCCGAGAGCACTCGGTTGTGGAGATTTATCTGTTTCATAATGAACGCCTGCCGCTCTCGTTTCAGCATTTGCGTTTGAATCTGATGCATATAGGTAGGTTAGAAAAGCGCTTATTAAACCCGCAAAAAAGCGCACTAAAATTAATACAAATACTATACGGGGCTATTTTTTGTCGAAATCTAAGATTTTTTTAAATTTTTTCTCAAAAAATATGATTTTTTTGTAACTATCTGACGGAATTTGCCGTTTTTATTATTTATTTATTGCGGCTTTATGCCGATTTATAATAACAAACCTTTTTTCAAACACTATGAGCCAAAACAATTACGTTCGAATCAACCCGAAACGGTTCCGTTCTGAATTATGGCGAACGATTGGAACCCTGAAGGTACTTGTTGCAGCGATTCTTTTTTCGCTGAATGCCTTCGCCCAGTCCTACACCATAAAAGGAAAAGTAACCGATGCCAACGGTCAGCCTATTCCGGGGGCAACTGTTCAAGTAGCAGGTACCACGTTGGGTACTGTGGCTAATGTAGAAGGAGATTACTCCATTTCGGTATCAGGAAATGTAAAACTTAATTTCAGCGCGGTAAGCTATAGTTCAGTCAGTCGCGATGTTACTTCAGGGCAAACTACCCTGAATGTGTCTCTTCGGGAAGACCAAATGAATCTGGATGAGGTCATTGTTACGGGTTCTACTATCCGTGCCGAACGGCGTCAACTCGGGAACGCCATAACGACGATCAAAGCCGATAATTTGGAAAAAACGGGAACACCTAATTTGGTAAGCGCTTTGCAGGGAAAAGTACCGGGTGCCCAAATCACCCAAAATTCGGGCGACCCGGCAGGGGGGATTACCGTACGTTTGCGCGGGGTAAAATCCATTCAGGGGAGTTCTGACCCTTTGTATGTGATTGATGGTGTGATTGTTAATAATGAAACCTCTTCGGTATCTCAATTAGCACTGTCGTTGGGAGGTCAGGCCCCGAATACCGCTTTGGGGACCAATCGTTTGGCGGATATTAATCCTAATGATATTGAAAGCCTGAATGTGATCAACGGTGCTGCTGCTGCTGCTCAATACGGGTCACGTGCCGCCAACGGGGTGGTGATCATTACCACTAAACGAGGTAAATCCGGCGCGCCGAAAATCAACTTTACCACCAGCTTCTCTTCCAACGAACTTCGCAAAGGGGTATTTATCAGCACGTTGGGCAAACAGTTCGGTTTCAAAGATTTACGTTTACACACCATTGGTGTAATCACACCCGCCCAAATAGCCGCTAACCCCGGAACTACCACTGTGGGGATTGTTCGTGACGGAGCTACTTCACAATTGGCTTCCAATTTGGTGGATGTAACACGTTACAACTACTTCGACCAAATATTTCGCACCGGTTACGGTAATGATAACACTCTTTCCATCTCAGGCGGAACAGACCGCACCCAGTACTTCGTATCAGCTTCTTACATGAAAAACGAGGGTATCGTTAAAGGGGTAGATTTTCGTCGTGTCGGTCTGCGCGCGCGCGTGGACCAACGCCTGACCAATTGGGCCAAATTGTCGGCAGGATTGAATTACTCTAACAGTTTTTCCAATGAAAAACCCAACGGAAACGTATTTTACAGCCCTGTCAACTCCGTTACCATTACCAACAACATCTATGACATCACCCAACGGGACGCTGCCGGAAACTTGCTGGCAGTAGAGCCTACTCGTGTTAATCCGTTGACCACCGTCGAAGCCATGCAATTTACGCAGGCAGTCAACCGTACGATTGCTGATGCCCAATTGAACCTAACTCCCATCAAAGGACTGGGAATTGACTGGATCGTGGGGGTAGATACTTATGCACAGTTAGGTAAAAACTACATTCCGCCGTATCCTTATCAAGCCGTTGCCGGTTTGCCGGCCGAACGTTATCCGGATGGTTTTGCGGCCAATGCCAACAATAACGTGACGCAATTCAACAGTGATATTAACGCCACTTACGAAATTACCCTGACTCAAGACCTCAAATTGAACGCGGCAGCCGGCTTCAATTATCAGTTCTATCAATCTGATTTTACCCGGGCAAGCGGTTTGAATACGGCACCTTTTATTGAAACCGTCAGTGGGGCGGCCAGTACTTCCGTGACGGCAGGTTATGGCTTGGATCGTTACAATTTGAGTGGCTTTTTTGCGCAGGCCACGGTGGGTTATAAAAACTTAGCCTTCCTTACTGCCGCCATTCGTCGCGACCGGTCTTCTAAATTCTCTCCCGCTGAGACCAACCAAACCTATCCGAAACTCAGCGCCAGTTTTGTTGTGTCTGACTTAGAGTTTTGGAAAAACAGCGGTTTAGCGGGTACTTGGGATGGACTTAAATTGCGCGCTTCCTACGGCCAAGCCGGTAATTTAACCGGTATCGGCAGTTACAGTCGTTTCTGGCAATTTACCCCGGTGCCTTTTTTGGGTAAAAACACCATTGTTCCGGGTGCTACGCTGGCCAACCCGCGTGTACGTCCGGAACGTATGCAGGAAATCGAAGTGGGAGCCGATCTTTCTTTCCTGAAAAACAAACTCAACTTAGGTATTTCGGTGTACAACCAACAAATCAAAGACTTAGTGGTCAACCGCGAATTGGCTCCCTCAACCGGCGGAACAGGAATTGTGAACAATGTGGGGACGATGGAAAACAAAGGATTTGAAATCAGTTTGAATGCTTTAGCGGTGAAGAAAAAGGATTTCTCGGCCGATTTTACAGTGCTTTATAACCAAAACCGTAACAAAGTATTAGATATTGACCAAGGTAACCCCGGCATCGGAACGCTCACCATCGGTAACTCCGCCGGTGCTCCTGTTTTCCTGATTGAAGGCCAGCCTGCCAGTGTCTTCTACGGGTTTCCTTATGCTTACAATACAGACGGTTCATTATTGTTGACACCGCAAAACCTTCCGCAACGCGAACGCGGAACGCAAGATGCTGACCCAACCAAATTTACCGTTTCAAGAGGAGCCGATGGGCAACCTTCCGGTGCGTTTGTGAGAACCGTAATCGGTAATCCCAATCCCAAATGGACAGGCTCTTTCAGCGGTAATTTGACCTACAAACAACTCGGACTGCGTTTCTTATTGGATGCCGTGCAGGGTGTACAGGTATTCAATGCAGACAAAAGAACACGTAACAACGTGGGTATCGGTGATATCGCCGAAGCCGAAATGCTCGGAACCTTGCCTCGCGGCTACGTGTTTTCTTTGGTCAATATTGAGGAATATCGCGTTGATAACGGCAGTTTTACCAAATTGCGGGAGTTAGCCCTTACGTATCAATTACCTAAAGTGAAAGGTATCAGCAATTGGGGTATCTCGTTGATCGGCCGTAACCTGATCTCTTGGGACAAGTACAACGGCTTTGACCCGGAAACCAACGCCGGTAACAACAGCGACATTTTGCGCGGGGTTGACTTCGGAAACGTCCCCATTCCACGCACGTATCAGGTGCAGTTGAACTTATCCTTTTAATCTGAAATCGTGATTTTTCCATGAAAAAGACAATCCTATATTCCATTTTGGCGGGGATGCTGCTAACGGCCACCTCCTGCGACCAAGAATACCTCAACCCGAGTGCGGCCAGCGAAACTCAGGCAACGACTGACATCAACGGGTTAATTACGCTTTGTAACGGTCTTCAATACCGCTATACCGCTACCCGTGCGGGTATTATTTACAACGCCATTACGGCCAGCGGACTGACTACCAAAGAATTAACTGTTCTTAATGCCGGTAACGGTGACGAAGAACAACTTCGCATCGGTGGTGCTAACGTTACACCTAATAACGGCGTATTGCGCAATTTGTGGGCACAAAATCAACTGGTAAAAGCCAATGCCGATTTGATTCTGAAAAACGTGGGCAATGTAGCGGGCGATGCGGGCACCAAAAGCGGCATTACGGTGTATGCTTCTATCTTCAGAGCATTGGCGTTGGGAACCCAAGCACAGTTTTGGGAAAAGCTTCCGGTAGCAACGGGCGATAACGCCGCATTCGTAACACGTGATGAAGCCCTGAAAGAAGCTGTTAAAACACTCGAAACCGCCGCTACTACGTTGGCAGCTACGCCTGTTTCGGCAACATTCACCACGCGCATTGTGCCGGGAATTGATTTAGCCAATACCCTTCAAGCATTGATTGCCCGTTTCAGCATCATGACCGGCGATAATGCCAAGGCCTTAGCAGCCGCCAATAAGGTAGATCTGACCAAAAAATCTTCCTTCAATTTTGACGATGCCACTCAAAATCCGATGTTTTTCAACACTTTCGGAAACCGTAACGTTACTGAGCCTTTGAATGCGACATTAGGACTTCCGGACGCGTTACGACCCACAGCAACTGACAAACGTTTGGCATTTTACCTCTCTAACCCTTCCGGCGTTTCGGCCGGCGGTATCAATTTAGGCAGAGCGAGTTTCTTTACGGCCAACAATGCCGCTATACCGGTTTATCTTCCGGGCGAGATTTTGCTCATTAAAGCCGAAGCAAGCGCGCGTACCAACGATTTGGCCGGAGCAACTGCCGCTTTAAATGCCGTTTTAACCAAAACAACTGACGCTTGGGGAATAGGAGCGGGGCTGCCGGCTTATTCAGGAGCCAACACAGCCGATGCTATTTTGACCGAAATCTATCGCCAACGGAGCATTGAGCTGTATCTGTCAGGTTTGCGTTTGGAAGACAGTCGCCGGTTCAATCGGTTAACTCCTGTGGCGGGCAATACCGCCTCGCAGGCAGAACGTAACCGCAATTTTTATCCTTATCCGCTGATTGAAAAGGATAATAACCGCGCCAATACACCGGCTGACCCGGCAATTTAGCCTCTTCCGTTAATCGTTATTTGTTAACGGGAAGTTAAATGATTTTTTACCAAAAAGCCCTGACTCACCATCCTACCGTCTGGACACAAATATGTATTTGTTATCTTTGACAAAAAGTGCAGACCAGACATTTAACAGAATTAAAAGACAAGCGATTGACGGAACGAGGCAACTTGCTTCTCAATCGCTTGTTTGCAATCGGTGGCCAGTCTATCCGTCAATTGGCTACCAATGATTCCCAAGCCAAAGGCTTTTATCGATTCTTGACCAATGAGAATGTATCTGAGCAGGATATCATCCGTAATATGGTCGCTAACTGTAGAGCCTGTGTGGCCGACCGGCCTTTGTTGTGCCTTCAAGACAGTAGTGAAATTAATTTGGCTAATCATCGAAACCGACTCAAGAAAGACGACTCCTTGGGCTTGACTGACGGCTCTGAGTTCGGTTTAGGCTTTTTTATTCATCCCAGCTTGGTGATTGATGCTCAAACGTTTGTACCCTATGGCTTTGCTGATGTGAAAGTTTGGAATCGGGGGCAGGAATGGGTGGACAAAGCCCCTTCTTACCAACGAAATACCACACCCATCGAAGAGAAAGAGTCCTACAAATGGATTGAAACCTCACTACATACTAAACAAGCCTTGTCTACAGCTAAGCAATTATTGATTATTCAGGATCGGGAAGGGGATATTTATGAACAGTTTTGTGTGATACCCGATCAACACACACATCTGTTGATAAGGGCTAAAACCAATCGGGTATTGGCTGATAAGCGCAAATTATTCGATTATCTGGCTCAACAGCCCTTACAAGGAAGCTATAGGCTTGAGATAACAGGAGATAAACGTCGTCAAACCACCTGTCGAACTGCTAAGTTCGAGGTTCGTTTTTGTCAGGTTTGCCTGAGTCGGAATCAATTTACGCCCAAAACAGTGGCTGATACAGTGACTCTTTATGCGATTGAAGCCCAAGAAACCGCCCCTACTATTGCCCGACCTATCCATTGGCGACTATTAACTACTTGGCCCGTACACACCCTGACAGATGCCCTGCAATGTTTGGAGTGGTACAGTTGCCGTTGGGTCATCGAAGAAGTTTTCCGAATTGTCAAGAAAGAAGGCTTTGATATTGAAGCCAGTGAACTCACCCAAGGCAAAGCTGTTCGTAAACTTTGCTTATTGATTCTGGAGACCATTATTAAACTCTTTATCATGCAAGCCATTTATGACTCAGAACATGACCTTCCGGCGTCAAGTTGTTTCTCCTTGGATGAACAGCTTTGTTTGGAGTTACAGTTGAAGCCATTAGAGGGAAATACCCAAAAACTAAAAAACCCATATACATCGTCTACTCTTAAACGATATATATGGGTGATTGCCCGCTTGGGCGGCTGGAAAGGCTATCAATCCGAACGAAGGCCCGGTATCACTACATTTTGGCTGGGCCTCAAAAGATTTGATGCTATTTTCAATGGATTCAAATTAGCTCAAGATATGTCCAGACGGTAGGTCACAAACGGGGTTTTTCGGTTCATGGCTGTCAGGACTTCGTTTTCATTTTTCCAACTATTGATTTTCGATCGGAACGTCTGCCACCATTGCATCATGGCTTTCAGCCCTTTTACATTGGCTGCTCTCCAACGCAAATCAGATAATCCGCTCGACAATACTTTTACTTTTTTGAAACCGTGATCGACCAATAATTGTGCCGACGCAAACGCTTCCGGTCCTCCCGAAAATCCATATACAACAATTTCCCGTTTTTTGTACTTTTCTAATTCATTCATTCTCGCTTCCAACTCCGCTTGAGGGATATGTACTGCATTTTTAATATGTCCTCTGTTTCTGAACGTTTGCCCTTTCACGGTATTGGTAAACTCTTCCGCAGTTCGGATATCCAACGGCACACAAGAGGTGTTACGTACTGTACAAAGCCCAACAACTTATCGCCAACAACCTGAAATCTTCGTAAACGTTGAAAGGACGTAGCCTACGACTTAAACATGAGCGAGCGACAAATATCGCGTTTATTTAAAAGTCATACGGGACAAACCGTTCAACAATACAGGGACAGCGTTCGCTTAGAGTACGGCGAAAACTTACTGGGCAATACGGAGTTGTCAATCAAAGAAGTGGCTATCAAATGCGGTTTTGAAAGTCCGCGGCGATTCAGTCGAATTTGGAAAGCGAAATACGGGCTTTCTCCTGAAGCCTTTAAAACCGCCGGTGACGACCTAAGTAAAAAAATACAGCAGAGGCTACTGAATAGCCAATGTCGTCATTAAGTCACGCTTTTGGCCGTTTGCCAAATCAATCAATTCAAAGCGTTTTGCGGAGGTAAATGAACCCATATCGGTATCACTGTTGATCAAAATCGCACCCATCAAAATCACGTATTTACAGTTATAAGCGGTTTTGGTTACCAATTCACAAATACGGGCATCAATGGCTTCGTAAATAACTTCGGTTGCCTCAAACAACGGGGTCTTTGCCGACAGAATCCGCTCTTTTTGTTTGAATAAAATCTGCTCAATTGTATTCATTTGGTAGTCTATATCTGTGAGGTGACCTTCCACGATTTGGCCATTCATCAGTTTTGCCAAAGCCCCCTTCGCCGCACCGCAACAACCGCTGTTTTTGTGCTGTCCGAACCGATGTATCTCCCCGATCGTGCCTGTTTTAGTAATCCCGATGTGAGGGCCATAGTAGATAAAAACGGCACCGTCATCCGGCACATGACTCGCAAAAGCCCCCATACCCGTCAATCCGGTAAACGGAAATCCGTCCAATCCTCCCATTTTAAACGGCCCCAGCAGTTCCTGCGTACGCGCCGGATACTGAATGCTGTTGACGTCGTCGCTGCAAATGCTGTCGGCGAGCATCACTTGTCCGGGTTCAAGGTGAAGGTGTTCTTCAATGTAATCAATAAAACGATTGACACTGTCAATGGTTGTCATGGCATTCGGGTACCATTCCCGAATGATTTTCAATCTTTCTTTCTTAAGCATACCGGCAGTAGATTGGAGTTAAAGTACAATATTGTTTTGAGGCCGGATGGCCGGCGGCAGTTCGGTTTCGCCAAGCATTTCCCGCAGATCAATTTCGATGGTTCGGCTCATTTGTGAAATAGGAACATCGTTTGGGCTGCCTTCAAAGGGATTTTCGGTACTTTCCCCGACTTGGTCGAGGGTAGTGTACATCCAGCAGATCAAGACACTGAAAGGGACCACAAACCAAATCATGTGTCCCTGTAAGAAACCGGTTGCCGATTCGTTGAGTTTGTCAAAATCTTTGAGCATTCCGAAAGGAAGAAGAATGCAGAAGATACGAATAAACACCGTATTGATCGTTGCAAACTGGCGCGGATAAGGAAAATTTTTGATTCGTTCGCTTCTGCCCTGCCAATCATAAAGCTCTTTGAGGGCCCGTTGCATTTCAACAAATTGAACGCTGTCGATTCGGTTGTTTCGGTACAACTCTTTTATGGTTTTACTTTGCAAACTGAGCAACTGAGCTGCTTTATTTTGGGTCGTCAGCAGGTATTTCAGCTCTTCATCAGAGAGATATTTCGGTAACTCACTTTCTAATGAAGTCTGTTTCTCCGGAATGGTATAGTGGGCACTTTGGTATTCTATGTTATGCTGCATGGATTGCGCCTCCCACGTACGGCTGTCGCGCATGGCATAACGAAGAGCGGTAAGCCAGGCAAAGTGCCGATAAACGAGCAGTTGTGTTTGTTGGGGGTTGTCCAAAAAATCACGGGCCATAATACCCCAAGCGCGGCTGCTGTTCAGTATCCCTCCCCATATTTGCCGCGCCTCCCACGTCCGATTGTAGGTCTGGGTATTTTTAAAACCCACAATAAAAGCAGTGGCAGTACCTAACAAGGCCACGACTGTCCACGGCAGCGCCAGCCACTGCAAGTCCAAATATTCGTATAAGAGCACAGGGACTCCGCTTAAAATGACAAATTTGAGAATATTTTTACGGGTCCAAAGGAGAAGTTCGGCGGTAGAGTATCTTTTTCCGGCATGCATGAGTCAACAGGGTTTTACTGCAAATGCGAATTTTGGGTTGTAAAAATCAGAGACAGTAATTTCATAAGTCAATAAATTGCGGGGATATTAACCCTCTGTTTTTACTGCCGTCGCTACGAAAACAAGCATAAAAAAGTGAAATTTATGACTATACCTCTCGTTGAAGGAATAGACATCGATCTGAGTCTTACATTAGCTCTACGGCCAATGCGATTGCAACATACTGAAGAACACACTATTGTAAAAATATTAGCCAAGAAATTTCTCCGGTCGATGCTTTCCCGGTAAGTAAAGGGACAAACCCTAAACTAAAGACAGTTTAAAAAGCCACTGATGATCTGTTTTCAACGGCTGTTTCCAAAGTTAGGCAGCCGATTGAATCGTTGTTTTTTTGAATAAATGAAAAGAAAGGCCTACAAAATACCGGGCAAATCAGAGTCCCTAATGGGATGACGGCCCATATCTTCGAAACAATAGTCACAACCCGATTTCGCTATAGTCTCTAACCCAAGATTCGCATTAATCCTTAAAATTACTTTTTAATTTTTCTTACAGTAAAAGGTACACAGTTCTGAGGAGGACAGCAATTGTTTCCTTCTTCAAGGATAACGGGGCAGCAACCTTCCGCGGGACATATCCCGTTGGCAGAAGTGAAGGTGTAGGTGCCCACTTGACTTAATAAGACCACATTGCCCGTGGCGATTGGGGTCGTGCCTCCGTTTTTAAACCATTGCACATTGGTGTATTGAGCCGGCACACTTGCTTCCACTTTCGCTCCCGCACACAACTTCACAGGCACCGTAAAGCACTGTCGATCCATGTCATCTTCGTTGTCTTTGCCGTTGCCCGGGGTCGAATCAATGTCCT
>JAXLVD010000014.1:0-222049 GCA_046329125.1 Spirosomataceae bacterium | reverse complement strand
TGCAGGAATTGGAAGACCAAAAAGAGTATTACGAGGAGCAGATCAAATTGTTGAACAAAGAACAGGCTTCCACACTCGGTACCGACAAACTCATGGAAAAATACGCGCGCGAGAAGTATTTTATGAAAAAGGACAGTGAAGAAGTTTTTGTTTTGGTCGATGAAAAGGGAGAGGCTTTTGAAAAGTAAAAACGTTATCCGGTAATTGTTATCTGCGGTCCGAAATCTCAATTATTCGCTTTTCTTTCGGATAACCTGTAACTGATAACGACTATTATGATCAACGTATTATTTGTCTGCCTCGGCAACATTTGCCGCTCTCCGTTGGCCGAAGGCGTTTTCAGTCATTTAGCGGCCCAACGAGGTCTTTCTGATAAAATCTCCTGCGATTCGGCCGGAACCCACGGCTACCACATCGGCGTTTTGCCCGACCGCCGGGCCCGCCGCGTAGCGGCTGATTACGGCATTACCCTCATCCACAATGCCCGTAAACTTTGCAGCGATGATTTTGCTGATTTTCACTACATTGTGGCGATGGATGAATCTAATTTAGAGCATATCCAAACCCAGAGCTATCGTTCTACCGGTTTTTATCCCGAAGAAGGGCGCGTTTTTCTCTATCGCGATTTCGACGAACAGGCTGATTCCCCGAGCGTTCCCGATCCTTATTACGAAGATATTGCCGCGTTTGAGAATGTGTATCAGATCGTAACGCGTTGCGGTGAGAGCTTTTTGGAATTTTTAATAAAGGAGCATAATTTAGGGTAAAATTTCAGGCCATGGCATACAAAGATTTTACGCTGGAAAAACTGGAAGTCGATTTTGGCATAAAAAATAAAAAAGAGCTTATTTTTACCCAAACTCCATCTGTGTTACCAAGTAAATGGCTCATTCAGACACTTGATTTGGGCAAAAACTTACCAATACGTTCTGAAAAATCGAGATCTGAATTGATTGTGGCTCCCATTTTAGTGGAAACTCGGCAACGAAATAAAGATTTTATCACCTTTTATTCAGGGGAACGTTTAGACGCAGACCGCCAACGCGGGCTTGTAGGAGAATGCGATTTTATCATTGCCAAAGAAACGGGTTCTTATAGCCTCAGTTTGCCCTTACTGGCAGTTGTAGAAGCAAAAAAACAAGATTTAGATTTAGGTATTAATCAGTGTGCAGCGCAATTGTACGGCGCAAAAATCTTCAACGAAACCCGAAAGATATCCTTGCCGGCTATTTATGGATGTGTCACCACGGGAGAAGAATGGCTCTTTTTAAAATTAGAAGCCATGACCTTCAGTATAAATACAAATAAATATAACTTAAAGGAATTACCGCTTATTCTTGGTATTTTTCAAACAATCATTGATTCTTATAAACATATTTATTAGTTTCTGACTTTTACATTTGCAATAACAAATCATATTAACCCACAACAATGAGTCAAAAAGTCATTTTAATCATAATGGATGGCTGGGGCATTGCCAAACAAGGCGAAGAAGGTCGTTCGGCAGTTATTGCGGCCAATACTCCCTTCTATGACCGTATTTTGCAACAATACCCCAACAGCAAACTGGAAGCCAGCGGGCTTGCCGTAGGCTTACCCGACGGACAAATGGGAAATTCCGAGGTAGGCCATACGAATTTGGGCGCCGGTCGTATTGTGTACCAAGATCTGGTCAAAATCAATTTGGCCGTTGAAAAAGGCACACTCGCCCAAGAACCGCCGTTGGCCGACGCGTTTAACTACGCCAAAACCAATCGGAAAAAAGTACACTTTATCGGACTTGTCTCCGACGGAGGTGTCCACTCACACATTGAGCACTTGAAAGGCTTATGCAAAGCCGCTCATGATTCCGGTTTGACCGATGTGTTTGTCCACGCCTTTACCGATGGCCGTGACTGTGACCCCAAAAGCGGTTTAGGCTTCTTAGCGGATTTGCAGGATGCACTGAATAAAACTACGGGGAAAATCGCGAGCGTGACGGGACGTTTCTACGCTATGGATCGTGATAAGCGCTGGGAACGGGTAGCAAAAGCTTACAATGCCTTAGTAATAGGAGTCGGACATGCACAAACCACGGCCGATCACCTCTTAGAAAAGGTACAGGCCTCCTATGACGGAGGCGTAACGGATGAATTTATCGAACCGATTGTCGTTACGAACCCGGACGGTTCGCCCGTAGCCACGATTGCCGAAGGTGATGTGGTATTGTGTTTCAACTTCCGAACGGATCGGGGTCGTGAAATTACGGAGATGCTGACGCAGCAGGATTTTCCCGAACAAGGCACCCAAAAACTGAATTTGTATTATTTGACCATGACCAACTACGACGATGCTTTTGTCGGGGTCAAAGTCATTTATGATAAAGACAATCTGGTCAACACGTTGGGAGAAGTAGTGGCACAGGCAGGCAAAAAGCAGATTCGCATCGCCGAAACGGAAAAATACCCACACGTGACTTTCTTTTTCTCCGGAGGCCGTGAAGTGCCTTTTGACGGCGAAAAACGGCTGCTGTGTGCTTCGCCCAAGGATGTAAAAACCTACGATCTCAAACCGGAAATGGCTGCTTTTGACATTCGAAATGCCATTTTGCCCGAAATTGAAGCCGAAACTGCCGACTTTATTTGCCTCAATTTTGCCAATCCCGACATGGTAGGGCACACGGGTGTTTTTGAGGCGGTTGTCAAAGCAGTTGAAACGGTTGACCAATGTACGGAGGCAGTAGCGACAACCGGGATGGCACACGGGTATACGTCCATTATCATCGCGGACCACGGCAATTCCGACTACATGGTCAACGACGACGGTACCCCCAATACCGCCCACAGTACCAACTTGGTTCCCTGTATTTTTGTCGGGAATGAATACAAAGGTCATCCTAAAGATGGAAAACTGGCAGACATTGCCCCGACCATTCTGGCACTGATGGAAATACCGCAGCCGGAAGAAATGACAGGGGTGAGTTTGTTATAAGCCGGTCAGGTCTTTATTTCAGAACTTTTCAAGTGCTTCTTAGGTTAACTCCAAGAAGCACTTTTTATATGAAACATCTTCTTTTCGGCCTTATTTGTTTTTTTATTTTTCAGAGTTGCCAAAATCCGGCAGATACTGCTGCCTCTAACGGCTATTTCGACCTCAAAGGTTTTATTTCGAATCAAATCACTGAATTGAACAAACGGAAGCCGTTAGTGGTCAAAGAAATGGCCATGGGGAATAATAATGATAAGAAGCAAACCTCCGACATAGACTGGGCGAAGGAATTGGAGCTTTTTATACAGGCTGATCTTAATAAACAGGCGTATCAACTGAGTTACGATGTCATACATCCTACACCGACCACTTCATTGTACTTATTAAAAAGTGGGGAAAAACTGCCTGTAAAATCCCTTAAAATAATCGTAGATGAAGCCTCAAAGTTACCCGGTTCCGTAGAAGCGCTCATAAAGACGGAAAACAAACTCTATGATTCTGAGAAACTTATTTCGCTCACTTGTACTCGGCGCCCGGAAGGGGTTTGGTTGGTAAAAACGTACGAAATACGCGGGTTTCAGCAATTGGCACTGAGCGAAAAGAAGGCCTTTTCCATAAAAGGAAATCTGCAGTAAACAAAACGGGGCGCTATCCGCAGATAGCACCCCGTTTTGTGTGTGATTATCCGGAAGCTAACGTCCGCTTTCCTGCGGTGCTCCGCCACGCGGGTCGTAGCCCGAGGCAAATAGCGGATATTGGTCAAATATTGAACGAACCACGTTTCGGTAATAGTTGTTGGCGGCATTCGGATTTTTGAAAATTCCTGCCGCGTAACCTCTCCAAACGACCTGATCGCTCTCAGCATCGATCAACGAAACAATGATAGTTCCTTTATCCAAAGAATAACGGATCGGTTCGTATTTAAACGAATCATCTTCGGTATCTACCCAGTTTTTGATCACGGGCTGCATATATCCCTGATAGCGAAGGTTGTCGTAAAAAATACCGTAGTTGACCAGTAATGACGGTTTGTTGGTCGTTAAACGATAACCTCTTGCCTGCATTTGGCGGTGTATAGCATTATATACTTCCGTACAGACATTACCGGTATCGCGTTCACATTCCAAAAACGCGTACGTACTGTAGGTTTTGAAATTGGTCTCATAACTGTAATCGTGTTCAACAAAGATTTTGCGATTGGTATTGCAACCTGCTGCCCATACTACAGCACATCCAAGCAGTAAAAGTTTGATAAGCTTCATAGACAGATACTCGTTTTTGGTGTTATTGAGAAATATTTGAATAAAAATACGAATTTTTCCGGAAAAGCAAGATTTTTTATTGCAAATCTTAAAAAACTCCGATTATCCTACATAATAAGCCATCGCTTGCTGAATTTCTGAGGGGGTGATCTTTAGATCATACCCACAACTGCCGACACCCGTCAACAATGAAAACTGCAACTCTCCTCCTCTGTTTTTTTTATCCTGTTGGGCCAGTGCAATGATTTCTGCGGTGTCCGACATAGCTACCGGGGCTTTCCCAAACACGGAGAATATAAACTCTTCCACCTGCTCTAATGTTTGCAAATCCACCATTTTTTTGCGGTAGGCCAAATAGGTCTCCATAATCATGCCGGCGGCAATCGCTTCCCCGTGCAACAATCGTTCTTTGGGCGGTTTGCTCAGAAAAAAGGTTTCCACCGCGTGCCCGATGGTATGTCCGAAATTCAGGATTTTGCGCAAACCTTTTTCTGTCGGGTCTTGGGCCACTACTTTTTTCTTGATTTCTACCGAATGAGCAATCAAATCAGGCCAATTTTGTTCTTCAAAGTCTTTTTTGCGAATTTCTTCCCACTTATCGGCATCTGCAATAAGACAATGTTTGATAATTTCGGCAAAACCCGATCTCAGTTCTACATACGGAAGTGTTTGTAAAAAGGATGCGTCGATCAAAACATTTTTTGGCAGCGTAAATACCCCTAAGTGGTTTTTAAACCCGTGGAAATCAATTCCCAATTTTCCGCCCACACTGGCATCTACTTGGGCCAACAGAGTGGTAGGGATTTGTAAAAAGTCAATCCCGCGTTTGTAGGTCGCGGCACAAAACCCTCCCATATCTCCGATAACGCCTCCGCCCAAATTGAGCATTAAAGCATGACGGTCTAATTGTGCCCGGGTCATTGCCCCCCAAATTTGCTCACAGGTCGCCAAATTTTTATGCTGCTCCCCCGCCGGTACTACGATCAACTCGTGCTTGGGTAACAATGGTTTTACCAACGGATAACAATGCTTACGGGTGTGAGTATCGGCCAGCAATACAATTTTGGAATACGATTTTGACGCCAAATAAGCGGGAAGGCTTTCCCGAATAGGAGCAATTGTGACTGACATAAGCAGGAGTTAAGTTCGAAAATCAAATGTAAGACTTTACAAACAAAAATAATAATTCCCTTCTTTCTGCAAAAGCCGCATAAATACGCACGAAACAGAGCCTTAAACCGCATACTCACGCATTTTTATTACGAAAATGGTTGCAAATGACCTTACAATTTGCTTCTTTTGAGAAGATTCTCTAACAATTTATAAAAACCAAAATCGTTCAATTCGCTTATGAAAAAACTTCTGCATCGGAGTGTGATTTTATTGGTATGCTGGGGAGCAAGTCTCACCCTCCTCGCCCAAGACCGCGTTATTTCGGGAAAAGTCACCAATTCGGCCGACAACAGTGTGTTGCCCGGCGTCAGTATCATTGTCAAAGGTACCCCCCGCGGTACTACCACCGACAACAACGGCGATTTCAAAATTTCTGTACCGGGCAATGCCACCTTGATTTTCAGTTACATTGGCTTCGTCCGTCAGGAGGTAAAAGTAGGCAATTCTACCGTTCTCAATTTAGCTTTGGACAACGATGAGTCTATTCTGGAGGAGGTTGTTGTAACGGCCTTAGGGGTTAAGAAAGAAAAAAAGGCGCTCGGTTATTCCACTCAAGAAGTAAAAGGTCAGGATATCATCGATACCGGCCGCAGCAATTTTCTTACTGCCATGCAGGGACGGGTATCCGGTTTGACCATGACACCTACTTCCGGGCAGCGGGATCATCCGTTTCCATCCAGTTACGGGGAGCGAGTTCTATCGGAGGAAACAATCAACCTCTGTTTGTCGTAGACGGCTTACCCATTGACAACCGTACTTTCGGCCAAGGTGCTTTGGTCTCTGACCAGCCCAACCGGGCGAACGATTACCTCAACCGTGCGGCGGATATTAACCCGAATGATATCGAAAGCATCACCGTATTGAAAGGTCCTGAAGCAGCGGCGTTGTACGGAATTGACGCCTCGGCCGGGGCGATTTTGATTACTACTAAAAAAGGGACAGCCGGCTCAAAGGGAAAAGTGAGTTACGATAACTCTTTTCGCATTGAAGAGGTATATCGTTTCCCTGAAGTTCAAAAAGTATACGGACGCGGTCTCAATGGTGCTCCCGATCCTAATACCCAACGTTTCTTTGGCTCAAAATTGCCTGAGAATACGCAACTCTACGATAACTTTGACGGCTTTTTCCGTAAAGGGTTTACTCAGAAACACAATCTGGGAATCGAAGGCGGTAATGACCGGGTAAGTTATCGTTGGTCCACTTCTTATACAGACCAAACCGGCACCATCCCTACCAGTGCTTACAAATCGTTGTCATCTCGCCTGACGGCCACTGCCAAAATCTCTTCGAAATTGGAAGCAATCACTTCTTTTACCTTCGTTAATACACAAGTAGTAAAACCGGTGCGCAGTGAGTTCGGATTTCTGATCGGTTTACTTACGTGGCCTTCGTACGATGATGTCACCAATTACCTCAATCCCGACGGTACTCGTCGCAAATTGATCGCAGATACGGGAGAATACGACAACCCTTTGTTCAGTGTCAATAAAAATAAGAACTCAGACCGTACCCGACGTACCATCGGTAACTTTACGCTCAACTACAATCCTGCTCCCTGGCTGAGCGTGGTGGGACGTTTCGGCGCGGATACTTACTCTACCTTGGGTAATTTCTTCCAACATCCGGAGTCCAATCAGGGCCTCACCGGACGGGGAAGCATCGAAAACTACACCGAAAACAGCCAATTGCTCAACGGAAACTTATTGGTTACGGCCCGGAAGGAAATCGGAAAGCTGAAAGCATCGTTTTTAGTGGGTAGCTCCGTCGATGACCGTAATTACGAAGTAACGGCAGTGCGGGGAGAAAAGTTATACCTTTCCGACTACAATTCCATCAACAACACTGACCCTACCACGCAACGCAATAAGTTGACCATCACTCGTCAACGGTTAATGGGTGTGTTTGGAAAATTAGATTTGGACTATAACAATTACTTGTTCCTGTCTGTCACAGGGCGTAATGACTGGTCTTCTACCTTACCCAAAGCCAACAATTCGTTCTTTTATCCTTCGGTAAGTGCCAGTTTTGTCTTCTCTGATTTACCTGCGATGAAAGACAAATTTACGGCATTATCATTCGGTAAAATCCGGGCTTCTTATGCCCAAACGGGTAAAGATGCCCCTCCGTATAAAGTAAGAGCTCGTTTAGTACCTCAGACTTCTACGGGCGGCGGTTTCCTTTATGACTTTTACGGCGACAACCCCGACCTTAAACCGGAACGTACTCAGGGCTTTGAAATCGGTACCGAACTTAAGTTCTTTAAAAATCGATTTGGTGTAGAATTTGCCTATTATTCCAACGAACGCTCCAAGCAAATCGTCGTACAACGACTTAGTTACGGTACAGGATTTATTTTCGGATTGCTCAACGGAGGGACTTTCTCTAATCACGGGGTAGAACTTACGGTGAATGCCAACCCCGTTAAAAAAACAAACTTTAACTGGGATCTCGGCGTTAATTTTACGCGTTTCAAAACGGAGGTTCGTAACCTGCCCGCCGATGTTTCCGAATATTATAACTCAGATACCTGGCTTTATGGCAATGCCCGCGCCAGTGCTTTCCCAAGCGGACTGGAGACCTATTACAGTACGCTTAATTTAGCTTATAACCAACGCGGTGCTGCCAGTGCTACAGCGATTGGCGGGTATAGCTATCTGCGCAATAATCGCGGGGATATTCTTATCAGCCCTGCCACAGGTTTACCGATCATTAATACCAACTTCCTTCCTATCGGCGACCGTAACCCTGATTTTACGATGGGTATCACCAATATGTTCCGCTACAAAAACCTGCAATTATCGTTTTTGTTGGACATTCGTAAAGGAGGAGATGTATTCAACGGGAACGAGAAATACCTTTACGCGATGGGTCTGAGTACCCGCACTTTGAATCGTGACCAACCGGTAACCTTTAAAGGAGTGCTTCGGGATGGACTTGAAAACAGCGACAATCCTACGGCCAACAATATTCAGGTGACCCCTTCTACACGCCTCGACTATTTTGCGGCCCGTCCTGAATCGGAATTTGTGGAAAAAAACATCAATTGGCTTCGTTTGCGGGACATTACATTGAGCTATCGCTTCCCTAAAGAGCTCATTACCCGCACTAAAGTTTTCACCAATGCCAGCGTCTTCGTCACCGGCACCGATCTGTTCCTGCTGACCAATTATACAGGGGCTGATCCAAGTGTAAACGGAAACTCAGCCAGTACGCTCGGCGTGGGCTCAGCAGGCTTTGATTTCGGTACTCTGGCTTTACCTCGTGCTGTCTCTTTTGGCCTCAGAGTAGGTCTTTAATTGTCAAATTTTGAAAGATATCGAATCTAATTAAGTTGGAACAATGAAAAAAACACTGAACATACTATTCGCTTTCGGTTTGACAGCAAGTTTGACCGGTTGCGAAAAATATCTGGATATTAACACCGACCCCAGCAACCCTCAGGTAGCTGAATCATCGGCCATATTACCCCCAATCCTGTCTCAAATGGTACGCGGTCACGTATTTGACTCTCGTCTGACGGGACGTTATGTCCAGTATTGGGGACTCAACTCTGCCCTTGACAGTTGGGAACGTCATGGGTATGTATCCGGCAGCGATACGGGAGGTGAAATGTGGCGTACGCATTACTGGTCTGTCGGTAAAAATGTAGACCTCATTATTGAAGATGCCACACCAAAGAAGCAATTTGACTATGTAGGTGCGGCTAAAGCGATCCGGGCCTGGACCTGGCAAACGACCAGCGATATACACGGAGAGATGATCCTTAAAGAAGCATGGGAGCCTAACCGCTACGTTTTTGATTATGATTCTCAGGAAGATGTTTATAAAGAAGTGGTCCGTTTGGCGAATGATGCCATTAAAGATTTGAGCAACCCCGAAACCATCCCTGCCCTGAAACGCGGCGATGCCGTTTACAACGGGGATGTAACCAAGTGGACCAAGTTTGCCTACGCTGTTTTGGCCCGTAACGCCCAAAACCTTTCCAACAAATCTACCTACAGCGCCGATAAGGTCATTGAATACGTAGATAAATCTTTTTCAAGCAATGCCGACAACTTCTCCGTTCCCCATGCGGGAACCAACTCGTTGGACGGTAACTTTTACGGTCCGTTAAGAGGAAACCTAACGGCAACCGTTCCGGGAGCTTTCACTATCGCTTTGCTTGACGGCACTAAATTAGGCGGTGTGGTTGATCCTCGCCTGCCGATTATGTTTGCCGCCTCTCCCGACGGCGTTTATCGCGGAGTGGAAGCTACATTCGGTGATCCTAACAACGTAGCGGGAAATACTAAACGTATTCCTTTGTTATGGGGAAATCTGCCGGGTACCACCGCTCCGGCTGCCGGTCGCTGGATCTACCGCGACAATGCTCCTTACCAGTTAGCCACTTATGCTGAACTTCAGTTTATTAAAGCCGAAGCGGCCTTTAAAAAAGGAGACAAAGCTTTGTCATTAAGTGCTTATCAAAAAGGAATTGATGCGCATATGGACTTTGTAGGAGTAGCTGCCGCCGATAAAGCCAAATACATGACAAGCAAAGCCGTAGTTCAAACCGCTGCCGCACTGACCCTAAGCGACATTATGCTTCAAAAATACATAGCCCTTTATGGTATTGGAGCCATGGAAACGTGGGTGGATATGCGTCGTCACAGATACAGCAGTGAGGTCTATACCGGGTTTACGCTTCCTTCAGGAACTCGTTTGTTTCCGGACAATAACGGTAAACCTGCTTATCGTATGCGTCCGCGTTACAATTCAGAATACGTATGGAATCGGGTATCGTTGGATGCTATCGGCGGTAATAACCCCGATTACCATACCTACGAAATTTGGTTCATGAAGCCTTAATGCACCCGTAGCTCTTCCTTGTTATTCGTTGATAGTTCAGCACTGACTATCAGCATTAAAATCCATTTTTAACATGAAAAAAGCAGTTTTCAAAAATAGTTTCCTCGCCGCCGGTATAGCCGCCATGATCATGGCTTGCGGCACAGAGCATGATTTGCTCAAAGATGTACAGACGGCATCCGGAGCACGGGTAAAATTCTTCCACGCCGCCCCGGATGCCCCGGGGGTAGCACTGTATGTCAACGACAAGAAATTCTCTGCGGTGCTTACCGTTGCTCCCGCTACGCCGGGTGTAATCACCTACGGCAGTGTTTTTCCAAGTACGGACTATGCCCTTGTAGAAGCAGGGGCTGCCAAGGCCAAACTGATTATCCCGGCATCCGGTGCCACCGCAGAAACCACCGTTTTCAGCGGAACAGTGCCGGTAGAGGCTGATAAATATTATTCTGTTTTTGCCACAGGTTTAGCCCCTACCTACGGAGCGGTGCTTATTCAGGATAATATGCCGGCATTCAATGACCGTCAAGTATTCTTTCGAGTAGTGAATATGATTCCTAATTCTACCGGGGTAACTGCCTCGTTGGCGGGCAATGCATTTATCGAAAAAGTGGAATACGGCAAAGCCGGAAACTTTGTTCCTTACAATGTAGCGGCTGATTTTAAAGGAGGCTCCATCGCCGTAAATGGCTTCACTTTTAAAGTGGAAGGTCCAAACGGCGTAACGGTGACTACCGCATCAAGCAATATTACCGGCCTTACGGGCGGACGGGCGGTCACAATTGTAGTGCGTGGTGTGTTACCGACTACTCCAACCGGCACCACAAAATATCCAATCACTGTCTCGAATTATACTAACCGATAATTGGACCTAATTTTCCACAAAAAATCCCGCACGGTACCGTGCGGGATTTTTTTATTTTATAGAATTCAGGTGCTTTCAGCACGATAAATCAGTTAGTTATGCACCAAAGGTCGCCATCGTACCCTGAACTTCTGCTTTGAAATGGGTAATAAATTCGTCCAAACTCATTTGTCCCAAATCTCCCTGCCCTTTGCGGCGCACGGAGACTTTGCCTTCTTCCTGTTCTTTTTCGCCGACAATGAGCATATAAGGCAATTTATTCACTTCCGCATCGCGGATCTTACGGCCGATCTTCTCATCGCGGTGGTCGGCGTAACCGCGTACGTCGGCTTCCTGCAATTGTAAGAACACGTCGTTGGCGTAGTCTTGGTATTTTTCCGAAATCGGCAATACGGCAATTTGGTCGGGCGAGAGCCACAAGGGGAAATTTCCTGCTGTGTTTTCGATCAGAATCGCGATAAAACGCTCCAACGACCCGAACGGCGCCCGGTGAATCATGACCGGACGGTGTTTCAGTCCGTCGGACCCCATGTATTCCAAATCAAACCGTTGCGGTAATTGATAATCTACCTGAATCGTACCCAATTGCCATTTCCGACCCAACGCATCACGCACCATAAAGTCCAGTTTAGGGCCGTAAAAGGCCGCCTCGCCCAATTCAGTTACGGTATTGAGTCCTTTTTCGGCCGCTGCTTCGATGATGGCACTTTCGGCTTTGCTCCAATCTTCATCGCTTCCGAAATACTTTTCGGGTTTTTCGGGGTCGCGCAGGGAAATTTGTGCACTGTAGTTTTCAAACCCTAACGACTTAAATACGTATTGCACCAAGTCAATCACCCGCTTGAACTCCTCTTTCACCTGTTCAGCCCGGCAGAAAATGTGAGCGTCGTCCTGAGTAAAGCCGCGAACACGCGTCAATCCGTGCAATTCGCCGCTTTGTTCGTAACGATATACCGTACCGAACTCCGCCAAACGCAACGGCAATTCGCGATACGAGCGCGGGCGCGATTTGTAGATCTCGCAGTGGTGAGGGCAGTTCATAGGTTTCAGCATGAACTCCTCCCCTTCTTCGGGCGTATGAATGGGCTGAAACGAATCTTTCCCATATTTTTCCCAGTGACCTGATGTGATATATAACTGCTTTCCGCCGATGTGCGGTGTCACCACGGGCGAATAGCCCGCCCGTACCTGTGCCCTACGTAAAAAGCTTTCGAGACGTTCGCGAAGCAACGCGCCTTTGGGCAACCACAACGGAAGCCCCGCTCCTACTTTTTCCGAAAACGTAAACAGCTCCAATTCTTTACCCAATTTGCGGTGATCGCGCTTTTTGGCTTCTTCCAGTACGTGCAGGTAATCCTCTAACTCTTTTTGTTTCGGGAAAGTCACCGCATAGACTCGTGTCATCATCGGGCGTTTCTCGTCGCCGCGCCAGTAGGCCCCGGCCACATTCATGAGCTTGGCGGCTTTGATAAACCCGGTGTTCGGGATATGGGGTCCGCGGCAGAGGTCCGTAAAGTTTCCTTGTTGGTAAAAAGTGATCTGCCCGTCTTCCAACCCTTCGATCAATTCGAGTTTATATTGGTCGGCTTTTTCGGTAAAATAGGCCAAGGCATCGGCTTTACTCACCTCCGAACGCACGTATTCGTTCTTTTGGCGAGCCAATTCGAGCATTTTATCTTCGATCTTTTTGAAATCATCCTGCGAAAAAGGCTGCCCGCCCAGATCTATGTCATAATAAAAGCCCGTTTCGATGGCCGGGCCAATGCCGAATTTGGTACCGGGATACAACGCCTCAATGGCCTCAGCCAACAAGTGAGCCGAGGAGTGCCAAAAGGTAGCCTTTCCTTCGGTGTCGTTCCAGGTCAACAGTTGTACAGAAGCATCGGAATAAATCGGACGCGCGGCATCCCATACCTGTCCGTTCACTTTGGCAGCAAGCACGTTCCGTGCCAATCCTTCGCTGATACTCAGCGCAATGTCCATGGCGGACGAACCCGCGGCATACTTACGAACGCTGCCGTCAGGGAGAGTGATGTTGATTTGTTCAGTCATTTTTGTAAGTTTAGTGAGAAGCGTTCCGGCGGTATCTTTCGCGTTGGATTCAACGACAACCCGCGGCGAATCACGTATGACAAAACGCTTTGCCCGCAAAATTGGGCTTTTTTCTGAATTTTGACAACCTACTGTCTGATTTTGAAGCTGCGCGCCGTATCCGATTTGGTTTTCAATTGTAAATGCGGCGTCAGGGTTTGGATTTGAACCCGCTCCGGATCCAGCGTTTTGCGGGGTTCATCTTTTTCTTCGTCCGTTTCGGCCGCTGTTTCCGGGGCGGCAGGCGGCAGAGTGCCGTAGGTATCCAAGTAGTATTTCCGCTGCTGGGCGCGATACAGTCGCCCGCGCGAACGCCAATCCGACGCATCGGACTGCGTAGCCAACGTGTATTGCTCAATCGCCCCTTCCAAGTTACCGCTTCGGTCGTAGGCCGTTCCCAACAAAAAATTAATTTGGGGGTATTTGGGATTGTAACGAATCACCTTCTGAAAACTTTTGATGGCCTGGGGCAAACTGTTCCATTTGAGATAAATTGTCCCGGCCTGAAAATCAGCCGCATAGTTAGTGGAATCGAAAATAATGGCCTTCCGATAAGAGAGCAAAGCACTATCCAACCGTTTTTGATTATGGTAAAATATCCCGCGGGTATAATGCAGGGCAGATTCTTTGGGGAAATACCGCAGTCCGGTATTATTGACCTGACGCGCTTGCTCAAAATCCCGCAAACGCGTATGAATCGTAGTGAGTTCTACGTAAGCCGGCATCAGGCGCGGCTTCAGCTCTAAAGCCCGTTGCATCAGGGCAATACCCGAGAGCGTATCCCCCTGACGGGCATCAAGCAACCCCGTATAAAAATAGGCCTCCCCGTCGTAAGGGGCCATTTGCAGCGCTTTGGACAAATAGAGTTTGGCCTGCCGATATTGGCGCTTTTGTTGGGTCAGATCACCCAACAGTACGTACAACTCGGGGGTATCCTGCTGCAACACTTCCGCTCGGCGCGCCGCCGCGAGTGCTTCATCGTATCGTTTCAGTTGGCGCAATACCCGCGCCCGCGTCAACAGAAAAAGGCCGTTGCTGGGACTGATATCCAGTGCTTGGTTGATGTCCTCCAGGGCTTCGGAAAAGTTCCGCAGGGTCATGTACAATTCGGCCCGTTTGTGGTAATTGGAGGCCGATTGCGGACTGCGGCGAATCACATTATTTAAGTATTCAATGCCGGCCTGCGCCCGTTTGACGGCGTCGTCGGTAGGCAAAGGCGGGATACGCGTATTTTGTCGGGCGTCGCCGGAACATCCCCAGAGTACGACCGCCAAACAAAAGCCAATGATGAACGAAAACCCTTTCAATTGTCATGATTTTTCTGCAAAGTTCGAGAAAGTTTCGGGGATATGCACTATACCGTCGCGGAATTTAGCACTGTCAAAATCGCATTATTCAGCCTCCTTTTTTTCTCCTAACCGGACGAAGTGTCGGTAGGATTACCCAAATCTCCCCGACCGATTTCGGTGTTTTCTGCCAAATTGTCATTTTTCCGGACCCTCCCTCCTACCGGCACGTTCGTTGTAAAGAAATACCCGAAAGATTGAGAAAAATGAAGAAAAACCCTCAATCGAAAAACAATCATCGGAGCGGCGAACCGCTCACTTAACATTTATAATAATGGGAAAAATAATCGGAATTGACTTAGGTACTACCAACTCGTGCGTGGCTGTTATGGAAGGTAACGAACCCGTCGTAATTGCTAACAGTGAAGGTGCACGCACCACCCCCTCTGTTGTGGCTTTTATGGACAACGGAAACGGCGAACGCAAAGTAGGTGCTCCTGCCAAGCGTCAGGCCATTACCAATCCTAAAAATACCATTTCTTCTATCAAACGTTTTATGGGAAAACGTTTCAACGAAGTAGGAGGCGAGATCAAAACGGTGGCTTATAACGTAGAACAAGGCGCTAACAACACGCCCCGCGTTCGGATCGGTGAGCACCTCTTCACACCACAGCAAATTTCGGCGCACATTTTGACCAAAATGAAGCAAACTGCCGAAGATTATCTCGGACAAACCGTGACCGAAGCGGTGATTACCGTACCGGCTTACTTCAATGACGCCGAACGTCAGGCGACCAAAGAAGCGGGGATCATTGCCGGTTTGGATGTAAAACGCATCATCAACGAGCCTACGGCTGCTGCCTTGGCGTATGGATTGGATAAACAGGGAAAAGATGTCAAGATCGCCGTATTTGACTTAGGCGGCGGTACGTTTGACGTATCTATTCTGGAATTGGGCGACGGTGTATTTGAAGTAAAATCTACCGACGGTGATACGCATCTGGGTGGGGATGACTTCGACCAGGTGATCATCGACTGGTTGGCCGATGAGTTCAAAAAAGACGAAGGCATTGACCTGCGCCAAGACGCGATGGCCCTTCAGCGTTTGAAAGAAGCGGCGGAGAAAGCCAAGATCGAATTGTCGAGCTCGACGCAATCAGAGATCAATCTGCCGTATATCTTCCCGGTCAACGGAATTCCGAAGCACTTGGTACGTTCGTTGACCAAAGCGAAATTTGAGCAATTGGCCGACAAACTGTTCCAACGCATGATGGAGCCTTGCAAACGCGCCATGAACAACTCCGGATTGAAAATTGCCGATATTGACGAAGTAATCTTGGTAGGTGGTTCGACCCGTATTCCTCGCGTTCAGGAAGAAGTGGAGAAATTCTTCAACCGCAAGCCGTCGAAAAGTGTGAACCCGGACGAAGCCGTAGCGATCGGTGCTGCCATCCAAGGCGGGGTATTGACGGGTGAAGTAAAAGACGTGCTTCTGCTCGACGTGATTCCGTTGTCGTTGGGTATCGAAACCCTCGGCGGTGTGTTCACCAAGTTGATCGAAGCCAACACCACGATTCCGTCGAAGAAATCAGAAACGTTCTCAACGGCCTCCGACAACCAACCGTCGGTAGAACTCCACGTATTGCAGGGAGAGCGCCCAATGGCGACTCAAAACCGTACCCTTGGCCGTTTCCACCTGGATGGTATTCCACCGGCCCCGCGGGGTATTCCTCAAATCGAAGTAACGTTCGACGTAGATGCCAACGGTATCCTGAACGTAACGGCGAAAGACAAAGGCACCGGCAAAGAGCAGAAGATCCGTATCGAAGCCTCCAGCGGTTTGTCTGACGCCGAGATCCAACGGATGCGCGAAGAAGCCAAAGCCAACGAAGCCGCCGACAAAGCCGCTCGGGAGGAAATTGAGAAAGTGAACGCCGCTGACTCGATGATCTTCAGCACCGAAAAGCAATTGAAAGAATATGGCGACAAACTCTCGGCCGGCAGCAAATCCAACATCGAAAGCGCGCTCGAAGAGCTTCGTATGGCCCACAGCAGCCGCAACGTAACGGCGATTGACGCCGCCATGAACAAGATCACCGAAGCCTGGAATGCCGCCTCGCAAGAGATTTACGCGGCCGGTCCCGATGCCGGTGCTGCCGGCGGAGCGCAAGACCCCAACGCCGGTCAGCAACCGAACTCCGGAGGCAAAGAGGAAGGCGAGTTTGTGAATTTTGAAGAAGTGAAGTAAGGCTTAGAGTCTGACAGTATAGATGACAGCCCCGCCGCGAGGTGGGGCTGTTTTTTTGTGTTTTTAGGGGTGATTTTGGTATGCCAATTACCGCTTGATAAAAAGGCATAAAAATAGTTGCTATTTTATACACAATTCAATATCCTTGTACAATCAATCACTTAAACCTGCAAAGTGTTAACAATGCACGAATACTACCTCTAAATCAATCTGTTGCAATGAAGTGTAATTTCGTCTAATAACACGTTGGAAAAATTAAAAAATCATGGCAGACTTTTCAAGAAAAGAGATAATAGAAAAAATCATGAATATTGAAAAGCCAATCAACTTTTCAGGTGTTGATTTTTCTGAGATAAACTTAGAAGGTTTAGATTTTTCAAAAACGATCCTAAACAATACGAATTTCAAAAATTGTAATCTAAATAAAATTGATTTTACAGAGGCTGTATTAAAAAATATCGAATTTTATTCTGTGAAGGGGATTCCATATTTTAAAAATACGAGTTTAGAAAATATTGTATTTAAAACACTTGAACATAAATCAGAAGGGGAGTATAAATTCCAAAAATGTAAATTGGTAAATACAAAATTTAGCCATCCAATTCAATTTGAGATAGAAAATGACAAGCCAAGACTCGAATTTTTAAATTGCTTGATTGATACAGCCAAGGTTGCTACAGATTTAGAATTAAAAGTTTTTGAATCAGAATTAGTTCACTTTGGCATACCTTATCAGAGTGAAAGGAAGTTTAAACTACTTATTGACTTACGAAAAAACAAAATCCAACACTGCACGATTGCTTACATTGAAATTGATAACAGTTTCAGTTTTTCTTTAACGGATAATGAGTTTTATCATTTTCAAATAACGGAAATTATTGGAGCAACTCATATTTACAGTAATAAATTTAATGATGGAAGCTTTAATTATTTACAACTAACATCAGGAAATTTTAACCACTGTCATTTTAAATCAGTTGAATTTAGTAAGTGTGAATTAAAGCACACATATTTTGAAAGGCACGAAATGTTTAGTTGTATTTTTTTGTGTTGTAGTTTTGATGGCTTATTTTTTCGAGGGAATGAAATGTTAAGAGTAACATTAGAAGCCGACTTTACTAAATGCAAAATTCATAATTGTACTTACAAAGATTCTACTTTGCAAGCATCATCCTATATTGATTGTGAATTTTGGGAAACCAAATTATACAATTCTTCAATTTCAAAAGTAGTGTTTAAAAATACCACTTTTAAATATTGCAAAATTGAGAATACACATTTTATTGATTGTACTTTTGAAGATGTAGAAATAGATAATTCTAATTTCATTGACGTAACATTTACAAATTGTAAAGGGCATGAAAAAATCAATGTTTCAACAGCTAAAAAAGGAATAATTGCTTCATTTTTCAAATAATATCTTTTTGATAAACTTATATTGAAAATAAAATTTGAATGAATTCAAAGAACTTTAATCATTTCGGCGACAAGAAATTGGAGAAATTCCAAGGGGTCTTCAACCCCCGTTGTGCGGGGTCTTCCGAAGGCTACTGTTTATACACATCTTTGTAATTCATAGCCCATCAAGATGAGTTCAAATTTTTTTATTCCCTTGTATAGTATTATTACTCCCGGAGGTCTTTGGGAATTATATCCTTTCCATCCACCCAGCCTTGCAATTACCCAGAAAGCCCATGATAAGGCGGTATCCGGGTAAGGGTTTTTTAATTTTTGCGGAACGCCGCCCGGAGTATTTCCACTAAATTTGACATTAAGAACTTTTAAGCATTCTATTTCACTTTCAGTAAAAGTTCATTGACCGCTTGATTTTGATTCGGAAAAATGGTTTTGGTTGCTCAAAAGTAAAGCCATTACTTTAAGACTTCATACCCACAGGGCAAAAAAGCGTCATTTTTATAATAGCTTCGCCATTTTCAAGCCCAATGCTCTCAATATCAAATCCTTGGGTTTTTAATAGTCGAAATAAGGTTTCGATGTGCCACCTCAATGAATACCAATACACGATTTGGCACGCATCAGAAAAATCGTTTACTTGATGGGTTGTCAAAATACGCCAGTGTATGGGTTCTTGTCCATCAGGAACGCTTGATGGAGATTCTTTGGCTTCAATGGCGACAACTTTGACAGGTGATATTGAAGTTGTTTTACTATGTCTAAGAGGAGGTTGAACTTCAACTTCGATGAATCTAAGCTCCATCAGGGCTTGACGATTCAGCGTATTTTTACGAATATCCCCTCGAACATCAAGCCGGTAAGTATCTCCTAAGACCGAGGAGGTTAAGGTTTCATACAAGCCACAAATCTGTTCACCATAGCTAACTTTTCGATTAATATAGGTTGAACGAATAATAAAAAGTCTTTGTCTGTATGGCTCGCTAATAGCTCAAAAATATCTCCTCTCGGTCCTGAACATAGGTTCTCATGGAGGCATTCGAGAGCGTTTTTGAACTTTGTTGAACACACTGAATCCAACGATACGATTCCTTTTCCTGGATGGGAAGATAGTTATAGTTACGTTCATGCCGATTGGCTCCCCCTGCACATGAATGTAGGGTTTAATAAATGAAAGCCCATACAACTTTCATTGTAGTTTAACAATAAACTCGGATGTAAATAAAACCCTAAACTTTTGTTGTCGGCTATGAGGCCAAGGCCTGACTAGGACGATACGACCACGATTACTTCAAGTTGACCTGAGTCGTATCTTGAAAACACAAATAATGAACAGGTTCTATTCGTTCACAGGTAGCCTTTGTAAAACCCGATATAATAGCCTCTGTACTCACTTTTGTTATTGATTAAACGATAATAGGCCATTTGACTCGACCAACTCTCACTTAGTTGATGTACTTTGGTTTGAACATTCTCCGTTACATCAGAAACAAATTCACAGGCTCTTAAATTTAACCGCTTGTCCCCGAAATCAAAAGCAACTTCGTTTTTTTAACATTACATTCAACGTTTTAAAAGAAAACAAAAATACCAAATACTTGTGTATAAACCGTAGCTTCCGAAGGGAGACTCCGTACTAAAAATAACCGGAGTGTTTGCAACACGGTAAGTGCCAAACCAACTACCTCATTGCCTTCCACCCCCCCCGTTGGTCGTAGTTTGCAACTACGACCCCAAAATATACAGAGTGTTTGTAACACGGTGAGTGTCCAAGCTCCGTTGTGCGGCATCTTTCAAAGGAGGGCTCCGTACTGAAAATACCCCGAGTGTTTGGGCCAAGTCGGCTTCTTTGATGCTTTCCGTCAAAGGCCTTAACTAAACAGAGAGTTATAACCCGTTGATTATCAAAAACAAGAGCCATGCCGTGCGGCGGGGCTTTTTTGTTATCAAAAACGGTCGGGTAAGGCCTGAGAAAAAAGCATAAGATTACTTGTGAATTAGAGAGCGATGAGATATTCTTGTAGGGCGGGTCAGTAAACCCGAATCAGGGGTTAAAGCCCAATGCAGCTAAAAGAGCTTTCCTCTTATCCTAAAACACAGATTTTGTAAAAAATGGAAGAAAAAAAGACGAAATATTCGTTTAAAGCGATCCTTGAAAAATACGTTTCGGAGATTTTGGTTATCTTTCTCGGTATCTCCATGTCCTTTCTCTTTGACGAATGGCGACAAAATAGGAGTGATGAAGAAACCGCCAAAAAGCATTTGGCTTTCCTGAGGACCAATCTGGTGCAGGATACATTGCTGTTGACCCGTATGATAGATCTTGGCCATAAGATGGTGAGGAGCAGTCATAAATTGGCTTATTTCCAACAGGATTCCGACATAACCGACAGTCTCAGTTTACACATTGACAATGCCGCCAGTTATTTAACGTTCAAGCCCAATCAAATGGCTTATGAAGAGATCAAACAAACGGCCCATACTAATTTAATCAAAAATGACTCGCTGAAAACGTTATTTTTATCTTACTATACCTCCGTCATACCGAGCTGTACCGAATGGTGCAAAGTGGACGAAACCCATACCATGACCCAATTAATTCCGGAGATGAGTCTCTATTTTCCGGTGGTCATTGATTCCTTACACCTTGTTTCTGCCTCCGAAAAAGCGAAAGCGTTACGACAAAAAAAAGTAAGAAATCTGCTTTTAACCAACGCGGCTTATAAAGACGCGACCATCTATACCTTTGCCATCACTAAAAAATACACCAAAAAGCTTCTGCAAAAAGTGGATCAGGAATTGAATAAGCCGTAACGCAAAATTGATTTTAAGCGGATTTAACGGCTCTGTACTCTCTACCGCTCAGTCCGCCTTGCGGGAGACGGTGCGTTGATTTAAATAGATGATTTTCAAACAAATCCACCGCAAGGACCCCGCTAAAATCAATAAAATCCCAATCTGTTCAATTACTTATTTTTACAGAGGGCGGACCATATAGCCCGAAAAATAAGTAGAAGCCGAACTTTCAATCGACTTGGCACTTCCCGAATTCTGAAATACCCGTACTTCGACAGATTCACTGCCCAATACATGAAAGGTAGCCGAACAGGACAACGTTGGTTTTTCGGCAGAGACTTGTATCACTTGGGTAGCCACCCGTTTAACCTCGTCAATCGTATTGAGGTTAACGATCTGTACGTACACTTTGGTGGCCGTAAAAGTGGCGGTCCAATCAATCGTCACATCAAAATGATACAGGCCGTCTTGCGGGGCAATGAATCTGCTTAAGGCGGTATTAAAATTATTATCGGGGTCAACGGACTTCGTATTGAAGGTAAGTTTGGTGGCTACGGCGCTGTTAATGCTCACATCGGCGTTCCGTGTTACAAAAAAAGCGCCGTTGCTTTGCCAGGTGGCATTGCCGGTGGCGTCGGATGTCAACGTTCTGCCTGCTCCTTCATTGATCTTTCGGAATTGCAACGACCCGGCCGTTCTCAAGGCCGGCTTTCCGACCCCGCTTGTAGCATAAATACCGTTTTGCGCACCATTGAAATAACCGGCATAATTTTCTGCTGATATCTCTTGACCGCCTGTACCCGTTTTAACATAGACTCCCCTTCCTGACTCCACCGTGTTAGTTAAATTAAAAATAGGAGTACCGATGTTAACGGTGCCGCTGTACGGCAAGGTCAAGCCTCCCCCTGAAAAATCGACCCAAGCCGAGCCGTTGCAATAATACATTTTGTTGTCGTTGTTGTTGAAATATAATTTGCCGCGGTCGTTGGCGCCGCAGGAAGGGACAACCGACAATCCGGGAACACGTACGGAAGTAGGATCAATGGTCACACTTTGTGCAAACCCACTGCTGCTCACGAGGGCAAAAAACAAGATCAGTTTTTTCATGGTTGAAGTTTAGTTAAATCATTAAAAACAAGTTGATTAACCGCTATCCAAAATAAGGTTTTTTCAAAAGTAGGCGCTCCTGCCGCTTAGGGCAAAAACTTCAATTTGAAATGGGAGGATAGCTAAATGAAGCGTAGAAAACGAGCGGTTAGCCGTAAAGGGAACTACTCGACTTCGTTAGCAAAAGACAACAGTTAGGTGGGGCAGAGGGGTTGTTTTTTATACCTGCGGTCGCCGCATTTTCATAAAAAATAAGATAAAAATCCCCCGCTTTTCTTTGCCAAGAAGCCGCAAATGGCCTAATCTTGCCTACGAAACGCGAAAACTCCGTGACCGGGAGAATCACGGATAAACTCTCTGAAATTATCCCCGGAACAGTAAGGCTTCGCCTTCTTACTTGCATTCTCCAACCTCTGTCAACGTAACGATGCAAAAACTTGTATTACTCAGCTTTTTACTGACCGGTGGTCCGGTCGGCTGCTCCAAAAACGAAGATGTAGGGCCCGCTGCGATTCATTGGGATTATGAAAATCCGAAATGGGACCTGCAAGGCTACAGCGAATGTGCGGGGTTGGTACAGTCGCCTATCGACATTCTTACCTCAAGCACGGTCAAAGCGACCCTGCCGGAAGTTAACTTCAGCTACGCTCCTTTTGCCGTCAAAGCCATTGACAACGGACATACCGTTCAAATCAACAGTTCGGGAGGAAGTATCACCTATAACGGACAGAAATACAGCCTGAAACAGTTTCATTTTCATGCTCATAGTGAACATACGATTGATGGTAAATCGTCGCCGTTGGAAATCCATTTTATGCATCAAAACGAAACAACCGGCGCTTTGGTGGTGTTAGGGGTCATGCCGGAAGACGGCGGCAAAGACAGCAGCGCATCGCTCAATACCTCAAAAATTTTCCGACCGTCAAAGAAAAGGAAGTGAGTACGGCGGATATGATCGATCCGATGCAACTGTTCCCTGATTTGAAAAAATATTACAACTATACCGGTTCGCTGACCACTCCTCCCTGTTCTCAGGGATTGAATTGGATCGTTTTTAAAGAAAAACTCAAAATTTCTTCCGCCCAATTAGCGGCTTTTACCAAAGTATATGACCATAATGCCCGGCCGGTGCAGGCCATGGGCAGTCGCCTTATTTTCGAATCGCTGTAAGTTGAGCATCCTTCCCGATGTCTGATATCGGGAAGGATACAGCAGTGTTGAATTGAACAAAACCGTCTTTACCAAAGGCAACACATAGTCAGGAACGTTAGCGGACGGCTATGTAACTTCGGCGCCTGAATTTCCATCTTGCCCCTAATTCATTATCCGTTTTCAATTACCGCAATTGCAAACTCCTGTCGAACGCAGTCACTACATAGATTGGGGCAGCGTATTGGCCTTTTGAGCTTTATTTTTCACTGTGCTATGACGTTTGTCACCTCCGGATGAGAAGTAAACAATGCCGAAACTTCCGTTGGGCTGAGTCGCCTTATTTATTGATTGCATCAATAGCACCTTCCCTTATTGTTTTTTATTGGGGGAATAGGGATTCAAAGGGGGAATATAATAGCGAAGTTCTTACTTGTTTCCCTTTTATCAGGACACTCAATAATTCTTATAATAGTCCCGAATTTTACTCGTCAGGCGGTCATAAATGGGTTTACTGAATTCGATAAACAACTGCTGCGACGGTGGCGGATTGATTTCCCGCGAATTACAAATCCGCTTTTGGTCAGCCGTAAGAGCCCGTTCGTCGCCGTTAAAGTTACCCCATTCGCAATACCAGTTATAATCACCGCGAAATTTTTCCTGATTGACCACCGATTTCGTACGAAAATCCATGATCTGCATATCCAATACGCCCGACGAAAGTACTGATTTACGGGAACGAGTCAGTTTAGCCGTTACTTTATTATACACCGGGATTTTCTTCCCTGCTACTGTAGTTTCCCCTACTTTCACGGAATCTTTACTGGTTATTGTTTCGGTATTGGACTGAATCAGGGTTTGACCTACCACAAAATCGTCAAATTCCAATTTAATCACGTGATCCGGCTTCAGGCGAACACTTGACGCTTCTTCCGGCGAATAAAATCGCACAAACTTGTTGAGACGCTTATTGGTTTGCAAAAACTCGTTGACTTTATTCTGAAAATACTCATTGCTCAGTTGATACGTCCGTGAAGTGACCAAAACCTGCTCTACCACTACTTTGTGTGAGGCATATTCGTAGGATTCATCCAACATCGAACCCACATTCCGAAATCCGCCTACCAGTGCATTTGCCTTTTCAAAATGCTCATAGGCCTGACGAGCCATTTGCCGGTTTTCTTTATTGCGCATAGAGACCGTACCTGCCTCGTAACGTTCCGAAGCCGCTTTTTCGCGGGCATCGCGTTCTTCGGGAAGAAAGTTTCGTACGGTTACTAACCGCTCACAGGCAGGGCATTTACGCAGGGCATCATACAATTTATTGAGTCGTTCGTAGGCATTAGCCACCGGTTCCCAATGAAAGGCCTCTGAAGAATTTTGATAACGGGCTACATCGTCTAAGTTTTGCTGCAACGCCAAAGGATAGGCTTCTTTAAGGATATCAGCCGAATTAGAACTGTTTGGGCTGTCTTTCAATTTTTCAGCCGCACGCAATACCGATTCATCATAATCGCCGCGTTTGAACGCTTTTTTGGCTGTTTTACAACCGATAAAAGAAAATAAAGTAAAGGTTAAAAGGAAAAGAGATAGGTTTTTCATTCGTTTTTAATTTTACTCCATGGGCATATTTCATAATTCCTCTCGATACCATTCGCTTATATAAAGAACTTTTCGCTCTCGTTCAAGATATTGCTCGAGGGTATAATAGACTTTAGGTTGTGCACTCATGTGAGCCTGTTTCTAAGCAAAAATAGACAAAATCTGCACTAAACCCAATTTCTTCTGTTCGCCGGTCTGCATGTTTTTCAGCGATAGTATTCCGGTTTGCATTTCATCGGAACCGATGATCAAAACGTACGGAATTCGCTTACGATCGGCATAATCAAATTGTTTCTTCAACTTAGCAGCATCCGGGTACAGCTCGGCATTGATCCCCGCTTCCCGGAGTTGGCGCAATACTCCCAACCCGTAGGCCTCGGCGTCGGCGTCAAAATTAGTGATCATGACCTGCGTAGAAACGGCTTGATTTTCGGGGAAGAGTTTCAATTCTTCCATCACATCATATATTCGATCTACGCCGAACGAAATCCCAACTCCGGACAACCCCGGCATACCGAATGTACCCGTCAGGTTATCGTAACGTCCGCCGCCTGAGATACTGCCCATCTGCACACCGTTGACTTTCACTTCAAAAATAGCCCCGGTATAATAGCTCAATCCGCGAGCCAGGGTCACGTCCAACTGAAGCTGCGGTTGTGCCAACCCGAACCGAGCTACTTTGGCCCCTACTTCTTCCAGTTCGTTTATTCCTTTCGTACCGATTTCCGAGCCGTTTAACCACGTACGTAGGCTGCTGAAGATGTCCGTTTGCCGGTCAGACAATTCAAAAATCGGCTGCAATTTTTCAACGGCTTCGGCTGAAAATCCTCTTTCTTTGAGTTCTTCCTCTACTTTTTCTTTGCCGATCTTGTCCAACTTATCAATTGCCACACACATCGGGCCTTCCTGCCCGGGCGCTCCTATCACCTCGGCAATGCCGCTTAATATCTTTCGGTTGTTTATTTTGACGGTAAAATTTTCCAAACCCAGCCCGCGTAAAACCTCGTGGATCATCAGCACGATTTCGGCTTCACAGAGCAAAGAATCGGTACCGACCACATCAGCATCGCACTGATAAAACTCACGATAGCGACCGCGTTGGGGCCGATCGGCTCGCCAAACCGGTTGAATTTGATAGCGTTTGAAAGGCATAGCCAATTCGTTCCGATTCATGACCACAAATCGCGCAAACGGAACAGTCAAATCATAACGCAGGCCTTTTTCAGCTACCTTAAGGGTCAATTTTTTATAACCTTCCTGTAATTGTGCTTCCGTAAGGTCTTCTGCAAAATTACCCGAATTCAGAATTTTGAAGAGAAGCTGATCTCCTTCATCTCCGTACTTACCCATCAATACGGACAAATTTTCAATGGCCGGGGTTTCTAAAGGAAGAAAGCCATAACGTTGAAAAACACGTCGAACGGTATCAAAGATATAATTACGTTTTGCCATTTGCGCAGGCCCGAAATCGCGCGTGCCGCGGGCCAAAGAAGGTTTACTCATGATCTTAGTAATTGGTGATCAGTAGTTCGCGGTTGGTTAGTAAGGGCACTATTCACAAGCCACAAGCCACTATTAAACCGCAAAAGTAGTACCTATACTGAAAAAAATAGGGGCAGCGTTTATTTTTTTGAAAATGAATCCGTAATTTTGCGGCTCAATTTTCAGAATCAACATTTAAAGATAATACGACAATGGGTGTGACCAAACTTTTGCGTAAAGCAAAGCGTAACGTAATGATTCCGCAGAACAAGCAAACTTTGATGAAGCAACGTTCATGGAAGCCGGAAATCAGAAAAGTAGATGTAGAGGCGATCAAGGCAGAATTTGCCGCCAAAGCCTAACCGTTTTTGCCGCCTTGTGCGGCATTTTTCTTTTTAAGGGCCGTTTCAAAGTCCTTTTGCATTTTCTTCAGCTTGCGGCGAGTTTCCCGACGATATTGATACTGAACACGAAATATGATCGCCTGTCCAAAGAAGGCCAATCCCGCGTTAATGACGATCAAACTGTAAGTCCCCATTAAAAACCACTGCCGAAAGGAGGCTCCGGTATGTTTTAAATGCCCGGCTTCGCTGAATACGCACAAACCATAGCCTATCAAAACCAAACTGAAAGGTGCCAAAAGCAACGATTTGGTGTGAGAATTCATCCGCTTTACCAGTTTTTGGCCGGGCGGTTTTGAAGTTTTTGGTATCATCTTTGCGATTGGTGTCGTTGATTTTTACTTTTGGCAGCGAAAAGTAAAAACTTTACAGGACTTGACGAATAAAAATCTCATAAAATTCACGAATGAAAGATATAATCAGTTGGGTATTAAGGCACGTACCGCGTAAATATTTGCAATTAGTAAGTCATATCGGAGTAAACGTTCTGTCTGTATTTTATCGGGGTAAAGGGGTTGAATGTCCTGTGTGCGGCAGTGAATTTCGAAAATTCTTACCCTATGGCCGTTCGGGGAGAGATAATGCCCTTTGTCCCAATTGCTTGTCCCTTGAGCGTCACCGACTGATGTACCTGTATTTACAACGGAAGACCAACTTTTTTAAAGCCGATCTCAAACTGCTGCACGTAGCCCCGGAATATTGTTTTATCGACCGTTTCGAGAAAATGAAGAATCTCGACTACATCACCGCCGATATTGAATCGCCGCTTGCCAAGGTCAAAATGGATATTCATGCGATTCCGTTTGAAGCCGATACCTTTGATGTGGCCTTTTGCAATCATGTAATGGAACACGTGGACGATGACATCAAGGCCATGTCAGAACTGCACCGCGTACTGAAACCCGGCGGATGGGCCATCATTCAATCACCGCAGGATTGGTCGAGAGCTACTACTTACGAGGACCCTTCCATTACTGACCCGAAAGAGCGCGAAAAGCATTATTGGCAAGACGACCACCTTCGGCTTTTCGGACGCGATTACGGCAAACGCCTCGAAAAAGGAGGATTTAAAGTAACAGAGGATCGTTTTGTGATGGAAGAACTTACAACGGAAGAAGTAAAACGCTTCGCTCTTCCGGCCAATGAGGTCATCTATTTTTGCCAAAAATAGTTCTTCCCCGAAAATAAAAGTTCCCCCAAAAACCTTCGGGGGAACTCCATACTATCATGTTCTTAATCTAAACGAAATGGTGTTTGATGTCGCATCTGCATAAGTGACTGAATCAGTGTCAAAACTTATTTATTGCACTTATGTCCGTCTGTTTTACCTGCTCAAGGTATCATTGAACGTATCCGGTTGTTCCTTTCTGCGCGCGACTCTTACCTCCACCGGTTTCGCATTAAATTGGCTCTTATAATGTCCGGGCATTAACAACGGGTTTTGGGGATGACTCCCCGCCACCGGCACATTTCTGACGACAGTGGCTTCCTGCCGAAAACTTCTGCTTCCCTGACGCTTATAGTTGTGAGCCGACATTCTGTTGTTTTGTAGTTCCAAAGGAACAATGCGCTCATTAACGACCATGGTCGCCTCCGTTTGGTGTCGGTTCTGAGCGGTCCGCTGCGATTCGGGTCGCTTGTAGTTATGCGGAGAATCAATAGAGGAACGCTGGGCCATCACCGACAGTGAACTGAGCAAAATAATGCCAATATAAGAATGAACTATCAATTTCATAACGATAATGCTGATTTTATGATTTGGAATACTTGTCTTTTGACTCTGCAAAGATAAGTTACCTATGTTAGAGGGGAATTAATTTAAGATTAGAATTACCTTAGAAGTTGACTTTTCTTACAAAAAAGACAGGACAAATCGTATTTATCCTGTCTAACCTCACTTCAGCTACAATATGCCGCCAACTTTTAATCATTTTAATTCCATTGAACCGGCATCCGTTTGGGTCACAAAAGTCAAAAGGGAAATAGTTGAGAAAAAGTCAGTTTCTTTCAACCTATTACTTAACCGATTTGCGTTGAAAGAGCTGCAACTGCTTTCCGACAGACTCCAACTCTTTATCTGCCTGAAGTTTAGCTGCATAGAGAGAATCATAGCGTAACCGAAGCACATCGTGCCGTCGCTGAAGGTTTTGGTGCTGCTCCCTAAACCGAAAAGCGGTGTGTGCTATGCCGAAAAAGAGTATAATTCCTGCCAACACCACAATACTTGTTACCAAAGCGGAGACCCACCGACGGTTTCGCTTACGCATATTGACCGGAGGCGCAGGCGTGGAAAAATAATCCAATTTATACCGCATCAAATTCGTGCTTTAAAGTGAAAGAACAAATCTAACTCTCACTTGTTAGAAAAACATTAGAGCCGAATTAGAATACTGTTAGGATTTTTTAGGCAGGGTAATCACAAAGACAGTACCATGGTCATCAGAAGACTCTACCGACAAGCTGCCGTGGTGCAGTTTAATGATGCGTTCGGTCAAGGAGAGGCCGATCCCGTGCCCGTCTATCATTCGGGAATTGGAGCCACGGTGGAAAGGCTTAAAAATCAGGGGCAATTCTTCTTCCGGGATGGCCGGTCCCCGGTTATGAAAATGGATTTCGACCGCCTGCGAAAAATCAGCAAAACTCACTTCAACGGTATGGTTGGGCGAAAACTTTGCTCCGTTTTCCAACAGATTTGTAATGGCGATTTGAAGCAGGGACTCGTTGCCCAGCACCATAAAATGCGTTGATTCGATAGAGAAATTGGCTAAGTTTACTTTCACCGTATAAGCGGGATACGCTCTCAGCAACTCACTGCGTACCTGCCAAAACACCTCATCCAAATAGATTTCCGACAATTTAACCGCTGACTCATCCATACTGACCTTTGCCAACGACAGCAGTCCATTGGAGAGGCGATTGAGTTGACGCGCATCCTCCAATACAGACCGCAATGTTTCGTGCCACTCCTGCGGGTTATTATCCATGAGTGCCACCTCAATTTGGCCCGTAATGGCGGTCAAAGGAGTTCGAAGTTCGTGTGAAGCGTTTGAGACAAAAGCCCGTTGAAGTTGAAACGCCTCTTCCAAACGATCCAACATTCGATTAAAACGTTCGGCCAACTGTCCGATCTCGTCGTGGGGATCAGTTACCTCTACCCTCAAATCCAACCGAGAGGCTGTAATGGTATCGACGCGGCCGATCAGTTTTACAAGCGGCAATAAAGCCCGATACGCATAAAACCAGCCTACCCAAAAAACCACAAATCCGGAAAAAAACCATCCCACTGCCAACACCCAAAGCAGGTTAGTTACTTCACTGACTCCGTACTTATCAATAGCTGACGCAAAAACAATAAAACGATTATGACTATCCGTAAACAGTATCCCGATAACCTCTCGTGGGCCATCCTTCCGGTACACTTCATTTTCCAGCCGGATACGATTCAATAAGGCTTTATCTACCTTCAAATAATCGGTTCCGCTCTCATATACCAACGAATCGGAGTCATTATAGATGATAATTTCTTCATCATTCAGCACTGTCAGGTGATTTTTATCCAACAGTTTAAACAATTCCGGACTGACCGTTTCTTTCCCGAAAAGCAACTCGACAGACGTCGTTGCCTCCGCCCTTAAGCGTTCGTTGAACTGATCGCGTCGGTGGCGTTCTGCCAATAAATAAATAATCAGGCAAAATACTAACCATAAAACAGAAACTACCGCCGTAAAAAGTACCGTCAAGCGGGTCCGAATCGTCATTTTTCTTTCAGTGTATAACCCATTCCGACCACCGTATGAATGAGTTTGGTGGAAGCTTCTTTGTCTATTTTTTTGCGTAAATAATTGATATACACTTCAATAAAATTTGTACCTGTGTCAAAATCAATATCCCATACTTTTTCGGCAATATCTGCTTTGGACACAACCCGCCCGCGGCTGCGCATCAAGTATTCCAACAAGGCAAATTCCTTGGCGGTCAATTCAATTGTTTGACCGTTGCGCCGAGCGAGTTTTTGATCCAAATCCAGCTCTAAATCTGACACCCGCAGAATATTGGGCAAATCCGCCGTTTTTGCCGCCCGTTTCAGCAACGCTTTCAGACGTGCCACCAATTCCATAAAATCAAACGGTTTTGACAGGTAATCATCTACCCCGGCATCAAAGCCGGCGAGTTTATCGGCGGTGGTATCCAAGGCGGTCAGCATTAAAAGGGGAATTTGTGTATTTACAGAACGAATATAGGTAGCCAACGCTACTCCGTCGATGTAGGGCAAATTGACATCCAGAATAATAAGGTCATAAGTATGCTCTTCAAACAAACGCTTTCCTACCTTTCCATCTTCCGCAATTTCCACGGAAAATCCTTGCCGTTCCAGTCCTTTTTTGATAAAGGCGGCCACTTTTGTCTCGTCTTCAACTAATAACAAATGAGGAACAAAATCCATATACAATCAGTGTGAATCTGTTTTCTGCTAATTTACTATGCCAAATCGACTTTAAATTGATTTGATTGAAATTCAGCCACTTAAATCTAAATCTGTATTACTGTTTAAATTCGACAAACCCCTTAGACGTTAACGGGGCGATTCTATACTGTGCAGAAAATGACCGGTTAATCCGGATATAAAAGATATTTGGCCCGTATAGCCTTATACTTTTGCAATCCCGGCTCCCAACTTTTTCTGATCTCGGCTTCAGGCACTCCCGCTATGATCTGTTTTCTGAGTTGATCGGTACCGATACGTAAGTCAAAGGCTGATACCCCGTTGGCTCTTTCCGGATTGAAGAAATTGGCTTTGTCCGGATAAGCGTTGTACAGTTCAATGACCCATGACAGATTGATCTGACGGCTCTTGCGCAGGCGGTTGATGTCATACTGACGAAGGTCGAGGCCATAACAAACCGAGTCTTTTTGGTTAGGGCTTTCACTCATGCCCGGAATACTTACCGGTTTGTAAGAAAAGGAATACTTGCCCTTTAAAGCGGGCGTTCCTAAAACAGTAAAGGGCATGTAGGTTCCCCGCCCTTCGTTGATGATTGTCCCTTCAAACATACATAAACTCGGAAAAAGCATCACCGCTTGCTGTGTATTCAAATTAGGTGAGGGATGTATCGGCAGTTCATAGGGCATTTGATGGTCGTAATTGGCCACTTTTATAATTTTTATGCGGCATGGTTGCTTGAGATAGCCCTCACCGTTGAGATACTGTGCAAACTCTCCGATGGTCATGCCATGGGCCATAGGCGTATAATGCATCCCGATGCCCGATTTAAATTTATCATCCGTCATGACCGGCCCGTCCACCAAATAACCGTTCGGGTTGGGTCGGTCAAGAATCAGCAGTTCTTTATTGTTTTCGGCACAGGCTTCCATCACGTGTTGCAGCGTATTGATATTGGTATAGAAACGGCAACCCACATCCTGAAAATCGAAGATCATCAGGTCGACATCCGCCAACTGTTCTTTCGTCGGTTTCCGATTTTTGCCGTATAAAGAGATGATCGGAAGGCCGGTTTTAGCATCTTTTTCATCGTTCACCACGGCTCCGTTGCTGGCATTGCCTCTAAAACCATGCTCAGGCCCAAACACTTTTACAATGGTAACGCCGAGGCTCAGCAAACTGTCTACGCTGCTTTTTCGACCGATAATGGAACTCTGATTGGCCACCAACCCGATTCGTTTTCCTTTTAGGTAGGGCAAGTATTTCTCAGTTTGGTCGGCCCCCGTCATTATCCCCCCCTTATGGGAGGTATTCCGGTTGGACGATCTTCCTTGGGCGTCAGCATTACCGATCACCCAAAGCGTTAAAATAAGTACAGAAGTGAATCTCCTCATGTTCAGAATGTTTCTCATTTTTCTATTGTCAGTGCTCTACAGCATGTTTTCAAGCTGCAAGGGCTAAATTAGTAAATTCGGCAAAAGTAAGTATTAACGCAAAAATGATTTAGTAGATTTTAGATTGATTTAGTGGATTCTACGTAGATTTCACGGTTCCGAAAAGGCACGGCATAAGTTTGCTTAGTTACTTAAGTAGTTGTGCTGATTTGGATTTTATTGATTTAAACGGGCCCGTGCGTTGGTTTTAACTCAAATCCGGCCACTTAAATCAACTTAAAATCCATTTTAAATCTGCTTTATTCCCTACGTATTTTTCAACAATTTAATCCCAAAACCGGGAAGCGACGGCGGTATCAATTTCCCATCTTTAATAGCATAACTGCTGAAATCCACTTCTTCACTTGTACACGGAACGCCCTCAATGGTCACGGTATTGCCCAAAGCACCCGTTAGGTGAGCCGTGTAATAAGACTTAAACATTTCGCCGAAGGCATGAGGCGAAGCCCAAATCCCCATTTTTTTCAATTCGGGCATCAACTGCCGCCAAGGGGTAAATCCATAGCCCATGAGATCGGTTAAGTGAACGTCAATCAACTTTTTTTCTTCCAATTCCCGCAGCAATTGTTGGTTCGGATTTGCCTCGCCATCGGCCAAAAGCGTTTTCACTTGATTGGCTTTTATCCAATCCTTCAGTTTTTGATAATCTGCCACCGTTTCGGCAAAAGGTTCTTCTATCCAAAACAACGGAATATCGCCGATTCCTTTCAGGTAGGCAATCGTGGTATCTACGGTATAGCCGTCATTCGCATCTACCAGAATTTCACAGTCCGGAAAGGTCTTATGGACTAATTTTGTCACTTCAATATCTCGTTGTAAACCCTCGTCCTTCGGCATCCAAATGTTGCCGCGGCCGATTTTCAGTTTAAATTGGCGATAGCCCAGTTTGTAATCATTGGCGCAGTTTTCCACGATGTTGTCCATGCCTTTGACCAACGTTTTGACCGGTCCTTCTTTCGGCTCCAATTCGTCAAAATAGATCATGCCGCTGTAACACTTGGTAAGAATCGGTTTTTTCTTTCCCAACAGTTCATACACCGGTTTGTGGAGGATCACCCCGGCCAAATCGTGCAAAGGCACATCAAAAGGCAAAGCTTTTGCATCAGTTACACCGACAGCCGGTTGAAATACCTCTGAGACGCGCTTTCCCTTCAGGTAAGCAATGGCCTCATCGGTGCGTCGGCCGTTCATCCCCCACCCTTTGGCCCCTTGGTCGGTAGTCAGGACACAAACGCTGACTTTAGGGCCGTAGCCGTGAATATCACGTCGCGCATTTTTACCCACAAAACGCGGCCATTTCAATTGGACTTGGGTATAGCTGATGTCCGCAATTTTATGGTTGCTCAGCTCATCAGCTTTGGAGGGTGTCCACCTCATTTCGGCCGCCTTCGACACCCAAGGAGTACCCAAAGTGAGGGCAGCCGTACTTCCTTGTGTCAATTGTTTGATAAAGCTTCTTCTTTTCATGCGATTCAAATTGAGCGGATTAACGTTTTCATTCAAATCGTTTATTTCGTTTTTTCTACTTTCCGAAACCGGTTTGTTCTGTAAAAAAGAAATTCATTCTTATAAGCGGAAAACGACACAAATTACCCAAGACCATAACAGAAAAAGGCGGAATACACGAATCGGAAAAGTAACCGACAGTTTCGGTCGGCCTATTCGCTATTCGATTCTATTTTTGTAGCTTTGTCCAATCACTCGCAAATAGCCCAAACCAATGAGAAAAAATACGTTTTGCTTCTTTACCTTTTTGCTTTTTACCCTTTCCCTCCACGCGCAAGTAAAGCCCCTCAGTTCCAGTGAAATTCTGCTTAACCTCAAAAAACTGAATGTATTGGGCAGTGCCATGCACATTGCCGCTCACCCCGACGACGAGAATACCTTGTTGCTGACTTATTTATCCAAAGAACGCTTGGTCAAAACCCAATATTTGGCCCTTACCCGCGGTGACGGCGGTCAAAACCTCATCGGCCCCGAACAAGGCGAATACATCGGTATCATTCGAACTCAGGAATTATTGGCGGCCCGCCGTATTGACGGTGCCGAACAATTGTTTTCCAGAGCTTATGATTTCGGTTTTTCCAAAACCCGCGAAGAAACCCTGAAATTTTGGGGCGAAAACAATATCCTGTCCGATGTGGTCTATCATATTCGTAAAAATCAACCGGATGTCTTGATCACTCGCTTTCCGCCTGATGCCCGGGCAGGCCACGGCCACCATAATTCTTCGGCGTTTTTGGCGGAATTGGCTTTCAAAATGGCGGGAGATCCCACCAAATTTCCGGAACAACTCAAAGAAGTACAGGTTTGGCAACCCAAACGCATTGTTTGGAATTCTTTCACCCCCGGATTTACCAATCAAAAACCAACCGATAAAGGCAGTTTTATCACGATTGACATAGGCGGTTATAATTCGTACATCGGGAAATCGTACGCTGAAATTGCCGCCGAAAGCCGCAGCTCGCACAAGAGTCAGGGATTTGGGTCAGGAGCCAACCGCAATGCTCGCGTTGATTTTATGCTGCACAAAGACGGCGTTGCCGCCGAGAAGGACCTGTTTGACGGCATAGATCTATCGTGGAATCGGGTCAAGGGCAGCGAGCAGGTAGCCCAATTGGTGGATCAGGCAATCCGCAATTATAATGTCAACTACCCGGCCTCTTCCGTCCCGGTATTGGTAAAGATCTACCGGGAATTGGGAAAATTGGATGCCAAAAACAGCTACGTGCAGCAGAAGAAAGCCGAAATTGAAGTATTGCTTCAAAACTGCTTGGGTCTGTGGTTTGAAACCAACCCCACTGACTATGCCGTAGCTCAAGGCGACCGCGCGACTCTCCGCGTGAGTGTGGTGAAACGCGCCGATTATCCGCTTAAACTCAGCCGCCTGCAATTTTGGGGTGCCGAAAAAGATACCACTTTAGCCCTTGACCTTAAAAACAACGAGCTGTCTAATTTTACATTCAACGTATCGGTACCCAAAACAACCAAAATCACCCAGCCCTATTGGCTCGAAAAACCCATCAAAAACGGCGCGTTCCAAATTGAGGATCAATCCAAACTCAGTACCCCCGAAAACATTCCGTCGTTGCAAACTTCCTTTACGTTTGTCATTGACGATCAAACGTTTACTTTCACCAAACCGTGGATCTATAAATCAACCGACCCCGTTGACGGCGAAGTATATCGGCCTTACGAAGTGCGTCCGGAAGTGACCGCCAATGTCACCGAAAAAGTGTACGTATTTGCTGACAATCAACCCAAACAGGTGGATATTCTCATTAAGGCTCACCGCCCGAACGTCAAAGGAGCGCTTTCTTTTGAAGTACCGGCGGGATGGCGCGTGGAGCCGACCCAAATTCCGTTTGACTTACCGGAAAAATACCAGGAAAAAACGGTGAGTGTGAAGGTGTTTCCGTCGGCACAGCAAAGTGAGGCGAAGCTGAAAGTGATCACAAAAACTGACAACGGCGAAAACTCTTACAGCCTCAAATCGGTGGAATACAAGCACATACCGACCCAAACCATTTTTCCGACCGCGACGACGGCATTGGTGAAATTGGATATTAAAAACAAAGCCAAAACAATCGGCTACATTGCCGGTGCCGGCGATGAAGTACCTGCGGCATTGCAACAAATGGGTTGCAACGTAACCCTGCTCGACGAAGGGGCTTTGAGTAAGAACCTCGCCGTCTATGATGCAATCGTAGTAGGCGTTCGGGCCTATAATACCGAAGATCGCATCAAATATTTTCAGGAAAAATTGATGGATTATGTCAAAAACGGTGGCACGATGGTGGTGCAGTACGTAACCGCGGGCGGCTTTGGCAATACGCTCAAAGTCAACCAAATAGGCCCTTATCCGTTCAAAATCGGCCGTGACCGGGTAACGGAGGAAGATGCCGAATTACGCATTTTACAACCGAATCATCCGATTCTGAATACACCCAATAAAATCACACTCGACGATTTTAAAGGTTGGATTCAGGAACGCGGCATTTATTTTGCCGTAGAATGGGACAAAAATTACATACCGCTTTTCTCGGCCAACGACACCGACGAAGCCGCTAAAGAAGGGAGTCTTATCTATGCCTCTTATGGCAAGGGGCATTTTGTCTATACCGGCTTAGTATTCTTCCGTGAGTTGCCGGCCGGCGTTCCGGGTGCCTACCGACTGTTTGCCAATCTGATTTCTTTGGGTAAAAAGTAATTTTAAATTTCTAAGAAAAAACAGGCCGATCAATGTCGGCCTATTTTTTTTAACTTTTTCAGCCCCTTCCGTTTTAAAACACACCGGGCAATGGATTGCCGCAAGCTGCGCCAAAGGGTGGCGAAATACGACTTCTTGGGATCGCGGGTGTAGGCTATCTCTCCCGTTCGAATAGGTTCGTTCGGCCATGGATTCCGGTCCTGAATAAACATAATATCCGCCAAACCGGTCACCAATTTTCGTTTTTTGATATTACCGTCTTTGTCTTCTTTCAGAAATATAGTTTTCAGGTCGTGATAGATGAGTGTACCTTTTCCCCGAACGCCGTATTCGTCGCCTTTCATCACAAATTTGAAGCTTTTGACCTTTCCCGATTCAATCTTAGTTCGTGCCAACGACACCGTAACGGGATTGATTTCGCGCAAATCAATCTCTCCCAACGTCCCTTCTACCGAAAACTCCCCCCGTTTTGAAGCGATATTGAACGTAAAATGCGTACTGAGAGGAGCCACGCCCATAAACAAACTTTCAATGCGCGCCTCACAGATCGGGTTTTTGGCCAAAGGAAGCGTATCATTGGTCAGGTTAAATAAATCCCCTTTCACCAGCTTAAAATTAACTCCCCCGCTGTTTTCGGTTTCCGGATTGTACTCGGCATACGAAATCAGAAAATTTTCCACGCGTACAGTGTCAAACTTCATCTTAAACGGCAGTTTACGGAACAACTGCTGCGGGTATTTGCCTACTTTCGACTTTACAGAAGGATAGGTGCCGTCCCCGAAAACATCAATAGTACCCCGTTGAATTTTGGCATGATGTGCCATCAGTTTTTTTTCAAAAATCAAAGCCGTCAAATCAACGCTGTCTACGGTAATATCTTCAAACGCAAAAGCGATTCGGTCGTTTCCGTCGGCCCGTGAAGTAAAATCGCGTCCTTTGTATTTTGGCATATAATGAATGCCTCGCACCTGAATGCGGTGTTGTTCGGAAGAAAAAGAAATGGTATCCAAACGAAAATCGTGCCATGGACTGACCGAGGGAAAGAAAAGATTGGAAAGTCGAAAAGCCGTATTTTTGGAATAATAAAACCGCGTCGTATCGCGGGCGGAAAGCGAATCAATCAAAAAATCGGTAATATCTACGTTAAGTTTATTCAGAACGATTCGTTCGGGCCGTTGTTTGGTCTCATCGGCAAAAACAAACTTCATTTGATCGAATTCGATTTTTTTGACCCGAAACGATTTCACAAATTTTGAGATCACTTTGTAAGGAGTAGGCGACGGCTTTTTAGACTTCTCCCTCTCTTTTCGTTGCGTAATTTCAACGGTGGGTTTCAGAATGCGAATCAGGTCTATTTCCAACCGTCGTTCAAATACCAGCTTAAAGAGACGAATAGTACTGAGTTGAATGTCGCCGATATAAGCGGAGTAGATAAAATGGGAAGTATTACGGTTGTCGATTCGTTTGCGGTATAAAAGCGTATCGGGTATCAACTCCACCTGAGAGAGTTGGGCGTTGCCCGAAAACGGCTCATACAACAACTTTTTAAACTCGATTCGATACAGGTTATCGGAAGTTTCTGAAACCGCTTTTTTAAGGGTTTTAGCCAATAGAGGCTGTAAATAATATCGTTCGGCCACTCGTACCCCTACGACCAACAGCACTGCAATGCCTGCGAACAGTATTCCCCGATTAATCCATTGTTTGCTCATTTTTGGCGAGAGGTTTTGATTGGCGCAGTTTTGAAAATGAGCAAAAAACCGTGCCGGCCGTTTCCTGCGGGAAACAAAAAACGAGCGCTGACCCGGAGGCCGACGCTCGGTGCCATAAGAATCAGGGAACTTTTAACCCCGCTGACTTAAGCGGTTACGATTTCTTCTGCCGGGTCAAAGTTGGGTAATTGAATCGGAGCCAAAAGCTGCTCTTCCAGCCAATTGGCCCATTCGCGAAGGTAGAGTACTACATCATCTCGGACATTGTGGCGAAGGTAGCGCTTGGCTTCCGGCAAGCGATACAGAATGCGTACGTCAGACAATCGCTCCAGATGCTTTAAATCATCAGCATCCAATCCGGCATTCATCATCTCACTGATCAACACATCCATCGGTAAGCCGCTTGTGGGGCAATAGTCATTGAGTTGTTCGTTCCAATCACCGCGTCCGTTGGCCAGTGCATGCGCGTGAATTTCGGCTTTGGTCCATTGGGTAAGTTCCTGCGCCAGATTTCCGCAATTGCAACTTCCCATGTGGCCCCATTGATACGGAGAGCCATGTTCTATTTTTCGAGCAGTGCGACGAAGCGCAGCAATCAGATCAAGATTCGGGCGTGCCATAACCTAAATGGATTTGTTTTTAGTTGGATTGACTGTAAAACAGATTGTCTGCTATTTTTGTTTAAAAGCAATTTATGTATTTTTTTATGGAAAAATACCGTTATTGTAAAAAAATAGTTTCCTGTTGTGACTCGTTTTCTGCCCGCTGCTTACCTTAATTTTTTTATTGTTTTCTGCCTGTTTTTTACTGCTTGCAGTCGTCAATATGACCCGCAAAAGAATTACTCCGTCGAACAGCTCCGACAAGATTTTTCGTTGATGCGTCATGCCTTGGAAGAGGCGCACCCGGGTATTTATCGCTACACTTCTCCCGACAGTATCCGATGGATCTTTGACCAAACCTTCCAAAAACTGGATCACCCGATGACTGAACGGCAGTTTCGTCGTACGGTCAATCCCGTTTTTTCGTACATCCGCTGCGGCCACACTGACATTTACCCCTCTAAAGACTATACCCGTTATCTCAAAAAAAATAAGCCTAAAGAATTTCCGCTGACGGTCTATTATTCTCAAAATCAGTTACGAATTCTCCAAAATCGTACCGATGATTCCACCTTGACGGTCGGGACTGAGATCCTCAGTCTTGACGGCCGTTCGGTTGCTCAGGTCACAGACGAGATGCGTCGTTTGATCCCTTCCGACGGCTATAATCAAACGTTCAAAAATACGGTCATCAACGGCAGCTTCGGCTCGTTCTATCGGTATCTGTACGGCAACAATGACACCTTTAACATCATGGTAAAAGACTCGACCGGTCAGAAAAGAGCGCTCGTCCTGACGTTTACCAAACCGCCGAAAACTACCAAAAAAACACCTCCCAAACCCATTGATACCCCCAAACCCAACACTGTTCCGAGTACCCCTCCCCGCTCAAAACCCCAAATTCCTAAACCCGACAAACGCCGTAATCTGCGCATTTCGGATAAAGACAGCAGCGTGGCTATTCTGGACATCAACACCTTTCGCGATTACAAATACCGGCGTTTTTACCGAAAGTCGTTCCGGCAAATTAAGGAAGCCCCTATTCAGCATTTGGTTATTGATCTGCGGGCCAACGGCGGCGGTCTTGCCGCCGCCGGTATCAACCTAATGTCCTATTTAATGGATGCGCCTTTCATAGTGTATGATTCGTTAGAGGCTAATCGCAAGCGTCCTTCCTTCAATAGGCATTACGGCTCCAAAATCCAACGATTTATGGCCCGACATTTTCGGTCAAAGAAAATCACTCCCGATAAAATTCAAAACATAGCCACCGGGAAAGTACACAAACCCAATCGTAAATATGCCTTCAAAGGCAACGTTTACCTGTTGACCAACGGAGGGTCTTTTTCTGCCGCTGCGATATTTCCTTCCATGATAAAACAGTACAACCCCCGCGCCGTCGTCATCGGACGCGAAACCGGCGGCGGGCAATACGGCTGTAATGCGTTCATTTCGCCCTACCTTACCTTGCCCAACACCCGCGCCAAGGTGCGGATTCCGATGTTTAAGATCGTGTTACACCTGCCCGGCCGCGACAAAGGGCGCGGGGTCATGCCGGATATCCCCGTCGAATTCAGTTTTGATGACGTACGCGCCAATCGGGATAGGGATATGCTGAAAGTATATGAGTTGGTCAAACAGAGCAAGGTCCCGTAAATAAAAAAGCCTCGGAGAGCTTGTAAAACTTTCCGAGGCTGACTGTTGCGATTCTTCAAAAACGCTTTTCTTTTACTAAAATCCTAAATCTTTGCGGCTGACAGCGTCGTTGTTGGGGAAAGCCAATCCCGACGGCAGGGATTGCGGTACATAACGGCTAAGTTTGGGGTCGTACAGCCCCTCTTTAATAAATTCGGTAAGTTGCTTCACTTCCAACGGAGTCAATTGAAGCGGCACAAACTCAGACGCCAATTGAGCACGAGGCACGTTAGCATTTTGGGAAACTGCCGCATTTTTGTAGGCAATTACGTCCTCAATTTTCGTAAACGAAGCCCCGTGACCGTAGAAAGGAGAATCTTTGAGATTGTACAATTGCGGTACTTTAAATTTGTACATATCGGCCGCCCTTCCCGTAAACCCGCCGCGTCCTTTGTGTTCGACTTTCTCGCTGCCCGCATTCACTACGATGTTATTACCGTATTGTCCATTGGTCAAATCGCGAAATCCTAAGCTGTGAAACTCCATATTGGCCAAGGCCGGGCCGTTATGGCAGGTGTAGCAACGGGCTTTCCCGAAAAACAACACAGCTCCCGATTTTTGGTCGTCGGTCATGGCGCTGTATTCTCCCTTAAGCCAACGCTGAAAAGGGGCTTGATTCGAGAAAAGAGTTCGTTCATACGCCGCAATCGCTAAGCCGACATTAATGACACTTTGCTCCGGATTATTGATGGTTTTCAAGCCGAATACCTTATCATACAGCTCGCGGTATTCGGTTTTATTGATGATAAAATTAGGGTTAAATCCTAAATGATGCACCCCCTGTCCGGCAATAGCCTGTGTTTCCAACCCTTCAAAGCCGAGTTTGTTTTTCTCCTTCGGTGTTCCGACACTCCAGGCGGCTTCGGTGCCGAGGTTAAGGTGAGTAGCCCCAAACTGCCCGTTCCATAAGATGTTTTTTTGGAAGGCCACATTCATCGCTGAAGGCGAACGGATCGCCTGCACATCCACCTCCTTAGCCGTATAGCCGGAACCGATGGTGCGTGATTCGCCGCTTTTTCCGAATCCTGAACCGCCCTCAGCAATACCCTGCGGAACGCACGCCTGAAAACCCGCTTTGGCATGATGACAGCTTGCACAGGAATAGGTCTGATAACCTGCCGATTTATTCGGATTCATAGATAGACCTGTTTCATGAAACAATAACTTCCCCAATGCCACTTTATCAGCAGTCAGGGGGTTCCGCGGGTCTTGGGGGATATTCTGAAAATCAGTGCTTTCGGGCAGCAAATAATAGGGCAGTCCCTTCCCTGCGGAGGCCGTACTGAGTGCCTGACGTAATTGTTGGTCGCCGGACGTTTCTACGGCTTCCTTATTTGAACCGCAACTCCAAAAAAGAGTACTCAAAAAAGCGGCTGAGGCAAGCAAGGTAAACGTGTATTTCATACCCAATTCATTTTTTAATAACTGAACATTCGTATAGTCTACTTAATTAATAAACAAAAACCATTCCAGTTATGATACTAAATAGATGATACTTCTCATCATTTAGGGGTTATAAATGAAGAATAATTCACCAAAAAATTTGGAAATGAATTTTTATTCAGGTTTTTTTGTCTCCGAAATTAAGTCATCAATACCTATTTGTAACACGCCGCAGATGAGATCCAAAGACGAGACAAAGGTGCAGCTTATCCTGAATACTGCCCTTAAAATGATTGCGAGAGTAGGGCTTTCCGGGCTTAAAATGTCGGATTTGGCCAAAGAGGCAGGGGTAGCTACCGGCACGGTTTACATTTATTTTGAAGAGAAAAATCAATTGGTCCGTGAACTGTACCTGTACCTGATGCGCAACAGTACCAATGACTTAACAGCCCAAATCTCAGAGAACGAGCCGCTTAAAATAAAAATCAAAAAATTAGCCCGTAACTACTTGGAAAACAACACCAATAATCCTGAATACGGAGCTTTTTTGGAACAGTATTTTCGCTCGCCCTATTTTCACGAAGACGATGCAACCCGCGCCGAGGAAGAAATTGCTCTGCAACCTATCTACCGCTTGGTGGTGGAGGGACAACAGCAAAGCCTCATCAAAGAAGCCGACCCGGAATTGTTGGTGACGCTCGTTTGCGGTATGCTCAATGAAGTAGCCAAAGTGTCAATTTATACCCAAAAACCCCTAACTGCCGCTGAATGGGAACTTACCTTCAGTGTTCTTTGGGACGGCATAAAAAGCTAAAATATCCTTCACAAATAACAAACACAAAGAGAGCTAAATCTTCTCTTTTTTTAGTTATTAAATGAATTTTTATTCAAATTAATACAAACCATGAAAAAGACCGTTTTAATCACCGGCACGTCGTCGGGTATCGGTAAAGTAACCGCCAAGTATTTCGCTGCCCGGGGTTGGAATGTCGCGGCAACGATGCGTGCTCCCCAAAAAGAAACTGAACTCAACACCCTTCCCGGTATTCGTTTGTACGCATTGGACGTGACCGATACCCAAAGTATCCAAAACGCAATCAATAACCTATTGACTGATTTTGGCAGCATTGACGTGATCGTCAATAATGCCGGTTACGGAGCCGTAGGCATTTTCGAAAAAGCGACTCCCGAACAAGTTCAAAAGCAGTTTGATACCAACGTATTCGGTGTTATGAACGTAGTTCGGGAAATCTTGCCTTATTTCAGAAAAAAACGCAGCGGTACAATTATCAATGTGACGTCCATGGGCGGTCTGATTACCTTTCCGCTTTACAGTGTTTACCACGGTACCAAATGGGCCGTAGAAGGCTGGTCGGAGTCGTTGTCCTTTGAGCTCCGGCCGTTGGGTATCAAAGTGAAGACCGTTGAACCCGGTGCCATCAAAACCGATTTTTACGATCGTTCCATGGATCTGTTTCAAAATCCGACCATCACTGATTACGACACCTACGAGCATATTGCCTTTACCAACAGTCAAAAAGCCGGCAAAGATGCCCCGGGGCCGGAGGTAGTAGCCAAAGCTATCTTTACCGCCGCTACCGATGATGATTTTAAACTGCGTTATCCCGTTGGGGGACAGTCGCCGCTGTTATTAATGCTACGCCGTCTCATGCCGCTGAGTTGGTTCATGGGGATTATCAGGAGTGTGGTGGAGAAAGGATTTAAAAAGGGACAGCCATGAAAAGCCCCGCATTGCTGAGACCCTTTTTTTGGCTGGTAGACCTCGGTTTTCTTGTTTATTGGCTTATCACTTTTTTTAAACTCATTCCGGCAGAATACCTCTATAAGGATTATTCCGATCCGCTGCTGACCGATTGGAATTGGTCCTTTTTCCCGTTGGATATTGCCATTTCGTTGACGGGGTTAATGAGTTTGCGTTTACAAAAACAGAAAAAAGCCCCTTGGCGTCTTTGGGCCTTGGTTTCCCTTGCATTCACTTTTTGTTCGGGGTTACAAGCCATCAGTTTTTGGACGTTAAGAAATGACTTTGATTGGTCTTGGTGGCTTCCCAACTTATTTTTGATGCTTTACTCAGCCTACTATATGTATGCATTTTTGGGGGCAAAAACAGCCCAATAATAAGCGGATTTGGTAATCTTCCCGAAAGTTGAGAACTTTCGGGAAGCTCTTACCGATATGATTCTCTATTCCTTTCTCAAATTCGTTCTGCAAATTGCCCTTCGTGTATTTTTTCGTCGCTTTGAAGTGCAGGGGCGCGATAAACTGAAAGCCGCGAAGGGGCCGTTATTGTTGGTTGCCAATCACCCCAATACTTTCATGGACCCGCTGATTGCGGCGGCATTGATGCCCCAACGTATCGCTTTCATTGCCAACGGCAGCATTTTTACGCGCTTTACCCGCCCCTTTTTTCAATTTTTTCACGTCATTCCGGTCTATCGCCAAAAAGACACTTCCGATGTTCCCCTTTCGCCGGCCGAGCTCAACAAAATGACCTTTAAGCGCTGCTATGATTACCTGAAAGGAAAAGGCACCATTTTGATTTTTCCCGAAGGTACGAGTGAAATAGAACGCCGGCTGCGCGACATTAAAACGGGAACGGCGCGCATTGCTTTGGGAGCCGAATACGAAAATCATTTTGAATTAGGCATCACTATTCTGCCCATCGGTCTCAATTACTCTGACCCGACTCATTTTCGCAGTGAGGTTTTTGTGAATGTAGGTGAACCGATTTCACTGAGTGATTTCAAACAAAAATATGACCCGAATTCATTTGAGACCGTTGAAGAACTGACCGACCTTATTCATCAAAGGCTGGCCGAAACGGTTATTATTACCGAAGATGATGAAGAAGATACTTTAGTGCGGCAGGTGGAAACCCTCTATAAAAATCAACTTTTTGATGATTTACAATTGAATGACGACGTAAAAAAAGATGAATTTGTTTTGATAAAGGAATTGGTATCCGCCGTTCGTTACTTTGAAAAGTACCATCCCGAACAAGTGAGGACGTTACAGATCAAAATGACCAATTATCTGGAAAATCTGAACAAACTGCACTTGTCTGATGATATTTTCACTCAAACCCGACGTTTGTACACGCATTTGGGTACTACTTTATTGACCTTAGTCATCGGTTTTCCGTTTTATCTGTGGGGGCTGTTTACCAACTATGTGCCCTACATTGCCCCTTCCAAAATAGCCTCTTTTATTTCATCAGACATTACCTATCGAGCACCGATTATGATGACAGTGGGCATTATTGCTTTTCCGCTTTTCTACGGCTTGGACATTTGGATCGTACAAGCCACTTTTCAGCAAACATGGCTCACGGTTGCGTTTGCGGTTTTGCTTCCGCTTACTGGGTATTTTGTTCTGTGGTATTGGGATATTGCCACGCGCTTGAGTCATTTGTGGCAAGCATTGCGCTTGTTTCGCCAAAAGCCGTCTATTATGGAAAAATTGGCGAACGAACGTGCCGGCATATTTCGTTTGTTGGAAGAAGCTAAGTCCATTTATTTGAATCGGGAATTGGCCGAATAGCTCCCCTTAAATCTTTGAAATTCTGCCTGAGTCCATTGTTCTGAACGTATTCAAGCAGTGAAGAGCAACGGATAATAGAAAACATACTTAAATTCTCCCCTAAAAGAGCCGGACTCCATCGCTCCGTCTTCCCTCGCAAGGCCTCAATTATAGTACATTTGTAACTGTTTAGGTACTCTTTTTACTTAAAAAGTACAATTTAAAAGCTGTTTTTTGATTAGAATAGTACAATTTCCCATCAAAAAAATCTTGAAAATTCAAAAAATGTGATATTTTTCAGGCAATTGGCTAAAAATAAAACATCAACTAACTGATTATCAAACTATTAAATTTTTATAGGGTACCTAAACAGTTACGTACATTTTAAGCAATTGTGCCGATTTAACACCGACTTTAAATTGTTTTAACTCACTGACTTACAGCACTTAATTTTCAAATAATTCGCCATAGCAATTTGCTCATTTACCTATATATTTTACCTTATTTTTACCGGTTTTTATTCTCTTTTTTCTCTTAACTAATTAGCATACGGAAACAAACAGACCCATGTAATCTGTCCTGAAAAGTGTAGGAATTTCAAAAATGAAATACTATATTTGTTTTCTATGGAAAAAGGAAAAGTAAATATTTTTTATGTAGACGACGATGCTGACGACCGTCTTCTCTTTGAAGCTGCCTTATCGGAAATTAACGATGATGCTAAGCTGACTGTCATGGAGGACAGCGATGAATTGCTTCATATTCTGGAAAATCCCCCTCCGACACCCAATCTCATTTTTGTCGATTTGAATATGCCGCGTAAAAACGGTTATCAGGTGTTAAAAGAAATCAAGTCAAATCATTCTTTTAAAAGACTTCCTGTTTTGATCCTGACCACTTCAGCAGAAAAGACAATTATGGAAAAAGCTCGTTCTCTCGGAGCTGATGCCTTTATTACCAAACCAAGTAATTTTAACTCCCTCAAATCCATTCTCAGAAAATGCTTAACGGCACCGTGGGGAGGAAACGCAAAAAATAATTTTATTATTCAGGCAGATTAAACTATAGTATTGAATGCAAGAAACGCCCGGCAAAGACATTCAGATCGAAAAAACTGATTTTCTGAAAAGGCTCCGTAACCACACCCAAGCATTACACACCGGCCTTGAACAACATCCCATTTCTACCGCCCTTTTCCATCCTAACGTAACCCAAACGGACTATACGCGTTATCTTCAAACCATGTATGCGATTGTTTCCCGATTCGAAAAAGCGGTATTCCCGCTTTTAGCATCATTTCTCGGTGATATAGATCAAAGACGTAAAACAGAGCTGCTGGAAAAAGATCTCCGCTATTTGAACGGGTGGTCAGAAAGGTATAAACTCTCATCGGGGAACGATACCGCAACCGACACTGCCTCTCTCGGGTATTTGATGGGGAAGATGTACGTATTGGAAGGTTCTACCCTCGGCGGAGCGGTCATTTACAAACAACTGCAACCGATTTTAGGCTTTACTCCCGAGAAAGGTGGCACGTATTTTTACGGATATGGCTCACAAACCGGCCCGATGTGGAAAGTTTTTATGGATAGACTGTCTGCATTAGCGATTGAAAAAAACGAAACCGAACCTATTTTGAAAGGAGCTGCCGACCAATTTGCGGCGTTGGCGGCGTTTTTCGATACTCGATTATAAATCAGTAAGTACGTTAATGATTATCAACACCATTGTCAATCGTGATGTTGCTAACCTGCAAGATTGCGAAAGCGAGCCTATCCATGTCCCCGGCAGTATCCAATCGCATGGATTCCTGCTCGCCTTAGATGCTGCCCTACACGTCGTCTATTGCAGTGCCAACTGTAAAGAATATTTAGGGATTCCGGTAGAGAAGATTCTTACCAACCGCTTTGGGGCCATTTTTTCGGAAGTTCAGGAACAGCAACTGAGCGAATATCTTCGTATTTCTCCCCCCCAAAATGTACGTCCGTTCATTTTAGAAACCGAAGACAATCAATACAATTGTACCATTCACCTTTCGGGTCATTTGTATTTGTTTGAAGCCGAACCGTTTCCTGACGGGCACATGGTGCTGCCTGACCTCTATACCCAAACCGGGAAATTTATATCACATTTACAGGCAGCCTCTACCTTAAAGGCACTTTCTCAAACAGTAGCCGACGAAACCCGCTTCATTACCGGTTACGACCGAGTGATGATCTATAAATTTGACGAACATTACAACGGAGAAGTTATTGCCGAAAGTAAACGCGACGATCTGGAACCCTTTTTGGGGCTTCACTACCCCCACACGGATATTCCCGCACAAGCACGAGAGCTGTATTTAAGAAACCTTATGCGGATGATCGCCGATGTAAACTATACCCCTGAACCGATTTTTACCGTTGAAAATCGTACCCACCGTGATTTAGATTTAAGTCTGTCTGTTTTACGAAGTGTCTCTCCCATACACATTGAGTACCTGAAAAACATGGGTGTGGGCGCTACTTTGACCATTTCACTCATCAACGAAGGGCGACTATGGGGGCTTATTTCCTGCCACCACTACAGCCCTAAAAACCTGCCCCACTATACGCGGCTTTCGGCTTTAATGCAGGGTCATTTTCTGACCTCTCAAATCAACGTACGCCAACAGGCCGAAGAATATGCCCTGGCGAAAAGCATTGAGCATAGTTTAGAAGTTATTTTATCATTAACCAATTCCGAACAAATCCATTTTTTGGAAAAACTGCTTTCTGAGGAACATATCCTTAAAGTGGTCAATGCCAAAGGGTTTGCCATTTTGCACGAAGATGTCGTTTACGCCATGGGATTAACTCCCGACGAAGGCGAGATAAGAGCTTTGATAAAATCACTCCGCGGGGTTTCTCCCCTTGTTCCGCTGCACACTTACCGTCTTAATGACCTGTATGCACCGGCCAAAGCGTTTACCCAAGCAGCGGCGGGCATTATCTATCATCCCTTCGGTCCGCATACGTCGGATTGTATCCTTTGGTTCCGGCCCGAAACGCCTCGGGAAGTCAATTGGGCGGGCGATCCCGAAAAATCCATTGAACACAATCCGAATGGGTTGTCTCCCCGCAAATCGTTTGCTTTATGGCAACAGATCAAACAATTTGAGAGCCGAAAATGGGAAAAGCCTGAAATAACCGCGGCTTCTACCGTTTCGTACGCGCTGCAAAAGCAGATACATTTGGGACAACTGACGGAGGAGAAACAAAAGTTGGCCAAGCTGGGGGACAAATTGCGCAGTGTAGTGGCAGAATTAGAGAATATCAACTGGATAAGTACCCACGATTTGAAAGAACCGCTGCGCAAGATTCAAGCCTTTGCATCGCGTATTTTGGAGGACGAGAAAAACACCTATTCGCCGATGGTGGTACAGTCAGTACAACGGATGAAAGATGCCGCAGTACGAATGCAAACCCTGATCCAAGATTTGGTGTCTTATACGCACGTTAACAAGCTTGAGAGCGAACTTATCCCGACGGACCTCAATGCTGTCGTCGAGGAGGTTGTTAAAGATCTTCATGTAGAGTTAGAAGAAACAGAAGCTGTTTTGGAATCAGATGTACTGCCGCAAGTGTTGGGAGTAGCTTTTTTACTACAGCAACTGTTCCTTAATTTACTGCGCAACTCCCTTAAATTCAGTAAAAAAGATACACATCCGCACATTCGTATCCATGTCTCAAGGGTCGAAAGAGAGATCCCTACGGAAGAGCAATTGGTAACCCGCCCTTTTTATAAGATATCCTTCATTGACAACGGAGTCGGTTTCGACAACGAATATGCTCCTCAGATTTTCGAGGTATTCAAGCGAGTACATAATGCCGGTCAATACCAAGGTTCCGGCATCGGTCTGGCCATTTGTAAGAAAATCATGCAAAATCACAATGGTTTTATTGACGCATCAAGCGAAAAAAATGTAGGGACCACCATCAACCTTTATTTTCCTGTTGTTCCATAAGGCAACGTGACACTATTTCCAATACTCCGTTCTCATCGTTTGATTTGGTCATAAACCGTGCGGCTTTTTTTATGTCAGCATGAGCATTGGCAACCGCGTAGGAGTAATAGGCTTGTTGCATCATTTCCAAATCATTCAAATAATCGCCAAAAACCATCGTTTCCTGTACGGTGATGCCGTATTGCTGCTGAAGTACCGACAAAGCTTTGCCTTTGTTGGCCAGCCGATGCGAAATATCCAACCACACCTTCCCGGAGACTTTCACCTGTAATTTACCCTCCCATGATTTAAAATGCGGGTAACTGTTGGAAGCAGAACCGGCTAAGTCGCAAACAGTCATTTTCAGGCAAGGTTCATCGGTAACGGCAAGCAGATCTTCTACGAGCTCAAACCGTTCAAAATACTTAGTAAACTCTGCCCAAAAGGCAGGTTCTCTACTCTCCACATAGGCTTTTTTCTTACCGCAGTAGACAATATACGCGTTCGGAATCTGTCGCGCTGTTTGGATCAATTCATTGGGAATACCGGGTTCGAGTGCCTGAAGGTATAATTCCTGACCACGGTACACTACATAACTGCCGTTTTCGGCCACAAAAAAGACATCGTCTTTGATTGGCCCGAGTCTTTTTTCCAAATTAAAATACTGACGCCCGCTTGCTGCGGCAAAGCGAATGCCCTTGGCTTTCAGTTGCTCAAAAATCGGATAAAAAGACCCATCCAATTCTCCTCGAGAATTCAGCAGCGTCCCGTCCATGTCGGTAGCTATCAGTTTCACATCGTTCATCATTCAGTAAGGATGAAAGACAAGGTAAGGTTCCTGCTTTGGCCTTTTTCTGATGATAATAACCGGTTTTTCCGCCTCCTTTTCGGAAAACATGAAAAAGGCCGGAAGGGTGTATGATTTTCTAAACGAAGTTTATTGGCAATGCAACAACTTTCGATTTCAGCTTGATTTTGTTGTTTTAAATGATGGATCATCATTCCCATAAAATCAATTTAAAATCCATAATAAGTAGTTATCTAAAATTAGATATCCGTTATCTATCCATCTGAATCCATTGATTATCAACATACTAATAACGGATAACAGATAACGAATAACAGAAAGTATTTGTGATTGGGTACTTAACGGAGTGAACACTGTACTAAGCCGCTATTTCTTTTCTAACCTCGTTTTACTCTGTTTGATTTCCGCCAATAACTGCGTCAATTCTTTTACTTTCTCAGGATTTTGTTCGTACACATTGTTGGTTTCTGAAATGTCCGTTGCCAAATTATAAAGCTGCCCGGGGGCCTCTCCTGCTTTAGGTTTTATGTCTCTCGGCTCGGTAAATCCTCCCGAACCAAGCCCTTCGATCAATTTCCAATCTCCTTTACGAATGGCAAAATACCCGATAGAGGAACTATGAACTACCGCCGGCTGATTTTTTACCTGCTTGGCTTTTCCCAAAAGCACCGGCAAAATGCTGTAACTGTCTTCAGTAGTATATTTTGCCTCTTTGGCTCCCACAATTTCGGCACAGGTGGAAAGTAAATTAGCCAAGGTGGTAGTGGCATTGCTGACCGTATTGGTTTTGACTTTGTTGGGCCAACGAACGATAAACGGGATGCGGTGTCCGCCCTCAAAGGCATCGCCTTTCATTCCTCTGAACTTGCCCGCTGCGGCATGGTCAAATTGCTTGACAAAATTTTGCCGCCAATACGGCCCGTTATCGCTGGCAAAAATGACGATCGTATTTTCGGCCAAACCGGAAGTTTCCAATGTGTTTAAGACTTCTCCTACAGCGGCATCTACCTGCTGCACAAAATCACCGTACTCTCCTGCTTTAGACTTTCCGCTATAATCTTTTTTAGGGACCCAAGGCGTGTGCGGTGCCGCCAAAGGCAGGTATAAAAAGAACGGTTTGGCAGCCGTTTGTTTTTTCAAAAAGGCATTGGCCTTGCCAATAAACTCAGGCAATACCCCGTAAAAATCAAAGGAAGGTGCCATTTTTCCTTCGCGCCAAAACGGCCCTGTATAGCCCGATTCCAGCTTATTCCCGGTTGTATAAGCAGTGGGCTGTTCGGTCAGCTGTTGATTTTCTAAATAACAATAGGGCGGCATATCCAACGACGCCGGCAGTACATACGAATAATCAAACCCGGCAGTAACAGGCCCTCCGGTCGGCTTTTTGGTAAAATCAATGTCTTCCGGCAACATCTCGGTTTTGATGCCGTAGTTTTCTGTTTGCAGCAATGCTTCTTTACCCGGCTGAACTTCCCAATCCAATCCTAAGTGCCATTTTCCAATGACTCCCGTTTGATAGCCCTGACTTTTAAGCAGAGTAGCCACCGTAGGGCGGTTTTCTTCGATCAGCGTGCGACTGTATCCGCGCAACACGCCTACAGGCAAACGACTCCGCCACGGATAACGCCCTGTGAGTAAGGCATAACGCGTAGGCGTACAGACAGAAGAAGGCGAGTGCGCATCGGTAAATCGCATTCCCTGCGCGGCCAATTTGTCAATGTTGGGTGTCGCAATTTTGCCTTGCGGATTATAAACCGACACATCGCCATAGCCCAAATCATCGGCCAAAATGTAGACAATATTGGGGGTTTTACTTTTTTGAACTAAGAGTCTGAAAGATAGACAAAACAGTACTGCCAAAAAGCAAAAAACACTGTATATCAACTGTTTTATAGGGTGATTCATTTTCTTGGTTAAGGTATAAACGGTAGAATAAATGAGGTTTCGGGTTAATGCTGTTTCCTACGGTACAATGATTTTGGTTATCGCTTTATCGGCGCAGAGTTTATTGAACGCCGCAATGTCTTTGTCTACCAAATCATTCATTTCGGTTTTGAGAGCTTTCCACTGCGAATCAAGTGCCGCCAACTGCTGTTTTTGTCCGTTGGTCACTACGGGAACATTGGAGTCCAACTCTCCGCGAACGAAAATATAATCAGCGCTCAACATATTTTTGAAATTAATCACATCATCGTTTGATTCTGATTTGTTCTGGACCAATTTTGCCTCCCACGCCTTGATTTTCTTCACAATGGCATTGCCGGCATCAACCACCGATTTCAGCTCAGTCTTTTCAGCCAACAAAGTGCTCACTTCACTGATCTGCTTCGACACTTTTCGCATTTTAGCAATGGATTCGTGAATGTCATTGGTGCTGTTTTCGAGCGATTTGAGCGTATTTTCCTGATTGTGATAGTCAACCGTTTCCGCAGTGATGCGCGGGTCGGCAAGAATTTTTACGGGAACGGTTTTGCTCTGTTTTCCGTAAGTGAATTTGGCCGAATAGTTACCCGGCGACACCTTGCGCCCTACATAACTGCCTTCAATAAACACTTTTGGAATACCCTTGATGCTTTCGGCGCGCAGGTTCCACACAAAACGATTCATACCGCCTTTCGTCAACAAAGTCGGGTCAGGGGTTGGCCCTCCCGGATATACCTCAAAATCTTTGTCTTTTTTACTGCTGTACGTTCTCACCACTTCTCCTTTTTCGTTGCTTATTTCCAACGTCAACGTCATTGAAGTATCGGCTTTGGCCGGCAGGTTATAGTAAAAAACAACACCCGTCGAAGGATTGGTGCCAAATGACGGTGCGCTGTCATCATCGTCTTCACTCACTTGATCCAATGTACTGCGGCCCGAAACCCGATAGGCATCTTCAGGCGTATATACCGTTAGACTGTCTTTGGGCAAATCGCCCTTCCATTGGCGCAGTGGCGCTAAATCGTCCAAAATCCAGAACGACCGACCTTGCGTAGCTGCAATCAAATCATTTTGGTGTACTTTCAAATCAGTGATGGGCGTCACGGGTAGGTTCAATTGCATTGCCGACCAATTCTTACCGCCATTGTAGGAAAGATACAAACCCGTTTCAGTACCGGCAAATAGCAGGTCTTTGCGCTGCGAATCTTCTCTTACCACCCGCACACAGGCTCCGTACGGAATTCCTTCGGTGATTTTCGTCCATGTCTTACCGTAATCGGTTGTTTTGTAAACAGAAGGGGTAAAATCATTTTGTTTGTACCGGTGCGTGGCAAGATAAGCCACTGCGTTATCATAGGGTGAAACCTCAATGGCATTGATCAAACATTCTTCGAGTCCGGCCGGCGTTACGTTTGTCCACGTTTTTCCGTTGTCTTTCGTTACATGTACTAATCCATCATCGCTGCCGGACCAGAAAATTCCCGCTTCGTTGGGCGATTCGAGCAAATACGAAATGGTTGCGTAGTTTTCACCTCCGGCCCCCTCATTGGTATAAGGCGTCCCGCCCAAGCCCAATTTTGTGGTGTCTTTCCGCGTCAGATCAGGCGAATTCTCCACCCACGTTTTTCCCAAATCGGTTGTTTTCAACACGACGTTTCCGGCATGATAAAAGGCTTTCTCACGTTTGGAGTAAATAATGGGGGCATTCCAATTGAAACGGTATTTCATTTCTTTGGCCTTCAATGCCTGGTACTGAATCGGAGCGGCCATTACCCCCTTACCTTCTTTGTTTTGCAGATCAAGCAACTCGATAGTGCCCTGATAACTGCCGCCCATGAGGTAGCGCGGCGCGTCGGGATCGAAGGCAATAAATGCACTTTCTCCACCCGCCGACGGCTCCCAATCCCGTTCATTGATGCCGCTGCCGTAGGTCGTGCGGCTCGGAATCATCACCGAACTGTTGTCCTGCTGTCCGCCGTAAATGCGGTACGGGAACCGATTATCGGCATTGATGCGATACATTTGGGCCGTAGGCATTTGATTCTGAGGTGAGAAGGTCTCTCCGCCGTTGAAAGAAACTGCCGCTCCGCCGTCGTTGGCCAACACCAAATTTTTACCATTGGCAGGGTGTATCCACAGATCATGGTGGTCGCCGTGAGTTCCGCCAAAAACCCGGCTGAAGGTTTTACCGCCGTCAATGGATTTGAGGGCGGGAGAATTCAGTACGTAAACTACGTTTTCGTTGGTAGGGTCGGCAAATATCTCAATGTAATACCAAGCTCGTTGCACGGTACGGTGGTCTTTGCTGACCCGCGTCCACGTCTTCCCGGCATCGTCTGAACGAAAGACTCCGCCCTGTTCTTTCTCAGTATCCGATTCAATGACCGCAAATACTCGATTGGGATTAGCCCTCGACACCACAATGCCCATTTTACCCAGTTCTTTGGGTAAACCTTTTTCCATTTTCGTCCATGTCTCTCCGGCATCTACCGATTTGTACAGACCGCTTCCTTTGCCTCCACTGACCATTTGCCAAGGCAAACGACGATGATCCCACATGGCCGCGTACAGGATGCGAGGATTAGTGACATCCATACTCAAATCCGAACAACCCGTATTGGTATCCACAAAAAGCGTTTTTCTCCACGTTTTGCCTCCATCCACCGATTTATAGATGCCGCGTTCTTCCGAGGCTCCGTGCAATGCACCCTGAGCAGCCACGTATACAATGTCCGGATTTTGAGGGTGAATGCTGATGCGGGAAATATGACGGGTAAGATCCAAGCCAAGTTTCGTCCATGTCTTGCCGGCATCAGTCGATTTATAAACACCGTCGCCGTAGGAAGTCATCACACCGCGCGGTGCGTGTTCGCCCATGCCTACATACACTACATTGGGGTCTGACTCAGCCACCGAAACGGCTCCTACCGAACCGGTTTTAAAATATCCATCCGAACAATTAGACCAAGTAATACCGGCGTCGGTTGTTTTCCAAAGCCCTCCCCCGGTCGTGCCCATGTAATACACGAGTGGATTACTGACTACCCCCGAGGCTGCCACGGAGCGTCCGCCCCGAAAGGGGCCGATGTTGCGCCATTTAACCGCCTTAAACACACTGTCATAGTCAATTTTAACCGTCTTGACCTTTTCCGACACGGTCACGGCAGCCGACGTTTTCTTTTTGTTTTGGGCAACTCCTCCTACAAGAGTGAACGCAATCAAAATCAGTGTAAAAATAAATCTCATCGTTTGGTTAGAAATGTGGTTTTGGGCGAAGATACGGGGAAGAACTTGGCTTTTTGTGTCTTCAAAGTAAAAAATACGATGTTTTATACTACTGCTGACTGAACTCAGACGGCGATTAGGGTTTTCCCTGCCAATCGAAAAAAGGCATAGGTACAAACACTGCTCAAGGCTGTCAGCAAATGCCACAAGGCATGTCCCTGATAACAGGAATAAGGATTGCATCCCATTTTTTGCACATCCATCGTGCGCACCACAATGGCAACGACTATCAGGATAAAACTTAAAATAGCCAAGATACCCGAGCGCTCTTTTCTGAATTGCACGTAATTGATGGCCGTTAATAACAGTAAGGTTAAAATCAACGAAGGCAAAAGCTTGCCGCTTGGTATCAGCAGGGCAATTTTCAAAAATAATACGACGAGAATTGCTAAAAAGGCTACCAAAATCCGTTCAGTCGTTGAGGTAAAACGAACGGTATAAAACACATGATACAGGGCAATACTGACCAAAACCAACGTCAGGGCATAGGTGCCGTTCATGTCAACACGTTGTCCTGCATAGGTGAGCGACGCGTGAAAAAACGCACTGCCGAAACAGAGATAGATAAAACAGATGCCCAATAAAATCGATAATAACGGAAAAGCTTCTAACCTGTTTTTCGATTGGGTGTCCTGATTTTTGCGGTCTGCTAACCCGACCTGTAAAATCACCAAACCGAAGAAGAAATAGGCCAGATTGGAATAGGTGTTCATCCGTTGGTGAAAAAAACGAGCGACGTTATTAAACTCGCAGTATTCTGCCGTTAAGGCCGATTTACTGACCGTCATCCCCGCCCAAACGTCCCCGTTTAAGAAAGCATTAGCACAAAACCATACCGCCCACATACCGAACGTCATGAAAAACGAGCGACTCAACAGTGTATAGGCGGTTTGTTTTTCCATGAAAAGGGGCCATTTTTTTAAATCTCCCGTTGCGGTGTCTCCACAGCAACGAGCGGATAAATTTGATTTTTATCTTTTGGGCGTAATTTCCAGTAAAGGTTGTGAAACGTCCCAGTAAGAGGGGATTTCATACACGATTCTGATGACATTGGGGCAAGGCTCCGCCACTGCCCAATCCCGTTCGAAAGCATCCGAATCTGCCTTTTCTACCGTCTTTCGTTGTAAGGCCGTAGTTATGCCCATTGTCATGGCCGGTAAGGTCCATGCTTTTTCGGTAAAAGCATCCACACGTGCATTCATCACCGCAACAAACAATTCCACCGTCGTTGCTTTGGCATCGGCAAGGTAAATACTCATACTTGATTTACTGACTTTTACGTTGGTCGTACCGCTGCCGGGCACCAACAGCCATCCAATGTTGCCATCGGCTGTTTTCCAGTGGATAGCCCCTGTTTTTATTTGATTCCAAACGCGCCGATTACCCCAAACTCCGCCCATCATCCAATCCTGATGCATCATGGCAGTCACCTGTTTCAGACTGTCACCGATATATTTATTGGGTACCGTGCGGCTGATGAAGCGCGGCTCTGCAAAATTTTTCAACGCGGCGATATCGGCTTTCGGAATGGAGAGGCCGAGACAAAAAATCGGGGCGATATTGCTCATTTCACCGTATTTGGGTCCATCAGTTGTGGACGGCATCGGTGCTTGTTTTTCGTTGTCGACGGCAATGGCTATCCAAATTCCCATGATGGAAAAATACTTTCGCATGTCCATCCCATAGCCTCTGAAATACGGCCCGGGCATGTTTTGGAGAGTAGCATTATAAAAAGTGGCCGCTTCGTGCCAAAAAGCTGCTTCCAACGTTTGTCCCATTTGCTTCATCTCGGGCGACAACGCCAACTCCCGCCATAACGCAATGGCCACGAGTGTGACGCCGTAGTAGGTGGGCGAATTGTATTCGCTGAAGGTTTTGTGCGATTGGTACAAATTGAGTACATCGTGTGCTTTCTTCAAACCGGCCGCTTTCAGTTCTTCCCTATTGAACTCGGTTCCGACGTAGTTCATCAAAAAAGCACTCATGATGGAAATGTTGGTATAATCAGCGCCCACATTCCGTTTCAGAGCCCCGCGAGCTGCATGAATTAGCCCCACTTCCATTTCTTTCAGAATATCTTTGGGCAACAAGTGACTGTATTTTTCACGAATGATGATGAGGTCACAACCGATAAACTCCCGCCAGTTTTGGTCCAGTTTATCATCGTCGATGTTAGTTTTCCAGATGCCGTAAATTTTCGTGTTTTCGTCCCGATGCTGATTCTTTAAAATCCACGTCAGAATTTCGGCCGCATTTTCCTTGTCTCCTGCCTGATTCCGAAACAGCAGCGCTTCGGCCAAACGGGTCTTGGTGCGGAGACTCGTGCGGTTGGTCAGCACTTCCGCGATTTTCTTTCCCGTCGGGATTTCATCGTTGATAAAGTCCTCAAACAAATGCTTTTGGTAAGGCGACAAGGTAGCGTAGGTGTATTTTTGCGTAAAAATCGCCTCTTTGGGGCTCTGTGCGAACAGAGTGAGCATCAACAACATAAATACTCCTGAGAGTAACGTATTTTTCAGAATCATGGGATGAGGTCGGGTAAAAGGTGAAATGGTGTTAGGGTTCTTTTTTATTTGAATAAATCTTCGATTACAATTTCATTGGTAATATTGCTGAGGTAATATTCGTTTTTCCGGGCCCCAAATACAGTTACCAAAGTCACAAACAGGTTCTTTTTTGTTCGCGTATTTTGTTTAAAAACAGCCGCTTTTTCCTGCAACTGTGCGGCATAACCTTTGGTGATTTCATAAGGTCCATCGTAATATTTGATTTCTAAAAGGTTGATACAATTGTCGTCACGGTCAATCAACAAATCAATCTGTGCTTCCCCTTTCAATGTCCATGAATACTCATTTGAAATGATCCCATGAATACCCAATGCCTTCTTTATCCGGAAGGTGTGCTTGAAACAGAGGTTTTCAAACGCAAAACCCGACCACACCTTATAGGTTTGTTTGTTAGATAGATGTAACCAACTGTTATTGGCTTTGTTGTTTTGCAAAAACTTGAAATAAAACAAAGTGTATTCGTCCACTAAGCGAAAAAGGGCATCCTCTTTGGCCTTTTTAATGGGGAATAGTTGCTTCACAAATCCGCATTGGATCAGTTCTTCGAGCAAGACGGACAGTCCGCCGCCGCTTTTTATCCCGGTTGCCTCTACAATTTCGTTTCGGGTTAAGCCCTTGTTTTTAGCCGCCAATGCCTTTACAATGGTTTCGTGCCCCTGACTGTTTTTGAACAAAGAAGCGTAAAGGTTTGAAAATTCATTTTTAAGCGTTGCCTGCGGAACAAAAAACAATTCATCCAATAGTTGTGGCACACTTTGTCCCGCTTTGAGATCTTTCAAATAAAAAGGAATACCGCCTACGCACATATACAGTTGAGCAATGTCTTTAAGCGTAAGGTTGATTCGTTGCATCGCCAAAAACTCCCTTGTTTCGGCCAATGTAAACGGCATCAATTGTATATGTTTCGTAATTCGGTTGTGCAAACCGCCCCGGTCATTGACGACTTTGTTGATGATCCAGGAAGCGGCCGAGCCGCAAATCACCAAAATAACATCGTTGCGTTTGGTACAAAACTGATTCCAGAAATTGTCCAATGCGGCCAAAAATCCTGAACGTGGTGTTTCAAACCACGGTATTTCGTCTAAAAAAATAACCTTTTTCCCCTCTCCCAATTCACTGACATAAGTTTTGAGTTGAGCAAAAGCCTGCAACCACGTCTTGGGCATAGGTTTGGGCTTTTTATCCGCCTCGGTCAAGGTCAGCCAAAAGTTCTCCAATTGCTGAGAAAACTCCCTTTGGTGCAAACCGCTGCATTCAAAGACGATATGTTTTTCATACACCTGTCGAACCAAGTAGGTTTTGCCAATTCGCCTTCGGCCATATACGGCCACAAACTCTGAATTGTCCTTTTGTAACAACTCCTGTAAAATACTGATTTCCTGACTTCTGCCTGCTATTTTAATATCAAATCACTTTTATACTTCGCCAAATTCAGGTTTTTTGTACTAATTTGGCGAAGTATAAATTTATAGTTTGCCAAATTTACACATTTTTAGAGCGATTTGGCAAAATATAACCGATTAGAGGTTATATTGGCAGTGCATTTTCGGAATCATCCGTTCTAATTGAATTAGAGGCTTAATCCATTTTTAGGGTGCCCGCCCTTGTAAAACACAAAAAATACTTGGTATAACCCTAAGAGTCTTTTTCAGCGATTTACCCTTGCCGCATTCATCAGAAATTATCTGTTCTTTCTCAAGAAAGGGCAAGCAATAAGGAGAAAGAAGCAATCAATAATTGCTTCTTAGATTAACATCAAAGCCAACCTATTTTTCTCAAAGCCTAACCATTGCCTCCTCTGCCAAAAACGCCCTAAGACCAAACTGTAGGCTGTAATTAAAATTGGTTAAAGAAGAGCGTTTAGCTATTGAGGAAACATCCGCAGCATCACTACCCCATGGTGCCGAATGTCGGTTTTGAACGACCCGTTGAACGTTCCCAACTCTTTTTGTCGCCACACATCGCGCAGTTTGTATTTGCCTTTCAGACCGGCTTTGGCAAAATCGAAGGTGAACGATTTGGGGGTTTCGGTTCCCCAATGAAAATAGGATTGCGGCGTTTTCCCGAAGTCGGCCGTGTTGAACAGACCCACGGCGTAAGAGCCGTCTTCGAGAGGTTTCACCCAAATCTCTACCCCGTTTTCGTTAGCCATCAGCCTTCCCGGTTTGCCCAACGGGTCTTGGTTGATTTCAATGACTTCGTCGTTGGTCAACAGGTTCAGGGTAAAATCATCCAATTGCTCAATGGGACAACCAATCAACATCGGTGCCGCCAACAGACTGAACATACTGACGTGGCTGTACTGTTCGTCGGGGGTCAGGCGGGTATCGTGCATGACCGGCCCGATGGAGACTTTGCCTACGATCATCATATCAGGGTCGGCCCAGTGACCGTGACCGGAGTAAGGGCCCCATTTATCCAACGAAAAAGAGGTCAGGTAAAGGCTCGTCCAACTGTCTTTGATGTCAGGCCCGGAGCGGTACATATTGGACAAACGCGCCCAATCGGTCACTTTTTCAAACGGAGCATTATTGGACAAACTGAACACGATATCCCTCCCGGATTGCTTCAGCGCCGCCGACATGCGCTCGGTTGAATTGACGTCAATGCGCCAATCGTATTTCAGGAAATCAATGCCCCATTCGGCCATTTGTTTGGCGTCGTTGGTTTCAAAACGGTATTGGGCAATACGGTTAAACGCCCGTCGGTTCTCTTTGATGGATTCATGGCTTTCTCCGCCTTTTTCAAAATCAGAAGAAGCCCCCGCGTAGCCCCCATAACTGGAAATGTAAGGCGTGGAATACAAGCCCGCTTTCAGTCCCAGCGAGTGGATATAGTCCACCATTTCTTTGAATTTTGGAAACTTCTCATTGGGTTGCAATGCTGTAAGCGGCCCGCCCCGCACGCCCTGCCAGGCATCGTCGATATTGATATAGCTCCAGCCATGATCACGCAGGCCTGTTTTTACCATTGCATCGGCGGAGGCAATGACCTTTTCGCGGTCAATATGCGCTTCCCACGAATTCCAGCCGTTCCAGCCGATCGGGGGCGTAAGGGCAATGGTATCACCGATTTGAATTATTAATTTTTTAGTAGCTGTTCCCAACGCATTTTTGGCTTTAAGGGTGGTGATGTACGTCCCTCTTTCGCCGATCTTTCCCGTAATGATTCCCGTTTTTTCATCCAAGGCAAGCCCTTTTGGCAGATTTTGAGCGGAAAAAACCATCGGCTTTTGTCCCGTTGCGGCAATAGTATACAGGAATGGATTATTTGGAGTGGCTCCAAAAAGCTTCGCGGAGTTGATTCTCGGCGTTTTGGGAGAAGGAGGCGTTAGCAGGTACTTTTCGCCTAAATGCTGTACATGTTCCGGCATCGCCTCCCCTATCATTTCCAATTGGGCATCAATCCAATTGCAATAGGTTCGTTTGTTGGCAATACCGCCCACCTTGTCCGTCACTAACAGCCCCAATTGTTTGACACCGCGAAGGCCCACCTCAATCGGAACGGGTGCATCCCCAATGCTCATGGCTTTGCTTTCAAACAGCACTTTTCCATCGCCTATCACGTAAAAAGTCAGCGGAATGTCTTTATTGCCCAAGTCGTCGGCAGCAATCAACGCCGAAAAACGGGTGGCCTTTTTATCCAAGTCAAACGCCAATACGCAGGGTGATTGTGCGCCGAGACCTCGGGCATACTTTATCCCGTTGATGCGTAAGGTATCGCCGCTGTAATTCCGTTTGGCCTGAACGGGGCGAATGCCTTCGGAATAGGTTTGAATCTCTAAATCATCCAACCAAACGGTATGGGTCTTTTGGGCGTAAGTGCTTAAGGCTACGCAGAGAAATACTACGGTAAAGAGTTTAGGCATAGTAGATAGAATAGAAATAAATAGCTGTTTTTATAGTTGCCCGTGAGGACACGAGCAACGGCTAAGGGATGGGTAGGGGCCGCCTACTTAAATATGGGTTGCTGATGCATATGAGTTGCCCGTGAGGACACGGGCAACGGCTAAGGGTTTAGGCATAATAGATAGAAATAAATAGCTTTATAGTTGCCCGTGAGGACACGAGCAACGGCTACATTATATCGACAGCTTATTTATCAAAATCATCTTCCAGCAATTGCTTTTCGGTCAGGATGCCGTTTCCCGGCGGTCTTCTCTCTCTCATTTTTTTCACATCCTCGGTTGAAATATTTTTTCCGGCTTTCGCAAAGGCGTTCTGGGTGAATCGAATAATATCAGCAATGTCCTGGTCACTGATGGCTTTGTTATTGATAAGCGCCGGCATTTCGTTATTCAAGGTGTACAGCTTCCCGTTTACGTGGATCGGCCCGCTGACGCCGTGCAGGATGATAGCCGCCAATCGCTTCATCGAACCGTCAATGTATTCAGAGCCTTTGAGCGGCGGCGCTAAATCCTGAACGCCTTTGCCATCAGCTCCGTGACAGGTGGCACAGATACTTCGGAACAGTTGCAGGCCTTTGGTCCGGTTGTCCACCACATTTTTTTCCTTCACATAAATGGGGTTCATTTCCTTTTTCTGTCGGTTATTGATGGCCGAGGACAGGTTGCTTTTAAGCAGGGCATTCGGACTCAGCGTATTGAGGTAATTTTCTTCCCGGCCTTCCAAACTGCTGACAATCGCTTCCTGAAAGACACGCCGCTCAGCGTATTTTTTTTCAATTTCCGAGAGTACAGGTAAAAAAGTTGCCTCCGACAATTTGAGCCAAGGTTGAAGCGATAGGGCTAAATAGAGATCAACCGTCTCTTTGTTTTGAGCAAGCAAGGACGTACTGATTTCTTTCATTTGGGCCACTTGCAGTGCCGCGGCAAAACGCTCCGACAGCCCTAACGCGTGGGCAATGGTTTCGGGTTGTTGGGATTGTTTTAAAATGTCCTTTAGAACGGCAAAAGAGAGAAGATTTAAACCCTCCAATACATACAGCGCATGAATGCCCGTTGCAAATTTATTGTCGGACTTCGCTAAATTAATCAGCTCTTTGGCGACCGAAACATCTTTCTTTTGAATCAACAACTGCTGCGAACGATCTCTTAACCAGCCATTTGGACTACTGAGCAGCGCAACCAATTGAGCGGCGGAAGCTTTGGATAAATCAGGTACGGGATTGAGCTTTGTGGCTTTGTGGGTTACTTTCAAAATTCGACCCGCATTCTGCAACGTATCCAATTTTTTACCGGCCAACTGCTCTGCAAGGTATTGCGAAATATAGGCTTTGTGCTGAATAATGCCCCGGTGCATGTCCACGATATACATAGCTCCGTCGGGTCCGTTAAACAAATTCACGGGGCGGAAACCTTCATCGGTAGAAGCAATAAATTCTTTGCCTTCCACTGCTTGTTTGGCGGTGGTTTGGGTATTGCTAAAAGTTAGAATATTCCGTTTGATCAAATTGGCCTCAGGCACACACACAAAGGCATTTTGATCGCAGTCTTCCGGGAAAGCCCCGCCACGGTACACCAGCGGGCCGCAAGCCGCGGTTACATCTCTCAAATAGCCTTTTTCGTCCAAAACACCTTTTTGATAGCCCCGATTGACCGAGGTTTGATGAATAGGAAAGACCCGATTGGTAGTAAATCGCTGGTTTTCGGACGCGGTCGGTCGGAAGTAGTGATTCCGAATTACTTTATTAGGCAATACCACATCTCCCTGTAGTTGGGTGCTGTTGTTATTGTAATAGAGTCGGCCGAAGTTGTCTTTCGTGATCCCCCACTGCCCGCGATTAGAGGTAGGTTCTTTGATCCATTTTCCGTTTTTGAGCTGATACCTGAAATTATAATTGGCATTATAGATCCAGTTATCAATGTTCATCATCAGGCCGTTAGAAGAGTGTTCTACATTACCGCCTTCGGCATAGACCGGGTCAACCAATGTTTTTTTACCGGGCTTATCGTTCTTTATTTCCACAAACCACAATTTGGGGCCATCTACGTACAGCAATCCGCCGTAAACGTGAGCCAAGCCGCGCGGTAAAACGAGTTTGTCCAGAAATACTTTGGAATGGTCGGCCACGCCGTCTTTGTCGGCGTCTTCCAGTATAGAAATCCGGCCATTAGGGATGTCTTCGCCGACTCCTTCGAGATTGGGCATATAACCAATCATTTCTACCACCCACATGCGGCCTTTATTGTCAAAATCCATACTGACGGGGGCTTTCAGCAACGACTCGGAAGCAATCAATTTTAACTCAAACCCGTCCTGTATTTGGTAACTGTCCAAGGAAAATTGAGGCTCTTCAAAAGAAAGATTCTTAAAGCTTACCATAAAAAGGGCAAGCACTGCGATTGAAAAAAACACAATCGTAAAGTGAAACTTGGTAATGGTGAATTTGTGGGTTTTCATTATGTATAGACTTCGTTTTTTACTTTTTCAAATATGGTCCTTTTTTATTCCAACCGATTTCGACTTTAGACAAATACCACGTTTTTCCTTTGTCATTATTGCCCTGAAAAAACAAATAATAACGTCCGTCCTCCGTTTTAAAAACGTTGGGGTGTCCGCTTTCACTTTCATTCCAGGTACCTGCCTCACCGTTTTTCAGGAAAGGCTCCTCTGATAAGCGTTTCCAATGAGTGCCGTCGCTGCTGCGGGCCACGCCTATTTGCTGAGGTTCGTTGTTGTAGGCTCCCGCATAGAACATGTACAGATACTTGCCTTTCTGAATGCAGGATGCCGCCTCAATGCAATTTTTCTCCCACGCCAATTCAGGTTTCAGCATAGGCATATTGGGTACTTCGGTCCAGCTGCTGCGGTCAAAATTAGCCGTCATCGGTGCCACAGCTACGCCCTGTTGCTGAATTTTAAAGTCGGGGTCTCGGGTGGCGTAATACAGAAAATAGTTGTTTTTGTAAGCAATGACTTCTGCGTCAATCGCCCTGCCGCAACTCCAATCGCTGATTTTCGGTCGAAAAATCGGATTGGTTACATCTCGTTCAAAATCAAGACCGTTGGTTGAGGAGGCATGACAGATAGCGTCCAGTTTTCCGTTGCCGTAGGTTTGATAAAACAGGTGTAAAGCGCCGTCTTTTACTAAGGCTCCCGGCGCACAGATTCCTTTTTCTTCCACGGTTCCCCGTTGGCCCTTGATGTTACCTTTTTTCTCCCAATGGGTCAAATCGTTGCTCGTCGCAATTCCGATGTACCATTCTTTAAATTGCGCGCCCGGCACCGAATAATACATCCAATATTTTCCCTGAAAAAAAACTACATAAGGGTCTTTGGCATAGGGTCCGGTCGGGCTGTCCGGATCGCCGTAATACATTTCGGGCTTTTGGGCCAACAACATTTCGCTCTTCATTACAAGAAGAAGGAAAAGCAAAATGTTTAGTACTGTTTTTTTTATAAGTCGAATTTTGTTTTTCATGAAAATGCACCAAAAACGGATTATAAATGGTTCTGCTCTGTCTGCTATTTTTTACAAAAACCACAATGAACACAAAGAGTTTTGCACAAAGTGCACGAAGACCTTTTCTTTTGCTCTTTGTGTGTTCTTAGTGGTTGAAAGGGCTTCGGGTAAACTAATAAACAACCATCAATTCTTTGAAGGAAACATTCGCAGTAATATAACCCCGTGATGCCGAATATTTGTTTTAAACACCTCTGTAAAAATGCCTAAATCCTTTTGGCGCCATACATCGCGCAGTTTGAATTTACCTTTTAAGCCCACTTTGGCAAAATCAAAAGTGAACGACTTAGCCGTTTCATCGCCCCAACGAAAGTACGATTCGGGGGTTTTTCCAAAATCACCAACATTGAATAATCCCACCGCATACGAGCCGTCTTCCAGCGGCTTTAACCAAATCTGAATGCCCTCCTTCTCCCAAACCAATCGGGCCGATTTCCCTAACGGGTCTTGGTCAATTTCAATCACTTCATCGTTAGTTAACAAATTCAGCGTAAAAGCATCCAACTGCTCGATGGGACACCCAATAAGCAAAGGCGCTGACAGTAAGCTGAATAAACTCACGTGGCTGTATTGCTCGTCGGGCGTCAGGCGGGTGGGGTGCAGTTGTGTTCCTGTAGTGACATTGCCTACGATCATCATATCGGGGTCATTCCAATGCCCGGGCCCGCCAAAAGTTGCCCATTTATCCAACGTAAACGCCGACACAAAGAGGCTGTTCCAACTGTCGCGAATATCCGGCCCCGTGCGGTAGGAATTAGTCAGGCGCGCCCAATCTTTGACGTTGGAAAAAGGAGCTGAATTGGAAATACTGTATAAAATATCGCGCCCGGATTGCTTCAACGCCCCCGACATTCGCTCCGCCGACGGCACTTCAATGCGCCAATCGTATTTCAGGTAATCAATGCCCCATTCGGCCATCTGTTTGGCATCGTTGGTTTCAAATCGGTACTTGCCCACGTAGCGAAACGAGCGTTTATTGGCAATGATATGCTCGGTTAATTGTCCGTCTTCAACATCAGACGAGCCGCCGATGTAGCCGGCATAGCTCGTAATCATGGGAGTAGAGTAAACGCCTACTTTCAGCCCCAATCCATGAATATAATCCACCATTTCTTTGAATTGGGGGAATTTTTCGTTGGGTTGAATGGCGTGGAATTGGCCGCCACGTTTGCCCTGCCAGGCATCGTCAATGTTGATGTACGTCCAACCGTGTTGGTTCAGGCCCATTTTGACCATGGCCTCAGCCGAAGCAATCACTTTTTGGCGGTCAATGTTGCGCGCCCACGAATTCCAACCGTTCCAACCGATGGGCGGCGTGAGGGCAATCGTGTCTCCAACCTTGACTTTCAACACTTTATAGGCTTCACCAAGCGCATTCTTAGCCTTTAAACTTACAGAGTACGTCCCTCGCTGCGCTACCGTTCCCGTAATAATCCCCGTTTTTTCATCCAGCGAAAGACCTTTCGGTAACCCTTTGGCGGCAAACGTCATGGGTCGGTCTCCGGTAGCGGCAATGGTATACAAAAAAGGATTCCCGGGCGTAGCTCCGAAAACAGCTGCCGAATTGATCCGCGGGGTTTTGGCCGGAGTGGGCGTCAAAATGTATTTTTCGTCCGAATTAGGAATGTTTTGGGGCAGGTAATTGTCCAGCATGATCAACTGTGCATTGCCCCAATTGGAATAAACTTTGGTACGTCCTTCATCGTTCACTTTGACCAGTAGCCCCAATCGTTTTACGCCATCCAACTTCACATGGACAGGTTTAGGAGCGTCCCCCAAACGCATTTCTCCGCTGTCGAACAGCACTTTACGGTCAGCCACCACGTAAAACGTATGCGGCAGGTCTTTGTTTCCTTTGTCGTCAACACCCACCAACGCCGAAAATTCGGTGGCTTTCCCATCCAAATAAAACGCCAAAATACTCGTGGCATTCACTCCCACCCCACGGTTGAAATACTTCCCGCTGATGAGCATCGAATCGCCCGCCGCCGTAGTTTTGGGCAAGACGGCCGGAATGCCTTCCGAAAAGGACTTAATGGCCAAATCGTCCAGCCAAATCTCATTGGTTTTTTGGGCATAAACATTTGTGCAAACTACTGCTAAACAGGCACTGATTAAGGTGTAGAATTTATTCATTTGGTCAATTTACTTCCTTCCGGCTTTGAAACTTTTTCGGCAATCATCGTCAGCACCGCCTTATCACTCCACTCCTGCCCATGGCCTGCCATGGCCGTAAACGAGATTTTGGCATCCGACTTGGGGTTTTCGGTTTTGTCCAAAAACTTCTGCAAAAACCGCGTGGCTACGTTGGAATACAGACCATCCATATCCCCCATCCATACCCAAATTTTGCCTTGCAGTTTGGGGCCGAGCGTCGCCCAATTTTTCTCCAGTATTTTCTTCAAATCGTATTTTTCCCACTGCCGGGCAATGCTCCGGTCTATCTTTCCCGTAAACGGGTCAAACATCAAAGAAGGTAACCCATCTTTGCCTTTGGGGCCGAAAACGGCATTGTACGCCCCGAACTGCCCACCCGAAATCAGGTAATTACCGGTTCGGCTGTTGACATTTTCTCCCGCAATCCAGTCTTTCATCGAAAAGGTCGGCTCGCCATAGACAGTTCGGCGACCGGGTTGCAAATAACCATATCGGTTGTAAAAAATGGTTTCGTCTTCGTAGATATTGATGAGGCCATAATGCTCAAAATCAACGGGATCGGGACTGTACGACCACGTGCCGTCAAAGAAATCAGGATAGAATATCTGTAGGCCGAGCGATACCCATCCTCCTGTGGAATTGCCCGTCAGAAAGCGCATTTTGGAATCGGGTTGATAACGTAGCTGCCGTTCAATCTCCGGAATCAATTCTTCGGTCAGTGCCTTGCCGCAGGGGCCGTTGTTCTCCGAATCTACCTGATAGGTATCGCCATAGGGCCCTTGCGAGTCCAAAAAAACGTAAATGACCTGCGGAGCCGTTTTGGAAAACCACCAATCCGAAAATTCTTTGTTGGACAGCACGGTATTTACGGCCGTATAGCGACCGTTCAGCCCCGGAATCCGGTAGCAAACAGGATAGGTTTTATCGGGATTTTCAAAATAGCCCGAGGGCAGCAAAACAGCAGCTTTCAAATAGCGCGGCTTTCCCGAAAACGTTGACAGCAATTGGCTTTTGATTTCGACCGTTTTGACAAATCGGTTACTGACAATGGTCCAAGCCTTAATCAGGGTGTTAAGAGTGAGGTTGAGATTCAGTTTTTTTGAAAAAGGCACGGAATCTATCGCGCTGTATAAATTGCCCGGCACATTTTCCTGTCCGTCATCGGGGTTTTGTTTGTAAACGACCTGAAAATAATACTTTTCTGAGGGATTTTCGGGTAACTTATCCAACCCAACCGACAGGAGATTCGGGTCTTTGGTGTCTATCACAAACGGGCTTGAAGCGTCCCAATTTGCCGGGGTAATACCCAAGGTAATTTCCGAACGGTTTCGGGGCTCGCGCTCCTTTTGTTTCGTAACGTGCAGCAGCAATCGACCACCTTTCAGAAATGAGGCTCTCACTTCGGGGGCAATATTTACCTTTACCGTCCATGCAACCGGCGATTGGGCTAATGCCCCATTGGCTGCAGTCAGGAGGCAAAGCCATACAAAGAGTATGAATTTACGCATTAATAGAATATTCATCATTTATAGTAGGTCTTTACGATCCCTTTGCTCTCCTCTACGGGCAGTTGCAGGTTTTTTGTTTTTACTTCGGTTGTGTTGTTGAGCAGAATAACGGGCATTTCTTTTGCGGTAAGAATCGATACGTCTGACAATTCGATGGCTTTGGCATCATCAAAAACCAGCGCGGGGCGAAAATCCTCGGCTACGTAGCGCAACTTCACATTTTTGAAGCGTATCCCATCGGCATGGCGCACGTAAAAGCCCCAAGCCGGCAGCTCGCCAAACATTGAAAATTCGGGATAGCCCGCTTCGTTTTCGGGAACGGAGGCAATGGCGTTCAGCGGAATATAGGCAATAGTTTTGTCGGCCCGGCCGCCGTAGCTGATTTCAATATTTTCCAGGGTAACGTCCTGAACGGGATAGCCCGGCACGCCCGTAATCGAGGCCGGCACCAGATTGTAAGGCAGGTAGGGATGTCCGTAAATGTGAAAGCTCGACGGGCGTTTCGGCATCTTGTCCTCACCCGGGCGCAGGTGGTCGGGCGGCCCTTCCATAGGGTAGCCCTGATCGGGTTTCAGCAGCGGCACCTCCACTTTTACGTTGGCAATATAGACTCCTTTGAGCGTGCCCACTCGGCCCGTTTTGTTGCGGTGACCCCGACGGACAAAAAGGGCGTTGCCCGTATTTTGGCCCACGACATCCCGAATATCAATGGCTTCCATCGCACCGCCATCCACCAACTCTAAGGCAATAGCTGAGCGATAGGTATCAAAAACGGTCAGGTTACGGACTTTGACATTTTTAAAACCGCCTGCGGAGGTAGTCCCGAACTTCAGGCCGTTTGCACTTGAGCGAACGGTACAATTCTCAATAGTAACATTCTCACAGGCCGCCTTGGGATTATCGGATTTCAGACAAATGCCGTCATCGGCGGAATTGATGAAACAATTCGTAATACGCACGTTTTTGGAATCGGTAATATCCAGTCCGTCGTTATTCCAGTAAGTTGTACTTTGTACTTTGATACCGTCAATAGTGACCCCGTCACACTCCCGATAATCCTGCACCCATTCCGAGGAGTTTTTGAGTGAAATCCCCGTAATACTTACCTGACGGCAAGCGTTAAATTCAAGAATCAACGCCCGACCGTTGGGGCGCTTTACTTTCCAGATGGTATCTTGTGTGATCTCTCCGCTGCGGAGCTTTTTGAAAATGTCGAGCATCAGTTCCTGCCCCTGCCCATCAATCACGCCTTGGCCGCTGATCGATACATTGGTTTGTCGGTGGGCGGAAATCACCGCTACCCGACCGTTCGAATAATCATTGTATTCGCCGGGGCGGGCCGAATTTTGTACAGCCTCCACCGATTTGTAATCGTTTCGGTTGGGGGAGCCCAGCAGACGAGCACCCACGACCAAATGCAGATCCACGTTGGATTTAAGAAAAAGCGTACCCGTCATAAAATTGCCGGCAGGGACTGTCACCCGGCCACCTCCTTGGGCAGAGACTTTATCAATCAGTTTTTGAATCACCACCGCGTTGTTGGTTTCACCGTCGGCTACGGCTCCGTAAGCCGTGATGACATACTCTTTTGTTTGGCCAAACGTGTTGACAGCGCAGCCTATTAACAACAATACAATCAGACAATTATATTTCATATTTATACGCTTCGCTCTTGTTTGTATTCATAAACCACTTTACCATAAACATCACGATGCCGAAAAATGACGCTGCTGATGCCGGCTTCCCGTTGAATATCCACCGACAGAAATCCCCCTTTGACGAGGTGAAAGCGATGATAGGTTTTGTCTTCGCCCGGGGAGCCGCTTGCATGTTCGTCGCTGGCCGGACCGATGCTGAATTCGTGCAGGCCCGTTTGCGGGTGGACGGAATGGTATTGCCAATGACGGTCTCCGCAAATCACAAAAAAACTATCCGGCACGTTGGCTTTGAGCCAGTTGCGAATTTCATCGCCCTCGTGCTTAAAACCGGCATTGGCATGGTTGTCATTCTTTTTGCCACGGTCGGGACCGACCAACGGAGTGGGGCTTATCAGGACTTTCCAAGTTGCCGTACTTTCTTTGACTGTTTTCTGAAACCATGCTTTTTGTTCTTTTCCCCAAATAGTTTTGTCCGGGCCGTCGGGGGCATCATTGTCCGAACGGAAATCGCGACCGTCGGTCAGCCATATCTGAAGGTCTTTTCCCCAACGGAAAGTGCGGTAACTCGGCCCCGTCGACGGCATTGGTGCCTGCTGATGAAACAGCTGTTGTCCTTCGGCAAAAGTAAACTCCCCCATATTGCCGCCCGGACTTGAGTCATTGTCGAGGGTATCGTGGTCATCTTTCAGCCAATAGGTATTCACATTTCGGTTAAATTCAATCAAACGCGGCAAACTGAACATACGCTCCCAATGATAACGCGCCAAGCGTTTGGTATACGCTCGCGGCATATCGTTGTCGTAATACACCAAATCACCCGTGAGGCAGGCAAAATGAGGATTGAGGGCCTGCATGGCGGGATAAATATCGTGTCCGTCGGGATGTCCGCGGTCGGGATACCCCTGACAGGTCATCAGGCAAAAACGAAGATTTTCAGCCGATTGCGCAGTGGGCGCGGTTTGAAACTTTCCTTTAAATACATTTATCGGAGCTGTTCCTTTTCCGAAGGAAGCCTCACTTTCGTAATAATAAACCGACGCCGGCCGCAAGTCAGTCAAACTAAACTGATGAATAAAATCGGCTGTTTCGGTAACCGGAATCCAAGGCGTTGTCTTCGCATTCTTCAGAGATTTATCCATACTATATTGAAGTCGAACAAAACCCGATGTTCCCGGACAGGCTCCTTCCAACTGCTCAACGGGTACCTTGACTTCGGGTAACTCATTGGCTTTGTAGTTTTGGGCGCGTCCCGGAATCACGATTCCCTCGTTATTTCTTTTTGCATTGGCTGTCAGCCGCGTCCAAACGATGGCCGAAGACTCCGTCACTTCCCCTACGCGCGTTCCCATAGCCTGAAAGACCGGGTGTTTTTCAGCTGATTGGTGCTCTAACAACCAATGAGGTACCGAAGCAGTACTTAAGGCAATCGTTGCCGTGTTTTTAACAAACGAACGACGGCTTTTGAAGGAAATAGGTTTAGGTTTCATTGTTACAACGAATTACTCAGTTTTACCCGCAACTCTCTCACGAACACCCACTTTGTGCGCCCATGCGTCGTACTCAGCCCGCAATTCGGCAACGAGTTGTGGTTTTTTCTGCGCCAAATTGTTCATTTCGCAAGGGTCCGTTTTGATATTGTAAAGCTCCCAATCGGCATCTTCCGTGTCTTTTTCCAACTTCCAATCGGCTTTACGGATGGCTTTGTTGCCTTCGTGTTCCCAGCAGTAGGTCCGCGGTTCAGCCTTTTTTCCGTTCCATAAGTAGGACAGGCTTTTTCCCGGCAAATCTGCGGTCGCCACTCCGGCCAATTCCAACCCGGTCGGTACCAAGTCCATCACGTGCCCCACTCCTTCCACAAATCCCGCTTTGGGGCGAATCGTGCGCGGCCATTGCATGATACAGGGCGTGATCATCCCTCCTTCGTGCAAAAACCGCTTGTATTTTCGGAACGGCGTGTTCGAGACATTGGCCCAAGGCGTATCGTAAGTGACATAAGAGCCTTTTTCACCGATTTTTTTAGCAGGGTCATTCAATTTACGACTCTCCACGTTCTCGTTTGAACTCCCGTTGTCTGACATAAACACAATGAGGGTATTCTCGTACTGCCCATTGGCCTTCAGTGTCTGAATGAGCCGCCCGATGTTTTGATCCATGCGGTCAATCATGGCAGCATAGACGGCCATTTTTCGAATCCACTGTGCTTTGTCAGTTGCCGATTCCCAGTCAGGAATGTCTTTGGGCCGCGGCGTGAGGGGGTAGCGTTTGTCAATAAACCCCAATTGCTGCATTTTTTGATAACGTTTAGCCCGTGTCACATCCCAACCCTGCGCATACAGTTTTTCGTATTTGGCAATGTCAGATTCGTAGGCGTGCAGCGGAAAGTGCGGCGCGGTATAGGCCAAATACATAAAAAAGGGTTTATCGGCCGCCTCCCGTTTTTGTTTGTTCAAATACTGAACGGCATAATCCGTAAAGGCGTCCGTTACGTAAAAACCATCACTCGGCGGTGTGAACTCACTGTCATCCAACACCATAAAGCGTTTTCCTTTTTCGGCGGGGATGATTTCGTAATAACTTGAAGCGCCGGAAATCAAGCCAAAATAATTGTCAAAACCGCGTTTCAAAGGCCAATGTTGGGGGCGTTCGCCTACGTGCCACTTACCGAGCATATAAGTGCTGTAACCCGTCTTTTTCAATTGTTCGGCAATGGTCGGGTAACGATCATCCAAAAATCCCTGATAGCTGCCGGGTTGAATAGCGGCGTTGGGCATGGTCACCATCAATCCCATCCCGGCGGTGTGCGGGTACTGTCCGGTGAGCAATGAAGCACGGGTGGGGCAACAACGAGCGTTGTTGTAGAAACTCCGCAATTTGATGCCATTGGCCGCCATTTGATCAATGTTCGGGGTATTGACCTCGCCTCCGTAGCAGCCAATGTCCGAAAAACCCATGTCATCCACCAAAATGTACAATATATTGGGGCGCTTCGCCGCCTGTGTTACGGTAAATTGACCGGCGGTAGCCGCCATCAAAATCAAACAAAACAACGTGCCGCTTACCCACAGCGAAAAGTGCCGTATGGTCAGTATCCTGTTCTTATTTTTCATTGTATTGAATATGTTAATGCCTATGTATAGTACTATACTTTCGATTCATCGAAATCCCACTTTTACCGATTCACAGGATTTTTAACTTAAAAAAGCCGGTTATCCGTTTTTTTCAACGCGTGAATGGTGTTCTGCACTTTGCCCTTAAGAGTATTTCCTTTAGAATCGGTTACCGAATAGGCAATTGTCATGACATCAACGGGTTTTATACCGGGCATCATAAGCTTCACGGTCTTTTTATCCCGACTAAGTTTTACACCGGTAATGGTCAGTGTCTGCGTATTGTACCGATCGGAACCATATTTTCGGCTTCGCTTCAACTCCCAGCTTTGTACCGTAAAATTGGAAATGGTACCGGTGTTTTTTTCTTCCAACTCATTGGCAAAGGTCAACCTAACCCCATCTTCTTCGGCACTCAGTCGAACGGGCAAAGAGACAGACTTTCCGGTATAACGAAGTCGGTAGAAATCCCCTCCTTTGATCGTTTGTGAGGTGCCCCAAGCCGACATTCCGCAGGCATACAACTGACCATCGGCGGGATTGAACCGTCCGCGCATGACGCCCGTACGAAATTTAACGCCCGGCAAATCAATCACTCCCCCCTGCTTCTGCCCATTGACCTCTTCGGGCAACACCAGTTGAATTTTACCGTAGCCGTACGAAAAGCTGAGCAGTGCGCCATTCAAAGGACCCCATTTTTTACTGTCCACCCACAAAAGTTCCGACGGCGACCGGTCAAATTCCATATCAATCCAAACAAGGGGCTGCTCCATGGCCGCTTTGGTTGAGTCTTTAGGCGGGTTATATCCCCACATATTGCCATAGAATTTCCCTTTGCCATCCACCCAGTTAACACGGTTCATGGGATTCCAGTAGCCTTGTTGGTCGGTCACGATAAAACTTCCGTCGGGGTTGATACACACACCGTTAGCCGCTCTGAATCCGGTGGCCAGAATCTCCGTCGTCGCACCGTCTTTACTGACTTTCAATAACGTTCCGTGTTGAGGTATCAGGGCTTCGCGGGCGTGGCGGCCACTTTTGGCATAGTATAAATTGCCTTCCTTATCCGCCTGTAACCCCATCGCGAATTCGTGAAAATGATCCGTTACCTGATGATCGTGGTTGAAGCTTTCGTAAAAATCTGTTTCACCATCACCGTTCAGATCGCGGAGCAATACCAACTGATCGCGACAGGTAACGTATATTTTTTCGTTTAACACTTTTATTCCCAAAGGCTGAAAAAGGCCCGACGCAATTCTTTGCCAGCTCAATTGCCCATCGGGGTTCAAAAGCCCTTTTATCAACCAAACATCACCGTCGGTGGCACAGACCGCGGCTTGATCGGCATCTTTAAAAAAATCAATGCCACTCAATTTCATTCGACAAGCCCACGGATTTTCGAAAGGCGGGGTCAGTTGATCGATGGCAAAGGGGCCATCGTCTTTTCCGGTTGTCACCAATGTTTTTACTATTTCGGGATAATGCGCACGGCCGGTGCCTAAGGTGTATTTTTTTAATGATTCGGGTTCGGGCAAATCTTTCTCCGAAAAATCAGTGCCTTTTTCACTAATCACCACAGTAATTTTTACCTCCTCTTTGGCGTCGATATTCATAAAAATCTGCCCATTTTCTTCTATTAAAGCAGCTCCTTTGCCCACTACACTCACTTTGGCCGGGGCATTGGCCACCCGCATTTTCAATATAGAAGAAGAGGGCGATATATTCAGCGTTCGGGTAAAAACGGATGGATCTATAAACCCGAATTTTTCTAAAACAGCGGATTCGCCAACGGTATATGAAATGATAATTTGGTCTTCAAAATGATAAAGTCCTTTATAGTTTGCCCAAGATTTGGGCAATGGCCCAAAAGCCCGTCCATCACGCGCTACAAAGCGAGGGTCATCAAATTTTCCAGTGGTAGGATTGGCCCAACCCGGGCTGACGGGGGTTTCAAAATGTAGTTTGCCGATGGTTCGGGGGTAGGTTTCGTGCTTGTCGTTCAATAAGATAGCGTTCCAATCTATAAATCCTTCGCCCGTATAGGCGCCCGCTACTCGCATGAGGTCGTGGTCAAAAATCATCCAGGCTTTTCCTTTGGAAACCCCGCCGGTGCCTTTGTCCAAACGCACGGCAATGCCTTTGTAGGCAAAATTGTTTTTTGAATAATCTTCGTCTCGGAAAGGCGATGGGCCCGGGGAATGATAGCGTGGAATACCCGTTTTTTCATCTGCTAATTCATAGGTATTTATGAAAAAATTACCGTAATCCATGTCAGCCCAAGGTTGATAAGGCTTTGACGCCGGGCCTCTGGATTTTCCTTTCGGAAGAGAAGAAAGATATTCGGGGGTTACATTTGGAAGCGTTACGGTTTTGTTTTTTGAAACAAATTCTTTTTGAATGTAGTGAATGACGTCATATTTCTCCTGTGGGCTCAGCGCCATTTGCGGTGGCATGGAGCCAAATCCTCTGCTAACGGTTTGATACATGGAATAGGCATCTCCGCCCGCTTTGAAAGGCTCAGACCAAAACTTTAAGGACATCGGAATAGAGCCTTCATTTTCTTCATTTCCATGACAATTGATACAAGTGGCATTATAGATTCTTTCGCCCCGCACCAGTGCTTTATTGTCAAAATCGCGAATAAACCCCGCATGGTCTAAGCCTTTCTCGGTCGCAGGAAGGTCTTTTAACGAGAGATTATAAACGATATTACGGCTCGTTTTACAATTGATAAGGATCAATAGGAGTGCGAACAAAAGGTAGGAATGGCTCTTTTTTATCATCAGTAAAAAGTAGAGTTGAAAGTTTTAGGGCATCCATGTCAATTGTTTCCAGAAAGGGTTACCGTCATTAGGTTGGGGTTTCCCAAGAGTACTTCGTCCGTTTTTAACGTATTGCGTCAATAAGTCGGTAAGTTCTTTGACCGGTCCGGGGTGTTTATCGTACACATTTTGCGTTTCGCCAATGTCTGTTGTAAGGTTATACAGTTGAACAGGAGGCAACTTTTTTGCTTCTTCGCTATCCGGTTTTGGATTACTCCATCCTCCTGAATGTGAACACATAATCAGCTTCCAATCGCCTTTTCTGATGGCAAAATTGCCATTGATGGAATGATGGACAATCGCTTCACGCTTCGGTATTTTTGACGTCGGGGGGAGTATTTCGCTCAAAAAACTAAAACTATCTTCGGCCGTATTATCTGCCAATTGTTGATTGAAAAGGGCAGCTATCGTTGCAAAAAAGTCTGTCGTACAAACCAATTGCTTGCTGACTTGGGGTTTCTTTATTTTTTTGTCCCAAGCTACGATGAACGGAACTCGGTGCCCTCCTTCAAAAATATCGGCTTTAGTTCCTCTAAACTGCATAAATGGATTATGTCCTTTGTTGAGTTGGGCCTGCAAATCTCCTGCGGGAGAGAAGCCATTGTCAGAAGTAAAAATGATAAGAGTATTTTCATAAACACCCTGTGCTTTGAGTGCTTCAACGACTTGTTTTACAACATCATCTACCATTAAAACAAAATCTCCATAAGGCGAAACCTTACTTTTCCCGATAAAGTCTCCCGTCGGTAAAACAGGCGTATGCGGTGCCGGAAGCGGAAAGTACAAGAAAAAAGGCTTGTCTTTGTTGGCGTGTCGGTTGATAAAACCAATGGCTTTTTCGGTAAATTTCGGTAAAACTTCTTCATGCTTAAAATCAGGGGCTACCATACCTGCTCGATAAAATCGAACCCCTTTTTCGGCGGGGCAGGTATCTACCGGAACGGCGGTACAACGCCCGTTTTCAACATAGGCATAAGGGTTCATGTCCAAAGACCCAATGATACAGTAGGAATAATCGAAGCCATGACTATTGGGACCGTTTTGAATTGGTTTCGAGAAATCAACCTTTGTAGGCCCGGCATCAATATTGGCCCAGTCCCACCCCAAATGCCATTTGCCTACAACGCCGGTCCGGTAACCTTGGGTTTTAAGAAAAGTAGCAACGGTTTCTCGTTTGGGGTCTAAAAGTCCTTTATCATAACCAAATAACACCCCACTTTTTAGCGTTGAGCGCCAATTGTAACGCCCCGTCAGAATCCCATAACGGGTAGGCGTACATACCGAAGAACTGCTATGGGCATCGGTAAAAAGCATTCCTTTGTTTGCCAATTTATCAATGTTGGTTGTTTGTATTTTGCTATTTGAATTATAACAAGATACATCTCCAATGCCCAAATCATCGGCAAGAATATAGACGATGTTAGGTTTTGAAGTTTTTTGAGCAAAGGTATAAGTCGCACAAAAAGAAAGAATGAGGATGAATCTTTTCATGTTCAGGGCTTGATATAAGCGATAGATTGAAGGAAAGCGTCAGCTTTTTGAATTGTCTCGGTCAAAAAGGGCTCTTTATTGAAAAAACCATGCGCTTGATTCTCAAACAAAAAAAGGTCGCAACGACTCCCTGCCTCTTCTATCTTTTGCTTGAATTTTTGCGCGGTTTCTACGGGAATCAAGTTGTCTTTTGTACCCAAAAAGAAAATAGTTGGGGGAAAGCCTTTTTGGATGTTGTGCATAGGCGAAAACTCCACATACCTTTCTCCAATTCGTTCAAAGCCGTACCCCTCCTTGCTATTATCAATGACGGGATTGAACAAGACCAAGGCATTGGGTTTTGCACTTATTGCTAAATCGTCGGTTGGCTCATTGATAGATTCGTTGGTAAAACAAGCAGCCGCCAAATGCCCCCCCGCCGAACCGCCGGACCCGACAATTCGATTGGCATCAATTCCCAGTTTTCGGGCATTTTTTCGTAAATAACGAATCGCCGATTTGGCATCTTTCAAGCTTTCAAAAGGAGTAGTGTTATGTCTTGTTTTGACCCTATAATCTACCAAAACCGTTATGAAGTTTTTTTTCGCATAGTGTAACGCATGAGGCTCAAATTGTTTGGCAGTACCTCCATTCCAGCCACCGCCGAAAAAAAACACAATGGTTGGATACGTGTGGTCTTTTTGGAACAGGGCAGGATAGTAGATTTTGAGGCCCAACTGAACCGTATCTATCTGCTTGTATTTCAAGTCAATAATAGTGTGGTTCTCTTGCGAAAAAGAGTTTATTGAAAAGCAAACAAGCATAATGAGGAGAACAAATCGAAAGTTTTTCAGATACATCATGATTGTGCTTCAGAATAAGATTTAATCAATTCATTTTCATAGAAGGCGGAGCTTGCTCGGGTTTACTGCCCCATGCTTTGTTGGGGGTTGCGCCCATGTTTAGGGTCAGTTTTCCACCCTTTACTAAGGTATCATGCAATAGCCAAGGGCGGTCTAAGGGCTTGCCGTTGAGATTGGCCGATTGGATATAAACGTTTTTTGAGCTATTGTTTTTGGCTTCAATCATAAAGGTTTTTCCCGAATAAAATTTGGGATTCAGCTTGATGGTAATTTTGTTAAAAATCGGACTGCTGATTTCGTAAAACGGCTCGGGTGACGTACCGCCATTGGTAGAGAACAAGCCTGTTTTCAGTAATACTGACAAACTGCCCATCAACCCCTGATCTTCATCGCCGCTGTAACCGAAATCGGGCGAAATACCGCTGTACACTTTTTCAACCACTTGCCGCGTCCAGTATTGCGTCAGCCACGGCGAACCCGCGAAATTAAAGAGCCAGGCGGTTTGCATACAGGGCTGGTTTCCGTAGTTGATATACACCCGGCGCAGTTCTTCCAACGTTTCTTTATCGTGCGATTTACCGGAAACAAAATCATGTTTTTGCGCTTTTTCAAACGAAGAATTCAGCTTCGCCGTAAAAGGCTCCCGGCCGCCCATCAGGTTGATCAGCCCCTGCACGTCGTGCGGAACGAACCACGTATATTGAGCGGCATTGCCTTCTTCCCAGCCGTTGTCATAACGCAGAATATCCATCGGTTCGCCCCATTTGCCATCCAGCGTGCGGTTCCACATCCAACCCAATTCGGAGTTCCAAATATGTTTATAGTTTTCAGCCCTTTTCATGAAGAGGCCATAATCTTCCGTTTTGCCCAATTTTTGGGCCATTTGCGCCAGGGTGTAATCCTGATAGGCATATTCCAACGTCTGTGTAGAGCCATCCTGATGAAAGCCGTAACGGGTTTTGCTCAACGGGTGCGGTACGTAGCCGCGCTCGATATAATACTCAATGCCGCCGCCTTTGAAGGTGTTGTGTTCATAGCCGGCTTTGCTCATCAAACCGCCGGGGAAGTGATTTTTGCGCATTCCTTCGTAAGCTTTCACGATGTCAAACCCTTTGATACCTTTCAGATAAGCACTTACAATGAAGGGTGTTGACGAAGCCCCGGTCATGACAAACGTGTAATTGCCTCCTGCCGGCCCGCGCGGGATCAGCCCGCCGTCGTCGTACATCAACAGCATCGAATTGACAAACGATTCTGTCACTTCGGGATACACCAAATGCCAAAGCGTATTGAGTGACCACTGCGCTCCCCACATGGCGTCAAAATTATGGTGATTGAACTTAGGCTGGCCGTTGGCGTCCAACGGAATTTGTTTGATGCGTCGTTCCGGGCCGGTCATGTCACTGTATTTTCCGTTCACGTCGGAGATAATGCGTCGGCCCTGCAAGGCGTGCCACAGGTCCGTATAAAAACGGCTGCGTTCGGTGTCGGTGCCTCCCTCAATGTCAATGCGGCTCAACCAATTATTCCAGTCGGTACGACTGTCCTGCACCGTTTTTTCAAAATCCCAATGCGGTAATTCCGTTTTCAGGTTGATACGCGCCTGCTCTTCACTGACGTACGAAATCGCGACTTTCATATTTCTAACTTCGCCCGCTTTGGTTTTAAAACTGACATAAATGCCCGTGCGTTCGCCTTCAATTACGTCATTGATTTTCTCTAACTTCCCATTTCGCCAACCGTTAAAGGAATCAAAGGGTTTATCAAAAACGGCCACAAAAAACACCGTCAGCGTTTTGGGCCGACGAACGGTGGGAGCCATGATGGCGTAGCCCTCGATTTCCTGATTACTCACCTTTTTCACAAAGCCCTTTTGCGTATCCGAAGGTCCTAAAAAGGTAGCAAAATCAAATAAAATATGGCTCTGAGACGCTGCCGGGAAGGTGTATTTATGAAAGCCGACGCGCGTGGTGGAGGTCAGCTCGGCGGTAATGTTATAGCTGTCCAACACGACTTTATGATAGCCCGCTTTTATCACTTCTTTGCTGTGCGAGTAGGGTGACCCGTATTGACTCGCGCCCAAATGCCCTTTAAATTCGCCCGTAATCGGCAAAACCGGAACGCCCGACAATTGCCAACCGTGGATATGACTGAAGCACTTAATGCTGTCGAGATGGTACCGGTAGCCTGCGCCCCAATCGGCGTTAACGGCGTTGTCGGGACTTAAGTTGACCATACCGAACGGGCGGCTTGCCGAGTTAAAAAAGAACCAGCGCGAATTGGCCGCATCCACCAAAGGATTGACCAAATCAACGGGTTGTTTCTGCGTTTTTTGGGCAAAAACGGCCTTTTTCTCGACCAAATAACCACTGAAAAGGCAGCAAAAGAAAAGGAAGGGTTTGTTCATTTTTAGTAGAAACCGAGTTTAATTTCTGTTGACCGGAGCAAACAGGTCATCAAAGACATCCATTGTCCAGGCCGTGTTTACGTTTGCATATTTATCACGCAATGCTTTCACGTCGGCAGGCAGCACGACTGCCGATTGGCGGCCTTTGGCGGCACGTACCGAGGTTCCCACAAATTCATAGCGCACATAGCTCAATACCGAGGCAATCCACTCATCAGAATTGTCTTTCATGGAAGCCATTTCGCTCGGATAGGTTTTTCCTTCGATGGGTCCTTTCAATCCGTGCAACAAAATCCGGATAGCTATCTCTTTATCCGCATTGACGTGTCTGGCACCTCTCAGAGCCGGAGCGGCATTGGTAGGGAGTCCTTTGCCGTCGCCACCGTGGCAGGGAGCACACATCCCTTTGTATATTTCGCCGCCGCCCAGAATAAGCTTTCTTTCCGGCGGCGTGAAACCCGCCAATTTGGCACCGTAAATTTTGGCGTCTTCGTTTCTGTCCGTGCTTTTTTTCACACTGGCCAGCATTTGATTATTCGGATTTTGGATGAGAATATCCTGTACGATCTTCTTGGCCAATTCGTTTTTACTTGCTCCAAAAGACAAAAGCAGTTGCGTTTTTACGTCAAAACTCTCGTCCGTCATTAATTTACTGAGCTGCGCAATCCACTGATTATCATTCTTTTTAATATACGGCTCGCTCATCCAAACAGCCGCCCGTCTGATTTGCGGGTCGGTATCTTTTAATACTGACAGCAAAAGGTCTTTGTTGATTTCATTCAAACCTTCCAAGGTCCACAGCGCGTGTAATCGCCCTAAGGCCGAGGTGCCTTTGTGTCCGGTTGCCATGGATTTCAGTTCTGCCACCACCGATTTATCACCTAAAAGGATGATCTGTTTTTGGGCATTGTCGCGCCACCAGCCATTGGGATGGTCCAAAAACTTCACGAGACTGCTCGCGGGTACATCCAGCATTTTCGGTTGGGGGCCGGCTTTATAGCCATCGTGTACCAACCGCCAAATTCGTCCGCGTTGGTTTACTCTTGCCAATCCGTAATAATCAATCTTCCCGCGCAGATAGCTGCCTTTTTGAGTCCAGTTGGATTCCTGAATGATTCCCCGACTCATGTCAACGATGTATAAAAAGCCATCCGGGCCGGTATAGGTATTGACAGGTCGAAAATAGGTATCCGTAGCGGCAATAAATTCCTTATGATCGTAGGCATTTTCAAGATACGTTTTGCCTTCGCGGTTAATGACTTTAGCCCGCCGAATAATTCGCGCCACCGGTTCGTTGATGATGTAATCACCGACCAAATCGGCCGGAAGGCGGTCGCCTCGAAAGATGGATTGACCATTGGCCGAAGTAAAATGGTTTAGGGTACTGTCGGGACGTACTCTCGGCAATCCGCCCTGCACGTCAGGATTTTGGATTTTTGACCAAACCGGGCTGAATGTCTCCTCGCTGTACGCATCGGCAAACTCCAGTTGGCCGTATTTTGGATTGATTTGAAAACCGGAACCGGCATTTTCCCCTCCGCCGCGACTGAAAAACAGCCGACCGTAGTTATCTGATGTCAGTCCCCACTGTCCATTGGAACCGCTGTGCAGCGAGTCGGGCTGAAGCATACCGTTCACGTACCGAAAACGAATGGGATCAACGGTTTGGTAAATGTAATTATCCATGTTCCAGATCAATCCGCTCCGCTGATGCTCTAAGTTGCCGGGCGCTACTTTCCCTACGGTGTACACGGGCTTTTTTACATCGGCAACACCATCGCCGTTGGTGTCTTTGTAACTGAAAATATCATAGGTGTCCGTTTCATTAACCAACAACTCATGATTGACGCACAGGATCATTCGGGGCAATATCAAGTCTTTGATAAACACCGAACTTTTGTCCATTTTTCCGTCATTGTCGGTATCTTCCAACAGCATCACCCGGCTTTTGGGGTCTTTTGTACCCGTACCGTCGGCGTCCTGCGTATAGGTTTCCATTTGAGCCACGTACATTTTCCCGTTTCCGTCCCAGGTAATGGCGACGGGTTCGGTAATCATGGGCTCACTCGCCACTAACTCCATGTGGTAACCGTCGGGTAAGATAAATTTTTTCAGACTTTGCTCGGGCGTAAGCGGAGTCAAATCGAAAGGCAAAACTTCCCGCAGCGTATCCTTTGCCATCATTGCACCAACTTGATTATTCTGCGTTTGAGAATAATCGTCCGATGCTGCAAATTTGTTGGCAACTCGCACGGAGCAGGCATAAATCAAAACAGTCAGCGCCAACAGGGCGAAGTTCAGTTTGGTCCTTTTCATTACTTTCTTTTTCAAAATGATCGGTTGTAATCGCAGTCGCTCGCGTCCCGCGAGCGACTGCGTCAGCTTAACGTAATCGTATGTTTAAACGGAGTAAAGCCCGTCAGATATACCGTTGGGGCCTCCATTGCCGGCAATGCTCCTCTCAATTGGATTCCTTTATGCTCGGCTTTGCCGGGACCAAATTGAATAGTGTCGTTATTGACCGTGTACGAACCTGAATCGCTTGCCAATAGATACGCGTTGTCTTTTTTGGGATGTTTGGTTACGCCCGAGAACAGGCCCCCTGCCCGAAATATTAATTCCAACGACACCGGCACACCCTCCGTTCCACTCATGTCAATGTCTATTTGCAACCCGTTATTGGCTTCGCTGACTTTTACGATGGTTTCCAGTTTTTGGATCTCACTCTGCGGACGGTTGGCCCTCGGCATTTTGTCCCAATCCCCGTCAGCTACAATCTGCTCTTTGGCAATCGGCTGGTAATAAGGCCCTTCCAGCGATTTTCTTAATACCCACGTATTTCCCTCCTGTTCGATCTTCACAGAATCAAACTGTCCCTTTCCGAAAAAAGAAGCCGCTACACGCATGGCCTGCAACACAGCATTGCCTTTGTGAAAGGTAAGCCAACTTGCATTATTGGACAAAATCGTGGTATCCCAATTTTCCCGTCTAATCCGCACAACTCCCGAAAAGGGAAACGCTTTGGCGTAGTTGGTCGGCAAGGCTTTGCTCGACGGCAATTCTTTCCACAGGTTAGGGTCTTCCAGAAAATAATCCAGGTACCCGGCCAGTTGATTCTTGGCAGCGGTATTCTCAATCAGGCGGCACATGGCCGCCATTTCGCCATTGTTGTCCAGCAACGCCATGTAGCGATAGCAGTAGTAATACTTGGCCATGTTACCGATGGTGCCTTTGTCCTGCCGATTGGACGCTTCGGTTACGACCTCGCCGTTGGGATGAACGTAGTAAAGCGTCATCATCAGGTTTTTGCGAACCGGTTCCAACAATTCGGGCTTGTTGAGGCCTTTGGCCATAATAATAAGCGAGCGGTTTACAATGGGCGAATAGCTGTTGGTGCTTTTCTCGTTATACTGCCCGTCGGCATCAATATCAATGTGTTCGGCCAACCACTGCTCTATTCGGTTGATGTAACGCGGGTCGGGAAATAATTCATTTAATTTGGTCAACGCTGCCGATACTACCCAACGGTGATTAGGCGTATGAATTCCTCCCACGGTAAGGGCTTCACCCGCCTTTGTCAGAAACGTTTTTAACAGGTCAAGGGTCGTTTCCGAGCCTTTGACCTTGGCCGATTTTAAGAATTTATAGGCCGGAACAATGTTCTCCAAAATAAATCCCGTATCAGGGGTCGAATGAAAATTGGTTTCCAACAAATCAATGGTACCATCCGGATGCTGCATTTTAAGCAAGCACCTGATAGCCTCTTCCACTTCCTTTAACTGTTCTTTTGACTGATAATACACGGATTCGGGGCAGGACATCAACATACAAGACACCATGATAAACCCGGCCGTTGAGTGCGGATTGGGTATCTCCACATCATTCCTATAGCCTCCGAAATACCGGTGATTAACCTCCGTTACTTTCAGCGGTTTATAGTTCGGCAAATTTTGGTCATAGACCTTGATCCAATCCAACAGCCAAGCGGGTTTAGTGGCGTTGTATTGGGTAAACATGCTGAAACTCAAGGAAGGAACGACACAAAGGCCGGTGATTCCTGCCTGTACAAAATTTCTTCGGTTCATGGGAAATGAGTGGTTTACGGGCTTAGTTTAACGTATCAACGGAAAGAAAAGAGGAAAAAATAAAGCGTTCTACTCCCTGCTCCTGCCTTTTCCCGGGGGATTTTTGTCTTTTATTCCCATTTCAGGTCAGACGTTCCGTCAGACCCTCTCCGTTGCTGTGTCAGCAAAGCAATGGACTTTAAAACTCCCTGATCTTGATACTTCGGAAATGCACTTCATCGCCGTGATCCTGCAATAGGATATGCCCGGACGGAACCCGGGCAAAATTCGGGTACGTATTGTATTTGCTCTTTGCTATGAGATTACGGAATATCTGTGAATAACGGTCGTATTCCACCATTTTGAGGTTATTGAGCCAATGTTCTACGTGTCCGTCTTTGACGACCAACCGCAGTTTATTCCATTTACCCGGTTGATTGAGCCGTTTTTCCGTACTGCCCTCCGATAAGTTTTCGGCGGTAATGAGGTCATACAGGGAAGCAATCGTGCGGTTGCCGCCCACTCCTTCTTTGGCATCGGGATGTACCTTATCGTCCAGCAGTTGAAACTCCGGCCCGAGTCCCGTTCCTGCTCTTTTCTTGCGATCTTCCACTACCAAATATTTCAAACCGCTGTTGGCACCCGTCGTAAGTTTGAAATCCATTTCAAGTTCAAAATTGGAAAACTCTTTGTCGGTCACAATATCTCCGCTTTTAACCAAGGTGTCTTTTTTCGTCCCCAACACTTTTAATACCCCGTCCTGAATGGCCCAACCTACTTTCGGAAACTGATCATCATTGGCCAAGCGCCAACCGGTCGTGGTTTTACCGTCCCAAAGCAAACGCCAACCTTTTCGTTGCTCATTTTCAGACAGTTGGTTAATTAAATAACTCACTTCCGGTGCATCTTCCCCCTTAAATGAAACCTCTTTCAGGTGATCGGTTGCAATTCGGATATTTTTCCACTGTACGGTCAGCCCTACCTGCTCTTCGCGTTTGATTTGATGCACCTGCAACGCAATAAATCCGCGGGCGGTTTGGGGGTCCAGCAGATTGGCACACGGAATACCGTTTATCCACGTTTTAAGGCTATTACCGATAGCTTCGATGTGGTATCGGTTCCATTGCCCCAGCTTAAACGCCTTTTGGCCTTTCGGATTTACCGACAACGGATACAGCCAACCGTTGCGTCCTTCGTCAAAAATACCTCCCGACCACGCCCGTCCTCCCGGGTCGATTTCTATTTGGTAACCGTGAACTTTGCCGTTCATCACTGCGGGGTCACTGATACTTCGGATCTGAATGCCGGAATTGAGTCCCGGTTCTACTTTTACGTCCATTTCCAGTACAAAATCGCCGTAGGTTTCTTCGGTACACAGAAACGAATTGGGAGTATTGAGTTGAGAGACACCGACAATGGTGTTGTTCACGATCTTATATTCGGCATTACCGTTTTTCTTTACCCAACCTTTCAGGTCTTTTCCGTTGAAAAGGTCTTTCCATTGGGCAAAGGAGTGAAAGGAAAGCAAGGTAACGGCACAAATTGATAAAAAGAATTTCATTGGTGTTTCTAAAAATAAAGTAGGTGGTACAGTGTAAAAGACTTAAAAAAAAGAGAAGAAAAATGGCTTCTTCTTCTCTTTTTTTGATGATGACTTACGGATCAATACCCCGAATTCTGGGTCATTTTGGGGAATGACAAATCCAACTCAGACTGAGGAATCGGTCTTAAATTATGAATCGCCGAAATTGATTGCCCTTTCACCCAAGGATTGTATTTTTTGACGCGTTCCACCAATTTGCCGGTACGTTTCAAATCAAACCAACGATTGTATTCCCCCATCAATTCTCTGGCTCTTTCGTCCAAAATCAAATCAACCGTGATATTGGCAGTGGTGGCTCTGTACGAAGCCGTTGCCAATGATTTTTGGTCTTCCGGAGCAGCGGCGCATTTAGGGTCAATGCCTTTTTTGGCACCCAAAGCACGATCCAATACCTTGTTGTAATAAACCTCTGCACCGCCCAATTTGCCGTTTTTCGCTCCTTTCACAATCGCCTCGGCGGCAATCAGATAGGCTTCTGCCGCTCTGAAAATACATTCGTTAAACGTTCCGTAAGCGTCACCGTAAGGAATACCGGGCTGCCAGAATTTCCACATCAAGGGTGCCTGAATGTTCAGGCCCGAGTTGTCAATGGGATAACCGCCTCCGTATTCGTCGGTATTGACCACGGCGTAGTTTTTCTTACCTCCTAAATCAATGCCTCTTTCTGCAAGGGTGGTTACGGGTTTATTCCAAGGACGGCAAAGCAGCACGGTATCACCCACCGCAAAGTTAATTTTCAGATTGGCATTGGTTAACGGTAGAGGTTTGTAGTCTTTGACCGCGGCTAACGCGTACCCAACGCTCACAAAATTGTGGGCATAACGGGTATCATTGTCCGGATCAAAGAAGCGATAGCCGGCCGGTGTGACCTGATGGATCCCCAAACAACGGTTATAATCAGTGGTTCTGCCTTTACTTCCGATGAAGCCTTCCCCGCTTGGGCCGAATTTCGAGTGGAGGTCATTTCCGCCGGCTGCATCCTGAGTGAAAGCCGCATCGGTCTTGTTGGTCAACACATCGGTATTGTACTGAACCGAAAATACGATTTCCGCATTTTTGTCATTTTGGGCGCCGGTATATTGGGTCAACGGATTGTTGGAACGTTTGGGGAACAGATCGCTGTAATTGGTGGCCAACGGATACGCATCAATGATTTTATCGGCGTATTGAAGGGCCAAATCAAAATCAGCAGCCGTACCGCCCAAGGCATTGTTGAAGTTCCAACCTCTGGTCAAATATACTCTTGACAATAAAAACTGAGCCGTGCCTTTGGTAATACGTCCGTAATTGGAAGCTGTCACGGGCAATTTTGCTTCACAATCCAGCAAATCAGCGATAATCTGTTTATAGACCTCTGCCGAAGAAACTCTCGGAAAGTCTTTGCTTGGGGTGGTTACCTCCTGCAAAGGCATCGGAATATCGCCCCACTGCTGTACCGCATAAAACAGACACAAAGCCCGCAGAAATTTCGCTTCCGACACTCGCGCATCTTTCAAGGCCGCTGCCATAGTGGTGATTCCGCCGGCTCGGCTAATGACGGTATTGGTTCGGGCTATTTCGGCATACAACAACTGCCAAAGGCTTTGAATCTCCGGGAGGGTTGCATTAAAACGGGCATCATATACGTCTATTTGGCTCGGGGTATTTTCCTTTCCATTGACGGCGGAAGGGTTCCATCCGCTTTGCGAAGCAAAAATGTCCGTACCGTTCAGCACCAAAATCCGGTTTTGATGAATGTTTCTCAATAAAGGATAACACGATCGTACCAAATCTTCAAAACCGGCTTCTGTTTTGTAATACACGTCGGTCGTTAAGGTAGAAACGGGAGTCTCGTTTAAGAATTCATCTTTACAACTTGTTGACACGAGCAGTAAGCTAAGTGCAGTCAAGAGGGTATATTGTTTTTTAAAGAGTGATTTCATTTTTTCTCAGATTAAAGGAATTAAAAACTAACATTCAGCCCCAAGCTAATCGTCATTGACGGAACATCGTCCTGATAGATCGCTGAATTAAACTCCGGATCAAAGCCGGTGAACTTCGAGGTAATGATCGGGTTGATCACCTGTCCGTAAATACGGGCATTGTACAGTTTCCAACGATTCATTACTCCTTTCGGCAAGTTATACCCTAAGGTGATATCAGAGATTCTCAAAAAACTCGCATCCTGGTAGTTAATGGCACTTCGGTAAGGATTAGCCGCCGCTACCCCAAAGTAGGTATTGGAAGGATTGTCGCTGCGCCAATAATCCAAAGAAGCCAGTTTATTGTAACGGGTTGCCGTAATCTCACCGAAAGTACCCGACAAGGTACTGTTATTGTACTGAGTTCCGTTACGATAATAGGTAAAGAATGAAAAGTCGAAGTCTTTGTATTTGAAGCGGTTGGTCATCCCCATCAGGAAATTAGGGAGTTGGGTTCCTAAGTACATACGGTCGTCGATGCCTTCCGTTGACGAAATGACACCGTCATTGTTGGCATCCACTACCCGTACCGAACCGGGTACCTGCTTGTATTTGGTCGCCAAATCTTTATCGGCGGTTTGCCAGATACCGTCAAATTTGTAATCAAAATTGGCTTTGATCGGATAGCCGACAAACAGTTTGTTACCCTTGTCAACCATCTGACCGTCCCCATATAATTCAAGCAATTTGTTTTTATTTTTGGTAAACGTGAGGGTGGTATTCCAACTGAAATCTTTGGTGGCAATGTTGACGGTGTTCAGTAAAATTTCAATTCCTTTATTCTGAATTTTACCCACGTTGGACGTCACTTGTGAGAAGCCGGAAGCGGTCGGGATCTTTTGGTTCAAAATCAAGTCAACGGTCTTTCTGTCATACAATTCCACTGTTCCCGAAATCCGATTTTCTAAGAAGCCATAGTCCAAACCAAAGTTAAACTCTTTACTTCTTTCCCAGCGCAGGTCCTTATTTCCCAAATTTGCCGGAGCAAAGCCATAAGCGGCCGTTCCGTCAAAATCATACCCGGTGTTCAACAAACCGGCCTGTGTACTGTAAGGGTTGACGGTAGAATTACCCACTTCCCCGTAGCTTACTCTCAATTTAAGATTGGAGATGGCTTTTATGTTTCGGATGAATGCTTCGTCGCCCAAGCGCCACGCCACTGCTACTGACGGGAAGAAGGCCCATTTGTTGCCCTCGGCCAGTTGGGAAGCTCCGTCCGAACGGCCCGTTACGGTTAAGAGATATTTTTCGTTAAAGGTATAGTTGGCTCTTCCCATAAAAGAGGCCAATGAACGCTCCACCAACGAACTTCCGAAACTCGTAATAGTACCCGTATTGAGCGCATACCAGTAGGAATCAAAAGGCAGGTCTTTGGCGGCTACCGTATAGGTCTCATTCCGCTGATAGAAAGCACTTTGCAAACCCGTCAAATTGATTTTGTGCTTTCCTAAATCAATGTTATAGTTAATGATATTGTCGAGGGTATAACTTCCCAAAGTGCGGTTATCGTACTGCGTTCTCGGTTTAGCCCCAATCTGCGCTTTGGTCCACATGCCTCTGTAATCTCCTATTCGGGTCGAACCATAGGTAGCCGAAAGCGACGAACGAATACTCAGGCCTTTGACAGGTGCGTATTCTACATACGCATTCCCCATGATATTGGCCGTTGTTGTTTGTAATTTGGATTGGTTAGGGTCCACATCAAGCAGGGGGTTAGGCACCTGCTTATCGTTGATGCCCATCCAGAAAGCCACTCCGTTGACATTTAAATCCTGATTTTCAGAAGGGTTAGCTAAGTCAGCATAATAGGCCACTCCGGTAGGTCTGGCCCGGTAGGCACCTCTCAACGATTCCTGCGAACCTAAATTTTGGTTGGAGTAGGTGACGTATGAGGTAAAACCCACCTTAAAATGCTCGCCCAATTTGCTGTCAAGGCCGGCATTCATGTTATATCTTCTGAAATTGGTGCTTATTACGTTACCGTCTTCGTTCAAAAAACCGCCGGAGAACCGATAGGTCGTTTTTTCAGTACCGCCCGAAACACTGATATTTTGGCTTGTCTGAATGCCCGGCTTAGTAATCAAATCTACCCAATCCGTCGTTCTGTTATTTTTGATATTGTCCAATTCAGCCGTGGTAAACGTAGCACCCGTTGCGCCTTCCAAAATTCTGTCTGTATAAGTCGCTTTGTAAAACTGCTCACTGGTCATCAACTTAGGAACGTGGGCAGGTGTCTTTACCCCCACATATGCATCATAGCTCACGCGCGGTTTACCCGAAATTCCTTTTTTTGTAGTAATGATAATTACCCCGTTAGCTCCTCTTGCTCCATAAATCGCCGTAGAAGACGCATCTTTCAAAATATCCATGGATTGAATGTCATTGGGGTTCAGATTGTTGATATCTCCTCCCATCAATCCGTCAATCACAACCAGTGGAGCCGTTGAGTTATTGATCGTATTTTCGCCGCGAATCGTAATATTATAAGCGCTCCCCGGCCGGTTATCCGATTTGGTCACCGTTGCCCCGGCCACTTGCCCCTGAATAGCCTTAGCTGCAAGGGTGGGATTGGCTCTTATAATATCTTTTGATTGCACCGAAGCGACAGCGCCGGTCAAATCACTCTTTTTCTGCTCACCGTAACCTATGACAACCACTTCGTTCAGTGCCAGATCATCCTGCTTTAGGGAAACATTCATTGCTGTGCGACTACCCACAAGCACTTCCTGTTTTTCATAACCGATAAAGCTGAAAATCAATACGCTGTTTTCATTAGGCACCTCTATGCGAAAGCTTCCGTTTTGGTCGGTTGCCGTACCGCGTTGGGTTCCTTTGATCACTACGTTCACTCCCGGCAATTTTTCCCCGGCTTCGCTTGTCACTGTACCCGTAACTGTTTTATCTATTGCTTCTGAGAGCAACGGTTGAGCATTGCCGGTCGCAATTTGTGCCGTTAATTCGGGGAGTCGGTTAGCGGTTGGCTGAGGCGACGCGGCGGCAGGAGTCATTATTTCCTGCAGGGTTACTTTAGGGTTTGCCTTTGCAGAGACAATGACAAAGGTATCTTTGCTTACCTTTTTCAACCGTAACCCATACGATTTTAATACCGGTGTCAGACTCCGCTCTACATTGTTGTCGGATTTCAGTTGATTGGCCGATACTGTAATGCCCTCCAGCAATTTTTCTTCAAAGAGAATATCTATGCCTTGCTGCTTTTTAAATTGGCGCAAAGCCTCTCGTAAAGAAACTTTTCCGGATTGCGCCGGCACCTCCAATTGTGGGGCCGACTGTTGATTAAATGCCAGCAATTGGGCAGAAAGCTCCGGCGATGTGAATAACCACACCGCCAAGCCCATCAGCAGAACAGGAATGCGTATAGATCGATTCATAATCAATAAAGGGGTTTAAAAGACTAATTGGAATAGGTTAACGTATAGGTTAGTGAATTGTCTTCGGATGAAGTACTTCGGATGATTTTAACTTCTAACATGTCAGCCATAACTTGCAGAAGGTCCTCAGCGGTAGTGGCTTTGAAGGTGCCTCCTAACGTACGTTTGGCCAATGACGAATCGGCAATGACGATGTGTACTCCGAAACGCTCGGTCAATTGATAGGCTATTTCAGACACTGAGGTATTTTCAAAAGTAAAACGGTGTTCTTTCCAGCCGGCATACATCGCCGCAGGTTGGTTATGCCGCAGGGTTAGGTGTCCTCGCGGCGAAATCGTTACCACATCTCCTGACGTAATGACCAACGGTTTGGTTTCCTGATCTTTCAGGGAGCGAAGTTGTACTTTTCCTTTGTTTAAAACTACCTTACTCCCGCGGGCACGGCTGTAAACCGTAAACTCCGTTCCCAATACCTGCACTTCCAATTGATCCGGGGTACGAACAATGAACCGTTGGTGATTGGGCAAGTGCTGTACCGAAAACTCAGCTTCCCCCGTCAAAAACACTTCGCGGGAGTTGTTACCGAAACCGAATCGAGGCACTTTCAACGTCGAGTTGGCATTCAGGGTTACTTTGCTTCCATCAGATAAAAGAATGGTGCGGAGTTCACTGAAAGCAGTTTTATAATTTTGGTAGAAGATAACCTCTCGCATAAGATAAGTGCTTGTCATCAACAAAAGCAGTGAGGCTGCCAATCCCCAAAAGAAATGGGTTCGACGAGGCAATGACGGTACCGGAGCCGGGAGACGGCACTCCGTTTCTTGAGGATGCGTCAACCGAAGGTAAGCTTCATCAACGTTGACAATCAATTGCGGATTTTGTATTTCCCATTCTTCCAGCCACAAAAAATACATTTCCCGGTGATTGGGGTCTGCCAACCATTCGGCAATGAGATTTTTTTGCAACGGGGTAGCTCGCCCTTCAAATAGGGAAAACAGTGTTTGTTTATGAATATGCCGACTCATAGGTGTGAAGAAATTAGGGCTGCAAGGAGAGAATAAAGCGAGCGTGCTTCCGATCCCTGCGACAAAAATGAACTTACTAATACCACAGAGATCAATCCGTATGTCCGAAGTGACTGCCGTAACAGAGAAAGTACTTTGGTAATATGCCCTTCTACCGTTTTTGTCGAAACGTGCAATTCTTCCGCAATAGCCGCATTTTTTTTCCCTTCAAACCGACTCATTACAAACACTTTTTGGCTCTGAGGCGAAGTGGAGCGAATGATTTCTTCGATTTTCAAATAGAGTTCGTTAAACTGAAGCAGTTGCTGAGGTGTAATGGAGGCACTCGCTGCATCTGTGTCGGAAGATTCATCAACTGCGGACGGTTTTTCACGACTGAATTCTGCACGTAAATAAGCATAGGCCGCATGGCGCACCGTCGTAAATAAATAGGCCCGATACGAAGTAGTTACCGTTTGGTGAAGTTGTTTTTGCCAAAACTGACTGAACACTTCCATGACCAGATCTTCGGCCACTTCCTTTGAATACACAAAACGAACGGCGTGACTGCACAGCGGCTGGTAATATCGCTTAAAGAGCAATTCATAGCCTTTTTCGTGATTTGTTTCAAAAACCCGTTTGATAAACCGTTCTGCATCGACAATGCCCGTAACCCCCTTCTCCAATTGGGGCCCGGGGCGGGGGGGTTCTTCCGGCGGCAAGTAGTTCAACTCATTGACATCCATAAAAGACGTAGGGTAAATACCGTGCATGAACGCACGATTATTCACTAAGAGTATTTTTACCCCTGTTTACCCTTGCTCATTTTACGATTATTTTAAAAAAAATCTTCGGATAATACCGGTTTATGTACATCAAAGCTACTTTTTCAGCAGAGAAGGTTATGACTTTTTTAAGTATGCGTCAAAGCAAAAACGGGTATCATTTGCCAAACCGGCGATTATTAAAAAGGAAGATAGAATAAAACTCAGTTAGGAGACATTCCGGCAGGGGCATTGAAAAAGCCCGTAGGTTTGCGGATACTGTATTGGGTAAAATCCTGATTGGCATCCAATCCTAAGCCATTCAGGCGCTCACCCGTCACCTGATTTTCTACAACTACCCTTTTATCCGTGTAAACTTTCTGCGTTTGAGGATTCCAAGTCAATTCGTCGGTCAATAGACGTTCTTTTTTGGCAGTGTTCACCACCTTTACATTGCCTTTCACTTTATAAAGCCCCGTACGGTATTCATAACGTCCGGAATCCGATTGCAAGGTTGTCAAGATATCTCCTGCCGGACCGAAAAAGTCCACAAACACCTTTTTGGGGAAAACTTTATCTTCAGAATCCATTTTGATCTGTTTAGCTGTTTTTACCCTTACTTTCAACATTCCGGATTCGCTGTAAAGTACTTCGATATGTTCAGCTTCTTCTAAAGGACCTTTGTAGGGGATAAACTTTTGAGCACCTTTTTCTTCCTGACAGGCGATTAAAAAAAACAAGAAGAGATAAAAACAAATAGGAGGTAAAAATTTACCTCCCATTTGCATCTTTGCAGATGTTGTATTAACCCACCTTAACATCTTGGCGGTAAAAGTAAGTGTTTTTCCAACGTTTTCCAAAAACAATTGTTTTTTAAAGAGATTTTTTTTCATTTTTTTTAGCAAATATTTGTATGCAAGCATACAAATATGCTGATAATAAAGTCATTGCAATAAGTTTTTAATATTTTTTAACAATGACTTACCTCGCTTTTCCGGCAGCAGCCGTCATTGACGAATTCTAAACGGGAAGAGCGCTCACCGGCATTTTTGCGGTCATAAAATCGGACATCCGGTACTTCGCGATCGGAATTAATCTACTTTGAATTTCTGGAACCAGATATCTTTGAGAGAGAAGCCGACGACGACTCTTGCGTAACGTTCACGGAATGTTTGCGCCGAAACACTGCCCCGTTGTCCTGCCACGACAGATAGATTGATAAGGTTAATCAGGTTACGTCCGACCGGCAATGAGATTCCGAACGATACACTCAGATCATCTACAGGTTTCGTTCCTATTACCAACGGAGTTTGGGCATAACTGAATCCTGTGCGGTACAAGACCAGATCCCAATATTTAGTGGAGTTGTATTTCGGCATGTATTCCAACCCGAGGTGAAAGTTCTGACCATTTCGCATATTTTCGTTAGTACGTGATACTCCTACATATTGAGACCAATTTTGTCGTTCATAATCTGCCGAAATCATCAGACGATACTGGTATTCATAACTCAAACCTACCCGCCATGTAGCCGGAAGAGAAACACTCAAATTTGCCTGAGCCAAAGTATCGGGGTTTGTCACCGGTGCACTTGCGCTGCTTAACACTTCGATAGTTGTATTGCGTATGGTTGCTACGGATGACTTCAGAGCATACGTAGCTCCAAAATTAAGGTAATGATCTCCTTTCAGCTTCTGTTTCCACGCGGCGCCCATTTTTAAATTCAAATCACTGAAATTCAAGCGGTCATCCCGACTGACAATGTAATCTCTTCCATCACCGATTCGCAGTTGAGAAGTAACACTCCGATTGAAATTTCCGAACAAATAGGTGAATTCTACTCCCAAATTCAAATTTTTGCCCAGTTGAAATCCGTTGGTAAAGTTTATTTGATTAAGCCCCCCCTTACCGCTGTATACATATTGTGCCTCATAAATCGAAGTATCGATACGGCTGTAGGAATTTTGTTGATAGTTGACAAAGCTATAAGGTTTCAGGCTGATACCGGCCGACCATTTGGGGGCTACCGGAAACGATAGGGCTAAATAGCCCAAGTTACCTCCGAAATCCCGTTGGTTTTGTTTGGTATCCTGTAGGATCTTGTATTGCCCTATTACACCGACATCAAACATGGTATAACGATTGCGAGCTAACAATGCCGGATTGATTGCATTAATATAAAGTGGATTGGCGCTGCTGACACCGGCATCACCCATGCCATTATTCGGAGAATAAGCGGGGCTTAATAATTCGCCAACCCCAATAGCAGAATAAGGAGCATTGCCTAAACCTTGGGCGAAAACTTTTGTTTGAAAAAAAAACAGAACGACTACCCCACTCCACCGGAAAAGCTTACGCATTTTGTAAATTGATATTATATTGTAAAATTCGATTTAACCCTGCCAAAACCAGATTCGGCGCCGCAAAGATGCGATTTTTGAGGCTATTTTCAAACAGCGGGGCATCTCCTCCGCACAAGAGCACCTGACATTCTCCCCGTTCACTCCTGTAACGGTCAATAATGCCGTCCATTTCGGCCAGCAATCCGTTGAAAGCTCCGCTCTGCATTGCTGTATGGGTACTTTTCCCAATCAAAGCGGGAAAACCGGAGAAGCTTTCGGCCGTGATGTCGATCAAAGGCAACCTCTTAGTAAACGTGTGCATGGCACGAAATCGCATACGAAGGCCGGGAGAAATTATTCCTCCCTGAAAAATTCCGCCGGCGCTCACCCAATCGTAAGTAATGCACGTTCCCATATCAATCACTAAACAAGCCTCCTGAGGAAACAGCGCTTTGGCGCCTGCCGCCGCCGCTAAGCGGTCGGCCCCTAAGGTCTGCGGTGTATCATATTCTTTACCGATGGGCAAAGGCAACGACGGAGACAGTTGAACTACGCGAACGCCTGCCTGTTGTAGAAAATCGGCGTAAAGTTGCGTATCAAGGCCGGTAGAAGCTAAAATAGCATTCTTAGGCAAACTCTCTCTCAATCTATCCGTCAGTTCTTCCACCGGAACTTTATACAAAGCTTTTATCAGCGTATTATTCTCAAAGAAACCGATTTTGGCAAATGTGTTTCCTAAATCAACAGCGGCGCTTATCGACATACAGGTGGTAAGGAGTAGAAAAATGAATTCATAGCGGTAAAATTAACCGGAACAATTACTTTCCGGCAGAAGTAGGTAAAAGAAAGACTTTTCATTCTTCGATTTGTTTTTTTAAATCGAAGAATGGAGAAAATGCCCCAAGAAAGATACTAAGTATTTACTACCAACCGATGTAAGGGGGCGGTTTGATCCCGTTGAGCCTTAAATAAACCACTAATTGTCCTCGGTGATGAGTTTGATGGTCGTTGAGTAAAAACACGATTTTTCGTTTGGTTGAATGGCCTCCCCAATAATCCAGCTCCTCTTCCAGCATTTGATCCGTCATTTGGGAAATGGTCGCTTCGGTGTAATCAAAGGCATTGCCAATCAGTTGCAAAATTTCTTTTTTCGACATTTTCCCTTCCGTAGCTTTGGTCAATACCGCAGTAATGTCAATCGGAGGATCAACGCCGCGAATCAATTTAGCGGACAAATAGTACATATTGCCTGCCATATGCACTAACTGATGCCCAAAGGACATTTCTTCGGAAACCGGCTTATAATCATACTTTTCTTCGGGCATAGCTTCCGCTACCCCAAGGGTATAGCTTTTCATCCCTTTCCACTTACTGAGCGCATCTTTAATAAACGGCGGTTGATTTTGGGCGAAAGCACTTGATACCAACAAAAAAAGGCAAACAAAAGACAGCAATTTCATAGGACAAGGGAACGGTAAAAGGTTAATTATTCATTGCTTTCAGGGCAGAATCTCGCAATACATCAAAATCCTGACGGTTGATCTCTTTTTCCAGGCCAATTTTCTCAGGCTGCAAAAATCCCATCTCTTTTTTCTGAAATAGCGAAGCATAGACTACCATGGCTGCCAAAAGGCTGCCTTTGGTAGCCGGATGAAAGCCGTCATTGCCGTACAGGGCTATTTTAGGATCGGCCTGCCAAGCGTATTTCCAAGCCAGTCCGGCCGGGCACAGTAATGAATTGGTTTTGACAGCCGCTTGAGTATAGGAAAAAATGACATTGTCTAAATCAAACGAACGGGTTAAGGAAGGCCACACCATATATAAGGCCAATTTAGTGTGGTGCTTTTGACACAATTCAGCTATTTTTTTTGTATATTCCAGCAGCAGTACCTGCGACTCGGGTAAAGCCGAGGGACCCTGTTGTGCCACAATAAAATCATATTGACCGCTTTCAATCTCTTGCTGAACTTTTCCTTCTTTCCAATGATCTTCCAACGAATAATTCGGAAAAAGTAATGATTTATAGCGAATAGGTACTTGTTCCGAACGGCCGATGTCCTGTACCAATTGGGGTAAATCGTTGGTGTAAGTGAGACTGTTACCGACATACAATACCCGTATTTCAGTCGGTGTTACCCCTGTTTCAACAGTACAGCAACCGAAATAAAAGAGAACAATAATCATTAACGTTTTTGCCATATATCTACCTCACTAAGTTCTCGGGGAGTCACTGATGAATATATCTCTTTACAAAGAAGCAAAAAATTTCGCAATTCAACGTCAAGGCGGGGTATCATAAACCACTTCAAAAAGGAGTCGAATAACCGTCAACAGACGATCCACTATGCTAACTGAAAAAGTAAATTCGTAAGCATTTCTAACGCTTGTCTTCCGACTCTTCGCTTCACCCGCTCCATTTTTTACTTCACCCTTTCACCTTGACGTTTCGCCCCCCTTCTCATTTCCCTTTCGACTTGTTTGTCGCAGTTTTGAACCGAAAACAAACACAAATTAAGTCATGAAACCTTTTTCTCCTCCTCTCTCTCTGATTGTCGGCCTGTTAACAGCCCTCTTTATCATCCCTGAATCAATGGCGCAGTCTGCCACTCAAACGGTACGCGGTAAGATTACCGATGCTGCCTCCAAAGCCCCGGTGGTTGGGGCTACGGTCGTGGTTGTGGGAAGCAACCCGCTTAACGGCACCACTACCGATGCCAACGGAAATTTCCGTTTGGTAAAAGTGCCGGTAGGTCGCACTGCTCTTAAGATTACGTACTTGGGTTACGAAGACATTTTTGCCAAAGATATTATCGTTAACGCGGGTAAAGAAGTCGTGCTGGATTTTCCAATGACCGAAAGCTTAACGAAACTCAACGAAGTGACGGTTACTTATAAACGGGCAGAAGATAACAAAGTGACCAACAACGAAATGACTACAACAAGCGCCCGACCTTTCAGCCCGGCCGAAACCCTCAAATATGCCGGCAGCTTGGGTGACCCCTCGCGCATGGCCGCCAACTTTGCGGGTGTGAGCGGAGCCAACGATGCCCGAAATGACATTGTTGTTCGGGGTAACTCTCCCGCTTCGCTCTTATGGCGGCTCGACGGGGTCAATATTCCTAATCCCAACCATTTCAGCTCATTGGGTACATCGGGCGGCCCGGTATCTATGCTCAATACCAACTTATTGGCCAAATCGGATTTTATGTCGGGCGCTTTTCCGGCCGAATATGCCAACGCTTTGGGTTCGGTTTTTGACCTTCGCCTCCGCAAAGGCAACGACGAAAAACACGAATTTTTGACTCAAATAGGCTTCAACGGTGTAGAAGTGGGAGCGGAAGGGCCGTACAGTAAAAAATCAAAGGCTTCGTACTTAGCCAATTACCGATATTCGCTGTTCGGTATCATGTCTAATCTGGGTTTTGAAATCGCAGGAACACCTTACTACCAAGATTTTACGTTCAAAACGGATATTCCCGTCGGCAAAAAAGGGAATCTCTCTTTTTGGACCATCGGAGGAAAAAGTAACATTACCTTTTTGGGAAAAGACGTAGATACCGAAAAAGGCGATGCCTATGGAGACGAAAACACCAATACCCGCGTCAATTACGAAACCGGAGTGGCCGCCTTATCGTACGAACATCGTTTTTCGGACAAAACGTACGGAAAGATCACTCTGTCCGGTTCACGGACCTACCAAAACTTCAAAGGAGATACGGTACTGTATCAAACCGGTTCCAAAACAATTTTGAGCGAAATTCCCCTGCAGCAAGCACAGTTTACCAACAAAAAGCTATCGCTCAATGCTTCTGTCAATCACAAAATCAACGCTAAAAACAAAATTTCGGGCGGTATTATCGTTGATTTAAGTCAGTTTGACCTGAGCAATACAATCCTGTATCCTAAGGTAATCTCTCAACGAAATACCGACGGCGAAACCATGCTCTCGCAAGGGTATATTCAGTGGAAGCACCGTTTCAACCAAAACCTATCCTTGAATACGGGTCTGACAGCGCTGCATTATCAACTAAACAACAGCACGGCTGTCGAACCCCGTCTTGGGTTGAGTTACATTCTCAATGACCGCAGTACCCTCAACCTTGCCTATGGCCTTCACAGTAATTTACAGCCGCTGCTCCTCTATTTTTATCAGACCCCAAACCCTGACGGAAGCTACTCCCTCACCAATAAAGACTTAGGTTTTACGCGCAGCCACCACATCGTACTGGGCTACGAGCGTAATCTGACCGAAAACCTTCGTCTGAAAGTTGAAACGTACTACCAATCACTGTTTGATGTGCCAATTGAAAAAACGTCGGGCTTTTATTCGGTTCTGGTCGAAGGAGCTGATTTTGCCCCTATCAACAAAGGTAATTTAGTCAACAAAGGCACGGGCCGTAATTATGGCATCGAAATGACCCTCGAAAAGTATTTTTCCAATAACTATTATTTTCTGATTACCGGCTCCTTGTTTGATTCCAAATACAAAGGGAGCGACGGAGTCGAGCGCAATACCCCTTTTAACGGTCATTATGTATTCAACATGTTAGCCGGAAAAGATATCCTCATCGGCTCCCGCAATAATGTTCTGAGCATCAATTGGAAATTGACCTCGGCAGGCGGGCGATATATCCGTCCCATCAATCTATCTGCTTCGGCCGATGCCCACGCAACCGTTTATGACGATACCCGCGCTTACCTGCAACAACAGGATGGCTACTTTCGTACCGACCTCAAAATCGGTTATAAACTCAATCGTCGTCGTATGACTCACGAACTGGCCATTGACCTACAGAACCTTACTAACAGCCGAAATATTTTTCAGCAAGCCTACAACCCGCGTACCAATAAAATCGGTACTGCCTACCAACAGGGTTTTCTTCCCATTCCGTTCTATCGTTTAACTTTTTAAACCGTCATCCCTTACAGGTTTCACATCACCCCGACCCGAAACCTGTAAGGTTACAAAATCCCCCATGAAAACCTCAAAAACTATTGCCGTCGTCGGTGCTACAGGTCGCTTGGCTTTACCTGTCATTCAACAAATGTTGTGGCACGGCTACCGGGTGAAAGCCGTGGTACGTAACCCGGAAAAGGCAAAAAAAATGTTGCCTGCTTCTGTAGATTCCCTACCGGGCGACGTGTCCGATCCGATAAGCCTTATGGCTGCCTTTAAAGGTGTTGATTACGTTTACATTAATTTAAGTTCGGACGACGTATCTCCCAATCGGTCTTTCTATGCCGAACGGGAAGGCATTCAAAACATTGTCAACGCCTGCCAACTCACCGGCATTCAGCACATTCTGAAAATCAGCGCATTGGGGGCTTATCCGTTCGTTGAACACGATAAGGATATTTTACAAAATCAAATCCGTCGTCAAGGCCATGTTTTTATTGAACAGTCAGGGATTCCGTTTACCATTTTTCATCCTACTTGGTTTTTAGACAGTATTTTTTGGGGTATCAAGAAAGACACGCTCCAATGGATAGGCAAACCCACGGGATTTTATTGGATTAACTCCGTAGATTACGCCGTACAGGTCATCGAAGCAATCGACAATCCAAAGGCTTTTGATACGCATTATGCGGTTCAGGGGAGTGAAAAAATGGATTATCTGCAAATAATTGAACGACTGAAAGTAAGCTTCAACCCTCGGCTGAAAATGCAGGTGTTGCCCGTGTGGTCGGTTCGGTTATTAGGCACTTTTCTTCCTAAAATGGCGCATTTAGCCGAGTTATTCAGCTTTTATGAAAACACAAAGGAGGAATTTTTGGCTCAAAAAACGTGGGAAGATTTAGGAAAGCCTCGCACTTCCTTAGAAGAATTTGCACTGCAATTCAAGGAAGAAAAAAGTTTGTATCTTTGACAGAAATCAAACAGGATGGAAACGGTTGCGCTCCATGACAAAAAAGCAAGGCTGATCGGCATTCCGCTGCTCAGCCTGATTATTCCGTTGGTCACCCACGGAGAGGTATTTGTTGCCAACAATACCAAAGAAATAGTGCATTGGATTATTGTTTGCTTTCTCAATACCCTTTTGCTTTGGGAAGGCAACCGTTTTCTTTTTATTCGCTTTCGGCAGATTTTTCCGAAGTACAATCAAACTGCCAAACGAATTATTTATCAAACCGTTGCCAGTCTTTTATTTACCTTGTTCGTTACTGTTTTGGTAGATATCGGCTTTTGTCAATACTTGCTGCGTTACGAAAACCAACCTCCCCTTTTGATGGGATTTCGGATCAGCCTTATTCCTACAATGATCGTTACGTTGATTTACGAAAATGTCTATTTCTTTCAATCTTGGAAGCATAATGTACAAAAAACGGAAGCCTTGGCGCGTGAAAATGTACAGTCGCAACTCGAAACGCTGAAAAATCAGTTAGACCCTCATTTTCTGTTCAACAGTCTGAATACCTTGGCCTCACTCATTGACGATGAAAATGCGCCTGCCCAAATGTATTTAGGTCGTTTATCGGATGTGTATCGGTATGTGCTGGTAAGTCGGGAGAAAAACACCGTGACCCTCGAAGAAGAAATGCAGTTTTTGGATGCTTATGTTTACCTGAACAAAATTCGCTTCCGTGATAATCTGCTGATCGAGAAAGATATTCCGGCGCAAACCTATCACCAACACATAGCTCCGCTGAGCCTGCAAATGTTGATTGAAAACGCCATCAAACACAACGTTATTTCCCGCGATAAACCCCTTAAAATCAAAATTTTGCAGGAAGGCGATTTTCTGACCGTTGAGAACAATATGCAGGAAAAAAGGATTTTCGAAAAATCCACCAAACTCGGATTACAAAATATCATCAATCGCTATCGACTGCTGAGTCCGCTGGGGGTAGAGGTCTCCAACAGCGGCACCCGTTTCAGTGTCCGATTACCGCTGTTGTAGCTGCCGAATCTCCTTTCCTATTTACTGTTTTGCCATAGTCGACAACATTTTTAAATGGCATGAAAGCACTCATTATTGAAGACGAGTACCCCGCGGCCGAACGGCTTACCAAGCTCATCCGAAAAGCCGACGCCGAGATGGAAATTATAGGTGTTTTAGACAGCATTGAAGCCGCCAAACGTTGGTTTTCCGTTCACCCGGCTCCCGATCTGATTTTTTCGGACATCCAACTTTCCGACGGCCTGAGCTTTATTATTTTTGAAGAAGAAAATATCAAAAGCCCTATTATTTTTACCACCTCTTACGATGAATACGCCATCAAAGCCTTCAAAGTCAAGAGCATTGATTATTTGCTGAAGCCTATTAAACCGGATGAATTAGCGGCGGCGATTGAAAAATTCAAAGAAACGCAGGCAGCCTTTTCTTCCACTGAATATACCCTTAAGATTCAATCGTTATTAGACAACCTCTCCGTCCCCGGACGTAAATACAAAACCCGATTTTTAGTACCGCAACAAGACCAATTACTCCCGATTCCGCAAGAGCAGATTGCCTATTTTTATACGGCGAACGAATTGGTTTGTTTGGTCCGTAATGATAATCGACAGTTTTTAGTGGATTATACGCTTGAGGAACTCGAAAAACTGCTGAACCCCGCCTGCTTCTTTCGCCTCAATCGGCAATACATTGCCGCTTTGCCGGCAGTTCGGAAAATTCACACACATTTCAACGGGAAACTAAAACTCGAACTTACTCCCGAGCCCTCCCATGAGATTCTCATCAGTCGAGAGAAAGCTCCCTTATTTAAGGATTGGATGGAGGGGTAACAGCGCTCCTATTTGGTTCGCAAACCTCCCAAGGCACCCCTATTTTTCAACAATTAACCTTGAAAATATAAATCTCAATTTACATTTTCAAGGTTAATTGTTAGTTTTGACGATGATTCTCAGGAAAATTACCCAACAAATTATGTCCGATCTCAGCTATTTTGCCACATACTTCACAATCAGTTTTTTGGCAATCGGGAGCAGCGTTTCCTGAATAGGATAATCGGCGGGAGATTCTACCAAATACGTGGCCGGGTTAGGCAATTCGCGCCGTTTGCGAATGAGCATCAGCTTCAGATGCTCAAACGTAGTGGATACATTCTTTCGGACGGTTTCGAGGTGCGTCGTTTGTACTCCTCTTTGGGTTTGGCTCTCAAAAAGGCGCACTTGATAGTGATAAATATCGGTTTCGCTTTGCCGGGTACGGTAGATAAACAGGTACCCTTCCTGCAAATGCAGGGGTACGATGCCTACGGGGGCAAAAGTCAATTGCGCTTCAATATCAGCACATTGGCTTTGGCCTTGTGTCAGCGTTTGCTGAAAAAGTGGCAGAGAATAATCCAAAATACTGTCAAATTCGGCCAAATGTTCACTTTCTGCAATTTTTTCATAGACCCACTGTTTTGTTTTAAGATCTATACCGGTCACCTTTTTCGGAAACTCTGCCTTCAATCGGTCTTTTGATTGTCTCAACTGCACGGTCGAATCATAATGTTTTTGCACATGCACCAAATCCGGGAATAATTTATACCGACTGAAATTACTGTTAACTTCCTGTAAATAAGCCAACAATGTATATTTTTTATACTCAAAATCAATCCATCCTTCCGTAAGCCAATCGTTTTTTAAAGTAGCCATAAACTTTTTTCAGCAGTTAAGATGTAAGTGTATTGCCCCGAGTTACCCCTTCTGAAATGTCCGCGAAAATTAACTTTTCCCGTTGGGCGGTATCCTCTGTTTTATTAAAAATCCAAATTACAAAAAAAAGGAATACTGCCAAATAAAGTGCAATAAAAATAGCTATAACACCAATGATTATTCCGAGCATGACAGTTTTTACACCATAGTTGACCCAAAAACTGCAAAAATGGCAGAGAATTGTCCAAATTAGGCGTTGGCACAGAAAATGATACCTTTGCCTCCGAAAAACTTATCGGTAAGTTTCATTCATTATAAAACCATTTAAATCCCTGATAATTATGTCAGCAGTTGCAGAAAAAGTAAATGTTAAGCCGTTGGCAGATCGCGTGCTCGTACAAGCCGCTCCTGCCGAAGAAAAAACCGCTTTTGGTATCATTATCCCCGACACAGCCAAAGAAAAACCCCAACGCGGTACTGTAGTAGCGGTAGGTCCGGGCAAAAAAGATGAGCCTATCACTGTGAAAGTAGGTGATACCATTCTTTACGGGAAATATGCCGGTACAGAAATCACCGTTGACGGTCAGGAGTACCTTATCATGCGCGAGTCCGACATTTTCGCTATCATTTAAGAGATTTTGTAGTTGTTGTTTGATTTTAAGTGGATTTTAAAATGAGTCCCTTAAAAAGTCAAACTATTGCTGCTTAAAATCTAAAATCAACAAAATCAACTTAACATCTAATTTACAAGAAACAATGGCTAAGAAAATATTTTTCGATACCGAAGCACGTGACAAAATAAAAAAAGGCGTAGATACGCTTGCAAACGCCGTCAAAGTAACCCTTGGGCCAAAAGGTCGTAACGTCATTATTGACAAAAAATTCGGTTCGCCGGCCATCACTAAAGACGGTGTAACGGTAGCTAAAGAAATCGAATTGAAAGACGCGATGGAAAACATGGGCGCTCAACTCGTGAAAGAAGTTGCCTCTAAAACAGCTGACGCTGCCGGTGACGGTACTACTACTGCTACAGTATTGGCACAAGCTATCTACACCATCGGCTCTAAAAACGTAGCTGCCGGTGCTAACCCAATGGATCTGAAACGCGGTATTGACAAAGCGGTTGCTGCCGTAACTTCCAATCTTGCCGCTCAAGCGGAAAGCGTGGGTGACGATTTCAGTAAAATCGCTCAGGTAGCGACAATCTCTGCCAACCATGACGATGAGATCGGTAACATGATCGCTGATGCCATGAAGAAAGTAGGCACCGAAGGGGTTATTACGGTAGAAGAAGCTCGCGGTACCGAAACGGAAGTAAAAACCGTAGAAGGGATGCAGTTTGACCGCGGTTATCTGTCACCTTACTTCGTGACCAACGCGGAGAAAATGGAAGCCGAATTGGAAAAACCTTTTATCTTGATCTCTGAGAAAAAAGTTTCTTCTATGAAAGAATTACTTCCTGTATTGGAAGGCGTAGCGCAAACCGGTCGTCCTTTGTTGATCATCGCTGAAGATGTTGACGGAGAGGCATTGGCTACGTTGGTAGTAAACAAAATCCGCGGTGCCTTGAAAGTATGTGCGGTTAAAGCTCCGGGCTTCGGTGATCGTCGCAAGGCTATGCTGGAAGACATCGCCATCCTGACGGGCGGTACTGTGATCGCAGAAGAGCGCGGTTTCAAATTGGAAAATGCAGATCTTCAGTACTTGGGTCACTGCGAAAAAATCATCATTGATAAAGACAATACAACGATTGTGAACGGTTCAGGTGACGCAGAACAAATCAAAGGACGCGTTAACCAGATCAAATCACAGATCGAAAACACAACTTCTGACTACGACCGTGAGAAACTCCAAGAGCGTTTGGCGAAATTGTCAGGCGGGGTAGCTATTCTTTACATCGGTGCGGCTACCGAAGTGGAAATGAAAGAAAAGAAAGACCGTGTAGATGATGCCCTTCACGCCACTCGCGCTGCCATCGAAGAAGGTATCGTAGCGGGAGGTGGAGTAGCATTGATTCGTGCCATTGAGGCGTTGGACGCAGTTCAAGGCTCGAACGATGACGAGATCACCGGTATCAATATCATCCGTCAGGCGTTGGAATCACCGTTGCGTACAATCGTAGCCAACGCCGGCGGTGAAGGCTCTGTGGTGGTAAACAACGTAAAAGCCGGTAAAGGCGGTTATGGTTATAATGCCAAAAACGACACCTACGAAGATCTTGCCGCAGCGGGTATCATTGACCCTAAGAAAGTGACTCGCTTGGCACTGGAAAACGCAGCTTCGATTGCAGGTATGTTGTTGACCACCGAATGTATGATCGCTGACGAGCCGGAAGAAAATGCCGGTGCAGCTGCCGGCGGACATGGCCACGGCGGCGGTATGGGCGGTATGATGTAATCGTCCGTCTAACCGAATTTTATACGAAAGCCCTCGGACTTCCGGGGGCTTTTTAAGTTTTTTATCTGTCTCTTGTCTTATTCCGATAATTATATTTCCAGTTCCGCCATTATTCAGATTTTTTCGTTATTTTGTCCCAAATTATTCTGTCAATTTGGCAGCCCAGCGTATGAATCTTGACCCAAATGAATTATATACCAGACTGATGTTGGCCGAATCAGATTTGGACAGCCTTGAAATTTTGCCGTTAGGCGGCCCGGAAGGCGACGATGAACCCATCGAAATGCCTGAAGAACTTTCTATTTTACCCTTACGCAACACCGTTTTATTTCCCGGCATGGTGATACCTGTCACGGTAGGTCGCCAGAAATCCATCCGTTTAGTAAAAAAAGCTTATAAGGGAGATCGTATTATCGGAGTAATCGCGCAACAAAATCAAGACAAAGCCGAACCTTCCAGCACCGATCTTTACGCCATCGGCACCATGGGGTACATTATCAAAATGATTACCCTCCCCGATGGCAACACCACTATTATTTTACAGGGACGCCAACGTTTTCGTGTCAAAGATTATGTACGGGAAGAACCCTATATGATTGCGAAGGTCTCTCCGATTGAAGATTATTTTCCCAACCAAAATAAAAAAGAATCCAAAGCGCTGATTCAGTCGCTGCGCGACTCTGCCCACAAGATTCTTCGCCTCAACCCGGATATCCCTCAGGAAGCTCGTATTGCATTGGATAACATTGAAAGTCCTACTTTTTTAACCCACTTTCTTTCTTCCAATTTGAATGCGGATGTTTCCGATAAACAGGAATTACTCGAAAAGCCGACCATTCCGGACCAAGCCACCAAATTGTTGGAATTTATGCTGCGTGAAATTCAAATGCTTGAACTTAAGCGCGACATACAAAGCAAAGCCAGCCTGGACATTGACCAGCAACAACGCGATTACTTTTTACGTCAACAGATCAAAGTATTGCAGGATGAGTTGGGAATGGAAACCCCGGAGCGCGAATTGGAAGATATTCGTTTTCGGGCCGCCAAAAAGAAATGGTCGGATACGGTCAAAAAACACTTCGAAAAAGAATCGCAGAAATTACAGCGGATCAACCCCATGGCTCCTGATTACCCTGTTACTCTCAATTATTTGGAATTGATGGTTGACCTGCCTTGGGGGGAATATACTAAAGATAATTTTGACCTCAAACGTGCCCAAAAAGTTCTGGACACCGATCACTTCGGTTTGGAAAAGGTTAAAGAACGCATCATTGAATATTTGGCCGTTTTGAAATTAAAAAACAGTCTGAAAGCCCCGATCTTGTGCCTCTATGGTCCTCCGGGGGTAGGAAAAACATCTTTGGGAAAATCAGTAGCTAAAGCCCTTGGGCGGAAATACATCCGGATGGCGTTGGGCGGTCTTCATGACGAAGCCGAAATTCGCGGCCACCGTAAAACCTATATCGGTGCTATGCCCGGCAAGATCATCCAAAATATCAAAAAATCCGGGTCATCCAATCCGGTATTTATCTTGGATGAAATTGATAAAGTAGGCTCTGATTTTCGCGGCGACCCGGCTTCGGCCTTATTGGAAGTGCTTGATCCTGAACAAAACAATGCATTTACCGATAATTATTTAGAGGTAGAATACGACCTCTCCAAGATCCTGTTTGTAGCCACGGCAAACTCCTTGGAAACCATTCATCCGGCCCTGCGCGATCGAATGGAAATCATTGAGTTGACGGGTTATACAGTCGAAGAAAAATTACAGATTGCCAAAAAATACCTCGTTCCGAAACAGAGAAAAGACCATGGCTTAGACAGTAAGTCGTTTGGGGTTGACGACAAAGCCCTCCTGAAAATCGTTGAACATTATACGCGAGAGTCGGGAGTACGGAATTTGGAACAAAAGATCGGTACGTTGGTTCGTAAAATTGCCAAATCCATTGCATTGGAAGAGGATTATCCAAAAGTAATCCGCGCTGAACATATCGAAAAACTGCTCGGTGCCGAGATTTTTGACAAAGACCTATACCAAGACAATGACAATGCCGGAGTGGTTACCGGCTTAGCTTGGACTTCAGTCGGTGGTGAAATTCTGTTTATTGAATCCAGTTTGAGCCGAGGCAAAGGCGGATTGACACTCTCCGGTCAGTTGGGCGACGTCATGAAAGAATCGGCCATGACTGCCCTTTCTTACCTCAAAGCCCATGCCGACGATTTAGAGATAGATTACCGCCTTTTTAATCATTACGATCTGCATATCCACATTCCCGCAGGAGCTGTTCCCAAAGACGGGCCTTCAGCCGGGATTACCATGCTGACGTCGATGGCGTCTATCTATACCCAACGTCGCGTAAAACCTCATTTGGCCATGACCGGTGAAATTACTTTACGCGGCAAAGTATTACCCGTAGGAGGCATCAAAGAGAAAATATTAGCGGCGGGTCGTGCCGGTATTACTGATATTGTGATGTGTTATAAAAACCGTAAAGATGTGGAAGAAATCAATGGCAATTACATCAAAAACCTCAAATTTCACTACGTAGATACGGTTCAGGAAGTATTGGCGATTGCCTTGCTGCCCGAAAAAGTCAAAAAGCCGATGAATTTTATTTTTCCCGATGAAAAGAAGGAAAATCTCCCGGTATTGTCTAATTAAGCAACTTTTCGACGCTTTTGGAAGTTCTTAAAAGGTGTTGACAGTAGAGCTGCCAACACCTTTTCTATAAATTTGCCCACTGAATCCTATTTTAACTGATGAAACCTAAAGAAATAAAATTTACAATTGAGCAGGACGAGGAGAAAATCCCCGAAAAAATATATTGGGAAGCCACAGATAACCCCAATGAAGGCTTGGAAGAAACCAAAGCTATTGCCGTAGGGGTTTGGGACCATTTTCACCGCGGCACTATGTTCATCCCTCTTTGGGTCAAAGACATGGAAGTACCGGACATGAAACGGTTTTGCATTGAAATGATCGGATGTATTGCTGATACCATGCGCAATGCCACAGGGGATGAAATCATGGCCGGACAAATTGACGAATTAGGTATGACCTTAAGCCGGCGTCTCCAAAAAGAAATGCAGGCGAACCAACGCGGGGCCTGATTTTCCTTTCACAATAATTTAACATCGATGTTTTGGTTATTGACAACTTACATTGATTGGCTTTAACCTTCAAAACAAACAAAAATGAAGAATATAAAAATCGGTATTGTCGGAGCGGCGGGCTATACAGGAGGAGAATTATTACGCATTTTGATCAATCATCCCAATGCAGAGGTGGCTTGGGCGCACTCCAAAAGTCAAGCCGGTAAACCCATCTATGCCACGCATACCGATCTGTTAGGCGATACCGACTTAACCTTTTCCGGCGAAGATATAGCTTCCCTTTTGGCCATCGAAGGACTGAATGTCATTTTTCTTTGCTCCGGCCATAACGAATCCAAAAAGTTCTTAACCGATAATCAAGTACCGGCCTCTGTCAAGGTCATAGACCTCAGTACCGACTTTCGCGACCAAAGCAGCGGTTTCGTGTATGGTTTACCTGAATTACAGCGGGAAAGTATAAAAAAAGCGATGAAAATCGCCAATCCGGGTTGTTTTGCTACCTGTATTGAATTGGCTTTACTGCCTTTGGCCGCTGCCGGCATTCTGCACGATGATATTCATGTCAGCGCTGTGACCGGTTCTACCGGTGCGGGACAAGCTCTCAGTGCTACCACCCATTTTACCTGGCGTAACAACAACCTTTCCATTTACAAAGCGTTCACCCACCAGCACCTCAAAGAGATCAAGATGAGTCTGAATGCCTTGCAACCTGCTTTCGGTAAAGAAGTGAATTTTATCCCTTACCGCGGCGACTTTGCCCGGGGCATTATGGCCAATGTGTACACCAAATTTGCCGGGACGTTGGAGGAGGCACTCGAACTGTACCACAACTATTATACTTCCCATCCGTTTACACATGTAAGCACGCAGGATATTGATTTGAAACAGGTGGTCAATACCAACAAATGTTTGATTCAACTTCAAAAACACGGCGATAACCTGCTGATTACGAGCGAAATTGACAATCTCACGAAAGGAGCATCGGGGCAAGCGGTCCAGAATATGAACTTACTGTTTGATCTTCCCGAAGCGGCAGGATTACGACTGAAAGCTCCGTCCTTCTAACGAAAGAGCATTAATCGAAAAGTAACATGAGTAAATTGGCTTTTTTCATCGGCAGTTTCAGTCTTATGTTACTTTTTTTGACCTGTACTATCACTGAATATCCCAATGCTGTACATTCGAGCTGGTTCACCGAACAATGTGACACTACCCAACGAATTGAATCTCTTCAGATTATTGATTTGGTATTGCCTTTTGCTCAGGCCGATACGCTCAAAGATGTGCTGACAGAAGCTCCTAAGGTATTTGCCGTTTTGGTTGAAAATGGCCAAATTCGACAAGTCAATGCCGTTTCAGCCTCCACTTTCAAAGAGCGGCCCGTCGCACTTATATTATCCGATACAATTCCGCAACCGGATACGCTCAACTGGCTCGAACGTACTTACCTATGGACATTGGCAGACCGGCCTGATTACCCTTATGACCGATACGAGCCGCTGTTGAGAGATGTAAGAGGGCAATTTTTAGCCAAAAGGGATTCAATGATGTTGGCTTATACGCGCCAGTATCCAAAATATAAACTCCGAATTCAATCCGATTTAAGGGGCAGTGGTAATCAGCGCCGACATTTGACGATGGGAAAAAGTGTCTCCCCCCTCTCCCAGCACAATTTCGGATTGGCATCCGACATTGCCATTGTCTATAAAGGTCGGCAATTGCAAAATATCCACTTTTATAAAGCCTTTTTAGGGGAATTGGGCAGCCGATACGGCCTTACTTGGGGCGGTACATTTTTAGGTTTCATTGACCCTAATCACGTGCAGCATTTCAAGAAATCATCTGACATGCTGGAACAATTACCGGCACTTCGGTTAGAATATGAACCATACCTGCGTTATTTCAAAAACCGTTTCCAACGCATGTCGGCGGCGGGTAAGGCCGATAAAGTTGAAGACACCAAAGCGTTGTTAATCACTTTACACGAGTTGCACATAGGAAAACCCTGTGTATGTGACACCCTCGCCGAACGAAATACCCCTGTCTTGGTTCAACAATTGCCCGACTCTTTACGGAATGCGGGTTTTCGCTCCTCGCATGATTTGCTCTTGGTTGGCGATTTAGATAGTCAAAGCGTAACCCTTTTTCATCCTTCAGGAGTACGAAAAACACTGCGATTGGGAAAGTGGAAATAAATACCCAATCAGTCCCGTTATTCGTTAAAGTATGTTAAGCACAAACCCTGCACCTGTTTTTAGCTAATTTTGCAGTACAAGTCATTGATTGGCCAAAGAGATATTCCATGATTTTTAAAAAAAATACCCTTTTCCATTGCAACCCCAAAGCCGACTTTTGCGTAATAGGGATTAAACGGCTATTTATTTTGATGAGTTTGTTAACCTCCATAACGACCTTTGCTCAACGCCCCGCATCCGGCCTACCGGCTGCGGCAAGTGAGGAAAAGGTGTTTTTGTTGGGGGCCGACAGCATTACCATCAATAAACTGCCCGACGGCAGTGAAATACGGCGCGTCGTAAATAAAGTAATATTTCGCCACAAAGGGGCATTGATGTACTGCAACTTAGCCATTCATAATGTTGCCTCCAATGCGCTTGAAGCTTACGGTAATGTTCGGATAGTGCAAGGCGATACGGTGACTGTTACGGGAGATACTCTTTTTTATTACGGTAACAGTCGGTTAGCCAAAGTTTCAGGAAAAACAGTCACACTGAAAGATCGCAAACGTACGCTGACCTCCAATCGGATTGAATACGATATGGCAAGCGGAATCGCTTTTTACCCTGACCGTGGCAAAACGGTAGATGCCGAAAACACATTGACCAGTAAGCAGGGCTTTTATGACACCCGTACCAAAGTCTCTACTTATTATCACGATGTTAAGTTGGTGAATAAAAAATATACCCTGACCACCGATACCCTTATTTATAATTCAATTACCAAAATTGCCGATTTCAGAAGTCCTACGAAAGTAAACAGTAAAGACGGAACGGTCGTGGCTAAAAACGGTTCGTACAATACAGAAACCGGGGAATCCCTTTTTCGAACCCGTACCACCATTGATAATCCCGATTATACACTCACGGGAGACTCCCTTTCCTTTGACAATCTTAATAAAAGAGGTTTTGCCAAGGGGAATGTAGAATTAGTAGCCAAAACCGACGACACCATACTCAACGGAGACTTCGGGCAATACAACGGAAAAACGGGGTATTCAAAAGTATGGGGGCATGCCTTGACGCGCACTGTCATTTCCAAAGACACTCTGTTCATGACGGCCGATACCTTGTATTCAGTCGATATTCAGGAGGATTCACTTTCCAAGAGTGCTTCAGCAAAAAAGACCCTGAAAACAGGAACTGCCACAGATACAAGTAATGCCCAAAAACCGCGACGACTGATCGGATATAAAAACGTACTGTTGTTTAAAAAAGACTTACAAAGCAAGTGTGATTCATTGATTTATAATTCGTTAGACTCTACAATCACCTTTTTAAAAAAGCCCATTATTTGGTCTTCAAAATATCAAATGGAAGCCGATTCGATTGTAGCGCAATTGGTGAATCAAAAACTTCGAACGATGTACTTACGCGCCAAATCGTTCGTGATCGCTCAAGACACCTTGTTTAATTTCAACCAGGTAAAAGGGCGGCGTATCACGGCCTTCTTTGACGACAGTACACGATTGCAACGTGTGTTTGTGGAAGGGAATGGCGAAAGTATCTATTTTGCCGCCAATGAGGTGAATAAACCCATGGGGATGAATCGGGTAGAATGCGCCAAAATGACCTTGAATTTTAAACGAAACCAAGTACATCGAATTCAGTTTGTAGGCCAACCTGACGGACGTTTTATTCCGCCGCAGGGAGTCAAATCAGAAGACAGGCAATTAGACGGCTTTAATTGGCGCGTCAAAGAAAAACCCACCAAAAAGGAAATATTTGCTAAAGCCGGTTTTAAACCAGTGCCGCCCAAAATTGTCAAAGCGATAGAACCGACACCACCCCAAACCGTTAAAAAAGAGGCAGTAAAAACAAAAGTAAAACCCAAAGGCAAAAAACTTTAATCCATAAGAGTCTTTTTACGTTCAAAACTCGTATATTATTGTACGCCGAATAATAAATTTTAACAACATTTTAAGGCATGATTTTTGATATTACAAGAATTAGCCTATATTTTTGCAGAAATAACACTCGAAGTATGCGTTTACAAGAACCAATCAGCTATGAAGAAAAATATACTTATATACGTCTTTCTCACTTGTTTCTGTTTTCAGGGACTGAGTGATGCATTGGCACAATCCGAGGCAAGCCGCAGTAAAAGCCGCTTAAATATCGGTAAAAAGCCTGTGGAGAGTACGGCAACCTCTCCCACCTTCTCGAAAATACCAAGTTCGCTTGACCGCAGCATAAAGTTACGTCCAAGTTCTGCTATCAATGCCTACTATCGCTCTATCTTACTTAACCCAACTACAGGAAACAGTAGCGTCGGGGTTATTAACAAAAACCGTACCAACAAAGAAACATCTGCGGTAGCAGCTACCGAAACGCGTCCCGGCTTAGAAGATGCCGCCAAATCAGAAGATTTATTATTTGTAAGTGATAAACTTCGGGTTCTGAATGCCTATCCGAATCCGGCCAACGAATACACGGAAATTGATTATCAACTTTCGCCCGGCGTAGGTACTGCCAAAATCGCTTTATTTAATGTGATCGGTAACAGCGTAGCCGAATATGACTTAGATAAAAACGATCGCCAATTGCGCATCCCGACTCGCGAGATGCCCACAGGTGTCTATTTTTACCGCTTACTTTTGGAAGGGAAAGCTATTGCGACCAAAAAATTGCTGATTCGTCACTGATCGTTTTCACTCCTCAGCTTTACGGACAAACACTTTTTTTGCTTCTGTTTCGTTATGAAATATGAAGCAATTTTTGTATTTTTGCGGCTGCTATGCGTAACACCCTATTTGGATATATCCTGCTGATTCTGACCACCCTTGTGCTGGGTTCGTGCAGCAAATTTGCTAAACTGCAAAAAGAAGGTACTCTTGAACAAAAGTACGAGGCTGCTCTTCAATTTTATAAGAAAGCCGACTATTATCATGCCGGGCTGCTCTTCGAAGAAATTACTCCCCTTTTGAACGGAAAGGATGCCCGTCAGGCAGAATTGGCTCAATTCTACAATGCCTATTGCAATTTTAAGCAAGCCAATTACAACATGGCTCAATTCCTGTTCAAGAACTTCTACGAGACGTTTCAACGCAGCGAGTATGCTCAGGAAGCCCTCTATATGCACGCATACTCATTGTACAAAGACTCTCCGAATTTCAATTTGGACCAAGCCAGTACGTTGACCGCGATTAGTGCCTTACAAGACTTCATTAACACTTATCCGGAAAGTGCTTTTCGGGAAGAAAGCACTCAATTGATACTGGAATTAAGGGAAAAATTGGAAAAAAAGGCCTATGAAAGAGCGAAATTGTATTATCAAACCAGTGAAGCTAACATCGCTAACTTTCGTTCAGCTGTAGTAGCGATCAACAATTATCAAAAAGATTTTCCCGGTTCGAAATACAATGAAGAACTTTCTTTCTTACGGGTAGATGCCCAATACAAATTGGCAAAAATCAGTTTTGCCGAAAAGCAAAAAGAGCGCTTTCAAGATGTAAGCAAATATTATTTAGCTTTTATTGACAAATACCCCGACAGCAAATACCTTCGTCAGGCGGAGAAATATTACGACAATACTCAAAAAGAGCTCGCGACTATTTTGGAAGCAGAAAAAACAGCAAAAGAAGCAAAACCGACCCCTACCAATACAGGAAAACTTTCAACCCCTTCCTCATCGGGACAAAACTGAACAATCATTACTTAAAATTTTTTATCATCTTTTAAAGATATGGCAGCATCTCCTTCAATCATAACACGTGATACCGATAAGTTGGCCGCAAAAACAGGCAATTTATACGAATCTGTAGCCGTTATTTCTCGCCGTTCGCGCCAGATAGCTTCTAAAACAAAAGAAGAGCTGAACAATAAATTGGCTGAATTCGCTTCGGGTATTGATAATTTGGAAGAAGTATTTGAAAACCGGGAACAAATCGAAATTTCGAAGTTTTACGAACGTCAACCCAAACCTACGGGTATAGCCATCGAAGAGTTTATGGAAGACAAGTTGTTCTGGCGTTTTAACGAAGAAGAAGACAGCAAATAAGTCATAAAGATAGGTACTGAAAAGCCGCAACAAGTCGTAGATTTGTGCGGCTTTGTTTGTTTTGCCAAAAGTATATGTCATGTCTTCGCTTGAACGAAAAAAAATAATAGTCGGTGTTACAGGAAGCATCGCAGCCTATAAATCTGCTTTGCTGATTCGGTTATTAGTTAAAGCCGGCGCTGAGGTGCAGGTGATAATGACTGAAGCGGCCAAAGATTTTATTACCCCGCTTACGTTAGCAACCCTGTCAAAACGGCCTGTCTTATCCAATTTTATCAAAAATGAAACGGGAGAATGGAACAACCACGTAGAGTTAGGTCTTTGGGCTGATGCCGTAATTATTGCCCCTACCACTGCCCGTACGTTATCCAAATGTGCCAACGGCACTTGTGATGATTTGCTCATCGCTGTTTATCTATCTGCCCGTTGTCCCATTTTTTTTGCACCCGCTATGGATGTGGATATGTATCTGCATGGTTCTACCCTTGAGAATCTGCAAAAATTGAAAGGTTACGGCAATTTTATCATAGAAGCAGAGCACGGCGAGTTGGCAAGCGGCTTGGTAGGAAATGGTCGAATGGCTGAACCGGAACACATTCTCACCGCTTTACAAAAGCATTTCTCCTTCCTCCCCATTCTTCAAAATAAACACATTTTGATAACCGCCGGCCCAACACAAGAACCCATTGACCCGGTCCGGTATATCAGCAATCATTCTACGGGAAAAATGGGATATGCCCTTGCCCAAGCCTTTGCCTTTGCCGGGGCAAAAGTAACCCTTGTCAGCGGCCCGGTGAATCAGCCTATTCCTGACGACAGTATTCATATCATTTCAGTTCGTTCTGCCCGGGAAATGTACGAAGCGACCGCCGAGGTATTTGACCAAGCAGGGGTAGTGATTTTGTCGGCAGCAGTGGCTGATTATACCCCGGCACACCCGGCCGACCGAAAAATCAAAAAGAAAGAGTCGCATTTTGCCATAGAACTTACGAAGACAGTAGATATTGCGGCTACCCTTGGACAACAAAAAAGAAAAGGGCAAATAATGGTGGGGTTTGCTTTGGAAACAGATAATGAATTTGACAATGCGGTGGGGAAACTCAAATCCAAAAATTTAGACCTTATCGTACTCAACTCCCTGAATGACAAAGGTGCCGGTTTTGCACACGATACCAACAAAATTACCGTTATTGAAGCGGATGGTACAGTACATCCGTTTGAACTGAAATCAAAAACGGAAGTGGCCCGGGATATCCTGCAACTTGTGGCAGGGAAATTGTAATAAAACTATCGATTGATAAAAAATATGAAAGCGCTGAAAAAATACAGCCTGTTGGCTCTGATGGTTGTAGGCATTTCCTCCATAGCCTCTCCGTTGACGGCACAAGAGTTAAATTGTACCGTACTGCTTAACTACAATCAGTTGTTTTCACAACAAAATACAGACAATGCCAATTTAAATCAATTGAAGAACGTCATCACCGATTTTCTCAATGCCCGCCGTTGGACCAACGATAATTTTAACCCGGAAGAACGTATCAATTGCAAACTCAATATCAACCTGATTCGCTCTCCGGCGCAAGGGGTATATGAAGGGACGGCTCAGTTGGTAGTAACCCGCCCGGTCTACGGAAGTAATTATGAAACCGTATTGTTCAACTACGTTGATCGGTTTTTTAACTTTAACTACCTGCCCAGCAATCCGATGTATTTCAATGAAAATACATACAGCGATGAACTGACGCACATGTTGGCTTTTTATGCATACATCATTTTGGCCGCAGATTACGATTCTTTCAGCAAATTGGGAGGTAATCCGTACGTACAACGCGCCTTCCAACTGGTCAATATTGCTCAAAACAGTTCGGGAGCCGGGGGAGCCTGGCGCTCGGGGGGTGATGTACGGAGTCGTTTTTGGTTAGTTGATAACCTGATGAATCAGCAATTGATTCCTTTTCGGGAGAGTGTTTATACATATCACCGACTCGGTTTAGATACGTTTACAGAAAATCCGGTTGCGGCCCGTAAACAAATCATGAATGTATTGACTTCCATCCAACAAGTAAGTAAACTGATGCCGACTTCGGTATATATCAATTCTTTCTTTGATGCCAAAGGAGAGGAAATCTACAAAATTATGGCAGAGGCAAGCAAAGACGAACGACAGAAAGTATTTACGACCCTCTCTCAGTTAGACCCGGCCAAAACAGAAATGTACCGCAAATTGCTGAGATAATGGGAAAACGGCTGATTCGTATCTTTCCGGCACAATTGCCGGCGCGGGCGGCAGAAATCATTCATCGCGATGTCAATATTGTCCTGAAAAGCAATCAAACTTTTTTCGGACACTGTTTGAAAATCGAAAATCAGATTATTTTTCTTAAAGACTTTCGCCACCACAGACACAATATCGCCTTTTCGCAGATTGAGTCTGTTATTTATGATCAATCGTCGATATTTTGAGAACTTCCAAACCCAAAGTCATTCTATTTTGTTGAATAGTTGACTAACTTCGCGGCGGTTCAACCCAATTGCCTTATGCTTGCTCATCTGCTGATTAAAAATTATGCCTTAATCGAACAGTTGGAATTGGCTCCCGATCCTCAACTCAACATCATTACGGGCGAAACAGGAGCGGGAAAATCTATTATGCTCGGTGCGATTGGGCTGTTACTGGGGAGTCGTGCAGATACCAAGGTGCTCTACAACCCTGCCGAAAAGTGCATTATCGAAGGCACTTTTGATCTTTCGGGCTATTTTATTGAACATTTGTTCAACGAAGAAGCATTGGATTTTTTCTCCACCTGTATAATTCGACGCGAAATTACGCCCGCGGGAAAATCCCGTGCTTTTATTAATGACACTCCCGTTAATTTAGAAATACTCCGGCGTATTGCGGGTCAATTAATGGATATTCATTCCCAACACGATACCTTGTTATTGGGTTCTAATGAGTTTCAACTGCAAATCGTGGATACGTATGCCCAAAACGACGAAGTACTGCGACTGTACCACGCTGACTTTCAGGCACATCAGAAAGCCCGTCGAATTTATGAACGGCTGAATGCCGAAGCAGCACAGCTTCGCAAAGAATCGGACTACAATCGGTTTTTATACGACGAATTGGAGCAGGCCCGGCTACAGGAAGAGGAGCAGGAGTTATTAGAACAGGAGCTCAATATTTTAGAAAATGCAACTGATGTGAGAGAACGATTGCAAATGGCCGGTGAATACTTGGATAATCCCGAACAGTCTGTGATTTCCTTTCTGAAAAGTACCGTTTCCAACCTGACCGTAATCAGTAAAATTGCCCCTCAATATGAAGTACTTCGCGAAAGGGCTCAAAGTGCTTACATCGAATTAAAAGACTTAGCCGAAGAAATCAGCTACGAACAGGATAATGTAGAAATTGACGATAACCGCGCGGAAGTCATCAGAGAGCGTTTAAATCTGTTTTATCATTTACAGCAAAAGCATCAGGTTAAAAGTTTAACCGAACTGATAGCTATCCGTAACGAATTAGAACAAAAGGTAAGCCGAGTACTCAATTTGGACGAGGATATTGCCAAAGCCAAAACGAACGCAGAAAAAGCCCTGGCGAAACTTCACAAAAGTGCGGAGAAACTTTCCGGTACACGCCGGGCCGTGATGGGTCCTGTTGAGCAACAAGTCAGAAAATATTTGGTGGAATTGGGTATGCCCAATGCTTCGCTGCATATTCAACACAAAACCATTGACCCCACCGAAGACGGTACCGATGACGTAGATTTTCTCTTCAGTGCTAACAAAGGTATCAAACCGCAGCAACTGAAAAATGTAGCTTCCGGCGGTGAGTTTTCGCGCCTGATGATGGTCATCAAGTATATTTTGGCCAGTAAAAGAAAACTGCCGACCATTATTTTCGACGAAATTGACACGGGAGTTTCGGGTGAAATTGCCATTAAAATGGGGCAAATGATGCGCGACATCGCCCGCAGTCATCAGGTCATTTCCATCACTCACCTCCATCAAATCGCTACGCAGGGAACAGCGCACTATTTTGTGTATAAAGACAACTCTGCCGAAAAGACCGTCAGTAAGATCCGAAAATTAACCTTTGAAGAAAGGGTGCACGAAATTGCTCAAATGATCGGTGGTCTGAAACCGAGTGAAGCGATTGTTCAGAATGCACGGGAAATGCTGCAAATTCAGGGGGTACCTCCTCAAAAAGGTCAAACGAATTTATTAAAAAAGCCTGTTGATTAAAAGTATATAATTAAAAATGAAGAAGTTAAGTATCGTTGCCGTTTTATTGGCAGTTTTGAGTTCCTGCGGACAGGATAAAGCGTCTTTGGACAAAGCAGAAAAAGAAGTTTTTGCCATTCATGACGAAGTGATGCCCAATATGGGACAGTTAATGGAATACAAAGGAGAGATTTCCAAAGAAATTGCGGTAATGGACAGTCTTCTGAAAACGAAAGCCGCCGACAGTTTGCAAAAACGCAAAGAGGAGGGTTTGGCCATCAACCGTTTGCTTCAAGACGCTGATGAAGGAATGATGAACTGGATGCACGCTTATAACGGCGATTCGCTGAAGGCCCTCTCGGGCGATGAAGCGCTGAAAGCCATGAATGCCGAAAAGGAAAAAATCAGTGCAATACAAGACAAAATGCAGAAGGGCTTAGCACAAGCCAAAGCATTTTTGAAAAAATAACTCACTCCTTTCAGATTCATGAAGTATCTATTATTCTGTTTTTTTATTATCAGTGTTTGGAGTTGCACCCAAAACTCCGAACGGTTGCCTATTTTGGGAGAGCGCGAAACTGTCAAACGGACAGTAGAAGGAAAGGAAGTTGTCGATACAGTATATCATACTATTCCTGACTTCCAATTTGTGAACCAATACGGCGATACGGTGACCGCCCGAAATTTCCAAGGTAAAATTTACGTAGCTGATTTCTTCTTTACCACTTGTCCGACGATTTGTCCTGTAATGAAGAAACAATTACTGAAAGTTTACGAAAAAATTCAGGGCCAAAACGACATTGCGATCCTTTCACACACCATTGACCCGGAACATGATACCCCCGCCGTATTGAAAGAGTATGCTCAGGATTTAGGGGTGAAAGGTACCCAATGGATGTTTGTAACAGGCAACCGCGAAAAGATTTATGAAATCGGCGAGAAACAATACTTGGTAGTGGCCGGTGCCGACTCTACTGCACCCGGCGGCTACATCCACAGTGGTGCTTTTGTATTAATTGACAAAGAAAAACGAGTACGGGGCATGTACAACGGCACTGACGATGAGGCAACTAAGCGACTCATGGTCGATATTGAACGCCTGAAGGAAGAATATAAAAATAAGTCTTCGGAGGGAAATCAGTAATGCTCATGAAAAAATATTTTCTTCCTGCCTTACTGTTTACGATCTATTGCTTTTCCTGCCAAAGCGAGAGTAACGTCAAACGCGATCAATACGTTGCCGAAGGGTTTACACTCTATCAAACCCACTGCGCCAATTGTCACCAACGCGACGGCAAAGGCCTTGAGAACCTTTATCCTGCTCTGTCATCGGAGTATTTGATGGATAAATCAAAAGTAATTTGTTGGATCAAAAACGGGGTAAATCAACCCATGACCGTTAACGGTAAAGTGTATCACCGCGCCATGCCGGCCAATCCGGTGCTTAAAGAACTGGAAATTGCGGAGATCATGACTTACGTGTATAATACCTGGGGAAAACAAAACGAGATTACCCCTATAGAAACCGTACAGGCAGCGTTGGAAGAATGTAATTCTCACTAAAAATCTTTCTTGGCGAAGTAAAAAACAATCGCCTTGATGTAAAACCGAATTTTTCGTGTTTTGTACCAAGGCGATTTTATTTTCCCCAAAAACCAAAGCCGGATTGTTACCTCTCCGCTCTTTTAAATTTTAATTCCCCAAGTATCATTCATGGAGCGCCCCAACAATTCGTTGGCTTCTTTGTCATTTTTGAACGATTCTTTCTTCGGGTTCCATTGCAGAGGGCGATTGAGACGATACGCAATGTTACCGATATTACAGACTGAAGCGGTACGGTGGCCGATTTCCACATCACAAATAGGCTTACTTCGCTTGCGCATTGCCTCCAAAAAGTCTTTATAGTGATTCTCACTTTTATAGACGTGCTTTTCCGTTTCACCAATCCCTTTCGTAGCCAGTGAAGCAGGGGTCGTCTCAATTTTTCGGCGTTGTACTTTTATTTCACCTTCCGTTCCGATAAAGTGAATCGCATTGTTCCAATCCCATTTTTCGTGGGTCATTACGATGCCGTTGTCGTAGCGATAAGTCAGAAAAGGATGTTCCTTGCCATCCGGGGCTATTACTTCGACGGGACCGCTGTCATCCATATCCAGTGCCCACTGCACAATGTCAAACATGTGCGCCCCCCAGTCGGTGACCATGCCTCCGCCAAATTCACGGTAATTTCGCCAATTGGGAAATACATCTTTAGAGGTTGGCGGAGCCAATTCTGAGTTAAATGCTACCGGCATATTCGGTCCTAACCAAGCAGTCCAATCCAAACCTTCGGGAATCGGCTCTGCCGGCAAATCGTAGGGTTTGGGCGGCGGCCCTACATTGACCTTGATACTTTTGACTTCACCTATATACCCGTTCCGAACCAACTCGGCCGTTTGTCGAAACTCCGGCCATGAGCGTTGCATGCTTCCTGTTTGAAACACCCTATCGTATTTACGTGCTGCCTTTACCATGGCCCGACCTTCTTTGACAGTTAAAGCCAAGGGTTTTTCACAGTAAATGTCTTTTCCTGCTTCAGCCGCCCGCACCGCCATCGCCGCGTGCCAATGGTCGGGCGCGGCAATCACCACGGCATCTATGTCTTTACGGGCAAGCAACTCCCTAAAATCGTTATAGACCGGGATCTCAGAATAAGTACCGGCTTGGGTATTTTTTTCGTAGTGTGCCTTAATTCGATCGAGTGCTAATTGTGCTTTGGCTTTATAGACTTCACTGATTGCCACGATGCGTGCCTCGTTTGTCCCCAGAAACGAGCTTGTTAACCCTCGTCCCTGTTTTCCCGTTCCGATAAAACCGAGCGAAATCATATCACTGGGGGCAAGGTACTTAGAGCCGTCGGGGCGCGTACCTCCCAATACATAGCGAGGTACGATCATGATACCGGCCAATGCCGAAGCGGCTTTACCCACAAAATCACGGCGGTTCATTGCGATTTCTTCTTTCATTTGCAATTTATAGCTTGATACTATATCATAAAAGTAAACCGAATGAAGGGTTATACTTGCTGTAATTCGTCGTTGACCTTGATTTATTTAAATCCATTTTTGAGAAAGAATTGAGTCAGCCAATCAGATGCAGTTGATCCGATAATCGGTCAATTTTTAGCCGTGAAATAAGTTTGCCGTTTCTGCTTCATCTTTTTTATTTTACTTTGCGCTCAATCAATCTTTTCTAAGAACATGGAAACAGTCGCCTCCCGCATATTTGACATTTTAAACCTGCATGTAAAGCCTCAAAACAAACCGGATACCTTTGCTAACAAACGGCAGGGTGAATGGGTTTCTCTCTCCGGCGAACAATTCTGCGAGCAGGTAGATAAGGTCAGTCTGGGCCTGATCAAAATGGGGGTACAGGCCGGTGACCGCATCGCCATCGTATCCGAAGGACGTCCGGAATGGAACATCATTGACTTCGGCATCCAACAGGCAGGTGCCATCTCCGTACCGATTTATCCCACGTTGACGCTTGAAGACTTTCAATACATTCTTCACGAGGCTGAAGTACGGTTTGTGTTTGTGGGTGATGCGGGGCTGTTTCGAAAGTTGATTGATGTCGTAGCCACATCTCCGAGTGTAGAAGAAATGTTTACATTCGATGCGGTGAAAAGCGCTAAAAGTTGGACTGCCGTAACGGCCTTGGCAGATGAAGCCGATCGCCCGAAACTGGAAGCAAGAAAAGCGGCCGTCTCTCCCGACGATTTGTTAAGCATCATCTATACTTCCGGCACTACCGGAAATCCGAAAGGAGTCATGCTTACGCACAATAATGTGCTCAGTAATGTGAAAGAAGGCTGCAAACTGATTGCTTTCGGCCCCGAAGCACGCGCCTTGAGCTTTCTGCCGCTCAACCACGTTTTTGAGCGAATGGTACAATACGTGTACTTGCGTTCGGGTATTTCCGTGTACTACGCCGAAAATGTAGGTACAATTGCCGAAAATCTTCGTGAAGTACACCCGACAGTACTTTCTACCGTACCGCGTTTGCTCGAAAAAGTCTATGATAAAATTATTGCCAAAGGTTATGAGCAACCGCGTATTTCCCGTAACATTTTCTTATGGGCCTTGGATCTGGGATTGAAATACGATCCTAATAAAGACATGGGGTGGTGGTACAATACCCAACTTTCGCTGGCTCGCAAACTTGTCTTCAGTAAATGGCAGGAAGCATTGGGCGGGAAATTGGAAATGATCGTGGCCGGTGCGGCAGCTACTCCTCCGCGCATTGCCCGCGTCTTTTGGGCGGCGGGGATTCCGGTATGTGAAGGGTACGGACTGACCGAAACTTCACCGGTCATTGCTTTCAACCGCCTGTATCCCGAACGGGAAGTACGTATCGGGACTGTTGGGCTCGTCATTGACGGCGTAGAAGTAAAACTGGCAGACGACGGAGAAATTTTGGTCAAAGGACCTAACGTCATGAAAGGTTATTATCTGAAACCGGAGCTGACAGCCGAGGTCATTTCGGCCGACGGCTGGTTTCACACGGGCGATATCGGACAGTGGGTTGACCATAAATTCCTGAAATTGACCGATCGCAAAAAAGAAATTTTCAAAACTTCTGCCGGCAAGTACGTAGCTCCGCAAGTGGTGGAGGCGAAACTGAAAGAATCCTTTTTTGTGGAGCAGGCGGTTGTGATGGGCGATGGGCAAAAATATGCCGGGGCGCTGATCGTTCCTTCCTTTGATGCCATCAAAGAATTTTGTCGGGTAGAGAGCATCGCTTATACCACCGATGCCCAAATTATCAAAAACGATAAGGTGTTGGCAAAACTTCGGGCTGAAATAGAAAACGAAAACAAAGACTTAGCGCCTTATGAGCGGGTGAAGAAATACCATTTTTTACCCAAGGCTCTCTCCGTAGAAAACGGAGAATTGACGCCCACACTGAAGCCCAAACGTCGTATCATTCAGGAGAAATACAAAGCCGAAATTGCGGAATTATTTGAGTAAGAATTTTTGGATAGCTTCCAACAGTTCCCGGGGAGTCGGCAACGGCAGGTGGCTGAGTTTGGGGTGAAGCGGAATCTGAATGAAGACGGCATTGCCCTCTCCTACTTTCGGAATCCATACGATTTGGCCTCTCAACACAGCCACGCGTGATTCAATATTGCCGATTCCCAATCCCTGCTTCGCTTTGTGATAGTCAAAGCCTTTTCCGTCGTCGAAATAGTCAAAATAAATAACATCGTCATCCAAATGAACCCGAATAGTGATTTTCCCTCCGTCGGCATGTTTGAGGGTATTATTCATTAATTCTTGGGTAATTCGATACAAACCGGTTTCCACTTCCGATGGCAAGCGCTCCGGCAAACGTGAAGCATCCAACTCAACAGTCACTTCTCCTGATTGACGAATTTTACGGGCCAATTCTTCCACAGCCGCGGCATAGCCGTATTGTTCCAACATTCTCGGACTCAACTCGCGCAACATCCGGCGAATATCTATAATCGAATCATTGATGATTTCCAGCGTCTTTCGCTTCATCTCCTGACTGTCGGGGTGCGGTGCCAAAAATTTAGTCATAGACGATGCATACAATTTCAAAGTAGCCAATCGCGCCCCGACTTCATCGTGAAGATCCTGCGCAATTTGCTTTCGTTCCTGTTCCTGCGCATCCAAGGCAATTTTAAGACGTTCCTGTTCTATTTGTTTCAAACGGGTCAGGCGACTTTTACCCGCCACAAAAGCGACATACCCAAACAGCCCCGTACAAAATATATAGAACCACCACGTTTGCCAAAAAGGGGGCTGAATTCGGATGTACAGTTTTTTAATATCATCGCTCCATACCCCGTCGCGATTCGCCGCTACTACCCAAAATTCGTATTTCCCCGGGTTCAGATTAGCGTATCTGACGTAGTTCTTGTCGCCGCTGTTTACCCATTTTTTATCTTGCCCTATCAATTTATACCGATATACATTTCGTCCGTTGCTGTAAAAATCAATTGCAGCAAATTCGAAGGAAAAGGTATTTTCGGAATAAGGTAACGTAATAATATCCATTTCGTTGATCTGCTTGGCGGTGGCATAAGGCAGTTCGTTGACTTTAAAATTATAGATATGCACACTGGGTTTGAACGAAAGTCGCCGAAGACGTTCGGGATAAAAGCTGTTGAACCCTTTCACCCCGCCGAAAAACATTTCCCCTTCGGCCGACATGGTAAACGCGTTTCCGTTGTACTCATATCCCTGAATGCCATCGGCCAAATCAAAATTTCGAAACTGTTTTGTTTTTTGGTCAAATTGCGAAATTCCGTGATTGGTACTGAGCCATACATCCTGCTGCTTGTCAATGATCACCCCATAAATGTAAGAATTCCCAAGTCCGTGCCGGTCGTTGTAAAATTGATATTGCCGATTCTTCGGATCAAGTTCTATCAGTCCCTTTTCAGTACCTATCCACAGTTTATTAGTGGTCGTATCTTCCCGTATCACATTAATATTGAAGGACTTCATCCCGGAATACACCTGTTTCCAAGTTTTATTTTGATACCGAAATCCGTACAATCCTTCAAAATAAGCAGCCATCCAAATGGTACTGTCTTTGGCCTGATAAACGGAGAAAATATTCCGGTTTTTCAAAATAGGCAACGATTCAAATGTTTGGGATTTAGGGTTAAAAAGCCACGGCCCGGCCGGAGTTCCTAAAAAGAACAGCCCATCCGGAAGTTCGGTCATGTTACGGGTATAATTGTTACGGGAGGGGTTCTTGTCAAACTGAAACAATTGAAAAGTTTCTTTTTCCGCATCAAACCGAATGAGCCCGCCGTAGGTACCTATCCACATTTGGTTTTTCCGATCGCGAAGGAAGGATTTAATGAAATTGACCGAAGGCAGGGTCGGAGCGGCCGCTTCACTGAGATAACGTCGCACGATGGTACGGCTCACCGGATTATACACATTCAGACTCCCTTCTGTCCCTACCCAAATGGTGCCGTCCGGTGCTTGCGCCAGACACCGCACGGAAAAATTATCCAAGCGTTTAAAATGAGGCAAATTGGGGCCATCGGTGATTTTGCGAAGGATAGAAGCATTCGGGATAATTTTCAATAGGCCGTCCGGGTCCACATTGGCCCAAACAATGCCGCGGTTGTCAATGTAAATGCGGGTAATTTCATAATTATCCAAACTCCGGGGAGTCACCAACGGCAAATAAAGCGGCTGTAAAATCCATTTGGCGGGATCTAATGTCCAAAAACCGTTGCGTTGGGTACCAATCCACAGTTTTTTGTTCAGCCCTTCGGAAATGCTGTAAACGGCCCCCAGATACCTATCCTCCACCGATTTTTCAAAAAACTGAAATTCGCCGCATTCATAATCCAGTCGGATAACGCCCTTCAACGACCCTAACCATACTGTATTTTTGGCATCTACGTACAAACAAATGATATTGAGCGGCATTCCCAACTCATTTTGGGGGGAATCGCTGAAATAATAGTGGTATTTATTTTCCCGAATATTGTACCTGACCACCCCCTTATTTCCGGGCATCCACACATCGCCGGCGGGCGTGCGGGTAGTCCAATCAATATAATCAAAATCTTGGGTGATGAACACCTCCGGGGCCACAATTCGGTGCTTACCGGTTTTAAACTCGTACGCCAGAATCCCGTCTCCTTCCCGAATGTACCACAGTTCATTACCGTCGGCATAAAAAGGGGCCGTTCTTTTTTTAATGCCGATTTGGCTTTTATCAACCACCAATTTAAAATGCTCGGTGGCCCGTTCATAACAATTCAACCCTTCTTCCGTCCCTAACCAAATATTGCCGTGTCTGTCTTCCACCAACCCGGCAATGTTGACCCCGTGCAAAGCATAGGAGTCGTTAATATCGGGTTTATATACTTTGAAGGTATGCCCGTCGTAACGATTGACACCGTCCTGTGTACCAAACCACATAAACCCCCGAGAGTCTTTCAACATGTGGTAAGGCGACCCTTGTGACAGCCCTTTCTCTACCCCGATATGTTCCAATCGGTAATCTTGTGCAAACGCGGGTTCGAAAGCACAAAAAAGCCATATAAAAAGAATGCATTTGTACAAGGCCTCTATAGAAGATTAGGCAATAATCGGTTCTGTGCGAAAGCGTTAGGGAGGCAAGTTACAGAAAAAATATTAATTGCCGATTGTCCGTCGCTCTACACCTTCGTTGGTAATTACTACGGGTTTTATGAAGCCGTTTTCATCAAAAAAGAGCTGATCAATGCAAGTTACCCGAGCGTTTCCGTCGGTCTGCCCCAAAGGGCGGCGGTGATATACCATGTACCAAACATCCTCATTCGGGTGACGAATGACCGAGTGATGTCCGGCACCGGTGGCAATTTTCGGATCCTGTTGCAATATTTTTCCCACCCTTTTGAAAGGCCCGAAGGGAGAGTCAGCCACCGCATACGCAACGCTGTAATTAGGGCCCGTCCAGCCTCCTTCCGACCACATAAAATAGTATTTCCCGTTTTTTTTGAACATAAAAGGCCCTTCTACGTAATTTTCGGGGGTAATTTCTTTAAATACCGTCCCGTCTTCAAAAGGGATAAAACCCGTAAAATCATCCTTCAACCGAGCAATATTACAATGCCGCCATCCGCCGTAAATCAGGTAATAACGGTCATTGTCTTTGAACACAAATTGGTCTATCGGTTGCGCTCTGTTATGGAATTTATCTACTAACGGCTTTTTAAGATAATCGGTAAAAGGACCCGCGGGGTTATCTGCTACGGCTACTCCGATCCCTCCTTTTTCCGAATCATTTTGTATGTCGTTTGCCCCGAAAAACAGATAATATTTACTGCCTTTTTCAATGATGGACGGAGCCCACACAGCACGTTTTGCCCATTTGACCCGAGCAGTATCCAAAATGTTGGCATGTTTGGTCCAATGTACCAAATCCGGAGAAGAAAAGGCATCCAAAAACACCTGTTTGTTGTAAGGAGCCGAAAAGGTGGGGTAAATCCAATAGTGTTTCCCGAAAACAGTACCTTCCGGGTCGGCATACCAACCCGGGAAAACGGGGTTACCGGCCTTTTCTGTTGCCGACTTTTGAGCAAAAAGCAGGTGAAAGTGAACAAAGGTCACTCCTGCTAAAAGGAATCTTTTCATATTCAGGTGCAGTAAGTTTTGATTGATTCAATGACAAAATTAACGACTGAAATGTAATTGTACAGCTTCGGCAGAAACAGAGAGCCGGGCCTCTCTCCCAATGATCATTGTCCGATTGTCGGCTACGTGGCCGACGGGAAAATCAAAACAAACAGGATAATTATACGCGGAAGTGTGTTCTGCGATAATCTCGTAATGGTTTTGACCGAAAGGAGAGGTTTCATTGTCTTTCAAGTCCGTAAATTGCCCCACAATAAGTCCTGCCAAGCGGCTCAACTTACCCGCTCGCCGCAATTGTACCAGCATACGGTCGAGATTGTAATAATATTCATCGACATCTTCTATAAACAGGATTTTATGACGGGTATCGGGTTCGGAACGGGAACCGATCAAGTGTGCCAACAAGCAAAGATTCCCTCCGATGATCTCTCCTCGACAATTACCGACACGGTTGAAACGCCGGGCAGGAATTTCATAGTGTAAATCTTCTCCCCAAAGGGCTTTTTTCAAAGTGTCTAAGGCTTGTCCTCCCCCCTCCTGACCAAATAACTTAGGCATCGTTGCATGCAGACTCTCAAACCCTAATCGTTCCGTATGGCAATGAAGAGCGGTAATATCACTGAAACCGATCAGCCACTTCGGGTGTTTTCGGAATCGGCGAAAACTCAAACCGTCAATAATTTTGGAACATCCATAACCGCCTCTTGCCGAAAAAATGGCCTTTACAGTCGAGTCATCCAACATTCGTTGAAGATCTTCCCGCCGTTCCTCATCCGTTCCGGCAAATTGGTTGAATCTTGTATGGAGGGTTCGGCCTTCAAGCACTTCGAGTTGCCAATCTTCCCGCAGTACACGCAGTCCTGTCTGTAAAGCAGCATAGGACACTTGGCTGGCCATGGCCAAAACCCCTACACGGTCGCCGGCCTGAAGAAAGGGAGGTCTTATCATTAAAGTGAAAAATAAAATGGAACTGTTTGCCAATCGATCTGCCGCTCCCACCCCTAACCAACTATTTGTTACTATTTTCGCGCGGGACAGCCAAATAAGCCGCCGCCAATAGAGCTGCCATCAGCAGTATCCCCGCCACTTCAAAGGCCCATACGTGGGTTGTCATGAGATTAACGCCTATCTGACGCAGAGTAGAACGCCGCATTGATACTTCAGGCAGTTCAGGCGATTGAATGATCAGGAAATTCGCGTGCATGATCAACCAAAACAAGACTATGAAAATTGCGGCCGCAATAACTGTCCCCCAAAAACGGTTCAGATGGGCCGTAAGCACTACGTTTTTCTTTTGGTTGCTTTCCCGTTCATTACGATGCGTAAGCATGACCCCGAAAATGAGCAGTACCAAGACTCCGCCTACGTAGATCAGCAGTTGGGTAATGGCCAAAAAATCAGCTCCGGCCAATACATACAAAGCAGCTACCGCCAGTAAAGTCATAAACAGGCACAAGGCTGCATACATGACGTTTCGGGTAAAAAGGATGGTCAGTGCTGCGCCGATCGCCAATGCGGAAAAGCCATAAAATGCTGCTTCTGCCATTAAAGTGTAAAGGTTAAAGGAGAATGTGGAAAACGAATGTAACCGTTTTTGATTTTTCGACTAACGTTGTCGAGCAGAGAAGTACAAGCTATACCGCACAGCCTCTTCAGGACTTTTTCCCAAAGGTATAGACAATACCAAAATTACTCTTCAATACGCCGGAGTCAAACTTACGCACGACATAAGGGGCCAATTCAAAAGCCACCCGCACATTGGGTACTGATTTGAAAGGAGCGATGCGGGTACCGATATTGAGCGAATAGCCCTCCACTACATTTTTGGTTTGATTGGCCAATACACCGATAAAATTAAAACGAACTCCGCCCCCTGCGTAAAATTGCACATACTCCGCCCGTTTTATATTCACCATCGGCAATATTTCGGTGCTTAAGCTTCCGAAAAGAGTATTGGTTTGTAATCGAAAATCACACCATACACTTTTGTTAGGATTGGTACTTACCGAGACTAACCCATTCCAAGGGTAATACCCTACGGATTGGGCTTTGGTGTGAGTCGAGAATAACCAAAATCCCAAAAAAATCCCCGAACGAAACAAGTTTCGAGCGGGGATTCTAACCTTACTGATTGTTTTATCCATCATTGTCAATGACTCTTATCGCATCTTCAGTTTCCCCATTTTCTCCATCGTATTCATTTTCTTCATCATTTTACGCATCTCGTCAAATTGCTTCAACAGGTTATTTACCTGCTGCAACGACGTGCCGCTACCGGCAGCAATGCGCTTTTTCCGGCTTGTATCAATGAGGTCAGGGGTGGCGCGTTCTTTAGGGGTCATTGATTGAATGATGGCCTCAATGGGTTTGAAAGAATCGTTATCAATATTAACATCCTTCATGGCAGAACTCATTCCCGGAATCATTCCGAGCAGGTCTTTCACATTCCCCATTTTCTTGATTTGCTGAAGTTGTCCCAGGAAATCATCAAAATCAAACTTATTGGCCCGCATCTTGGCGTTGATGCGCTTGGCTTCGTCTTCGTCAAAAGCTTGTTGTGCGCGTTCAACCAACGACAGTACGTCGCCCATGCCCAATATCCGGCTGGCCATACGGTCGGGATAGAAGTTGTCAAGGGCTTCCATCTTTTCTCCCGTCGAAATAAACTTAATGGGCTTATCAACGATTTGACGAATAGAAAGGGCCGCTCCGCCGCGAGCATCACCGTCTAATTTGGTCAAAACCACCCCGTCAAAATTCAAACGCTCATTAAAGGTCTTAGCGGTATTGACGGCATCTTGTCCCGTCATAGAGTCAACCACAAACAGGATCTCCGAAGGTTTGACTGCTGATTTAATGTTTTCGACCTCGCGCATCATCACCTCATCTACGGCCAAGCGCCCCGCCGTATCCACGATCACAATCTTCTTTCCGGTTTTCTTGGCGTGGGCAATGGCATTTTCGGCAATTGCTACGGCATTTTTATTGTCCGGCTCGGCATATACTTCCACCCCTATCTGTTCTCCCAAAACCTGCAACTGATTAATCGCTGCGGGGCGGTAAATATCGCAGGCTGCCAGCAAAACCTGCCGCCCCTGCCGCTTAAGCATTGACGCCAATTTACCCGAAAAAGTAGTTTTACCCGAACCTTGCAGACCGGCAATCAGAATCACCGCCGGATCTCCTTTTATATTGATTCCTTCTGCTTGCCCACCCATCAAATGAGTCAACTCTTCGTGAACGATTTTCACGAACATCTGACCCGGCTCGACTGCAATTAAAATCTTCTGATCCAGGGCCTTATCTCTGATCTTATCCGTTATATCCTTTGCTACTTTAAAATTAACATCGGCATCGACCAATGCCCGGCGCACCTCCTTCGTGGTTGCGGCTACGTTAATATCTGTAATTCTATCCTTCCCTTTAAGGGTGCGAATGGCTTTGTTTAATTTATCCTGTAAGCTTTCAAACATAATATAAGACAATAAATGAGGCCGCAAATTTAGTGAATCACACGTTTAAACCATAATAACTTTAAAATCCCATGTGAAAAGTAGCGTTATAATTTTAAATTTGCGTCTTAAAACCATTAAAAATCAAAAAGTGAGTCATGAGTATGCAGCAAAAAACAACGGCCTGTCGACGATATTTGAGTGTGTTGTTGGTTTCAGTTCTGTCGTTAGGTACGTTAATGGCTCAAATCAAAATTACGTTCCCGGTAGAAAGGGCCGTCTTTCAGCGTAACAATGCCAATCAAGCGGTGATTTCCGTCGGAGGGTACTATGTACAACCTATCGACCGTATCGAAGCCCGTTTAGTACCCGTGTTGGCCGGCCAAGGACAGTTAGTGGATTGGACGGTCATTCAAACCAATCCGCAAGGAGGGACGTTTTTGGGAACATTAACCGGCAGAGGCGGTTGGTACACATTGGAGGTCCGCGGTTTTAAGAACGGCACACAGATAGGGCGCGACGCGCTGGGCCGGGTTGGTGTCGGCGAAGTCTTCTTAGTTGCCGGTCAATCCAACGCCCAGGGTTTTTTCGGGTTCGGTGCTCTCGGGGCAACCGAGGATCGAGTCAATGCCGTTACTTGGGACAATCAAGAATCAACCAATACCGCCAATCCTACCCTTTCCTTTGCCCAACTATCTGCCGAGATGCTGATAGGCCCTCGCGGCCGAAGTGCTTGGTGTTGGGGATACTTGGGTGATTTATTGGTTAAAAAACTCAACGTTCCTGTATTGTTTATGAACGCCGGCTGGTTTGATACCTCTACCCAAAACTGGCTGGATGCCGCTCAGGGAAAACCGGTACTGAATCGTCTGAACCAATTGCTGCCCGCGGGTATGCCTTATGCCAACTTAAAAGCCTCCCTGCAATACTATGGCTCTATTTTAGGACTGCGCGCGGTATTGTGGTTGCAGGGAGAAAACGATGCCGCAGCGGGAGTGGGTAAAGATGCTTATCAAAATTCGTTGCAAGGACTGATCAACGTAGCACGAATCGAGCAGGGCGAAGTCCTTTCCTCCTTACCATGGGTATTTGCCCGAACCTCTCGGTACGCTGCCAATAAAACATCTTTTACATCACAGGCGATTATAGACGCCCAAACCGCTGTGATTAATATTCCTTTTAATAAAGCTTACGGCGGTCCGTTTACCGACAATATACAAGTACCGCGTCCTGCTACCAACCCGGTTAACGGCGAAGAGGACAATGTGCATTTCCAAGGACAAGGCTTAGTAGATTTGGCGCGTGCTTGGGATGCCTCGCTTCCTCCCGGCTTTTTTGCGACGGTAGTGCCGGTGATGGCGCGTAACGTTTTGCCGATTACGATCTCCTGCAATTCGCCGGCGGTCAGTATCAACGCCAAAGCTCCCAACGGCTTTGCTTCCTATCGTTGGAGCAACGGGGACAACAGTCAAGTATTGACCATTAAAGGAGCCGGGTCGTACCAAGCCACCATGAAAGACAATGCCGGCAATACCTACCTCACCCCGCCGTTGATAGTCACCGAGAGTGTGGAACCTCCGGTACCCGTTATTTCACCCAACGGGGAACAAGTCATTTGTGCTGATTCTTCACTGCTTCTCAACGTCGATGTGTCGGCGGTCAATACGGTGACGTGGAGTAACGGCTTTGAAGGACGAACGATTTCTGTGAAAAACCCCGGCACTTATACGGCGAGCCTAACCAATATCTATGGATGCGCTTCTTCCAAATCGGCCCCGGTCACACTCAAAACGTTAAGTATTAAAGCACCGACAGTCTTTCAGTCCGGACCTTACAGTGTTAAAGCTGCTCCGGATTCAACTATCTATACCTTTGCAGATACCAAAGTATCCAAAATCACGTGGGATTGGATGCAGGGAGGGCGCAATTTAGGGGTAACCAACTCCTCATTGAAGGTTACTGAAATCGGGAGTTTCAGCGCCCGTTCACGCGTTACTTTTGAGTCCAATTCGGGTGGAAGTGCCCGCACCTGTGTTTCTCCTTTTTCCGAAGCTTTTACCTATCGCCCGGGAGAACGCGAAGACGGTTTGATTGTTTTTCCTAACCCTTATCGCTCAGGAAATCTCGCTATAGAAACGTTACAGGATCTGACAAATGTTCAAATTACTATCAGCAGCCTCACCGGCCAAGTGGTTTACCGCGAAAAAATGGAGGTACTGAATATTCACAAAGAAATTGACCTGAAGCATCTGCCGGAAGGGGTCTATATCTTCAAATTGACCTCTGCCACTTTTACCGAATCCAAACGAATTATTATTGATTATTGATATTTTCAAGGCTTCTGTGTCCAACGGAAGCCTTTCTTATTAATTTTGCGCCGTCAACTTAAAACCTAATTCCAAACATTTGGTTAGATAAGAGGACATTCGTAATTTTGGATATACAGTAAACCTGCATCAACCAACACTGTAATGAATTACCTACCTTCGGATTTTTTGCCCATTTTGATTCAACTTGGTTTGGCACTGGGATTTATTATCGCCACTATGCTGGTCACCCATTCCATCGGTCCCAAACGTAACAGTAAACTGAAAGACGACCCTTTTGAATGCGGTATCGAATCAAAAGGCGATGCTCGTACGCCCATTTCCATCAAATATTTTTTGGTGGCTATTCTATTCGTTCTCTTCGACGTAGAAGTGATTTTTATGTATCCTTGGGCGGTTAATTTTCAAAAATTAGGAACCTCCGGCTTCGTAGAAATGATCTTATTCATGGGGTTATTGCTGGCGGGTTTTTTTTATATTATTCGCAAGGGTGTGTTGGAATGGGAAAAATAAGCTTTCTGCGATACAAACAGACAGCCTTTTACTTAGCGGTTCAATCGGACACTTTTTCTCCTTCCCATAGATTTGATAAGTAGAATAGGCCGAAGCACCGATTATAATTAACAGAAAGAATTATGGCAACTGATATAAAAATAGTAGAAGCCCCCGAAGGCTTTGAGGGTTCAGGCTTCTACGCTACTTCTTTTGATAAAGTCGTTGGACTGGCCCGCAGCCATTCTTTGTGGCCGCTGCCTTTTGCTACTTCTTGCTGCGGCATTGAATTTATGTCTACGATGGCTTCCCGTTATGATTTGGGGCGTTTCGGTGCCGAACGGCCCAGCTTTTCTCCTCGTCAGGCAGATATGCTGTTGGTTGCCGGAACCATCGCCAAGAAAATGGCCCCCGTCGTCAAACAGGTTTATTTGCAAATGGCAGAGCCTCGTTGGGTGGTAGCGATCGGAGCCTGCGCTTCCAGCGGCGGGATTTTTGATACCTACAGTGTACTGCAAGGTATTGACCGCATTATCCCGGTCGATGTGTACGTTCCGGGTTGTCCGCCGCGTCCCGAACAAATTTTGGAAGGGATCATGCAGATCCAGGAATTGGCTCATAATGAGTCGCTGCGTCGTCGTAACCGAACAGAATATCAAGCTCTTTTGGCGTCTTATAACATTCAGTAAACGCCGCTTACTAACCGGAGACCTATGCTCACTAATCAATTTGTAGCCGAAGAAATCGTCAGGAAATTCGGAGAAGATGTATTCGATTTTGAAGAACCTTTCGGCTTACTGACGCTCAGCACTACCCGCGAGCAGATTATTCCGATGCTGGAATATCTCAAAAATCATCCTGAATTTAAAATCAGTTTCCTGACTGACATTACCGGCATTCATTATCCTGATAATAAGGGCAGTGAATTCTGTGTGGTGTATCACGTCCATAGCTTTATTCAGAATTTTCGCGCACGAATCAAAGTATTTTTGGCAGAAGCTGATTTGCAGATTCCTACCGCCACGAATCTGTATGCAAGTGCCAACTGGATGGAGCGGGAAACCTATGATTTTTTCGGGATCATTTTCGACGGCCACCCTAACTTGGTTCGTATCCTAAACATGGAGGAAATGGATTATTTCCCGATGCGCAGAGAATATCCGCTCGAAGACCCTACCCGCGAAGACAAAATTGATGCTCTTTTTGGAAGATAATCATTAAGTGAAACAAGAAATGACCGAAGCCCCAATTGCTCCTAACAATAACGGTAATCTTGTCAAAGACGCACAAGTGCAGTACGTCAATGAGTTGACTACCCTCAACCTCGGCCCTACTCACCCGGCAACCCACGGCATTTTTCAAAACATCCTGACCATGGATGGCGAAAAAATCGTTGCCGGCGAGCAAACCGTAGGATATATTCACCGTGCTTTTGAAAAAATTGCCGAACGTCGGCCTTTTTATCAAATCACAACCCTCACCGATCGGATGAATTATTGTTCATCTCCCATCAACAATATAGGATGGCACATGACGGTCGAGAAATTGCTCAGTATTGAAGTTCCCAAAAGAGCCCAATACATTCGGGTAATTATGATGGAACTGGCACGAATCGCCGATCACATCATTTGTAACGGTATTTTGGGAGTGGATACCGGAGCCTTCACCGGCTTTTTGTACGTGTATGAAAAGCGCGAAGAAATCTATGAAATATACGAAGAAATGTGCGGTGCTCGCCTTACTACCAACATGGGGCGCGTAGGAGGGATGGAACGTGATTTATCTACCACTGCCATTCGTAAAATCAACGAGTTTTTAAAGACCTTCCCCCCTGTTCTGAAAGAGTTTGAGCGTCTGTTCAATCGCAATCGCATCTTTATGGATCGGACGATCGGGGTAGGCGGGATTACCCCAGAACGTGCCCTGAGCTATGGTTTTACGGGGCCTAATCTGCGGGCTGCCGGTGTAGATTATGACGTCCGGGTAATGAACCCCTATTCTTCTTACGAAGATTTTGAGTTTGATATTCCGGTTGGTCAGCATGGGGATACCTACGACCGATTTATGGTGCGTAACGAAGAAATGTGGCAAAGTCTGCGTATCATTGAGCAGGCAATGAAAAATCTGCCGGAAGGTCCCTATTACGCCGATGCACCGGAGTATTATCTTCCGCCAAAACAAGAGGTATATCGAAACATGGAAGCCCTTATCTATCACTTTAAAATTGTGATGGGTGAAATTGAGGCGCCTGTAGGTGAAGTTTATCACGCGGTAGAAGGCGGCAACGGTGAATTAGGATTTTACCTCATCAGCGACGGCGGTCGCACCCCTTACCGTCTGCATTTCCGTCGCCCTTGTTTTATCTATTATCAAGCTTATCCCGAAATGTGCATTGGAAGCACTATTTCAGATGCGATCGTTACCATGAGCAGCTTAAATGTGATCGCCGGAGAATTGGATGCTTAATTTACTTTAACCATGACTGAAACTACCAATACCATAGCATTTACGCCTGAGCGGTTGGCAAAAGCGCAGGAAATCATCGCACGTTACCCCGAAGGCAAACAAAAATCAGCCCTTTTGCCCCTGTTACACCTTGCCCAAGAACAATACGGTTGGGTCAGCGAGGACGTTATGGATTATGTAGCCGGCTTGCTCCATATTTTACCCATAGAGGTTTACGAAGTAGCTACTTTTTATACCATGTTTCACCTCGAACCAGTGGGGAAACACGTTATTGAGTATTGCCGTACCGGCCCTTGCTGCTTGATGGGCGGTGAAGATGTTTACGGTTATTTAAAACAAAAACTGGGAATTGATACGGGCGAAACCACCGCCGACGGCAAATTTACGCTCAAAGAAGTAGAGTGTTTAGCGGCCTGCGGCTGGGGGCCGGTTTTTCAGATTCGTGAAAAATATTACATGAATCTGACCAACCAAAAAGTGGATGAGATCATTGATGAACTGTCCAAATAGACCTTTCCTGAAATCGGTAAAAGCGAAACGCTCCTAAAAGAGTATTCATTAAAGACCGATAGTGTGAAAATGATTCGGAATTGAAAAATTTGAAATAAATACAATGGCAGTAAAAATTCTTACCGAACACATACATGTTCCGGGTATCAATACCTTCGAGGTATATCGTAAGATGGGCGGCTATACTGCGGTAGAAAAGGCATTGAAAAAAATGACCCCTGACGAAGTAGTAGAGGAGGTCAAAAAATCGGGGGTAAGAGGGCGAGGAGGAGCCGGTTTTCCGATGGGGATGAAATGGAGTTTTTTGGCAAAACCGGAGGGGGTACCCCGTTATTTGGTTTGTAATGCCGATGAATCGGAACCCGGCACTTTCAAAGATCATTATTTGATGCGCGAAATCCCGCACCTGCTCATTGAGGGGATGATTGTTTCGAGTTTTGCCCTTGGTGCCAATAAATCATTCATTTACGTACGCGGTGAGCTGATGTACGTAGTGAAAATTTTAGAAAAAGCGATTGAAGAAGCGAAAGCTGCCGGTTTTTTAGGAAAAAACATTTTGGGTTCAGGCTACGATTTGGAATTGGTAGTACAACCCGGCGGCGGAGCTTATATCTGCGGAGAAGAGACGGCCTTGTTGGAGTCTTTGGAAGGGAAACGCGGAAATCCTCGCAATAAACCTCCTTTTCCTGCGGTCAAAGGACTTTATCAATCTCCCACGGTAGTTAATAACGTAGAGTCTATTTCCAATACACCTTGGATTGTTAACCACGGCGGAGAGGCTTATGCTGCTTTAGGGGTAGGAAGAAGTACCGGTACCAAACTTATCTCGGCATCGGGACATATCAACAAACCCGGGGTATATGAAATTCCGCTCGGCATTACCGTAGAAGATTTTATTTATGCTGATGAATGGTGCGGCGGAATTCGTCCCGGCCATCATCTGAAGGCCGTCATTGCCGGCGGTTCCTCCGTTCCCATCTTACCGGCCAAACTGATCCTTAACTTGGCCAACGGAGACAAGCGATTGATGACTTACGAGTCATTGTCAGACGGCGGTTTTGCTACCGGCACTATGCTCGGTTCAGGCGGCTTTATTGCCATGGATGAAACCGCCTGCGTGGTCAGAAATACGTGGACTTTCGCCCGCTTCTACCATCACGAATCCTGCGGTCAGTGTTCTCCCTGTCGGGAGGGAACCGGTTGGATGGATAAGGTCTTGGAACGGATCGAAACCGGAAAAGGAAACATGCGCGACATTGATTTATTAGTGGATGTGGCCAAGAAAATTGAAGGAAATACCATTTGTCCGCTCGGAGATGCGGCAGCTTGGCCCATCGCTTCGGCGATTCGTCACTTCCGCGCAGAATTTGAATGGCACGTCACCCATCCGCAGGAAGCCATTCAGCCGGGAGCCGTTTATCGCGGAGAACCGGAGTTAGTATAATTGAAAAAAGGTTTGATTTTGAACTACGAATCGGAAGGATAATACATGGAAACTACTGCACCGCAATTATTCAAAGTAACTTTTGACGGTATTGACATAGAAGTGCCGCCGGGCACCACCATCATGCAGGCAGCACGACAGTTAGGCCCCAAATACGCCCCGCCGGCCATGTGTTATTATGAGCCTCTCAAAGGCACGGGCGGTAAATGTCGGGCGTGTTTGGTAAAAGTTACAGCAGGGTCCGCCAAAGACCCGCGCCCTATGCCTAAATTGGTACCTTCTTGCATCACTACCGTTCAGGATGGTATGATCGTAGAAAATACGACCAATGAATCGGTGTTGGAAGCAAGAAAGGGCATTGTTGAATTTTTATTGATCAATCACCCGCTCGATTGTCCGATCTGTGACCAAGCCGGCGAGTGTCATTTACAGGATTTTGCTTTTGATCACGGCCGGGTGACCACTCGTTACGAAGAAGAGCGCCGTACGTTTGAAAAACATGACATCGGCCCTTATATTCAGTTGCACATGACGCGTTGCATTTTGTGTTACCGTTGTGTCTTTACTGCCGATCAAATTACGAACAAACGCGTTCATGGCGTACTGAATCGCGGCGATCATGCTGAAATCAGTACGTACATTGAAAAAGCCATTGATAACGATTTTTCAGGAAACGTTATTGATGTTTGCCCCGTAGGAGCGCTGACGGATAAAACCTATCGCTTCAAAAATCGGGTATGGTTTACCAAACCGGTAGACGCCCGGTGCAACTGCGACAAATGCAGCGGTAAAGTAACACTTTGGTACCGCGGTGATGAAGTGATTCGGGTAACCGCCCGTAAAAACGAGTGGGGAGAGGTCAACGAGTTCATTTGCAACACCTGCCGGTTTGAACGTAAAAAAACAAGTGATTGGACGATTGAAGGCCCCACTAAAATTTCCCGTCATTCGGTCATTATGGCCAACAAGTACCGCGCTGACCTTAAAAAGCCTGACTTCGGTTTGAAGTTAGCAGCCGCTCAATACAAACAAATAGAGGATTCTCGATCTTATATCACTGACAACGACACGATTCGGGAGTTAAGTAAAGAAAATAACGCGAAAGCCAATCAACGATCTTTGGCAGAGAACAACTAAAACCTATGACTATTTCCATTGACGTAGCCTTCATCATTAAGGCAATCATCATTGTGTTGATTTTTGCCATTACCCTGCTGATTGCGACTTACTCCACCTACGCTGAGCGTAAAGTAGCCGGGTTCATTCAAGATCGTCTCGGTCCCAACCGGGCCGGGCCGCTTGGACTGCTCCAGCCCATTGCCGACGCAGTTAAAATGTTTTTTAAAGAAGATTTTATTCCGGCACAGGCCAGCAAATGGCTCTTCATTTTAGGTCCCTGCCTTTCGATGCTTACGGCTTTAATGACCAGTGCCGTTATTCCCTTCGGTGACAGTGTTAAGTATGCTTCCGAACCGGGTAAAGTATGGGAGGTGCCGATACAGGCAATTGACGTAAATATCGGCATTTTGTATGTATTCGGACTGGTTTCGCTGGGAGTATACGGAGTAATGGTCGGAGGCTGGGCATCCAATAATAAATTCTCTCTTTTGGGTGCCATTCGCGCTGCTTCCCAAAATATCAGTTACGAAATCTCTATGGGATTAGCCATCATTGCTATTTTGATGATGACGGGTTCCCTTTCCATTCGCCATATTGTAGAACAGCAACACGGCGGCAATTGGAACATTTTTTATCAACCGCTCGGGTTTATTATTTTCATTACCTGCGCTTTTGCCGAATGTAACCGTACTCCCTTCGATTTGCCGGAGTGCGAAACGGAGTTGATCGGGGGGTATCACACCGAATACAGCTCTATGAAGCTTGGTTTTTATCTGTTTGCCGAATACATCAACATGTTTGTGTCCTCGGCTATGATTGCCAGTTTGTATTTCGGCGGCTATAATTATCCCGGAATGGATTGGGTTCAGGCCCAATTGACCGGTGCTATGGGCGATATTGCCGGACACAACGTGGCTACCCTTATCGGTACACTTGTTTTCTTCGGTAAATCCCTGTTCTTCGTATTCTTTTATATGTGGGTACGTTGGACGTTGCCGCGTTTCCGTTATGACCAATTAATGAATCTGGGTTGGAAAGGACTTATTCCTTTGGCCATCGTTAATATCGTACTGACCGGCGGTGCTATTTTATTTTTAAAACCGTTAGTCATGTCATTGTTAAAATAATCGAATGTCCTCCCCGGTGAGTTATCATTCGGGAGGTAGATTTTCGGTAGTTACAAGTTATATCATTGCGGTCTGACAACGCAGGAAAACTTTTGAATTATGCAACTCACGAATCGTTCAAAACAAGTTAGTAATAAACAAATGACTTTTGCGGAGCGCATCTATCTGCCCGCCATCGTCACAGGTTTAGGAATTACGATAAAACACTTTTTCGGCAAAAAAGTAACTCTTCAATACCCGGACGTTAAAATTAACTTGGGGCCTGTTTTTCGGGGCCGTCACGTATTAAAGCGGGATGACCAAGGGCGGGAACGCTGTACGGCTTGCGGTTTGTGTGCTGTTGCCTGCCCCGCCGAAGCGATTTCGATGGTAGCTGCCGAACGTCAAAAAGGGGAAGAAAACCTCTACCGAGAAGAAAAATACGCGGCGGTATATGAAATCAATATGCTGCGTTGTATTTTTTGCGGACTGTGCGAAGAAGCTTGTCCGAAACAGGCCATTTATCTGCGTCATGATGAATTTGTACCGGTATTTACCGAGCGCGACCAAGTCATTTGGGGCAAAGACAAATTGGCCGAAAATATGAACAATCGCTATCTGCGCAAAGCCTGGACGAAAGAAGAAGCTCGCGAACAGGATAAAAAAGGCATGGAAGCCCAACCCCGAACTCAATTGTAACAGGAGCAGACAGTCAGTTGCCTGACTTCAATTGTAAATTATATTCCCTATGGACTTTTCAAATTTTTTCTCTCATCTTACACCGGCGACAAGCTTTTTTTACGTATTATCCTTCCTCACGATTTTGTGCGGATTGATGGTTATACTGGCTAAAAACCCCATCCACAGTGTCCTTTATCTGATTGCTACTTTCTTTTGTTTATCGGGGCATTATGTATTGTTGAATGCTCAATTTTTAGCAGCGGTTAATATCATCGTTTATGCCGGAGCCATTATGGTCTTGTTCCTGTTTGTCATTATGTTTTTGAATCTGCGTCAGGAAGATGAAGAATCTAAAACCAATTTGGTAAAAATTGCGGCAACAATCGTTGGTGGAACATTGGGAGTGATTATGGTGGGTGTGCTTCGCAAAGCACAATTCGGCACCTATAATCCTTATGCTTTTGATTCTCAAGTGGGTATGGTGGAAAGCCTTGGTAATGTACTTTACAACGACTACTTATTACCTTTTGAATTAGCTTCTGTTTTGTTTCTGATTGCCATGATCGGTGCCGTGATGTTAGGACGTCGTGAGGCGGGAGACCGGCATTTTTAGCAGTTGTTAAAACCGTTGTTTATTGATTTTAAGTTGATTTAACGGTTCTATTCAGGCGGGAACGGCCCTGGCGATTGAAAACCGGTCCTTGAAATCAATAAAATCCGAATCTCCTCTGTATTCAGCAAGATTGATGATCAGTCGTGAGCGCGTAAAACCGCAAAGCCTGCTGAAATCTAAACATACAGCATTCTCAGTTACCCTCCGACATAGCGTTTCAACAGTCGTTCTACGGGAGGCAAATAGCTTTTGCCAAATAAGTTAACATGTACGAGTAAAGGGTACAGATTATAGATCGGTATTCGATTTTCCAAATCAGGTTCCCAAGGGAAAGCTTCGTGATAAGCTTCATAAAACTCATCATCAAACCCGCCGAACAAGTGTGAAAAAGCAATTTCCGCTTCTCGAAAACCGTAGTAGGGAGCGGGATCGATCAAAGTAACCCGTCCATGTTCGTTGGCTAAAAAATTACCTGACCACAAATCACCGTGCAGCAATGACGGGCGTTCTGCCGGAAGCAGGTGCATAAGCAAGGGGTAAAATCGTTCAAAACGATCCAACGTTTCCTTAGACAACAAGTTATTATAGAAGGCTAATCCTACCTGCGGCCGAAGCCGTCGCTCAATAAAGAAATCAATTCCGTTGTCAATATACCCATTAAACTGTTCTAAAGACCCGATGTAATTGTCGAAAGATAAACCAAAGTTTTGCTGCGTATGCAAGTGAAGCGTTGCTAAAGATTCACCGAAATGTTGCCAAAAATCAGGCCGCTGTCCCCCGTTTTCGACAAAGTTCATAATGAGGTAAGCTTTATTCCCGTTTTTGCCATAGCCCCAAACAGCCGGAATAGCTATAGCTTCCGTTTGACGCAGCATTTCTAAACCCTGTGCTTCTTTCTCAAACATATCCTCTAACTCGGCGTGGTTAAATTTGATAAAAAAAGTACCTTCAGACGTAGCTACCCGAACAGCCGTATTGATACTTCCACCCGAAATGATCCTTACCTCATAGACTTCCGGCGTTTTTCCGAAGGTTTCAAAAAGGATAGTCTCAAAAAACTGAAATTGCTCGTGATGATTCCACATATTTTTCCAAGTCAGTCACCTGATATCGAATGAACTAATTGCTAAAATAACGCATTTATTCATAGTAATTACTCAACTGATTATCCTCTTTACCCGTGAATTCAAACCTGAAAAAACTTTTTGAAATTGCCCAAAAACCCACCCGACGCATTATCGGGTTGATGTCGGGCACTTCTATGGACGGCTTAGATGTAGCTTTGTGTCATTTTAAAGGAAGCGGTTCCCAAACCGAACTGAAGATTGAAAAATTTGAGACGATCCCATTCGGTGAAGACATCAAAGAAGAAATTCGTCGGGTATTTGCCAAAAAAGAAATTGACTTTCAGCACCTTTGCCTGTTAAATCCTTGGATCGGTCAGCTTCACGGGCGACTTGTGCTGCAATGTTTAGAAAAATGGGGAATTGCTCCGAATGAAGTGGATATTATGGCGAGTCACGGCCAAACGGTCTTTCACGCTCCTAAGATTTTACACCGACTGGGCAAGTTTCCGAACGGTACCCTTCAGATCGGCGACGGTGACCACATCGCCGTTACTACAGGAATTATTACGTTAAGCGACTTTCGTCAGAAACACTGTGCTGCGGGCGGAGAAGGGGCGCCTTTGGCTGTGTATGGCGACTATTTTGTTTTCTCCAAAGAAGGCGAAAACCGTATCATGCTGAATATGGGGGGAATCGCTAATTTTACCTATCTGCCCGGCAATCTAAACGCTCACGAGGTGTTTGTAACCGATACCGGTCCGGGCAATACCCTGATTGATGCGTTTGCCCGTAAATTCTTTAATCTTCCTTACGACGAAGGCGGAAAAATTGCCGCTTCGGGCAAGGTGCATCAAGAACTGTTGGTCTGTTTAAAGAAAGATGCATTTTTTAACGAGCCTTTCCCTAAAACTACCGGCCCCGAATTATTCAGTTTAGAGTATGTGCGTTTGGCTCAACAACGCAGCGGTACTACATCTCTTTCGCCCGAAGACCTTATGGCTACTTTAACACGGTTTTCGGCCGAAACCATTGCAGAGGCTATTTTGAAAGTCTGCAAAAAAGAAGAAAGCTACCATTTATATCTCAGCGGCGGAGGAATGCACAATCCCGCGATCATCAGCGCATTGCATCAATTATTACCGAACTACCCTATGGCTGTCACTGATTCACTCGGCGTTGCAGGCGATGCCAAAGAAGCTGCCTTATTTGCGATATTAGCCAACGAAACACTCTGCGGCGACCTTACAGATTTCGGAAACAGAGAAGGGGTGCCGAGCATTTCGATGGGAAAGATTTCTTTTCCCGGTTAAATCATGCGCTTCAACTGGAATTTTGCGAAATGGATTGTGCCTTTGCGTCGAATCAACAGTGAAATCTCTTTGCCTTCACCTTTTTGAAGTAATTTATATATTTCACTGATAATCAAATCATCCGAAGATCTATTGTTAATAAATAATACTTCATCCCCTTCTTCCAAGCCGGCTTCCCAAGCAGGAGAACCTTCAATAATGCGGTCTATGATGTATTCCTTCAAATCTTTTCCTTTGGCGCGTAATTCCATGCCGCTCATATCATGCTCAAAAGTTTCCTTCAATCGACGTTTGATAGGCTTCAAAACAATATAGCGATCAGTATAGTTAAACGTTACACGAAAACGTCTTAACAGTTCGCAACCGATATTGCCTTGCCGCTCGTTTCGTGCGGCAAATTTTACCCCGAATCCCAAACTGTCCGGAAAGGAAGCCAATACGTTTTCAAGTTCATATTTTCCGAAGCGCACCTTGTCGATCCGCCCTAAGCTTCCGTTGATTACTCCGTTCAGGCCACGGCCTAATTGTGCCCTAATTACTTTTTCCGGCAGTCGAATTTGATTATCCGCACTTTTATCAATCAATAAGGCATGACCGGCACCCGTATCTATCACTACCCGAATCGGAAGCTCATGACCGCCTTCCACTAACGCAATGACGTCGGCATACGGTTTGGTATCCTCAATCACAATTGGATAACGGTCTCCCTGACGGCTGCGGTATTTGTAATTTTCGGGCTTAATAAGCAGTAATTCACGATTGATAAAATCAATGGTCACCACGAAATTATTAAAGACCTCATACCCGAAAATCCCGTCAATGGGAATACCGACGTATTCGGATAGTTTCAAAACATCTTCTTCCAGCACTACTATGTTCTGAAAGGTGGCTTTCATTCTTCCCATGCCGATCGTATTACCGATAGCCACCGACGCATTGAGGGAATGCCCCTCCCCTGCCCCGGTCAACTGAACACGGCGGGTAAAGCGCAGTTTCTGATTTTTGACCGCCTCGGGATTGGTGATAATGACAGAACTGACGCCGGTATCCAGTATAAAATGGAGTGTATCTGAATCATTAATGTGTACAGGAACAACAATCAGATTGGCGTGCATTTGAAAAGGAATACGGGTAAATTTGGAATTACCCGTTAAGAAGAAGCCGAATTTGTCGTCTTTCTTTTGGCTTTTTTGGGCCATCAGGAAAGCAGGCAAACAACACAAAAAAGTCAGCTGTATATACCATCGTGTCATAGCCGTGCCAAAAATATTGTTTGGCTGTTAGTAAAGATAATCTTATTTCTTAGAAAAACAAAAAATATACCCCAAAAAGTGCCGTTTTGAATTAATATATTCTTGCTAACTTCGCAACGTCTGATAGGGTGCGGGCCGATTTTAAGCTCAAACTTTTGTGTATAACCCAAAATCGCCTGAAATTGAGTCTCTAAATTACAAAACCGAACTGTCATTAACCCCCAATTCACTTAAAATTTCCCAATTCAATGAGAAAAAAGATTGTAGCCGGTAACTGGAAAATGAACAAAACCTTGGACGAGGCCATGATGCTCACCTCCGAAGTTGTCAATATGGTTCGCGACGAAGTGCGCGGCGACGTAGAGGTTGTGCTTTGTACGCCTTATCTTTATTTGCCGGTGTTGCAGAAATATACTTCGGAAGTAAGTCGTATTTCGTTGGGTGCCCAAAATTGTCACCAAAAAGCCTCCGGCGCCTATACCGGTGAAATTTCTGCCCCTATGTTGTCTGCTTTAAACATCCCTTACGTTATTATCGGTCACAGCGAACGTCGTCAATATTTTGGTGAAACGGATACCCTTTTGGCCGAAAAAGTAAAAATCGCATTGACCAATGGTCTCAAACCTATTTTTTGCTGCGGCGAATTGCTCGAACAACGCCAAAACGAAGATTTTGTGGCTATTGTAAAGGCACAGATCACAGCGGCTTTGTTTGATCTGTCGGCCGAGGATTTCGGCAAAGTAGTGATTGCTTACGAACCCGTTTGGGCTATCGGTACCGGCTTGACCGCGACTTCAGAACAGGCGCAGGAGATGCACGCAGCCCTTCGGGCCCACATCGCCGGCCAATACGGTGAGCAGGTAGCCGACGACACCACGATTCTTTACGGCGGCAGTTGTAACGAAAAAAATGCCGATGAACTTTTTGCCTGCCCCGATGTAGACGGTGGCCTGATTGGCGGTGCTTCGCTCAAATCGCGCGAGTTTACGAATATTATCAAAGCCAGGATGTAGCTTTTTTGAACATGAAGCAACGGTAAGTCTTTTTCACAATACCTTCGTTGCTTCATGTTCAGTAACAATAACTGATAGCCTCCTATGAAAACGCTATACTTTTTCCTTGCCATACTGCTGATTGTATCAGGCTGCCAACGCCCCGCTTCTACGCTGATGAAAGGCGGTACTATCGTCAAAGAAGGATTAATTGATTGTTTTCAACCCGGATTGCAGGCCGGCGGAAAAGAGGTATGGTGTGAGGCATCGGCGGTGCTTTACGACGGCAAAAACCTGACCATTGCCAACGACAAAGACATGCCGGATGCTAACGCAGCCGTATTTTATTGGGCGTATGCCGAAACTATGTGGGATAAAAAGCCGACCTATCTTACCCAAAATCTCTTCAAAACAGCGCAGAAATACGAAGATTTTTCGCTCACTCCCGATCGCAAATATGCTTTTCTTTCTACCGGCTTTGACCGGGTAAAAGAAGGAAGTAATGAATGGGACGGCTACAATACACTGCTCTATTGGCCGGTGGCTGCCGACCCTACCCTCATCCAACCTAAAGCAGCCCATTTGAAGGCCGGTGAAAAATTTTCTATGGGATTGCGCAATGCTCTGTCTCAGGCACTGACCTCTCCTGAATTTCCGCAGGGAATGCCTTATTTTAAAGTGGAAGGTTTTGCAGCCACTGAAAACACCCTTTATTTCGGTATTCGGGAAGAAGGAAAAAAATACGACGATTTTAAATACAAAGCCAAAGTTCTGACCGCTTCTTATCGTTTTGAAGGTGATTCGCTGATTATCAACAATGATTTTCAGACCTTAGCCGATATTGACATTGCCTCGCTTCAACCCAACTTACCGAAATCATTGGCTTTGTCGTGTATTGAATACGATGCCAAACGAAAAATCTTTTGGGTCTTAACCTCCATAGAAAGCGAAACCCAAGGCAACAGTGCCTATCTGTGGTGGGCTTCCGAAGAGGAGTTGAAAAAAGACAAACTTCACCTTGTTACTGACCGAGCTACGGGTCAGCCGTTGAAATTTACGCACAAAGCCGAAGATCTTACGGCCATCGGCGACAATCTTTTATTCGTCATTCACGACGACGACCGCAACCGTACCAAAGTAAACGACCAAACCCGGCAACCTCATCAAACGGCTTATTCGATTGTATCATTCTGAGGAATCGGCTCCATTTATAGTCGTACCCTATTTGACTCCGTAAAAACGGGGCTTCACTCCTTTGCGAACCAATTCTGTCGGAATGTGATTGGGGGTGTTCCAACCGCGCTATAGTTTTGTTTTGTCAATCAGTTTTTCATAAACGTTCAAAACCAACAACCTCACTGCAATGGAAACGCAACGCGACCCCCAACTCTGGAAAATGGCGAAAGCCCGAGCCGGTTTCAAAGGCCATTTGTTTGTTTATTTGTTTATCAATGCGGGCCTGTGGCTTATTTGGGGAATAGGAATTGTTTTTGACAAGGGCACCAACTATCCATGGCCGATATGGACTACTTTAGGATGGGGCATCGGCCTGTTGTCTCACTATTTGAGTGTTTATACCCTCAACGAAAAACAAATGGTAGAACGGGAATACCAAAAATTGCTGAATAAGCAGTAGCCCCGCCAAATACCCTTACTGAAACTCTAAATCTCAAAACCGATGGATCCGTCTCACGATGAGAAATTATGGAAAATTGCACGACGGCGTGCTCATTTCCAGCGCGACTTAATGTCTTACTTTTTTACCAATACCATTTTGATCGTCATTTGGTATTTCACAAGTCATTCACACAATCATTTCTGGCCGGGTTGGGTATTGGTCTTTTGGGGCATAGGATTAGCCACGCAGTATTATCGTGCTTACATTCGGCCGGATGCAAGTGATTTAGCAGAAAAAGAATACCAAAAATTGTTGGATGAACAAAAAAGGAATCGGTTATAAGAAACAATAAAGCGGAGGCGAAATGCCCTCAATCTCTATACAGATCAGTTGTTTTCAATTACTTTTTCTACCACATACGCCTGCGTACCCAACCATTTTGCCTCTTGGCCTAATTGAGAGATCACGACACTGAGATTACTTCTGAAATCAGTAAGACAATATTTATTGATGGCCTGTTCAATAGGATTAGTAATAAATGCACCTGCTTTGGCAACGATTCCGTCCACAATAATGATTTCGGGATTGAACAAATGAATGGCAATAGAAAGGCCCTTCCCCAACTCCATACCGATCTCGTGTAAAATATCAATGGCAAATGAATCACCCTGCCACGCGGCTTCAATGATCGTTTCGGCATCTATCTTATCCATATCAATAGCCGACAGTCGTGAAATTCTTCCTTCACCCAGGCCTTTTTTAATGCGTCGAATCAAAGAAGCAGCCGAAGTAATCGTGTCCAAACATCCTACTTTCCCGCAGTGGCACAACTCCCCGTTGGGTACAACCTGAATATGGCCCAGTTCACCGGCAAATCCCGAAGCTCCCTGAAACACCTCTCCGTTCAGAATAACTCCTAAGCCTACTCCCCAATCAATATAAATAGCCAAAACGTGGTCTTTTCCTTGGGCCAGTCCAAATCGATGCTCACCTAACGTAGTCGCTTTGGTATCATTGATGACATACACAGGGAATTTAAAATACGTTTCTAAGGTACCGCCAAACGAATTCTCGCTTTGATTCAAACTGCGATAAGTAAAATTATACCCTTTTCGGGCATCCACCAAGCCGGCTACCGACACTCCCATCGCCATAAAATCATCGTAGCGAATACCGGATTCTTTTAATACGCCTTCGGTTATCTCAATAAGTGCATTCAAAAAACGGGGCGAATCTTCCAAACGTAAATTAAAATCCCGTCTCAAAACTACCTCATTTTTCAGATTCATGATCAGCACTTTGGTGTCGTGGGTACTCACATCGAGCACTATTACATAGTATCGTTCAGTACTTAAACTGAACAGCACCGGTTTACGCCCCTGTTTGGTAATGCCTGTTCCGATAGGTACTATCCATTTTTCCTCTACCATTTCTTCCACAATACTCGTTACGGAGGGAACACTGCTGTGAATCACCCGCGCCAATTCAGCGATGGAGGAGGTACCGGAGCGATAAAGCTCAATAAGAATACGGCGACGATGTTGACTTTTCTTGTAGTCAACTACTGAAGTTTTAGGGTAAATATCAACCTCAGACGATGTAGTAGGATCAAACATACTGTAAATAAGATAAACAGGCCGCTAAATTACTTGTAATTACTTTTATAAATGTAATATTAATTTTTTTTACTAATAAATCGTATATAAAATTATTTTTTTATTAATTTTATTTGTGATAGCTAATTTTCTGCGTATAATTGTAAAATAATTACCCAAAAACCCAAAAAATCAGTCTCAATCTCTATTCATTTCTAATTTTTTTATCAATCCCCAAACAATCTATTAGATTCTATGAAAAAACTGCTACTCATGCTTGTTATCAGTTTCTTGATAGTAAGCGTCCCTGTTTTTGCCCAAACAATCACGGGGAAGGTCACTTCAAAGCCCGACGGGCAACCGTTACCGGGAGTATCGGTTGTAGTAAAAGGTACTAATGCCGGTACTACAACCGACGGCACCGGAAAATTCAGTATTGCCGGTTCTTCGAAAAGCATTTTGGTCTTTTCTTACATTGGTTTTAAAAGCCAGGAAATCACCGTCGGCAGTCGCTCGGTCTTGGATATTGCTATGGAAGAAGATGCTTCTCAGTTACAGGAAGTGGTCGTTACTGCACTCGGCATCGGCAAAGAACAACGTGGGCTGGGTTATGCCACCTCAACGATTAAAAATGATGCCCTTGTCAAAGTGGCTTCTCCCAACATTGCCAATGCGCTGTATGGCAAAGCTCCGGGGGTCATGATCAATGCTACCCCGGGCGGAGCCACCAGTGGGGTAAGTATCAGTATTCGTGGTTTCAGTTCTATCACGGGTAATACTCAACCGCTTATCATTTTAGACGGTATCCCAATCCGTAACGGAGAAGCCAGAAACACCGATTACTGGGGTGACCAACGTATCCGCGGAAATGGGTTATTAGATATTAACCCTGCTGATGTCGAAAACATTTCGGTGCTGAAAGGAGCTTCAGCCGCTGCCCTTTATGGTTCTGAGGCAGTAAACGGTGTCTTGTTGATCACCACCAAAAGCGGAAAAGGCAAAAAAGGATTAGGGGTTGACTTCAGTGCCAGCTACAACGTAGACAAAATCGCCTATTTGCCTCGTTATCAAAACGTCAGAGGCCCGGGCTATCCACTCAACTACAGCAATGGCGGGCAAGATGCCAACGGTTTTATTTATTACGATACCAACGGGGATGGTACTAAAGAAACGCGCGGGCTACTTGGCGCCAGTGTCAATTTCGGTCCTAAATTTGACGGCCAGCCCGTCATGTCATGGGACGGGGTGATCAGACCCTATTCACCATCCAACAACAGCTACGGCGATTTGTTCCAAAATACTTCCAGCTCCAACGTCAACTTGGCGGTCTCGAAAGTTTCCGACAACTCCAATGTTCGGTTTTCTTTTACGCGTCAAGACAATGGGATGATCAGCTACGGTGCCCGCAACAGCAAAAACATCGCCAACCTTAATGCCAGCTTTAACCCTCATAAGAAATTAAAGACGGACTTGATGGTAAACTTCGTTAACCAATATACGCACAATCGCCCTTTTAAAGTGGACCGTATGATCAACAACTTTACGGGTATGATGGACCGTTTTGAATCGGCCGATTGGTACAACGCTAAATACCAAACCAGTCTTGGATATAAATTTGTAAACGGTGCCGGTACACAAAGTTTAACTCCCAACGAAAATATCAGATACAACGGCTTTAAAGGGGATATTGCAGATTATGTCTGGAACGTGCGCAAAAATGAGTCTGACGAATACAGTAATCGGATCATTGCCAGTATTACCCAACACTGGGACATCGCCAAAGGCTTAAATCTGCGCGGTAGGGTTGCCACTGACTTTACTTCCGAACGCATCGAAAACAAAAACTATAGCACAGTACCCTTAGCGTTTGGATACAGCGGTGGTTTTAGTATGAACAATAACTTATACAATAGTGTATACGGTGATTTGCTTTTGACCTATTCTAAACGAATCACTGAGGACATCAACGTTTCGGTGATGGGTGGCTATACTGCCAAACGTGAACTGACCACCCTTCTGAGCCGTGGTACCAATGGGGGTTTGAGTACTGAAAATTTCTTTGACCTCTCTGCTTCAGTCAATACAGCCAACGGTGGCCAGACTCGCAATCGGTATGTGAGAGATGCTTATTTGGGAACGGTGAATTTTGACTACAAAAACATCGTCTTTGTAGAAGGTACCCTGCGCAGAGACCGTACCTCTACCTTAGCTCCGGGCAATAATACCTTTGTTTATCCCTCACTGAACGCAAGTTTTGTCTTCTCTGACGCCTTCCATCTTCCCTCTTTCTTCAGTTTTGGAAAACTTCGTGCTTCTTATGGAGTAGTAGGTAACTATCCGGGCATTTATGCGGCTAACGTAGCCTATAATCAAGGTACGCTCAATGCACAACAGGCAGGGGGCAGCTCTGTATTATATACCAATCTTGGAACGACCTATGGCAATGACCTGATTCGTCCCGAACAAAAACGGGAAATGGAATTCGGTATCAACACTAAGTTCTTCAGCAATCGTCTGGGGATAGATATCTCCTATTATAATGCCCAAATCGTAGATCAAATCCTTCCGTTATCTATTGCCTCTACGACAGGAGCCCGATCCATTCTTGCTAACATCGGTACATTAAGAAACAAAGGCTTAGAAATTGGAATTAATGCTACTGTCATTAAAGCAAAATCAGCCTCTGACTTGAACTGGGATATTACGTTAAACCTCGCCAAGAACGTAAACAAAGTTGAAAAACTGGCCAATAATTCTACGGAGCTTTTACACGCCGATTACGATGGTAACGCGGCTCAGCTAAGATCCATTGTAGGCCAGCCTATGGGCGACATTTATGCCCACGGCATCTTGCAAAAAGACGGCAAAAATGTGGTAGGCCCCAGTGGTTTGTACCAACTTGATCCGGCTTGGAAAAAAGTAGGTAATGCCATGCCGAAAATTGTAGGAGGGGTTATTAATAACTTTAGCTATAGAAACTTCACTCTCGACGCAGTGGTAGATTTCAGAATCGGCGGAAGTATCATGCCAACCGGCATCAACTGGATGACTTCCAGAGGCTTAACCGAACAAAGTTTGGGCAGCATGGACGAAGCACATGGCGGCTTAAGTTACTATGTTGACAAAAACGGCAAAGGCATAGCAACTACCGCTACCGCAGGCCCTAACGGAGAAACGGTATATCACGATGGGATGTTGATGGACGGGGTTCTCGCGAACGGAGAGAAAAATACCAACATCATTTCGCAAGCCGTCTATTACAACAACACCTACAACTGGGGCGGCCCTCAGTACAGCAGTTCCCGTTATGAATTGTATGTTGTGGATAATACCTATGCAAAAATGAGAGAACTTTCATTTGGATATACCTTGCCTTCGCGCATTGCTTCCAAAATCGGCGCTCAAAACCTGACCGTATCGGTATTCGGCCGTAATTTGTTCTTCTTCTACAGAACCATCAAAGACTTGGATGCAGAGCAAACCAATGCCGGTACTCGTTGGACCGACAACGTGAACAACGCCGGAAACAACCCGGCTTTCCGTACAACGGGTGTTATGTTAAGAGCCAGTTTCTAATTTTTAAATGAACAAGAAAATGAAAAAAATATCATTTGTTTTAGTTGTAGGGTTGTCATTGTTGGTGATGTCTTGCAAGGAATCCGAATTCGTTGAGGCCTATCCTGACCCCTCTAAGCTTGCCGCCACCACCGTTGAAAAACAATTTACCGGGATGTTACAAACCAACAGAGACTACGTTCTTCCCGGCTATCGTTGGTACTTTGTGACCCTCCGTACCACCATCAACCATTATGTACAAACGACCGGTTGGGTAAACGGTGAAGGCCAATATATTCCTGCATCCTCCGGTGTGGAAGATGTATGGTTTAATTACTACAGCACCCTGGCGCAGTATCGCGAACTGCAAAAAGTATACGCCCAACGTCCTGCCGATGAGCAAAAAGAAAAGAAAATATTCATGCTTGCCGCTACCGTTTATTTGTATGATTATACTCAAAAACTGATTGACCTACATGGAGCTATTCCCTTCACAGAGGCAGGTAAACTAAGCGCCAACGGAGGAGATTATGCCAATTCTTTACCCAAATTTGATTCTCCGCTGGAACTTTATACCAAGATGCTGGATGATTTGAAAAGCATTGCTGTAGAGTTGAACGGAATCACGCTGGGTGCCGGCTATCAAAAGTCATTTACCGTTCAGGATTTTGTCAATTACGGCAATGTAACTGCCTGGAAACGCTATACCAATTCACTTCGTCTACGGATGCTGAACCGGGTTTCTGATGTAGAAAGCCTCAAAGCTCGCTCTAACTCAGAGATAGCCGAAATATTGGGAACTCCTGCTACCTACCCGATTGTAGAAACGAATGCCCAAAACATTCAGATGAATGTCTATGACATCAATACCGTTATTAATTCCAAGGGATTGGCAAGTGCTCTTGAATCAGGAGCGACTTGGTATATCAACTTTGCCGGCAAAAAAATAATTGACCACATGAAAGCCAACGGCGACCCTCGTTTGCCGATTATTTTCCAACCGGGGGCTAATGCCAAAGGAGAATACACCGGCATTGACCCTACGGCAACGGCAAGTGTCCAAACCGCCTTAGCTAATGATGGCTTAGCAGCCCTTTACAATCGAGTTACGTTCAGCGGCAATAACTACTTCCCCGGTGTATTAATCAATGCCGCCGAAGTAAATTTAATCAAAGCGGAATACTATCTGCGAAACGGCAACGATGCGAATGCCCAAATTGCTTATGAAACGGCCATAGACCAGTCGGTGAATTTCTATAACAAAATATTGTCACTGAGCAATAATGCAGTAGGGGAGAAAAATATTCCCGTAGCTGCCACTGCGGCACAAATCACTGCCTATATTGCCAAGGATGGTGTCAATTGGACCAAAGCCGGTACGGCTGCCAACAAGTTGGCACTGATTGCTGATCAAAAATGGCTGCATTATAACATTACCCAGCCCTTCGAGAACTGGTCTGATGTAAGAAGACTGGATTTACCTAAATTTAGTTTTGTGGCTGATAATTCCAACAATCAAACGTTGCCTCCGTACCGTTGGACCATCCCCGACAATGAAATTACCTATAATCCCAATTATTCGGCTATCAAAGACCAAGATAAGCTTACTAACAAGATTTTTTGGGATGTGAAATAATAGAATAAGGTGCGTTCAATCAATTGAATTCTACCTAAAAAATACAACGTTAGAGTTGAACTTTGGTAAGTAGTTATAATTCCGGGATAGTTTTATCTCGGAATTTTTTTTCTTTGTAGGTATAAACAATAAATACAATGCTGTCTGTTCACCCCGGTTTGCTCGCTGCTATCTCTCTTTGGGTAATGACTTTTTCTTTTAAAAAAGAAAAGAACGAAATCGGGAATCGCAAGCCTGTGAATAGCGTATATCTATTGGATTCTACCATGTCGGGAAGAAAAACCGCCCTCAGATATTGCCAAAGTTGTCATCTTTTCCCCGAACCGGCTCTGTTGGATAAAAAAACGTGGATAACAAGTGTATTACCCAATATGGGTTTACGTTTGGGAATTCGAGAAAAGGGAAAGGACCCTTATTTGGACTTAGTACCGGAAGAAGTACAATTGCTTCGCCAATTAAATGTATATCCGGAAACTGCCCTCCTCTCTGAGGAAGAATGGCAGCAAATTGTCAGGTACTACGAAAATGAAGCTCCCGAATCTCCCCTACCGCAAAAAGCACATGCTCCCGTTAATCCCTCTCTTTTTCAATTTAAGGCGACTGCCATAACGCTCAGTGACAAACCTATTCCTAAAACTACCTTGTTAAAATACGATCCGGCGGCTTCTCTGCTGTACGTAGGCGATGCCCAAAACGAACTGTACGTGGCAGATAGTGCTTTTCAAATGAAAACCCTTTGGAACATTGACAGTCCCCCAACGGATATTTACTTTCCCAAAAATGCGAAACCGCGATTACTCACCATCGGGTCTTTCGCTCCTTCTGACCAAAAGCAGGGAAAGATCACTTCTTTGGACACTTTCGCTACCGAAACGAGCGTTTACTTTGATTCGCTGCCCCGTCCTGTCCAATTTGCCGTTGCCGACTTGCTGTCAGACGGTAAAGAAGACCTTATTATCTGCGGTTTCGGCAATAACGAAGGAAAACTGTTTTGGTATGATGATTTTTTTTCTTCCAAAGAACACATTCTGAAAGCCATGCCCGGAGCGCGCCGAGTGGAAGTTCATGATTTTAACAAGGACAAAAAGCCTGATCTGATGGTACTGATGGCACAGGCGCACGAAGAGATCAGTATTTTTTACAATCAGGGCAACGGTAAGTTTCAGGAAAAAACGTTGCTGAAATTTCCGCCTGTTTACGGCGTCAGTTATTTTGAATTGGCTGATTTTAATAAAGACGGCTTTCCGGATATTCTGCTCACCAACGGCGACAATTGGGATTATTCGGCGGTTCCCAAAAACTACCACGGCATCCGTATCTATCTCAACGACGGACAGGATAATTTTAAAGAAGCTTGGTTTTATCCGCTGTACGGAACGAGCAAAGCCTTGGCCCGGGATTTTGACAACGACGGCGATTTGGACATTGCCGCGATTTCCTTCTACGACGATTTGGAACATCCCGAGCAGGGGTTTGTCTATTTTTCCAACCGAGGCAACCTGACCTTCGACGCCTTCTCCACCCCCGAAGCCGCTGCAGGAAAATGGCTCACCATAGAAGCGGGCGACTTTGACCGCGATGGCGACATCGACATTGTGCTTGGCTCGTATTTTCAAACGGTGGGTGAACTGACTAAATTGGCTTTTAAAGGAGTATTGTCGTTTCCACAGTTGTTGGTGTTGACCAATCAGAAAAAATAAAAAGTACTGTATTAAGAGCAACCATCCCATCTATTAAGGTCTATCTATCAGATAATTAGCTTCCAATTGCTATGCTCTGAAAACAAATATTTGCTTTTTATTAACTTATTTTACAATTTTATAACTGTAAAATAAGTTATATAACTAAAACAAACGTTTTTTTAAACTATGGAAGCATTAACAAAAGCGGAAGAAAAAATCATGCAAATTCTTTGGGATTTGAAAAGAGGAGTAGTGAGGGATATCATCGAAAAAATGCCGGACCCAAAGCCCCCTTATAATACAGTTTCCTCTTTGATTCGAATACTGGAAAAAAAAGAATTTGTAGGGTATAAGGCATACGGAAAAACCCACGAGTATTTTCCCAAGATTTCAAAAATGGCCTATCGAAAATTTACTTTCACCAATTTTCTGACCAATTATTTTGAGGGCTCTCCCGAAAATGTGTTATCGTTTATGGTAAAAGAGAAAAAACTTAGCCAAGATGATATACAAAAGATTGTAGAAATGCTAAACAAGGACACAGCTAATGGCAACCCTCCCTCCAATTCTTACTGATTTCTTTATTTATTTGGCAGAGTCGACGATTTGTTTGCTCTTATTTACGCTCATTTACAGCCGGTTCCTGAGTAAAATCACCTATTTTCAATGGAATCGTCTGTATCTGTTAAGCAGCGTATTTTCAGCACTTATCATTCCGCTTACTCCTTCACCAATTTGGTTTTCCGGTAATCAGAATGAGATAATCAATGCATTTCATTGGAATCTCAACCCTACCGGTTGGCAAATAAACGGTCAATTGTCTTCACCAAGTCAGTTTTTTGAAAAAACGCAGGAATCGAACCAACTGATTTTTCTATTGGGTGCTGTTTATTTCTTAGGATTTATATATAAGCTATGGTCTTTTACCAAAAATTTACGAGTGATTATCGGGCTCATTTATCAAAGTGAAAAAACACAGCAGGAATCCTATTTTTCCGTTTACACCCAAACCACACTGCCTACTTTTTCATTTATGCGTCACATTTTTCTTGGGGATGCGGTGACTCAATTAAAGCAGGAAGAATTACAGCAAGTGATTCTTCATGAACAGGTTCATGTGAGACAAAGACATACCCTTGACCTGCTTTTATTGGAAGTCGTCGGAATTATTTTCTGGTTTAATCCTACGATAAAATACCTCAAAAAATCACTCAAGTTGGTACATGAATATTTAGTAGATGCCGAGGTAGTAAGACATCAGGACGTAAAACAATACAGTCATTTACTTCTCAAATTAGCCCTTCAACAAACTGATTCTCCTATTGCCAACGGAATCTCAAACAATCAAATTTTAAACCGAATCACTATGCTCTCTCAACCTAAATCCGGCCAAATTCAAAAACTACGCTTTTTAATGGCAATTCCCGCCTTAGCCCTTACTATTGTTTCATGCTCTTTCTTAGGAGATGAAAATAAGACTTTACCGACTGCAGCTGAAAAAGTTGAAACCAAATCCATAACGCCCGATAAAAAGCTACCCATCCGAAAGATTACCTGGGTTGGGAATAAGCTCTATACAAACGCTGAATTGGACCAAGCTTTAGGAATCAAAAAAGAAGATAAGTATGATGAAAAAGATATTTATGCCCTCATTGACAATTTTGCTCCACACAGCATATCCAATTTATATATGGACAAAGGGTATTTATTCTACAATTCAACCCTTAAATCAGAAATTATAAATAATGAGTTACAGGTTGAGGTCACGATTTTTGAAGGTGAAAAAGTATGGATTAATAACCTTATTATAAAAGGGAATAACAAAGTATCAAAAGAGGAAATGGTTAATCAAATTGGTATTAAAAAGGGAGAATTATTTAATCGAACAAAATTGATTAATGCCCAACGGACTCTTTCTAAAATCGGCTATTTCAATCCTGACAAAATCGTCATTAACCCATTGCCTAAGCAAACGCCAAAAGGGTGGATAATTGACCTTGAATTTGTTGTTGAAGAAAAATAAATCGTAATTATTTAGGTAGCCCATTGAAAGCTTCCCACAAGAACATTCTCCATATTGTGGATGATATTCCGGTTCATTTTGCGAATTGTAGAGATAAAGCTCGCGATACGGGCGTAGGCGTTAGCCCCACCGGTACGCCGAAAGCAGTTACTGATTTTTTGTCGCTTCGGCGCTCCGATTGACCTTAGCAGTTCTTAAATCCCGCTCAGCTTGGTTATTGCGGGCCGATTTCTATGGTTTAAACAAGCGTTGACATATAATTTTTGTTATATTTTTCGCCTCGTGCCACCACCGCGTAGACCCGATGGATGAGCCGCGTGGGCGGTCCCATTGTTGCGCACCGCGTTGAGGACGAGCATTTTGTTTTTGCCTTCTTTGACTTTGCGCCAGTAGTAATCCTGCAACTCTCCCTTCGCTCGGATGGCCGACATGGCGCCCAAGTGGAACAAGGATTTAAGCCGCTTGCGCGCATGCTGACTCACGCCCGGCCGCCCTCGGACGCTACTGCCTGACTGGTAGTTAAAAGGAGCAACGCCGGCATGACAGGCCATTTTTTTAGAATCAGCGATGGTTTTCATCTCATTGGTGGCAACCACAATCTCAGTAGCAGTTGCTTTGCCGATGCCGGGAACAGAAGTAACTAATTCAAAGAGTTGACACAAATGTGAGTCAGCTTCAATAAGAGCGTCGATGGCTTTGTCAACCGCTTTACGGTCTTTTTCCAAGGCTGTTAACGAAGCCTGACAACTCTTTTGAAGTTGTTTTTGCAAAACGGGGTCGATAAATCCCTGCTGTTCAGCCAAAGGCCCGGCAAGTTGGTTATATACAGTAATCAGTCGCTGACGTGCCGCACTTAATAATGCTAACTGCTGGACAACCGCACGCGGGGGCTCCCAAAGTCGAAACTGATCACGAAAGCGAAATGCGTACTCGGCAATCCGCTGAGCATCAATCGAATCAGTCTTGCCTCGTTGCAAACCGCCCGCTTTTTTGATTTGCAACGAAGATTCTAACCAAATGGGAAGGTGAAGTTTATGGAGAAAATCAAGCAAGTGGGCATTATAGATACCGCGGGGCGCCCCGTGGCGTATGTTCCATGCAGAAAACAGCTTGCTGCGGATTCCACTGGGGTAGGGTCTTGATTAGCCGCAAGGCGGTCTTGATACCTGCCACCGAGTTACCGGTGCTGGTTTGTAAGACCAGTTTTTTGCCGTCATACACCGCCCAATCCAGCGTAATTTTAGCGATGTCGATACCAATAAAATAGTGAGTGTCCATAATTTGTTGTAGTTTAGAGTTGCCGAAAGCCTACTTGTTTTGTGCTCAATACGCCTCGGGGCGCCCCGCTTGCTAACGGGCCTTGTGTCCCACATTTCTATACGAGCCGGCCAAGTAGAGACAGAGCGGGTCCTGAATCGGCCGGCACCGGCCGCCCGGCATAGGCCGTTAACCTTGCCGAGCGATAGGGTAGCCCGCTCTGGTTTCTTTTCTAAGGCAAGCTACTAAATCTTGGAATATTACCAGACAGCAAACCTAAAGGCCCAAGCGGTGAAGGGCACACCCGACTCAAACGCAAATGCCGGAACAGCTTCCTGATGGTGAATCAACCGTTGTAAGAGGTTGCGTCCCTTGGTTTTTTTTGGTTTACCCGGACTGCCATTGGGTTTGAAAAAGGCGATGGCAGGGTGTTCTTCCAAGTCTGCCTGCTGACAAATTTGTTGGTAGCGCATTCTCCAATGGCCTTGTTGGTCAAGGCCAACCGGCCCATGTCGAGTTGCCTGATAGGCAGCCATCAAGTAGTCGTGCATGGTTTAGCCCACTGACCTCCCTGTTCAATGAGGGCTTGCAGTTCTCGTAATAAATGCGCTCCACAGAGACTATGTCGCCCTTTACCTACCGTAAAATAGGAGACCCAACAGTCATGGATTGTCCAATTGATGCACTCAGGAAAAATACTTTCCTGTGACAAAAGAGCTTCCTGCCCCCGTTTATGATGAACAAAAAAGTGGGTGTATTGCTCATTGCTTGCTGAATGAAGCCATTTTAAAGCCCACTCAACTCGCAGTCCTGTTTCGTCAAAATGACAAACAGACGCCGCTTTGAGTTGTTCTTTGAGCGGGTCGCCGCTGCGATTGAGTCTCTATCGGAGCCAGCTGCTCATACAACTTGGTTTGAACACTTATCAACGTGGCCGGATTGTAAGCATACCCCGTTAGGTCAACCCAAAGTCGGCTTATCTTGGCAAAAGGCAAACGGTAGTCAACGTTAAGCACAATACTTTGAGCATGAATACGAGGGCCATACTGAACCGGTGCTGTTACATGGGCAGGAAATTGACCTGTTTGCTCACAACCGCATTGACAACGATGAGCCATGATTTGGTGTTCGCTTACCCACAAACGAATAGGGGTAAATCAAAAACTTGACGACGAGCAATGACATGTCCCTCTCCTTGGAGTACAAGCCCACAATTAGAACAATGCGTGGCACCATGGGTATGAATCCGGTCGGGATGCTCTACTAATTACAGTGTCTTACCCGAATGACCGCTCCGGCCTCCCGGCTTTTTTCCTGCCGGTTTTGACAGCGCCGGTTTAATAAGAGGCTTCTTTAGATAGACTTCACCGGAGGGTGGTTTATGGGAGTTAGATGAATTTTGGCCAAGTTGACGCCGCAAGTCAGCGTTTTCCGCTTCTAACTCTTCGATACGAAGTAGTAAGCGGTTTACCAACGCTTTCAAGTCTGCTATTTCTTTGACCAATTCTTCCATAAATTTACCTATGCAAATTGCGTACCTAAATAGTTACAAATATTTTATGATACCATTTACTGTTGGCTTCTATCTCTTTGATCATTTCTCCTATTGTTTGATATCTTTCCTGCTCTTTTTCTTTTGTTGCCTTGAATATTATTTTACTTATAAAATTTGGAATACTTATACAATGATTTGACAAAAAGGAGTGAATTTGAGAAGATGTGTCGAACTTAAATTCACTAAATTTATTGGGACAAAGCATCTCAAAAAATAGAATTCCCAAAGCATAAATATCGGTCCTTTCTGTTATAAAGCCATTAGTTCTCTGCTCAAAGGGCATATACCCGACTGTTCCAAATGCAGTCGTCTTGCAATTCATTTCTTCAATAATTTTTGGTAATTTAACTTTTACTTCTATCAATTTAGACATATCAACGAATATAAAATCCATGATTTTTGGTTCACCATTTTTAGTTAATAAAATATTTGACGGTTTTATGTCTCCATGAACAAGTCCCGTTACTTGAAATCCAAATTTATTATTATATCTCAAGTTATGAGAATATTTCATTCCTAAACAAATTTTATTAAATAAACTAACTCTATTCCATACGTCTTCTTTTTTTAGCCCTGTTTTTTCTATCTCATTTAACGTCCCACCTTCAACAAATTCCATAACTATATAGAAACGATTTGATGAATTTATTACTACTTCTCCAACATCAAATGTTTTTACTATATAAGGATGATTTAAAAGCTGCAATCCTGTTATTCCAAGCGAAATTATTTCATCTAAAAAATTAAATCCTCCTTCAATTTCGTGAGAAATTTTTATGGCATAAATATGACCTAAATGTGAATGTTTTGCTTTGTATACTGAACCAAAACCGCCCGAATGAATATAGTCTATAATTTGGTACTTGTCAATTTTTAAGCCAATGATTGAGTCGAATACATTGTCTTTGTTTGTTTCAATTTTTTTATATTCTACACTTGGATTTGATTTATCATTTTTTATTCCCAATAATATTAATTCATCAACGAGATTTAAGATTGAAAATGAAATACTGTTAATTTCAGTATTCTCTTTTTGAGCTACTACGCCATTTATTATTTTAAATTTTTCATTCTTATACCTGCTTGATATTTGTAAAGCCTCATTAATGAATGTTGTATTTTCAGAATAAGAAATTAATTTCTGAATTGCATCTTCTGTCCTCCCGTAAGAAATTAAATTTTTTATCTCTTCGAGTGTTGATTTACTCATAATTTTTATATTTTTGTTTTAGCTCTTGCACTTTAGAATACTATTCTTTGGATTTGTGGGCTGGATGTACGAAAATATAGAAAGAAACTTTTTTCTACCTTTATTCATTTCAACTCACCATCTATATAAATCTCTGGTATATCCTCATCTGATAAACCTTCCAACATTATCATGTTTTTTGCTAAATCAAATGCAAATTCAACCTCATCCTCTGATCCCAAGCCTCGATAAAATCCTGTAGAAAACTCAATAGCTGCATTGTCGTTTATACTGTTATTCATTCCAATAACATATTTTACATATTGGCTTATTGACCCTGCCTGCTCTTTAGAGTAACATGAGTTCAATAATACAACATCAATGCTAAACCTTTTTGAAACAATTGAAAATAAATTGGCTAAGGCTTTCCCAGTCACCACTTGTGCTTTTCCATTACTATCCTGAAGCACAATTCCTCCTTTTATGCCCCTTGTTCCATGACCAGAGAAATGAACAATCTTAGGCTTATGCATAAGCATTGCCTTCTGCAATTCATTTGGAGTGATTGCCCACTCTGCGGCTAATCGAAAATCTATACTACCCTCTTGGAGACTTCTTGAAATCCTGACGAATTCTTTTTCTAACTGTAACTTACCTGTATCATTGGGATTTGAACCCAAGAAGAGAATTGTTTTTCTTGTATTTTCTACCTCGTCATTTATAGTGCTACTTGATTTGAATGTGTTTTCATTCAATTTACTTATTAGTTCAAGGAGTGAATGGCTTATAATTGCTTGTTCTCTAAGAGCATCGGTATAAGTTACAATACCCATGTTTTCTTGTTGCTTTACTCTTGCGAATCTTGACTTCAAAAGAATCAGACTGTTTTGGAGTTCAAAATCCTTTGAGGCAGTCGCATAGTCAAGTACCATATCAATAGCCTCTCGAATTTTGGCTTCTGCAACTAAATTTTGAATTTTAGATATTCTCATTTTGAATGTATTGTACTCTTTAATTATGCAGAAAGAACGGTTGCACTGACATACACCTGCCACCGTTGAGCCTTTGTGCGTGGGGTTGGCAGCAGTGCATTGTTCTCGGATACTTGCTCTTTTTTATTTTTATTGATGTATTGCTTTCTATTTCCCCTTAGTATTTTCTGTTTTTTTAAAAGTACTATCTCAATAATTTTTCTATTTTTCTATTTATATCATCTAAATATGACATAGTCATTGATAGATTTTTTAATTGCGACAAAATACCCTCCATTTGCTTTTTATTACTAATCATATATTGCTCAAATTTTTCAATAATTAAGTGATTACTTTCCGATAATTTATCAATTTTTTCTAAAATAGATGAATATTGTGAATTATTGCCCGCAATTTCTTCGTATTCCTCATGGCTTTGTTGCATGGCTATGTTGGTTGCCTTTTAACCGACTTTGGCATTCCCAATTTAGTGAATTGATTTAGACAAGCTGCTTTGACTTGAGCCTCTGTTTGCTGATGAGTCAACAATCGCGTAGCTAACCGTTCGCCAAAACAGGCCTTCCATCGAAACATGGCTGTTTCTGCTTTACTACGGCGATGATAGCCACATTGCCGTTTCCAAACGGTTAACCCGATTATTTCTATTTGCCTAATGGCTTCATTACGAGGATGAATCAAGTCGTTACCTGTTTGGTCTATCCAGATAACCGCATTCACACGAGGAGGAATTAAGGGCTGAATGTGGCGGGTTTCCAACTGCTCATATACTTTGACTTGGTCGTAGCCCCATCACCACCTACTTTAGCAACACACTGTTCAATGTCATCTAATAAGGGTCTGACCATATCGGCATCACTAACGGCATTGGTGGTCAATTCAACAGCGTGGATGTCATTAGTGGCCTCATCAATGGCCAAATGCAGTTTGCGCCAGGTACGACGTTTATCAGCTCCGTGCTTTCTGACTTTCCATTCACCCTCTCCATATACTTTTAATCCTGTACTGTCGATGACAAGATGAAGAGCTTCGACAATACTACCCTCAGAAGGAACCGGGCTGAAAAGGCTACTACTTTGCCTGTCGGCGACATAATTGGGTGTAGCTTGGTACTTGTAAATTCAGCTTCATAGTGGCTAACACACTCTGAATCAGTCCTTGAGTTTGTCGAAATGCAAGTCGAAAGACTGCTTTAAGAGCCAAAGCAGCCTGAATGCACTTGTCGGAATAGCGAAACTGGCCGCCGCATCGCGCGACCTTGATAATACCAATTCGCCAACGTATCTTCACTAAGCCAAAGCGTAACAAATCCTCTGGAAATCAATGATTTATTATATTCAGGCCAGTTGCTTAGTCGGTAGATTTCTTTGGCTGATTGAGACTTCTTAACCTTTTTTGGTTTTTGGGGAATTTGGTTGTCGACTTGGGTAAAAAAGTGTAATTTTGGCATAGCACTGGAAGCCATAAGGCGGCAGCTTTGGAGGTTTGGCGATCTCAAAGTTCGCCATTCCAGTGCTTTTTTTATACAGGTAGTGATGCTTTACTGCTGCCATGCAACAAAGCCATTCCTCATCATTAAATTTATTTTTCTTGGTCTCATTCTCATTATATTTTTTTTCTAATTCGTCGTAACGATTTTCTAAATATTTATAACTATTTTTCTCTGTATCTAATTCTTTTTTTAAACGCTCAATTTCTAAGCTTAATTCTTCAATTTTATTTTTTGATGATACTTTGGTTATTTCGATTTTTTTATTTTCAATTTTAACTTCTAAATTAGAAATTTTATCATCCGATTTTATCAATTGCTCGATAGTAAAAAAAAGAGATTTATTACTGTATCCAAAGTCTACCGATACCAAACCCGTGCTTTCGTAGTTATTTTCATTTTTGTTTTTTTGACAATATCTTCTTCTGTTAGTGAATTTAAATCGCCTATTAAATCCAAAAAATTACTTCGTAATCTATTCTCTAATATATTCCAATCATCATGCGGTAATACACCGTCTCGCCACCATTTTCTATTAGAAAAGTATGTTCCAGAAATTAAAATATAATGCCTTTCAAAGTCATTATTTGTCAAGTGATATTCATCTATGAATTTGCTGAATATGTCTAATGCCATATTTAAATTCCCTCTAATTATTTCTTGTTTAGCCTTGGATTTTATCGTTTCTATAAAAGTCATTGGAAATTAATTATAGCTCAAAGTTAGAAATGTTTTTTGTTTTTATACTTATATTTTTTTAGTATTCAAAATTGATTCTTATTGATTGCTTCGGGTCTTTTTTGTTTCCGAGAACGGTTGTGTTTGCTGCATACTGCTGCCTGTTGAGCGTTTGTGCGTGGGTTTGGGCAGCAGTTGGCGCAAACACGTTGTTCCATGAAGTTTTTCTTCTTTTTCTTTGGTTTAGTATCGCTTTTGATACCCCCTCAGTATTTTTCATCTTTTATTCTCTTATTAAATTATAAACTTCCTGATTCAGGATAATTTGACCAATGTGTATTTGGTTTAAGCGTTGGTTTATAATATTGAGTATTACCTGTTACTATAACTTTTGTAATCATTCTCCAAGTTTCATATTTGCTTGGACTATTATTCTCCAACATTTCTTTCTTATAATTGTCTTCTTGTTGTTTCTGTTCTATTAATGACTTCTTGAACGATTCATAATCAATCCCAAGTTTTTGTAGCTCATTTTTGCCAAATTCATAAGTCTGTTTAATTTGTTCTTCTTTAAGTGATTCTTCTGTTAAATTATCTGAAAGGTGAAAATCTCTGTGATACCATTCATCCAAAACTAAAATTTTATTTAGATTTTTAGGGATACATTTGTATAATTCTTCATCGGTTGCTCTAAAATATTCACGATAATTTAAAATTGCTAATCGGGCAGCTTCTTCTATTCTTATCTCATTAGGTTCATCTTCCGACAATTTAATGCCTGCTTTTTCATAGTCCGATTTATTATGACTTAATGGTATTACTTTTCCTCTTAATACCCATTTTTTTGCATTTGGTTTGATGGCTTCTCCCTCTACTGTATCATAGAAACTATCATCAAAATATGGGTGAATGTATGATGTATTTGTCAATCTGTTATTATATTTTTCAAGGTTGATTAAACAGTTTCCAAAATATTGAATCGTTAGTTCTATACCTCCACCTCTTGGGTTATATCCGCTTCTTTCTGCTGCAACAGCCCAGTTTCCTTTATTATCTCTGAAAATGTTAAGGCGACAATCAATCAAATATGAGTAAGCATGTCCTAAATCAAGAAAGTGACAATAATATCCATCGCTTGATTTATCCATCGTTTCTAAAATGCTCTTCTCTGATAATTGGGATTTTGTCATATTTGAAGGTTTACAATTAGTAAAAATAAGAAGTATTATTATAGCATTAATTTTCAAAATATTCATTTCTTTTATAGCATTTCGATTCTTATTTAGAGAACGGAATTTATTTGTTGTGATTTCATGGAACATTTGCATTGCCGCAACTAATTGCGGCAATGTAACTTACTTACGCAACAAGTAATGCGTGAATGTACAAAATAGAGCTGCATTGCCGCAACTCATTTCCTATTTATTTATCAGGCGGTTTTGAAACATTCAGCGTGTCGTCGGTCATTCTATTGAAAGCTCACTAATTCATAGTTAGCGTTTCGTCCTCCTTCTGGCGTGGGTTGCAGGATGCCCTTTTCTACCCAATCTTTTATATCCCTTAAGGCGGTGTCGTTGGAGGTTTTGGTCATTTTAGCCCACTTTGCGGTGAATACGGCTACTATTCGCCGCAAAAATGCGGTGATTAGGCTGTTTTTTCACCGCACCGGGATCAACTGCCAAAATCGTCGTCCGATTTTTGAGCCATCGGTTTTTGGGACCCCGGCATTAGTGTACATACCTTAACTGAGCTGCTTCCGTCGGCGCGTACCCGAATTGTTTTTTGAAAGCAAACGAAAAATGGGAGAGATTTTCAAAGCCCGTTTCGTAGCAGGCTTCAATCGGTTTTACTTTCCGTTCGGCAATCTGATAGTGGGCCAATTCCAGTCGTTTTTGCGTAAGCCATTTTTGCGGTGTGGTGTTAAAGGCTCTTTTGAAGTCACGTTTGAAGGTGGTTAAACTACGGCCGGTGAGGTAGCCGAATTTTTCGATGGGCATATTGAACATGTAGTTTTTTTCCATGTAGCTGATTAGATCCACTTTGTACGGGTCGTCAAAATTGGCCAATATGCTATCCACTTCGGGGTCAATGGCTCTTAAAATACTGATCGCTTCGGTGATTTTCAACAAGGCCAGATTCTCGGGAAAGGCTCCCTGCATCTCAAAATAGGGAATCAAAGAAGTAAGGCAACTCTCCAGTAAAGGATGATTACTGAAACTGCGAATTTTGGGAACGGCCGCCATTTTTGTTTTTACCTCGATCTTACTGTAAAAATCCCTCAGAATTTTGGTCGTCAACAGCATCACCACGGTTTTGTGAGGCAAACCGTCTTTGGGATAATTGATGATGGTGGCGGGTTTGTTTCTCGGAATCAGAAAAATATCACCCGTTTGAAACCGATGGGTGGCTTCTGCCTGCACGATTTTTGTTTCGCCGGAAATAAACCACACGAGCATGTGCTGGTCAAACACAATTTCAGATTTGAAAAAGTGATCCTCGTAGCAGGAAAGTTTTATTTCAGGGGTTATATAGTTCGATACGTGTTCCATTGCTCGGTTGATTTTATGCTCTTACCAGTTCAAAGATAGTGATTTCGGGAGGCATACCCACTCGTCCGGGAAAGCCCAAATACCCAAATCCACGGTTGACGTATAACTGCTGATCGCCTTTTTGGTACAATCCTGCCCATTGTTTGTATTGCCATTGCGCCGGCGAGTAGGTTTTGCCACCGATATTGACCCCCAACTGCAGTCCATGCGTATGACCACTGAACATGACATCAATATCGGTATAGCGGCTGTTTACCTCCATGTCCCAATGGGTGGGGTCGTGGCTCAGTAAGAGTTTGACCGAAGCCTCACCTGTGCCCGCCATGGCCCGTTGTAAGTTACCGTTATTGGGAAAAATGGACTCGTTGGCGGAGATGTTTTCGACACCAATGATGGCCAATTGCTCTCCCCCCAGCCTAATCATTCGATGGTCGTCTGTCAGCAGGTCGTAACCCAGTACTTTGTGTGCCTGTTTTACGTTTTCCAGGTTCTGTTTTTTGGCTTGGGGGCTTGGCCAGCCTGCATACGCGCCGTAGTCATGGTTGCCCAGGCTGCTGTAAACACCCAACGGCGCTTTGATTTTAGCAAACAGGTCAACGTAATCGTTTACTTCCTCGGCTCGGTCGTTGACCAGGTCGCCCGTAAAAAAGACCAGATCAGGTTTTTGTTTCAGAAGCAGCTCCACGCCTCCTTTCACGGCGGTTTTGTGGAAGAAAGAACCCGAATGGATGTCTGAGATTTGCCCGATGGTCATGCCTTCAAACGGCCGGGGAAGATTTTTTATAGTCAACTTAACACGACGAACGCGGTAATCATGGGCTCCCGACAAAAGGCCCCACGTTAAGGCGGTTGCCGGAAGGGAGGCCGCGACTAACGCTGTTTTCATCAAAAACTCCGATCGCGTCAGCGTAGGGCTGCTCTCAATGAGGGTGTTTGCGGTTTCATTGCCGGAAAATAATCTCCCTTTTGTCCAAGTGAAAAAACGGATGATGTCATCAAGGAAAATGAACAGAATTGAAAACAGCTTTGAGCCGTAAACAGTGAATACGCTGAATAGAAGGACCGTTCTGAGCCTACGCCCTAAGGTGTCAGGGTCAGCAAAATTGTAGAGCCATAAACCTGAGACGGTCAATGCTGTAATGCCCCAAAAAGTCCATTTGACAACCTGCTGAGTTTGCGCGGTGTTGTGTTGAAAAACCACTTTTACCGCCTGCCATACATACCAATCCATGAGCAGGAACAGGCAGGTAAGAAGGGGTATGACGATGTATTTGCTTGCGGTCATCAGACGGGAGATTGATTCGTGATGGGAAAGGAAATACCCGTCCATTGTTCGCTCACGTCCCACAGGCGCTTCGCGTTGGTTTCGTCCAAGGAGTAAGATTGTACGCCGCCCGGCAAGGAAGCATCACGAGATAATTCGGCGATATCGGCATCTTCGCAATACACCCCGCCCAGGTCGTTGAGCAGTGGGCTGGTGGCACACCACACGGTGGTAGCCGCTCCTTGCGGAATGGATTTCAGCGAAGCTGCTACTTCGGGCAGGATGTTTCCTTCGGCATCGCAAAAGCCCATTTGCTGAAACAACGCGATCGGCGCTTCTCTTCCCAATTCGGTTCCGTTGATGGAACCCGGATGCAGCGAAAAGGCTCTTACCTTGAATGCTTTGCCGCGATTGTCTAATTCGAGGGCAAACAAATTGCTTGCTGTTTTGGATTGCCCATACCCTTGCAGGGTTTCATAGTCGCGATGATGGAAATTGGGGTCTTCAAAATCGAACGGGGCAAACCGGTGGCCGTCGGAGGACACATGAATGACTCTGGCACCGTTTGCCTGTATCAGTGCAGGCCACAGTCTTGCCGTAAGTTGAAACTGTGCCAGATAATTGGTCGCCAACTGCGATTCAATGCCCCGGCGGTCTCTGCGCAGCGGAACCCACATGATGCCCGCATTGTGGATGAGTAAATGAAGCGGTCTGCCGGATGCTGTGAATTTTGCAGCGAAAGCGTCAATGGAATCGGGATTCATCAAGTCCATTGGTTCCAATTCGACATGGGCGATGCCTGCCAAATTTTTCTTTGCTTTGTCAACATCCCTGGCAGGCACGATGACGGTTGCTCCTGCGGCGGCAAGGGTTTTGACGGTTTCCAACCCGATGCCCGTGTTTCCCCCCGTTACGATGGCCATTTTCCCGGTGAGGTCAATGCCTTTGATGACGTCATTGGTGGTTGATGCGGCGTTGAATCCCGAACCTATCGGTTTCTGTAACGCACCCTGATCATTGTTCTGTCCCATTTTTTCAGTTGTTTTTTGTTGGGACAAAGGTAGAAGGCGATTTTCCGGACGACTTTGTTTAAAAGACCGAATTTACTTTGTTGAGAGGGCCGTTTTGCGATACGGCCATTTTGTTTTTCATAAACAACCTGCGCACCGATAAGTTCAAGTGTTTGTAAACGCATTGTTTTTACGGGTTAAGGGGCTGAAATGATCGTTGGCGTTCAAAAATCGGTGAATATAAAGGTAGAATCCTCACTTTCCCGATTTCTACCTTTGCAGCTCAAACACACTCATTACTTATCGCTTATCTCTTATCACTACTTACCATGCTTACCCAAGAAGAAACAGAGTTTTTGGATACTTACGGTTATCTAAGTTTAGGACAGTTGTTAACGCCGACACAGGTGCAACAAATCAATGACCGCTTGGCGGAATTGATGGAATCAGAAGGGGAGAACGCCGGGGCCGAATTGGCAGCATCCAAATACATCCGTCACCCGAAAGAAGAGGGGGCCGATCGCTTGGCTGATCTGGTCAATAAAGGCCCCGTTTTTGATGTTTTTTATACGCATCCGCGCGTTTTGGCGGGGATTGAAGCCGTTTTGGGGCAGGAGTACAAGTTGTCGTCGCTCAACTACCGGGCGGCCAAACCCGGCAAAGGGCATCAGAAACTGCACGTCGATTGGAAAAATGCGGCTTTTGACGGCACCTTTAAAGTCTGCAACAGTATTTGGCTGTTGGATGATTTTACCGAGTACAACGGCTCTACCCGCCTTGTGCCCAAAACGCACCGTTCGGCTGTGTTGCCCGATGAAGCAATGGCCGACCCGAACGACAAACATCCGGACGAAATTCGTATCATTGCCCCGGCGGGTTCAGTGTTTATCTTTAACTCCCACGTATGGCACGGCGGGACGACCAATCTGACCGACCGCGACCGCCGCAGCATTCACAGTTATTTTTGTACCAAAGACCAACCGCAGCAAATTGACCAAAAGAAATACATTACGCAGGAAACGTGGCAGCGTATCGGTGAGAGAGGGAAGAAGGTGTTGGATGTGTAAACGGAACAGCAGAAAATGCAGCAATTGGCTGTTGTAAGTAAAAATGATTTAAGTAGTACCGAGTATTTAGTTAATAGTATTCAGTATAACTCTTTTAACTCACAAAATACTCATAATCAATATATTATCAAATTACTATATACTTATATACTAAAATCTTTGTACTACTTAGTGGATTTTACGGTTCGCTGCAGCAATTGTTTATAAGCTACTTAAATCAATTAAATCCAAATCTGCTTATTTACTTAACTGCTTAAATCAATAAAACTTACGTAATTGAGTAGGGCACGGGCCCGGCCTCAGCAGAGCGTTACCGTCCATGTTCGCTCAAAACTTCCTTTTGCCGGCAACACAATAATGCCTTCTTTTCGGGTAATGTCTTGCGGATGGTCCACGGAATCGGCAATGCCGCACCAAGGCTCGATACACACAAAATCGGCGTTTTTAATCGCCCAAACACCCAAATAAGGAAACCCGGCAAAATCAAACCGAAGCGAGTGAGCCGATTTAGGAGTATGAAGTGTTACGCTGTCGGAGCGATAATTTTTGAAAACGAGCGCATCTTCATAAAACAACTCCTTGGTCAACGGCAGCTCGGTTGTGGCTTGTGCTAAAAGAACCGGGGCTTTTTCAATCAACCCGGCCGGAGTAAGCGGCCACCGTGCCCAATCCTCCTTCTGATTGAAACTAAGCACATAATCCTCGTAGGTCGTTCCTGCGAGGAAAGGTACTTTAAATGCCGGATGCCCTCCCACCGAGAACCACATGGGTGTATCGCCGGGATTCTCTACCAAATACGTGACCTGTAGTTGGTTATCATTCAAGGTATAACGGATGCGAAAGGCAAAGGCAAACGGATAAACGGCCAACGTACTTTCGTCGTGGGTCAGCAGGAACGTAACCGAGGCGTCGGATAAGTGTTCTACCGCAAAGGTCTTTTCGCGGGCAAATCCGTGGCGGGGTAGGGGATACGCTTTACCGTTGAAGAAGTAAGTGTTGTCTTTGAGCCCTCCCACGATGGGAAACAACACGGGCGAATGTTTTCCCCAAAAGGCAGGATCTCCCTCCCACATGAAATCGAGCGAGGCTGAGCGTAAAATCAAACTGACCAACTCTGCCCCTTTGGGTCGAAAGGCCGCGCTGAGAAATTCGTTTTGAAGTTGAATCATCGGTAGCATGTATGGCGGCAAAGGTAACGAATCTTACGGACGGTTGCGTTTTCCAAGGATGGCTACACTTTATCTTTTTTGGGAGAATAGCCGAAATATTCCTGATACATCTTAGAAAAATACGACTGTGAACTGTACCCCACCTCGTACGCTACCTGCGTTACATTGAGTTTTCCCTCCCGAAGCAGTTCATTGGCTCTTTCCAGTCGCACCTGATGAATAAATTGAGAAGGGGTTTGATTGGTCAAAGCCTGCATTTTTCGGTACAATTGCGAACGGCTCAAATTGGCTTTGCCGGCTAAGCTGTCAATAGCAAAGGATTCATCCGCCATGTGTTCCAAAATGATACGCTTGATCTTTTTCAGAAACAATTGTTCTTTTTCTGCTAAAACCGGGGAAAATGTATCGGCCGGGTCCGGTTCTATGGGCGTCGAAGCGCCGATCTTCAGCAGTAACTTTTGACGATTGGTGATGGTATTCTTTACCCGAATAAGGAGCTCGGAAAGGCTGAAAGGCTTGCTCATGTACTCGTCGGCTCCGAAGGTAAGTCCTTTCAATTTACTGTCAAAAGAGGATTTTGCCGATAAAACGATGATAGGAATATGACTGCTGCGCTCGTCATTTTTGAGGGTTTGAATCACTTCGTAGCCATCGGTCAAGGGCATCATCACGTCAGTAATCACCACATCGGGCAGGTATTCCAAGGCAGTTTCGATTCCTTCCTGTCCGTTAGGGGCGGCTTTTACCTGATACACCGTTTCCAAACTCTCCACTAAAAAGCGACGTAATTCTTCATTGTCTTCGATAACCAAAACAAGCGGAGCGGCAGACGGAGGGCGGGAAGCTGTTTTTTCGGTTTGAACGATTTGGGGAGAAGAGGGAGTCAACTCAAACGAGATTACCTCTGACGACGTACCGGTGGCGGCGGCCTTTCTTAAAGGAATCTCCGCCGCAAACGAACTTCCCAAGTGCAGAATACTTTCGGCTTTGATCGTACCGCCCATCATGTCGACGAGTTCTTTCACCAGTGCCAATCCGATGCCCGTCCCGGCATATTGCCGTGTCGAGGAAGCGTCTGCCTGGTAAAAACGCTCAAAAATATGCGGCAATTTATCCGGAGCTACCCCGATACCGGTATCATTGACCTTAAGAAGCAAAACATCTTGTGGGGAGATTTGGACATGAACCGACACTTTCCCCCCCTCCGGCGTAAACTTGATCGCGTTGGAAAGGAGATTATAAACGATCTTTTCGATTTTATCTTGGTCGAAAAAATAATCCTGCCCCGAGTTATCTGCCTGAAAGGACAAACTAAGCTGTTTTTTTGAGGCCATACTTTCAAAAGTCCGTACAATGTGGGCCAATTGGGTGACAGGATCGCCCACGGTCTCAACGAGTTCCAATTTGCCGGCATCTTTTTTGGTCAAGTCCAGCATTTCATTGATCAATCGAAGCAGTTGCTGCGTGTTTTGCTGAATAGACCGGATACGACTTTGCGCCGTTGCCTCGGGTACCGTATTTTCGAGCTGCTCAGCGGCGTTGAGAATGAGCGTCAGCGGGGTGCGAAATTCGTGCGTCAGGTTGGAAAAAAAATGCGTTTTCATTTCATCTACCCGGCGCAATACTTCCGTTTCCTGTTGTCGCCGGTGCAACTCTTTTCTGAGTTTATGCCGTTTTCGCCATTCGCGCACGCTCAAAAACACAATAACAGTTGCTGCAATTACATACAGCAGAATTGCCCACCATCGTTTCCATACGGGAGTAATGACGTTAATTTTCACGTAGCCGGCATCTTTCCATCCTTTGGACTCTGTATAGATCATCAGCCGGAACCGATATTCCCCGCCTTTCAGTTGATAATTCACCCGATCATTGACTCCGTTGTAGGATATCCAAGAGGAATCGGCCCCGCCTTCCAAGCGGATTTTATACGAATAAAAGGTTTTGTAAACGGCCGTGGGGGCAAAATTAAAGGTGATGTTATCGTTTTCCTGAACGGTCAACGCTAAAGCCCCTTTTTCGTCCCGAGTCAGGGAATAGGTCTCATTGTTGTCTTTAACGATTGTGCCGTTAAGGCTGATACTGACTATGTGTAAATCCTGTGTGCGCTTCACCTGCTTCAGGTCATACACCCGTACATATTTGGCATTGCCCACCCACAAGCGATTCATTTCATCAATGTAAAAGGACAAAGCAAAGCGTCCCGTAGGGGTCAGATCCATTCTTTGTATCCCGTCTTGATCGTTATAGCGATACACGAGTAATCCATGAGCGATATAGTCATTCCCTTCCCGATCTTGGGTGATGTTGGTTATATTATCATATTCGGGTTGGGTAAACAGGCGAATACGCCTTACTTTTCCGGTTTGAGGGTTGATGATATTGACCTCGCTTTTCAACCCGACCATAATTTCGCCGTTCTTTCGAACGCTGACACAAAACGCTCGATTATCAGACAGCGTTTCGGTATCCGAATCATTATGCAGGAAATTCCTGAATTCCTTTGTAAAGGGATTGTACCTGAACACGCCTCTGCCCGAACTCGCCAACCAAATATTCCCTTCCCGGTCTTCCGTAATTTTACGGATATTGATCTTTTCGTTCAGTATATACTCCACTCGATACGTGACGGGATCAAAATGTATCAGGCCGACTTCTTTTAAGCTGATCCACAGTTTTCCTTTTTTGTCACAATAGAGAAAATGAGTACCGTATTTAGTCAGATAATCTTTGACTACTGCAGCCGTATCCGGAATGCGGACGATTCGCTGCCGTGTGTGGTCAAAATAAGAGAGCGAATATCCATTGCTCATTTTAAGCCACAACTTCCCGTCGGCCGAGGGCGCTGCCACTAAGTAGGATTCGTCTTCCCTATCCGCTAAGGGGTCCCGAAATGGCTGTACCTGTTTTCCGTTGTACCGATAGATGCCTTGCCGACCGGTAAACCAATAATTGCCGAAACGATCTTTGGTAATATCAGGCCCTCCCCAAATGTAAGCTCCGGCCGAAATCACCTGCAACGGCTTAGGCATGATCTGGCACAAACCCGATACCCCTAATCCGCCTAAGAACAGCACCAAAATGAGTTTTTTCATAGCTGACAACCCGCTGTTTAACTAAAGTGCAACCTATCTACATAAAATGACACCATAATGATTGTTTTTGTTAACACCGAAACAGGCAGATAAACGACATATTTCCTCCATGCAATATAACTATATAAAATGATATTTCTATGGTAGCATCGACATAACCGGCGGCAATAGTTTTGTAATGAAGCAGATAACAACGGTTATCTGCCTACCCGTTACCCTATCCCTGCTGTGTTATGAAGAAACTGTGTACTGCCTGTATTGTTTTCTTTTGCCTGCTTTACGGAATCGACAGTACCGGTCAGGCCATTGACTTAGGCGCTTTGAAAGGCGGCGATAATAAAGTTAAGCTCAGCGGTGGCCTCAGCAATAACATCGTTTATAATTCCAACCAAACCACCGGTATTCCCCCCGTCAGTTATTTTTTAAGCGGTAACCTCAACGTAAGTTACCGCAGTTTTAACCTTCCGATCAGTGTCAGTTATTCCAATCGCAAATTTACCTACAGCCAACCTTTCTCCTTTAACTTCGTCACCTTTCGTCCTTCCTACAAATGGATAGCTGCGGAGATCGGGACCTCCTACATGACCTTCTCTCCCTACTCGCTCAGCGGACACCAATTCCTGGGAGCAGGGCTTATCCTGACGCCCAAAAGGTGGACGGTCATGGCCATGTACGGTCGTCTTTTTAAAGCTACCGACGGCGACCCGGATCGGCAATTGTTCCCTACGTATCGGCGCATGGGCACGGGGCTGAAAACAGTCTATAAAGCTGATTTTTACACGTTGGGTGTCAGTGTATTTAATGCGGCCGATAAGCCCGGCACTTTAGCTCACCTCCCGGAATCGCAGCGCCCGCAACCGAAAGAAAACGTAGTGGTTGGTTTGGAATTCAGTACCCTGCTGTTTCGGAAATTGGACCTGAGTGCTTCCTATCATTCCAGTTCCCTCAACGCCGACAGAAATCAGTCGGACAGTAATGCCGTTGCGTCCGCAAAATCTCTATCGGGTTGGTTCTTGGGCAGACAGGCTGCAATACGGTCGTACAACAGTTATCGTTTCGGCATCAACTACAATCTGAGCCGTTCCAACGGAATTGTCGGGCTCGAGTACCAAAAAGTGGACCCCGATTATATTACTCTGGGAGGGTACTATTTTGTCAATGACTTGGAAAACCTTACCCTTAAGTACCAACAAGGTTTTTGGTCGGGCAAGATGAATGTATCCGGAAGTTTGGGACTGCAACAGGACGATATTGCCCGCCAAAAATCTTCCGGCCAACGCCGCATGGTGGGCATGGCCCACGTAATGCTGTCGCCTTCCGACCGCCTCAATGCCGGGCTCAGTTTTTCCAATTTTACCTCCTACTCTTTTGTCCGTACGGCTTTTGATGAAATTCGAAAGCTGAATCCGTTTGAGCAGTTGGATACGCTTAATTACCGACAGATCAACCAAAACCTTTCGGCTTTTCTTCAGTACACTTTCGCCCAAACCGAAACCAAGGTGCAATCGCTCAACGTAAATTTTTCGCACATGCAATCGGTCGCCAAACAGGGCGAGATCGTGCGTACGGGACAACAATCCGGGTTTATTAATTCCGACATTACGTACCAACACCAACTCCCCAAAAAAGCGCAAAGCATTGGAGTTGGCATCAACAGCAGTTGGAATACCATCGGTACGCAACGCTCCTTTTCGGTCGGTCCGTTGCTGAATTATCAAAAAGGATTTTTGAATAACCGCATGACGACTGTCGGTTCTCTCTCCTACATCCACTCCCGAGATGCCGCCGCGGAGACAAACGCCGGTGCCTTTAATGTGCGGGGAAATGCCAATTACAATTGGAATAAAAACAACAGTCTGTCGGGGAATCTCGGACTGACGCGGGTCTCCGGTACCTCTCTGAACACCCGATCGTATGTCTCTGTCACCGTCGGCTACATCAATCGGTTTTAAAACAACACAGGAATGAAAAGTCTCCGCTTAAGTTTACTTCTTGGGTTAGTTTTGTGGGCAGAAAGGGCCTACACGCAGCATTTTCCGGTACAGGCTACTTTTTATTCAAAACCGCCCTATCCGATCCAACTCTCGGATTATGCCAATCCGATGGGCCAAAATCTGACCTTAAAAGTTCTGCTTCGGGACCTCAATTTAGGCCCTACCCAAGTCTATTTTCGCTTCCGGCTCGCAAGCAATCGGATGACCGTAGGCAATCCGCCTTTTCGGGGCAATGTGCCGCTGTTTACTCTGACACCGGGAGTGGTTCAAACTTTCACCCAAGCCGACTTCGGGCGGTATTTTGAGTGGAACAACCTCGGAATGAACGCCTTTTCCTACGCGATTCCGCTGCCGGAAGGCATTTATACATTTTCGGTGGAGATCATAGATGCGTTGACCAACAAGCCGCTTTCCAAATCCGAACAACTGCCGCCCGTTTGGCTGATCGTCAACGACCCGCCACTCTTGACGCTGCCTGACAATTTGAGTACACAAAAATTGCAAAACCCCCAAAATTTGCTGTTTCAGTGGATGCCGCGGCATCGTCAGGCCAACACGGTGGAGTACGAATTTACCCTGACCGAGTTACTGATGCCGGAGAACTTTCAGGGCAATCCGCAAAACCTGTTCCTGTCTCAGCCTCCTTATTATAAAACGACTACTACCAACACTACACTGCTGTACGGTCCCGGCTTCCCGCCCCTCATTGCCGGGCGCACCTACGGGTTTCGGGTACGGGCCAAAGCCAAACAAGGATTTGAAGACATCGGGCTTTTCCGAAATGAGGGATACAGTGAAATCTTTACGTTTCAATACGGCGAAAAAAATCGGGCACCGGTGATTCTTTCGGCCAAGTGGGACAACGACGCCCGACCGTTGCTCATTTGGAAAGGCATCGACCGTCATACCCAATTTGAAGTTTTCTACAAAAGAACGTCGGATACCCAAGAAGCCTCTTTTCCTTTTTTCAGCCTCTCGAATCCTTATCTGCAAAAGACGGGTGAAAATACTTACGCCGGCAAGATCAACGCCGCGCGTGATTTTAAATCCGGTTATACGTTTCGCGTGAGCGGTATTACGAATGTTTCCGGCGAAGCCGTACTTATTTCCGTTCCCGTTACGTTACCGCCGCTCGACTGGTCAAAAATTACCGTCAACGGTATTACCCGTGATAACGAGGATTATCTGATGCTGTTGGCGGGCAAAAGTCGGAAGGACAACCCTAACCCTTTGGTCGCTACCTGCCAAAACCCACGAATCAACCCGACCGATACCAAAACCAACGCCGTAGCCTTGGGAGACACCCTGCATGCCGGCGGCACCGACGTCATTGTCATGTCGGAAGAATACGCCAAGGCCCTCATCAAAACGCCGGGCGGCGGCAATACAGAAGTGAAACTCTACTATTCGGCCGATTTCAAGATCAATCAGTATAACGAGCTGATCGCGGGGTACCTGACCGGCGAGGTTACCAACCAACGCATCAGGCTCCTCAGTTCGGGTAGCGATATCGGAGAAACCGACATTGCCAATCAGCAATTGATTTCTTTGGGAGTCCGTACGGATTCTCTCAAGGTATTGGCCAATCAAATCCATGACCAAAACAAGAAAGTGTTAGCTCAGCCTTCGGCGGGTTCTTGGGTACTCAATATGACCGCAGCGTTGCCGGAACTGTATAGTCTGTTGACGGCTAAACAGGCCTTGATCGAAGCAAGCTTGAAGGCGGTCAATGAAGAATTGACCAAAAACCCGAACGGCCCGCAGCGCACTCAATGGCAAAACTTAAAAAACAAACTGACATCCAAATCGGGGGAAATGCAAAAAAACATCACTAACCTGAATACGTTCATCCAGAATTTCAAAGGGAAAGGCTTGACCAATGATATCATGGTACAACTGCTGTCTCAACTTTTTCTTTAATCACCCAACGCCCGTAAATCTTCTGAAGCTATGTTTGCTCAAAGTAAAATACAGCTATTCCTGCTCCCGTTGTTTGCGTTGGTTGCTCTGACGACCTACGCCGACCATGATCCCGCCGCGACCGGTAGCGAAAGTCAACGGAAAACGGCGTTGGCCTTGGAAGCCGCGCTCAACAAAAGTCTCAGTTCGGCCCACGTACAGGAGATAACCGGGGTACTTTCCCCTACTCAAATTCCGGCCGCGGACCTGAGTCAGGAAGCCAAAGACGCCAAAGCGCTGTTTGATGATTTGGAAAGTCGGGGAAAGATCCTGCCGTCTTTGACCAATACCATCCTGCAATCCCTGCCCGTGGCTATTCCGCTGGACGGAACCAAACAAGGCTATTTAGCCCTCAAAAAAGCCGTTTTTTACCCTACACACGTTGAATTGGAAGTGTACGCCCGTTTATTTTTAGGGGAGGAAGAACTTTATTTCGGCAACAAAAAAGTGAATTATGTACCGGCCTCAGGTTTTGCCGGTACTGTCGGCTTAGCGCTGTTGGGGACGCAGGAATTTGCCAATGCCCAATACAAACTCAGCCTGACGGGCGGTAATGCCGGTACTGCGCCCAACGCCGGTATGTCTCAATTAAAAATCGACTGCGGCGTGTTTCAAGCGTTGGTCCTGAAGGGAAAATTTGAATTGAACAAAGACAGTTTTCTCAAATTGGATGCCAAAGGGTATCCGATGGCCGAAGGTACCCCCATAGACTGTTCTGTTGATTTTCAAACCGCTAATTTGAGTGATATACGACTTCCGCTGAAAAACTCCCTGGCTTTTACCCTCAAAAAATCGGCTAACGTCATGGGCTTTCTCTTGGAAACGGCCTTTCTGGATTTTTCCGAAACGGCTACCCCTGCTTCGTTGAATACGCTGTTAGACAGTTTTTTAAGTCCAAAAACAGACGCCAATCGCAAACAATGGACGGGGTTCTATGCCGAAAAGACTCGGGTTTATTTGCCGCTTTTCTTTTATCCGGCTACCAATAAAGACCCAAATCCGGTACGCCCGGCTTATGAATCTTCGGCCTTGGTGATGGATGCTTCAGGTATCTACATGACTTCCTCTCAAACGGCGGTAGCTAAATGGGACAAAATGGGAGGCTCCCCGATGACCGTTGATGAAATCCGATTTACTCTCAGGAAAAGCACCTACAATTCCTTTCACCTGAAGGGAAAGATAGGGGTGCTGTTGGCCAAAAGCCCCTTTGCGGCCAAAGGGGATAAGTCGTATAATTTTGATAATCTGAAACCGGAAGAATACCTTAAGTACACGGGCAGTTTGGACGACAAGTCGGAGAATTTTGCGATGAAAGCCGAAACCGCCAACAGCATGTATTTTATGGGAGCAAAATCCACGCTGCGCGATGACTCCAAAGTGATATTCACCCAGGACTCTCCTACGTATCGAAGTGCTGCCATAACCACTACCCCCGACGGCAATACGACCGGCACCGGTACGGGTCTTTCTGAAATACCAACCGAGTCTGCGAAAGTAACCGGTGACCACACTTTTTATGCACGATTGGTCACTCCCAAGTTAAGTTTTCGCTTTGTGATCGGAAAGGACTTGGCCGGTAATACAGTCAATCACAATGCCGCTTCGAGCAATACCGACAAAATTGTAAGCTTAGGTATCATTCTGGCGGAAGATGTTGTGTTAGGGTATTCATTTCTAAGTAAAAAGCCCATTTTCAGTTTTTCCCGTATCGGCTATCAGCAAATGGGACAGATACCGGTGTTTGGGTATGTGGGTCTTCGAAAATTGATGGTCAGCTACGATGACCAAGAAAAAATGGCCACGCTCGAAGTGGAGGCCTACGCCAATTTTAATCCGAAAAGCAGACAGGATGCTTTAGGCCCAACACCTGCTGCTACACCCCCTCCAACCAAGTCAACCATCCAAATAAGTTTGGGCTTCAACCTTACTTTCGCCATGGAAGTTTCTGACGAAAAAACGGAGGCCTCCTTCGACGGGTTTGAACTCACTTCATTACGCATCAATAATGCCTCTACAAACGGTTTTACCATTGACGGCTCGCTTCGCTATGTCACTGACGATGAAGACTACGGAACGGCCGTGATGGGAGATTTGATGGCTGAGATAGAAACGAAGAGTCTGAAAGCGGCTTCTGACAAGCCTCTGCCCAGGTTTCAAATCAACTGGATTGCCGGCAAAAAAGACGGTTACAGGTATGGGTATTTTGACGGAATGTTTGATATGGGCGCTGCGGCAGGTATCCCCGTGGGCGCAATTAAGATCAACGGATTGGGCGTGGGAGTTGCGGTCAACATGTACCAAACGAAAGAGTTCGGAAGCCGTAAAACCGCCACCGGATTAAAGTTCCTGCCCAGAGAAAAGGTATATGGGGCGATGGTTTCATTCTCCTTTATTTCAAACAGTGAAGAAACCAGAGGCTACGTAGGTATCTATTTTGAATTTGCCACCGACGGCGACGGTTTCCGAAAATTGACCTTATACGGTCAAGTAGAGTTTGCGAAAGATGCCTCCCCTTTAGCTGAATTTAATGTGAAGGATGTCCTTAAAAAAACGGCGGGCAGCTTACCGACAACATCGGGGACCTCTAATACTACTCCGGTAGCCAAAACACAAGCCAATGGCACCCTCTATAATAAACAGGTCTTTGATGCCATCAAGATGCTGGATGTTCCGTTAGACGACAAGTTTGCCCTTTTCAAATTCAACTTCATGTTGGATAATTCCGAAGAAGAATTTCACGCCGAAGGAAATTTCTACGGATTTATGCACGTCAATCTCAATGAGACAAGCGACTCTGACGGGTCCTACATTCGGGGAGCGGCCGATGATGAGGGGTTGGGTTTTTTGGGAATGATCAGTTTTCGGGCACAAAAAGAGAAAGGCTATTTTTGGATCGGGCGTCCCGACCAGCCGTTGGCCATCGAAGCCATGATCAATGTAGGCACGAAACCCGACTCTCCCACCTACATCCGTTTCGGGGCTACGTTCTTTATGGTTGGAGGAAATATAGGGCTACCGAGTACCAAAGTCAAGTATTACTCCCTGTTGGAAAACGCCAAAGATCGAATCAATTCCGAACTGAGAGACCGAGGGAACGATGAGGTTCATTTTGATTTGCCGCCTTCTTTTCAAATGGACGGTAACCGGTACTTTGCCATGGGCTTTTCTTTAGGAGGGTCGGTAGAACTCAGCAATTCGTCGGCCAAAATTTTCCCCTACTTCCAAGCCTCTATCGGTTTCGGAATGATGCTCTCTTACAGTCAGGTACCTACCTGTAACAACGCTAACTTTTTAGGTTCCGCTATTTTTCACGGTTCCGGCGAATTGGGTTTAAGTATTAATCTGTCGGCCAAAGGGAAAACGCGGTTTGCGATCCTGAAAGGGGCGTTTTCGGTAGGCGGCGTAGGCGACGGTAAAAAAAGTTACGGAGCCGGCATCTTCGAATACAGCATTCTGGGAGGCATTGTCGAAGGAAAAGCCTTCTTCAAAGTAGGGAGTGCGCCCTGTTTAGATCCTCGTCAATATAATTTAAGCAGCAATGTCAATTTGGTTACCGACGTATCTCCTCATGCGAATATCCAATCTGCCAATTCATCGGGCAGTGCCAATTTCACCGAGGGAGAAGTGTACCTGAATGAAATGATCATTCTCAAGATCAACCCGGAAATTGCGGTATATGAGCGTTGCAACATCGTCGTTGACGGACGTGACACCCTCGTAAATGTAGCCGTGGTCGCCAACTACAGTCTCAGTCCTATTAATAATATTCAGCGGTGGAAGGAAAAGCGTAAAGAGCGTCAAGATGATGAAATACGTTTCGTGGGACTGGACAAAGCCTATAATAAAGTAAAACGCAGAGGGCCTAACAGTACATTGTGGTGGGGAGCTAACCTTCACGTACCCAATCAACAGAATACCTTAAAAGTAACCCTGCTCATTACCGACGATGCCAATATACAATTTGGGGATGGAACTCGAAAATGGGATAAGCTGGGTGATTTTGAGCAAAACTTCGAATTTCGATTCCGAACAGGAGTTTCCTTAAAAACAGAGCACGTTCAAAAAAACCACGATTACTACATCCGAAACCCCTAAACCCTACTTCTCATGAAAAAGACATTGCTTGTTTTATGCCTGTTGTGTCCGTTCCTGTGGGAAGTAACCATGGGTCAGACCAAGTCCCCCCCGAAAAGCCCGGTACGCCCTGCGGAAACAGAAGAGCCGGGAACCTGCATCGGGGTGGCGGTTAAAGCTATTAATGGACGTATTTATCTCCGTTGGGTCCCTACCATGCAAAGTTATTGGGAGTTCGGTATCCAAAGTGGCTACGTCTTGGAACGGATTAACACCAAAACGCAGCAAAAAATAACCCTTCATGCCGCTGTCAAGCCGCAACCGGCCGCACTGTGGAAACCGTTTTTGGATAGCAATGACCGCAACTATACCCTCTTATACGCCGCTATTTATGAGCCGCAGGAGTATTCCAAGGATATTCTGCAACAAATGAGCGAACGCCGACAGTTATTCCAATTTGCGCTGTTCGGAGCGGATATGAATTTTCGGGCGGCGTGCATGGCCGGATTGGGCTTTGTAGATTCAACGGCCGTTGACGGAGAACGGTATCAGTATATTATCAGACATAAAATAGCCCCTAAATATGGCCTTTCTCCTACCGTTTCTGCGGGAGTGGGCCTTCGAGATCACTCTCCTTTGCCAACCATTGATCATTTTTTCGGAATGGGCGGTACTAACAACGTGATGCTTTTTGCGGCTACTAAAACCCTGAAACAACATTATAATGCCTACCGGATTGAGCGCTCTGTCGATTCTGTCCGGTTTAAATCCATCAGTGATCTGCCGATCATCGTCACCAATAAACGGGACAGCCTGATGGTGAGTGATACCCTCGAAGACAATGAGACGTATTATTACTATCGCATTAAAGGATTGACCCTGTTTCAGGAAGAAGGCCCTTATTCTACAATCATCAAACTGAAAGGGAAATCCAATCTTCCGCGCCCGGAAATTTACTCGGCGCAAGCCCTCAATAAAGATACGATCGAGGTCACTTGGCTTTATCGGGACAGCCTCAACCGATATATCCAAAAGTATCAACTGCTGACTTCCTTATTGCGAGACGGCCCTTACATCCCGGTCAGCGGAGATATTCCCCCCGAACAACATTATTTCAATTTCAAACCGTTGACACCCACGAAAGGATTTTCCTTCTACGTCAAACTGCGTACTTACCCCAAAAAAGGAGAGATGATGGAAACGCTGCCTTATCCGATCGTTTTGGCCGATGACGACCCGCCGGCTCGCCCGAAAGGGCTGAAAGGAAATATCGTAGTAAAGAAAGACATCGGTATTGTGACGCTCTCTTGGGATGCCAATACAGACAGCGATTTGATGGGTTATTTTTTAACTCGAAAAATAGGCGTCGAAACCGACTTTTCCCGAATCAATAATAAGGTCATTAAGGCAACCTCCTTAATGGATACCATTCCGCTCAATCATCTTCAAAAACAGGTGACGTACAGTGTCAATGCCATGGATGAACTGTTTAAGCAGTCTGAATCATCAGAACCGCTGATCCTTCCGATTCCCGACATCAACCCTCCCACTTCGCCCATTATCGACAGTTTTGCGGTAGAAGACAAAAAAATCTTTCTCCGCTGGACGCGCAGCTACTCCGACGATGTACAGAAGCACGTGCTGTATCGTAAAAAACTGCCAACGGCCGCTTGGGAAGAGATTCTGACGCTTACCGATACACTCCGGCATACCTACGTTGATACCAACCTCGTCGAAAAAAGCCTCTATGCCTATACCCTCATTGCGTTTGACGGCGATCAAAACCAATCCGAACCCGCCAATGCGGTCCTTCTCGAAACGCCGTTTTTTACGCGTAATGTGGATTTTACCCATTTTACCTCGATCGTAGACACCACTGATTACCGCGTCCGGTTATCATGGGACTGTAACCAAACCGATAAAATTGACAACTTTCTTATTTACCGCGCTTTACCCGATCAGGAATTAGCTTTTGTCAAAAAGATCGACAAAAACAATCGGGAGTGGCGAGACGCTGTGGAGCTTGCTCCCAATACCGTTTACAAATACGTGATTCGGGCCAAAATGCAGGAGGGATACTTGTCGGGTTGGAAAGAAACCGTTATCGAATGGAAGCCATGAAAAAAATCATCAGGTTATCGTTGGGCTTAGTATTTGCAGGAATGATCAATGCGCTTGCCCAAAACTTTTCCTGTACAGTCGGAAGCCCGGTCAGAGTGCAGTTTACCGGCTGCGGAAGCACCCCTACCTGGACCGACAACAATACCTCAGCTGTCGCTTTACGCACCATCTCTACTGCCGGCACGTATACTGTCAATTGCGGCGGTACGCTTTATTCGTTCCGAATTACGAATATCAACGCTTGCCCGTCTTTTGCTTGTGATTTAAGTCTGAGCGCCTCCGTCAACCCCGTCACAGCCGGGCAAAGTTCCGTTTTAAGTTATTCGGGTTGCGCCGGCGGTACGGTCAGTTGGGACAACGGCTTGGGAACGGGCAATAACAAAACGGTCACTCCGTCAGCCACCACTACGTACAATGCCACTTGTACCCCTGCCAACGGCTCTATCTGTACCAAATCCGTCACGGTTAATTTTGTAGATTGTTCGGTCACCGCGACGGCCAATCCTACCACCGTGACTCCCGGACAAAGTTCCGTTTTATCCTATTCCGGTTGTGCCGGCGGTACCGTGGATTGGGTTACCGACAACGACATTGGGGTTGGTTCAGGGAATAATGTGACCGTCAATCCGGCAACTACCACCAATTACATTGCTGTATGCCACAAAGGAGGAGGCTTTTGCTTAGGGCCCGTCACTGTTAATGTCAACAATTGCAGTGTCACCGCTTCGGCCACGTCGACGAGCATCAATGCCGGCCAAAGCACTACCTTGGCCTACTTCGGCTGTTCGGGCGGCAATGTCAGTTGGAATAACGGGGCAGGTAGCGGTAACAACCGCATCGTCTCCCCCGCCGCCACCACCACCTACACCGCCACCTGTACCCCGGCCGGTGGCGGAAGCACTTGTACCTCCTCGGTGACGATCAATGTTACTGCTTGTTCCGTTTTGGCATTAGCCCAAAACCCAACCATCAACGCGGGGCAATCTACCGTATTGGCTTACGAAAACTGCACTAACGGCACCGTCAGTTGGGACAACGGCTTGGGAACGGGCAACAATAAAACGGTCACTCCCGCGGCTACCACCACCTACACCGCTACCTGTACCCCTACGGGCGGAGGAAGTACCTGTTCTTCTTCTGTTATTGTGAACGTCATCACTTGCAGTATCACTGCTTCAGCTTCGCCCACTACAATCAACGCCGGGCAAAGCACGACTTTATCTTACACGGGGTGCAGTAACGGCACGGTCAGTTGGAACAACGGAGCAGGTAATGGAAATAATCGAATCGTGACTCCCGGCATCACTACCACTTACACCGCCACTTGTACCCCGACCGGCGGTGGGACGCCATGCACAAGTTCTGTTACCGTCAATGTCGGCAGTTGCAGCGTCACCGCTTCGGCCACGCTAACCAACATCAATGCGGGACAAAGTACTACCTTGGCTTACTTCGACTGTGCCGGCGGCAATGTCAGTTGGAATAACGGCGCCGGCAGCGGTAACAACCGCATTGTCACCCCCGCTACCACCACGACCTACACCGCCACCTGTACCCCGGCGGGCGGAGGCAGTACGTGTACCTCCTCGGTGACGATCAATGTTACTGCTTGTTCCGTTTTGGCGTTAGCCCAAAACCCAACCATCAACGCGGGGCAATCGACCGTATTGGCTTACGAAAATTGCACCAACGGCACCGTCAGTTGGGACAACGGCTTGGGAAGCGGTAACAATAAAACCGTCATGCCTGCGTCTACCACCACTTACACCGCCACCTGTACCCCCGCCGGTGGAGGCACTACCTGTAGCTCATCAGTAACGGTTACTGTTAACAGTTGCAATATCACCGCTTCGGCCTCCCCCACAAACATCAACGCCGGGCAAAGTACAACGCTGTCTTACACCGGTTGTACCGGCGGAAGCGTCAGTTGGGATAACGGCGCAGGAAGCGGCAACAATCGCATTGTTACTCCTGCCGGCACCACTACCTACACCGCTACCTGTATGCCTGCCGGCGGAGGAAGTACGTGTACTGCTTCTGTCACCGTCAACAGTTGCAGCGTCACCGCTTCCGCTACTTTGACGAGCATCAATGCGGGTCAAAGCACGACTTTGGCTTATTTCGGCTGCGCAGGAGGCAACGTGAGTTGGAACAACGGGGCAGGAAACGGCAACAATCGCATCGTTACCCCCGCCGCCACCACGACCTACACCGCCACCTGTATCCCTGCCGGCGGAGGCAGTACGTGTACCTCCTCGGTGACAATCAATGTTACCGCTTGTTCCGTTTTGGCATTAGCCCAAAACCCAACCATCAACGCGGGGCAATCTACCGTATTGGCTTACGAAAACTGCACTAACGGCACCGTTAGTTGGGATAACGGATTAGGAACGGGTAATAACAAAACGGTCACTCCCGCGGCTACTACCACCTACACTGCTACCTGTACCCCTACGGGCGGAGGAAGCACCTGTACTTCTTCTGTTACTGTGAATGTCATCACTTGCAGTATCACCGCTTCGGCCTCCCCCACTAACATCAACGCCGGGCAAAGCACGACTTTATCTTACACGGGGTGCAGTAACGGCACAGTCAGTTGGAACAACGGAGCAGGCAACGGCAACAACGTTTTAGTCAGTCCGGTAAATACGACGACTTACACGGCTACCTGTACCCCTAACGGCGGCGGCATATCCTGCAGCAGTGCCGTTACGGTTACCGTTAACTGTACTTTAACTGCCTCGGCCTCTCCCAATAATATCAATGCAGGACAAAGCTCAACCCTATCGTATACCGGTTGTATCGGAGGTTCCGTGAATTGGGACAACGGTTTAGGAACGGGTAATAACAAAACGGTCACTCCCGCGGCTACCACCACCTACACGGCTACTTGTACCCCTAACGGCGGAGGAAGCCCCTGTACTTCCTCGGTAACGGTTAATGTGACTTCCTGCACAGTGACAGCAACGGCTTCTCCCAATAACATTAACGCCGGACAAACTTCAACCTTGTCGTATTCGGGTTGTATCGAGGGGACTGCCAACTGGGACAATAGCTTGGGAAGCGGCAATAATAAAGCCGTTACCCCCTCGTCCACAATCACTTACACCGTCACCTGTACCCCTAACGGCGGAGGGGCCGTTTGTACGGCCTCGGTGACGGTCACTGTTTCGTCCTGTACAGTATCTGCCTCGGCCTCCCCTAATAACATCAATGCCGGACAAATTTCTGTTTTAAGTTATTCGGGTTGTTCCAACGGCAGCGTCAGTTGGGACAACGGCTTAGGAACGGGTAATAACAAAACCGTCACCCCCGCGGCTACCACTACCTATACCGCCACCTGTACCCCTAACGGCGGGGGAACTTCCTGCACCTCATCAGTCACGGTCAACGTCACTAACTGTACACTGTCAGCTTCGGCTTCACCTAACAACATCAATGCCGGACAAAGCAGCACCCTCACTTATTCCGGTTGCGCCGGCGGTAGTGTCAGTTGGGACAACGGTGCAGGAAATGGCAATAATCGCGTCATCAGTCCTGCGACTGCCACCACTTACACGGCTACCTGCTCTCCCAACGGCGGAGGGGCCGTTTGTACGGCTTCCGTCACCGTTAACGTGACGAGTTGTAACCTGATTGCCTCAGTTTCTTCCAACAACATCAACGCCGGACAAAGCACGATTCTTTCCTATTCGGGTTGCAACGGCGGCAATGTCAGTTGGAGCAACGGGGCAGGGAACGGTAATAATATTGTGGTAACTCCGTCGGCTACCACTACTTACACGGCCACTTGTACACCTAACGGAGGCGGAAGCGTTTGCACATCCTCCGTTACCGTCAATGTCACCTCCTGTACGTTAACCGCTGTGGCTTCGGCTACTACGGTCAATGCCGGGCAAACGGTCACGCTCTCGTATTCGGGTTGTAACAACGGGACAGTCAGTTGGAGTAACGGTACCGGCAGTGGGAACAATGTTTCTGTCAACCCTTCGTTTACCGCTACCTACACGGCCACGTGTACCCCCAACGCGGGCGGTTCCGGTTGTACGGCTTCGGTAACGATCAATGTCATTGCGTGTAACCTTTCGGTTGCGGCCGCGTCTTCCAATCTCAATGCGGGGCAAATCACAACGCTGTCTTACAGCGGTTGTACCAACGGGTCAGTGAGTTGGGACAACGACGCGGGAAGCGGTAATAACCGAACCGTTATTCCTGCGTTTACCACTACCTACACGGCTACCTGTGTCCCTAACGGCGGCGGAAATACCTGCACTGCTTCCATAACGATCAATGTCATTCCCTGTTCTGTTTCGGCCTTTGCCTCCCCGCCCGGTATCAATGTCGGCCAAAGTACGGTGCTCAACTACACCGGTTGTGCCAACGGAACGGTCAGTTGGAACAACGGAGTAGGAAACGGCAATAATCGCACCGTTACCCCCGTATTTACCACCACTTACACGGCCACTTGTACCCCCAACGGGGGCGGGAATGCCTGCAATGCGGAAGTAACCGTCACCGTCAATCCGGCACCTATTTCGATTGTTTCTTCGACCGGTAAAGCCCCTTCGTGTACCGACGGAAAAAACGGCAGTATCACCCTCGGGCTGAGCCGAAGAATCGTAACGGGTGAAACTGATATTCGGTTGACGCTTTTGAAGAATAACACCGTTGCAGGTACCTATCTCACGCAAAGCGCGCTCTTTGTCACCCCCGAAAACCTGGAAGCCGGCACTTACCAAGCCGTTATCGAAACCCTGATCGGTTCGGTTGTATCGGCGCGTGCAGAAGGCTCCGTTACGCTGGTCGATCCGCCTCCCGTAGTGTTTTCCTTATCCAAAACCGATATTAAATGTTTTGGCGGCTCCGACGGCACTATGCAAATCGAAGCGGGTGGTGGCACAGGTACCTTTTTCTATCAACTCAACGCGGGCAGTTCGGCAGCGTTCAACGGCGGGGCCAAACATAATTTCACCAACGTCGGCTTAGGAACGTACAGCCTCCGTGTCAGCGACAGTTTCAATTGCACAGCCCCTACCCAAACCATTACCGTCAATCAACCCGCTGCACCGGTGGAATTGACCAAAATTTCCCAAAAAGACCCGCGCGGGTTTGAAACCAAAGACGGGCAGGGTGTCGTCAGCGTGAAAGGAGGTACTCCCAACTACGTATTTGAATGGGTCGATGAAAAAGGAGTAAGCTACGGTGCCGGTGTGACCACCTTACCCGATAATGCCAATAAGACCCTGCACGGCGGAACGTACTTCGCCCGCGTGTACGACGCCAATTATGCCGCTGCCACGCAAAAAGCGGGATGTTTCAGTGAAGTAACCTTTGCCTTGGTCGAGCCGCCAATCATTGAAGCCCGCATTGACGTGGCTAAGGAAATTTCCTGCTTCGGCAAAAAAGACGGGACGCTGTTGGTCATTCCCAAAGGCGGTGTGCCTTCGGCTTCGGGTTATACCTTACAACTTTATAGTAAAACCAATGCCACTTTGGTGTATTTGCCTAATAAAACTTCCTTTGAAAAATTACCGGCAGGTGCCTATACCCTGATGGTTACCGATGCCAACGACGTTTCCCGAAGTTTTAATTACACCCTGACCGAGCCGTCAAAGGTCACCGCGAAAGTGATTTCCACAACGCAACCGGCTTGCTTCGGCGACAAAACGGGCAGTATTGAGATCAACGCCGGCGGCGGGCGGGGAACCTACACCGCCGCTTGGAGCAACAGCGCCAAAGTAATGAAACTCACCAATTTGGCGGGCGGCAAATACACCGCCGTAGTTACCGACCTGACCGGCTGTCAGTCCGACATTGTGTCCGCGGAGATCAAAGAACCGCCCAAATTGGAGATTGCTTTCAATATTACCCAACCTACCTGCTCCTATTCGTGCAACGGCTCCGTCAGAGCCGTTGTGACCGGAGGTACCGGTGCTTATCAAATGTCGTGGGAAGGTCGAAACGACAGGGATGCAAGAATTGAGAATTTATGCGGCAACGAACTCCTATTGTTCAGGGTATCGGACGCCAATCAATGCTCCGCCACCAAATCGGCGCTTTTGACGCGCCCGGCGGCCCTTATTTCCAAAGTAGAACCGGAAAAGAAACTGTGTCAAGGACAGAGTATTTTGTTGGACGCTACCCACGAACAGGCCGATTCGTATTTGTGGAAACTTCCTGATGGCACCACTTCGACCCAGCCGGCAATTGAAACAAAACAGGTCGGCAGTTATTCGCTTTCGCTTTTTGACAAAGCCAAATGTGAGTTTAAATCCGCGGTCAACGTCACCCAAGTAGCTGCTGCCGGAAAAATCCGTTTTGCTTCGGCTTCTACCGCGCCGCGCAATGAGTCTGTTGTGGTGTTGAATCTATCCGACCCCGCCCCTGCCAAAACCGATTGGCTATTGCCCAAAGAGGCCGTAGTATCCTCCAAAACGAACGAACGGGTGGAATTCAGCATCGGCACCCTCGGGAATTACACCGTCGGGATCAAAGCCAACTTTGCGGCCTGCGAAATGTATCAGGCCAAATCCCTCGCTATTGTGGAGTTTTATCCCAAGGCTATTTTGGTTACTAACGATAACGTTATTTTGAAAGTAAGTCCGAATCCGAGTTTTGACGACGTGGAGGTCACGCTCCGCTTCCTCCAACCAACCTCGTTCAGGCTCCGCCTCTTTGAAGCGGCGGCCCCCGACCGCGTCGCTTATGAAACGGAAGAAAAAGACCTGACCGATTTTGTAACCAAAATCAGCGCCCTGTCACTGAAATCGGGTCAATATATTTTGACGGTGGACACCCCCACGGGGCGAATCTCCCAAAAGGTAACGGTACTCAAATAATTGAAACCTTTCTTCATTATGCCTCGGACTTTATTACGATACTTATTGCTTTTTCTGCTCCTATCGTGGGTAGCGGGTTGTGTCAAGGAAGTAGCCCTGCCCGTTACGGCCGGGTTTGACTATCAGTCGCCCGCGAATTCCTTCACCGCCCCGGCAACGGTGACTTTCACCAACACCTCGACCGGCGGAGAAACCTTCCAATGGACCTTTGAGGGCGGTGAACCCGGGGCTTCTTCCAAAAAAACACCCGATGAAATTGTTTACAAACTGCCCGGCACGTACAACGTCCGTTTGGAAGTGAGCAATTTTGACGGCAATCGCAGCGTCGTTGAGAAAAAGATCACTATTGATGCGAATTTAAAAGCGGATTTCAGCTATGCTTTGGAAGGCAGTTCGTATGCCCCGGCCGCCGTCAAATTCACCAACTTGTCGGCGGGGTTTGAAAAAACGGAATGGTCGTTTGAGGGCGGCACCCCGGCCACTTCCACCCAAAAAGACCCGACGGTTACCTTCGACAACGGAGGGGCGCACAAAGTCCGGCTGATGGTGTCGAACTCCCGCCTCAGCACCGTCAGAGACACGGTGATTCTGTTGGAACCGGAACTGAACCCAAATTTTACCATCGAAATTCCCAAACAGTTTGAAGAATTGGAAGCCCCCGTTACGTTGCAATTAAAGAACAGTTCTGTGGGCAACACGACCAACCTTTGGCTAATGGAAGGCGCGGACAACAATCAGTCTGCGGAAAAAGACCCGACAGTTCAATTTACCAAAGCAGGCACTTATACTATCTCGTTGGAAGTCGGCAACGGTAAGAAAACAAAAAAGATCAGTCAGACCGTCACCGTCAAACCGAGCAAAGGCTATGCCTACATCAAGGACGCAGAATTGGGAATCTACAACGGACGCGGGGAACGGGGTATCTTTTACTCCACCGCCCTCCGCAAAGCCTTTCAAGAATCGGACGACATTTCTCCCGCTGAGGCAGCCACGATTGATCTGCTGTTTTTCGGACTTAACGAAGAGTTTACTTTCAACCGCTTTCTTTCGCCCGACGCCGCGGCTTCGGCCGGTATCAACCCGATCGCGGGAGTGGGCAAAACCGTTGTGTTGAATCCGCTCAATGTGGAAAACGCGCCGGCTTTTGATAATTTGGGAGAAGCCCAACTCAAAGCCTTGTCCATCACCCGCTCAGAGGAAGACCCAGACGACTTTTTCAGTGAGAATAGTCCGAAAATCGTGTTATTCGAAAACGCGCAGAAGAAAAAAGGAGTCTTGCTGATTAAAGAATTTATCAAAGACGGCCCCAACTCCCGCATCCGATTTGACATTAAAGTTTTAAAGTAACTCTACTCTGTTTCTATTTGGTACAATTGCCTGTTCGGGGTGCGGAAAAGGCGGATCTTCCATCAATCCGTGTTAACCGCCCCCTATTTTCAGTTTATAGGAACAAACAGACATTTTCTCATTTACCACATTCACAATCTCTGCAAGCTTCCAACGTCTCAAACGGCACTACACCGCCGCATCCGCCCCAAGTAAATGCCTTGCATTTCTTTTCTTTTTTGTCGTAATAATACCTTTTGAAGGCGGCAAAACATACACCGCTCTCAGGGGCTAAGGCGCAATTGGGCGGGACAGGACAGGAGCCTTCACAACTTAACAAACCGACGAGGGTAAAGCTCCATAACAAAGCAGAAGACCCGGTGCGCTTTTTCATTGTTTACCGTTTTTTCCTACGACGCAGAACGATTCGAAAACGTTGGAATTACCGCGTGTTGCTGTTGGCTGTGCCGGCTTTACCGGTGTAAGCCGGCATAAAAAACCTTGCAGCGGCACAGGAAAATTTTACGGGTGTTCTCACCCGCAAAGGCGTAAAATCAGCGGTTGCTTATTTATTCTTCATTTCAATGTCAATGATTTGTTGTCCAAAGTCTCCCAAATAGGTCTTCAACAATGCCATATAGGTCTTGTGTCCATCGTCCACGTTGGTAAAGATGATAATACCCTGTTTTGATTTCGGCAACAGAAACACTTGGGTTTTCACCCCTTCATCCGCCCCGCCGTGCGAAAGGGCATACTCCCCGCCCCCAAAATCGTACATCTCCCAGCCCAGCCCGAAATATTTGTTTTCTTTGGTTTTTACCTGATGACTGACCATTTCGTCAAAAACCGACTTGCTCAACCCTACCCCGTTCAGGACCGAGACCAGAAATTTGCCGTAATCTTCTACCGTCGTCAGCAGATCGTCGGCGGCATTGGCGTAGGTGTTTCTGTTGATCTTGTAAGGGGTGCCTTTGGGGTTGTGGCCTACGGCAAAACGAGCTTCATCTACGGTACTTTTCCAGTAAAATCCGGTATCGTTCATGCTCACCGGCGTCAGGAGTATTTCTTTGGCCAACACGTCCAACGGTTTGTTGAATTTCTTTTCCAACGCTTTGCGCAGGTATTCAAATCCTTCGCCCGAATACCCGTATTTCGTACCCGGGTCAGCCCCGAAAGCCAGTTTTTTGTCGGCGTTGTTCCAACGCCAATTGGGAAATCCCGTTTGGTGCGTCAGCACATGACGCGTCGTTAATTTTTTGTGACGCGGATCGTCTTTCAGATCGGGATCGGTCCAATAGGTAAAGAGCGGCTCGTCCAAATTCCATTGCCCGGCACTCACCAGTCTCAGGGTCACCATCGCTACCACAGGTTTGGTCAACGAAGCCACGTTAAAAAGGGCATCATAAGGTGCCGGTGTCCCTTTTTTCAGATTTCCGTACACTTTGACCTCCTTCAGTTGTCCGTCTCGGATAATGCCTAATCCCAACGCAGGAATATTGTTTTGGGCTAACCACTTTTCTACCGATGCATCGTTTTCAAACAAAACTTCTTCCCGGTCAGACGCATCAATGGTTTGGTGGTCAAAACTCAAGCCTCGGGCAAATTTCCAAGCCCCATTCTCCAGCAACCATACGTGCGAAAAGCGGGCAATACTCGCAAAACGTTCGGGTTTGTCTTTACTTTTTTCATAAAACCGATGCCGCCCCGATTGGATAGCTCCGTAAACCACCCCGTTTTTTTCCAGCGGATAAACCTCCATACTCCCTTTGACCAAGGCCCGTCGCGACTGATAGCTTTCCGGATGCGCGCAAAGACCGTTTTTCAGGCTGTTGATAAAATCCCGTTTGCCGTTGGTAATGCCGCCCTTGTCGTGGTAAAATTCAAAGTTTTCGCTGACCAAGTATTCCAACGGGCGCAGATCGCAGGTATTAAACGTCACTTCAAACATCAGGCTATCCTGTTTTTGAAGGGTTTTGAATAAATCCGATTGAGCGTTTACGAAATAGGAAAACGCTGAAAAAAAAGCGATAAGGAAGAGTTGTTTTGGTACATTCATGGCTGTTGTGTTGGTAAACTGTTGGATTATTTATTTAACTTTCGTTCAATCAAAAAACTGATAATGAGGCTGATTCCGCCAAAAAGAAAGACCATGGCAATAAATGCGCCCTGACGCGGAACGTCGAATCGGTTAGCGGCAAAATTGCCGAACAGAATCCCGATCGCTATCCCAATAAAAAGAAGTCCGTACCGAAGTGTTGCGGAAAGCATACTGTTTTTATTGCTGAACTCCGCCGGTGACAGGCCTTTTTCCATCAACGCCATTCGCTCCCGATGCCGCGTCAGGAGTACGACATACAGAATTCCGAAAATAGCGGCAATCGCTACGATCGAAACAACACAATCTCTTATGATCTCATCCATGATTTTTGAATTAATCGGTTTATATGAATAGGACAGGAGTTTGAAGAAACCGGTTACAAAAAATTTCAGAAAAAGTAAAAGCGATCATGACAAATTGAATTAAAATAAGTAGTACAAAGATTTTAGTATTAAGTATATAGTAATTTGATAATATATTGATTATGAGCATTTTATAAGTTAAAAGAGTTATACTTAATACTATTAACTAAATACTCGTTACTACTTAAAAGGGTGTTTTTTGTAACCAACTTCCGAAAACGGCGGTCTTATCTTTTGAATGAAACCTCAGGACCAAACCTATATCGACAGCGTTTTAAAGGGCGACCACGCGGCGTTTGCTTTTTTGGTGGATAAGTATAAATACATGGCCTACACCATTGCCCTGAAAATCACGGATAACGAGGCCGACGCGGAAGATATAGCGCAGGAAAGTTTCATTAAGGCTTATCGTCAATTGCATACTTTTGAAGGGAAAGCTAAGTTTTCGACTTGGCTGTACACGATTGTCTATCGAACGGCGATTTCCAAAACACAGGAAAACAACTTGGACACCCATTCGATGACGGACGAAATCGCGGAGAATTACGCGCCAGATTCATTTACGCCCCAAATCGAAACCATGGAAGCGGCCGAGCAGCAAAAATACGTCCGCGAGGCCATCCAACGATTGCCTAAAATAGAAGCTTTGTTGGTGACGTTGTATTATTTAGAAGAAAATTCGGTCAAAGAAATTCAGGAAATCACGGGTTTAACGGCCGAAAACATCAAAATAAGGCTGTTTCGGGCCCGGAAGAAATTAGAACAATCGTTACGATTTTTAATGTAAATGGTAACCAAAGACGTAACATGGAAAATACAAACAAAGAATCTTTTAAAAAATTGATTCGCAAAGCGGAGTTGGATGCTCCTTCGATTCGCTTTACGGAACAAATCATGCAACAGATTGAAGCCGAAGCTGCGCAGTCAGAGGCATTTGAGCCGACGCTTCAAGCGTTGCTTCAACGTCATGCGTTGGAAGCACCTTCGATTGATTTTACAAAAGCGATAATGGTCAAGACGGCCGCCCCTAAAACGGTGTACGCGCCCATTATTCCGCAAAAAGTATGGTATGGAATTGCCGCTTTGTTCACTTTTCTGTTCGGATGGGTTATTTATTTTTGGAAAACACCCAACCCGACAGTCACTCAATTGCCGCAATCCCAAACAACGGTCCTGAGTTTAACAGAGCTATCGCATGCACTTACCTCCATCCCTTCTACCTATGCGTTGGGGCTGTTTGCTATCTGTATTCTTTTAATGCTTGACTATCTTTTGAGGTACAAAACGTTGAGAATGACGTAGACTTTCCAAGTTTGCTCATCGGCCAATTCAGAAACCAGGAAGTCTCGGTGATAAGAGTACAGACTTTCCAAGTTGGTCAATAAATTCGAAAATTCTACTCCTCAGCTCTTCACTAGATTCTTTTCACTATCCGAGCAACCCGTTTGCTGCACATTCAGCGTTTTGTCTTTATTGAAAATCTTCCCTGTGATCTTATCTTGGTTTGAGCATATGCAATGTGGGCTGTCAGGAAGAATAAAATCGTAAATCTTGTCATGGGATTCTGTTAGGTTCCGAAAAAATATTCAATTGGAGCAAAATTCATGCCCGCCAAACAACGAAACGGATAACCAACCATTTAGTCCATAAATCAATAAAAAAACTGTCCGTTTATGTACAAATGCAGTATCATAAACGGACAGCGAAAAGGCTGATAACATTGCGTAAAAACTATTCTAAAAAACTTAGAACTTCCTGCCACACACTTTCCAACACAGGAATGCCTTCCGTACTGTTTTTATGCCTTGTCGTCAGTACCCGCTCACTTGGGTAGCTTATCTTCCCCTGCTCTTTGATGGGAATGGATGTTTTATAATCCTGAATGATCGCGTCAATGGTGCTCGAAATACTTGAAAAATTGGCCAATTTTGACATGTCAATCGCAATAAAGACCTGCGAACAGGCCATTTCTGCGGGTTTTTGGCTGATCTCGTGCGTGGCTAAACCATTGGCTAATAGTGCCGCCAAGACATCCAATAAAAAGGAAAGCCCCGCCCCTTTCCAAAAGCCGACGGGCAACGACCGCCACGAATCTAAGATCAGCGCAGGCTCATCGGTCAGATTGCCGGCTTTATCGTAGCCCCCAACCACGGCGAGTTTCTCGTTTTTCAGGACGGCCAACTCCATCGCCCCGAACGAATACTGCGACATCGCCATGTCTAAGACAATGGCTTCCTCCCCGTACGGAGCCGCAAACACCAATGGGTTATTGCCCAACTTCGCGTTGGAAGCCCCCCAAGCGGGCATGTTAGCCATGGTATTGGTCCACCCGATAAAGGCAAAACCGGCTTTGGCCGCTTGCCAACCGTACGCTCCCCCCCGCATCCAATGATTGGTATAGGCCAAAGCGACACAGCCGATGCCGTACTTTTTGGCCAATTTCAGGGCGCGCTCGGTCGCAAACAGAGCGTTGGAAGGCCCGGGACCCAGATTTCCGTTCCATTGTTCGATACCCCCAAAACGATGCACAAGGGTTGGTTTGGCCTCCGGGATGACGTAGCCTTTTTGAATGTATTGGATAAAACGCGGAAAGCGGTTGATGCCGTGGGTATAGATGCCGTCGATGCTGTTGTCCGTAAAAACCGTGGCACATTCTTCGGCTCTTTTTTTCGGGAAGCGGTGTTTTAAAAGAATTTGTTTCAGAGTTTTCTGCATTTTTTCAGCAGGGATCAAGAGGGGTTCAGGAATTGCCATATTGTTATGATCAGAGCATAGTTCAGATGTTGTAAGCCATTAATAAACAACTGCTTGCAGGTAGGGAATGTCGGCCCGACATGACAGCCGGCCTAATCCCTTACTTTAACCTTGCAACAAGAAAAAAAACGAAATGACCTACATAAATTTGTCAATGATAACTATCCGAAGCATAAAACCCAAATGCCTCCTCTAAACTTCTTCCGTTTCTTTTTCTAAAATTTTGATTTCGGTTTTCTCTTTTTTAATGGCTTGCCGAATTAATCCGTAAACATTCATGTAAAGATTAGCCACCCATACCAAGGCAAATCCTGCAATAATGTAGCCGCGCCAATCATCCATTAAAAGTTTAAAGCCGGTTAAAAACAGAAAAAAAAGAGTGATATAATGACTGAAGCAATATTCACAGGTAAACAGATAAAAGAACTTCCGTTGCCACAGGATTTTATCCTTATGACAGCGATCCAGACAATACTCTCTCGGTTCCCGAAACACCTCTTCGTGAGTGACCGTCCACGCAATACAGGCAATAGGTAAAGCCAAGAGAAAAAGCCATTGAATTTGGGTGTGGATTTCCATAGAGCGGGCAATAACAACGTGATTTTAACTGACCGCATGAAATCGCTAAAAAATCATTCCAAACCCCGCTGTTCCCCGTAACCAAGTTAGTTATACTTCCTTTTGGAGCAGGTCTTCCAGTACTTTCCACACGTTTTCGGCTACGATTTTTGCGCCGACAGCGTTGGGATGTATCCCGTCTTTTTGATTGAGTTTGACTTCACCTCCTACATTTTCGAGTAAAAAGGGGATCAATGCTGCGTTGTTTTGCTTGGCTAATTCGGGATAGATAACCCGAAACTCATCAGCGTATTTTTTGCCCATACTCGGCGGAACCTGCATACCGGCTAAGATGATTTTAGCGTCGGGGTATTTGGCATTCACTTTGTCGATCATCGCCTGCAGGTTTTTGCGGGTTTCGGTGGCGGGAATGCCGCGCAGGCCGTCGTTTCCGCCCAACTCTAAAATAAAAATATCTACGGGATTCTTCAAGACCCAGTCAATCCGACTGTTGCCGCCCGCAGTAGTTTCACCGCTGAGGCCGGCATTGATGATCTTATAGGGTAATTTCAACGAATCAATGCGATTTTGAATTTGGGCCGGGAAAGCTTCGGCCGGTTCCAAACCATACCCGGCGGTTAAACTGTTGCCGAAGATCAAAATGGATTTTACTTTTTTCACGGGGGCAGTCGGTGTACTTTTGGTTACGGCGGTTTGGTCATCTGCTGCTTTTTCTTCCTTATTGCAGGACACCAACGTAATCAGCAAAAAATAAAGCAGACCAATTGAAACTATTTTAGGCATATTGTATTTTGATTAGAATACTGACACTCAATAAACTCATACCAAACAGCATAAGTTTCTAAAATACAAAGTATTCGTTCCAAACGAGAACGTTCATGATCACTATGGCAACTATACTTCAACTTCAGCAAGTCGGGAAGGTGTATCGCAGCGGAAATCGAGATTTAAAAGTGTTGGACGACGTGAATTTTGCCGTTGAGGCAGGAACCACGCTTTCGATTGTGGGGCCTTCCGGAAGCGGAAAAACGACCCTATTGGGGCTTTGTGCCGGTTTGGACCGTGCCTCCACCGGTACGGTTGAACTGAACGGAGTACGCCTCAACGGCCTCAATGAAGACCAACTCGCCGATGTGCGAAACCGCTACGTTGGGTTTATTTTTCAAAATTTTCAATTGATGCCTACGCTCACCGCCCTTGAGAATGTGATGGTACCTTTGGAGTTGAGAAGAGAACTGAATATTCGTACCCGTGCTTTGGATTTGCTCGATAAAGTAGGGCTTGCCGACCGCGGGCATCACTACCCCACCCAATTGAGCGGGGGAGAGCAGCAACGCGTATCATTGGCGCGGGCTTTTTCCAATCAACCTCAAATCCTTTTTGCAGACGAACCTACCGGGAATTTGGACGCCGAAACCAGCGAGAAAGTGGAAAAACTCCTTTTTGACTTGAACAAAGAAGCCGGTACTACTCTTATTTTGGTAACGCATAATTTGGAATTGGCGGCTAAAACGCAACGCATTATCAGAATCAAAGGCGGCAAAATCGTTTCGGACCATCCTGTCACTCTTGGGTAGAACATCACATGAAATCAACGGTTAATTTTCCTTGGCTGTTCAAAATGGCTTGGCGCGACAGTCGACGCAATTATTCACGATTGGGGTTGTTTATTTCTTCCATCGTGTTGGGTATTGCCGCCTTGGTCGCTATTTATTCTTTGGGGTATAATTTACAGCAAAATATTGACAGTCAGGCAGCGTCGTTGTTGGGGGCAGATCTGGAATTGTCTGATAATCAGCCGGCCAATAAAAAAATAGCCGGGCTGATTGATTCTTTGGGAGGGCAACAGTCAAAGGAACTGAGTTTTGCTTCCATGATTTACTTCCCCAAAAACGCCGGTACACGATTGGCACAAATTCGGGCCTTGGAGGGCGATTTTCCGTATTATGGCGAATTGGAAACGGAGCCGGCGTCGGCCGGTAAGTCGTTTCGCGCCAAAAAGGAAGTGTTGGTAGATCAAACCTTGATGTTGCAGTACCAAGCCCAAGTCGGTGATTCGCTCAAAGTAGGAGAGGTGACGTTTCGGATTGCGGGGATATTGAAAAAAGCACCCGGACAAACGGGGATTGCCGCCTCGGTGGCTCCGTCGGTCTATATTCCGTTATCGTATCTGAAGCAAACGAATTTGGCCCAAAAGGGTAGTCGCATCATCTATCGGTATTATTTTAAGTTTGACCCGAAAGTTCAAATGGAGCCTTTGGTGAAAAAAATCGACCCGGTATTGGAGGCAGAAGATTATAATTACCGCACAGTTCAGAGCCAAAAAGAAGATACCGGACGCACTTTTCGGGATTTGACCCGTTTTTTGAGTTTGGTCGGGTTCATTGCGTTGTTGTTGGGCTGTGTCGGTGTGGCAAGTTCCATTCATATTTACATCAAAGAAAAACTCAATTCCATTGCGGTATTGCGTTGCTTAGGGGCCAAAGCCAATCAGGCTTTTTTGATCTATCTGATTCAGATCTCAGGTATTGGCTTGCTCGGTTCCTTGCTTGGTGCCGGTTTAGGGGCAGTCATTCAACAATTTTTACCGGTGGTACTGAAAGATTTCTTACCTTTTGAATTGGCCACCGACCTTTCGTTTTCGGCCATCGGGCAAGGTATTTTGTTAGGATTGGTCATTTCCAATCTGTTTGCGTTGCTGTCGTTGATTTCTATTCGAAAAATATCCCCGCTCAACGTCCTGCGGGCCTCGTATGAACAAATTCGATTGGGACAAGATCCGTTCAAGTGGTTGGTGTACAGCTTAATTTTGTTGTTTGTTTTCGGCTTTACGTGGCTTCAAATGAAGCGATGGACCGATGCGTTGGCCTTCACAATAGGGGTCACTTTTGCCTTTTTGTTGTTGTTGGGAGTAGCTACGCTGCTGATGTGGTTGGTGCGGCGCTTTTTCCCGACTTCTTGGGGCTATTTGAGTCGTCAGGGCTTGGCTAATTTATACCGACCCAATAACCAAACCGCCATCCTGATGGTGTCTATCGGGCTGGGAACGATGTTTATTTGTACACTGCTCTTTGTGCAGGACATTCTGCTTGCCCGTATCAAATTATCGACCGACGGCGATCAGCCCAATATGGTATTGTTTGATATTCAAACGCCTCAAAAACAGGCGATAACCGAACTGGTGAAGCAACAAAAAATGCCCGTTTTGCAATCGGTGCCGATCGTCACGATGCGCTTGGAACAACTAAACGGACAGACCTCTGCCGAAGCCCTCAAAGACACGACCAATCGCAGATGGCGGGGACTCTTCAGTCGCGAATACCGCGTAACGTTCCGAGATTCGTTGATTTCGAGTGAAAAAATAGTAAAAGGGACTTGGAAAGGCGAGGCAAAAGACCCGACGGCGGCGGTGCCGATTTCGTTGGAAGATGGTTATGCCGAACGAAACTCCATTAAAATAGGTGACACGCTGACGTTTAACGTGCAGGGAACCCTGTTGACGACAATTGTGGCAAGTTATCGCGATGTAGATTGGGGCGGGGTACAAACCAATTTCTTAGTGCTTTTCCCGAAAGGGGTACTGGAGGAAGCACCGCAATTTCACGTATTGCTCACGCACGTTCCGGACAACGCCGCCTCGGCTCGATTTCAGCAAGCCATAGTACAGCAGTTTCCCAACGTCTCCTTGATTGATTTGGGCTTGATATTGAAGGTGTTGGATGATATTTCTACTAAAATCGGTTTTGTCATCCGTTTTATGGCCGGTTTCAGTATCCTGACGGGCTTGATTGTCTTGATTGCATCCGTTCTGATTTCCAAATACCAACGCATACAGGAAAGCGTCTTGTTGCGCACCTTAGGAGCGAGTCGTCGTCAGATTCTGATCATTACGGCGTTGGAGTACTTCTTTTTGGGGACTTTGGCTTCCTTGACCGGGATTGTGTTAGCGGTAGGAGGCGGTTGGGCGTTGGCCCATTATAGCTTCGAAACCGATTTTTCGCCTCAATTCCTGCCCGTACTGTTGATTTTTGGGGTTGTGGCTTTCATTACGGTCTTTATCGGATTGGTCAACAGTTGGGGCATTTTGTCGCGTTCTCCATTGGAGGTATTGCGGCAGGATGTGTAAACAACGAACTTTGACAAAGTTTGGAACTTTGTCAAAGTTTAGTTTTGAGATTTATTTTTCTTCAACAACAAATTCAAGGTCAATTATCCACCCTTTTGGCGTTTGCTTAGGCAATGGGTTAATGACGATTTTGTCAGGATTGAAATAGCCGATTTCAGAAAGAGTCCGTTGGGCATTAATCAATTTTATTCGATTAAATAATTCTCCCTTTTTAATACCAATTTGATTAACCATTTCCTCTTTTGATACTTGGCTTAACCTCTTGCCGGATAGCATGAAGCCGTGGAAAAATATGATTAGTTGTGTTTTGGGCATTCTTTTATGGAAATTCATTTCGCCGGAAACCTTGCTAGGCGCAATTTTATTTTTAGCCGTTTGGCTGGGCTTACAGTTGGTTCTCGGTGTTCTAATTTTAACCGGACGAACGTGAAGCAAAAGCCTATACAACATGGATTTTGCAGCAAAAAAGTCGAAGAATTGCTCTATTTTTGCACTTTAAATCAGGCATTATGCAGTTTGTCGATATAAAAAATAACATTGCTTTTCGGAAGATTTTCGGCAATGAAAATAAGAAAATTATCCTCATTTCCTTCCTCAACGCTGTGATGAAGTTGAAGGGCAAGGATGCTATTGAGGACGTGGAAATTCTTAATCCCTACCAACTGCCCATCATCAAAAATCTGAAAGCGTCCATCATTGACGTGAAGGCGAGGGACAAAAAGGGTAAAACCTACATCATCGAGATGCAGGTAGCCGAGCCAGACGGTTTGGACAAGCGTTTGCTCTACTATGCCAGCAAAGAGTATGCACAGCAAATTGAGAGTGGGGAGTATTACACCCAACTCAAACCGGTAATTTTCATCGGAATTTTTGATTTCAAGTTCACAGAAGGCGACAAATACCTTTCGCATCATGCCGTTTGCGATGTTGAGAACGGAGAACGTGTAATCAAAGACATGGACTTCTATTTTGTCGAACTTCCAAAATTTAATAAGCCCTTGTCTGAACTTCAAGAGGTGACTGACAAGTGGATATTCTTCATAAAAGAGGCTGAAAAATTGGAAGTTGTGCCTGAAAATGTAGATGATGAAGGATTAAAGGCAGCCTACCAAGATGCAAATAAACATACTTGGACAAAGGAGGAACTGGAAGCCTATGATTATGCGGCGATGCGAGAGCAAGATGAAAGAGGTAAAATAACAGCCGCTGAAAGGAAAGGGAAGATTGACACGGCAAAAGAGTTTAAAAGGTTGGGTGTGGGTTTTGATATTATCAAACAGGCGACGGGGCTTTCAGACGAGGAAATTGAAAGACTATAAAATCGCAGAACACTGCATGATCGCCAATGCCGCCGAAAGCCCAACCCGCAAAGCCAACGCAGGGCGTCACAGCGTGAGTGCTCACGTTGCTCGATACAATGATTATTGGCAACTATAATCAAATCAAAATAGCTGTAGTACACTTACAACCACCTAATTTCGCAATCCTGATAATCAAACATTCCCCGTTTTACCTTTTGTTGATCGTCGTCTGTCGGCGATCTTTGCAGTCAATGGGTTACTATCCCGATTTTCGTTAGCATCGAAATTTTAAGTAACTTCACTCCGGCGACCCTAAATCAAACCGGAACACCATGCGCACCTTATCTATCTTATTTTGTCTTGCGATTATTTTTTGCTCCTGTCGGCCGAAAAAAACAAATCAACAGGAAGCCGCGGAGTCCGATTCACCCTACGGCGTGCTGTGTACTCCTGAAGTCACGGATAAATTGTGGTATTCTTCCGGGAAGTCGGCCCCGCTTTTCAGCGGGCTGGGAGGATTGCATTTCCCCATTACCACCACCAATAAGAAAGCACAGCAATACTTCGATCAGGGATTGATGTTGTCTTTTGGCTTTAATCATGCCGAAGCCGCCCGCTCCTTTTATGAAGCCGCTCGGTTGGATTCGACCTGTGCCATGTGCCGGTGGGGATTTGCCTATGTGTTAGGGCCGAATTATAACGCCGGTATGGAAAAAGACAATTACCAACGGGCCTACGAGGCCGTTCAAAAAGCCCGAGCGCTCTCTTCCCACTGTACTCCCAAAGAAAAAGAGTTGATAGAAGCATTGACCTATCGCTATTCCAACGATACGACCGTGGCTCGCTCCGGGCTCGATTCGGCTTACGCCGCACAGATGCGAAACGTGTATAAAAACTATTCCGCCGATGCGACCATTGCTTCCCTCTTTGCCGAGGCGCTCATGGACCTGCACCCTTGGAATCTGTGGAACAAAGACGGGAGCCTTCAGCCTTGGACCCCTGAGATCATGGCAGTGCTTGAAAAAGGGTTACAAACTGACCCGCGCCATGCGGGTGCCAACCATTTTTACATTCATGCCACCGAAATGTCGGCCCATGCGGAAAAGGCGTTCAAAAGTGCTGATTTGTTGATGAATTTGGTGCCGGGTTCAGGACATTTGGTACACATGCCTTCTCATACCTACATCCGAACCGGGCGCTACCACGACGGGGTGATTTCCAACGAAAAAGCGGTGCAGGTGGACAGTTTATATACCGAAGCCTGCCACGCGCAAGGAGTATATCCGCTGGCCTATTACCCCCACAACCATCATTTTTTGGCGGCTTGTGCGGTATTGAGCGGCGAAAGTAAAGCTGCGTTGGAAGGAGCCCGGAAAACGGCAAACCATGTCCATTTAAAATTGTTGCAAGATCCGGCTTGGGCTACTTTACAGCATTACTATTCCATTCCTTGGTACGTGGAGGTAAAACTTGGGTTGTGGAACGACATTCTGAGAAGCCGTACTCCCGAAAAAGAGCTAAAATATCCGTCGGTCATTCGGCATTACGCCAATGGAATGGCCCAGCTTTCTCAAAACAACCTGCCGGAAGCCAAAAAACAACTCGCTGAAATGAAACGTATTATGACCGATACTACCCTGAAAGACCTGACCATTTGGGGCATAAACAGTGTGTATGATCTGTGTGAAATTGCTTCCAACACCCTGACCGCAGAGATTGCCGCCAAAGAGAAAAATTTCCCCGTTGCCATTTCCCTGTTGAGGGAAGCGGTTAGCAAGGAAGATGCCCTGAACTACAACGAACCGCCCGATTGGTTTTTTTCGGTTCGTCATCATTTAGGGGCCGTGTTGTTGGATGCCGCAAAATACCGGGAGGCGGTAAACGTGTATGAGGAAGATTTAAAAATATACCCTGAAAACGGATGGGCGCTGCGAGGCATGATGAACGCGTATGAAAAATTGGGCGATAAAACGAACTTTGGCAAGACCAAACTTCGTTTTGAGAAAGCTTGGAAACACGCCGACCTTACCATTTCCTCCTCAAGAATATTATAAAAACTTGGCATACAGAACCAATCCTTTCCCAACCCTTATGATTGAACATTTCCCGTTTTACCTTTCGTTGATCGTCGTCATCGTGCTGCTGATTATGTTGGCCGATAAGCTGAAAGTGGCCTATCCGGTACTGTTAGTAGTTACAGGTTTATTGCTCAGCCTGCTGCCCGGCATGCCTACCCTGCACATCCAACCCGAGTTTATTTTTATCATTTTTCTGCCGCCGCTGTTGTACGATGCGGCCTTTGCCATGTCGTGGAAAGAACTGTGGCGGTGGCGGCGGATCGTCACGAGCTTTGCCTTTATTGTCGTTTTCTTTACGGCCCTGTCGGTAGCTCTCATAGCCGATTGGTTACTTCCGGGATTTTCATTGGCGTTGGGCTTTTTGTTGGGTGGGATCGTGTCGCCTCCCGATGCCATCAGCGCGAGCGCCATTCTGAAATTTGTCAAAGTCCCCCGGCGGATGTCGTCCATTTTGGAGGGAGAAAGCCTGCTGAACGATGCTTCTTCGCTCATTATATTCCGCTTTGCCCTCATTGCCGTCACCACCGGGCACTTTGTGTGGCAGGAAGCCGCCCTCAGTTTCGGGTGGATGGTCTTCGGCGGTGTCCTGATCGGTTGTTTGGTCGGTTGGCTGTTTATGAAAGCCCACAAATACCTGCCCACCGATGCCAATATGGACATTGCCCTGACCTTAGTGACGCCTTATGTCATGTACATGGCCGCGGAAGAAGTACACAGTTCCGGCGTATTGGCGGTGGTCAGCGGGGGTTTGTTGCTGTCGAGCCGAAGGCATCATTTTTTGAGCAGTTCGTCGCGGTTAAGAGGCCTCAATGTGTGGCAAAGCATGGTATTTTTACTGAACGGATGGGTCTTTCTGTTGATCGGGCTGGATTTGCCCGAAATCAATGAGGGCTTACATCAGGAAGGTACGGCTCTGCCTGTCGCCATCGGGTATGGGTTGCTGATCACGGCCGTGTTGATTCTGGTGCGAACGCTTGCCTCCTACGGGGCGGTTATCGTGTCGCAGGTAGCCGGTCGTTATATTGAGGTAGCTGACCGAAACCCGGGTTGGAAAGCTCCTATTTTGTTGAGTTGGTCGGGTATGCGCGGGGTGGTTTCTTTAGCGGCGGCTTTGTCCATCCCTCTTGAAATGAGCCCCGGTGTTCCGTTTCCGCACCGAAACCTCATTTTATTCATCACGTTTGTGGTGATTCTGGTCACCTTATTGTTGCAGGGATTGACCCTGCCTTGGCTGATTCGCAAGGTTAACCTGCCCGATTTTAACGATTATCTTCCCGAAGACGAAACGGAACGTTTGCTCAAAAAAGGAATGCACGAACATACCTTGCAGTATTTCAAAGCCAACTACGGCGGGCAGTTGGTAAGTAACGGCATTCTGCGGCAAAAAGTGGCCTTTTGGGAGCAGAAAAGCAACCCCGAACCCGAAGAAATCCTTTCGGAAGAAACCAAAAAGATCTATCTGGACATTTTGGAACAACAACGGGAATGGCTCCGAAATAAAAATAAAACCGATGCGAAGGTGGATGAGGAGATCATCCGCAAGTTTTTGTACGGGATTGATCTGGAGGAAGAGAAGCTGAAGTACACGTAAGAAATGGCTTTGCCATTCTGAAGGAATCTTGCTCCCTACTGTGGGTTTTTGTTCGGACAGTGATTGACAGGCCTCCCTCATTACTGATGGCCGAAGGCCTGTCAATCATCATCCTCGCCAAGACACAAGCAACTGCCGGCTACCAACCGATGCCGTAGTCCTCGCCGTGGTTGCTGGAGCCGCCCCAGAAGGTATTGTGCTTCCAATCAAAATGGATGGCGTTGATGGGACCGCTGGTGCGTTCCTGATAATTGATTTTATAGCCCATACGGCTCAGTTCTTTGCGCGTCCAAGCCGGCATGGCTTCGTTGAGGGTCAGGCCACCGTTGATGCGCTCGTGGTCGCCGAAGCTGGAATACATCTGGAAAGTTTTGAAACTCGGCGCTTCGCAGGCCTCCTGCACGGTCATGTTAAATTCGACGACGTTCAGGAAAAACTGCAACAGCAACTGATCCTGCTCATCCCCGGCCTGCTTGGCAAAGGACAAAAACGGCTTACCGTCTTTCAGGGCCAAGCTTGGCGTCAGCGTCACGCGCGGACGCTTGCCGGGTTCCACCACATTGAAGGGGTTTTCTTTGGGATCCAGCACAAACGCCTGCATCCGCTGACTCATGCCGATACCCGTATTGCCCGCAATACAAGACGGCACCCACCCGCCGCTCGGCGTAACCGACACCACCCAGCCTTCTTCATCCGTGGCTTCGATGGACGTGGTTCCTGCCGTAAAACTGTCCTGAAATTTCTCGTCCAATGTGGCATTGTTTTTAGCATCGTACAGGCTCGCGCTGCCCCATTTTTTCAGCACATCCTGAAACGGATTGGCCTTTCCTTCAAACGGATACGGGTCGCCGGGCCCCGCCTTGGGGTCGTTCATATTGGGATTGATCAGTTTGCTGCGCTCTTTGGCGTATTCTTTGGAAAGCAGCCCTTTCATAGGCTCCTCCGGCCCGAAAGCGGGGTCGCCGTAGTAAAAATCACGGTCGGCAAAAGCCAAATTCATGGCCTGATACACTGTGTGGATGTAGCGGGTGGAGTTATAGCCCATGCTTTTCAGGTCGAAATTCTCCAGAATATTCAACGCCTGGAGCATGGCCGGGCCTTGGGTCCATTGCTGGAGTTTATAGACTTCAATGCCTTTATAAGTGGTCATCATCGGCTCTTCGATTTTCACTTTCCAGTTGGCCAAGTCCTGCTCGGTAATCAATCCGCCCTGTTCGCGGCAGCCGCGCGAAAACTCTTTGGCAATTTCGCCTTTGTAAAACAGATCGTAGGCGGCATAGATGGCGTCTTTGCGCGACTTGCCTTTGGCCAACGCCTGTTGCTCGGCATTCACCAATTTTTTCAAGGTTTCCAACAAATCCTTTTGCACAAAGATCTCACCGGCATCGGGGGCTTCGCGCTTTTCACCCAAATGCGGCAAAAACACTTTTTTCGAATAGGGCCACTGTTTGATCAGGTCTTTGCGATTTTCGATGGAGTTAGCGGTTTGGGCTTCAATGGGATAGCCTTCCGCCATTTGCATGGCCGGCGCCAAGACGTCTTTCAGCGATAGGGTGCCGTATTCGGCCAACATGGTCATCAGTCCGCCGGGCGTTCCGGGGGTGACAGCGGCCAACGGCCCGTATTCGGGCGGGTATTTCATGCCTTTGCCCTTAAAAAAATCGGCCGTGGCACCCGTGGGGGCTACGCCGTGGGCGTTGATGGCGATGACCTTCTTGGTTTTGGGGTTGTAAATGAGCGCCTGCGTTTCGCCGCCCCAACTCAGTACATCCCACATGGTACAGGTAGCCGCCAACATAGCGCAGGAGGCATCAATGGCATTGCCGCCTTTGGTAAAGATCATAGCCCCGGCCGTAGCGGCCAAAGGTTTGCCCGTAATCGCCATCCAGTGTTTGCCGTGCAGCGGCGGCTTTTGGGTTGTAACGGGGAAGTTGTTGAATGCCTGCGCATTACTCTCCTTTTTTATCAGAAGCAGTGCAAAAGCCAACATCAAAAGGCGAAGTGGTTTCATAGGAGTTCGGTTAGGTTGTTGATTTTTACCTAAAAATAGGAAACCTGCCGCAGGATGGCAAATGAAGGAGGGGAATTTATGATGGGAAGGGAGATTTTGGAGATTTGAGAGATATAGGTTTGCAGTAATACCGCTGTTTTTGTATCTTAATGCCCCTATTGTTTATATTTCCCTGAATCTTAAAAGTTTCTTTCCGTTAAATTAATCCTATAAAAATAATCTTATGCGTACCTATCAAATTGAGTTGCTTAACCCCAAAGCAAAAAAGCTTTTAGATGAGTTGGTAAATTTAAAACTTATCAAAGTTCAGGAAATACCAAGTCCTAAAAAGGAATTGACCGCGCTTTTATCAAAATTTCGTAAAAAAGCGAATGAAGAACCTACGTTGGAAGAAATTGCCAAAGAGGTAGAATTCGTAAGAGAAAAGCGCTATGCCAAAAAAGACAAAAATTAGGATTATTCTTGATACCAATCTTTGGATAAGCTTTTTGATTTCTAAACGCTTGAGGGTAATAAATGAGCTATTCACCCGAGAAGTCATTACTTTAATTTTTAGCCGGGAACTTTTGGATGAATTTATCGAAGTTGCCCAAAGGCCAAAGTTTAAAAAATATTTTTCCATATCGGATCTGGAACGGCTGCTTACGCTTTTTGATACGTATGGTGAATTCGTCGCTGTTATTTCCACCATCAATCTATGTAGAGATGAAAAGGACAACTTCCTGCTTGCTTTAGCAAAAGACAGTCGGGCTAATTATCTGATAACCGGCGATGAAGATTTATTGATTATCAAAAAATTTGAAGACACTGAAATTGTAAGCTACACTCAATTTGAGGTTTATACAAACAAATGGAGTTAATCTAACAATATCAATATTATCTACCCTACTCCCTCAACATGGACATGGGACTACCGAGTGCCCCGGGATGTTGTGGCTTACTTAATTTACAAACCGGCATTAGGTTAAGTTGGTGGGAAGAGCCTCATCTGGATTGGCAGGAAATCGCACATTTGGTTTCTGAAGTTATAGAGTTTTTTAAAACCTTAGAGAGAAGTAACTATTGAAATGAAAAACACCCCTAATCTCCTGATTTTAACCCTTTTGCTCGTCGGCTTACTCAGCCATGCCCAAACGCCGAAGAAAATGGCAACAACGGTCAACTACGGTAATAATGCCAAAAACGGTCACTACTTTGCTACGCGCGGCATCAATCTCTACTACGAAACCTACGGACAGGGAAAACCGCTGCTGCTGATTCACGGCAACGGCGGTTCCATCAAAGACTACCGATACCAAATCCCCTACTTTGCCAAACACTACCGAGTGATCGCCGTAGACAGCCGAGCACAGGGAAAATCGGTGGATAACAGCCCTACTTTGAATTACGAAATGATGGCCGACGATTTTGATGCGTTACTGACACATCTCAAACTGGATTCTGTTTTGGTGATCGGTTGGAGTGACGGCGGCATCAACGGCTTGCTGTTGGCCATTCGTCACCCGGAGAAAGTGAAAAAACTGGCTATCACCGGAGCCAATATCCGACCTGATTCTACCGCCGTCACCGCTGAGGGTTTCCAAATGATTGCCGAAGAAAGCGCTCGTTTGCGCGCCGGGACACAGGATGCAGCTGCCAAAAACACGCTCAAACTCCTGCACATGATGGAAGTAGAACCCAATATTCCGTTGTCCGATCTGCGGAAAATCAGCTGTCCGGTATTGGTCATGGGCGGTGATTTTGACGTCATTAAGCCAAGACATACCTTAGAAATTTTTGAAAATATCCCCCGGGCCTACCTCTGGATTTTTCCCGAATCCGGGCACGGAACGGTGCACCGTTACCGAAATGAATTTAACGCCAAAGTGCAGTATTTTTTCACACATCCCTACAAAAAACCGAATTGGATCGATTGGGAACCCTGACGTATGGGAGCAGTGGAAGATGAAGCGCCTTTCAACAAAAAAGCAGTTAATCGACGATTAACTGCTTTTTTTGTCGGGATGGCAAGATTCGAACTTGCGACCTCCTGGTCCCAAACCAGGCGCGATGACCGGACTACGCTACATCCCGATTCTTGCCTGAGCAAGTGCGGAGGGAGAGGGATTCGAACCCTCGGTACCCTTGCGAGTACGGCAGTTTAGCAAACTGCTGGTTTCAGCCACTCACCCATCTCTCCGGAAGGCTGATTACTGAAATACGAGAATCGCTTTGATTATCGAGCCGCAAATATAGTGGTTCTGTACAGTTTTAAACAAATATTTTGCCAAAAATCTTCTGTTTTTATCCCGGTACCAAAAAGGTTTCAAGCAGAATCTCCTCAATATCAGGCGCCGAACGATAGAGCTGTTCGTAAGAATCAATGACAAAATAATGATCTTGGTAGCGGTCTATGTGATATGGCGTATTTAATAAGGTCCGAACATCAAACGGAAGTTTGGGCACCGCCTCATCCAGGCAATAATGACTCTCGCCCGCCGACGACAAAATACCCCCGCCGTAAATCTTGAGCTGACCTGCTTCCTGAATTAAACCGAACTCAACCGTGTACCAATACAACCGCCCGATTTGAACTATTGCCTCGGGTACCTGTAACCAACGCAAAGCAATACGGCTCAAATCACCCATAAAATCGCAAAAGGCCTGATTGGTCAACAAGGGTACGTGACCGAACGTATCGTGGAACATATCCGGTTCTTCCAAATAGTCCAATTGCTCGGGTTTTCTGAGCCACGTAGCTGCGGGAAATTTGTGCCGGGAAAGTAACTCAAAAAACTCTTTTTGCGGAATAAGCCCGGGTACGGCCTGCACTTCCCAACCGGTCAATGCCCGAAGCTTGGGATTCGTTTCCTTTTCAAAGTGAGGGATATGATCGGCCGCAAAACCGATTTTTTCAATCCCTTCCAAATAAGCCCGGCTTGCAATAGCAGGCAATTGTACCATCTGCCGTTCGTACAACAGCCGCCAAACGGCCCGGTCAGCGGCGGTATAGTCTTGATATGATTGTTTCATAGCGGTTATTAGTTATCCCTTTCCCAATACCTCTGTTCTGAAAACGATTAACGAATAACAGACTTTTACAAGGTACCTCTTACTTCCTGTTCCCGTTCGATGGCTTCAAACAGCGCCTTAAAATTGCCTTTCCCGAAAGATTTAGCCCCTTTACGCTGTATGATTTCAAAGAACAGGGTAGGACGCGGCATGATCGGTTTAGTGAAGATCTGAAGTAAATAGCCTTCGTCATCGCGATCCACTAAAATCCCCAATTCGCGCAACGGGGCCAAGTCTTCATCAATGTGCCCAACGCGGCTCAACAGATCATCGTAGTACACCGGGGAGACCCGCAAAAATTCTACCCCGCGCTCTTGCAACGCAGTGACAGTGTCGATGATATTGTCGGTCGCAACCGCAATGTGCTGAACCCCCGGACCGCCGTAAAAATCAAGGTACTCTTCTACTTGCGATTTTTTCTTGCCTTCGGCCGGTTCATTGATCGGGAATTTGATACGGCCGTTGCCGTTACTCATCACCTTGCTCATCAGGGCGGTATAGTCGGTCGAGATGTCTTTATCGTCGAAGGACACTAACTGATTGAATCCCATCACATTCGCATAAAAATCAACCCAAGGGAGCATTTCGTGCCAGCCGACATTGCCTACCATGTGATCTACGTATTTTAGTCCTACATCTGAGGGGCGATAGGCCGGATTCCAAGGTTTGTAGCCCGGCAAAAATACTCCGTGATAATCCCGGCGCTCCACAAAAACATGGACAGTATCACCGTAAGTGCGGATACCGGCCCGAATTGTCTTTCCGAATTCATCTTCTTCGGTAATCGGTTCAAAATAGGGTATGGCTCCCCGTCCTACCGTTGCTTCAAACGAATAGGCAGCATCGTCTACCCAAAGGGCTACTACCTTGACACCGTCGCCGTGGCGATCAATATGGCGGCCTATTTCTGTGTCTCCTTTCAACGGAGAGGTCAATACCAAGCGAATTTTATCCTGTTGGACTACGTACGATTCACGGTCGCGCCAACCTGTTTCCAACCCGGCGTGGGCTAAAGGTTGAAAGCCGAAAGCTGTTTGAAAATAGTGAGCCGCCTGTCGCGCGTTGCCTACGTAAAGTTCCAAATAGTCTGTCCCGTTCAGGGGCAAAAAATCGGTTTTTTCGTCCAATGGAGTCTCAAAATCAGCAATTAAAGTTTCCATGACCTTCTTATCTATTTTTTCTTCCACTGTGATTGAATACTCGGCGAAAGATTTAATTGTTTTACTAATTATTAATTTACTTACAATTTTAAAGACAATTATTATTAGATGCAATTTTTTGGTGTTTTTTTTATATTTTCAGGTAATTTGCCGCCGAAATCAGCTATTGATAACCAATATCGAATGAAGTTCCCCGCCCTTTTCTTCCTGTTGTTGCAAACGGGTTATATGCTCTCTACAAAGCCGGTAAAGCTTTCACAAAAATCAGCCTCCCCTTCCGGGGTATCTTTTAAATTGGACAGTTTGAGTTTCTATGATGTGGTCAGAAAACGAGTGATACCGGTAGCTGTCTATATTCCTGAAACAGCAAAACAGGCTTCCGGGAGACCGGTGGTTATTTTCAGCCATGGTTACGGAGACAATAAAGGGGGAGACAATGTGGCCTATTCGTATCTCACGGAGTTTTTGGCAACGCAGGGATATTTTGTAGCCTCTGTTCAGCACGAATTGCCGACGGACGAACTCTTACCGACGACCGGCAAGCCGCAGGAAGTACGTCGTCCTAATTGGGAACGGGGTGTCAGGAATATTCTGTTTGTACTCAATGAATTAAAGCAACGGGAACCTCTGCTGAATTATAAGCGATTAACGCTGATCGGGCATTCAAACGGAGGTGATATGTCGATACTTTTCGCGCATCTATACCCTCAATATGTAAATAAGATAATTACTTTAGACAATCGTCGAATGCCTTTTCCAAGGGGGAAAAAGCCGCGTATCTATTCCCTTCGTTCCACTGATCAATCGGCGGATGAAGGGGTTTTGCCTACCCCGGACGAGCAAAAAAAGTACGGAATGAAAATAATCCAACTGAAAAATACTCTTCATAATGACATGGATAACCATGCCAATGCAGCGCAAAGACAGGAAATAAACGCCTATATTTTGAATTTTTTAAAAGATGGAGACTTTTCTCAGAAACGCGTTTATCGCGGCTTGGCAAGAAAACCTTCTCCAGATGCAGCCAAAGCGCGCAGTTTTTGAGTAGGTCGAAAACGCTCTCCGTAGCTGTCGGCCAATCGGTCGCATTCGGTTACGAACTTCTCAATACCTACAAAATCAACGAAGGACAGCGTACCGCCCGTATATGCCGGAAAGCCCCAACCCAATATAGAGCCTAAGTCCGCATCCAAACGGGTACGAATCACCCCTTCCTCAAAACATCGGACGGCTTCAATAGCTTGGCGATACAGTAATCGTGTTTTTACTTCTTCCAATTCAGGCTGCCGGTCAGAGAGTGGGAACAAGTCGGACAGGCCCGGCCACAGTTGTTTTTTGCCGGGTTCGGGATAGTCATAAAAGCCGGCCTTGGCTTTTTTGCCCAACCGGCCCAATTCGGTGAACTGCTTTCCGATTTGATAACTCGTGTCCGTATCGGGCAATACCCCGTCTTTCACTGCTTGTCCTGAAATTTTATAGACCAGATCCAAGGCCACTTCATCGGTCACGGCCAACGGACCGACGGGCATCCCGGCCAATTTGCCGGCGTTTTCAATCAATACCGGATTGACCCCTTCTTTCAGCAACTCCATTCCTTCGGAAGTATAGGTCCCGAAACAGCGGGAGGTGTAAAAACCGCGGGAATCGTTGACTACAATGGGTGTTTTTCTGATTTTTCGGGTATAGTCTATCGCTGCCGCGACCGCATAATCTGAGGTTTCCCGGCCCACGATCAGTTCTACCAGCATCATTTTATCTACCGGAGAGAAGAAGTGAATACCGATAAAATTTTCGGGTTTGGCAGAGGCTTTAGCCAGTCCCGTGATGGGAAGAGTCGAGGTATTGGAGCCGAACACTCCGTTGGCAGCGAGCATCGGTTCTGCCTCTTTAGTGACTGCCGCTTTGAGCTCACGATTTTCAAAAACCGCTTCAATGATCAGATCACAACCTTGCAAGTCGGCTATGGTGTCGGTCGTTTTGATAAGACTTAACACAGCTTCGGCTTTGAGCGTATCCGTTTTTCCCCGATCTATGGCTTTTTTGAGCAGACCGCGCGAGTAATCTTTGCCCTTCTCAGCGGCCTCCGAAGTGACGTCTTTCAAAACCGTTTCCATTCCGGCGGCAGCACTGACATAGGCAATACCCGCTCCCATCATACCAGCGCCCAAAATGCCCAATTTTTTAACCTCCGTCTTCGGTATGTCTTTCGGGCGACTTGCTCCTTTGTTGGCTTCGTTCATTCCCAAAAACAACGTACGAATCAGGTTACCGGCCTCTTTGGAAGTGGCTACCTGCACAAAGTGCCGTGCTTCGATCACAATTCCTCGGTCAATGTTGACCAATAACCCTTCGTAAACACAAGACATGATGTGTTGCGTGGCGGGGTAGTTACCCTTCGAGCTATCCATCATCATGGCTGTTCCTGCCGTAAAGGTTTGCATACCGGTCGGGCTTAGTACTCCGCCGTTGGGAACTTTATAATTGTCTTTTGCCTGAATTTTCCCCGTTTTCTTATTGATCTCATCCCACGGTTTGACGGGGGCGGGATTGGCCATGATCCAAGAAGCGGCTTTTTCCAACATTTCTTCCGGCGTAGCCGCCAAGGCATCCACAATCCCTTTTTCCAAGGCTTCTTTCGGAGACAGTTCTTTGCCTTCCAAAATCAAGGGCAAAGCGGCCTGCATACCGATCATGCGCGGCAGGCGTTGGGTACCGCCCGCCCCGGGCAGCAGTCCCAATTTTACTTCAGGCAGCCCGATTTTGGTCTTGGGATTAGCCAAGGCAACGCGATAATGACAGGCCAAACAAATTTCCAAACCGCCGCCCAATGCGGTACCGTTGATAGCTGCGACGACCGGTTTACCGTTAGTTTCTATTTTTCGGAACAATTGATTTAAACCGACGGAAATTTTCAGCATTTCAGCGGGATCACCGCCTTGATTGCGTAAAATCATTTTCAGGTCGGCCCCTGCCACAAATTCGGGTTTGGACGACGTAATGATGATTCCTTTGACGTTCGGGTCGGCATAGGCTTTTTCCAATGCTTCCCCAAAAGCCGGGACTGACTCATCGTTTAAAACGTTCATGGGCGAGCTTGTCAGGTTCCAACTGATAATGGCTACGCCTTCATTAAGGGTATAGTTAAAGGACATTGGTTTGTTGTATCTTTTGAAAATCCATCAAACGATTACATAAATTTAAAGTTATACGCTAACGAAACAATGGGGGAGGCGAAGATTTGAAGCTGATAGGTAGTGTAGGCCGTACCCTGCGTTTTCAAAAATACAGAATACTGGTTTTTGCGGCCGTACAAATTATAAACGGTAAAGATCCAACTGCCTACCCAGCGTTTAGCTTTCAGCGACGGATTGTTGATCTGCCAAGAGAAGTCCAATCGGTGATAGTCTTTGATGCGTCCTTGGTTTCGTTCGGCGTAGTAAGGATACGCTTTTCCCTGAAAACTCACAAAGCCGTTGGGAATCGTATAAGGACGACCCGTGCCGTACGTAAAGGTCAGTGCCAGACTGTGGTATTTGTTTTCGGAGAAATTGAGTGACATATTCACACTGTGCGGACGATCAAAGTTGGCAGGGTACCATTTGCCGTCGTTAATACGCTCCGTAAACCGCGTTCCCTGATTCACCTGATTCAATACACGGGAGTAGGTGTAATTGACCCAACCGGTCACTTCTCCTCTCTTTTTGGTAGCCATTAATTCTACACCGTAGGCCTTGCTTTGCCCCTGCAACACCTGCGTTTCGATATAGTTTTGCAACAGAAAGTCAGCACCCGGCTTAAAGTCCAAAATATTTTGAGTGGTACGATAATAGGCCTCTACCGAAAATTCGTA
>JAXLVD010000013.1:0-235033 GCA_046329125.1 Spirosomataceae bacterium | reverse complement strand
CAGGCTACTTGCAGATTTCGGACGTTTTCGGGAGTGATTTGGGTCAGGCTCGAATAGTGGGTTCGTTCGGGGCCGCCCAAAAATTCACTCCAACCGGTATATTTATTTTTGTCGTCGGTCAGGGAGTACCAAGCCGCAGCCACAAAGGAAAAACTGACGAGAGAAAGTTTTGTAACAGAAGAAAGGGTCATAAGGCTAAGAGATTACGTATAAAAAAGCCGGAGTTGTCCGTTAGTTATCTGTTAATTATTGATTTCACTTATCTGAAAACTTGTAAGAGCTGAAACAGATTTTGGACAAATCCATAATTTTAAAAGCATGTATTTGTCCCTTTTTTACCTTGTCACCCGATGAAATGTCAATTCAAGTAGAGAACACAAGGGAAAATACGCCCGATTCAGGTTTTGATTTTCCGCTATTTGCTATTACTTTTACCAACCCTCATTGATTTATTGAGTCCGTAGTTTTGTTTTACGGCCTAACCTACCCGATGTTCTGAAATTTTGAAAAGTAGCCAAAATGGCACGGTTCGTGTAAATGAATAGTTAGTAGCTACCTAAAACATTGGATTGGACATGGCGCGTCTTAGGCTCGTAAGTGGTTTATTGGTGGTATGGCTACCCTTTTTGGGGTCTGTTTTGGCCAAAGGGGGGGACTCTACGGATACCCACAGTTCCTTTGCCGCCACCGCTGTCCTCAAACTTCCTACAGTTACCGTTCCTTCCTCAAAAAATATACCAAAACCTTCGGATAAACGATTGAAGCAACTCAATAACGCGGGGGTTCAGCAAGCTTACCAACATCACTATCACAGTTCGATCACGCTGTTTCAGCAGGCACAAGAACGCTCGCCTTCCAATGATACCCTTCTGTATAACTTGGCTTTAATCAACGGTTTGTTGAAGAATTACGATGCCGCGTTGGAAATGTTGACCCAAACGGGTATCGGACAACGCTACCTGCACAACAAGGGAGTATGGGAAGCACAAAAAGGGGAAATCCAGCAAAGTTTAAATACGTGGGGCTTCGCCCATCCCACAGATACACTGTGTTTCAATGTGGCCTTGGCCAACTATCGGCTGGGCGATCTGAACGAAGCCCAAAACTGGGGGAAACGGGTAGGCTTTGCGAAAGCCGCCGAATTTCATGAGCTTTCGGCCAACGTACTGTTTCGATTGGGAGAGTACAAACAAGCCGAGAAATTTTACGAAAAAGCCGAAAAATTTGCCATCCGAACGGGAAAACACGCGTCCGGTCCGCGCCTGCTGGTGCAGCGGGGCAATGTACATTTGGCCCAACACGAATACGAAAAAGCGGAAGGGCTGTATCGGGCATATTTAGAAACGAAAGATGCCTACTATCGCTATTCGGCGCGGTTGGGACTGGGACATGCGTTGTATCGTCAGCGAAAATACCAAGAAGCAGTCGTTGAATACGATGCCGCCTGCCGTCTCAATGATTATTCGGCCGAAGCCTGGTTGAGTTTGGGCAATGCCTACGTCGGTACCAACGGACAACGGCAGGCACTAAAAGCCTACGAACGCGCTTTAGACTTAGATCCTACCCAAAAAACGGCTTGGCTTGGCTTGGGAATGGTGCATTATCGGCTGCGCAATTTCGGCGAAGCCGTGTGCTGTTTTGACATGGCCGGCGAGATTTTGAACGACAAAAATCGCCAACATGCTGATTTTTTTGCGGCGCGGGCCTTTTGTCGCCTGTACACCCAACAGTCAGCATTGGCCAAAGACGATGTACAAACGGCCGTCAGACTGGCCGGTAAAGGATTGTTGCCGTGTCTGGCCATGAGTGAGTATTGCCGTATCGAAGGGTATTTCCTGACGTCGCTGAAATGGTTGGAAAAAGCCATGCGCGCCAACGAAGAAGCGAGCGTACGCATGTTGGTCAATCGGGGGAATATCTACCTCAAATGCCGCGAATACGAAGAGGCGTTCGATGATTTTTCGGAGGCCCACCGTTTAGACCCGAGTAACATTAATGCGACCAACGGCTTGGGTATCTCTTACCTTAATCTGGATGAGATAGATCGTGCCAAAGTGCTGTATGACAGTTTGTTGCGAAAGAAATCGACGGCTATTCTTTACAATAACCGGGGAATTGTTCAATCGTATTTGTCATTGCGGGAGCGCCATCAGAAAAATTATAAAGAAGAAGAACGGTTTTCTGCCTTGTCTATGCAGGATTTTGAGAAGGGACTGGAAGTAGACTCTACCAAAAAAGCCTACCATGTCAATATCGCCAACGTGTTCAAAAACCGAAACGAAGAAGCGCCCGCGATTGAGCATTATCAGCTTTATTTGAGCAAAAATGCCATCAATAACATGGGCGTACTGTTCGGCAAAGACACCCGCAAAGATTTTTCAAAGCATTATCTTGACATTGCCATCAGTTACGATACGGCCAATACCATTTATCTGTATAACCGCGCCAAACTGTTTCACGACCATTTCAAAGACCAATTTTTGGTTAGAAAAGATATACAACAAGCGTTCAAATTAGCACCTACCAAAGACATCAGCCTCAAATACAGCGCTGACGGCTACATCACTATTTTTCTGTTTGATTACGATTTTGAAACCTACCATTTTCCGGGTGATCCGCTTTTTGATGTGCAGCCGCAGCCCATTGATGATTTTACATTCCTGCCTTCGTTGGATTTTATCCCGATGCCGGGCGGGGGGGATGTCTATGCCAAAAACGGCAACGGGGGGCATTTAGTGACTAAAAATCAACTTCGCTTCCGCCCGGCTTCGCGGAGTAGTAGGGGAAAGACCAAATGCCCTAAAATGTAGGTATTTGACAGAAAGTATCAAAAAGTTGCTCATGAAGCTTTTTCCAAATATATCCTCTCATTAAAACTCAACTAAATGAAACTTGATGTCGTTTTAAAATGGTTAAATTTGTAAAAATATACATTGAATGCCGGCAAAAGACGCTTATCATCAAGTTGTAAGAGAAGCCCTTGAAAAAGATTCATGGCAAATCACGCATGATCCTTTTAAAGTAATTTTGGGTAAAAAGAGAGGCTATATAGATTTAGCGGCTGAAAAACTGTTGGCCGCGCAAAAAGAAGGCGAGCGGATTGCCGTTGAAATTAAAAGTTTTCTGGGTGTTTCGGATTTAGATGAATTTGAAGATGCGTTAGGTCAGTTTTTAATCTATAAATTAGCACTTGAGAAAAAAGAACCTGATCGGGTTCTCTATTTAGCAGTGCCGGCCGGCTTTTACGAAGATTTTTTTGATGATGCTTTTTTTTTGGAGGTTATTGAATGTTTTGGCGTTTGCCTGATTGTTTTTGATGAAATACAAAGCACAATTGTAAAATGGAAAAAGTAACCGCCTACAAGACGATTGTACAACAATTAGTTGAAGAGATCGCTGCCATGACTCCTTCGGATGAATCATCTGAAACTCAAGTGATTATGGATGACAAACGGGGGCATTATTTGCTTTTTTCAGTAGGTTGGGGTAATAACCGCCGAGAGTATGCCCCGTTTGTGCACATTGATGTGAATTCGGATGGGAAAGTATATATTCAGCATGATGGCACAGATTTGAAAATTGCCTTACTGTTGGTCGAAAGGAATATTCCTAAAAGTGACATAGTATTGGCCTTTCGCGCTCCTCATCGTCGAAAATTGATGGGGGAATTTGCATTCAGTTAGGGGCATTTAGTGACTGAAAATCAACTTCGGTTCCGCCCGGCTTCGCGGATTAGTCGGGGAAAGACCAAATGCCCGAAGATAAAGCTTTAACGGTTGATGACACCTGCAAAGTTGAAACTGACGGGTACCATTTGTAAGCTTTTGACCGGTTTTCCTTCTTTCCCGGCCGGAATCCATTCCGTCAACAGCCGACAGACCCGCAGCGCTTCTTCATCGCATTCTCGGTCGAGGTGTTTGGTTACTTTGTGATTGGACACCTTACCTTCTTCATCCACAATAAAAGTGACAAATACTTTTCCGTTCACCCCTTTTTTCATGGCTGTCGTCGGAAAACGAATATTACGCGCAAGCACTTCTCCCAAGGCGCTCGTACCTCCCATATACAAGGCCGCATGTTCGACGGCGGTTTGTGCTGTATCGGTCGAGGTAAGCACCCAAGCCGTTTTTGACACAGCGGCTTCATTGACTGAGATTAACTTATGATTGGTAAAATCGTAAGAATATTCCAATTGATTTTTAGAATTGTTAAACTGCCAAATGCCCGTTCGTTCGTTGTTCGTATAGGTTCCCTGCTCTTTTATGGTGCCGGTATGCGTGAAAAACTGCGTCCAAAGACTGTCTTTCAGGTTGTTTTTATAGAAGCCCGTCTCAATGATCTTCTCATTCATCCGGCGTTCGTAAGAACCGTGTTTGATCTTTTTGTCGGATTTAAGCACATAATACTCTTCCCTTTCGTTAGTGAACGGATTAGAAGTGATTGTGTTCTTTACTTTTTTTAACTCTTGGGCTGAAGCGGAAAAAATAAATAAACACAGAAATAAGATGTGAAATAGTGTTTTCATCGAAAGTAACGTGTTTCAAATGGAAGATTATTTTTTAAAATGTACGAATTCGGTGTCTGAATGTAAATAAGAAAGGAAATGATATAACAGGCTATAAAGAAGTAGTCTCAGAAACGAAACCCCCATTTTTTACTGTAAAGAATATAAGAAAAAATCCTGCATTATGTAGGTGCTGATGCTACTGAAACCGATACAAATGTCATAGCTATGATTGGAATATTTTAGCGTATAAATACGCGTTTACCCAAAAACCGTAAATTTACCTGTCACTTTAAATATAAGGTAACGTCGATTTGAGTATCAGTTGCTTTGACTTGAGTAAAGGTGAGAAGGTCCTTAAATTCAGGGGGCTTTATCTTGCAGTATTTTTTTGGAGCTGCAATGCTCTTATTTTTACGAATTTCATTCATGGAATTCATCGCTGTTTGCCCTACCTATCGCAGTTATTTTTTACTGAGTCCTAACTAATCGACTAATTCAAAATGATGATTTTCAACCGGTATATGCAAAGTATATTCGGATCACCCGGCAGATGTAGGAAAAGAGGCATTTGCCGAATCAAACCATTGAAAAAGTGCCTGAAACCGAATTTTATCAGTAGGGTTGGCAGGGTAAACTTAAAAATACTTCACAGATAACTCAATCAGTTTCTTCACTTTGTCGGTGTAAGGAGGGTACAGAAAGCGCATGGTGCCGAAACGGCGGCGGGTGACGCCGCGCAGGTTACTGAATTCCTGAAATCCGAAAAATCCGTTCGATTTGCCGATTCCGCTGTTGTTTACCCCGCCGAAAGGCAGTTCGGGATTGCTGAATTGCAACATCAGATCATTGACCACCGTATCGCCTGCCGAGGTATTACGTAAGAAATAGTCAATGACTTTGTTACTGCGGCTTTGAATATAGAGCGCCAAGGGTTTGGCTTTGCCGTTAATGTATTGAACGGCTTCTTCGGGTTCGCGGTAGGTAACTACGGGTAACAACGGGCCGAATATTTCCTCCTGCATGACCAGCATGTCATCGGTTACATCGGTAAGCAATACCGGTTCTATAAAGTTTTGGTCGTCAATGCAGCGACCTCCCGTTTCGATCTTAGCCCCTTTCGCGACGGCATCCTCCAAGTAGCTTTTCAGGCGATTATAGTGCCTGCGATTGACAATTCGGGCATAACTGTCGGAGTGTTCCACCCCTTGGCCGTCGGCGTTGTACATGCGCGTGATGGCTTCCTTGTAGGCTTGCACAAACGCTTCTTTTTTAGACTCATGGATCAAAACGTAGTCCGCGGCGATGCAGGTTTGCCCGTTATTAAGGCACTTGCTCCAAGCGGTCATTTCGGCCACACTCGGGATGTCGGCAGTCTCGTCAACGATATTGGGCGATTTGCCTCCGAGTTCCAACGTGACGGAGGCTAAGTGTTCAGCGGCCGCTCGCATCACTACTTTACCGATCGACGGGGCTCCCGTAAAAAAGATATGGTTGAAAGGCAGTTTTAAGAGTTCGCCGGCGATAGCAGCATCCCCTTCAAAAACAGTTGCCTCATTCTCTGCAAAGAGTTCTCCTATCATTTTTTTGATAAAACGGGAGGTATTGGGTGTCATTTCGGAAGGTTTCAATATAGCCACATTGCCTGCCGCAATGGCTGAAATAAGTGGCTTGATAGCTAAGGCAAGCGGATAATTCCACGGCGAAATGATCAGTACATTGCCTTTCGGTTCGTGTTGAATGTGGTTGGACGTGCCGATCAAGCCCATGGGTGTGCCGAGGCGTTGCGGCTGCATCCAGTTTTTAAGGTGTTTGCAGGCATATTTTATCTCGGTTGTGATGCTGTACACTTCTCCCAACATCACCTCCGCGCTCGGTTTACGAAAGTCGTCGTACATTGCCTGTTGAATTTCCTCAGTGTGGGTTTCCGCGTAAGTGCGAATTCTTTGCAGTTTTTCGATACGCTCTTGGGCAGAGGTAAGCGCAACGAGGGGTGCATTACGACGCTGTGCTTCAAATATACGCTGAATGTCAGTGGCTTGGGTGATTTCTGTCGCGGTCATCGGTTCTGAGTTTGGAAGTGATATCGGTTTTGTACAGCATTCAAAAGTACAATTTTCAGGTAGAATATTTATGCATTTTTAGTAAATCGGAAAAATCTCTATTTTTACTAAAATTTTTATCAAAGTTGCCATGAGTATCGTCAGTGACAATATGAAATACCTGCGCAAACTGCACGGGATGACACAGGACCAATTTGCCCGCAGAATGGGCATTAAACGCGCTTCCGTAGGGGCTTACGAAGAACAGCGCGCCAATCCTAACATTGATGTACTTAAAACGATGTCCAAATTGTTCAACGTATCGGTGGACGATTTGCTAAAAAAAGACCTGCGGAAAATCCGGGAAACGCCTAATTTGCTCCCGATGGATAAACCGTCGCCGGCCTTGGTCTCAGAACCGAAAGAAAAAGAGCCCCAAACCTTAGCGGGTATTTTTGAGCAGTTTTACACGCCGCCGACGGCTACGCCTCCGCGGCCGCAATCAGTAGCCCCCTCCCTGCCCCCTCCGGTGGTTCCGCCGGTGGTCGAGCCGCCCAAACCGGCATCTCCTGTGTACCAAGCACCCGTATCGCTGCCCAAACCGGCGTATCAGGCCCCCGCTTTTAATAATGTGTACGAAAAAGGAAACGGAGCTACGATAGTTCAGGCACCTCCGAGTGAATACGAGCCGTCGCTGCCGCAGTCGATTCAATACGTACGGCACGGGCAATGGAAAGAATACTTAGAAAAATTCAATCAAAGTGACTATGTGCGTCGCTTGCCCTCCTTTGAATTTCCGTTGTTGCCCGATGCTTCCTATCGGGCGTTTGAGGCCGGAGACGATTTTACGTATGCCGGTTCGTTTTTGATCGGGCAATTTGTGGGCAACTGGTATGATATTGCCGATGGAAAACTGTACGTTTTGGTAGCGCGCAATTTAGGGATTGTCTGTCGGCGGGTTTACAATCAGGTCAAAATCAAGGGGACGCTGCTGTTGAGTTCTGATAAAGTGACCATTCCTACGTTTGAAGTTCCGATCAAAGACGTACTGGAAGTTTGGGAAATTAAAGCATTTTTTAGTGCTGTTTTGCCCGAACCTACTGTATCTTTGGACCACCTTAGGCATTTGGTCAATCAGATGCAGGAGGAGTTGAATCGAATTAAAAAGTAAGGCCGTTCATTGTTAAAGATTATCCGTTGATCGGAGTCGCCGTTTTAATTATTTAGCAATGAACGATAACACCAACCGATGTCCAAAGTTATTCTAATTACGGGTGCGTCAACCGGGATTGGGCGGGCAACCGCCGAATATCTAACCCAAGCCGGTTATCGCGTTTATGGTACGAGTCGCCGTCCTTTTAAAGAAGCCGTTGTATTTCAGACGCTTATCATGGATGTTAATGAGGAAGCCTCTATTCAGAGTGCTGTGGCCCAAGTGCTTCAACGAGAAAGTCGTATTGACATTTTGATCAATAATGCCGGACTCGGCATTATCGGGGCATTGGAAGAAATTCCGGAAGACATGATTCAACGCGTATTTGATACCAACGTTTGGGGTTTGCTTCGGGTATGCCGGGCTGTGTTGCCGATCATGCGTCGTCAGAAAGAAGGGCTTATTATCAACGTAGGGTCTATTGCCGGACGCATGGGGTTGCCTTTTCGGGGCATCTACAGTGCCAGTAAAGCGGCGGTGGAGATGTTGACCGAAACGATGAATATTGAACTCAAACCTTTCGGTGTTCGGGCGTGCAGCGTATTACCGGGCGATGTTCGGACAAATATCAACGCCACGCGATTGGTTGCCCTGACTCAAAATGGTTCGCCGTACCGTCGTTCGGTAGAAGATATGAATGAGAAGGTCAACGCGGAGGTAAACAATGCCGAAGACCCCATTTATATTGCGAGGATCATTGAAAAGATCATTACTACTTCTTCGCCCAAAATTCACTACGTAGCAGGCCCTTTTCTGCAACGGGCCTCGCTGTGGCTGAAGCGTTTTTTGCCCGCCCGGGTCTTCGAATATTTGTTAAGGGAAAACTACCGTTTGAAATAAATCAGCGTGCTGTCTCAATTCTGTCATTTAACGATATAGTTACCTTTTTGGTAACTTTTACTAAATTTGTTTTGTTGGAAAAATGAGAATTATAGCAGTAAAGACACTAAAGGATTTTTGGGAAAAGTACCCTGATGCAGAAGCCGGACTGAAAGAATGGTTTAAAAAAATGAAAAAAGCAGAATACCAAACACCTAATGAAGTAACAAGCGATTATAAAGGGGCTGATTATATAGGGAATACTCGTATCATCTTTAATATTGCAAAAAACAAATACAGGTTGATCGTGGCATTCAGATATGATAAACAAATTTGTTGGGTGAAGTTTGTAGGTACGCATAGTGAATATGACCGCATTGATCCTAAAAATGTTGAATTTTAAAATTTCGGAGTGATGGATACACTACAAACATTTTCAATTAAGCCAATCAAAACAGAGCAGCAATATAATGCAGCTATGGAACAAATCAGAAAACTTTGGGATTGCCCTCCCAATACTTCTGAGGCAGATTTACTGGAAGTATTATCTATTTTGGTGGAAGATTTCGAGAGTAAACATTACCCTGTGGAACCTCTCGACCCTATTGAAGCCATTAGGTACAGAATGGAAGAGCAAGGTTTAAGCCAAAGAGATTTGATCAAATATTTTGGAAGTAAGGAAAGAGTATCAGAGGTTTTAAACAGAAAAAGACCTTTGACTTTAAGAATGATAAAAAGCCTTTATCACGGACTGGGCATATCGGCGGATAGTCTGCTGTCTACTTAAATAAAACTTACAGTAATCGAAGCCTCTGCAATTTCACCGCAGGGGCTTTTTTACAACCGCATTGCTAATGGTTACTTCACTTGACCGTAAAATTCTCCTTTAAATAAGTTTTTGCAGGAAAAATAGACAAAAGGTTTTAGAGAATCTGCAATTTTCTTAATTTCAAGAATTACAACCCTTTAGCCTTTTAACATGCGCTCCTCGCTACTTCTTTTTTCCTCCCGGACGGTGCTCTATGCCCTTTTTCGACAACGCCAAAAAACGGTTTTGCTCCTTCTGACGACCCTAACTTTTCAGGCAGTTGCTCAACAAAATAATCGGAACGCCATCGAAGAGTACATGCAGGCGCAGGTAAAGGTCAATCACTTCAACGGTAATGTCTTGGTGGCCAAAAACGGAGACATCGTTTACCAAAAAGCGTTCGGTTTGGCCAATTACGATACCAAAGAGCCGCTTCAGCTGAATTCGGTCTTCAATCTGGCTTCCGTAACCAAGCAGTTTACGGCGATGGGGATTTTGTTGTTGAAAGAAAAAGGCAAGCTAATTCTGTCGGACAGCCTTCGGAAGTTTTTGCCGGAATTGCCCTATTCGGACATTACCCTGCATCAGCTGTTGACACATACGTCCGGTCTGCCCGATTATATGAGTGTATTGGAACCCAAATGGGATCATAAAAAAGTGGCGTTCAACAACGACATGATTCGGTTTTTGGCTGCCGAAAAACCGCCGGTTCATTTTAAGCCCGGTCAGAAATACGAGTATTCCAATACCGGTTTTGCTTTGCTGGCTTCCGTTATTGAGCGAGTGTCCGGGCAAACTTTCGGGGAATACATGGCGCAAAACATCTTTACGCCGCTGGGCATGACCCGCACAAGAGTATTTAATACCCGACGGGCTGCCCGAGAAACCATCCCGGATTATGCTGCCGGTTTTGTTTACGTTCCGAAATTGAAAAGGTACGTATCCGCCGACAGTTTGCCGAATGTAGACTATGTACATTATTTGGACGGGATTCAGGGGCAGGGGCGAATCCACAGCACGGTAGGTGACTTGTGGAAATGGGACAGGGCTTTGAAAAACCCCACTTTACTGAGTGAAGCGACCCAACGGGAAATGCTGTCGCCGCAGGTGTTGAGTGATACGTTGCATAAGGCGTATTATGGCTACGGGGTAGGAGTCAGCAAAAGCGGGAACGGTGCTGTTTTTTCACACACGGGCGGTTGGCCCGGCTTTGCTACTGTACTGATTCATTATGAAGAAGGAGATGTCACGGTCATTGTGCTGTCAAACAATGTTTCCCCCTCAAATGCCATTGGGAATGACTTAGTCGCTCTTGTTTTCGGCAAGTCGATTGCCTTGCCGAAGTAAATCGGAAATTTAGCTTTACTTGTTATGGAACAATCCAATGGCTCTGTTGCCGAAGCGCACCGGCCTACTTACCAACCGGTCAGTGACCGTATTCAATCGCTGGATCTGCTGCGCGGAGTCGCCCTTTTGGGGATTCTGATGATGAACATTCCGTATTTTGCTTTGCCCGACACGGTCACGCATCATCAGCTATACGCACACCCGGGCGATGTAAACTTTTGTACCAATCTGGTGGTGAGTGTGTTGTTTGAAGGAAAAATGCGTGCCCTGTTTTCACTGCTGTTCGGGGCAGGGATTTTGTTGTTTACCACCCAAAAAGAAACCGCCTCCGGCGGAAGTATCGCGGTGGCCGATCTGTATTACCGACGGATGCTGTGGTTAGTGTTTTTTGGAGTAGTCCACGCTTTTGTGATCCTTTGGTTCGGCGATATTTTGTATTGGTACGGCTTAGACGGACTGTTGCTGTTTACTTTTCGACACGCTTCTCCCCGTCGCCTGTTCATAGGAGCTATGTTCTGCTTTGCTTTTTTGGTTTTTCAACGTTGTTGGGATTTTGCTTTGGTGAAAGAAAAGCGCGAAAACTACCTTACTGCCCTTGCTTTAGAAAAACAAAACAAAACCCTCACGGAAGCTCAAAAAGAACACAAAGCCGCTTGGGAGAAACTTGAAAAAGGGCGGGCATTAGATATCCAAGCGGCAGAAAAGGAAATCAGTGTCATGCGCGGCAACTATGCACAGGTGTGGAACCACGTGCGACCTATTGCGGTCGAAAGTCAATCAAGCTATTATTATCGGAATCTGTGGGATTCGTTGGGAATGATGTTGTTGGGCATGGCCTTATTTAAGTGGGGCGTTTTGACCAAGGGGAGTCGGCGCACGTACCTTTTATTGGTGTTGATCGGTTACGGAATCGGCCTTCCGTTGGGGTATTGGGCCGTGTGGCAGGAGGCAGCCGCCACGGAAAATTACGGTCATTATCTTGATACGCATTGGTTACCGCCGGCAGTGACGTATAATATACGGCGTACCGGTACGATGCTGGGGCATATCGGACTTATTTTACTTTTGGCACGGGTAGAGACTTTTCGTTGGCTTGGGCAATCGCTGCGAGCGGTGGGGCAAATGGCCTTTACCAATTATGTGCTGCAAAGTCTGATCTGTACGGGGATTTTTTACGGTTACGGCTTAGGCTATTACGGGCGTTTGCAATACTATCAATTGATGTATGTTGTAGCCGGGGTAGGGATATTGGAATTGATCATCAGCCCGATTTGGCTCCGCTATTTTCGTTTTGGCCCGCTCGAATGGCTTTGGCGCAGTCTGACGTATCGGAAATTGCAACCTTTTGTTAAACCACTTATACCATGACGAATTTGTTTTCTGCTTCTTCTGCCGACGGCACGGTGACCCGAACGGAGCGCATCCCGACTTTCGATAGTTTGTTGGGCGTAGCTCTGTTGGGTATCCTGCTCGTCAATATTCAGACTTTTGCTTTGCCCAAAACAGCCGTTCAGCAGCTGATTCGCGGGCCTCACGGGGGTAATTATTGGGTGCTGACGCTGATGAATACCGTTTTCGGAAACAACATGCAGGCACTGCTCACTATGCTGTTCGGCGCCGCTATCTTGCTGTTTTTGTCTAAACCGAAACGCACACAGGGGCTGACTGTACCGGAACAGTTTGTCCGCCGTCAGTTGTGGTTGATCCTCTTCGGTCTGATCAATGCGATCGTCTTGCTTTGGCACTACGACCTTCTCTTTCCTTATGGGATTGTAGGCATTCTGTTGTTTCCGTTTCATCGATTATCTGTGAGGGCGTTGTTGATCTGTGCTTTGGTAGCCGCACTTATTTTCAGCGGGAAAAACTATTGGAATTTTACGGAATGGCAACAGAAATACACAAAATATCAAAAAGTGGTTGCCGTCGAGAAAAAGAATAAAAAGAACAAAAAATTTAAGCTGTCTGACGAGCAAAAGGAAGACAAATCAGCATGGGAAGGCTTGGAGAAGGGAAGTAAGTATGATAAAAAAGCGGAAGAAGCCGAAATCAAAGCCATGCGTTCGGATTATGCAAAGGTCTGGAATCATTTGCTGCCGCAAACCCAACAAAGGGAGGCTTCCTGGCTGTATCGTTTAGGGCTGTGGGAAATTGCTTCGCTGATGTTGTTGGGGATGGCGTTGTTTCGATGGGGTTTCTTTTCCAACATACTCTCTGCCAAGATGTATGCGGGAGTAGCAGCCGGCGGATTGGTAGTTGGTCAAACCTTGGCTTGGTTGTCGCTGCCATCTTACGAATTGCAAATCGTTGACATTACTAAATACGTGCGCGGCGGGTTGCCGCTTTACGATTTGCTGTTGCCGTTTCAACGCTCATTGACCGCCTTGGGTTGGGCCGGATTAATTCTCCTTCTCTACCGTTTGGGTACGATGCGTTGGTTGTGGCAGGCGTTAAGTGCAGTGGGACAAATGGGTTTGACCAATTATATACTGCAATCGTTGATAGGTACCCTGCTCTTTTACGGCTATGGAATGAGTCATTTCGGCAGCCTGAAACTGTATCAATTGTACTTTATCGTGGCCGAGATCTGGCTGGTTCAGACGGTGTTCAGTGTGGTTTGGTTACGGTCATTTTACTATGGTCCGGCCGAGTGGCTGTGGCGGTCGTTGACGTACGGCAAACGGCAACCCATGCGATTGAGCGAACCGACGGAAGAAACCGCAACGCTCTTATCCTAATTCATTCCTCAAACCCCTCATTCATGGAAACGAACCCTACTCCCATAAATCAACCCGGTCTCGGAGATGAGCCGTCAGAAACAGTGATGCCAACCGCCGCCGTTTCTGTTGAGAAGGCAGTGATTGACGCTGTGGCGGACAATGCCAACGATATGCCCCGTCCGGTGGCTAAAGCTGACCGTATCCAAACCATTGACCTCATTCGAGGATTTGCCTTATTGGGAATTTTAATGATGAACATCCCCGGTTTTGGCTTTATGCGTTCGGGATTTTTCAACTTTATTAAAAACACGCACAGTGCGGACTTTTACACTTTTGCCGTTGTGGAAACGGCCTTTTCGGGTACGATGCGGGCGTTGTTTTCGATGCTTTTCGGAGCCGGAATGGTTCTTTTTCTGACCAACAAAAAAAATACCGAAACCGGGCCTTCGGTGGTTGAATATTACTATCGGCGTTTGCTTTGGTTGGTGGCCTTCGGCGTTTTCAATGCTTATATACTTCTGTGGCAGGGCGATATTTTATACTTCTATGGTTTGTGCGGGATGCTGCTTTTGCCGTTTCACAAACTTAAACCCGGTCCGTTGATTGTCATAGCCATCATTTGCATGAGCATCAGTCCTTTCAGAAATAACCTGTGGTATGCACAAACCCGGGAGAATCGTGCCGGGTATTTGCAGGCCGTAAAGCTCGAAAAAGCGCACAAAAAACCGACTCCTAAGCAGTTGGAAGCCAAAACCGCTTGGGAAAATTTTGAAAAGAATTTTAAACCGGATCCCAAAAAAGACGCTAAAGCACTGAAAGAAATGCGTTCAGGCTACGGCACGGTCTTTATGCACTTATTACCCGAAAACAGCGACGGCGAGTCGTGGGGCATGTATTTCGGTTTGTGGGATATGTTGTTGATGATGTTTATCGGCATGGCTTTATTGAGTTGGGGCTTCTTTTCCAACCGACTTCCTTCCTCCACCTATGCCGTTACTTTGCTGGTCGGGTATGGACTGGGGCTGCCTATCAGTTGGTTTTATATGAAAACAGAAGTGGCGTGGATTACCGATCCGGGACAAGTGGTGGACTATTATCGAATGCTCCCTTTTGACTTGTACGATATCCGGCGGGTGCTGTTGGCATTGGGGCACGCGAGTTTGTTGGTTTTGCTTTACCGTTCCCGCTTCGTCCCGTGGTTGATGGCGGCCCTGACTGCCGTTGGCCAAATGGCTTTTACCAATTATCTCATGCAGTCTATTATTTGTACGCTGTTTTTTTACGGCTATGGGCTGGGTTATTACGGTAAATTGGCCTACCACCAACTGTACTATGTGGTAGCGGCGGTATGGGTATTTCAGTTGATCATCTCCCCGATTTGGCTGCGTTATTTTCTTTTCGGGCCGTTTGAGTGGGTGTGGCGCAGCCTGACCTATTGGAAACGACAGCCGATGTTAAGGGCCTGAAAAACCGGTGCCCGTAAGCAGCCACTTCCGGTGGTCAGTGGGGACACTGACCACGGCACCGAAGGACCTGAAAAATCGGTGCCCGTAAGCAGCTACTTCCGGCGGTCAGTGGGGACACTGACCAATGCGCCGAGTTAGTATAAAGTATTGATTTTTAAAGTTTTAAAAGATAAGTAGTTGTCTGAAATCAGTTGTTCGTTATCTGTCTGTCTCAATCCATTGATGATCAATACACTAATAACAGATAACGAATAACATAAAGTATTTGTGATTGGGTACTTATGTTGTTATATGGTTTTTAAAATCATAAAAATTGTCAGCCAATCACTTTTAATGAACCAACGAACCTTATTTTTCGTCAAAATGACCAACAAAATGACTGCTTCCCGACGAACTGTATCTGTCTGTTTATTTTTATGGATAGCGACGCTGACGGTTTTTGCCCAATCCAAGGCGGATAAAATGGATGCGCTGATGCGCCAATATGTTGAAAATCGCCAATTCAACGGCAGCGTGCTGGTGGCCGAAAACGGCAAAGTGATTTTCAAAAAAGGCTACGGAATGGCGAATATGGAATGGGACATTCCTAATGCGCCCGATACTAAATTTCGCTTGGGGTCGATCACCAAACAGTTTACATCCATGTTGGTGATGCAATTGGCAGAAAAGGGCAAAATAAAACTCAATGACAAAATCACGACCTATTTACCGGATTACCCGAAAGCGACCGGCGATAAAGTCACGATTCACCATTTGTTGACCCATACTTCGGGTATTCCGAGTTATACCAATTTTCCTAAGTTTTTTGAAAACCTCAGCCGCGACCCCTTCACGCCCCAAGTTTTTGTAAAACAATTCTGCGACCTGCCGTTGGAATTTGAACCCGGTTCTGCTTTTGCCTACAACAATTCCGGCTATTTTTTATTGGGGGTGATTATTGAAAAAGTCACCGGCAAACCCTACGCACAAGTGTTGCAGGAACAGATTCTTACGCCTTTGCAAATGAACAATACGGGCTATGATCTGCACGAACCGATCCTTGCCAAACGGGCCTCAGGCTATGAAAAAAGAGGCGCTAAATACGTCAATGCCGCTTATTTGGACATGACCATCCCGTATGCAGCGGGGTCGATGTACTCGACCGTGGAAGACCTCTACCTTTGGGATCAGGCCTTGTACACCGACAAATTGATTTCCGCTTCTTCCAAAGCTACCCTTTTTACTCCCTTTTTGTCTAATTACGCTTATGGGTGGGGGGTGGAAAAAATGAAAATGGGAGAGTTGAAAGACAGCTTGCAGGTAATCGAACACAGCGGCGGTATCAATGGATTTAATACCATCCTTACCCGTATTCCCAAGGACAAACAATTGGTGGTTTTATTGAACAATACGGGCGGTGCTCCTTTGGGAGCTATTCGTAAAAATTTGCTGAATATTCTTTATAATCAGCCCGTTACCCCACCTAAAAAATCGGTAGCTGATGCGTTTCGACAAACCTTGCTGTCCTCCTCTTTAGAAAAAGCTGTTCAGCAATTCCAAACGCTGAAAACCGACAAAGCCTACTTACTCAACGAGAACGAAATGAATGCCTTGGGCTATGAACTGTTGGGAGAAGGAAAGAAGAAAGAAGCCTTGGCGGTATTTGATCTCAACGTACAGGCATTTCCTAATTCGTTCAATGTGTATGACAGTCGGGGAGAGGCGTACATGGCTATTGGAGATAAAGCGGCTTCTATTAAGGACTACAAAAAATCGCTTGAACTCAATCCTCGCAATACGGGCGGGATCGAAAAACTGAAAGAACTGGGGGAAAAGGCGGAAGCTCCTAAAGATGTCGTTGTACCCGGGTCGGTGTTGGAAACGTACGCAGGCGATTATCAACTGGCCCCCAATTTTATCTTGACCGTTACCAAAGAAGGTGATAAACTGATCACGCAAGCTACCGGACAACAGAAAATTGAGATCTTTGCCGAATCTGAAACCAAATTCTATCCCAAAGTGATGCAGGCAACCATCGAATTCGTAAAGGATGAAACAGGAAAAGTGACTAAATTGATCCTGAATCAGGGCGGCAGAACGATAGAGGCCAAGAAAATAAAATAGCCCTTTGAGGCAGTAGAGACACGTTATTTTCGGGAAGGTTTAGAGGGTAACTGTTCACAGCAGCTCCGAAAGGGAAATTTTAAAGTCTTCGTTTTATTTCCTAATTTACTTGCTGCCCATACCTCAATCATCCGCTATGCGATTATTTGCAGTTTGTATCAGTCTGTTACTGTCATTGCCGCTGTTGGCTCAAAAACGATTTCATTACCGAACTTCGGATGAATTGCAGTCAGTAGAGCCATTTACTTACTATTTAGTAGATTCGTCTAAAACGCTGAATTTTAGCCAACTGCCCGAGGCTCTGTTTACCCCGAATACGAAGTCTTTTCTCAATTTCGGCAATACGGAATACCCTGTTTGGTTACGATTAGACGTACAAAATCAATCCGACGAAGCGCTGTACCTGATTCAGGAGTTACATGATGTTCGACTGTTGGATGTATTTGTGTTCGATACCCGAGATTCGCTCCGGTCGTGGCAAACCGGGGCAATGCGGCCTTTCGGTACCCATTTTCTCAAACGCAGCAATACTGTTTTTGACGTTGGACAATCTCCGAAAAGAATCTATTTGCGCATCCAAAATACGAGTGTATATGTGCCGTTGAAAATGGGCAACATTCAGGCTATCTCCAATTACTTGCACAAATACGATTTGCTCTACGGCGGTATTTACGGGGTATTGTTGGCCCTCATATTTTACAATCTGTTCGTTTATTCGGTCGTTCGCGACAGAGTATTTCTGTATTATTTCCTCTACATTTTATCGTCGGGGTATATCATTTTCAAAGCCGACAATCATCATCAGGAGTTTTTGTTCCGGCAAATTTCCAATTTCAGTTCGGACATTAATCTTTCGTCGGCCATTACTTTGTTTTTCATTATTCTTTTTGCGAACGCATACCTGAGAATGAAGGAGTTGGTTCCCAAATTCTTTTGGACGTTGGTTGTCTTGTGGAGTATGTGCTTGCTTTTACTGCCCTACGAGTGGCTTCCTTACAAAGGGTGGGTCAATGATCTATTTCAACTGCTGGTGATTTCCATTATGTTGGTGCTTTTGGGGGCAAGTGTCTATATCCATTTTTTAGGGTTCAAACATGCCAAATATTTTGTATTAGCGTTCGGCTTCTACATTTACGGCGTTGTCAACGTGCTGCTTGGTTTTATGGGGATTGTATCTATGAATAACTTGCGAGCTGCTTACATCTATCAAATTTGCTCGGTATTGGAGGCGGTATTCTTTGCGTTTGCCGTAGCTTACCGTTTTAATACCTACCGAAAAGAAGCCAAAGATGCCCAAGAAATTGCGCTGAAACGCTCGCAGGAACACGAGGAGCTGTTGCTCAAAAACAGTCAGTTGTTAGCCGAAAAATTGCAAATGGAGCAGACGGTCAAGGCATACCAAGGCGACAAAGACCTCAATCGATTGCTCCGACAAATTCAAACGGAGAGTCAACCCATCAAAAAAATCTCTATTCCGACCATCGAGGGGGTTATTTTGTTTCCTGAGCAAGACATCAACCGCTTGGAGGCGATGGGCAGCTACTGCATGATTTATTTGGGCAACAATAAAAAAATCACTACTTCCAAACCCATGTCGCATTTTGAACAAATGATTGACGGGCATCAATTTATGAGAATCCATAAATCGCATATTGTCAACCTGAATAACGTGACTCGGTACATTCGCGGGGAAGGAGGGGCTGTAGAGATGAAAGATAAGAGCGAAGTGCCGGTGTCAAGAAGGCTGAAAGCGGAGTTATTGCAACGATTAGCGATCGAACAGCCTGCCGTTTAGAAATTAGATTCCGCCGTTTAGAAATCGGAATTGGTTTGAGGACAAAAAGACGAATACTTTTGGGGCGACTTATCTGTGTACCCTAAAACCTCAAGACAATGTCAAAATCAGCCAAAACAGTTCTGTTTTTCAGTTACTACCTTTTTATTGTAGGACTTGAACTTACCTTCATTCCTAACATCTTCACCCAAACCGCCCAATTGCCCGAAGCTCACGAGCCTTATATCCGAGTAGTGGGTATTCTGGCGTTTATCTTGGGCGTGTATTATTACCAATCCGCCAAAAACGACCTCACCCCTTTCCTCAAAACTACCATTACAGGTCGTTCCCTCTATTTCTTAGGTTCTGTCGGACTGGTCCTTACGCAAATAGCCCCGCCTGTTTTTATTGCCTTCGGCGTCGTTGATTTACTCGGAGCCGTTTGGACGTGGCGTACATTGAAAAGCGAAGGAAAAATGTAAACGTTTAAGATTTTTATTACACAGAGGTAAACAGAGAAAGTCGGAGAACCGCAAAGTAAAAACAGTTCATTTCTCTGTGACTCTCTAAAATCTCAGTGGTTTTCTGTGTAATGATCCGAATTTTCAAACTCACTTATATAATTCCGTTTTTATGAAGAAGATCATCATTACCACCCTTTGTTTTTTTGCCGTGTTACCCATGGTTTTTGCCCAAACGCAGGCGGAAGCGCTTTTTCAGGCAAATGCTGAAGAGTTTCGAAATAATCCGATGAAGAATATTTTGGAGCGAGCCACCAACGATTATGTACTGATCTCGGGAAGCGGCTATATTGCCAATAAAGCACAGATTGTGGCTTTGTTTAAAAATGTAAGCCGCGTTGATGTCAGCTTTAACGATTTGAGAGTGCGTCAGTTCGGAAACACGGTCATTGCCACGGGCAGAGAACACTCGGTAAGGCACTACAACGACGGTACGCCGGATCTGACCACCGATTATCTTTCGACCTACGTCTATGAAATCAAAGGTGACGGGTTGGTTGCGTTGAGCGGGCAGCATACAGTGCCTTCTTCAAAGTAGAGTTTTAATTTTTGCTCATATTTGTAAGCGCGGCGTAATGACCGCGCTTTTGCCTTGGTATAGTTTTTCCGAAAATGGAGCCGACTTCTGTTCGAAGGTCAGGGCGACGGTGAAAATAAAATAACCCCTGAGTTCTATGCAGTTGTCGATGCTTTTGAAAATATTTGTGCCTATTAAATCAGGCAAGCAAGCTGCATTTTGTGAAAGCTTTCATTTCTTATATTTATTTTTTGCTCCTTCCCGTCTGTGTATTCGGTCAGGCCGGAACAAATCCGTCGCCCAATTCTGCGCCTGATTCTTCCTTGATAAAGGAATGGCTTTCGCAAAGCGCTCTGCTGCTGAAAACCAATACTGAAGCATCGTTACAGGTCGCTCAAAAAGCGCTGGCTTTTTCCGAAAAGACCCATAACGGTTTAGGAAAAGCCCAAAGTTTCGTAGCTATCGGAAGTGTTTATTTTACCAAAAAAGACTACACGGCGGCCTTGAATCATTTTGAGAAAGCAAAATCCATTTTTTCAGATACCGGAAATGAAGTTGAATTGGGAAAGCTGCTCAAAACAATGGGGGACGTCTACGCCGTCAAAAGTGTCTTTCGGCAGTCGTTTGATCACTACCGAGAGGCGATCACTTATTTAAGGAAGACGCGGCAACTCAAATTAATGAACGAGTGCCAGGATGCCATGGGAAAAATTGCGCTGGATTTCGGACAAACCGCCGGGGCAATCGGGCATTACAAACGCTCATTGGCAATAAAGACCGCCCTCAATGATACAGAGGGGATTCTCACAACGACGGCAAAAATTGCAAAGATCCACCTTTCCCAAAAGCAATACGACAGCGCCTATTATTACAATCGGGCGGTGCAGCGGATGGCCAAAGACGATGCCGCTGTTTTGACCGACGCCGTCATTGATGAATTTGTCATTCTGTCTTTTCAGGGGAAATTAGCAGAGGCGGCTTTGCTCCGAAAGTCGGCAGAGCGGTGGGTATCCCGACAACAGAACCCGACCGACCAAATCAAACTATGGGCCGCCACGTCCAATTACTACCTCGCTCAAAAAGACAAACAAACGGCAGGAAAGTACTTCGATTCGGCCGCGGTAGCCATCGAAAAAGCCCGAAGCCCGGAATTGGCCGTGGCGGGGCTAAGTCTTTTGGCGGAAATGAGTTCTCAAAACGAAGATTACAAAACAGCTTTTCGGATGCTGAAACTCATGGATAGGTACAAAGATATTTTTCGAAGCGAACACATCGAGACCATCAGCGCCGAGATCAGAAACACAGCCGAGGCTCGGCTGTCCGAAAAACAAATAGAATTTCTGAACCTGCAAAACAAACTGGCTGACGAAAAATTGGATAAAGCGGAACTGCTGCGATTGGCCTTGAAGCGGGAGAATCTATGGATTGATTCCTCCCTGAAAAGTCAATTGTTATTGACCGATTTGAAAACCAATGAGTCGAATCTGCGGAACCGGCAACTGAGCCGCGAAAAAGAATTGAGCCAATCCCTCAGCCGGGAAAACCAATTGAAACAAAAGCTGCTGAATGACGAACACAAAAACCAGCAACTGCTATGGTTGGGTATGTGCATGTTGGCGTTGGCGGGAGGAGTGATCTTTTGGCAATATAAAAAGCAGAGCAACAAAAACCGGATCATCCAAAAACAGGCCGCGGAGTTGTCGGTATTAAACAAAGAGATTCATCATCGGGTAAAAAATAACTTGCAGGTGATCAGCAGTATGTTGGATCTGCAATCGCAAAACTTAAAAGATACCGCTGCCAAAGCAATACTCAAAGAAGGGGTTCAACGCGTGCAGTCAATGGCATTTATTCACCAAAACCTCTACCGGGACAATGCCGTCAACAGCGTGAATATCAATGAATATATCGATATTTTATCGTCTCACTTGTTTCAAACCTATAACATTCGTACCGATAAAATCCGATTTCATACCCATATCGAAAACCTGAATCTGCATACCGATACCGCGATTCCGCTGGGGATGATATTGAATGAACTCATCAGCAATGCCCTGAAGTATGCCTTCCGGAATGCCGAAAGCGGGGATATTTGGGTAACGATGCAACGCAGCAAAGACCAATTGCTTTTGCGAGTACAGGATAATGGAAGGGGCCTGCCGAAGGAGTTTGATCCGGACAATACCGCTACCTTCGGCTACGAAATGATCAGAGCCTTTTTGCAAAAAATGAAAGCTCAGATGAGCATCGACGGCAGTCATGGCACTGATGTAAAGATCTTTATCTCAAAATTTAAAACGATTGACTGACATGACCGGTATACGCGTATTGATTATTGAAGACGAGCCGTTGATTGCCAAAAATATTGGGATGTATCTCAATAATCATGATTATGAAGTAGCTGCTTTTGCCTACGATGCCGATGAGGCGATGTATCAACTCAAACGCCAACCGACTGATTTCGCGATCATTGATATTAATTTGGAAGATGATAAAGACGGTATTGATATTGCGGAGTATATCAACCGCCACACGTTTATTCCCTTCATTTTCTTAACGTCTTATTCGGATAAAGACACCCTTGAACGGGCTAAGAAAACCAATCCTTCGGGCTTTATTGTCAAGCCTTTCAACGAAAAAACACTGTACGCTACCATCGAAATCGCGCTTTCCAATCATGCAGCCCAAGCCAATAGACACGTGCCGGTATTGTCATTGGACAAAATCAACCGCTTTTTGATGGCGCCGTTTACCGAGCGGGAGTTTGAAGTAATGAAACTCATGTATGCCGGAAAAACCAATCAACAGATCGCGGATGAATTGTGCATTGCCATGAATACCCTTAAGAAACATATCAACAATGCCTATTTTAAATTGGACGTTACGGGCCGAACCCTTGCCGTAGCCAAATTGCGGGAATATATGCTGAAATAACAGTAACTCACGACTCAATTTCACCCCTTGGTTCTACATGTCTTTTAAAGCTTCTTCTCAATTTTACAAGGTACTTTTTAAGCACTTGTAAAATGAAAAGATGCAATCACTTCCTTATTTCGCTCAACTTGATTTTCCTTGGTTTTTCCTGCGGTAAGGACAATACCGTTGCCACACCGGGGGAAACGGTTGTAAAAGGGAAAAACCGTTTTACGCTAACCGTTGACGGCGCAGAACGAGAGTATTATGTACATGTTCCTGCCGGATATACGGGCAATACGCCCCTTCCGTTGGTGCTCATGTTTCACGGGACGGGCCAAAACGGAGCTCAATTCTATGATATTTCCGGCTGGAAAGAAGTAGGGGAGTCCCAAAACATATTGACCGTCTTTCCTTCTTCGCTATCGTATTGTATCAATGACGGAGGAGTCACCGAAACGACGCCCAAATGGACCGGGTATGCCGACAGTTATTCTTATTGCGCGGGAGTGGTGCCCAAAGATGACATCAAATTCATGCGGGCCCTGTTGAACGATTTGAATGCTAAATTGAAAGTCGATGAAAAAAGAAGGTACGTCGTTGGATTCTCGAATGGTGGGGAGTTCAGTGCCCGTTGTGCGGTCGAAATGTCGGATGTATTTGCCGGGGCCATTTCAAGCGGCGGCGGCGGGGCATTGCCCGGCAACTTAAATCTGACCCCTGTTCGCCTCTTGCCGGTCATGCTTGAGTTTGGGAACAAAGACGGCAAACTTCTGAAAGGGTTGGGTGTGCCGGGGCCTTTGCCCATGAATTTCACGACTCTTTTTACGACGTATCCCTTTATTTATGCCAACTCGCCCAAACCTTACATCACTACCTTCAAATTGGACGAAAAAAACTACACCGTTTCCGGAGATCCCTCGGAGTACATTGTAGGCAATTTTACCGGGCTTTCGGGAAGACCGGAGAATGTCTTCAAGTTAGTAGAGGTCAAAGACTTGGAACACGAATATCCCAATGGCAAGAACCATCCGTTGAACGGGGCGGCCCTGCATTGGGCATGGCTCAAACAATACAGTTTACCTTAAATTTTTATCTATTTTTTTACCCTTAAACACAACACGTATGAAACTGAAATTAATCGTAGTTTTCATCGCCTTTTTAGGTGTAATGAACGCAAAAGCCCAAGTCAATGCCCGTCAAAAAAACCAAAAAGAGCGAGCCGTACAGGGAGCGCAAAGCGGTGAACTGACCAAACGGGAAGCGAAGCGCATCAAAGAACAACAGGAAAATGTCAACGACTATGAAGCCAAGTTGCGCAGCGACGGGGAATTGTCCAAAAAAGACAAGATTAAATTAGACGCTGCCCAAGACCGTACTTCGCGCAGTATTTATCGTAAAAAACACAACAAAAGAGACCGCAATTGATGGGTTAAAGAGCCCATTGAACCGTTTTTGAGCTTTTTTGTCACCTTCGGGTTCACCTTTACTGTGGACCCAGAAGGGAAAATCAGACGCGTTTCTCACTCCTCATACGTAATCATGACCTTAATCGGTTTTGATAAAATCCCACTACTGTTTGTGGGGTGGTTTCGGACCTGAATATTAGTTGTATCCGAATAAAAATCAAATTGATACCCATTCGTATTTGTATAAGAATGAGGAACATACTGCCCATTGGTCTCAAATTGAACTAAAACGGTAATTGACAGTATTTTTGTGCTCGTAAGCCCATGACTGATAGGAATGATATCTCCCTGTGCTGCCCCCGTAGTACCGGTCAATTTCTTCACCTTGATGGCAGGAGCATCATTGCCTAATTTTGAAAAACCATTTACATCTAATGCATTATTGGTGGCGATCTTACCAAACACCGAAATTTCACCCGAAATCCTCAAGGCTAAGCTATTGAAAGTAGTCCAGTTGGCGTCCGGGACATTACCAAAATACCCCGGCATTATTCCAAATTGCCTCGTGCCGTTTCTCACCGCAAATTTTTCACCCGTTGCGAAGGTGCCTGTCCCAATACCCACATTGCCCGTTGTGTCAATGGTGAGTCGAGGAATGGCTTTTATGGTCAAATGCAGTTTACCTGTTGTACCGTTGCCCGTCCCAAAATCAACATCTTCGGCAGCTCCCGAAAAGGAACCCAAATAGCCTCGATAGGCTCCATTTTCATGGAGGGATATAAACATTTGTGGGCCCACTCCGTTAAATTTAGCAATAAAATTTGTAGGGCTGTTTACATCCAGTGTGGTGGCAGGTGAGTTTGTACCAATCCCTACATTGCCATTGTGGTCAATCCTCATTCTTTCCGCAGGGATAATCGAATTCAAAGGGGAAGTAAGAAATTGAATATTGGAGCCATTGGCCGTGGGAGTAAAGTCTTGGGCGGCGCCAAAAGCAATGACAGAGCTGGCGTTAGTGGAATATCCACTGCCGGTATAGCCTCGTCCATAGATACTCATCATCCAAGCACCATTCGGTAAAGCAGTCGGTGCTGCCGAGGTTCCGTTCGATCGTTGCCCGGTAATGTTGGGTACTGCAACCCCGGCAGCAGTCAAGGTAAGTTGCTTATCCGTGGTGGGAGTCAGCGTAACACTCTGCCCCAAAGCCGTAAACGTGGCTGAAAACAGAATAAGGAGGGCGATAGTTGTTTTTTTCATGGGAAATAATTGGGATAAAAATTTGGTATTAGATTTGCCTATTTGCATAGTGAGGATTAATAGATGAATCATGGGAAAACGTCTATTTTTTTAGGACGCTATCCAACAATTTAACAATCTGAACATAACTTAGTTTTTTAGCCATTAGATGTTTGTTTTCATCTAATAAGAAGAAAGTAGGATAATACCATACATTGTAGTTTTGCAAAACCAAGTTTCGGCTTAAACTTGCTGAGTTATCGTTAAGGTCAATCGAATTAAATACATTGTTCCAAGTGTGTAATTGGGACTTATTTATATGATTTACCCATTCGCCCTTAAACTCCTTATCGCTTACACAAACTGAAAATATTTTTACGCCATTATGCTTCCAATTTGCCTGATAAAGAGAATCTAATTTGGGTAAAGTTTCTAAGCAGTGATGGCAGGTTATATCCCAAAAACATAGTATGGTATATTTAGCCTCACTCTTTAGTAGTGAGATTTCGTTATCAGTAATGTTCGGCAAAAGGATTTCCGGTGCTTTTTTCCCTTTACTGATCGACATATAAAACAACGCTTTATCGGTGTAAAACTCGCGACTTCTGTCATTTAGCCAGTCATATTTGTTGTCCGATATATAATTTTGAAATAAAAATATATAGACAGATTCGTCCCATTTATAAAAATGGCTAATACTGCCATTTAATAGTTTAGTAAGCAGCCATTCGGTCATGGTTTTATTAATAACCGCTTTATTAAGTATTTTTTTTAAAGCAACAAGGCTTTGTTGCATGGCTATGTTGGTTGCCTTTTAACCGACTTTGGCATTCCCAATTTAGTGAATTGATTTAGACAAGCTGCTTTGACTTGAGCCTCTGTTTGCTGATGAGTCAACAATCGCGTAGCTAACCGTTCGCCAAAACAGGCCTTCCATCGAAACATGGCTGTTTCTGCTTTACTACGGCGATGATAGCCACATTGCCGTTTCCAAACGGTTAACCCGATTATTTCTATTTGCCTAATGGCTTCATTACGAGGATGAATCAAGTCGTTACCTGTTTGGTCTATCCAGATAACCGCATTCACACGAGGAGGAATTAAGGGCTGAATGTGGCGGGTTTCCAACTGCTCATATACTTTGACTTGGTCGTAGCCCCATCACCACCTACTTTAGCAACACACTGTTCAATGTCATCTAATAAGGGTCTGACCATATCGGCATCACTAACGGCATTGGTGGTCAATTCAACAGCGTGGATGTCATTAGTGGCCTCATCAATGGCCAAATGCAGTTTGCGCCAGGTACGACGTTTATCAGCTCCGTGCTTTCTGACTTTCCATTCACCCTCTCCATATACTTTTAATCCTGTACTGTCGATGACAAGATGAAGAGCTTCGACAATACTACCCTCAGAAGGAACCAGGGCTGAAAAGGCTACTACTTTGGCCTGTCGGCGACATAATTGGGTGTAGCTTGGTACTTGTAAATTCAGCTTCATAGTGGCTAACACACTCTGAATCAGTCCTTGAGTTTGTCGAAATGCAAGTCGAAAGACTGCTTTAAGAGCCAAAGCAGCCTGAATGCACTTGTCGGAATAGCGAAACTGGCCGCCGGCATCGCGCGGACCTTGATAATACCAATTCGCCAACGTATCTTCACTAAGCCAAAGCGTAACAAATCCTCTGGAAATCAATGATTTATTATATTCAGGCCAGTTGCTTAGTCGGTAGATTTCTTTGGCTGATTGAGACTTCTTAACCTTTTTTGGTTTTTGGGGAATTTGGTTGTCGACTTGGGTAAAAAAGTGTAATTTTGGCATAGCACTGGAAGCCATAAGGCGGCAGCTTTGGAGGTTTGGCGATCTCAAAGTTCGCCATTCCAGTGCTTTTTTTATACAGGTAGTGATGCTTTACTGCTGCCATGCAACAAAGCCAAGCAACAATCACACTATCGGCATTCAAATCCATGTATTCTAAGAAGTAAGAATCTACTTTTGATTCAAAAAAAGGAGTATAAATTAATCCCTCATCGGAGAAATCAACATTATCCAAAAAGTGATTGGATAGATAGTTTAATGTTTTCAAGGAATCAGCCTTATTGCTTGGTTTTTGCAAGTTTTTGGGCAGCTCAACGTCTTTTAAAGCCAATAACAACTTGCTTAAAAAACTTTTCTTATTGTTGACAATTATCTCATTTCGTTTGTCTTGTATTTTTTTATCAATATTTTTTAATTCTTGAATCAATTCGCTGGAATCTTTGCTGTAATTTGGGTCGGATAGTTTACCTCGAAGTGATTCAATAAGCAATGATTGTTCAGACATATAGCCTTTATAGTAGTTGTACAAATGATTCTCTGAGCTATTCTTAAATTCGATAACTACATAGTTTGGATTACTATCGTTGACAATCATTTCAAAGTGTTGTTCTTTATCAATCAAGAAATCTAAATTTTCTTGAAGCGGTTGATACCCTATAAAATAAATACCGGCTGCCAGTTTTTTCTCGCCATAAAATATAGCTTCATTATTTTCATTTGTTGATAAAGTGTCTAAAAACTCAACATCATTGCCCTTATACCGACCAAAATAAATTTTTGTAGGCTGTTTGGATACTATTTTGATCTTAATTTGATAGCCATCAACTGAAAATTGAGTATCGGCGCCCTTGGCAAAATGTAAAAAACTACATACAAAAAATGACGAGAGTAAAACTATTAATTTCATATATTGATTGAATGAAGTGATTATTTACAATAAAAAAGTGCAAGGGCTATGGACCGGGAAACCGTTCCTTAGCCCTTACACTTTTGCTCATTTATACGATTGTGATAATTTTGGAAAAGCAACTGCGTCTTGGCAAATTGGCTTGGCAAAAGCAGCTACTAAACCTGTTACACCCGTAATATCAATAATAGAAGCTACTGCCATCGTTGTTTGGGCTATTTGCCAGTTATTGGCTTCTGCCACTTCTTTTATTTGAATAGTGGCCCAATATTCTTTTAAGTACCTTGCCGTTTTGGGAGTGAAATTGTCGTCTATTTCTTGATTAATGGCAATACTTGTTTGCTCTATAAAATTATCGGCAAACGCTTTTCTATAATCCGTCAAGGCTGTGTAGCCGGCCTTTACCACTTTGAATGTGGTGATAGATTGAGATAACTTAGTGCCGGTTCTTGCCTGATAGATTCTCCTAACCACAGAAGCTCCTTTTTCCAAATTTGAAGGTTTTACATTTTGTAACAGCGTGACTGCTTTCATAAATGCTTCACCAATTTTTGCCTTAGCCAATATTCCCGCAGCTTTGGCAGTTACTAAATAGCCGGAACCGGCAGCTACTGAAGTACCTGCTTTGGCTGATGTAACTCCTACTTTAACCAATTCTGTGCCTCCTTTTTCTAATAAAGTTGCTGCTTCTGCACCACCGGGGCCGGTTAAAACCAAAATGGCAATATTTGCGGCAACCGTGGCCACAGAAAGTACTTGCTCAAAAGAAGCAAAGCCACAATCTGTTGAAGTTTTTGAACAAGCAGCCGCACAACCAACCCAATTTGGGTCGCAATCTTGCCAACAAACAGGCCCCACCCCATGAAATCCGGGACGGCATTTGGGATAACATAAACCGGCAGGACCACCGGTTTCATCTCTAATAAGCCCCGGTGGACATTCTAAAATAGTACCGGCTCCTCTGGTATAGGTTTTCTTGGTACACGAAACGCCAATATCTGTACCAAAATCCGGTGGGCATTGAGGTGAGCATATACAACATCCGACAGCCACAAAACCTTGTTGACATTTTGGATACCACATGGCCCCGTTTTTCTCACATCCGAGAGTGGGGTTTTCATTTTTACATTTTTCTTCATTCCATGCAGCATAGCCTGACCCTCTGCCATAAGCGGCCGGTTTAGCACAAAAGGCACCGTCATCACGAAAACCACTGGGGCATGATTGCCAACATACCGGACCTACTCCTTTATACCCTTTTTGGGGTAATGGATAACATAAGGCCCCATCTTTCTCAGTGCCGGGGGGGCATGCACCGGCTATTTCCCCTGCGCCTCTGCCATAACTTTGTCTCCAACAAAACGGTAATTTTTCAGCAATAACTTTTACTTTTAACCAGTTCATTATTTTTGTAATATCCTCTTGGGACATCTCCGGAATATCTTCATAAATAGTATCTTCAAGAGCAGCAGCTTGAAGATTGGGGTCTCCAATATTGTTACTTGCAGTCGAATTATCTTCTTTAATAGCCCATTGCGCACTCCACCAGCCGGGGTCACCTAAAACACCCAATTCGAGCGGACCGTTCTGATTGTGCAGATACGTACCTTTCCAACGATTAACGATATGAAAATAACCATCCACGGCATTCATTGTCCATTGGGCACTCCACCAGCCCGGTTGAATGGATCCTGCTTCGAGCGGGCCGTTTTGATTGTGCAGATATGTGCCGGTCGTCGTGTTTTTGAGGCGGACGAAATTGTCTTCCCCCGTTTTTTCAATGAGCCATGTATCGTTGTCCGTAGCCGTACTTACGGGTTTGCCGTTGGCAATGCCTATGGTTTCGTTTTTCCACCGGTTGACAAGCTTGACGGGCTGCGCCTGAGCCGGTGAAACGGCGAAAAGTACCAACCAGAACGAGCACAAACTCAATAAGCCGTTAACATAAAGGGTTCTGTTTTTCATTGTTTTAAGAAGTTAAAAGGTAAATGAACACTGCAAAATCGCGGCACAACAAAAGGCCTGACAATTCCCCCGAAAGGTGGAAAATAGGGGGGGCGTAGAATGACCCTGTCGGGTGATAGCTTTCAATAGAATCAGACAGTACATTTGCATAAATTGCCCGGCATGTGACACCTTACAAAATCGGCATTATAGAAGACAATAAGGTTAGAGATTCTGGGGTTCATGATGCCATTTTCCTTGCCTGCATTGACAGCATTGCCAATGGTCAAAACTCTGAAAGTGAAACTGAGAAGGTAGTTCATTTGATAGAATGTTTAAGTGGCTCAGGGCATGAAGTAAAAACCAAACCGGAATAAATCCTTTGCAAAATCAGGTTTGCAAAGGATTTATTTTTGCAAAATCTTTTGCAAAAGGTATATTTATCCACCTATTCTCTGCTATTCATTTGTTTATGCTGCTTAAAGACAAAATTTATCTGCACGAGCTCCGCGAACAATTCTTACTTAAAGTGGTAGATGAATGGCCTTCCAAATGGCAAAAGGAGTTTGAGGAATTCAGCAGTTTTGAGGCACTGAAAAGTAAAAATGCGTTTTTGGAAGCCCTGCTGGTCGATATAGAAGCAGTATTGCACCAACAACTCAACGGAGAAGCCAAAAACGAACTGTTCAGTAAAGATTTTCTGCGCCGCTTTATTTTTGAATACGGTACCAAAGACGTTCGTATTCAAACCCGTTTCCGCAATGCCGTTTCGGTCTATCTGGGCTATACGGATTGGGATGATTTTCAGCAAAAAAACAACGACCTCGACCGGCAAAATATCCACATCACCTACGTCAACATCGAAGAGTCTTTCTTACCGGCCCTTCGTAAAATGCAGGTAATTCCGATTTCTGACGAACCTTATACATCGTTTCAAACAGTAAAACCTAGGTTTACACTCCCCAAATTCGTACCCATTTTTTTAGGAGTATTGGCGGCAGCGGTTCTCAGTTATTTTGGGTTTAAGTGGTGGCAAAGCCGCCCTTTTTCCTCCGAAGAACTCAAAGAAGTGCAGTTCAAAGTCATCAAAACGGTGGGGAAATATCCTCAATCGGTTCGTATTATGTACGATGTCCGACCCCTGAAACGAGTGCGCAACGTGGAATTGATATTGGGCGTGGGGAAGATTGTGGCGGCGAATAATTTCGTCAGCTACATTACGAACAGTGTTAAAACCTGTGACACAGTCTCTCAAACTTATTTTTATCCCGGGGTGTATCGTTTGAATTTGTTGGTCAATAAACACCTCATCAAGACCGATTACCACACCGTATATTCCTATCCAAATCAATGGGCGGCGTGGGGTTTTGGGGTAGCCTATGAAAAAAATTGGACTACCAATATCAGCACCGTCAAAACAAACATCAATGAAGGAGTGCTTCATCTGGATCCGCGCGATTTGCCCAATGAAATAAAAGGAGAAGACGATTATCGCCACACGGTGTATGCCCTCACGCAGGATTTCGGTATTCGCCCGGATAGCGTGACCTTAGAAGCCCGCCTGAAAAACCCCGAAAGTGAAGGAGGCGAAAGTTGCTTTAATACAGATATTTTGCTGACAGATAAAAACCTTAATATTGCCGAGGCTGAATTTACAATGATGGGTTGCTCCGATTATGCCAAATTGATAGTAGGTAAAACAATTTTCAGAAAAGGGAATCTTCAACTGGGAAAAAATGTGGATTTAGACAATTTCAGCGTGAATCATAACGAGTGGAATACCTTTAAGCTCCAATTGAAGGATAACCTGATCGAAGTATTTGTCAACGGAAATTCGGTATTTCGGGGCGAGTATGAAAGGCCGGAAAACTTTACTAACCTTACCGATATTCGATTTACGTTCAAAGGGACAGGTTCGGTAGATTGGGTCAAAGTCTCCAATTCTTATACGGGGAAAGTAGTGTATCAAACCGATTTCTGAATTAACCCTTCCGGCTATCAGCCTATTTCGCTTATTTATTCCCCTTGAGTATTTTCTTTAACGTTTTTCTTCGTCTTCGGGCAATCTCAATCGTTTGACCGCCGGGCAAAATCAGAAACATAAAGCGTTGCATGATGCATTGACCCAAATAATGCAAATTGAGCAGATGGGATTTATGCAAACGCAGAAAACCGTGTTTTTCCAACAAACACGCGTAGCTGCTCAACGAAAGCGAGGTGACGACCTGCTCGCCGTTTTCTAAATGAAACAGCGTATAATTTCCCTGCGCACTCAGGTAGACAATGCGTTTTGGGTCAATGGCCTGCTCGCCGGCCTTGGTTTGAAAGCGCGGCAACGGCACCGCACTTTCAAAATGAATCAGAGGAGGTAGTGGATTCATCGCTAATTGGTACAGGTGACATTGGGGCCGATCTGCGCTTTGAATGACTGCATCCCCTGCGCCTCAAAGCCCGGTTGCAGCAGTACGGAATTGGGAGCATTGAACAATACCGTACCTGCGGGAGGCAGTATCTTGGCCGTGGAAATGATAGTTTGTTCCCCCGTTCCGGTGTAAGTAGTTCCGGTAATGGTACTTGCAATGGTTGCGTTGTTTACTCCCGAAGGGGTATTGCCCAAATATTCATAGACGCCCATGTCGTAGGTGCCTTCAAAAGGTGCGGGAGTTCGGTCCAAATCCAACGGCAATTGCCCTGCATTGTTACCGATTATGGGATTGATGCCCGAATTGATGGCTTTCGAACACCATTTCAGGTGAAAATCACCCGCTGTGGTGGGTGCTGAAGCAAACGCGGGCAGATCCATAAAATTAGGATTGACCGTATTGCCGTTGAGATTGCCCGTTCCGGTAGTTACGCCTTGCACTAAGCTGTAGGTGATGGTCGTGGAGGTACTGCCTCCGCTATTATTGTTGATAGTGATACCGCTTCCGTTGCCGTACATCAACACATTCGTCAGGGTCAAGTTAGCAATGCCCGAAATTTGGCCTTCATTTCTCATCCCCTCCGGGGCATTGCCGGCAAGGGTGCAATTGGTGTAGCTTACGTTATGAACCGCTCCCGAAGTAGTAGCCTTATTCAGCACACCCCCTCCTGCTGTCATTGCTTTATTTCCCGTAATGAGACAGTGCAATACGCGCGTGGATTTTGTGCCCGTGAAAACAGCTGCAAAGAATCCGGCTCCGTAGTTAGCCGAGTTGCCCATGATCATACAGCGCCTTAGAAGTACATTACTGTTAGTGAAATAGGCCCCTCCCCCAAAAATGGCCTGATTATCCGTCAACTTACACCGGTCAATCTGCAGTGTAGAGTTTTCGACATATAGGCCTATGTCGGTGGCCCCTTTCACTTCAAAGCCGTCAATGATATTCTCGGACACACTTTGCAGGCGTACTACATTGATAGCATTATCGGCTCTGTTGCCAAAGTTGGGCGTATCGTTGCCTGACAGGTCTCCACTGAGTGTGGTGAGATTGGTCGTCAGCAGTAAGGCCGGATTTCGCTGATTGAGGCTTGCTTCCGTTCCGGCAAAGCCGCCGTAGAGCCGGTAGGCCGAAGGAATGGAGAAAGGCGTATTGACATCGTTGGCGTGGGGCTTGTAGGTGCCTTTGGCCACCCATACTTCGATCATATCATTGCAGGTCGAGCCGGTCGGAATCGCCAAAGCACTCTGTAAACTCGTATAGGCATTGGCCCACGAAGAACCGTTGTTGGCCCCAACCGCATCGGCTTTGACGTAGTGTATTTGCCCGGTGACAAAATTGGACGAGTTGCCCGTTTTGGCCAAATTGGTCAGCGTGCCGTGGTTGCTGCCCGTAAGATTGTTGACCTGCGTCAGCAGTACATTGTTCCCGTTAGGTACTCCTTCGTTGAAATTGTAGGCGGCTGCCAAATTGGTCACCGAATTGAGCTTACAAAACATATCGTTTTGAATTTGGGCCTGCGTCAGGGCTACGCTTCTGATGCGCACTTCGTCGATGTCTCCTTTGAAATAATTGATGCCGTTTCCTCGGCGACCAATGTATAAAAGGGACGTATTGGTGGTAGGAGCGGTGCAATTGTCGGTAGTTGTACCCGCGGAGACCCCGTCAATGTAAAGGGCGAGGGAGGTACCGTTTTTAACAAAAGCGATGTGATGCCATTTGCCGTCATTGATGGTGACACTTGAGGTAATATTGGGGCCGTTAATTCCATCATAGCGACCCACAGCTATTTTTCCGGCATTGCCTCCGGCCGTTTGGTTAAAAAAGCGAACCACAAAAGGATACCCGCCTGCTCCGTTCCATTTTTCAATCATATCATTATCGCCGGCTCCCAGATCGGTTTGGATGCCGGGTCTGACCCAAGCCGAGACGGTAAAATTCTCATTGGTATTGAAATTGCCCACCGCACTCGGAATTGCAACATAATCATTCACTCCGTCGAGATTCAGTGCTACGTTTTGGGGGGTATCATCACCCAAAATAACATTATAAATCGAAGCCCAAATAATACCGGTTGCCGGTGGTGTAAAGACGACGGAGGTAAGGTATTCATTCTCGCCCGTGACCTGAAAACCCGCAAAGCGGCTGTTTAGGTCACAACTCAGCGTAACCGAAATGCCGAAATTGGTCGTCGCCGTCATCTGAACCGTACCGGCAATGGCAGCACCGCTTTGATTTGTCCCAAACACCTCTGCACCAAACTTGCGGACGTTATTGCCGATAAAAGTCAAAAGAATAGGGCGGTTTGGATCATAAGATGACAATGCTCCTGCGTAGTTATAAATCACGTCCTGATTTCCGGTTGCTCCGGGATAAACTACTGTGGCCGCGAAGGAAAAAGTATTTTCGGGGGAGGGACCGGAGCGAATATACGGCTTGGCCTGAAAGCCGCTCGGAAACTGTGTTTCGGTGTAAGCATAGCCGCCAAGGGCCATGAAATTGGCCTTTTGGGCGTCGGGATAGGTGCTTATCTGAGCCTGAGCGGCCGTAATGGCAGCGGTGAGGAGGAAGAAAAGGAGACGTTTTTTCATGTCATTTGAACTTGGAGATCGTCGGTTGGAAACAACCGACGACATGCTTTAAATGCCTTACTTTTCACCTACAACTACATAAGGGCTGTTGCCTTTATCGCCCGTACAAAGGGCATCAGCATCCCAATTTCCCGAAATTTTTTCCCACTGGCAGGTAGCGGCATTGCATTTAAAAGAAAGATCATCCCACCAAACCCGATTGCACTTAGGTAACACGTACTTGTTGTATGCCCCGCCCGCGATGGCAATGCTCTGCCCTCCGGTACCTTGCGGAAGTCGGAACTCCACCCAAGAATGATCGCTGGTGTTGCGGAAGGTCTTGGCAGCACAGCCACAGGCGGTGCTGGGCTTGGGGGTAAAGAGAGGATACTCCCCGGCGTTTTCCCGTTTTAATACTCCATTGGCACTGGTTATTTTCTCGACTGTCATTTTACTGTCATCAAACTTGGCCAGAAGGTAGTGGTTTTGGTCGGCAGAGCCGGAATAAAATAGCGGAACGCCCGTACCCCGATAATCAGGAGTAAATAATCCGTGATTTTCATGAATATGCCCCCCAAAGACAGCCGATACTTTGTAGGTTTTAAAAAGGTTGGCGAGTTCAGCTGATTTTGCATCGGCATCCGGCCGGGCTTTCGGTTTGTTTCCTTCGGTTCTGACCCCTTTGACGTATTGGTCAGACCAGTGTTCATAAGGGTCATGAAAAAGGACGATAATGGCTTTGCCGGCATTGCGGGCGGCGGCTAAATCGTTGGCCAGCCATTGAAACGAGTTGGTAATCTTAACGGTCTTGGTCTTGGCAGCACCGAGACTGACATAATTGCTCCATTCCCGTTCGTAGAGCGGATAATATTGCAACTGGACAAAATGCACATTTCCTTCGTTCCAAGAGTATGCCAAACTCCCCGAAATGGTCGTTACGACAGTACCGTTATAGCCGTTTTCGACTTTGTAGTCGGAGTTGGGGTAGTTTTTTGCTTTCAGCTGTTCTACCATATACTCCACCATGTTATTGGCAGCACCATTTTCGTAGGTATCGTCCACGTTGTTGGCATAATCGTGATTGCCCAAACTTACGTGCATCGGTAGTTTGAGTCCGCTGTAGATTTGTTTAAATACGTCTAACTCTTTGGCATGGCCGAAATTGGTTAAATCGCCATTGATAATCACTCCCTTCACATTACCCAATTGATCGTTCAGCTCGTTCATCGTTTTCACAAACTCATTGTTGTACTGTTTCGACTCTACTTCTGATTGCTCACGCGTGACTCTCATGTCTTTGGCCCATGGATACTGCGTGTCAGAAGCAATGATCATGTGGAAACCCGAAGCGGGTGTCACCTGCCACCAAGCACTGTTCCACCCCTCAGAGGTTATTTTGGTGAGTTCGAGCGGGCCGCGCTCTACATGCAAGTAGTCTTTGGTCCACGCATTAATAATGAAAAAGATCCCGTTCATATTGGGCACCGGTTTCAGCGTCCATTGGGCACTGAGCCACCCCGGCTGAATCTTTGTACACAGAAGTTTGCCGGTTTCGTTGTTGAGGTAGTCACCGGTAGCCGTGTTTTTAATACGGAAAGAAGTGCCCGCTGCTTCGAGCGTCCATAGCGATAATGAAGTGGATGGAAAAGAAGGACTGCTGCCTGCATTTCCGTTTTCTAAACCTAAATTTCCTTTTCGGTAGTAGTTAGAGATGTAAGACTGTGCCATAACCGATTCAGCGGTCAGGCATAATACTAACCAAAAAGTCAGGTAGTTGATACCGACCGTGATACGGGAATAAACGCTCGTTTTCATTTGATTATGGGTGATTTTAAAGCGTGAAAATGGTTAAGAATGACACAAAGTTGAGGAGATTCAAAGGGGCAAACAATCACCCTGAAAGGTGAAAAAAGAGGAAGGAATTACCCTGTAAATCACCCGACAGGGTGATAGTTTCCTATGCAGTCAAACTTTATCTTTGTGTAAATTTCCTAACGTATGACACCGGCCAAAATCAGCATTATAGAAGACAATAAGGTTATCCGCGACAACGTATCCAAATTCATCGGCTTTCACGAAGAATTTGAAGTAACGATGGTGCATCCTTCGGTGGAATCCTTTTTTCGGGCATTGGACATTGACCCCCGCCTTACCACTGATATTATCCTGTTGGACATTGGCTTGCCCGGCATGTCGGGTATTGAGGCGTTGCCTTTTATTTTTGAGCGATTGCCCGAAACGGATGTGGTAATGCTGACCACCTATGAAGAAGAAGACGTTATTTTGAAAGCCCTCTGTTCGGGGGCTTGTTCCTACATTTCCAAAAAAGCCGGTCTGACCGAAATTGTAGATGCCCTTCGTATTGTGGTGAATGGCGGTTCTTACATGTCGCCATCGGTAGCTCGGGAGATTGTGAATCACCTCATGGGCGGGCGGGTGAGCAAAGCCGGTATTTTGACCGACCGCCAAAAAGAGATTTTGGAAATGCTGGTGGACGGTAAAAGCTACGGCACCATTTCGGAGAAGCTGTTTATTTCGGTCGAAACGGTACGTTCGCACATCAAGAAAATGTACAAAGTCCTGCAGGTCAATAACAAAACGGAGGCCATTACGAAGTACATGAAAGGGCAGATCGGATAACCTACGATGGTTTTACTCAAAAGAAAAACAGATGGGGTTGTAACCCCGGACTTTATTTCGTAAATTAGCTTAGTGAAACAACGACTGCCTATACAACTTGATTTCGTTATTGATAAACTGACGAATTCTATTGAAAATGCTTTAACAGGGGAGGTATTTGATACCGAAATTGCCCGGCTTACAGAGATTGGTTCTAAGCAAATAAAAAAAAAGGATTGGCAATTTGATTGGAGCAAAGAACTGAAAGACAGTACTAAAGAAGTGTACAAACTAACCACCGTAAATAATCCGACAATTATTCAAGGACTATTGAGCATCGAAGATAAGCAAGATCATATTTTCATGCATTTGATTGAAAGTTCAACGTTTAATAAAGGGAAAAATAAAGTTTATTTAGGAGTACCCGGTAATCTTGTGGCTTATGCTTGTAAAGTTTCGATGGATAAAGGCTATGAAGGGTTTCTTGCTTTCGACGCCAAAACAGCACTCATTAAACACTATGAACAATCTTTGCATGCAACTCATTTTCGTGGATTGCGTATGTTTATTGAAACAAATGCCGCACTAAGGCTTATCTCACACTATTTTAAAGGCTGAATTTATGGGACTTATTAAAGAACCTAAGCATGTTGATTTTTCAACAAAATCTGAACCTTGGACAGAAGAGGAGCTTTTAGATTTTAGAGAAATTATGAACGGCATTAAAGCGAAAAATGCAAAACGTAAAGAAAAAGTTTTAAAAAGCAGTTTTACCCGAAAAAAAACGGCTTCTTAAAAAATATTACCCTACAATCAAAAATCCGGTAGACGGCAAAAGCTACGGCACCATTTCGGAGAAGCTGTTTATTTCGGTCGAAACGGTACGTTCGCACATCAAGAAAATGTACAAAGTGCTGCAGGTCAATAACAAAACGGAGGCCATTACAAAGTACATGAAAGGGCAGATCGGGTAAACTAAAGGATAACTTTTTCCTGGCCGTTGAAGAAAAAGACAGCAGATTCGTATATTTGAGTAAGCTGTACAGCGCAAGTTCCCCTACCTTTAGCTACTCATTACGTTGAATATTGAAAAATTCTATCAATTCTTCTTATGCGTTGCCGTCGGCGGGGCAGTGCTTGGGTTGATGATTGCCTGTAATCAATCCCAAAAATCTGCAAGCAGTCCCGCTGCAGCTGAAGTGTTGAAAACCAAAGGATACACTGTTCCCAAAAACAGGGTGACTCCGGCGAAGACGCTGCCCATGGGTTCACTAAAAGTGGTAAATATGGGGACTCCCACCGTAGTTCCTATCAATGATAACAGTAAGCCGGTTAAAACGACCATCGTCCCAGCCGGCATTCCGGTTGTTTACACCCCCGGAAAAGACAGTTTTACATTGTCTCAAGCAGTCCCTGCTGTTTATAAAATAATTCCCGCCGGTCGTCCGCAGGCGATTGTGGCCCAACCGGCTTACACCAACGACTACAATCCCTATAACTTCAACCTTTTCGGACTTATGCAGGGATTGGTTGAAACCCAGATCCATACGTTGCTGCAAGACAGCAAAGGAAATATCTGGTTGGGGACCTTCAACGGTGTTTCCAAATACAACGGAAAGACCTTTGAAAATTTTACGATGAAAGAAGGGTTGATCGATAATTTTATCGAAACCATTTACGAAGATAAAGCCGGGAATATCTGGTTGGGTACTCGTTCAGGAGCTTCAAAATACGATGGTAGAAGCTTTACCAACTACAAAATTAACGAAGGGGCGGTCGTCAATTATGTGATGGAGATTTTGGAAGACCGTCAGGGCAATATCTGGTTTGCGACCAATGGGAACGGCGTTGCTAAATTAGACAAATCAGGGAAAACAATCACCCATTTTACGGAGAAAGAAGGGTTGGCCAATAGAGTTCGTTCCATCATGGAAGATCGCCGGGGAACGATCTGGTTTGGGACGCAAGGCAACGGCCTGGTGAAGTACGATGGCCAAAGCTTTGCGCATTATACCCAAAAAGAAGGATTGTCGGACAATACCATCATGAGAATTACGGAAGACAAAACCGGAAATATATGGCTGTCCACTTGGGGCGGTGTGCTCAAATATGATGGTAAATTCTTTCATCATACCATTGGATTAACCTATGGATGGGCGACAGATATTCAGGAAGATAGATTGGGTGCAGTCTGGTTTGGGACAATCGGGGGCGGGGTTTTTCGATTGGAGGCCTCCGGACAATCTATTACCAATTTTACAACGGATGTAGGTTTGGCCGACAACATAGTACTTTCCCTGATTGAAGACAAAGCAGGTACACTTTGGTTCGGTACCGAAAAGGGGCTCGTGAAATACAGCCAACTTTTCAGAAGCTTTACCCAAGAAGACGGTTTGTTGAGCAATAATGTCCGATGCTTGGTTCAGGATTGGAAAAATACTGTTTGGGTTGGTACGGAGAACGGCGGCGGTGTTTCCCGTTTCGATCTTGAAACAAAAACCATTACAAACTTTACTCAAAAAGAAGGTCTTCCCGACCGGAACGTTTTGAGTTTGTTGGAAGATAAAAAAGGGAACATCTGGTTGGGTACAAATTATGGGGCGCTTTGCTATTTAGACAGTACCTGCAAAACGCTTACTCATTTGGAGGAGAGCGGGGGCTACATCGTTTGTATTTTTGAAGATAAAGCGGGCAATATTTGGTACAGTTCCCGCGAGAAAGGGGGCGTGTTTCGAATCAATCAGGGGACTCAAACGCGGACGCATTTTACGACGCAGCAGGGGCTCTGCCACGATCAAGTCATTCGGATTTTTCAGGACAAAGCCGGCAATATGTGGTTTTGTACCTTTGGAGGCGTATCTCGGTTGGATAAAGACGGCCGCACTTTTACTAATTACACCGAAAAGGAAGGGATGAATTTCGATATTTTTGAAAGTATCATAGAAGACCGACGGGGTGATTTTTGGTTTGGCACGTTGGGCGGCGGAATCACCCGCTTGGATGTACGTTACCAAACGTTGAGGCACTTTACCGAAGCGGAAGGGCTGAGCCATAATACCGTGTTTGGCCTGCGGGAAGATAAAGCCGGAAATCTTTGGATTTCGTGCCGTACGGGACTGGATAAGTTATCCAAAAAAGAGTTGGAAAAAATAGCCGCCACTCCCTCCGCGCCCGTGCTTCCCTTTTTCAAACACTACACGCCCGAAAATGGGAATATGGGTTTTGCCGAAGGACGGTATTACCTGTTGGAAACAAAAAACGGCGACCTGTGGATACCCAAGTTGGACCGACTGACCATCTATCATCCTCAGCAGGATAGACCGAATCCCGAAGTACCCACTGTTCAACTCACCAATATAAAACTCTATAATGAAGCTATAGCGTGGAGAAAAGACAGCAGTTACGTCTTAAAAAATGGATTCACGGTGCAGGACTTTACGTTTAAAGACCTGTCTCGATGGCAGAGGATTCCCGAAGAGTTGAGCTTGGCTTACAACAACAATTTTCTTACGTTTGAGTTTGCCGGTACCAATACCACTGCTCCGCAGTCCGTCAGTTATCAATATCGCTTAAAAGGATTGGAAAACAATTGGAGTGCCATAACCTCACGTTCGGAAGCGACTTACGGTAATTTGCCGCCCGGAAGCTATACGTTCAACGTAAAAGCCATGAATGAGGAAGGCGTATGGAGCCGGGAATTGGCCTATTCGTTCATCATTCGCCCGCCTTGGTGGCAAACGTGGTGGTGTTATTTGTTGTATTCTGCGATTATCGGGGGACTTATTTACGTTTTTATTCAATACCGAGTGGCGCAGCGGATAGCCCGGCTCAAAGCCTTGGAAGCAATTCGCACCAAGATCTCCGGCGATCTTCATGACGATGTCGGTACTATTTTGTCGGGCTTGGCCATGCAATCGCAAATGATGGCCCTGACGGCCAAGGTTGAGCAAAAAGAAGCCCTCAATGAACTCAGTGCCATGAGCCAAGACGCCATGGAACGAATGAGGGACACCGTCTGGACGATTGATTCACGTAAGGATAAATACGAAAACCTCATTGACCGGATGCGGGATTTTGCCGAACGTAACCTGAATCGAAAGCATATTTCGCACGATTTTAAGGTAGAGGTCGAAGACGGCAAAAAGTTCATCGACCCCCAAAGACGGCAACACATTTATCTGATCTTTAAGGAGGCCATTACCAATATTATCAAACACTCGGATGCCTCACACGTTCAGATTGTTTTTTCTGAACAAAAGAACCGGATCAGGTTACTCATTCACGACAACGGTTCTCCCCCGAAAACAGAAACGTCGTCAGACGGGTTGGGCCTCAGCAACATGCACATGCGTGCGGCCCAACTCGGCGGACCTCTGACGGCGACTTACGAAAACGGATTTAAAGTGGAATTACGGTTGGGGTAATGACATAGTTCATTAAGTAATTTGAAAATTCGGCCATTTGAAAATGGGAGATAAGTGTTTGTTAATCAAAAGTTTATGCCCCAATTGCCGTCGCCATAATTATCAAATTGCCATTTAAAGGCCGGAGTAAGTCACTAAGCTGATTTTAGTTGGCCGGATAGCCGGCGTCGTACCACGCTTTGAAAGCGGCCAATTGCGCCGCCGTCAATGTTGTGTTTTCAGGCATGGTTTTGCGCACATAGACTTCGTTGTAGATAGTGGTAATGCTTGCTTTAATGCTGGTCGTATAATTGGTAGGGTCATACAACCAATCTTTGTAATTGCTCTTGCCGGAAGCGTGGCATTCCGTGCAGTAGGTATCAAAAAAGGGTTTCATGGAAGCATTGGAGAAAGCCACTTTAGTAGTAGTGTCTTCTGCCGGGGCTACCGACGACGTAGTACAGGAAAAAAGCGTAACCAGGCCTAAAAAGGCCACGGTAATGAATGTTTTGCACAGACTGTTGAACATGGATTGAGTTAGTTGGTTAGTCATCAAATAAGAAATAGCAGCGATTCGCTATTGTTGATTACGTCGGTTTGGCTCGGAGTGTTGCGACATCAGTTAGGAAGACAATTATTTATTTTCTTCTACAAAACTGACCACTTCCTTCCAAAGCGGTTCCGGTTCGTTGTTCATCAGGATATGGCCGCTGTGGGGTAAGATGACCAATTTCTTTTTGGCCGAGGCTGCTTTTTGCATCACCTCTTCGGCCAAACCCTTCGGAACGGTAAAATCGTATTTCCCCGTAATATTCAAAACAGGGGTGTTGATTACCGAAAGTTTGTCGGAATAAGACGCATACATCAGGTCTTTGGGCAGATTCAGCAGGTAGGAGGCTCCCGCGTTAGAGAGCATCCAAAAGGGATAAAACGCTTTTTTCTTGGTCAGAAATAAGTTCGACAGCCCGCCGCCGCCCTCCTGATGAATGTCATCAATATACGCCTCAACGGCGCTGCCGTAAGCGTTGAGTTGTTTGGCAATGGCAAAATCGTAATTGGGGACGTGGGTTTCGGCATACTCCACAATGGGTGTCCATTCTGTGGAGTGAATGTTTTTCGCCATCTGTTCTTTACCGAAAGCGATCAGGTACTCTCGGGTCAATTGGTCGTTGAGCAGGTAATTGTGCGCTCCCGCCAAATTGATCCACCCGCTCACTGATTGTTGGTTGCTGCCCGAGGTCAGAAAACCGGCAGCAATCAACCCGCCCCAACTGTGCGACAGAATGAAAATTCGGGTATCGGCACCGTAGCGTTTTCGCAGTACTAAGATCAGTTTTTGCAGGTCATCAATGTATTGTTCCACGGCCAATTTTTGGGTCGTACTGCCCTGTGAGTTGCCGGCGGCGCGTTGGTCATGGTACGCCACGGCAAATTGACTCTCTACGATCCGTGAAATGGCTTCGTCGTTGTTGAAACCGATGGCGGTCCCGCCCGGCCCGCCGTGGACGAAAATTAATATTACTTTGGAAGCGGTATTTCCTTCTACCAACACCGGCATTTTCGCTCCCTGATTGTCCAAATAAAACAGGTCGCTGACGTTGGTGCCAATCGTAATTTCTTCCTGATGACACCCTTGAAACCCTAAGCAGAGAAGCAGTAAAAACAGTACTTTTTTCATGGCCTTGTGATGATCTTTTTCTTAAAATTTCTCGAAAACGCAGGAAAACCGGCTTCTAAACCCAACTGAAAAGCAGGATGTAAGGCAAGGAACCGAAAATTGGGATAGTAGCTTTGCATCAAAAGCCCCGCGTGAATATCGCGGATAAACGGGGCCTTGGACTTTGTAAAAACCTTGCCGAAACTCAGCCCGAAACCGCCCGTCAGGTAAAAATTGCCCGCTATTTTATGAAGAACCACCTCATTGTCGGCAGTGACTGAATAGCTTTCTTCGTTGAGAAAAGTTTGACTTATGCCCAAAAACGGACTGAATTGTCGATAGTACCCGTACGGATTCACCCGGCGAAGTCGGTAGCTGCCTGTCAGAAAGAGGCTGTTATGCAACTCTTTTTGGCTGTAAAATCCTAAATCTATCGAAAGCCAACGCTCTTTTCGGATGATTTTCGGCTTCTTGGAGGAGGCATGTTTGTAGATTTCATTTTGCTTCAACAGGCTTGCAATGCCCGCCTGAACGCCGATGCTGCGGATGGGAAGCAGCAAAGAGAAGGAATAAGTGACCGGCGCTTTGGTCGTAAAAGCAGTATCTCGCTGTGCATAGCTGCCAACGACTGTAAAAAGCAAGCCGAAAAATAACGGTTTGTTCATCTTCATAAAAAGGACGCTTTTTTCTTATACGATATACAAAAGGGTTTGGTTGCTGCGAAGCATGTTTTAATGCCGCAACAGCTTAAAAATACAAACAAGTTGGTATTGAAACCGCCCTGCCCAAACCGCCACCTTTGTACTGTCAAAACAGTCGTACAACAGGCGACAAGTTTTGCGACAAATACAGTTCTTTAAACAGCTATAACAGTCATGAAAACTTTCGTAAAATCGCTTGCTTCTTGGTTTATTGCCTTCGCTGCTTTGTTGGGAACGACTTCCTGCAAAGAAGAACATTTGCGCCCCGAACCGACAACCCATTCGGCCGCTCGCGAAGCGGTAGGCGACCTCACCAATCACCATTTTGACGCCCAAACTATGGCCGCGAAGATCGAAGCCCGATTGCTGGGAAAAGTGCCCGGTTTTGGCTACTGTATTGTGGTCAACGGGCAAGTGGCCGCCGCCAACGGCGTAGGAAAAGCCCGGTACAGCGTAGATGCACCCGAACGCAACTATTCCGAAAATGTCATCCAAGACATCGGAAGTTGCACCAAATATTTCGCGGCACTCTTGGCCATGAAAACATTGGACGCTACGGGACAACCGATCAACACCGCCCTTGAGAAAAAAGTATATCTTTATTTACCGTATTACTTTGTACCGAGTAATGATTTCAAAAAAGTAACCTTTCGCGATCTGATGGCGCATACAAGCGGCATTATCAATAATGGATCTTCCTTAGGCGGTATTGAAAAAACAGTCGAAAACGGCATCAACGAAACAACAGACCCCGCTCCGTTGGCTTCTCCCAAGCCGTTCGGGCAGTACGATTACCAAAATATCAATTACGTATTGCTGCGCTACTGTACGGTATATTTGGCGGCTACTCAAAATCCGACCTTAGCCAACGAATTGAAAATCATGGAAAATGCGCTTAAGGCAGCTATCGCTTATGAAGGAACGGAAAATGCAGCTTCGGTAGTGGCTGCCAAAAACAGTTTAAATCTGAAAATTTGTACTTGGTATCAGAAATTGTTGCGTGAGCAAGTCTTCCAACCGGCCGGACTGGCGCAATGGAACCAAGTGGAGTTTGACGCGTGGGGTGTAGCCGACAATCAAAAAGTGAAATACTACAAGACCGTAAACTCGAACGTAGCGGGATACGACAGCGGCAATCACCTGACCGATGCCGCCGGAGCCGGAGGACTCAAATTGAGCGCCATGCACATGGCACAAGTGATGACCTACGCTCGGGCTAACATAATCGTACCGGCCGATGTCATGGCCAAAATGAAAGTAGGAGACGGAAAGGGCAATCAAATGGGCTTCGATGATGCCTATACCCGTCCACACGGCTTGTATTTTCATAAAAACGGTTCGGGCGCGGGCAATGCGGTTCTGTTTGACTTCGACGGGCCCGGCGTCAACGTACAGTTAGTCATCACTGCCAATACCACAGGCACAGAAGTAATCAATACGGCCGTATGGGCCGACCTGTTTGATCAGTCGTGGAAATAATCGCTTGGTAAGAATAAGAAAAAGGGCAGCCTTCGATCGGGAGGCTGCCCTTTTGTTATGGAAAAAATCAGGATTTTTATTGGGTCAAAGTGTTCAAAAGGCATCGGTTTGGGGGTATGTCCTTTTATGTAACTGTAAAATCGTGTAAATCAGGAGGTAAAATTTGGAATTCTATTTTTTTTAACTACATTTCCCCTATGGTTTATTTTTTGTTTTTACCGCCATTTTTTGTTTTTTTAGGGTAGGAGAGCGGGGTTAGGATAAGCAAAAATGTTGAGATAAATTCCCTGAAAAAACTTCCTTTCAGTCAGACCGAAATCATTACGCAGCTTACCTATTTTTTAAACCCTTAAATTCAACTGAAAAATGCCCAGACCCTTTATTCCCCTCACTGATGCCGATTTGAAAACGCTTATCGACACCAAACCCGGGATCTTCCCGCAAGCTGAAACCGAAAGTTTTACTATGCCGGATACGTCCCCTGATAAGGATAAAGTATCTCCTCCGGCGACACTCTCCGAGCTCAAAAAGAATTACAAAGAACTGGTTCACTCCACTCCCTTCGATGAAAATCTCAATTTGGGGCTGTACATCCGGATAAAGGAATTACGCAAACTATTGGATGAATTTGAAGCAGAGAAAGACGAAAATGGAAAAGGGCTGACCCATTTGCATATTAGTTTCGGTTTGCGAAAAGCCAAGAAAGATGACAAGGGCAAAGACCTCGACTGGAACTGCCTGCACTTGATTATGGAGGGAGCCATTCCCACGGCTGAATTTGAACCGGCATCGGTAGCGGCTAAAAGGCCGGTGGGGAAAAATCCGGAGCGGGTTTCTAAAAACAGATACTCTACTTACGATGGCGACGAATCAAGCTATATTGGTGCCAAACCGGGTAGGCCGCCTCTTGGTCCTGACGAATAACTTATGAAGCTTATTGACATTGCCACTTATTTGATTTATACTGCCACTTACAGTATAGCAGTGCCTATCGGAATAGGTCTCTATTTTTATGCAAGCCAATCCAAAGCACTCCGAATAGTGTTGGGAGGATTGGTTTGCGTTCTGTTTTTAGATATTGTCCTGCTTTGGTTTTTAGAATCAAAATACACATTTCTCTACCTTTTCAGTATCGTTGATGCTGTAATGATGACTTGGGCGTATTCCGTTGCGGTTACCCATTCTCACGCAGGAAAGCTCATTCTGACAGCGGGTTTAATCACAATTCCCATCATTGCCTCGGATGCTTTCTTTGGGGCGGGTTTGACGGGTAACGGCTATTCCAATGCCTTTGAGAAAGTGGTCATATCGGTTGTCGTCATTTATTACCTTACTCAATTGTTTCAAGACGAAGAAGCAACCGATTTGCGGATGGAACCGCTGCTTTGGGTAAGCGTCGGGGTATTGATTTTTAATTTAGTGGCTTTGGGAGATGTATTCAGTGCCCCTATGTTAAACTTCTCCCAAAGCCTTTATTTACAGTACTATATGGTTTTGTGCCTGGCTACTATTTTCCTATACGGTTGCTTTTCGTATGCTTTTTGGCTCAGCCGATACAACGATTGTCCTTAATTGAATCAAGGTAAAGTACAACCCATTGATTAAATGAAACACCCTTTAACCCTTCTGTATATTGGTCTTTTATGCTCGTTTGTCGGAAAGGCTCAAGCCGAAAAAAAACTCCCTTCCGCAAAAATCCTATCCGTAAAAGTCCGTGACATTATGGGGAATTCGGTCTTTATGCCCCTTGATTCTTCGCAAAAATCACCCCCGGTGCTGCCCTACGATCAAAACAGCCTTCTTTTTCAATTTGTCGATACCCAAGATACAGCTCGCCGTTCCTTCGCTTACCTTTTGCGCGGCCTTGACTATGAATGGATCACCTGCGACCGCTGTACGCAGGCGCAGTACGCCCATTTGGACGGGGGTGATTATAGCTTTGTAGTAAAAGCCAACGAACCCAATGCCGTCCCGGTCGAATTCAATTTTACCGTTGAAGGCAACATTTGGCATAAGTGGTGGTTTGTTCCGATGCTTTTTGGCTATTTTTTGATGCTTGTCGGTATAGGTATCTATCTTTTTGTTTTGTACGGATTTCGGCAAAAGCTCAAAGCGCAACGGCAGATCCATAAAGAGAAAATGGCTTCTATGGCTGAACTCACCGCCGGCATCGCTCATGAGATTCAAAACCCGCTGAACTTTGTGAATAATTTTTCAGAATTGAGTGTGGATTTAATTTCGGAGTTAATGGAAGAACGGAATAAGGAACCCGGACAAAGAGACGAAGCATTAGAAAACGATTTATTGATTGATTTGTCCCAAAACTTGGAGAAAATCAATTTACACGGCAAACGCGCTTCTGCAATTGTCAAAGGTATGCTCGAACATTCCCGCACCGGTACGGGCGAGCGCCAACCTACTGACCTAAATGCGTTAGCTGAGCAGCATCTGCGTTTGGCTTACCAAGGCCTGCGCACTAACGACAGTTCCTTTGCCTGTGACTATGAGTTGATTACCGACAAAGACCTGCCGAAACTCAACGTGGTCCCGCAGGAAATCGGCCGCGTGTTGCTGAATCTGCTCAACAATGCTTTCTATGCGGTGCAGGAACAGGGAAAAAGAAGGGCCAATCAGGGAGATACAACCTACAAACCGAAGGTAACTGTGAGTATCAAAGCTGAAAAAGGCCAAATCCTTATTTCAGTAAAGGACAATGGAACAGGTATTCCCGAAGCGGTAAAATCCAAAATTTTCCAACCCTTCTTCACCACTAAGCCGACGGGCGAAGGCACGGGCTTGGGGTTGAGTTTGACCTATGATATTGTCACCAAAGGCCACGGCGGGGCGATGGAAGTGGAGAGTGTAGAAGGGGAAGGCACCACCTTTATTGTCAAATTACTGCTTTGAATTGATCCACTATGAAAAAAACAGTACTTCTTTTTTGGTTGTTGCCGCTTGTAATTTCAGCGCAAAGTATCCGCATAGATTCGCTGCCTTCCCAAGGAATCCTGCTTGAAAAAGGCTGGAAATGGCATGCGGGTGATGACCCGGCCTTCGCCAAACCTGATTTTGATGACTCGAAGTGGGAACGCATTGACCCGACGAAGGATATTATGGATTTGTCCAAAGTACAAAAAGCCGGTGTCTCTTGGCTGCGATTGTCACTCGAAATGGATACTTCATTGACAAAGCAGGGGCTGGCTCTTTTATTGTGGCAAAACGGAGCCACTGAAATTTATGTGGATAATGAAAAACTTCAACAATTAGGGGCGTTTTCGGGAAGCGATAAAACCATAAATGCGGCCCGAACATGGGGCAAAACCGTTTATTTACCTAATCTCTCTCCATATAAAAAACATACAATTGCCGTACGATTTGGTTTTGATCAAGAGATTAGTTACATCAAATGGTTTGGTTGGACAAACCATGCAATGCGTATGATTATTTGCCGGGCAGAAGAGGCTGAAAATAATTATTTTGTGCAGGAAATCAATACCTCGAAATTATTAGATATCTTCAAAATAGGCATATTTATAATTTTGACGATTTTACACTTCTCCCTGTATTTCAACTATAAAAAGCAAAAAGGCAACCTAATCATGGGCGTGTATGCCTTGGTGGCCGGTTTCGCTTTTGGAGCGGCTTATTTGTCTAAAACTATATTTGACCTGAAGTCGGTTTCTATGTTTATTTGGGCAACGGCTTTGCTCAATATTTTGACCATTATTTTTATTCTTGAATTGATTTATTATCTTTTTTTCGGTAAAAAAGGAGTACCCTATTTCATCTTGATTGGGCTATGCTTTTTGGGCCTGCCTTGTCTTTTTTATTTTTATGATACCGGATGGTTAATTATAGTACTGTTGATGTTCTTGGTTAGTGCAGAAGTAATTCGACTCGGTATTTTTACGAAAAAGAGCACTTCAAACAGTCAAAGAATCATTATTTATGGTGGAGGTATCTCTGTCATTTTTTACACCATAGCCATTGTTATTTCTTCCGACCCGGATTTGACCTTTTTGAAACATCTAAGCTACAATATCAGCTATTTAAGTTTACCTGTATCCTTCTCTCTATTTTTGTCATTTGAGTTTGCGATTGCCAATAAATCATTAGAAAAACAAATTCTAAAAGTAGAAGAACTATCCGCCGAAAAGCAACAAATTCTCTCCACCCAAAATGAACTTTTGGAAAAACAGGTCGAAGTGCGAACCGCTGAATTAAAAGCATCACAAGCCCAACTCATCCAAAAAGAAAAACTCGCCTCACTTGGCGAACTCACAGCAGGTATCGCCCACGAGATACAGAACCCTCTCAACTTTGTGAATAATTTCTCGGAGTTGTCAGTAGAATTAATCGAAGAGGCCCCCCGTCCCCCAATGGGGGCAAACGAAAACTGGTTACCACAGGAAGCCCCCATTGGGGGTTGGGGGCCGTTTTTTGATGATTTGTCCCAAAACTTGGAGAAAATCAATTGGCATGGTAAACGCGCTTCTGCAATCGTCAAAGGTATGCTGGAACACTCCCGCATGGGTACGGGCGAACGAGTCTTGACCGACCTCAACACCCTTTGTGATGAGTATTTGCGCCTAAGCTATCATGGTATGAGGGCGAAGGATAAAAACTTCAACGCTGATTATGAACTAATTGCTGACCCTAACTTGCCCAAAATCAACGTAGTGCCACAAGACATAGGGCGGGTGTTACTGAACTTGATTAACAATGCGTTTTATGCCGTACAAGGTGTTGAAAATCCAAAAGTTATTGTTTCTGCCTCGTCAAACGATGCCATCACTTTGAGTGATGGCATCGTTATAAAAGTCACAGACAATGGCACGGGTATGCCCGAATACATAAAGGCCAAAATCTTCCAACCCTTCTTCACCACCAAACCCACAGGCGAGGGTACAGGTTTGGGGCTGAGTTTGAGTTATGACATTGTGACCAAAGGACATGGCGGGACGTTGGAGGTCGAGAGTGTGGAAGGCGAAGGGACGACGTTTATCGTAACGTTACCATTATAAAATCTACCTTTTATGAAAAGCATGCTTCTATGTTTGTTACTTCTACCATTAGGGCTTTATGCCCAAGTAGTTAGGATAGACTCATTGCCACCTCAAGGCTTCCTGCTCGACAAAGGCTGGACATGGCATGCGGGGGACAACCCTGATTTTGCCAAGGCAGATTTTGATGATTCGAAATGGGAAAGTATTGATCCAACAAAAGACATTCATGATATTCCGCCTTTTGCTAAAACCGGTATTGGCTGGCTCAGACTGAAGCTTTCTTTATCAAATGATTTACAGAAAGAACAATTTGCATTGCTGATAAAGCAGTACATAGCTTCAGAAATATACCCTGAATGGAAGGTTGATTTACCGGTTTGGAAAAATAAGTGCTAATTCAGAGGAAGTATTGGCCTATAATCCCGCATCATCACCGGTATCTGTTCCGATCAACTTTAGCAGGAACCAGATACTTGCCGTCTCGTTATGCTTTTCAATCTAATATAAAATATGGGACAGATCAAAGTACTCAAATTCCACTTCTGGAAGTAAAAATCATTTCTTCGAATGACGCATTTAAACAGGTTAGTATTAATGAAAGGCATTTACGGTAACCAACACATTCAGGATTGGAGCTTATGTAATTCTTGCATTTCTCTATCTGGCATTCTTTTTCTTTAATCCTTCTTATAAAGCCTATTTGTTCTTCTTTCTGTTTGCAATTTTTGAAATGCCCCAAGATGTTTTGCAATTCAATTATCCGCCTACAATTGAGAACTTTGTATTTGCAATTAGGGTCACCAACATCTTATGGCAAATTTCCCAATTGTTTCTTCTTACAGGAATGTATTTCTTGCTTAACCAAAATAAAGGCTGGGTATATTGGACTTTAGTGATTCTGTCATTTATAGGAATTATTCTAAATAACTGGGCATTTAGTGAACTATTAGTCGTTAACCTAATTAGCCTTGAATTGGTAAGAACATGCTTTAAGTCGTTGAAACTAAAAACCTGAGGTTCATGGATTATCAGTACAGGTGCAGTTTGTTTTTTATTTTTTATGGGTGCTTTCTACGCAGGAGTTTCCTTTGAGCTTAGTTTAACGAATATTAAATTGGGAGAAAGCTATACTGTTTTAGATGTTTTATACGGTGCAGGTCAACTTTGTATCCCCATTGCCACTACTATTTATGTAGCTCTTGATTTTGGTTTTACTAACCATGCCTTACAGCTAAAGTTAATTGAGGTAGAAAAATTGTCTCAAAAAACGATTGCTCAGGAAATGGAAAAGCAGCAAATCCTCGCCGCTCAAAATGAACTTTTGGAAAACAGGTCGAAGCACGAACCGCTGAACTCAAAGTTTCGCAAGCCCAACTGATTCAAAAAGAAAAACTGGCTGCACTCGGTGAACTTACCGCCGGCATCGCCCATGAAATCCAAAATCCCTTAAACTTTGTCAACAATTTTTCGGAACTTTCCATAGAGCTCTTACGAAAACTGGCTGCCACAGGAAGCCCCCATTGGGGGTTGGGGGCCGTTTTTTGATGATTTGACACAAAATTTGGAAAAAATCAATCACCACGGCAAACGCGCCGCTTCGATTGTGAAAGGCATGTTGGAGCATTCCCGCACGGCCACCGGTGAACGCCAACTGACCGATATGAATTCATTAGCCGATGAATATTTACGTTTGGCCTACCACGGCTTTCGCGCCAAAAACAGCAGTTTCAGCTGTGATTATGAATTGATTGCGGAGGAGAATTTACCCAACATCGAAGTGGTCCCGCAAGAAATCGGCCGCGTGTTGCTGAATCTGTTTAACAATGCTTTCTACGCTGTTAATGAACGAGCGAAGCAGGAAGATTCCAATTATCACCCCAAAGTCACAGTAAGCACGAAAGAACTCCCTCTCCTAAAAGGAGGGGGTCGGGGTGAGGTTGAAATCCGAGTTCAAGACAACGGCACGGGTATCCCCTCTGCCATCTTGCCCAAAATCTTCCAACCCTTCTTCACCACCAAACCCACAGGCGAGGGTACAGGTTTGGGGCTGAGTTTGAGTTATGACATTGTGACCAAAGGACATGGCGGGACGTTGGAGGTTGAGAGTGTGGAAGGCGAAGGGACGACGTTTATCGTAACGTTACCATTATAAAATCTACCTTTTATGAAAAGCATACTTCTATGTTTGTTACTTCTACCATTAGGGCTTTATGCCCAAGTAGTTAGGATAGACTCATTGCCACCTCAAGGCTTCCTGCTCGACAAAGGCTGGACATGGCATGCGGGGGACAACCCTGATTTTGCCAAGGCAGATTTTGATGATTCCAAATGGGAAAGTATTGATCCAACCAAGGATATTATGGACTTGCCGCAATTAGATAAAGAAAGCGGAAGAATTGGGTGGTTTCGACTTCGGTTTATTATCAATAAGTCCTTAACTCCACAATTAGCGATGCAAATTCGTCAATCGGGAGCCTCTGAGCTGTATTTAAACGGACAGTTAATTCACAATTTCGGTTATATCAGCAAAACTTCTAAAGAAATAGAAGCCTTTACCCCGAATAACAGTCCGGTTACCCTGCCGGTTTTGATAGATTCGGAGCAGGTATTGGCCATACGATACGCGCTGCAGCCGGGTATTCGATACGGACAACATTTTGGCCCTAACAATCCGGGTCTGACTATTGTCCTAAACAAAACAGATGCAACAATAGCTTCTTATCGACAATCAATCTTAAATGAACGAGGCGGAGCTTTGTTCGCCGGTGCGTTTGGCATTTTTACTATATTATTTATGGCTTTTTTCTTTTTTTTCCCCACCCGAAAAGACGCCCTCTACTTTGCTCTTTTTTGCCTTGCATTGGTCATTACGTGGTCAACATTCTATTACGTTAACTTACCAATCAAGATGCAAGATTTGTTCTTCTGGAAAAATTTCGTTCTTGTAATGCAGGCAATCGGATATATTTTACTGTTACAGTCGGTTTATACCATTTTAGTTCAAAAACGTGGTTGGATATTCCGGGTATTGGTAGGATTAGATGCAGTTGCTATCTATTGCGGTATCTATGTTTATCCTTGGGGTTGGAACTTGTTTGGTTTTGGTTTAACAAACTTTGTCAATCTGGATGCTACTCGAGTAGCTTTTTTGGCTGCTCGAAGAGGACAGCGGGGAGCCCGGATTATAGTAATCGGGGGTATTTTTTACATGATTGCATGGTTTATTTTTTGTTTCCAGTTTCTGAATATTTTTCCTTCTCTTCTTGATATTGACTTTTTTAACATTTCAATCTTTTCTATTCCGGTTTCTTACGCCATATTCTTTGGCTACGATTTTAGCGTAACCAATCGCATGTTGAAGCAAAAATTAGAAGAAAACGAAACGCTTTCTGCCGAAAAGCAGCAAATCCTCGCCGCTCAAAATGAACTTTTGGAAAAACAGGTCGAAGCACGAACCGCTGAACTCAAAGCTTCGCAAGCTCAACTGATTCAAAAAGAAAAACTGGCTTCGCTCGGCGAACTTACCGCCGGCATCGCCCATGAAATCCAAAATCCCTTAAACTTTGTGAATAATTTCTCGGAACTCTCCGTTGAACTGATCGAAGAGGCCCCCCGTCCCCCAATGGGGGCAAACGAAAACTGGCTGCCACAGGAAGCCCCCATTGGGGGTTGGGGGCCGTTTTTTGATGATTTGACACAAAATTTGGAAAAAATCAATCACCACGGCAAACGCGCCGCTTCGATTGTGAAAGGCATGTTGGAGCATTCCCGCACGGCCACCGGTGAACGCCAACTGACCGATATGAATTCATTAGCCGATGAATATTTACGTTTGGCCTACCACGGCTTTCGCGCCAAAAACAGCAGTTTCAGCTGTGATTATGAATTGATTGCGGAGGAGAATTTACCCAACATCGAAGGTCCCGCAAGAAATCGCCGCGTGTTGCTGAATCTGTTTCTTAACAATGCTTTCTACGCTGTTAATGAACGAGCGAAGCAGGAAGATTCCAATTATCACCCCAAAGTCACAGTAAGCACGAAAGAACTCCCTCTCCTAAAAGGAGGGGGTCGGGGTGAGGTTGAAATCCGAGTTCAAGACAACGGCACGGGTATCCCCTCTGCCATCTTGCCCAAAATCTTCCAACCCTTCTTCACCACCAAACCCACAGGCGAGGGTACAGGTTTGGGGCTGAGTTTGAGTTATGACATTGTGACCAAAGGACATGGCGGGACGTTGGAGGTTGAGAGTGTGGAAGGCGAAGGGACGACGTTTATCGTAACGTTACCATTATAAAATCTACCTTTTATGAAAAGCATACTTCTATGTTTGTTACTTCTACCATTAGGGCTTTATGCCCAAGTAGTTAGGATAGACTCATTGCCACCTCAAGGCTTCCTGCTCGACAAAGGCTGGACATGGCATGCGGGGACAACCCTGATTTTGCCATGCAGATTTTGATGATTCCAAATGGGAAAGTATTGATCCAACCAAGGACGTAGTGGACTTGCCGCAATTAGACAAAACCGGACAAATTGGGTGGTTTCGCCTTCACCTTTCGGTAGGTAATACTATCAATCAACAAATGGTTTTGATGATTGAACAATCTGGTGCTTCTGAAATATATTTGAATGGGTTATTGATTCATCAATTTGGTACTTTGAGTACAAACGCCCACGGAATAAAAGCCTTCAATCCGCTCGCAAAACCTGTTTCGTTTCCTCTTCAGAAAGATTCTCTGCAAGTTTTAGCTGTTCGTTATGCTCTTCAGCCCAAGGTTTTATATGCCACCCATTTTGGCTCACAAAATAAAGCCTTATCAATTGTTTTGACTTCCATTGAAAACGCAATGGACAACTACGGCAAATCCTCCAACTTTAATAACGCTTGGAATAGTTTTTCAATTGGCCTGAATATTATTTTATGTATCCTTTATTTTGCTTTTTATCTATACTATCCAAAACAAAAAGCGAATCTATATTTCTCTATCTTTTGCTTGTTTGCCTTGATGATTAACGTCTTCTCTGCGTATTGGCATAATATGAATCAGGTTGATGGGTTGTATTTGATTAAAAATCTGGATTTGAGTGTTGGAGCCATCTCAAGTTTATTTTTGCTTACGGCCATTTATCGCTTATTCGAGCAGAAAATTAATGCGTTTTTTGTTGGACTGCTATTATTAGGCCTACTCAGTATTGTGTTATCATTTAGTTTTCCTATCTGGGGATGGCTTGTGTATGGACTGCCATTTAATTTTTTAGTAAGAATAGATGCTTTCCGAGTCGCCGTAATTGCGGTAAGGAAACACAAAAAAGGTGCTTGGATCATTTTAATTGGGATTATCCTCGCCATTGCTTTCTTTACACTCTTTAATATTCTTATCGCTAATGGTCTGTATCCAAACATACGAGACTACATATTTGCCATTTCGCAAATTGGAATCCCGCTTGCGGTTGCTATTTATTTAGGGTATGATTTTGCTTTGACAAATCGTTTGTTACAACGAAAATTAGCAGAAGTTGAAGAACTTTCTGCCGAAAAACAGCAAATCCTCACCGAACAAAATGAAACACTCGAACGCCAAGTAACGGAGCGCACGGCTGAATTAAAGCATAAAAATAGGGATTTAGAAATTGAAGCCGCTTTGGATAAAATCCGTTCCGCTTCATTGGTAATGCGACATTCGCATGAACTTCAAAATGTAGTAGATGTCTTAATGGAAAAACTCAAAGAATTGGGTTTGGTATTCGATAGTGGCGCTGCCATTCATATTTTTACTGAGGGGTCTAAAGATGCCGTTATTTGGGTAAAAACAATTGACCAATTTACGCCCACAAATAAGGTAAATTTGCCATATGACGAAGAGGCTTTTCAAGATAATCCAATTATTTTAGACGTTTGGCAAGCCCATGAGACAGGCAGCGATATTGTGAATAAATCCTATTCTTTTGAAGAAAAAAACAGGTATTTTAACTATGTTTTTAAATACAATGGCTATGATACTATACCTGAATTTATTCAAAAACATATATTGAAAGTAGAGGGTTATAGTGCTTCGTTTGTTTATGAAAAACATTCTTTATTAGGTGCTGCCAGTTGGTCGGGGCAATTTTTTTCTGAAATGGAAATTGCTCTATTAAAACGCATAGCACGGGTTTTTGAACAGGCATATGTGCGGTTTTTGGATTTGCAAAAAGCGGAGGCACAAGCCCGAGAGGCGCAAATAGAAGCCGCTTTGGAGAAAATCAGAAGCCAATCATTAGCGATGCACCGCAGCGAGGAATTGAAAGATGTACTGGCTGTCATGTTTGAAAAATTGAAAGAATTGGATGTGGTGATGGGTACGGTTGCTTTACAGTTTTTTAATGAAGAAAATAAAAACTGCGATTTTTGGGTAAGCAATGATTTACAACACATAGCAAAAGTTAAACTCCCTTACGATGAAGTCTTTTTTAAGGAAGATAATTACATGAAAGACTGTTGGGAGGCAAAAGAACAAAGAAAAAACATCATCAATAAATTGTATTCATTTGAACAAAAAAATAGATATTTTGACTATGTATTTGCAAATAACAGTTTAGACGATACACCTGAGGCAGTAAGAGAATTTATTAAGCAGGCACCAAATCATATAAGTAATCTTTTTATTGAAAAAAAATCCGCTTTGTTTGCTGATAATTGGTCGGGGCAATATTACAGCGATGATAAAATAGATGTTTTAAAACGAGTCGCAAAGGTATTTGACCAAGCGTATATCCGTTTTCTGGATTTACAAAAAGCCGAGGCCCAAGCTCGTGAAGCGCAGGTAGAGGCAGCTTTGGAGCGAGTGCGGGCAAGGGCATTAGCTATGCAGCACAGTGGTGAAGTGCCGGATGTGGCCAATACCCTGTACGAAGAAATCCAAAAATTAGGCTTTGACTACGGAGCTTGTACCATTCAACTTATGGACAACGCCACAGGTGACATGGAACACTGGGTAGCCGGATTTGAACACTTAAAATATCCCGCAAGTTATCGAGTCAATTACTTCAAAAACCCCTGTTATGATGTTCAGTTGGAGGCTTGGCGAAGCAACCGAAAATACCTGGTCTATACATTGGCGGGTGATGAAAAAAAGGCGTACGACGAGCAGCTGTTTGAGCATAACGATTATCGAAAATTTCCTGAAAAAGAACGGCAATGGATGCGCGCGCTCGAATCGGTCATCTTTTCGATGGCATTTATGAAACACGGTGCATTGCATTGGGGGCCAACCCCCCTAACAGAAGAAAAAGCGTTGATTTTACAGCGCTTTGCCGCTGTTTTCGAGCAAGCCTATACCCGCTTTCTTGATCTGCAAAAAGCGGAAGAACAAGCACGAGAAGCAGAGATTGAATTAGCTTTGGAAAAGGTCCGCTCTCGAACAATGGCAATGCACCATAGTAGTGAACTCGGAGAGGCAGCGAATCTATTATTTCAACAAGTACAGGCTTTGAGGATTCCTGCATGGAGTTGCGGCTATAATATTTGGGAGATAGACGAGAAAGTTTGCACAGCTTGGATGAGTAGTGATGGTATGCTGCAACCTCCGTTCAAAATACCTCTAACAGAAAGCCCTTCCTTTATACTTCAATATGAATCTCGACAAAAAGGCATACCTTTTTATGTGGAAGAAGTAGGTGGCGAAGCATTAGTAGCTCATTACAAGTATATGAGTAGCCTTCCTGATTTTGGGGAAATACTAAACCGGCATTTAAAGACAGGGTTTACACTGCCTACCTATCAAATAAACCATATTGTCAATTTTAAGCATGGGAACATGGTATTTATTACGGGTGAGCCGGTGCCGGAAGCATGGGATATTTTTAAACGTTTTGCGAAAGTGTTTGAACAAACTTATATCCGCTTTCTTGATCTGCAAAAAGCGGAAGCCCAAGCCCGGGAAGCACAGATTGAGGCGGTACTCGAACGCATTCGCAGCCGTGCCATGGCGATGAATACATCCGAAGAATTGACGGCTTTGATAGGCTTTGTCTATGCCGAATGTACTAAACTCAATATGCTGTTAGACAGGGGTTTTATTATGACTTTTGATGAAACTACAAAAGATGCTTATTGGTGGATGGTGAGTGCAAACGCATCCGATATGCCTTTAAAGATTTTGGTAAAATACCATGAATATGCGCCTAATTTGGCCATTTTAAAAGGTTGGGAAAGAACGTGAACAAAGATGGTCATATGTTTTAGAAGGCAATAATAAAAAAACATGGGATGATTATCAGTTTGCAATGCTTTGTCACAACTGCCCGACTTTGTAAAAGATAACATGCGCTCAGTCGAAAGTATTATACTAAATGCTTCTTTTCAAAACTTTGGCTGTATTATGCTTTCCTCATTTGAGCCTCTGAGCGAAGAGCATTTCAGTTTATTGATACGTCTATCTAAAGTATTTGAACTGACTTATACCCGCTTCCTTGATTTACAACTCAAAGAACAGAATGCTATAAAAATATTAGAGGAAAAACTAAAACTCGAACATACCTTAACCGAACTCCGAAGTACCCAAGCCCAACTCATCCAAAAAGAAAAGCTGGCTTCGCTCGGCGAACTCACGGCGGGTATTGCTCATGAGATTCAGAATCCTTTAAATTTTGTCAACAATTTTTCGGAACTCTCCGTTGAACTGATCGAAGAGGCCCCCCGTCCCCCAATGGGGGCAAACGAAAACTGGCTGCCACAGGAAGCCCCCATTGGGGGTTGGGGGCCGTTTTTTGATGATTTGACTCAAAATCTGGAAAAAATCAATCACCACGGCAAACGCGCTGCTTCGATTGTGAAAGGCATGTTGGAACACTCCCGCACGGCTACCGGCGAGCGCCAACTGACCGATATGAATCCATTGGCCGATGAATATTTACGTTTGGCCTATCACGGCTTTCGCGCCAAAAACAGCAGTTTCAGCTGTGATTATGAATTGATTGCGGAGGAGAATTTGCTCAACATTGAAGTGGTCCCGCAAGAAATCGGCCGCGTGTTGCTGAATCTGCTCAACAATGCTTTCTACGCTGTTAATGAACGGGCAAAGCGGGGGGGAGAAGCCCGGTATCACCCTAAAGTCACAGTGAAAACCAAAGCCGGTGACAGACGGTTGGAAATTCTGGTCAGTGACAACGGCATCGGTATGTCAAAAGAAGTGCAGGCCAAAATCTTCCAACCTTTTTTCACCACCAAACCCACGGGTGAGGGGACGGGTTTGGGGTTGAGTTTGGCTTATGATATTGTGACTAAAGGCTATGGCGGGACTGTGGATATGGAGAGTGTAGAGGGAGAGGGGGCGACGTTTATTGTTAAATTACCGATTTAAAAAAGTTGAACATGAAACTGCGAACCCTTACCCTTCTTTTCATCTTCTTCAGGAGCATCAGCTTTGCCCAAAACCAACGAATAGATAGCCTGATACATCAACTTGTTATGGTTCAGAAAGACACAAGCCGTGTCATGATTATGGCAGATTTATGTTTGGAGTATCGTCTTTCAAAACCGGATTCGGCGATGAAATATGGACAGCAAGCTTTATCGTTGGCACGAAAAATAGATTTTGCCAAAGGAGAAACGAAGGCTTTATCAAGCTTGGGGTATTTACTGAGAAATATAGGAAATCTTCCTAAAGCTTTAGATATCACTCTTAAAGCTCTGCGAATAGCCGAAAAAGACGGGAATATCACAGAAATTGCCACCTGCTTAAATAATATAGGCGGCATTTATTATGAGTTAAAAGATTTTTCTAAGGCATTGAGCTATTATAAGCAATCTGAAAAAAAGTATGAAATAATTAGAGATTGGCAAGGAGTATTACGTGCTCAAATCAATATAGGAGGTGCTTATGAAAGACTGAATCAATTGGATTCAGCAATACAATCTATGCAATATGTGTCTCGAATGGTTTCCAAATTAAAAACGGAGAATTTTATAGTCATGTTGAGAATACAAGGTATGATTCAAGCTAAATTAGGGAATAAAAACAGCGCTTTGAGTTATTTTCAAAAAAGTATTCAATACTCCTTCAAAAAAAATGACAATCGAAACAGTTCTTTTACTCACAATCAAATCGCTGAATTCTATCGAAAAATAAATCAACCCGATTCCTGCATTTATTACGCAAAAAAAGGGCTTTCAGAAGCGCAATTCGGACATTATTTAAGACAGATTATGGTAGCCGGCAACCTGCTCTCAGAAATGTATGAATTAAAAGATGCTAAAGAAGCGCTTCGATATTATAAAATAGCCACTGTGGCCAAAGACAGCTTGTATGGTGCCAATCAAATTCAGGCGCTACAGACTATAGTTACTGACGAGCAGGAACGTCAGCGGGAGATTGAAAATCAAAAAATTGCCTATCAAAACCAACTCAAGCAATACGCTATATTTGTCGGCTTAGGGGTATTTTTACTCATCTTTTTTATTCTTTACCGTAATAATCGTCAGAAACAAAGAGCAAATGCTGTTTTAGAAAAAACACTTTCAACTCTCCAATCCACCCAAGCCCAACTGATTCAAAAAGAAAAACTCGCCTCGTTAGGCGAACTTACGGCGGGCATCGCCCACGAGATTCAGAATCCGCTTAATTTTGTCAACAACTTCTCCGAAGTTTCGGCTGAGTTGGTCGAAGAGATGCAGGAAGAACTCACCAAAGGGGATGTAAACGAAGCGCAAGCTATTGCCGATGACCTCCGGCAAAACCTTGAAAAAATCAACCATCACGGCAAACGCGCTGCTTCTATCGTCAAAGGAATGTTGGAGCATTCCCGCACGGCCACCGGTGAACGCCAACTCACTGAGCTCAACCAACTGGCCGATGAATATTTACGTTTGGCCTATCACGGTTTTCGCGCCAAAAACAGCAGTTTCAGCTGTGATTATGAGTTGATTACGGAGGAGGGGTTACCCAAAATCGAAGTGGTTCCGCAGGAAATCGGCCGCGTGTTGCTGAATCTGCTCAACAATGCTTTCTACGCTGTTAATGAACGGGCAAAGCGGGGGGGAGAAGCCCGGTATCACCCTAAAGTCACAGTGAAAACCAAAGCCGGTGACAGACGGTTGGAAATTCTGGTCAGTGACAACGGCATCGGTATGTCAAAAGAAGTGCAGGCCAAAATCTTCCAACCTTTTTTCACCACCAAACCCACGGGCGAAGGCACGGGCTTGGGACTGAGTTTGAGCTACGACATTGTCACTAAGGGACACGGGGGGACGATAGAGGTGGAAAGTGAAGCCGGAGTCAGAACGACTTTTATCATTCGATTGCCCGTTTAAATCGGCAATCACTGTCAACAGCAGATTACTGCGTTTTCTTTAAGTATTCAGGGATAAAAGTGAAATTGTACTGCTCATTCTATCTCAAACTTTTACCTTTGTCTTGATTTTTCATTCACGCTGTGACTTTCAGCGTATTCAGACAATAAGACATCAAGTGAAACGCTTTCAAAAAGTCCTGCTTTTTTCTTCTCTTTTCTTTTCTTGGTTTTATTCTGTTGGGCAAATCAGCAATATCAATAATAACAGCGGCGGTCTCCTGACCGACATGATCGATACCACAACGCGCATCGGCAGAAGTATGCTGTCGCTCAACAGCCGTTTCGGAAAAATCGGTTTTAGTGGATATATGCAGCCTCAATTTCAAGTGGCTGAGTCAAAAGGAGCTGCGGGTAATACCTTCGCCGGCGGAGATTTCGGGCCGTATACCAACAATCGTTTTCGTCTCCGACGCGGTCGCTTTCGTACCGATTTTTCGCATTTTACCGATGAGGGCAAGCCTTCGATTTATTTTGTCTTTCAATTTGACGGCACCGAGCGCGGCGTCAATATTCGTGATTTTTGGGGGCGCGTTTACGAAAACAAATGGGAAGTATTTCACTTCTCAGCAGGAGTTATGGCGCGGCCGTTCGGCCATGAAGTATTGTTGTCTTCGGCTTTTCGGGAATCACCCGAACGCGGTCGAATGGCCCAAACGCTCATGCAAACCGAACGTGACTTAGGCTTTATGGCAAGTTTGAGCCCCCGGAAAGCCTCTTCCCGATGGAAATGGCTGGCTATTGACCTCGGCGTATATAACGGACAGGGATTAACCGGAACAGCAGAATTTGATAATCACAAAGACATCGTTGCCCGTATCAGTTCAAAGCGACGAGCCATCGGTGCGTCGGGAGCAAAGTTGTCATGGGGTATCAGCAGCTTTTTGGGCGGAATCACCAGCCAAGGTTCCGTACTCTATTCTACCCAAACCAACGGAGAAAAAACGACAGCCGTAGCCGACTCTTCTGCCTCCAACATCGGCCGAGGTACCGCCCGACGATACTGGGGTGCGGATATGCAATTGATTTTTCCTAACAAAAAAGGGCAAACCGAATTGAGAGCCGAATATGTTTGGGGAACGCAAACGTCCACTGCTGCCTCAAGTATAACTCCCGGTAGTTATCCCATAACCGCTACGGGTACCCTACTGCCGCTTTATACCCGTCAATTCAACGGAGCGTACTTTTATTTTCTCCAACATTTAGGCAGCCCCAATCATCAATTGGCGCTGAAGTATGATTGGTTTAATCCCAACACCAAAGTGAGCGGTCGTCAGATTGATGCCAAAAACGGTTTTACAAGTGCTGATATTCGTTTCGATACCTTTAGCGGCGGTTATATCTACTATGTCAATCAATACCTGAAGGTGGTGTGCTGGTACGAACACCCGATCAACGAAAAAACATCCATCAAAGGATACGAAACCGATGCTAAGGACGGTGTTTTTACGCTTCGGACCCAGTTTAGTTTTTAATAGGAATAACGGTCAATCGCACTTCCTCTTTGGGTTTAAGTACTACGGGCAGCCCCGCCAGCAATTGTTTGCCGCTAACTGATCGTGCTTTTTTGCCTTGTGACAAACGATACCTTTGATTCGGGTCAATAGGAAACCACTCCTGAAACTGATTGATACGTGGGTAATCCACCGGTAGATGCAAATGACTTTTATGCCATTCTCCCCCGAAAACCAAGTTCCCTTTCCAATCAACGGAGGCGGTAACGGTCATAAATAAGGTATCTTTGACGGTCACAGCCCCGAAAATGACCTCCGGTTTCCAATCAGAAACGGTAACGCCCGCTGTTTTCCAAAGGGCATACATCAACGACGTTCGGGCAAAGTTACCGTCGCCGTGCCAGCCTTCGATGATGCCGTCAGGTTTCTGAAAATTCCACAGTACTTTGATTTCACTTTCCAGCCAGTCTTTCGTGCTTGGTACGGGCTCTCTCAAATACAGATTCAAGGCCCCCTCAATGGCATCGGCATAGCCGTCGGCACTGCCGTTTTCCCAGTCGTGATTACGATAATGGGCTGAAAGTGAGCCGAGGGCTTTTAACGCAGCTTCCCGGTAAGCCGGCACCTGATCAAGCAAATACACCGTATAAAAAGCATTGAGTGTGTACCCAAAGTTATCGGCCAATCGCTTTTGAACGATCTCACCCGTCAGCGGATTGATCTCATCGTAAAAAAGGCCGTGTTCATTGCGACCTTTGGCCAAAATCGTCTCCAACATTTCGTGAATATAGGGCTGCCATTGTTTCTTTTTCGCAGGATTCACTTCAGAAACGACAGCGTATAGCTCGACCAATCCGGACACAATTTCGCAACCGTGGTCACGCAAGCGCAGCCGCGAGAGAGCACGGGTGGGCAGGTGTTCGGGCGAAAGATAATAATCGCCGATTTGGGTACCCCATCGGAGCCATTGAGGGTTACGGGTCAACCAATACATCCGTGCCAGTACCTGCAATAAATCGCCGCCCACTTCCACCACGGCACTGTTGCCGAAAAAACTGCCTTTGATCTGTGTCGGTACATCCACCATTTTATCCAAGTCCTCCAATATCCCCAACATTCGTTCTGACCACGGGCTGAGGCCGAGCCATTCCGTAAGCGGAACGAGGCCGTCTTTCATGTATTCGGCACTGCCAAACACGATTTGACTTGTGTCTATCCCCTCATTTTGAAACCCTTTTTTACAAAACGAATAGGTATCAGGCAAACGCCCGATTCGCGAGGTCAGGCGTGTTTCGGTAGCGAGCATTTCGCGCATTTTTCCTTCAAAAAGCGGTTTATCCAACATCGCCGCCGTCATAACCATAAACGGGTAATTGTCGGCTGCCGCATCCCAAGCATTCCAAATACAGGCACTTTCTTTGAGATTGCGCGGTATCAACCCCGTCGCCGAGTCAGCTTTGCTCAACCATCCCATCAAAAAACGGTGACTGCGGCGGAAGGCTTCGTTGGCCTCTTTGCCGTTAAGGAGGGCTTGTCGGAAGTGATTTTGCGTTGGGTGAGCCAAAGGTGATTGCGCAAAACTTACGAATGAGCCAAGAAGGAAAAGCAGATAACAGAGAAGTTGCTTCATAAGAGAATTTTAGCAATAGTTATAAAAGCAGGAAAGCCGACGATTTAATGTGGAATTGCGGGGATAGATTTATGGGCATACTGTTGAAGGTAAGGCACTCTTTGAACAGACGTAATTTCCTTAGGCCATTCATTGCTGTAAATCTTTTTAATGTGCCGGGAAAAGGTATTCCCAAGACAATAGCTCCGTTCGGTAAACAAAATGCGCCGCAATGTCGCATAGCCGACAATTCCCTTTTTTTATTCCTGCCAATTTTGTGTTGTTCTTGCCGGCTGAGTGAGAAACAAAACGGACTCAATAGTACCGTTATTGAGACAATCGGTTGAAAATCAGAACATAAGTCTATAGCGGACTTATTTCAAACACATCACTAAAAACAAATACTAATGAAGAAATCAGGAGTAAGTATTCTTATTTTGTTGGCAGCAGTCATTCATTTGCACGCTCAAAAATCGGAAATTTTCGTCAAGGACAGCTTGGCTGTCAGAGGTTATGATGTAGTCGCTTATTTTACCCAATCGGCTCCTGTGAAAGGAACACCTGAGTTTGTTCATGTTTGGAAAGGCGGCAAATGGTATTTTGCCAATCGCGAAAATTGGGAAGCCTTCAAAAACGCGCCCGAAGCCTATGCACCGCAATACGGCGGCTACTGTGCCTACGGCACCGCGGATGGTCATAAAGCCCCCACTGACCCGGAGGCATGGACAGTCAGCGACGGGAAATTGTACCTCAATTACAGCAAAAAAGTAATGGAGATTTGGCGTAAAGACCAACCGGGTTTTATTGAGAAGGCTAATAAAAATTGGCCAACCGTGAAACTTCAGGAATGAGTTGGTAAAGATGAACCTTTAGGGATTGACTCGAATCGGTTTTTCCATTTCGGATTTCATTCGGCGCGGCAATCGAAACACTTCGCCCTTTTGATCGGAAAAATACAACGACGACTCCGACGGCTGACGCGCGTTGCCGTCGGCCCAAAAAGCGTAGAAATCCGGGTGAACTTGCTGCGGTTTACGAACATACGAGTGGTTAAAAGCACTGTTTCGGGTCAAATCGGCCTGTTTTTTCCACGTTTTTCCCTGATCGGTACTTATCCACACAGCCACTTCGCCACCCGTCCCAAATGGCTGCGGGCCTGTCTCCGTCGGTCCGATGATTTTCCAATGCGTCTGATTTTCGACGTAAAGCGAGCCCATATCATAGTTGTGGTCGGAGGCCGTAACGGGGCGGATCTCCCACACTTTACCGGTCCAATAGGCCGTATGCCACGTATGCGCCCCCCCTTGCGGCCCCGGGTCGGGCCCTTTGCTCGTTACGTACAAAATAATCGGACGTCCCTGCGTATCGTAGGCGACGTCGTTGATGTACACATTCAGGCCTTCGGAGCGATACTCTTTTACCAACGCGGCGTTTTCGGGTGCAGTTACGGGTAAGGACATTTTTTCGCCCCGGGCATTTTGCCACGTTGCCCCAAAATCATCGGTTTCGACGTAATACAAATTCGTGCGGTAATCCAACCCGGCGCCTTTTTCTGTGTCCGGGTGCATGTTAAACGATGTCCCGATCTTGTTTTTCCACTGACCGCTCGTCTGATAATGCCCTTCCTGAATTGTACCGATGTCCTTGATTCCCGACCAACGGATTCCGTCTTTACTCGTAATAAACCCAATAGTACGGCGGGGTTTGGTGGATCCGTATTTCAACATTCCGCGCTCATAGTGAGTCATCAGGTGAAAGAACCCTTTTCCTCGCTGATAGTAGCTTTGCAGGTAAGAAAAGTTATCAAAGGGTGTTTCTTTTCCTTCCTTGAGATAAGTAGGGTTGATTTTGTCAAATGCCCGGATGTCGTACGGCTTTCGACTGCGATGAATGTACGAAGGGCGTTCTACCCCGTGTGAAGTCGAAAATACCCAAATATACCCTTGGGCATCTAGGTTCAGCACCGGGTTGTCGTGGGCGTCGTCGGTGGCTTTGTCCAGCAGAATCGTCGGTCGCGCTACTTTTCCGGTAGTGTGGTCAAAGTACGAAACTTCGTGCAACAGACTCGATTTGGCCTCTTTGGAAGCCCCGCCGAAACAAAAAAACGTTTTCTTTGCTTCGGGACTGTACACCGCAAACGGACTGTGGTTGGCGGGATACGTGCCCAAACCACCACTATATTTATGCACGTATTCGTTGTTGGTTTTGCCAATATAATACCAAATACCCCGAAACCCGTCGTCGATTTGATTAAGGGTTTGGGCTTGTAAATGAAGGGTTGATACAAACGTTAATTGGACTGATACCAACAAGATTTTCATAAAATTGAAGTTAAGCGACAGCATAACCGGAAGCAGCCCGCATTTCAACAGGTAAAAAACCTATTACGATATCAGAGGGCGGCACACCCATGGCCACCAATTCCTCGGCAACTTCAACGTCTGTACGATTTTGTTGAATCCAGATTTTTCCGTTTTTAATATCGAAATGAAAAGGGCAACTGTGAATAAAACGATTATTTCGCCAACCTATTCGAAGGAGTTGGAAATGCCCATTGGGTTTATCAATAACCAGTTGATTTTCCAAAACAGAGTTAGCAACTCGATAGGTGGCCTGTCTCTCCAAGAATGTAAGAATAACCTCTTGGTATTTAGCTATTTTTTCTTCCATCTGATTACTTTTTTTAGTTTACTGTCATAAACAATTAACTTAATTTTAAAGCGTTTGATTGCTTTTTGAACGAAAGATAGGTGAAAGCTATCTTCATATATGTTTAAGGGAACAGCTAAATATAATTTTCTGTCAGGCTCAAAGTCTTCTAAACCTATGCTATAATTAAGCATTTGCCCCAATACACGATGAAATTCGTAGACAAAGGAAGATGCTGTAAAACTTTTTATTTCGACAGCAATCTTTTCATTCTCTTTTTCAGCGGCTATCATTTTTTCGGCACCTAAATCAACCTCATAATTGACATCATCTGTTTCAATAATGTACGGATCATTCGTAATAACCCAGCCGTCATTCATAAGGGCTTCCCTTACTGCATAATGATATAGATCTTTTGCCATAAGCATTTTAGTTCATAGCAAATATACTCTTTTCAAACTCACTTTTTCCAATCGTTAAGCTGAGGAATTTTAGTTTCTTTATTGACAGAAACCCCTTGCGGAATCAATAAAACATTCAACGTAGTCTTTACATTTGTCGGAAGAGTTACCTCAAAACCTACCAATACCGTGCCCGGGTTTGGAGCATCATAATCGTGGATAGGTTGGGTTGTCCACGTTTTCAGCGTTGCATTGGCCGGTTCAGCTACCTGTAGTTGCACCGTTTTCCCTTTCTGACTCAACTCAGCCGTTCCGTTTTCGATAATCTTTACTTCTGCCGGGGTGAGCATTACCCATTTTACGGTTGTAGGTTGATTATCGGTCAGAATTTCGTCTTTAATAACTACATATTGTTTGTCTACAATGGCAATGCCGCGATTGGCTGCCGCTACCATATTTTTATAAACAGCGCTCATATCTGTCATAGCCGCTGTAAAAGCAGATTTATTGACCGTTCCCGTAATCGGCGCGTAGCCATCTACGCGTTGTAATTGATTACTGAACGCCAGTGTACTGTGGGCAAAGTTATTGTAACGGAAAACGTCCCAACGTTGAGCATTTTGTTCACGTCCCCAAAGCTGTACACCTTTGGATTCCAATGACTCGTAATCCTGCATTCCGAAATCCATGGACCAACGTTCCCCGAGAGCATCCATGACAAACGAGCCAATATCCATGTGTCCGTGATTGACGGAAGGCGAGCCGCCTTTGAGACCTACATAAATGGCAGCGGGGTCGGTCCAGGAAGAACGCATCATAGCAACGGGGTTTTTTCCCTGACCTACCCAAAGCAACGGAGTTGGCGCCGGGGCTTTTTCCAACGAGATACCTTCTCCCCAAAGCATAGCTGCCGGAAGAATACGGTTTTTGCCCATGCCCGTTTCGCCCTTTTCCAACACTTGTTTTTCGATGTACAAAAGCGAATAATTTTTGCTGCGATTGGCAAACCAAAACATAGCCGGGCTCAATCCCAAGCCGTTGCCGCTGTCGGAGTAGTTGAAGTTTTTGCCGGAAGGTCCCGCCATGTTTTCTAAATAACCGGCAGTGCGGAGAAAACCCGCCGCGTTGGACAAGCCATAGTCGGTACCGAATACTTTTTGAATGGCGCTGATAAACAGCACATTAAAGCTCGTTCCGTAATTCCAGTAACCGTAACCCTCCGGGTAAGCCCCGTCGGGTTTATAATCTTCCATCGGCAATTTGATGGATTCAACGGCTCGGTCAATCACTTGCTTGGCCAATTCGGGATTGTCTTCATAAAGCGCTAAAGCGCCGTACGTCATACCTGCGTTGCAGACCTGATTCCAGTTGTTAGTGACTTTCAACCAGCTATTGTATTTCGCATCAAAAGAAGGTTCAATGCCTTTTTTCAAAATAGCGGTTTTGATGGTTTCGCGTGAGGCTGCGGGCAGTTGGTGATAAAGCCAATCGTAACCGATGGCCGCGGCCAACGTCATCTCGGCCACGTCCAGAAAATGAGAAGGGTTCCAGTCGCTGAACTGAGCCACGGCCAACAGTTCCTTTTCCGCTCGCTTTAGGTATTGCTCGTTTTGCGTCATGCGCCAAGCATAGGAAAGAAAGAAAATACGGCGCAACGCCTCGCGTGATACCGACAACAGGCGACGCCCAACCTGAATCCGTTCGAGCTCGGGCAAAGCTGTTATCTTATCACATTCACTGATAATGACACCGTGGATCAGCGCCCAATTTTGGTCAGAAGTATAATTTTTCTGAATGTTTTTCTCTTCCCCTTTCAGTAACAAAATACGGGGATGATCGGGCACCTTGGGAATGGAGGTGAGGTGCTTGAGTTGGGCAAGAGCCGGGCAAACCACAAGGATGGCTATTCCCCAAAGGCAGAAAAGACGCACTGCATTCTTCATAGTAAAAATGGTTGGTGGCACTTATTGTTTTACAACGGCGGTTGTTTCCAGCAATTCCGGCTGAGCAACGACCTTTTTTAAATATTTGAACAATTTACCGCCGTGCGAGGCATCTACGACCCGGTGGTCGAGCGCGGCACCGAGGGTCATGACGGTACGCGGAACGATCTCATTATGGACTACCCACGGCTTTTGGGAAACCCCGCCCAGGATGAGAACAAAAGACACATTGGCAGAAGGAAAGAGCGCCGGATAACCGATGTCGAGCCCTAAACTGCCGATGTTGGACAGAAAAAACGTTCCGAAATGGTTAGCCGACAGCTTTAAAAACGGAATAGACACCCCAAGATGTACCGTCAGGTATTTTATGAGCCCATACACCCATCCGCGAAGGGGCCACGGAAGGTTGGCTAAGGCTTCTTTTTGCCGTTTTGATTTATCGTCTCCTTTTTGGGCCGTTTGAATTTCTCTCCGCAGGGAGTCGGCCAAGCCGGCCAAGTCATAGTCGGTGATGTTCTGCATTTTGACCGAGCCCATTTCTCCGTTATTCATCAAGACACTTACCGTAGCGTCAATTTGAGCGTGGGGATAAATGCTGCCCCGTTTCAGATACGTATTCATTTCGGGAATTTCATCCTGAATGGCTTTGGCCGTAGCCAACAGAAAAAAATGGGTCAGGGTGATTTTTACGCCTTCTTTTCGCCGCTTCCGAATGTATTGTTCTAAGTCAGTAATGTCTATTTCAACCGACCCGAAAATCTTAGAGTCATTGGGTTTTTTATAGATAGTAGAGGCAGTTTTACGCCAAGCGGTATTCAACGTTTCCGAAGGTCTCATGGCGTAGTAAGACAGTTTCAGGGATAATTTAACTGCTTTGTGCGTATTCTCTCGAGGGCCTTTTCCGAAAAAATGCCTTAATGTTCAGTATTTGAGTTGCATTAACCCTTCCGCGTATTCTTTCGGCGCAATTTTATAGCCCCATTTTTCATACTCCGGCCGGCCGTAGGCTTTGGCCGCCATTTTCAGTAAAATAACCATTTGGTCCTGTGCCGGGGCTTTGAGTTGTTTGTACTCCCATTGCTTTTCTCCGGTCAGATACGGCTGAAACCACTCAAAGGCTTTCTTTAGGCTTTTGCCGTCGGCGGTTTCGTAGTTCCAAAAATCCATATTCAGTTTTTTGGCTAATGTAGCCAATTCAAAAAAGCCGCGCAGGTTCATGGTAGCGTAGTTGTAAGGCAATGTCCGCGCCAATTCGTGGGGCTGGCTTCCGTCGGGTTTTAATTGCCGCTGTAAGCGTACCTTCGCCGTATCCAATTGACTGCGAGCCAAAGACGTATTGTCGGTAAACATTGCCAAAGCCACCAACTGAACGCTGTAATACGTACCGTGGTTGTTATGCTCGTCGGCTTCGTCTTTGCCAAGAGGACTGTCCGTCAGCCATTTTGTATAGGCACTGCACCATGCCTTGAACTGTTTTTGGGCAACACTGTCCCAAGACTTCGACGTTGAAATAAGCGTAGCGGCATCACAGACTTTACCTAAATCGCGGGTTTCGATGATACCGATGCCCCGCCCGGTGTTAATGCCCGGAATGCCCTGTCCAAAATTCAGATGTGGATTCATTTTGGTGGTTTCGTCCAAAAACCACGTTTTCAACAATCGGGCGGTGTGTTGAGCATAGGCTTCCTTGCCCGTATAGAAATACGCCAATGACAGCACTTCGGCGTCATTGATCAGTTCGCCCAATTGGTCATGGTCGGTAATGCCGTTGATTTCGGGGTTTCGATCTCCGTCTCGGCGAATGTAGGGTTTTCCGTCCGATTTGGTCGGGTCAGGCCACCAATAAGGAGCCTGTGACATATAATCGTGTTTGTCGCCGCTCGGCGGCACGGGTGTTTTGTTCATGACCGAATACACTTTGCCTGCATTGACCAATCGGTCAGCCTCTTCCGTCAATTGGTGATAGGAAGGCATCAGCAACGCCTCATTTGACGAAATTTGTCGTTTTTTCTGTTCTAAATCATTAATATTTAACAATAAGAGTTCAGAATTCCGTTGACCGATTCCTGAAACAGTTATGCCCGCGCTTAGCAAAAATGTCAAAAAAAGTTTCATTTTCAGCATGATAACTACTATTTACAGAATGCATTAAAATTTATATTCCACTCCTGCGGGTAAGGGTTCCACGTTGAGTTTCATCCATTTTCCGCCTATTTTGATTACTACTATTTTATGGTCTTTGTCATAAAATAAGGTACCGTCACCACTGCCTTTTAATTCTTTAAAATTGACATATTTGGCATCGGCCTCGTAATTGACCTCATCATCCCCTGTCGGTTTTTCAGTTATAAGGTCTTCTTTCCCGATGCTCCCCAACGTCAAGGCATTGGTTAAGCGCAATGAACCGTAAAAAACGGCTTTGTCTCGGCCAAATAAGAACGAATGCTGACGAACGTCGGAGCCGAGCTTAAACCAATGATAAGCTTGCTCGGAGTGGTTGTAGGCGGTGCCGTAATAATAGAGCTCGGCAACGGGCTGTTGGAGTTCAATGTGTTTGTTGACCAACATCGTAATGCGGGATTTGTCATCCTTCGCGTAGCCCTCAAACACGTGGTATCCCCAACGCTTCTTATTCCTTTCTTCCGCATTACCCCGAACCTGAATCATGTAAGGGGTGGACAAAATCCCGTTCACCGTTGTGTACATAGGGGTAAGCGAAGGCGTAAATCCGAAACTGTATCCTCGCTCTTTCCATCGAAACCAACTGGTGTCGATGTCAGACGCCAATTCAATACGATGGAGTTGATCATTGTTCCCTCCCTGTAGAATGGAAAAATACTTATTGGGAAAATGAAAGCCGGGTGTTTGTTGAGCAAACCCGTTTTGGGCTGTCAGGAATAACATAAACAGCAAAATTACCTTTTTCATAGGCATCGTAAAAGTAGAGCCGCAAATGGGCTGTCCGGTCTTCGGCAAATTTCTGAATGAATCACAGACAGGATGCTTTACTGAACGGCCTCACGGTGCGTCGGATATTTTTCGGCAATGAACCGAGCAAAACCCGAGGCTTTCCGTGAAGCAATTCAGGCAGCTAAGCAATGGATTGGATCCTGTCGGAAAACATACGGATTGTTTTTTGGCTATCGAGACGGTTAGGTATTTTTATGATTAGGGAGTTGGTTCTCAGGTCAATTATCGGCACTTAGCGGGATTGGCTTTGACAAAATAACTTTTGTATGATTTGGACTTAGGATCCATGCAACCTTCCAAATTCAGAAGTTGAATGTTTCGAAAATCAATCTCCTGCCCTTCACTTTGCAGAGCAATGAATCCTTCTTTCAACAGTTTGCCGTCTATTTTAAGGGCGGGGTCGTAACGATTGGCCACCCCTCCGCCGATTTGCGGTTTGGAATATTCCAATACTTTCTCTCCGTTGATAAAATGCTGCACCAACGAATCGCCCAATACAATCAGCTCGGCCTTGACCCATTCTTCTTTGGGATAGGTCTTAGAGGTAGAATTGATACAGTGACGAGGGTCTTTTCGGCCTTCAAAAATGACATCCGTGCCGGGGGAGCACATATTGCCCGTCGGGCGGGGTTTGCCGTCGGCCAAACCGGCCAAAAACTGCATTTCGACCGAGATCGGCCAATCCTGTTCTTTCGGCATCGTACGCGGGTCCTGCGAATGAAACATGATACCGCTGTTCAGTTCGGTATAATTGGGGGCGTCTTTTCGCCAAATGCCCGTAAAACGGTACTCCAATTTGAGGTGATAGTACGAATAAGGGGTATTAAAATACAGATGACCGTACTTTTCATTGAATTTATCGTATTGGTCGTAGCGAACTTTAATCATGCCGTCTTCCACTCTGAACGTATTAGCGTAATTGTCACCAACCTCATAGTGGTGGATCTTCACGGTCCAATTCTTAATGTCTTTTCCGTTAAACAGAGAAATCCATTCTTCCTTTTCTTTCTTCCCCGAAAATGAAAAATTTCCGATGGTTGTGAGGATTAACAGGAACGCAATAGATCCGGCAGAAATAACGTTTGTTCCGGTTTGCATAAGTGACAGGAGTTGGGTTTAAGGCTTCTTCAACCTGCATTTACTTTTTTTTATTCAAATTCTGATAGCGCAGTAAGGCTTCCAAATAATAATAGTCGGCATATACCAACGGAACATCAATTTCTGAATTTCCCAACTTATGCCCGGTGCTGTGTTGGAGAATGAAATGGTTGTTTTGGCCCAACTCAGCTTTATACGGGGCTTTCGACAAGCTTTCCAACATTTTTACTGCCGTGTTATAATAGGTTTTGGCCTCTTTGCCGCCGTAGGTACTCAATTCCAGCAGGGCCGACGCCGCAATGGCTCCCGCCGAAGCATCACGTTCTTCACCGGGTTTACTGTAATCCCAATACGGGATTTTATCGGCGGGCAGGGTAGGGTTATTAATGATAAAATCGGCAATATTGCGTGCGTGGTCTAAGTATTTTTTGTCTTTGGTTTCGCGGTACATGACCGTATAGCCGTACAGTCCCCATGATTGCCCCCGCGACCACGCCGATTCGTCAGCGGCACCTTGGTGATTTTTCTTGGCCAATACTTCCCCATTGGGGCCGTAGCACAATACGTGATAGGCACTGTGGTCGGGGCGATAATGATTTTTGAGGGTGTTATCGGCGTGAGTGACGCTGAGATTATAATACTCCTTATTGCCCGATTCCCGAGCCGCCCAAAATAAAAACTCCAAATTCATCATGTTGTCAATAATGACCGGATAATCATACCCTCCCTTAAAGCTGTTCCAAGATTTGATAACGCCTCTTTTGGGGTCAAAGCGGGTAGAAAGTGATTTTGCCCCTGTCAGCATAATAGGTTTATAGGCTTCATTTTTGGTCAGCCGATAACCGTTGCCGAAAGGGCAGTAAATCATAAATCCGAGGTCGTGGGTGCCGGTATTGTATTGTTCTTTTTCTACGGCCATCGTCCAGCGATGTGCCGCTTCTTTCCATTTGGGGTCTTTGTTGAACTCATAGATGTACCACAACGAACCTCCGAAGAAGCCGCTGCACCACCAACTTGATTTCATATTACGAGGCGAACCGTCGGGGTTGGTGGATTGCGGAAATTGGGTCAGGTCCGGGTGAGAGGCCAACATCCCTTCGTATTGTTTTGCGGCAAATTCAAATTCTTTTTTTACGTCAATTTTGGATTGACTCCAAGCCGATACCGTTAAAACGGTGAAACAAAGAGTAAAAAACTTTTTCATCAAAATGATTTGTTTAATAGAAGAACGACTAAAATTGGAACAATTACGTTTATTTATACAAACCTGCAAGTACCTCTATTCTACTTTAAAACGGAGACCGGATCGGTGTTATTTTTCAAAATCAACCCGCATTTTATTTAACTTTGGATGGGTATGCCGAGCTGAGTAAGGTACTTTATACACCATAAGACCAACCGAGAATAATTCATTAGATAACCATAACAAAACATGCAACGACGATCCGCTTTAAAGAATCTGACAATGGCCGTCGGAGGATTGATGAGCCTTCCTTCCTGGGCTGCCGGTTGGACTCCTGAAACCGTGGGGCAAGTTTCGCTCTTATCTTTTACCGAAGAAGAAACTTTGGCTGAAATTGTAGAAACCATTATTCCCGAAACGGCTACGCCGGGGGCTAAATCGCTCAAAGTACATCAGTTTGCCCTGCGCATGATCAACGATTGTTACGGAGAAGAGGCTAAAAAAAATCTGAAGCAAGGGCTGACAATCACCGATGTGGCCGCCAAGCAAACCTATAACAAGACCTTTGTAGAATGTGATAAAACACAGCGGCTTGATTTGATCAATAAAATGATCTCTTCTACGAATATTCCCGCCAAACAATTTGCAAATATGATGAAAAACCTGACTGTTCAGGGCTATCAAAATTCGGAGTATGTGATGGTCAATATTCAGAAATACAACATGGCTCCGGGCTTTTATCACGGTTGTGTACCTATTGCAAAAACAGAAGTAAAAGCGGAGAAAAAAACGGACAGATAGCCGGTAACAAGCCTATTAAAAAAAAGAGAACTGAACAAATGTCGTATTTCAATATTGATTCTGTCAAAGACCGTACCTTCGATGCCATCGTCGTCGGCTCAGGTATCAGCGGGGGATGGGCTGCCAAAGAGCTGACCGGCAAAGGATTACGTACTCTCGTGTTGGAGCGCGGTCGAAACGTACAGCACGTTACGGATTATCCTACCACGATGATGCGTCCTTGGGAGTTTCCCCATTTAGGCCAGATGCCGAAAGCGGTAAAAGATGCCAACCCGATTGTCAGTCGTTGCTACGCATTCAACGAAGACGCCGCGCACTTTTTTGTGAAAGATGCGGAGCATCCCTATGTGCAGGAAAAGCCGTTCGATTGGATTCGCGGCTATCAGGTAGGCGGCAAGTCGCTGTTGTGGGCGCGCCAAACGCAACGTTGGTCGGCCATGGACTTTGAAGGCCCGGCCCGCGACGGCTTTGCGGTCGATTGGCCCATTCGGTACGCAGATATTGCCCCTTGGTACAGCTACGTCGAAAAATTTGCCGGGATCTCCGGTAATAAAGACGGCTTGCCGCAATTGCCCGACGGGGAGTTTTTGCCGCCGCACGAAATGTCGTGTGTGGAAAAGTACTTCAGCGAGCAAATGGCAAAGCATTATAACGGCGCTCGCCCTATCATTATCGGACGCTGTGCCCACCTGACAAAGCCCAACCAAATTCATTTTGATCAAGGCCGTGCTCAATGTCAAAATCGAGCCCTTTGCCAACGCGGTTGTCCTTACGGCGGTTATTTCAGCAGTAACGCTACTACGATTCCTTGGGCAGCTAAAACGGGTAAAATGACATTGAAGCCCGATTCGGTGGTACATTCGATCATTTATGACGAAAAGTTGGGCAAAGCTTCGGGCGTACGCGTGATTGATGCCAAAACCAAAGAAACGACCGACTATTACGCCAAGATCATTTTTGTCAATGCCGCTGCGCTCAATACCAACTTGGTCTTATTGAATTCCAAATCCGATCGTTTTCCCAACGGGTTAGGAAATGACAGCGGTTTGTTAGGAAAATACGTTGCCTTTCACAACTACCGTACGAGTATTTCGGGAGAATACGAAGGATTTTTGGATACAACTACAGAAGGTATTCGTCCCAACAGCGGTTATATTCCGCGTTTCCGTAATTTATATAAGCAGGAAACGGACTTTATCAGAGGCTATGCTGCGGGCTTTGGCGGCAGTCGTATCAGTTACAACGACCGCTCGGGCTTAGGGGAAGAGTTGAAAAACAACTTGACTTCGAGAAAATACGGTAATTGGAGTGTGGGTTCGCACATGATGGGCGAGACCATCCCGAAAGAAAGCAATTATGTGGCGCTCGATGCCAAATTGACCGACCCTTGGGGTATTCCGCAATTGAAAATCTCGGTCAGTTACGATGATAATGACGAAAAGATGATCAAAGATTATCACGAACAATTGACCGAAATGTTTACCAAGGCCGGCTTTACCAACATCAGAACTCACGATGTACCCAACAAAGCCCCCGGGCTGGACATTCACGAAATGGGTGGCTGTCGCATGGGTAAAGACCCCAAAACGTCATTGTTGAACAAGTGGAATCAATTACATGCCTGTAAAAATGTATTTGTGACCGACGGTGCCTGCATGACATCGACTTCTACCCAAAACCCTTCTTTGACGTATATGGCCCTTACGGCACGTGCTGCTGATCATGCCGTCAAAGAATTGAAAGCGAAGAATTTGTAAGTTATCAGGTTTTTCTACCGAAAGCCGGCTAATCATTTATGAGTAAAGAACGAGGCAAAGCCTCGTTCTTTTTATTTTAAATTGGGCCAATAAAAAGTAAACAGACCGGAATAAAAAATAGAGTTTGTCGCTTTTTTGCAAAAAAAATACCCTACAAGTATATGAACGTCAATAAGTTGACTGTTTTTGTGCTTTGTTTTTATCTCTTTAAGATTTGATAAATATTAAAATTTATTATAATTGTTAAAATTTAAGATACACCCTACTTTTAAGTACTCTAACCCAATGCACAATCAATCGAACCCATCCGATGGACAAAACAAAAACTTGTTTGAGTTATTCAAACTTTTGGGTCATACTTCCGAAAAATTCGCGAAGATAGCCCACCTGAAAAATGATTATGTCGCCAATTATTTGATTGGATTTTTGGGCGAGGGTGATTTACGGTTATTGCAGGAGCAAGAATATTTGCAAATCATGATGAATGGTCTCATTGCCTTAAAATGGCAATTAATGCATAATATCAGTTATGAAATCACCTATGCCAAACTTCATGACACCAACCCGACCACTCAATTGGAGTTTGATACAGTGTTGAAAGAATTACTGCTTCTTCCCAAAATCGGTGATGGCCAAAACTGATTGAAGCGCAAAAAACGACTAAAGAGGCTTACCCAACGAATTTACATTCAGTAAGTAAAATTCTAAGATCAGGCAGAAACCGGCTCTGAAACTTCGGTACGGAAGCTTGGTTTTTTTGTGCCCCATTTTTTTCGAATGTACTTCATACAAGGTACCTCAACTAAAACAGTAATGGCATAAGCAAGTATAATACTGATTAAAATTAAGGCAATGCTGTATATCCAATTGGGAGTATTGGCGGGGGTGTATTTTTTTAATATGGGTCGTAAGATTTCAGTACCGATTCGTTGATGAATCAAATAGAGCGAATAAGAAATTTTACCCAAAAAAAGAGTAATTCTATTGACCAAAAAATTCAAATGATTTGAAATTAAAAGGAAAAAAGCGCCAAAGTACAGCAATAACAACCATACGTGTTCCGGAAAAGTAATTACCCACTGAGTTCGGCCGTAAAAACTGTGTAAATAGCACGAAAGAGTAAAACAAACAAGTATCCCAAAATAGCGTATCGGAGTCGCCTTCTGAAAGGCAATGAAATAAAAAAAGATACCCGCAAAAAACAAAGGGGCGTGATTGACAAACTGAAACATCCTGCTGGCACGGTCATGGATGTTAGGAAAGTATTGCATTCCCCAAAAATGCCATAAGTAAACAGCCGGTAAAGCTCCCCAAATGTATTGCTCAATATGCGCCGCTTTTTTCAGTACAAACGGTAAGATAATTAAACCGTAAAAAAACAGTTCTATTCCTAAAGTCCAATAGGCTCCATCAATGTCTTCCACTTGAAAATACCCCTGAAGCATCGTCAAGTTGACAAAAAAATCATACCCATTAATCTTTCCTCCGTTAATGATTACCAAAACGGAAGTAAGGCAAACACTGACCCAATAGGCGGGATACAAACGCGAAAAACGCGAAATCACGAATCCTTTAAAGTCGTATCGCTGTTGAAGGGAATAAAAAATGACAAATCCGCTGATGATAAAAAATAAATCCACTCCGGCCACTCCTAAGTTCATCCAATGCCAATTTCCGGGTTGATTTACATTAAAATGAAAAATAACGACTGATAAGCAGGCTATTCCGCGCAAAGCATCCAATTCTAACAGCCGGTTAGAAGAAAGTTTATATTCGTCACTCATAAGGTTAATACAGCAAATTCTCCCGTAAGAGGGAGCAAAAATTCGGCCAAAATTACAATTTTTATCCGCTATATGACATGAAAAATTCCGATTTCTTACTCGGTCAACTTCGAGATCGGTGTTAATATAACTTTCCGAAACTCCACTTCGGCGCCTTCGGCTTGCAGCGCGATGCGGCCTTTTTGAGCCGTACATTGAAACCCGTGATTGACCATATCGCCGTTGACCCACACTTTGATGTGATCATTGAGGCATTCAACGATCATGGTATTCCATTCGCCCAACGGTTTTTCAGAGTTGTCGGTCAGGTTCTTTATGCGGCGTTCTTTTCCGTCCACGGTGCCCCAATTTTCTTTCGGACCGCGTCTTTTTTCCATATCTTCCACTTCGATATTTTCCACAATGCACCAAAAATCGCCCGCATTGCCGTGCATCATTTGCGATTCAATGGATTTGGGAAACATTCCGTACAGCGCCCGCGGCGCAGAAGCATGCAACAACAAACCGCAATTGCCGGGTTTACCCGCAAAACGGTACTGTACTTCGATTCGGTAGTTTTGATAATCGGCATCGGTAATCAAATGCCCTTGAGGTTCTCCCAAACTGACCAATAGTCCGTTTCGAACAATAAAAGGGTTTCGGGCGTTGGGGTCTTTGTCTATGGCGGGTATATCTATGTGCCAACCGGTCAGGTCTTTCCCGTTGAAAAGACTTTTTTGTGCCTTGGCTTTAACACAAAGCATAGGGCCACACAGGAATAGAAAGAAATATTTCTTCATCATGATTGCGTTATAAGCCGTAAGCGACAGGCCATAGGCTTTTCAATAGTTTTCCGGGTCTTTATTGCTTTCTTAGAACTATATCAATACTGAAAAGGCTTACAGCCTAAAGCGAAACAGAACAGGTACTTTTTATATCCAATCCCAACCCGAGCGGTATTCTCTGAAAAGCAGCGCATTGGCTTCATTGTCCCGTCGAAATTTCTCTTTTTTGGCATTCCATTGCAATTCACGCCCTAAGCGGTAGGAGATCAGGCCCAAGTGCATCGGTAGGGTCATGGCCCGGGCGTATTCCAAATTGGATTCGGGCTGCGTACGGGATTTGACGGCGTTAACAAAGTTCTGTTGGTGACCGGGCGAGCGCACGATGCTTTGCGGCACTGTCTCAATATCGGTACGCATCAATCCGTCTATGGTAATTTCGCGCGAATTGTAATCGCAGAGCAGGGCTCCTTTATCGCCTTCAAAATAAGCGCCGATGCCTCTGCCGGCAGCCCCGGGAACGTTGGGAGGCGTAGAAGTCCAGTGTATTTTCAGACCTTCAAATTGATAATCTGCCTCCATCCATTTGGGAGTATCGGCAATGCCTTCTCCTACCTCACCGCGGGCATTGACGGTTTGTAGGTTTTGTGGCCGGATCGACCACCAAACAACGTCGGCAATGTGGCACCAAAAATCCTGAAAGACGCCGCCCGAATAATCCAAAAAATAGCGATAGTTGAAATGGCAGCGTTCGGGCGCATATTTGGAATACGGGGCAGGTCCTAACCAAAAATCCCAATTGAGGGTAGGAGGCGGGTCTTGGTAGGTGGCCGTTGGCAGCACCGGCGGAGCTCCCGTTTTCCAAAGCCGAACGGTATGTACTTTGCCGATCACCCCCGCTTGAATCAATTCGGCCACTCGGTGATAGTTGTCGCCGGCGTGGATTTGCGTGCCCAACTGAAAAATCCGATTGTGTCGTTTGAGTGATTTGAGCATTTTTTGCCCCTCGCGTACGTTGAAAGACAGCGGTTTCTCGCCGTAAACGTCTTTGCCGGCCTCAAAGGCCAGTATCGCTACCTGAGCGTGCCAATGGTCGGGAGTGGCACAGGTAACGGCGTCAATGTCATTGCGCTCTAAAATCCGACGAAAGTCGCCGTAAGTTTGGACCTGCGATTGGGGTTGCAAGTCCAAAAGCGTTTTTTTGGCGGCGGCTAAATGGGTTTCGTCCACGTCGCAGAGCGCAGCCACTTCTACCTCGGGCAATTGGGCAAACCATTTTAGGTGTTGCGTACCCATGCCACCCAAGCCGATATGCGCTATGCGTAAACGGTCGCTCGGGGCTGCTTTACGCGTATACCCGGAGAGCAAGGTAAACCCGGCCGCGGCCAAGCTGCTTTGTTTTAAGAACTGACGACGATTCAGGGAGGCAGACATAACAAGGTAAGGATTTGATGCTCACAAAAGCCCGGACGGGCCTGATTTTTACTGTGATTATCAAAGAAAGAGACCCGCTTTCCGAACAAAAAGGAAACTTCTCAGATAACATGACGCACCTCAGTTTTTTTCAATATTCGGTCTGATAAATTTGAGCAACTAAGGAACAAGTATCATGACTACCGAACAAATCGTAAAATCTGCCCAAATAGACGGTGTACAGTTGCACCAAGTACGCTTGGTCTCATTAGATGAACATAAAGACCACCGCGGTTCATTTACCGAAATCTTTCAGGACTATTGGGGAACGGTGCTCAAACCGGTACAATGGAGCGCGGTGAAGTCAGAAGCTAACGTGTTTCGCGGTATGCACTTTCACATACGCCACGACGAGTATTTTTGCCTGATTGAAGGGCATTGTCTGCTGGGACTGCGAGACCTGCGCCCCGGTTCGCCGACGCAACACCAATCGGCGTTGTTTGAGCTGTACGGCGACGACCCGGCCGCGTTGGTTTTTCCGGTCGGAATGCTGCACGGCTGGTATTTCTTCACTCCTTCTATCCACGTTCAGTCAGTCTCAGAAGCCTACCCCGACTACGGAGCCGATGACAATTGGCGCTGCCGCTGGGACGACCCTGACCTCGAACTCAATTGGGGTATCGAAAATCCTAACCTGAGCGATTTGGCCGCCAATGCACCTTCTCTGAAAAGTTTGCTGGGAAGTTTAAAAATAAAAGGCTATCTGAGTTAAAGGCGTTTACTTTCCTAACCCTTGATTTACCGAACGGGTCGCTGCTGCAGATTTATCCTGTACAGACGCGTCTGTGGTGGTATCCGTTGGACAAAGTGTCTTGTAATCCTCTGTCATTGTTGAATGTATCAAGTCAATGATAAATGAAAAAAAAGAGCCATACTGATTCGCGAGGGTATCAGTAAACGGTCAGCTTCTATTTTATCCTGTCTCCAACCAAGCAAATTTCTGCTGAATGATATTTTGTTTTTCCGTTTTCAGGTAATTTAAATAGGCCTGTGCGACGGGCGAATTTTTTTTACCTTTTAGCCAAATCAGAGTCCACATAGACGTAATGGGAAAGCCCTCTACGGGAATGATTTGCAACTGTCGCTGAAGCAACTCATTTCGGATACCGATCAAGGGCATGATCGAATAGCCAAGCCCTGCCATGACGGCTTGCTTAACGGCTTCGTTAGAGGTCAATTCCATCTTCTTTCGGACCGGAAGATTATTTTGAAGAATATATTTTTCCATCACCTGCCTCGTTCCCGAGCCGGCCTCGCGATAAATCAGAGGAATACGCTCAAAAATGGTTTTATCGTACAAGGTGCCTTCATATTGAACGTCCGAGTTGCCCACCACAAACAGTTTGTTGGGCATCAATTCTATTTTTTCGAGGGCTAAATTTTCGGGCAATACACTGACCAACGAAAAATCCACTTCATTTTTTTCCAAACTGCTTACGACTTGCGCTTTGTTCGTAACGTCCATTTGCAGTTCTACACCGGGGTGTTGCTTCATGAAATCGGCGATAAAATAGGGGGCAATGTATTTCCCTGTGGACACGACCGAAAGTTTAAGCTTGCCGGTAAGATGCCCTTTGTGAGCGTGCATTTTGTAATTGATGGCATAGACCTCGTTCAATATTTTATCGGCAGCTTCGGCAATTTCTTTCCCGAAATCCGTGATATAGATCTTCTTTCGAATGACCTCCATCAAAGGAATATCAAATTGATCCGTAAAGTTTTTGAGTTGGATAGATACCGCCGGTTGGGTCAGGTGAAGCTCTTCGGCTGCTTTTGTAATGCTGCCCGTTTGGGCTACTTTCAGAAAGACTCGCAACTGATTAAGGGTATAGTTCATAAAAAAAAATTATGATTACTATTGTAAAGTTAAATAAAAATTTATAAATGTAACTACAGACCTTTGCACCGTCAAACAAACCAATTGTGTTCATGAAAAGAATTACGGTAGCAAAGGGCGACGGCATCGGCCCTGAAATCATGGAGGCCACTCTTGCCATTATCAAAGCCGCAGGCGCTCAAATTGAAACGGATGAAATTGAGGTAGGCGAAAAAGTCTATCTGTCCGGTAATACGTCGGGAATCGCGAAAGAATCGTGGGAGATTATTCGTCGCAACAAAGTATTTTTAAAAGCACCCATTACTACCCCACAAGGCGGTGGCTATAAAAGTCTGAACGTGACAACACGAAAGTTTTTAGGCCTTTATGCTAATATCCGTCCGTGCGTCAGTCTGCATCCTTTTGTCAAAACCAAGCACCCCGACATGGACACCGTCATTATTCGGGAAAATGAAGAGGATTTATACGCGGGTATTGAGCACCAACAGACCGATGAAGTCATCCAATGCCTGAAGCTGATCAGTCGGCCGGGTTGTGAGAAAATCATTCGCTATGCCTTTGAGTACGCCAAAAACTACGGAAGAAAGAAGGTAACGTGTTTTACCAAAGACAATATCATGAAACAAACCGACGGGTTGTTTCACCAAGTGTTTGATGAGATCGCAAAAGAATACCCAATGATCGAAAATGAGCATTGGATCATCGACATCGGCGCGGCCAAAATGGCAGATACTCCCGAAGCATTTGACGTGATCGTTATGCCGAACTTATACGGGGATGTCTTGAGTGACGTGGCGGCTCAAATTGCCGGTTCGGTGGGTTTGGCCGGTTCGGCCAATATCGGCGAAGAATGCGCCATGTTTGAGGCGATTCATGGTTCTGCCCCCCGCAGAGCCGGTCTGAATATGGCCAATCCGTCAGGGTTATTGCAGGGAGCCGTACTGATGCTGAATCATATCGGACAAACCGACGTAGCCGAAAAAGTACAAAATGCGTGGCTCAAAACCATGGAAGACGGAATCCATACTTACGACATTTACAAAGAAGGTATCAGCAAACAGAAAGTCGGGACCAAAGAGTTTGCCGAAGCAGTGATCAAAAATTTAGGTAAACAACCGTCGCAACTCAATGCCGTCAGCTACGCTGCGGGTACGGCCTTCCACCTTCCTAAGTATCAACGCAAAACCCCGAAAACAAAAGAACTGCTGGGGGTAGACCTGTTTGTGCATTGGGGCGGAACCGGCGCGGATGAACTTGCCGAAATGGTGAAAAAGCTGAATACGTCCGGCGCTGAACTCAGTATGATCACCAACCGAGGTATTAAAGTTTGGCCGGAAGGATTCCCCGAAACCTTCTGCACCGATCATTGGCGTTGTCGGTTTAAACCTGCTACCGGTAAAACGATGGATAAGAAGGAAATCGTTACCCTGTTGAGCTCAGCCAATGCCCATACCATTGACGTTATCAAAACCGAGAATCTATACGCTTTTGACGGCACTCCTGCCTTTTCTTTGGGTCAAGGACAATAACATTCATCATCTATGGATATTCAAATTTTAAAAGGACATTTTTCGTCGTCGGAAGCCATTGCCATTCTGGCGCAGATGGTACAGATCAAGGTGCGGTTTCATGAAAGTCGGATTGAAAAAAGTCAAAACGAAGAAGACATCAAAATGCGAGAGGCGCGTATCAAGCAACTCCAACGCGACTTTTTTGAGGCAAAACAACGGTTGCTCAAGCAAAAGAGCGCTGAATTGAACGCCGAGATCAGGATCAACTGACCGAACATTTGAGCAAGACAACCCAAAAAACGCTTACAAGGTCCGGCCAAAACAGTAAACAGAGGGGCAATGAAGGGAGGTATCCCCTTCATTGCCCCCATAGCAAGAAACTACCATGATTTTCTTTTATCTTCCTGCCGGTAAATAAAAGTAGATACTTTCTATACCTGTCTGCTTTTTTCATAGGTAAGGGAAACAGCACATATCTCATTGCTTAGCCTTCCGTTGGGGTGAGAGACAAAAGCTTTTTGAAGGGCTTTGTAATTCGGCCGGTCCCGGCTAACTTGCGCATACAAACAAATCCCAACAATCTTGTCGTATGCCACAAAAACTGTCACCCATTATTAAACCACAAGAACTGGTATTTCTTGCCGAAATGCAGCCCTTAGTAATTGTCGATGCGTCGGCCGGACCGGGGGTAAAAGAAAAGTATGCCGCCAAGCATTTGGCGGGAGCGCTGCGGGCTGATTTGGAAACCCAATTGGCCAATGTGCCCGCCAATGCCGCCAATGGAGGTCGGCACCCGCTGCCGGAACCGGCCCAATTTGCGGAGGTGCTGAAACAACTCGGTATTGGTCCGGATAGCCACGTTGTCATTTATGACGATAAAAACGGAGCCAACGCCGCTGCTCGCTTTTGGTGGATGCTGAAAGCAATCGGTCATGCCAAAGTGCAGGTATTGGATGGAGGGATGGATGCTGCCGAAAAGGCCGGGTTTCCTGTCAGTTCGCAAGAAGAAGTACCCGCTGCCGCCGATACTTTTTATGAAACTCTCCAATGGGTATTGCCAATGGCTGACATCGAAGAAGTAAAAACCGTGGCAGAAGATGAGGCATTTTTGGTCATTGATGTGCGCGACAAAGATCGTTTTGACGGAAAAACCGAACCGATTGATTTGATTGCCGGACACATTCCGGGGGCTACAAATATTCCCTTTGCTACCAATCTTGATGCGGACGGATTTTACAAATCTCCGGCCGACCTTCGGGAAAAATACACGGAAGCACTCAACGGCCGGGCACCCGAACAGGTCATTGTCCATTGCGGCTCAGGCGTAACGGCCTGTCATACCCTATTGGCCATGGACTACGCCGATATGGAAATTCCCAAATTATACGTGGGTTCATGGAGCGAATGGTCGAGGAATGATTTACCCATGATCACGTTAGAAAAAGATTAACTTCCCGCGGGCGCTGTTTTTACCGGTTTTCTTAAAAAATAAAATGTACGAAAACCGGTAAATTAATGACAACAGCATGGGTTATTCCCGTTGCAGCGGCGATTGTCATCGCGCTTACTTCTTTCCGAACCCCTGCCCAAAGGCGCGGTTCGGGTCGGGTATACGAAACTTTGCAGGTATCACCTCACCCTACGCGGGTCGCCCTAAATCCCTCTCCTGCAAGGAGAGGGACTTTTTTCGACTACATGTGCAGTAAAGATCTGCATTTATTCGTACACCCTTCGGGTCAACTCCGTCGACTTTAAAAGTAGTTGTGTAAAGGGTACGAAATTGCCCGTTTGGATTATAAACGGGAAAAACACCCCGACAACGTAACGGCTGCTTATTCCTTAAAAGACAATGCAGATATTCGAGCGGATATTAAAGGGGAAAGAAAAATGGGAAAAAGTATCGGTAAAATCAAACCCGTAACAGACCCCGAAGAAGCACAATAGAAATCTTCTTTTTTCGGCCCTTTTGATACAGGCTACAACGTTATGGCCATTGACCCGGCTTATAAACAGGCTTTAGCAGTGGGTGAATCCACGAAGTACCTCCGGATTTTATATCGGAAAACCACTCTCCCCGATAACATCAAACAACAGTATTTAAAATAAGTAGTTATCTGAAATTAGTTATCTGTCTATACTCAATCAGTTGATTATCAATACACTAATAACGGATAACAGATAACGAATAACATAAAGTATTTGTGATTGGGTACTTAGAAAGAATTACTTGGAGGTAAGACCGAGAATCCCGTTTAGACCAAATACGATAAAGAGTTTCAAAAAGCAACAGCCAATCAATTTTTCTGATACTCAAACAAACAGCCGGAACGATTTCCGTTCCGGCTGTTTGTTTGAGTACTTACCTTGGTATTTTAACAAAATAAAAAATTGCAGGCACTATTTTTAAAGAAAATATTCTAAAATAGTGAATCTATTACAATTGCTTATAAATCAAATAGTTGTCAAAAAATAAACTTCAAAATTATAACTTTAAAGTTTATTTTTTTATTCACTTGCTATATGTTAATTTTATTTGCAACAGTGTCTGTTTTAAGCTTAAATAATTAAGCAGATTTAACCGGGGTACGGTACCGTACGGGCAGGTTTCGCCGTCGCGGGTTCCGATAAAATCCACTAAATCACTTATCTTTATAAGATAAATAGTTGTTGACAAGCCAACCTGTAACAAGAACTATTTAATTAACAATATTTTGGCAAGCAATTGTGTTTCTAATGCATTGATTGTCAAGTGCTTAGTCGGTGGTAAATATTATTAAAATAAACGTTCCTCGTACTTATGATGACAGAATTGGTATTAAAGCCTTCAAAGTATTGGATATATCGCCTTGCCAATCGATTGGAAATAAGAAGTACCTCTGCGAATTACCTTTCCCACACGGTTGGCGACCATCACATTTTTCTGCATTGTACTGAATTGGAAAAAGAAGCTTGGCTATTTACAGGAGAAGTGTATTGGCACCATCCCCTGCTTACCCATAAACAAGGAGTAACGGATTATTTGACTATACTGCTGGTTAAATCTGAGGGAAAGCCGGCTCATTATACGTCGGCTCATGAAAAGGGTAAGGTTTCTGAAAAACTAACCGATGCCCTGCTTTTTTTCGGTAATGAGCAATGCATTGATACCGAATGGCCTAAGGATAAAACCGCTCGATTTGCCGCTCTTACCTTTTCAAAAAAATGGTTGACAACTGCCTTAGGCAACACGAATGAAGCTGATATGACTGCGTTTTTCACGATGTTGGCTAACCACACCGGTATTTATCACCCAAACACTGTCCCGCGCTTTAATAATAGATGGGTCAATGATTTTTTTCAAACAGACGATAGAATTGCCTCGCATTTAGAAATAAAATCGAAATACTTTCAGCTGATTGCTGATTTTACAGAGCATCTCTATCGTTGCTCCGACATACCCCCGAACTTCCTCGAAACATAACCGGGTACTTTGTAAACCCTTATTGAATGTACTCCGAAAAATCGCTTGTTTTTTCCCAATTTTATGATTTTTTCAAAAAAGTATACTTCAAGGCGTTAGACATCGTTTGTCGATTTTACCTACCGGCACAAAAAGAAAGCCGACTGATTGAAGACTGCCTTGGCCGAGAGGCAAAAACTCCTGTAGTGGGAGTTGTAGGTAAACTGCACCGGAGTAGCTGCTCGACTGAAAAACGTACGGATTCGGCACTTGTTAGAGTATTGTCTCGAAGATCATCCCCTCACTGATTGGTATAAAGTGAGGGGGGCAAAAAAATCAATGAATTGACGGCGGTCAAAAGTAAACGCCAATCATAGCGGACGATTACCGAAACTACTGCCGTATTTTTTAAAAATTTGTCCTTACACAGTAATTCACACATAGATGTTCGTTTTATAAAGAAATGAACAATTACACCGGATCATTGACAAGCAGCTATGTCATACTTTAATATAGACTCCGTAAAAGACCGCACGTTCGATGCCATTGTGGTAGGATCGGGTATCAGCGGGGGCTGGGCGGCGAAAGAACTCTGCGACAAAGGCCTCAAAACCCTCGTTTTGGAACGCGGACGGGACGTGAAACACGTGACGGACTACCCCACTACGCTCATGAATCCGTGGGAATTTCCGCATTTGGGACAATTACCTAAAGAACTCAAAGACGCCAATCCGATTGCGAGTCGTTGCTATGCCTTCAAGGAAGATTCTGCGCATTTTTTTGTAAAAGATAACGAACATCCGTACGTACAGGAAAAACCGTTTGACTGGATTCGGGGCTATCACGTAGGAGGAAAATCGCTGATGTGGGCGCGGGGGACGCAACGTTGGTCTAAGTACGATTTTGAAGGCCCGGCCCGCGACGGATTTGCGGTAGAATGGCCTATTCGTTATGAAGAATTGGCCCCTTGGTACAGTCATGTCGAAACATTTGCGGGAATTTCAGGCAACAAAGACGGTTTGGCCCAATTGCCCGACGGTGAGTTTCTGCCGCCGTTTGAGCAATCCTGCGTTGAAAAGCATTTCAGCCAACAAATGGCACAGCACTACAAAGGGGCTCGCCCGGTGATTGTCAGTCGGTGTGCGCATTTGACCAAACCCAAGCCCATTCATTATCAGCAGGGAAGAGCTCAATGTCAGCAGCGCGACCTGTGCGTGCGCGGTTGTCCGTACGGGGGCTATTTCAGCAGCAATGCTTCCACGCTGCCTTGGGCGGCACGAACCGGCAATATGACCCTGCGGCCTGATTCGGTGGTGCATTCGGTGATTTATGACGAAAAATCCGGAAAAGCCTCCGGGGTACGAGTCATGGATGCTCATACCAAAGAAGCCATTGATTACTACGCTAAAATCATTTTCCTGAACGCATCCGCGCTGAATACCAATTTGATTTTATTGAATTCCAAGTCCAATCGTTTTCCCAACGGGTTGAGCAATGATAACGGACTTCTGGGTAAATATGTGGCCTTTCATAATTTCCGTACGACGATTTACGGGGAATATGAAGGTCTTTTGGATACTACCCAAGCCGGAAAACGCCCGGGCAGCAGCTATATTCCGCGTTTCAGGAATGTATTTCAACAAGATAAAGTGGATTTTCTGCGGGGCTATGCCGCCGGGTTCTCGGGTGAACGAGCCATGTATCCTGATGCGACCGGTTTAGGGGAAGAACTCAAGAAGAATTTGGCAACAACCAAATACGGCAATTGGCGGGTAGGCTCTTGGATGATGGGCGAAACCATTCCTAAAGAAAGCAACTATGTGACCCTTGACAGGAACCTGACCGATGCCTGGGGGATACCGTTGCTGAAAGTATCGGTGGCTTATGATGAAAACGACAATAAAATGGTCAATGATTTTCACGAGCAAATGACCGAAATGTTGACCAAAGCGGGTTTTACCAACATCAGAACCAACGACGTGCCCAACAAAGCCCCGGGACTGGACATCCACGAAATGGGCGGTGTACGCATGGGAAAAGACCCCAAAACATCACAACTGAACAAGTGGAATCAATTGCATCACTGCAAAAACGTCTTTGTCACCGACGGTGCCTGCATGACTTCTACTTCCACTCAAAATCCGTCACTGACGTTTATGGCGATTACGGCAAGAGCGGCCGATTATGCCGTAAAGCAGTTGAAGGCGAAGAGTTTGTAGTCCATAAAAATTCACCCTTATAAATCAGCAGAATGTCATTTCTAAACATAGATTCCGTCAAAGAACGCACGTTTGATGCCATCGTGATTGGCACGGGAATCAGCGGCGGATGGGCCGCCAAAGAACTGACCGGTAAAGGATTACGCACGTTGGTGTTGGAGCGCGGGCGCGACGTAAAACACGTAACGGATTATCCGACAGCAATGAAAAATCCGTGGGAGTTTCCGCATTTGGGGGAAGTTCCGCTGGAATTGAAACAAAAAAGTCCTGCTTCGAGCGGGCACTATATTTTCAAAGAGCCAACGCTTCACTTTGTCGTTAAAGATTTTGAACACCCGTTTGTACAGGAAAAGCCTTTTTCGTGGATGCGCGGCTATCAGGTGGGCGGTCGCTCGCTGTTGTGGGCGCGTCAAACCCAACGTTGGTCAGACTTTGATTTTGAAGGCCCGGTCCGCGACGGTTTCGCGGTCGATTGGCCTATTCGCTACAAAGACATTGCGCCTTGGTATAGTTACGTGGAAAAATTTGCAGGAATTTCGGGCAACAAAGACGGTTTGCCTAATTTACCTGACGGAGAGTTTTTGCCGCCGCACGAAATGAGTTGTGTCGAAAAACACTTCAGTCAGCAGGTGGCTAAAAATTACAAAGACCGGCACATCATTATCGGACGTACCGCTAATCTCTCGGAACCCAAACCGATTCACTACCAACAGGGACGGGCCAAATGCCAACACCGGACGCTTTGTGAACGCGGTTGTCCGTACGGCGGCTATTTCAGTACCAACGCCTCTACATTGCCCTGGGCCGAAAAAACGGGCAAAATGACCCTGAAAACGCATTCGGTGGTACATTCGATTATCTATGATGAGCAGAAAAAACGGGCAACGGGAGTACGTGTGGTAGATGCCAACACGAAAGAAATGACGGAATACTACGCCAAAATCATCTTCCTGAATGCTTCGGCGCTCAATTCCAATTTGATTTTATTGAATTCCGTTTCCCATCGTTTTCCCAACGGCTTCGGCAACGACAGCGGTGTTTTGGGAAAATACATCGGATTCCATAATTATCGGGGTCGGGTTTCGGCCGAATTTGACGGTTTCCACGATTCCACCACCGAAGGCAAGCGTCCCAACGGCAGCTACTTACCTCGCTTTCGCAATGTATTTCAACAGGATAAAGTGGATTTTCTGCGCGGTTATGCGGCCTCTATCGGTTCTTCTAAAATGGGTGTTCCAACCGACGGTTTTTTGGGAGAAGACCTTAAAAATCAATTGGCCAAAACTTCGGAAGAAGGTTGGAGCATCGGTGCCAATATGATGGGCGAAGTGTTAACCAAAGAAAGCAATCATGTACGCCTTGACCCGAATCTGAAAGATGATTGGGGGATTCCGCAACTGCGGATGTCGATAGATTTCGATGATAACGACCTGAAAATGGTGAAGGATTTTTACGAACAGTTTACGGAAATGTTTTCCAAAGCAGGTTTTAGCCATATCAAAACTGCTGATACCAAGCGCGTGCCGGGCAACGAAAATCACGAAATGGGCGGTATCCGGATGGGTAAAGACCCTAAAACGTCGATGTTGAATCAATGGAACCAAATGCACGCCTGCAACAATGTGTTTGTCACCGACGGCGGTTGCATGACTTCCACGTCCACCCAAAATCCGTCATTGACTTATATGGCCCTGACGGCGCGCGCGGCCGATTATGCCCTGAAGGAAATGCGGAAGGGGAATATATAAAGAGGATGCGTTACAAACGCAAACTGGAGAATTTTATCGGTGTTTTCTGCGTTTTGTAAGAAAATCAATGCCATGAAACGACTCTTATTTTTCTTAAGTTTGGCGGGTTTGGGACTGCTGAGTTGTCAGCATCGTTCATCCGCTTCCACTGATTCTGCTGATACCATGAAAACGACCAATCCCTATTATTCAAGAACCGATACAACCCCATTGAACGTATCCGATGCCGAATGGAAGAAAGTCCTTCCTGACAGCATTTACCAAGTGGCCCGTAAAAAAGGCACCGAAATGGCCTTTACGGGTAAGTATTGGAACTATACGGGTATCGGCACCTACTATTGTGCTGCCTGCGGCAATGCGCTGTTTCGGTCGGGGGCTAAGTTTGCGAGTACCTGCGGATGGCCCAGCTTTTTTGAGACGATGCGCCCCAACAGTGTCATCTATGCCCCGGATCGTTCTTTCGGTATGAATCGTATCGAAGTCATGTGCGGGCGTTGCCAAGCGCATTTGGGTCACTTGTTTGACGACGGTCCCGCACCTACACATAAGCGGTATTGTATGAATTCCATTGTGCTGGACTTTGTCCCGGACGACAGTACGAAAGTAGAATAGAATCGCTTTTTAGCGAAACAAGCCTTCCAAAGTGATTACCTGGTCAATGTTATTGATTTTATGGGCATTGTTTATGGCTCCGAAAGTAGTAATTAAGGTGGTAAATAAATGCTTTTTTGTTTTGGTATGATACCGAAAAACCTGTTTTTTTAACCCTATATTTTCAATATCTTTTTTGGTGACCGTATACTCTTCTTCGCAGAATTTTATCTCGCAAATATTGATGGAGTTATCGTTTCTGTCAATAACCAAATCTATCTGTGCACCCGGCAGGCCATCTTTGGGCAAAGCAAAAAAAGAAGAAACCGTAGAATAGACCCCTCTTATACTCAGTGATTCGCGAATCTGATCAATATGATACAGGCAAACATTTTCATAAGCATAGCCACTCCAGGCTTTCCACTTGGGTAATTCGCTGAGACGATTGAAATCTGCGTTGGTATTTTCGCCGACGGCCTCCAAAAAATTGAGGTAAAACAGGGAGTAAGAATCCGTAATTCTGTATAAACTCTCTCTCTTTTTTTTGCCGTGACTGCTATAAACGCCAATGAAGCCCGACTGCGATAAGTCTTCCAATAAGGCACTGAGCATCCCCCCATTGGTAAATTTAGTGGCTTCGATCAGTTGGTTTCTGGTCAACCCTATTTTACGGTTGGCCAACGCCCGAATGATTTCCATATGATTTTGATAATTATCAAAAAGTGAGGCAAATAGCCTGTCAAATTCTTTTCTTAAGTATCCGTCAGGTTCAAAACATATTTTTTGGATATTCTGCACTGCCGAAAGCCCTGCTTTAACCTGATCTAAATACATCGGGATTCCGCCCATTGCCATATAAATCTGAACGATTTGGTAACGACTCAATTTGACATTCCGTGAAACTAAAAACGCCTCTGTTTCGGCCAAAGTAAAAGGATATAGATAAATCAGCTTCGTCACTCGATTATGGAGCCCGCCTCGGTCGTTAATGACCTTCCCTATCATCCATGAGGCGGCCGAACCACAAATGACAACGACGATTTTTTGCCTGGTAGCCCAACTGTTCCAAAACCAACTCAACCCTTTCAAAAAATCCGAACGTTTGGTGCCCAACCAAGGTAACTCATCAAAAAAAACCACCGTCTTTTTTTTAAGTTCCTGTTTTTCAATTGCTTGACTAAGCATAAAGAACGCCTCTAACCAAGATTCAGGCTTTTTGGGGAGCGGGTAAGCCGGAAAATACTTGCTAAGTTCTACTGAAAAAATCTGCAACTGTTCTTTTTGGGTAGCGTACTGAACTCCCGTTAATTCAAAAGACAATCTTTTCTCGTAAACATTCCTGATTAAAAAGGTTTTACCAACCCTTCTTCGGCCAATCACTGCCAGCATTTCCGGTTTATTTGAAGCAAATGCCTCTTCCAGTTGATTGATTTGTTTTTGTCGGCCAACGATGATTTCCATAGTATATTCCGCTTTATCTACCCAAATATAGAGGGATAAAGCGGAATAGTATAGCTTTATTCTGCTTTATCTCTCTTTTAGATTCATAACGTACAAAGTCACTAACAAAAACAACGACTTTCTTCCCTACTCTTCCGACTTATTTTTCAGGCTCATCAGCAAGGTATAAGCGCCTTTAATGACGAAAGCGTGATTGGGTTTTTCGGGTATAAGCAGTTCTGTAAATCCATTTTCGGTGTTCCCGATTTTTACTTCTTTCATCTCAAATTCATTCGCAGCCTTTTGGAAAAAAGCGTAGTGTTTGCCTTCAAAGCGCACAATGGCGTCTTCGGGCAGTACATAGGCACTGCTGTTTTTGATTTCTACTTCGGCGTTCATGTACGTACCGGGAATGAGGGCTTTGTCGTAGTTTTTGAAATGGCATTGCACTTCGCTCACGCGGTCGGCAGTAAGGTCTTTTCCAATCATAATGATTTCGGAAACGTATTTTTTATCGGGACGGTTGTTGGTAAACGTCATGATTTTCTGACCGATGAAGAGCTTATCTACGTCTTTTTCAAACACCTTCAATGCCAAGTGAATATCGGTCGGATTGATGAGTTCAAACATCACTTCGGTCGGTGAGACGTACTTACCGATGTTGCTGTTGATTTTGGACACGTAACCGCTGATGGGCGAATAAATGTTTACAGTGCGAGAAATGCTGTTTTCACTCAATTTATCGGGATTAATCCCTGCCAATTTTAATTTTTCGGCCAAAGCACTCAACAAAACCCGCTGCCCTCGGAATTCAGCTTCCGATTGCTGATAAACCTTATCACTGCTGGCTTTGCTTTGGTTGAGGTCTTTTTGGCGCAGGTACTCGTTTTCGAGAAAATTGATCTTGGATTTGGCCGTCAGGTAATCTTGCTGCAACTGAATGTACTGCTGGTCTTCCATCACGGCCAACAATTGCCCCTTGCGCACGTTCATGCCCACCAACAAATCCGTATTTTTCAAATAACCGCCCATCGGTACGCTGATGGAAACTACATTTTGGGGCGGGACCTCTATCTTCCCGTTGACTTTTAAGACCGACGAAATTTGCTTTTGTTCAAGACTTCCCGTTACAATTCCCGCATTTTTGATTTGAGTTTCGGTGAGTTGGATGGTGTTTTCGTTGGTTGGCGTCGCTGCCGTTTGTTCTTCAGTCGTTTTGCTGCCGCAGGCGGTCAATAATCCAAGAAATGCGATGAATATGAGTGTATTTTTCATGGTGATTGTCTATTTGTTGTTAAAATAATTGAGTTGAATAACGGCCTCATTCAGATTCCGAACGGCTTCTACGTAGTCGTTTCTCACGGTGGTAGCTTGGTTCACCAATTGTACCCATTCGAGGTAATTGATGTTTCCCGCAAACAACTGTTGGTTGGCAGTAATCGTAATCAAACGGGCGTTGGCCAGGGCCGTATTTTCAAAATACGCGACCGTTTGGGCGAATTTATCGTACTGATTTTGAGCTGTTTTGTACTCAGTATCCAACGATTGCAAACCCACCGAATAATTGCTTTCGGCCACGAGTTGCAGCACTTTGGCACCGGTGATTTGGGCTTTTTGGGCCGCTGTAAAAATAGGAATCCCCACCCCCAACTGCACTGACTGAAATCGGTGAAAGCCCGAATAGGTTTTATTATCAGCCCCCACACCCCGAATACTGCCGTTGTTGTACATCACCGAAAGATTGGGCAGTAGTCGGGCTTTTTCCACCTCCACATTAGCGGCGGCGATCACTTGTTGTTGTTTTAGCAATTGCAGAAACGGATGCTCGTTTAATGAAAATTCAGTGGCCGTTCGGGCGAGTTTGAAGTTATTGGCAGAAGGGCTAAAAGTGGTGGACGTATTGAGCAACAACTGAAACTGCAACTGCATCATGTCAATATCCTGCAAAAGTTGGTTGAGTTGCGTCGTGATTTGTCCCAATTGGGTTTCGGCGGTGGCTTTTTCCAGCACGTTACTTTCGCCTTTTGACAAACGCAACTCGGCTCTTTTGAAAAAATCGGTGTAAAGCGTGTCGGCAAATTGCAGCAGTTGCCGCTTTTGCTGTAAATAAAGCAGGTTGTAAAAGACCTGCGTCACCTGTTTTTTCAATAATATTTCCCGTACGTTGACCGCCAAAAGGCTTCGTTTCCATTCTTCGTTCAACAGATTTTTTTGAGAGTTATAAACTTTTGGAAAACTGAAGGCCTGCCCAATGCCGATTTTTGAATCCACATACGCGCTGTTGATTTGCCCGATTTCGGCAGTGGCACCGGCCTGCGGCAGATTCTTAGCCGTTTTCAGCAATGCCTGTTGGTAGGTCGAAATCAGTTTTTCATTTTTTACCAACAGGTTGTTTTTCAGGGCTGTATCCATAGCTGCCTGCAAGGTGATCGGCATTTGAGCATGAACGTTGTTTCCCCAAAAACCTAACAATAAAAGAATAACCGCAGTAGTTTTTTTGATGGGTTTAATACTGACTTTCTCAAAAACCATGTACAAAACAGGCAGCACAAACAAGGTCAGAAACGTAGCAATGAGCAGACCGCCGATCACGACCGTCGCCAACGGACGTTGTACTTCAGCTCCTGCGCCGTTGCTGACAGCCATCGGCAAAAAGCCCAGCGAAGCCACAAAAGCCGTCATCAAAACGGGACGGAGGCGCACTTTGGTGCCGTTCAGAACAATGCTTTTTGTATCATTTAACCCACTCGCTTTGAGACGATTAAATTCTGCAATCAGCACAATGCCGTTCAAGACCGCCACGCCAAACAAAGCAATAAAACCTACCCCTGCGCTGATGCTGAACGGCATTCCGCGCATGGCCAAAAACAAAATGCCACCAATGGCCGACAGCGGAATGGCCGAATAAATCAGCAGACCCTGTTTGACCGAATTGAAGGCAAAAAACAATAATAAAAAAATCAGAATCAATGACACAGGTACGGCAATCATCAGGCGGGCTTTGGCCGCGTTGAGGTTTTCAAATGCCCCGCCGTAGGTCACGTAATAGCCCGCCGGAAAGCGAATTTGCTTCTCAACTTTGGCTTGCAACTCGGTGACAATGGTTTGTACGTCGCGGCCGCGAACATTGAAACCCACCACAATTCTACGCTTGGCATCTTCGCGCTGGATTTGGTTGGGGCCTTCTTTGATTTGAACGTCGGCCAATTGATACAGCGGAATTTGCGTGCCTTGCGGCGTAGGAATCAGCAAGTTTTGAACGGCGGTCACGTCCTTTTTTTGCTCACCACCGAGGCGCACCACCAAATCAAAGCGTTTTTCACCTTCAAACACCATTCCGCTGCTTTGCCCCGCAAAAGCCGTATTGACCACCCGATTGATGTCGGCAATGTTGAGGTTGTATTGGGCAATGGCGTTTCGGTTGTACTGAATAATAATTTGCGGCATTCCCGATACCGACTCTACGTACAAGTTTTTTGCGCCTTCCACGGTGTTGATGAGGCTGCCCAGTTGATGGGCGTAAGCCGCCAAGGTGTCTAAATCTTCCCCAAAAATCTTACAAACTACGTCTTGGCGTGCGCCCGTCATCAGTTCGTTGAAACGCATCTGCACCGGGTATTGAAACCCTGCCGTCACGCCGGGGATTTCGGCCAAGGCAGTTCCCATTTTTTCAGCCAATTCGTTAAACGTTTTTGCCGATGTCCATTCGCTTTTGTCCTTCAAAATCACCATCATATCGCTGGCTTCCATCGGCATGGGGTCGGTTGGGACTTCGCCGCTGCCTATTTTGGTCACCACTTTTTCCACTTCAGGAAATCGGCTTTTGAGAATATGGGCCGCTTTTTGAGTATTGGCAATGGTCGTTGTTAAGTTACTTCCCGTCAGCACGCGCGTGTCCACTGCAAAGTCGCCCTCTTCCAGGGCAGGGATGAACTCACCACCCAAGGTTGAGAAAACAAAAAGAGCCAAAACAAAAAGGGAAATGGTAGCGATTAAGACCGTTTTGGGAAAACTAACGACTCGGTTAAGTGCATTTTGATAGGCATTTTCTACCTTGGCCATGAGTCGGTCCGAGAAGTTGAGATCGTGTTTGATTTTCTTACTCAAAAACACCGAACTCATCATCGGGATGTAGGTCAACGACAGGATAAACGCCCCCAACAACGCAAACGCCACCGTCTGCGCCATGGGTTTGAACATTTTTCCTTCGATGCCTTGCAGGGTAAAAATGGGCAGATACACCACCAAAATAATGATTTGACCAAACACGGCACTGTTCATCATCTTCCCCGCTGATTGATTTACCTCGGCATCCATTTGAGTTTGACTAATCTGAGAAACGCCGCTAAATTTCTTATTGTGAGACAGTTGGTGCATCACAGCCTCAACAATAATCACGGCTCCGTCCACAATCAACCCAAAATCCAGCGCCCCCAAGCTCATCAAATTGCCACTGACGCCGAAGAGATTCATCATAATAATGGCAAACAGCATCGCCAACGGAATCACTGATGCCACCAAAAGCCCCGCTCGGAAATTGCCTAAGAACAGGACCAATACAAAAATGACAATCAATGCCCCTTCCAAGAGGTTTTTTTCTACGGTGCCAATGGCGTTGTTCACCATTTTGGTTCTATCCAAAAACGGCTCAATGACCACACCTTCGGGTAGGGTTTTCTGAATTTGGACAATACGCTCTTTTACTACTTTTATCACTTCGCTGCTATTAGCCCCTTTCAGCATCATCACCACAGCCCCCGCCACTTCGCCTTGGTCGTTGTAGGTCATGGCCCCAAAACGAGTGGCAAAGCCGATTTTTACGTCGGCCACGTCGCCGATGAACAGGGGCGTTCCGCCGCTGAGGCTTTTGATGGAAATGTTTTTAATGTCGTCCATGCCACCCACCAAGCCTTCGCTACGAATGTACAAAACGGTGGAAGCTTTTTCGATGTACGAGCCGCCCGTGTTTTGATTGTTGTTTTCGAGGGCTTTGAAAACGTCGTTGATGGTGATGTTGTTGGCCTGTAATTTGGCGGGATCCACTTCGATGGAATACTGCTTGAGTTTTCCGCCAAAACTGCTGACCTCGGCCACGCCTTTGACGCCCAACAATTGCCGACGGACAATCCAATCCTGAATCGTGCGCAGGTCGGTTTCGTTGTACTTGCCTTCGTAGCCGTCTTTGGGGCGCACTACATACTGATAAATTTCTCCCAAACCCGTCGTAACGGGGCCCAATTCAGGCACACCAACACCCTGTGGGATAACGGATTGTACTTTTTGCAAACGCTCGGCTACCTGTTGGCGTGCCCAATAAATATCGGTAGCGTCGTCAAACACGATAGTCACGAGTGATAACCCAAATCGGGAAAAACTTCGGATTTCGTGCATTCCCGAAATGTTGCTGTTGGCTTGCTCAATGGGAAACGTAATGAGACGTTCAATATCGGTCGCCCCAAAAGACGGGGCAATGGTAATGACCTGAACTTGATTGTTGGTGATGTCGGGAACGGCGTCAATGGGCAGTTTGGTCACTTCGTAGGTGCCGTAGCCGAGGAGGGCGATGACAAACAGCCCGATAATGAGTTTGTTCCTGACGGAAAACTCAATGATTGAATTCAACATAAAAATAGAATTTAATGAAACAACAGAACACCCTCACCGAAACCGATGAAGGATTGAAAGTGAGCACAATAGCTCGCTTAGAAGTGATTCATTAAACGAATTGGGGTGGCTGCCAAATGGAATCTAAGTGCGCCGAAAGAAGATGCGAATCCGAATAAAAAGACGGTTTTTCTTTGGTAAGAATCACCACATTCGGGGTTAAAGGAATAAACGTCAAAAAAAGATAAATGGGTACCTGAAACGAACCGCAGTTATCATGCGACTGAAAAGGAAGTTGATTATCACGCTCGGTATCACCATCATCGGCATGATTGATGACATAATGATGATGGAGAAATTGAAAAAACGAAATGGAAGGATTCTTTTGTTGGTGTTCCTGAAAATGCATCACAAGTACCGGAATTTTCAGCAACTGACTGAATTCAGTCGCTGAAAACAGATAGATGACCAATAAAAATCTTGAAATAAGCGCTTTCACTCTGCAAAAGTAATTGTTTTAGTGGTATAAAAAGAGATTTATGTCACTTTCCGGTCTAAGTCAGTAAGGTGAATGGAAGTAAGTTGATAAAATTCTTCGTTAATTTCTCTATTTTTACCACCGGCTCTTTCACCAACCAATTCCTTTCTCCTAATGCTTCTCAACAAACGTCAATTTCTCCAATCGCTTACCGGGCTGGCGGCGTTACCAACTATTCCTTTAGACTCCCTTTTGCTTTCCGTCCGCGCACAAACGCCCGAACAGGTGGCCCAAAACGAATCGTTTTGGAAAGAGATCGGCAAAGGCTTTACGGTTACCAAAGACTTTATTCATCTCGAAAACGGCTACTACGTCTTGGCTTCCAACGAAGTGCTGGAGGCTTTTATTCAACACGTTCGAGACATCAACCCTATCTCGTCCCGCTATATGCGGACGCGGCAGTTTGAGGATAAATTGGCGGTGAGGAAGCAATTGGCTGCTTTGGTCGGAGCGTCACACGAGGAAGTGGTCATTACCCGAAATACGACCGAATCACTGGATACTATTATTTCGGGAATGGATTGGAAACCCGGGGATGAGGCGGTCATGGCGATGCAGGATTATGGGGCCATGGTCGATATGTTCAAACAGCAGGCGCGTCGTTACGGAATTGTCAATAGAATCATTTCCATCCCCAATCACCCCACGTCTGACGAGGAAATTGTGGAACTGTACGCACAGGCCATTACGCCCAAAACGAGGCTGCTGATGGTATGTCATATCATCAACGTGACGGGGCATATTTTACCGGTCCGAAAAATTGCGGACATGGCCCATGCCAAAGGGGTGGAAGTCATGGTGGACGGTGCGCACGCTGTAGGTCATTTTGACTTTAAGATTCCCGATCTGCACTGCGATTATTACGGCAGCAGTCTGCACAAGTGGCTCGGCTGTCCGCTGGGAGCGGGTTTATTGTACGTCAAAAAAGACAAAATCAAGCAGATTTGGCCGTTAATCGGCGAAACGGGCTACCCCGACGATGATATTCGTAAATTGAATCATACGGGCACGCACCCCGTCCACACGGATTTAGCCTTAGCAGATGCCATCAAATTCCACCAAAAGATCGGCATTGAGCGGAAAGAAGCACGTCTGCGGTATCTGCAAAGCTATTGGACGTCACAGGTAAGAAATCATCCGGGAATTGTCGTAAACACCCCTGCCGACCCCAAACGCCACGGTGCTATCGCCAATGTGGGAGTAACCAAACTTCCCCCTGCCGAACTCGCCAAAACCCTCATGGACAAATACAACATCTGGACCGTCGCCATTGATTACGCCAACGTCCACGGCGTGCGCGTCACCCCGCATTTGTTCACAACCACGGAGGATTTGGATGCGCTCGTAAAAGCGTTGAAGGAACTGGCGTAGTTTAGTTAAAATACGTACATCAAACTGAAATTGGGACGAAGGCCACCGTTGACATTGCCCCCCCACATTTTGGATTCCGGCGTATGCGTTAAATTGAGTTCAGCGAGTTGAGCTTCCGCTAAAAAGTGATTACTGATGAGATAGGCTAATCCAAGGCTCGGCCCTATTCCGTAGCTGTTGCCTTGTGAAGAACCGTTGGCTGCATTGTTGACAACCTGCTTCGATTCAAATCGACCATAATTCAATTGAGCCCCGAAATAAGGCGTAAAGCGAGTGGGAGTAAGGTATTTTTTTAAGTAAAGGCCTATGTTATAATTGGTTGAATAATTTTCAATTTTCTGATTGTTATTATAGGTATCCATGTCTTTACGAGTGGAGTAACCCAAATACACACCGACCCTTGTTCGATCTTTCACAAATTTTCCGATTTGAAGATTGACCGATCCTTGATTTTCAGTATCAAGAACAGAAGACGAATAATTGGGGTTTGTATTTTTAAATCGCGAAGTATTGAGGGCAAACCCCATTCCAAGCAGCCAACGTCCTTTTTGTAAAGCCGTCAGTTCTTTCGATTCAATCTCAAACGCAGTAGGCTTCACCCAATAAAGCAGCCCCGCAGAAAACCCGGAAACAGCCATGGGAAATGAATTGGCAGAAGAAGACAGTTGTAACGCCAAATGCTTGTTGAAAAAATACAAAGCACCTACTTCAAAAACGGGATTTATGGCAAAATTTGATCTTTTTTGGGTATAGTCATAGGGGAAATTGTCCCCGGTTTGTTTACTTACTGTTTTATAAAAACTCCCGTTGACGTTGATTCCCCCGCCGACAAATCCTCGCCAACGTTCTTTTCCGAAGTAATACAACCCTACAGAAGTCAAAGCTGCGTTAGAGGGGTAGAGAATCCCGGTGGTTTGCGAACCGGCATCGGACCGATCAAAATAGCGGGAAAACCCTCCGTACAAATCAGTGCGCCATACAATATGGTCTTTGACAAACTTTCCGTACGAAACCCCCGCAGAAAAAGAGACATTGTTGGATTTCCGCAAGGCTTCTTTTGGATAAGCATTGAATGAATATCCCGTTGATAAATTCCCCGAAATAAACGAATTGCCTTTTTCGGTTTGACCGAAGGCGCTGATGGATAATACAAAGAAAACGAGTGTAGAGGTGTGTTTCATGGCGTTGAAAGTGGATAAGTTTATACTCACAACGTCGTTTTATTCAAAAAATTGATTTTTAAATGCTAAAACGTGTTAAAAAAGCACAAAATAAATTCTATTCAGAGTTCTTATTTTTGCCGAATCGTTTACTATTTTGATGAGGGGAAGATTATTCAATCTTTCATTTATCGTTTTACTGTTCAAATGCAACTATCCGATTTCGTAATTCAATATTTTCCTTCGGCACTTCAACAAGTACAAAATCTGAAAATAGAAGATGAAGTACTGAATGTTTACGAAATCGCCTTGATTTATCATTACACAGATTCGGGATACGAAACCGTCAATGAAACATTGATACAAAATAAAGGCATCATCACTACTGACTACGAACGATTGTTAAATGCTGCGCTGAAAAAACTGCCCTCTTATCAAGGGGTTGTGTTTCGAGGTGCTGTCCTAAGTAAGAAGCAAAAACAAAGATATACAGATGCTCTGAATACAAATTCTTCCGTTCCGGAACCCTTCTACTTGTCAACAAGCAAATCTGAACTTATTGCTAATCAGTTTTCACAAGGGAATACACTCTATATGATTTTCAGTAAAACAGGCAAATCCATTGAGAAATTTGCTAAATTTGGTTTACTGTCAGGGCAAAATGAAAAAGAGGTGTTATTTCTGCCCAATACCCCATTTGACGTAGTGGACATAACTTATACTGACTCAAAAACGTTACTTATTCTCGAAGAAATCCTTTAATGCGATGCTGACGCTCGAACAAAACATACTGAGGGAAGAATATCAGGCAATTGCTAATGATATATATGCGGCTTTTTTCTCATCTGTTGAATTAACAGAATCTTATGCCGAATGGCTGAAAAGCGCCCTGCTAAAAAACGCTTTTCAAACCAAAGAGCAAAAAGCACACGTTATCCGATTTTTGGCTAAACTTCAAACCCAAAAAGAGTTACTTGAATTAGCCGCTGATTCAGAAAAACTACAGGAAACTCATAAAGCGTCTGCTTCATTTGCACATAAAACGAAAGTGAGTGCTTGAAGACAGTTAAAAATTCGTTTGGCTTGATTCCGAAAATGTTACTTCACTTCAAAAAAATCTCCCTTTTTCCATACGGGCCGTTCGGGAGTTTGCGCTGCTAAATACCCGATCAGAAAGTTGAGTTGGGCATATTTGCGACCCGCCGACCAATAAAAAGTGCCACCCGTGAAATTGTCAGCGGTTTTATGATAAGTGGCTTCCCGCCATTTTTTAACGGTTTCCAACAAGTCAGAATTCAGCCCGGAGGTTTTGCTGCCGTATTTGATATGCAATGCCGGAATACCCGCTCGAACAAAACTGTATTGGTCACTGCGCACAAACCGTCCTTCTTTCGGTTCGGAATCCGGCTCTACTTCCAATTTCAGTGCTTTTGCCGCTTTATCCACCACTGTCGAAAGACTGCTGTGTTCGGCACCTAAGGCCGAAACCGACACTAAAGGCGCTATAATAGTAGGCATATCGGTATTCACGTCCGCTATCATTGCCGATTGAGGGACGGTAGGATAATTGACAAAATAAGCCGAACCCAGCAACCCCATTTCTTCGGCGGTCACGATCACAAACAACACCGAGCGTTTCGGCTTTGTCGCCAATCGCGTGTACATTCGAGCCATTTCCAAAGCACAAGCCACCCCTGAGGCATTGTCGTGTGCCCCGTTGTAGATAGAATCGCCCGCAACGGCTTTGCCGATGCCTAAATGATCCAAATGAGCCGTGTGTACGACATATTCGTTTTTCAAATTAGGATCGCTGCCTTCTATTTTTCCTATCAAATTGTAACTGACAAAATCCTCGTGTTGCGTAGCGTAGTTTGCCTGAAGGGTAGCGGCCAACGGAGTACTTACATTTTCGCCGCGCTCCATTTTGTTGCCGATCTGCTCAAAATCCAACCCTTCGGCTTTCATCAGGTCGCTCAGCATTTTGATAGAAATAGCACCGGCCAATTGCAGCGGTAATCCCCGATGTGAAATAGAACCTGCCACTTTGTTGTTTTCGTCCATAGAGGCGACTTGTCCGGTAGTGGTTAGGGTCGTGGCCTGCGCCTTAAATTGAGCCGTTGTGGTCATATAGTTGCAGGTCAAAATGCCGACGGCCCCGTTTTTGATAGCGTACTCCTGCGTTGTAGCGGCATAGTTGAGGTGTAGTTTGACGTTGGCCGCTAAACTGTCGGGCACTTTTTTCATTACCACTACGACTTTTCCTTTGACATCCACGTTGGCGTAATCATTAAACCCTTTTTCAGGGCGGTCAAACCCGGCTCCTACAAATACCATCGGGGCCGCAAGGGCCACTGAAGCCCTTTCCGGATGCGGAAACAGCAGAAATTCTGTGCTGTATTCCAAGGTTTTTACTTCTCCGTTTTTCATCCTCATTTGGAGAGAAAGGTCGTCTTTTTTCAGAATCGACCGCCTCAAAGGCACTTTTTGGGGATAGCCGCCGTTTTCTCCCGCCGGGAGCAACCCCATGGCTTTGAATTGGTGGCTTACGTAATCAGCCGCTAATTGATAGCCCTCCTGCCCCGGCAGCCGTCCTTTTAACTTATCATCTGCCAAAAATCGAACATGTTCTCTGATTTGGTTGGAATCTATTTTGTTCAACTCTTTCAGCAATTTTCTGTTGAGTACTTTTTGAGAATGAACGAAGAAAGGAAAGAAGAAGAGCAGCAGCAGTTTTTTCATAACCTACAAAAGCGTAAATATTTTAAAAGAAGCCGGTTTTATTTCGGGCACTTATCCGTACATAAAGATGAAACAACATCAACCCGATCATCAGGCCGAAACCCAAGTAAAATTCTGCCGGGGTACCTCCGGCGTGATTTTTATTGCCCAAAATACGAGGCACATAAGTGCCGGCCATGACAAACCATATCACATACATGCCGATCGTTTTAAAGCGTTCAAACGAAGGGGGGGTAAGCCGGTGCGTAAACCCAAGCAAAGGGATGGCGATCATAAAAGCATAGGCCGTGATACCTCCGAGTAAACGGATGTTCCACTCTAATCCGCCTTTCAGGTGATTAAACTTCAACAGAAAATACAAATGAATAAGGTGAGAAACCGCTAAGGCCGACAAAAGGTACAGTTCTTGGTCAGTCTTGTTTTTACGGAGTGTCCGGCGAACAAAAAGCAGCGCAAAAATAAAGAGGGATATCCGAGCCGTAAAGCGCGTGGCCGCTTGCCACGCTTCCGTGTCCTGATACGCGGCAAAAGCATAACCAATGAGAAGGGCGTTGGCTAAAACTGCCAACGCCAAACTACCGATTTTGAATGAATTTTCAGCCATGATACCTCATCGGTCGCTTTACCCGCCAATCACAATCTCTTTTTCCTTATACCCTCCTCTCGTCGAAAGCAGCTTTACTTTGGCTTTGATACTTCCGCTTTGGTTGAGTTTTACTTTGAAGGCAGTTTCCTTTTGCTCGCCTGTTTGGGTGTAACCCGCGTAGACCGTTTTGTCAAAAAGCGAAGGTTGCGTAATCACGGCTTTAGCTTCTTCAAAACCCTTGAGCAGCCCCTTGTCAATGTCGAGTGTCACGCGGTCTTCCTGTACAATTTTAACGAGTTTGGCCTGTTCAAGAGCCACGGGAAGTTTGCCCGAGTTGGTCCACTTTACCTTAATTTCGTATTCGCGGTTGGGTAAAGCCTTGACCGTTACTTCTTTCAGCTCAATTTGGGGAAGTTCTTTGGCCATCGCTAAGTTAAACTTGGATTGTTTCGATATCCAGTTTTCCAACTGCCAAGCGGGGCCGTTTTGGGCAAAGAATTTGGGGTGAAAGCCACCGATTTCCACTTCGCCCAGGACGGGGTGTGTGAATTTGGTCCACGGTTTAAAGCCGTTCTTTTGGTTGGCTTCGTCGTCCCACATTAAGCCGTCGTATTCGTCGTATTGACCGTCTTTGTCGTAATCTTTCATGGCACCGCCGTTCCAAAGCTCATCGCCGTACCACACCGAACCGTAATAGAAATACCCGAAATCCGGCCCGTGACCGAACAACGGCTGCAACTTGGTCGGGTCGCCGGTGGTGCGGTCAATCTTGCTGCGCATGGCGTAGGTTTCGTACACATCTCCTGCCCAAGGGTAGCCCGTAAAGGACAAGCCCAAACTGTCCATGTGCTTATAGATCTTCAAATCGGCGGGAAACATACTTTCGGCACTTTTGGAAGTCGAAGGCGGACGCAGGTGCATCGGTACGCGCGTATCCATGGAGTTGACCACCGAAATGTTGGGATGCTGCAACAACCACAACACGGTAGAGCGGGTTTCAATCTCGCTGAGGGGGTATTCGCCGGCACCGCCTTGGGTGTAGCCGCGCCCCGTCAAATCACCGCCGGCATCAGGGCGCCAGTTTTCGGGGTAGTTGCGGTGGTTGTCGAGCCCGCCGATACCGTCTTCGTTGTATTTTCCGTCGCCGTCGTTGTCAATGCCTTCGGTATAGACCAGCCATTCGCCTTTTCCTTCCAAGACACGTTTCATGAGGCGTCCGGAAGGGTCTTTGGGGTCGAGGATAAAATCGGCTTTCTCTTTTTCGGCTTTGGTCACGGCTTTTTTTCGAATTTGATAGATCACTCCGTCACCGTCCAAATCTTCTTCCGGGTCTTCGTCCAGCAGACCGTCGCGGTCGTCGTCTTTGGGATGCACGGTACTGCGGTTGCGTTGGGCCGTAAACAAATACATCGTGGAGCCGTCGGGGTTGTTCTCGGGGCGTAAGTAAATAGCCTTGCTGTCAATGAGTTGCGTAATGGAAGCCTCTTTGCCGTAGTTTTCCAACAGATGTTGGGTCATCCACAAAATCGCTTCGCTGCTGGTGACTTCACCGCTGTGCCGACCGGCTTCAAAATAAGCCGCGGGCTTGTCCGTATGTTTACCCGTTTTTTTATTGGTGATGGTCATTTGCAAAATCGGCCGACCTTCGTAACTTTTGGCGACTTCGTAGAGGTCGACAATGTCGGGATATTTTTCGGCCCATTTGCGGTACCAATGGTACATCACATCGGGAGAATGGTAGACATCAAAAGAAAGTTTGTCTGTCGGAAAATATTGGACCTCTTTGAAGTAGTGTTTTTTAAAATAACTGACGCCGTGCCGTTCGCCTTTGACGGTATAAAACTTAGAGGCGGTATCCTGTTCGGGCCATTTTATGTCACCGTAGTAGGATTTTTGGGCAGAAGCGCCGATAACAATCAGGAAAGACAAAAGGAGTAAGGAAAGGTTTCTCATTGGTTTTTAGGTTGATGCAATTGAATTGGCAAATTATTGAAAAAAACGGAATGTCCCGTGTACCAACGTCATTTTTCAAGCCTCTTTCCGCATCTGTCGGCAGTTATTTTCAAACTCATAGGTTACCCATTACTTTTAACCAAACTTTTATTCATAATGTCTATTTTTCACAACATTGCTGCTACTCCCGAAAAAGAGATTTTTCCTCATTGGTTCGGGCGAATGATCCACGGCGAAAACATGACCGTCGCTTACTACCGCGCCAAAGCGGGAAGTCCTTTCCCGAAACACGCTCATCCGCACGCTCAGATTTCGAACATCCTGGAAGGGGAGCTTGAAATTACCATAGGCAACGAAACCCGCCTTTGCAAACCGGGCGACGTGGCCGTTATTCCCTCCAACACGGTGCATTACGGGCGGGCGGTGACAGATGTATACGTCATTGATGTGTTTTCACCCGTCAGAGAAGAATATCGTTAAAACTTAATCTAACCAATATCCTATGAACCTGACCAAAGCTGTATCGCTGTTTTTTGCGCTTCTGTTTGTTTATTTTGTCGTTGTACAGTACAATGACCCCGACCCGGAGGTTTGGATGCCAATTTACGGTATTGCCGTAGCGGCTTGCTTAAGCATTTATTTCAAAAAAGCCCCGCACGTATACGTGTTTATCATCATGGGGTTGGCTTACTTTTTGGCGGCTTTTCAACAATGGCCTCCGCAATACGAAGGGGTATTTTGGGGAGAAATGAAAATGCGCAGTATGAATATTGAGCTCGCTCGCGAATCGTTGGGGCTCGTTATCGCCGGTGTCGGCATGTTGGTTATGGCTGCCCTGCGCAGAAAAATGTAATGGAAAAAGTGGAAAGTTTAAGGTGTAAAGAAAGAGACTATTCCTCCTTATTCTTTCCACTCTGACCCCTACACTTTTTACCTTATTTGTTTCGGTCGATCGTGAATTGCACCAAACCTTCCAAAGAAGTACGGTAGGTTGATTCGGGAAAAGAATGTAAGATAAGTTTGGCCTCTTCCACGAGTTTTTGCATGGCTTGTGCGGCATACTGAATCCCGCCCGATTCTCTTACAAAACGAATCACTTCCGCTACTTTTTGCGGTTTGTCGCTGTGGTTTTTGATAATATTGATAATGTGCCGTTTGGTACTCCAGGACGTTTGGCTCAGGGCGTAGATCAACGGCAACGTCATTTTCTTTTCTTTAATATCAATGCCGAGAGGTTTGCCTACCTCGGCATCGCCGAAGTCAAACAGATCGTCTTTGATTTGAAACGCCAACCCGACTTTTTCGCCGAATTCTTTCATTTTTTCTACTAATTCATCGGCCGCTCCCGCAGATTTTGCGCCTACGGCACAACAGGAAGAAATCAGGGAAGCGGTTTTTTGGCGAATGATTTGAAAATACACCTCTTCGGTAATGTCTAAACGGCGGGCTTTGGCCATTTGGAGCAATTCGCCTTCGCTCATTTCCCGAACGGCATTAGAAACAATTTTCAACAAAGAAAAATCTTGGTTATCCACAGACAATAATAAGCCTCTCGATAACAGATAATCACCCACTAAGACGGCTATTTTGTTTTTCCAAAGCGCATTGACTGAGAAAAAACCGCGACGGTAGTTGGAATCATCCACTACATCATCGTGAACCAACGTAGCCGTGTGTAACAATTCAATGAGGGCTGCCCCCCGGTAGGTAGATTCTGAAATAGTCCCACTAACCCCTGCCGTCAAAAAAACAAACATCGGTCGCAATTGTTTCCCTTTACGACGCACGATATAATTCATGATTTGGTCGAGCAACATGACCTCACTTTTCATAAATTGCCGAAATTTCTGCTCAAAAGCATCCATTTCAGAAGCAATAGGGGCTTGAATATCTTTAATGGAAAGAGACATATTTTAAGTGGGCTGATCAGTAAACACCTCTTAAATCGTAAATAGTTTAGCTGAAAAAGCCGGTCGTGTTAATCTTTTCTTGATTTGTTATTTTACAAACGCCAAATTTGGGACAAAATCCATTAACATTACATCAAAAAAAGATAATTTGTTTAAAGATATTCGCTCATTTAGTTATATCTGTCAGAATTCATGAAAGCATTGGTACTCGGAGGAGGGTCACTTAAGGGAGCCTATCAGGTTGGTGTTGTCCAAGCCGTATTGGAAGCGGGTTTTGAACCGGAGATGATTTACGGAGTTTCGGTAGGCAGTCTGAATGCAAGTTACTTGGTCAACGAGGCAGGGAAACAGGCCATCGAACACAAAAAAATTGATTGGCCCAAGATCAGCCGGCAATTGATCGAGTTTTGGGTAAAGAACATTACCCACCCGCAGAGTATCGCGATTCCTCGTTCTCGCATTACCCTCGGTATTGATACCCTGATGAGCCGTTTTGACGGGTTGTTGGATACCGCTCCGCTGCACAAGCTGATCCAAGACAACGTAGATGAGTTTATCTTACGTACGAGTCCTGTCAAACTCAAAGTAGGGACGGTAGACGTAGTCAGCGGCAAAATGGTCTATGCCACTCCTGCCGAAGATCATTTCCTGGATTATATTTTGGCAAGCAGTTCTTTACCTACCCTGATGCCGGCGGTACACATCAAAGGACAACGCAAAGCGGCGTTTTTGGACGGTGGCCTGCGGGTAGTGGCCCCCCTCAAAGCAGCCTTGGAAGACGGGGCTACCGAAATTATGTGTGTGGCCTGCCACGCCCAACATATTTACGACGAACCGCTCAATTATCGAAATCTGCTCAAACTTCTCGATCGGGTCAAAGACATCAACGTCAACCAAATCGTGAACAGTGATATTGCCTGGGCCCAAAGCTACGTGGAGAAAGAAGGGTTGAAAGGCAACAGCCTGAGTCTGAAAATCATCCGTCCGCACGAACCGCTGCACTTAGACATGTTGAGTTTCAATTCCGATGACATTGTAAGATTGATTGTGCAGGGGTATAAAACCGGCTTTGACTATATTCGGGACGAGGGCCTGCCTGAACCGCCTAAAGTGATTGTCCAACCGGCGGCAAGTCGGCCGGTAGCTAAAGAAAATGATTATGATGTCACCTCCTTTGAATAACTGAACCTTAAATCACTACCGCTTCGTTTACAAATGGATATTAAAATTCGAAAAGGTACGCCCGAAGATGTACCGCAAGTATTTCAATTGGTGCAGGAATTGGCCGTTTATGAAAAAGCAGCCGATCAAGTAACCAATACCCCCGAAAAAATGTTAGAAGACGGATTCGGTCCCCACCCTATTTATGGACTGTTGGTGGCAGAGGCTGACGGAAAAATTGTCGGTATTTCGATGTATTATACCCGCTATTCCACTTGGAAAGGCAAACGTCTTTATTTGGAAGATTTGATAGTGACCGAATCCATGCGCGGCTACGGTATGGGAAAAATGCTGTTGGATGCTACCGTAGCGGAAGCCCGCGCGACCGATTGCACCGGGGTAATGTGGCAGGTGTTAGACTGGAACGAACCCTCTGTCAAATTTTATGAGCGCTACGGCGCCCGCCTCGACGGCGAATGGATCAATTGCCATTTGGACTTTTAAATAAAACGCCGACTCAGTAATAGAGCTATGTATAAAACAGCTAAATTTGGAATATGTCTGAAAAGTTAAGGGCCTTAGAACGCCTGAAAAGCACATTGATGGGTATGGTTGAGTACTACCGGGTAAATGATTTAGTGGTTGATGAATTGTTGGAACAATTATATCGGGTATTACAGGAAATAGAAGATGAAAAAGCAAAAGAAACAGATGAAGACAAAAATTGATTTTGACTTTGAAAACTTTCACCATAAGTTTTCTGCCGCACGCACAAATTCTCAGAAAGAAAATGTTCGTAAAGAGCACGATGCCTTTGTTGCCACTCTTTCTGCGGAAGAACATGTTGCATATATTGAAGGTTTGACAGAATACGGAAAGCAATTAATGAAAACCGTAGATGCTGAATTACACCGGTTGTCTTCAGTTGCCAATGTCTGATTTTAAGTTTTTGCCAATGTCCATTCCCCAAAATATCCAAAAAATAACATCGGAAATTGCTCCTTCAGCCCGATTGATTGCCGTAACGAAAACCAAACCTGTGGCAATGCTGATGGAGGCTTATAATGCAGGTTTTAAGCGCTACGGCGAAAACAAAGTGCAGGAAATGGAAATGAAATACGAACAAATGCCGAAAGACATTGAATGGCATTTGATCGGTCATTTGCAAACCAACAAAGTCAAGTACATCGCGCCGTTTGTGGCTATGATTCACTCGGTCGACAGCCTCAAATTGGCGCAGGAAATCAATAAACAGGCGGCTAAAAACAACCGGGTGGTCGATTGCCTGCTGCAAATTTTCATTGCGCAAGAAGAAACCAAATTCGGTCTTTCGGAAGAAGAAGCCAAAGAGTTGTTGACTTCAGAGGCTTTTTGTGCATTGAAAAATATACGAGTGGTCGGTTTGATGGGCATGGCCTCCAATATCGACGACAACGCACAGATTCGCCGAGAATTTCGCGGCCTGAAGCAATTCTTTGATGAACTCAATGCGACAATCTGCACTCAGGATGCCGCACTTACGGAACTCTCTATGGGAATGAGCAGCGACTACCTGATCGCCGTAGAGGAAGGCAGTACGTTGGTACGGGTGGGCAGTGCGATTTTCGGTTCGCGTTAGCAGTCAGTCGGTTTTCGACCGACTGCTATTCTCCGCTGTTTACTCTTTCTCCCGCACAGGGCCGAAAAACAGGACCCACGCAGCAAAATCTTCGCTGAATTGAACAAAGCGATGCGACGCATAGGCCGGTACAAACAGGAAATCTCCCCGTTGTACCGCAGTAGTGTCCCCTTCCAGTTCAAATGTGGCTTCACCGGCGGCAATGATATACACTTCATCGCGGTCGTGCGGAGTTTGTTTGTCCGTTAAATGAGGCTTGTATAACTCCAGATCGAGATTACCGTGTTGGAACAACAAAATAAACTCCTTCGGTACCTGACTTAGCTTTTCGGTGGCTTCGGCAAGGCTGACTTTGTTAGGAAACATAGCGGTAGAGGTTACCAATTTTAACTTTGTCAACGTTCTGAACTTTGACAAAGTTTAGGCTTGAATCAGTGGAAAATAGCGCTCTTTCAGAATATTGACGTGGTGAATAGGATGGCCTACCAACACAAACCCTAAAGCCAACGGCGATATCCTTTGATTAAAACTGATCCCTTCGCGGTGAAACATTTCATCGCTGAAACTTTTAAACAGTGCGACGGTCGATTGGCGAACCAACGAAAATTCTTCCAACAGATCAGCTAATGTGCGGGTAGCCGCGGTGGTATTGGCACCGAACAATTCTTCGTCATATCCGGGCAGAGTCGTTTTATCATTTCGGGCAAAACGCATGGCACGGTACGACATAATGCGCTCGTTGTCAATAATATGCTGAATAATATCTTTGGCGGTCCATTTTCCCGGAGCATATACTTTGTCCTGCAAGGTCTCCAACGACGTTTTGAAGGTGTGTTCTTCCAATAAACCTGCCGTGCCCTGAAGCGCGTCAACGATATCAATGTCAGGGGCCAGATTAATATACCTGTCAAAAAATTGAGGCATGTGCTGAATATCTGATCGTTTCATAGTAAATGTGGTTATCCGTTGATTTCCTGAAGGTTGTCAGTGAGGACACCGACAACGTCACTAAACTTATGTTATCTATCTGTATATGTGGTTACAAGATGTTTCGGCAAAGATAAGTTTTTACTCAGTTCATCCGAAATCGGCTGCTCGCGAACGGTACGCAAGGGAATCAATCCCGACCAAATCGGCAGTTCCAGATCATCTTCATCGTCAATGGGCATTCCGCTTCGCAATTTGGCAGACGCTTCCTCGATCTTAAACGCCAAAACAGTAGTTTTTCGAACTTCACTTTCGGTGATCGGACGCAGGTAATCCCAGCTTTCAGGGACGATCTTTTCCGTGATCCATCTCAGGGCTTCGACCTTTTTTTCGTATGCTTCTATTTTTTCGGCAGTCGAAAAAAGAACAACTGAGCGATAATTGACCGAATGATGAAAGGCCGATTTCGCCACAACCAAAGCATCGGTGAGCATCACTGAGATGCAAACGGTGTTCCCGTTTTCGATAGCTCGAATAAAATGGCTGCCGACCGAACCGTGCAGATATACGTAATTGTCGTAGCGGGCAAAGGCGGTCGGGATAGAAAACGGCTGCCCGTCAATCACACAACTGACAGTACAAAACAGGGATTCATCTAAAATGGAATAGACGGTTTCTTCGTCGTAACGGGCCCGCTTGGCAGAGCGGCTGGGGAGGGTACGGGGAGTGGGCTGCATGGGTTGTTAAGTTTAAGTAAAAGAAAATATATTTTATGGCTGTATAGGCGGGTTCGTTTTGTTCAGCACAAAGTTAGGGCTTTGCCGGATTACTGTAAGCGTCCGGTTTTAGCAAATTAGGTAGTCCGGTATAGGTCAGTCGATAGTAAGGAATCTGACGAACCGGCTCAAAACCCAATTGTTGGGCCAATTTGTAAGAGCCTGTGTTAGCCAATCGGCAAGACCAAACCGGCTCATATCCGTGGTTGAGGCAATGGTCAATCAAAGCAGCGCAGACATATTTGGCAAGTCCCTGCCCTTGATACTCTTTGAGGGTTTCGATGCCCAACTCCAATTGTCGGTTGTGGATAAAGGAGGCAAAAGCCGTGGAAATAGCCCTGCCTTGATGAAGCAAACTGAAGCCGATACCGCGCCGAAGAAAATCCTCGGAATGATCCCAAAAGTTGGAAGGAATGACGCTTCCTGTCAATGCATGATAAATAGCGGCGTCCGTTCGGACAAGGCTAAAATTTCCCGGAAGCGCCCCAAGCCGAAGTTGCGCAAATGAATGGGGATTAAAGCAAAAATTGACCCGCGTTTGCTGAATTACTGCATCACAGCGTTTTAGATCATTCTCATTTTCAGAGATAAGAAGACGGTCACCTAATAAATCCCTTAGCACAAGGTTCCATTCGTCAGGATAGGCTTGTAACCATTCCGCACTGTTTTTGGCAGCCCTGAGTAAATAATCTGCTAAACCTTGATTGAAAGCTGTTTGATCGGTCTGCCCGAAGAGGAGCGACATACCATAAGGGTGTTGAATATAAAAGGCCCTTGGGTCTTCCAAATCCTCTGCCCAAATTTTACCGGTCACGTGTTTTTCAACGACCGACCGAGCAAACAAATGATTAAAAGCTACTTGTTTAAGCCGGGGCAACACTTTATCATAATGGCTGTCGGGCAATAATTTCATGTTCGTTACTTTGCCGTTTTTTTAACAAAAGTATATCTTTACCGGATGGAGGTAAGCAGCCGGTTTTCAAAAAATAAGTAGTCCGCTTTTCTAACCTAAACGAATCATCAACTATGAGAAAGTGCTTTATTTTCCTTTCTTTTCTGACCATGGGCGCGGTCAAGGCCCAAATCGCGGCCACTAAAGCCCACGAAAATGCCATCAAGGAAATTAACCAAAAAGAAAAGCTGTACGGGGCAATGTCCAAACAGATTTGGAATTACGCCGAAGTAGGTTATCAGGAAGTAAAAAGCTCAGCGCTTTTGCAGGAACAACTCAAAAAAGAAGGCTTTAACGTACAAGCCGGCGTATCGGAAATGCCCACGGCTTTTGTGGCTACTTTTGGTGAAGGTAAACCCGTTATCGGTATTTTGGGCGAGTTTGATGCCTTACCCGGTCTGTCCCAAGACTCTGTTCCCGTCAAAAAATCCATCGGAGGTATTGCCGGTCATGCCTGTGGGCATCATTTGTTTGGGGTAGCTTCCATGGCGTCTGCGATTGCGGCTAAAAATTGGTTGGTGCAGTCCGGCCATACAGGCACCATTCGTTTTTACGGAACACCCGCCGAAGAAGGCGGTTCGGGCAAAGTGTACATGGTACGCGATGGCCTCTTCAACGACGTGGATGTAGTATTACATTGGCACCCCGGCGACGGCAACAGCGCGAGTTCGTCTTCATCACTGGCCAACAAATCGGCTAAGTTTCGTTTTCGCGGTATTTCCGCCCATGCGGCGGCGGCACCGGAGCGCGGGCGTTCGGCTTTAGACGGCGTCGAATTGATGAATTTTGCGGTTAACTTGATGCGCGAACACGTTCCGTCAGCTACACGCATTCACTACGTTATCACCAACGGCGGCAAAGCCCCCAACGTTGTTCCTGATTTTGCCGAAGTGTTTTATTACGTTCGTCACCCGAGCCGTCAGTATGTAGCGTCAATTTGGGAACGCTTGCAGAAAGCAGCTCAAGGGGTGGCGTTGGCAACGGGTACGACGGTCGAAGAAGAGGTCATTGGAGGGGTGCATGAACTGCTCCCGAATGATGTATTGGCAGAAATGATGTATAATAACTTAAAAATCGTCGGAGGCGTAAAATACACCTCCGACGAACTGAAATATGCCGAACAAATCAGCAAAACCGAAGGTATGGGTATGCGGGAGATTGCTTCCTCAGAAACCATTCAATCCTTGGGGGCTAATTTACTGAGCAGTGCCTCTACCGATGTGGGTGACGTCAGTTGGGCGGTTCCAACGGTTGGTTTTACTACGGCGACGTGGGTACCCGGTACCCCGCCTCATAGCTGGCAGGCAGTAGCGGCAGGGGGCATGAGTATCGGGCGTAAAGGCATGATGGTAGCCGCCAAAACACTGGCGATCACGGCCATTGATCTGTTCCAAAATGAAAAAGCTATTGCCGATGCCAAAGCAGAATTCGAAAAACGACGCGGCCCTGACTTCCGATACAAGGCGCTGGTGGGTGACCGCAAACCGGCTTTGAATTACCGAGATTAGCTGTCCTATTCATCATTCATCCACTTCTTTCACCTAAAACTAAAACCTGACGATGAGATATTTTATCATTTTTTCTCTGCTGTTAACGAGTATTGGACTTAGTGCGCAAACCCCTGCCACAAAAGCCCGCGAAAATGCCGTCAAGGAAATCAACCAAAAAGAAAAGCTGTACGGGGCATTGGCCAAACAGATCTGGACTTACGCCGAAGTAGGCTATCAGGAAGTAAAAAGCTCATTCCTTTTGCAGGAACAACTCAAAAAAGAGGGTTTCAACGTTCAGGCCGGAGTAGCGGAGATTCCTACCGCGTTTACTGCCACCTTTGGCGAGGGCAAGCCTGTGATCGGTATTTTGGGAGAATTTGATGCCCTGCCGGGCCTTTCGCAGGATTCTGTCCCGGTCAAAAAAGCCATTGGGGGCATTGCCGGCCACGCTTGCGGTCACCATTTGTTTGGCGTAGGTTCGATGGCCTCGGCCATCGCGGTTAAAAATTGGCTGGTTCAATCCGGGCATAAAGGCACCATTCGCTTTTACGGCACTCCCGCCGAAGAGGGAGGGGCCGGCAAAATATACATGGTACGCGCGGGGCTTTTCAACGATGTGGATGTGGTACTGCACTGGCACCCGGGCGACGGCAACAGCGCCAATCCTTCTTCTTCTCTGGCCAACAAATCCGCTAAATTTCGTTTTTACGGCGTTTCGGCCCACGCTGCCGGTGCCCCCGAACGAGGACGCTCAGCTTTAGACGGTGTCGAAGTGATGAACTATGCTGTCAACATGATGCGCGAACACGTTCCGGCAGCATCGCGTATCCACTACGTTATCACCAACGGCGGGAAAGCGCCAAACGTCGTTCCTGATTTTGCGGAGGTGTATTACACCGTCCGTCATCCGAGTCGTCAGTACGTTGTTTCCATTTGGGAGCGTGTGCAAAAAGCGGCCCAAGGTGCAGCCATGGCTACCGGTACCACCGTAGAAGAAGAGGTGATCAGCGGCGTTCACGAATTGCTTCCCAACGAAGTATTGGCCCAAATCATGCACCGCAATCTGAAAGCGACAGGAGGGGTACAATACACCCCGGAAGAGATAAAATTTGCCGAACAGATCAGTACGACCCAAGGCATGGGCATCCGCGAGATAGCCTCAGCCGCCCAAGTAGAGCCTTTGGCCAATGAGGGCGGCGGCGGCGGCGGTTCTACGGACGTAGGCGACGTAAGTTGGGCAGTACCGACGGTTGGCTTACGCACGGCCACGTGGGTACCGGGTACGCCGGCCCACAGTTGGCAGGCAGTGGCTGCGGGCGGTATGAGTATTGGGCGAAAAGGCATGATGGTAGCCGCAAAAACATTGGCTACTACCGCCATTGATCTGTTTTTGGACGAAAAAGCCATTGCCGAAGCCAAAGCCGAATTTGACAAACGCCGCGGGCCTGACTTTAAATACAATGCCTTAATAGGGAACCGCAAACCCGCACTGAATTATCGCGATTGAGGCTTTATATCCCTTTTTGTCGTTCCGACGATAGGATGGGGCTGTCCGTGTGGGAATTTGTGTTCCAGTTTTCGTTTATCCGTATTCCATTATCATAAATGACTGCTTTTCAATCACTTTTGATCATTGACAAAACGGCTAAATTGCCGGCGTATTTGCAACTTGCGAATCAGGTGATGAACCTGATTCGCGGTGGCGAGTTGCGTGCGGGGAAAAAATTGCCGGGATCGCGCCAATTAGCTGTATCGTTGGGTATTCACCGCAAGACGGTAGTACAGGCCTACGACGAACTGTTAGCCCAAGGGTGGTTGGAAAGCAGGTCCGGAAGCGGTACCTACGTGGCTGAAAATTTGCCTGAGGTTCATCCTCAGCGGTTGACGGACAGCCCGGTTGCGGAAGAGAATCCCTTGAAAACGGCAGGTTTTTCCTTTGTTGAGACTCCTCATTTACGACGCGATGTGGTTCTTTCTACGGCTGCGTTGCATTTGGATGATGGCTTTCCCGATCCGCGCTTGGCTCCTTTGCATGAACTTTCGCGGGCTTACCGCAGTCAATTGTTGTTGGGAAATCCTTATGTCAAATTGGGATATGGGGATACCAAAGGCTCAGCGTGGCTGCGGCAGGAATTAGCCGTTTATCTCAATGAAACGAGAGGCTTAAAGATTATCTCCGAAAACATCCTGATTACCCGAGGAACTGTGATGGGGTTGTATTTGGTCTGTACGGCCTTTTTACAACCGGGCGATAAGGTTGTAACGGGTGAAATGAGTTGGACAGGGGCTTCCATGAATTTTTTGCAGGTCGGTGCCGATCTGCTTAAACTTCCGGTGGATGAATACGGTCTTGTGGTTGATGTGTTGGAACAATATTGCCAACAACACAGCATCCGACTGGTGTATGTTACTTCACATCATCATTATCCAACTACCGTAACTCTGCGTGCCGATCGGCGTATTAAATTGTTACAACTGGCTGAAAAATACGGCTTTATCGTGTTTGAAGATGATTACGACTTCGATTTTCATTATCTGAGTAAGCCGTTGCTGCCCTTAGCCGGGGCTGACCGATCGGGGATGGTGTTATACTGCGGTTCTTTTACCAAAACTATTTCCCCCGCGTTTCGCGTCGGGTATCTGGTTGCGCCCGAAAATGTCGTTCGTCATTTAGCACAACTGCGACGCATCATTGATCGTCAGGGAGATCAGATGTTGGAAAATACGATGGCTGAGTTGCTCCGCAACGGTGTCATTCAACGTCATTTGCGGAAATCTGTACGCGAATACCGCGAGCGAAGAAATGTGTTTTGTGATTTATTAAAAACACAATTGGGCAATTACCTTGAATTTCAGATTCCCGACGGCGGCATGGCCGTGTGGACTCGCTTTGACCGAGGAATTGACTTAGGGGAAATGGCTCAAAAAGCCCTTAAAAAGGGACTGTTTTTTTCTGCCGGAAAGCATCACCAAGCACCGTGGAACGCCACTCGTTTAGGCTTCGCCTCTTCCACCACCGAGGAGTTGGAACAAGCGGTTGGGATTTTAAGAAAGCTGATGGTCGGGAAGTAACAGGTACTGTAAAACTGAGCTTTATAGATAGGCAAAGCCGTAAGGACAGTTATTACCTCTTTGCAAAATAGTGTCCTTTTGTACTGCTGTAATTTCGGGATACACCTAAAAAGTTAGAGTAGAAACCGTAAATAGCTTTGTTTAGCCATTATTCAGACGTCTTAACTTATTTCAATCCATGAAATCCCGCTTATCTTTGCGCTTCGTTTGGTGTCTTTCATTTTATATTTTCAGTGCTGCTATGTCGCGTTCGCAAACCGTCATCCCGCTTTGGCCTGATGGACAAATCCCCAATGACTTAAAAAATCGTAATATTCAGGAAAAGATCGAGGTAGGGAATGACGGAATTTTGCGAATCAGTAATATCGTACTGCCGGTGTTGTCGGCCTATTTTCCCGAGAAGCCCAACGGCGCCGCTGTGATCATTTGTCCCGGCGGAGGATACAGCATCGAAGCCGCGGGACACGAGGGCGTTAATGTGGCGACTTGGTTCAACAGTTTCGGCGTAACGGCTTTTGTGTTGAAATACCGACTGCCGGATGCGGCCCTTTGGTCCAACAAACACGAGGTCGGTTTGGAAGATGCCCTGAAAAGCATCCAACTCGTGCGTGAAAATGCCGATAAATACAAGATCGACCCCAATCGCATCGGTATCATGGGCTTTTCGGCCGGAGGGCACTTGGCCTCAACGGCGAGTACGCATTGGCATTTGGCCAAAGACCTGACCGGTCTTAAAAACCTCTCCGACGCAGAGATGTGCAAACCCAATTTTTCAGTGCTGCTGTACCCTGTTATTACTTCCGGACCGTTTAAACACGCGGGTTCCTTTGAAAAATTATTGGGAAAAACGCCTTCGCAGGAACAATTGGATTTTTACTCCAACGAAAAACAGGTGTCTGACAAGACCCCACCGACGCTTTTGGTACATGCCACGGATGATAAAGGGGTACCCGTGGAAAACAGCTTGCTCTACTACGATGCCCTGCGCAAACTCAAAATTCCCGCTTCGATTCTTATCTACGAAAGCGGAGGGCATGGTTTCGGTTTAGGGCAAAAACAAAAAGGCTCAGTCAAACATTGGCCCGACGGCTGCAAAGCCTGGATGGAAGGTATGGGATTGCTCGGAAAATAAAACCGAAAAACAAAACCCCGAAAGCGCCAACTTTCGGGGTTTTTTATGATTTATATGAATTGGTTTGTTAGGTTATACACAACCCCACCCTAAATCCCTCCCCTTTCAGTGGAGGGACTTCTTGCAGCTCCCTTTCTCCTGAAAGGGGCCGCGGCGGCGGACCGCAAGGGCCGGGGATAGGGGTTAAAACGATAGGTACAACTTTGTAAACCAATTCATTTATATGTTAGGTTGAGATAAAAGCCCACTGTTGTCGCTTTATCATATCACATATCGGATACGGTTGATTGATAGGAACAGTTAGTTTTTTACAACAGCACCTGCCGCTACTGCGATTTCGGCTCCGTTAATCAGGAGGCTGATCTGTTGCTCAGACAGGTTTTCTACCTCTACTTCGCCCGGTCGAACCGCTACGCGCACCACTTGACCGCGGAAACCGATGCGGAAGGAGTAGCCCTGCCATTGTTCGGGCAGGAACGGCGTAAAGGCCAATTTCCCGTCGTTGATACGCATCCCCGCAAAACCTTTGATGACCGACATCCACGTACCTGCCATACTCGTAATGTGCAAACCGTCTTCGGTGTCGTTGTTGTAGTCGTCGAGGTCGAGGCGGGAGGTGCGGAGGTACATTTCGTAGGCTTTTTCAGTATACCCCAATTTAGCCGCCTGAATGACGTGGACGCAAGGTGACAACGATGATTCATGCACGGTCATCGGTTCGTAAAAATCGAAATTGCGGCGGAGGGTATCGGTGTCAAACTCCTCTTCAAAGAAATACAAACCTTGTAAGACGTCGGCCTGCTTGATAAAACAACTGCGCAGAATTCGGTCCCACGACCATTTTTGGTTGATGGGACGGTGTTCTTTGATGTCGTGGACAGTCAACAATTCTTTATCCAAGAAGCCGTCCTGCTGCAAAAACACCTGCCGTTCCGTATCATAAGGGTAATACATATTATCCACAATATGCTGCCATTGGGCTAACTCCGGCCCTCCTACCGCATCGGCGGACCGCCCCAATGGGGGAGTCAATTTACCCAAAACCTCATTTATTACTGCTGACTGCTGACTGCTAATGGCTGAAATCGTGTAGCGTAAGCACCAGGCGGCGAGGTAGTTGGTGTACCAGTTGTTGTTGACGTTGTTTTCGTATTCGTTAGGACCCGTTACGCCCAACATCACGTATTTTTTCTTATCCACCGACCAATTGACGCGCTGTGCCCAAAAACGAGCAATGGCGATCAGTACATCCAAACCGTATTCGGCTAAGTAGGCTTCATCGCCGGTATAACGGACGTAATCGTGGATGGCGTAAGCGATAGCACCGTTGCGGTGGATTTCCTCAAAGGTGATTTCCCACTCGTTGTGGCATTCTTCACCCGTCATGGTTACCATCGGGTACAAGGCTGCACCGTCTTTAAAGCCCAGCATGGCTGCGTTTTCGATGGCTTTCAGGAGATGCTTGTGGCGGTAAACGAGCAGGTTACGGGCTACTTTTTGGTCAGCCGTCGCTAAGTAAAACGGCAGACAGTAGGCTTCGGTATCCCAATAAGTACTTCCGCCGTATTTTTCACCCGTAAAGCCTTTGGGACCGATGTTGAGGCGAACGTCCTCACCGGTATAGGTTTGTTCGAGTTGGAAAATATTAAAACGAATGCCCTGTTGCGCGGCATCATCTCCTTCAATAATGATGTCGTTTTGTGCCCAGCGGTCGGCCCACGCCTGTGCTTGCTCGGCTTTCATTTGCTCAAACCCTTTCTCCGAAATGCGTTGGATGTACGCTTTAGCATTCGGGATCAGTTGGTCAATCGGATGATTCAATGAAGCCAAATTAACCGCATATTTGTACAACGCTATTTCTTCGTTGGCCACGACATCCAATTCGATCTCACAGGCCACACATTTGTTGCCTTTAATGGGTTTGCTCTGAAAATCTACCCGTTCTCCGTTACGGGTAATGTCGATTTTCATCCCCGTACACACGTGGAAGAGTTCGGTTTTAAAAGGGGTATCTTTGGTACGCATTTCGAGATAACCTTCTCCGAAAGCGGTTTCTTTCCGAATTTCGTCCCAAAATTTCTCGCCGTAGTTGGAGTCCTTATTACTGACATCGCCGTCTAAGCAGGGGGTCAGCGTGATCTTACCGTCGAAATTGAGAGGAGTCACGGCGTATCGAATTACTCCGGCTTCGTCATCCACAATGCTGCAAAAGCGCTGTGCGTGTACCCGAAGCAGCTTGCCGCTTGGCAGAGTAGCCACAAATTTTCGCTCCAAAATTCCCTCTTTCATGTTGAGCACCCGAGAGTACTCGGATACGATACAAGTGGCTAAGTCGAGCGTTTCTCCTTCAATGTCTACGTTGATGGCAATCCAATTGCAGGCATTGAGCACTTTGGCAAAGTAACGCGGATACCCGTTTTTCCACCAACCGACGCGGGTTTTGTCAGGGTAAAATACCCCCGCTACGTAATTGCCCAAGAGCGTTTTGCCCGAAAATGGCTCCTCAAAATTGCCGCGTTGCCCCATTCGGCCGTTGCCGAGGCTGGTAAGACTTTCTGTGATTTCGTTGTATTCCGAATAAAAACCTTCTTCGATGACGCACCAAGGGTCATGTTTGATATAATTCTTCATTAGATAGGGATAGCGCAGCCTGATAAAACCCCAAAAGTAGGGATTTCGGAGGAAGGTTGCTACTACGATTTTACCCGGAATTGGTACGCTGTTTTCCTTTTGCCTTACTTTTTTGCCATTTTTTTGCTCTAAATAGCCTACATATTTGTTAGCGAGCCAAACGCGAACAGATATGAAATGCATTAAAACCCTGCTCGTTCGCGTTTGCAACGCGAACCGGGGAGAATTGCGTTTGCAACGCACTAATGCGCAGAAAAATACTCCCGAATGTTTTCCGCTACTTTATGCACCAATCGCGTACGCGATTCTATACTCGACCAAGCCACGTGCGGGGCTAAAAGCAATTTTTCTTTGTTTTTCAGTTGCAAATACGGATGCGAAGCGGGAATCGGCTCCTGAGTAAACACGTCTATGGCAGCCCCGGCAATCAACTCATCATCCAAGGCTTTGGCCAAATCAGCTTCATTGACAATCCCCCCGCGACTTGTATTGAGCAGCAAGGCGGTGGATTTCATTTGCCCGATGCGTTCGTAGTTGATCAGGTTTTCGGTTTCGGGGCTTAGCGGCGCGTGGATAGAAATGACATCGCAAGTTTGGAGAAATTCATCCAATTCCAAGCGTTCATAGATCACATTGTACGTTTGACCGGAAGCCGAAAAATACACCACTTCCGCCCCGAACGCCATAGCGATGCGGGCTACCTGTCGGCCGATTTCGCCCAAACCCAAAATGCCGAAACGTTTTCCGTTCAGTTCCCAATAGGGGCGTCCTAAGTGCGTGAAAATGCGCTCCTGCGAATACTCGCCCGTTTTGACGTAGGCATCGTAGTAGGCCGTGGAGTTGAGAAGTGAGAGAAGCAGCGCAAATGTTTCCTGCGCCACGCTGTCGGTAGAATAGCCTTTGACGTTTTTGACCGGAATATTCAATTCGGCGGCGGCTTCCAAGTCAATATTGTTCATGCCCGTAGCGGCTACGCAGATGAGTTTCAGCGTAGGGGTACGCCGCATGGCTTCCCGTGAGATCTTTACTTTATTGCTGATAACCACCTCCGCATCCTGCATTCGTTCGATCACTTGGTCCGATTGGGTATCCGGGTGCAATATCAGTTCGCCTAAGACGGATAATTCATTCAAATTGGGAATTTCTCCCACAGTGCGGGCATCTAAAAAAACGATCTTCACGATGTTAGGAAAATAATTGATGGGCAGAAAATGCTATACTGATAAAAAGAACCAAATAAAGATAAGATACCCCCCAAAAAGCAATTTTGTCATTCGGAAAAGCCCTATCAGGTACATTGGTCATTGATAAGGCAAAGCGATTATAGTGGGTACGACGTGAGGATGCCGCAAACAGACCCTTACAGGGTGACAAAAACCATAAAAAAATCTCTGTCTTACGGCAGAGATTTTTTTGTTTTACTCGGATAACAGTTAACGAATAACGTAACTATTGGGCCAATTTTTCGGCAATCAGCCCTTCCAGATACTCGCGGATAGGGTCTATTTTAATTTGACTGATGACATCTTCGCAGAAAGCATACATCAACAACGTCATGGCTTCGGCTTTCGGAATGCCGCGCGAACGCATGTAGAATAAGGCCTCATCGTTGAGTTTGCCGGTGGTTGTTCCGTGCGAACACTTCACGTCGTCGTTGTAAATTTCCAACTGCGGTTTGGTGTTCATGGAAGCATCGTCCGACAACATCACATTGCGGCAGGATTGATAAGCGTTGGTCTTACTGGCATGCTCGCGCACAAAGATCTTCCCGTTAAATACCCCCGTTGATTTATCTTTCAGAATTCCTTTGTACAATTCGTTGCTGAAAGAATTAGGCTTGGCGTGATCTACTAAAGTATGGTTATCTACGTGTTGTTTTCCGTTCGGGAAGTAGAGACCGTACATAAATGCTTCACAATTTTGTCCGTCCAGTACAATATTGAGGTTATTACGAACAAATCCGCCGTTGAGGGTGACCGTCACTGCATAGAAATGACTGTTGCCTTTTTGGCTTACCTGCGTCGTGCCGATGTGATACGACTTGTCGGTTTCATTTTGGACTTTGTAGTACTGCACATTGGCATTTTCCTCTACTACCACTTCGGTCACTACGTTCGTAAATGAGGCATTGTCGCCGATAGTACGAAACGATTCGGCCATTTTAACTTCGGCATTTTTACCCACTACGATCAGATTGCGGGGCTGTGAGGCGGTATTAAGGTGACGGGCATCGGTAATGAATCGCAGAATGATCGGCTCTTCTACGGCTTTGCCCGCCGGTACGTGAATGACCACACCGTCGTGCGCAAAAGCGGTATTGAGGGCCGTAAAGGCTTCGTCTTGGTAATTGGCGTATTTGGCAAAGTAAGAAGACAGCAACTCCGGTTTTTCTTTGATTGCTTGCGCGAAATTGAGAATCTGCAATTGGCTCTCCGGCGAAACGATATGGGAAAGTTCGCTTTTGTAAACACCGTTGACAAAATACAAAACATTCCCTTGCAGGTTAGGGATTTCCAAAGCCTCAATCTCTGATTGTCCGAATTCGGTAGCGGCGTTAAAATCAAACACCTGTTTTACCAAATTACTGACATTACTGTATTTCCATTCCTCGTGCCGGATGGTCGGGAAGCCTAATTTTTCAAAATTTTGAATGGCTTCGCGCCGCTTTTGGTGCACCTCTGATTTTGTTTCCCCGTTCAGACGGCCTTCCGCAGCTTGAAAATCGGCGACGAGTTTATCTTTAAAACTTGTATTGTCCATATTACTGTTGCTATACATAATGGTATTTACACTCAACAATGATGACGGCATCATCGGTGACTTCATATACCAAACGATGTTCATTATCTATTCGTCTCGACCAGTAACCTTTTAAGTTGTGTTTCAGAGCTTCCGGTTTACCTGTGCCTTCAAATGGATTTCGTTGTATTTCGTCAATTAATTTAATAATGCGGTCTTGCACTTTTTTATTTGTAAGGCGCCATTCGTTAAATTGCTCAAACGCTTTGGGAGTAAACGCAATATTCCTCATTTTAAATCCTCCAAAGAGACATTTATGAGTTCTCCTTGCCGGGCTTGAGCAATAGATTCTTCTAAAAACGTTCGATTTGCTTGATTAGACAACAAATACTCGGTTTCATCCATTTCGGTATTTACCGTTACACGGATGTTACGCCCTTTAAACATAGATTTCAGACTGCGAAATAATCGATAGTCCAGTTCATCTGCATTTAATTCAATCGTGGTTGTCATAGTCTGAATCAACTTAAAGGAACATAATGAAAATCGGAAAACTACAACGCGGCTACCTCCGCCTTTATCCAATCGTAGCCTTTTTCTTCGAGTTCGAGGGCCAATTCTTTCGGTCCGGATTTGACGATGCGCCCTTTGTACAGTACGTGTACGTAATCAGGCACGATATAATCCAACAAACGTTGGTAGTGCGTGACCACGATCACGGCATTTTCAGGAGAACGCAGTTTATTCACTCCTTCGGCTACGATACGAAGAGCGTCAATATCCAAGCCCGAGTCGGTTTCATCCAAAATCGCTAATTTTGGCTCCAACATGGCCATTTGGAAGATTTCGTTCCGTTTTTTCTCTCCGCCGGAAAAACCTTCGTTCAACGAACGCTTCAGCAAAGAATCATCAATATTGACCAATTTTGCTTTTTCGCGCATCAATTTTAAAAACTGCGCCGCATCCAAAGGCTCCTGCCCGCGCGATTTACGAATTTCGTTGAGGGCTGTTTTCAAAAAATTGACAGTAGTTACGCCCGGAATTTCGACCGGATACTGAAAGGCTAAAAAGATACCCGCCGCCGCGCGTTCTTCCGGCGACATTTCCAATAGGTCCTGACCGTCGAAATCAACCGAACCGCCGGTGACTTCATATTCTTCGCGCCCCGCCAATACCGACGCTAAAGTACTTTTACCGGAGCCGTTAGGCCCCATTATTGCATGGACTTCGCCGGGTTTGATGTCCAAATTGATTCCTTTCAAAATCGCTTTGTCGTCAACTGACGCTTGTAAATCCGTGATTGTAAGCATAGTAAGTGGTTTTTGTATGGGTCTGTACGGGGTAGGTAAGCCCGCAGTACATCAGAAAAAGTTCGCAAAATTACAACAAAGAGTTCATAAACCCTTCTTTATTTTGATAACAATTCTAAATAAGGAAAAGTTAGAAGTCCCCCAAAAAATTAGGGACAGACTGTACATCTGCCCCCGTCAGGTTAGGATTAAACGGAATGGAATTGACGGCCACAGCAAGCGACTGTGAACGACGACCTTGCCGTTAACTGAATTTCTTCTTCAAATAACCGATGGCGTTTTTGTACGCATCAGCCGTAGCTACCGGGTCGTGTTTGGCATTACTGGGATTGGCAAAACCGTGAACGGCATCGTACATTTTAATAGTTACCTGCTTGCCCGCGGCTTTCATGTTTTCTTCAAATTTGGCAACAGTAGCCGGCGGAATACCGCTGTCCTGACTGCCGAAAATACCTAAGACGTCCACATTCAGGGTTTTGAGTTTTTCTACATCCTGCTCAGGGCGGCCGTAGTACATGACGCAGCCTACGGCTTGGTTGCCTTCCAACAAGGCCGATTGCAACGACAGCATCCCGCCAAAGCACCAACCCACACTCGCGATTTTGGCGTCTTTACCGGCATAGCCGATCCCGCCCTTCATAATCGCTTCCAAACGTTCTTTAGGCGTGGATTGCATGATTTTGCCGGCTTCTTGCGGGGTGGTGCCTACCTGTCCATCGTACATGTCCAAGGCCAAAACGTTGACATCACCGAGGTCATTGTAAAACGTTTCAGCTTCTTTCTTGATGTGGTCGTTCAGTCCCCACCACTCTTGGTAGACCAACAGCCATTTGTCCGATTTTTGGGGTGCTTTGATGAAAAAGCCTGAGCCCGTTTTTCCGTCAGTTGTCGGGAAAGTGATCATTTCGCCTTTGCCGGCATAATGATAAGGCAGCGGGGCTTCGTGTAAGGAGATAAAGTGAGCATCGGTCCCCATCATGGCCATGTCGTGGTCAGAGGTGACACAAAGTGGAATGGGCGCTTCCACAGGACGTTGAATAAATGCCTGCATGGTAAACATTCCTCCCAGAAGAATCAATTTTTTCATGTATGATCGGATTAGTTGAACTTGGATAGATTGACACACAATTTTAACTATAAATCTGCAAAATGGTTCATTAAAAAATGAAAAACCAAGCAAATAAAGTCTTCCCCAAGCGGGGAATAGTTAGATGGGGTTGCATTAAAAAATGAAAACTATAAAAATAGTTTGTAAACTATAAATATAGTTGTATGTTTGCTTTATGGAAAAGCTCACCAACAAAGAAGAAGAAATCATGCAGGCGCTCTGGAAAGCCGAGCGTGCCTTTGTCAAAGACCTGTTACCGTTTTTTACCGACCCGCCGTTGCACTATAATACGGTTTCGACCATCATTCGCAATCTCGAAGAGAAAGGCTATGTAGGGCACCGTTCGTTTGGCAATACGCACGAATACTATCCGCTCATTGCCAAAGAAGATTACCAAAACCAATTCGTTATCAATAAGTTGGTGGGGGATTACTTCGACAATTCGTATAAGAACCTGGTGTCTTATTTTGCCCAAAACGACAAAGTAACGGCGGAGGAACTGCGGGAAATATTGCGCATGATAGAGCAGGGGTGATTTGGAATTTTCGATTGCCGATTTTCGATTGGCGATTGTACTCTGTTCGTTCGAAACCATTCTAAAACTAACAGGCTAATCTACAGCCATTTTTTACCTCGAAAATCGTCAATCGTACCTCGAAAATTCTTAACCATGAACTACGACCTCTTTCTCTATCTGCTCAAAGCCGGCTTGGTGCTGGCTGTTCTGACGGTGGCTTACGCGTGGTTGGTCAAACGCGAAACGTTTTTGCAGGTGAATCGATGGCTGTTGTGGATCAATGTGGCGGCAACGTTATTGTTGCCCGTTATTCCCCTGCCTGATGTTGAATGGATGCCCGATGCCCCTGCCAAGGCCGTGGCTGAGGTTATGCCGAGCCGGCAGGTATTGCCCGATGTACCGCTGTCGGGCAAGGCCGAAAAGGTGGCTGAGTCTCCTCTTCCCGCCCCTCAACCGGCGGCCAATGCCGACAGTACTCCTCGGGCGTCTTCGTTGACATGGTGGGATTGGATAGGGATTGTGTATGTGTTGGTTGTAGGTTTATTGACCCTCAAATTGCTTATTCAGTTGGGCACTCTTTGGCGACTCGGGCGCAACGGCATCCGCTATGAACCCGAAGACGGGGTACGATTGATAGAAAGTGCGAAAATTACGGCTCCGTTTTCCTTTTTCCAATGGGTTTTCTACAACCCCACCCTTCATAACGACGATGAATGGGCACAGATTTGGACGCACGAATGCATCCACGTACACCAATGGCACAGCATAGATATGCTCACGGCCGAGGTCTTAAAAATCGTCTTTTGGTTCAACCCGTTTGCGTGGTGGCATCAACGATTGGTACAGGAAACACTGGAGTTTATCACTGACCGTGCGGTATTGGCCGGTGGTGTCGAAAAAAAATCGTATCAATACCATTTGCTGCGCAGTACGCTGGCGGCAGATAAACAATCGTTTACGAATAGTTTTAATGCCTCTCTTCTCAAGAACAGAATTGCCATGATGAACAAATCCGGAACAAAAGGGGTGGCTTTAGGTAAATACGTTTTGTTTGTCGGAATGCTTTGGCTGTGTGCCGCTTTTACCAAACCCTATCAAGCCCAAGTCGGGGCGAAAATTGTGGAGAAGGTGCCGGAGTTGAAATTAGCTTTACTTCCAAAGGCAACAGAGAAAATCGTTTTTAATGATTTTGTTTTGGAAAAGCCATTGTCTAAACCGCAACAAGATACGGCACAGACGGTGATTGAAACTTCAACGGTTGCCAAGGCAGATACTCAAAAGTTGGTTTCGAGTACGAAATATGTGATTTATGAAGAAAATTATTTGCACTGGTTAATTACTCCTAAAACAACTATGGAGGATTTAGTGGAAATCAAAAAGGAGTTTACCAAACGTAATTTAATGTTTGATGTAACTGAATTTAAATTAGACCCGCTTAATTTATTTATCATTGGAGTAGCAGCGAAAGGAAGCAGAAATGAAAATAGTGGCTGTATGATTAGAGCTTATACTACTGATATTTCTGTTGAGCCAATCCCCTCAAGAGGTGGATACATTTCAATCGGAGAACCAGGATATTGTGGAACTACCAATAAGTCAAATATGAGGGCGAACCTCAAAGAAATTGCAGAACAGGATGAAAGAATCGCTAAAGAAGACCGGAATAAAAACCGAATAAAGTACTTAGAAATACAGGCTGAAAGTAGCTTAGGAGCAGGAGGGCATACAACATACACCAAACAAAGCCTCATACAAACAAAATCACTAAAAGGAAAGACTGAACGCATTAATCTATCTGATAATGAACTGATTATTATTGACGAAACAAGACGTAATGACATTGTTCTACTCAATGGCAAACCTTCTACTTTAGAAGAAATTGAGAAAATACCTGTGAAAGATTTTCATTCGGCTATTTTCAAAGAAACGTGGACAGAGGATAAAAGTCAACGCAAAAACTACATTCTGATTTTTACCGAGAACTAAGCCATGAAAACCCTCCAAAATCCAGCGCATTTTGCCTTTACCAACCATTTCAATCAATCCCTGTTGAAATCGCGGATTGCGATGATGAATCGTAGGCGGGCATCTTGGGAGGCGATGCTTAAATACGGTGCTTTCATTGCTGTTTTATGGCTTGTTGCTGCTTTTACTAAGCCGTATCAAGTCAAAGTAGCGGCAAAAATTACCAACCGACTACCGGCTTTGAAACCGTTATTACTGCCTCAATTGAAGGTGATTCAGCCTGTCACTGAACTTGTTGCAGAAACCGAACTGACCGTGCCGCGTAAAGATTCCGCCCAAACCTTACCTCTTTCTTTCAATGCGACTGATACATTGATTTCTCAGACCAAGTATGTGATTTATAAAAATAACAAACTCCATTGGGTGATTACCCCTATGATGGGTTACGACGAGTTTATAGCTATTTTGAATGAGTTTGAAAAAGTCGGTGCCAATTTTTTTGTCAAACAATTCCGATACGATCCTCTCCAACAGTATTTATCGGGAATTACCCTGAAGACCTCCTATTTAGAAGAAGGGCAGGATTGTTATACGGAAGTTTCCGGCGAAAGACAAACGCCGATTACCGCTTTCGGCGGTTGGGTATCAATTGATGGCAGGTTTTGTTCGATAGATACTCATTCGTTTGACCCTCAATTCAAACCCATTGTGGAGGAAGTAGATGACAAAGTCAGAAAGTGGATAAACGCTCACGCTAACGAATACCGAAACATAGCGCTCAACGAGGAGGTGGCACGTAAGGAACGGCAATGGAAGAAATATGAAAGTGAATGGGATAACACTGTGAACAAGTATTACAGAAACCCGCTGAAAACACCGAATGGTTTGGCCCGATTTCGCACGGATGCGTTACAATACCTTTGTGAAACCGGTGCTCATAACCGGATTTATTTTGAGGACAGGGCGTTACGGTTTGAAAATTTCTACAAAGATGCCGAGTTTTTTATTGATACAAAACCAAGCGGTATCGGGCAGGCAGAGCAGTTGCTCATTGATGACATAGCTTATGTGTTTTCGGCATCTGTGTATACAGATTCTACTCGAAAATCCGCTAAACGAACGTTCCTTATCTTCACTAAAAATCAGCCTGCTAAGCCATGAAAACCCTCCAAAACCCCGCGCAATTTCCCTTTACCAACCATTTCAATCAATCCCTGTTGAAATCGCGGATTGCGATGATGAACAGGCAAAAATCCAAGTGGTTGGGGGGGGGGAAATACGGTCTGTTTGTGGGATTGCTTTGGTTGTGTGCCGCTTTTACGAAACCATATCAAGCCCAAGTCGCGGCAAAAATCGTGGAGAAAGTGCCGGAGTTGGAAGCGGTTTTGAAAACTACGTCAGCTACTTTGCCTACACTTAATGACTTCGTATTTGAAGCGCCTCCCAAACCGGTTTCTGCCACTAAGTATGTGATTTACAAAGACAGCAAACTGTATTGGGTGGTTACGCCTAAAGTTACTTTCAAAGATTTGACTGCAATCCAACTGGAATTCCAAAAATCAGGAGGCAAGTTTTTTGTAAAACAAATGAAATATGACCCTTTGGGATTTTACCTGTCAGAAATAAGCATAAAAACCTCCTTTTTGAAAGGGGGGGGCAGTGGTGAAACCGATGATTTGAAAGCCGTTGACAAACCTATTTCTGCATTTGGAGGCTGGATACAGGTCGGAAACAAAAGCCTTGGAATCAGTGATAATTCATGGGATCCTATGTTTGACAAAATTGTGGAACAGGATAGAAATGCAGTTGAGAAGTGGATTATTGACCATCAATCAGAGTATGGTAAAGCAAAAGAGGAAGAGAAAAGACAGGAAGAACATGCATTCTTAGAAAATGTCCGTAGAGAATTCTATAAAAATCCATTGAAAGCCCACAACGGATATAAAGAGTTTGGACAAGATGCCCTTCAATACATTTTTCAATCAGGCGCCCGAAATCAAATCTATTTTGGAAGTAAAGGAGAATTTCGGGTGGAGAACTTCTATAGAAATTCGGACTTTATTGTTGACAATCAGGCAAGTACCTTAGAGCAGGCAGAACAACTGACGTTTGATAAAATCAGGGCTGTCGCTTTTTATGTGGTTTATACGAACTCCACTCATCAATCTAACCGAACTACCGTTGCTATTATTACTCATCAGCCTGTTAAGCCATGAAAACCCTCCAAAACCCTGAACATTTTTCCTTCACCAACCGCTTCGGCGGACCGCACTTTAACCAATCGTTTTTGCAAAGACGTATTTTCATGATGAATAACACACACACCACTTGGAAGACTTTTGGCAAGTATCTTTTATTGCTCCCCGTATTCCTTATCGTATTTTCATTTTCAAAGCCTTACATCATTGCCCCTACCCAAACAAAGTATTTAGTGCAGACCGATGAGGCTATTGAATGGGTGATTACCCCCAAAATAAAGATGGCGGATTTAGTAAAAATACAGGAGGCGATAGAAGCACACGGCGGGGTCTTTGAAATAACCTCCTATCAGTTGGATCCTTTAAAACTGTATGTCCAGCGATTAATGTGTCATCAAAGGGCATCTGGAAGTTCGGGCACTTCCAATTATGGAAATCCTAATTCGCTTCGCCCTATCAGATGTGCTTTTTATAAGTTTGATTTAAAGACGAATCGAATTGACTACTTTGTAAAAGGATTTCCTTCTTCTCCTTTAGAAGAAGTGGCGCTGAAAGATAGAACAGAAGCAGATAAGGCATACCAAGAAAATGCGCTGGAGTATGAATTACAGGAGGCTCAGACACAGTACGGGACATTTTGGGAAAATATTCATTATTTAACTACCTCTACTTTCTCACAGCCTCAACCTTCTTTTTATAGAGTGTTGGCGGGAAAATCTACCTCCATTTGGAAAGACAAACTCTCAGGGTCAGAGATATTGAAAGAAGCATTAAAACATGCCGGTGCAATTACCCGGGTTAACAAACGCCCGGTGGCTCATGAAGATTTGACCCAATTAGACCCAAAAGCGGTAAAGGACGCTTTCATCTTTGACATCTATGATGAAAAGAAAGCCTATGCCAAAAAGACGTATGTGCTTGTTCATACCTTATCACAGTATCCATGAAATGATAGAAATGCCTGAAAACAAAGACACCCGGAACCAAATCGGCTCCGGGTGTGCTATAAACAACCCATTCTCGCAAGATTTTTATGTTTTAGCCTGGTTTCGTTCAGGCTTCCAATGTCTCTAATTGTTCTAAGTGACACACCAATATCGGGATATGAGCGGCCAACACCATCTTTTTGGATACGCTCGGATTGATCAAGCCCGACAACCAATCGCGCTTGCGGGTAGCCATCACGATCAAATCCGCTTGATTTTCATCCGCGTATTTTTGCAATCCGCTCACTACCGACTCGGCTTCAATGACCTGAATGGCGTATTTTTTATCGCCGAACGTTTTCTTAATGTCCGTCTTAAATTGCTCGTCCTCAAATACATCTACTTCAAAAGGAGCATTGACCTTGACAAGGTCTAAATGTGCCTTGAAGTGTTCGGCCAAGTTAAAAGCAAAGCCTAACGCATTTTCCTCGGGCCGTTCCAACTCCGTGGCGTACACGATTCGATTCACGGTTTTTGTGTTTGTTTGCGGTGGTAAGACCAGTACCGGGCAGGACGCTTTCGCCGCTACGGCCGAGGCAACGCTTCCGATCAATTTATCCAGCCAACCTCCTTTACCCGTTCGGCCCATTACTGTCAAAATAGGCTTCTGCGTCTTGATTTCTTCCAAAACTACCTCCGAAGCCGGTCCGTACACCAATTTGCTTTTACAGGCAAAACCATCTTCTCGGCATTCAGTTTCCCACTTTTTCAGGGTTTGGGTATTCAGTTTTTCAACTTGATCAGCCAGCTCCACCAAAGCTTCAGCGGGCAGGTTGGAATCTACGACCGGTGCATGATAAGCATGCACCAGCGAAATGCCCGCGTCGTAACGTTCGGCTATTTCTTGGGCAAATTCCAAAGCTTTTTGCGAATTCTCTGAGAAATCTGTCGGAACCAGGATCGCTCTCATTGTTTTTTTGCGTTGTTTGGATGCCATAAAGATGTTCGGTTAAATGTTGAAATAGTATGATAAAAATCAGGTATCTTTCCTGATTATCGTCAATTTGTCGGGTAGAACCCCGATAATTGCTCGTTTTATGCACGAAAACCCGTTTTAAGTTAACATTTTAAAAACTCATGCCAATGTCAAAGCGAATCATTTTCAGTTTGTTAGGCGGTCTTTTTTCGATCATCAGCGTTGCCCAAAAGAACCCGGCAGCGACCGGATTTGACGAAGCCGGTTCAGATGCCAAAGCCATCCAAATTGCCGATCGGGCCATGGAGGCTATGGGCGGCCGAAAAAACTGGGATAAAACCCACTACATAGCTTGGAATTTTTTCGGTAATCGTAAATTGATCTGGGACAAATGGAGCGGTAATGTGCGGGTAGACAATGTCAATAACGACCAAACCGTTTTGCTCAACATCAATGATGGCAAAGGGCGCGTATTCAAAAACGGGCAGGAACTGACGCAACCCGATTCGGTTGCCAAGTATGTGCGCAACGGCAAAGGGGCGTGGATCAATGATGGCTATTGGCTTTTAATGCCATTCAAGTTGAAAGATTCCGGAGTTACCTTAAAATACATAGGAGAGGAAAAAACGCAGGACGGCGCGGAGGCGGATTTGCTTCAACTGACGTTCAAAGGGGTAGGGAATACGCCCGACAATAAATACAAGGTGTGGGTCAACAAAGCCAACGGTTTGGTATGGCAGTGGGCTTATTTTCAAAAATTTGACGCCGAAAAACCCAATTTTATCCGCCCGTGGACTGATTACCAAAAGCACGGCAAAATTCTCATTTCGGGAGAACGTGGTGACCGCGACCTGACCGACATCAAGGTGTTTGATAAACTGCCCGAAAGTATTTTTACCGATTTCAAACGCCCTGACCTGAGTCAATTTCCGGAGGCAAATTAAAGCTCTTTATTGTTTTTTCATTGAAAATGCTTCAATCCAAAGCCGCCGTTGCCGATGGTAACGGCAATTTCTCTATTCAAACTCTTGAAGTCGCAGCTCCTGAAGGCGACGAAGTTTTGGTTCAGATCAAAGCGGCGGGAATTTGCCATACCGATTGGGATTCTCAATCGTGGGGCAAGCCGCTGGTGATGGGCCACGAAGGAGCAGGCGTTGTCATCGCCGCCGGGCCCGAGGTAACAGCAATCGCCGTCGGGGATGCTGTGATGCTCAATTGGGCTATTCCTTGCGGAAAATGTTTCCAATGTCAGGAGGGAAATCAGCACATTTGTGAAACTAATTCCCCGGTAACGGGTGGCAACAAAGCCTCGGGCGGACATGCGACCCTTACTTCCACTACCTTGAACGGACAACCCGTTGAGCGCGCTTTCAGTCTCGGTACTATGTCAGAATATACGCTCGTTCGGGAAGCGGCCTGCGTGAAGATCACGGTTGAGATGCCTTTTTCCTCCGCAGCTATTGTGGGCTGCGGGGTCATGACCGGCTATGGGTCTGTGGTGAATGCGGCCAAAGTGAAAGCGGGCAGTTCGGTAGTAGTGCTCGGGACGGGCGGTGTAGGACTGAACGTGATTCAGGGAGCGCGCATTGCCGGAGCCGCCAAAATCATTGCGGTAGATATCAACCCTTTGCGCCTCGCTATGGCCAAAGAATACGGCGCTACCGACACCCTGCTCGCCGACAAAGCGGATAAGGGGTTGTTGCAGGCGGCTCAAACCGTCAAGGCCATGACCAATGGACGCGGCGCTGACTATGCTTTTGAATGCACTGCTATTCCTGAATTGGGAGCTGCTCCCTTGGCGATGGTGCGAAATGCCGGTGTTGCCTGTCAGGTCAGCGGTATTGAGCAGGAAATCAGCATAGATATGAACCTCTTTGAATGGGACAAGATCTACATCAACCCCCTCTATGGCAAAGCACGACCGCAGATTGATTTTCCTATTCTTCAACAACTCTACGCCAAAGGCGACCTGATTCTGGACAAAATGGTCACCCAAACCTATACCTTAGACCAACTCGCTGCCGCCTTTGCCGACATGCACGCGGGACGAAACGCCAAGGGAGTGATTGTATTTTGACAGACACTATGAGCCGATTTTTCACCGTCGAACTCTCCGACCCGCGTTTTGAGTCTGATAATCTCCGTTTGATTACGGTCAAAAGCCCGGCGTTGAAAAAACGGGCCGACATGACCGTGTTTGTACCGGAAGTGCCTGCGTCTGCTGTCAAAGGTATGGTCATTCTGTTGCACGGGGTGTACGGCAGTCATTGGGCATGGACCTTGAAAGGGGGCGTTCATAAAACAGCCCAAGGCCTCCTCAGCGAAGGCCGAATCCTTCCTTTGTTGTTGGTTATGCCTTCCGACGGGCTTTTCGGCGACGGAAGCGGCTACGTACCGCATCAAACGGAAGATTACGAAAAATGGATAATCGAAGATGTACCGGCTATCGTAAAAGAGCAAATTTTGGCAGGGCAGGAGGTGCCGCTTTTCATCACAGGACTTTCTATGGGCGGATTCGGGGCTTTGCGGCTGGGGGCGGCGTATCCTGACAAATTCCGGGCGTTTTCCGGTCATTCTTCCATTACAGAGTTCAGCCAATTAAGTCAGTTTGTTGAAGATTTTGAGGGATTAATGACGAATACCCAACCGTCGGCTTCTGTATTGGAGTCAATGGTAAAAAACAAGGCGATTCTTCCCCCTTTTCGATTTGATTGTGGAAAAGAAGACTTGTTACTTGAGCCTAATCGAGTGCTGCATCATGCACTGATGCAACACGGAATCGAACACCGATACGAAGAATTTTCGGGGGGGCATGAATGGCCGTATTGGGAAAAACACATTGCGGATTCTTTACTTTTTTTTGGTAGTTTGTGCCACTGATTTTTATCACGCTGTCCTGCTCCCCTAAGCCGCAACCGCTTTAAAGTAGAGATTTTGATTTTTGTCAATAAACTGTTGTGGGGTTAAATATCCCAGTGCTGAATGCGGTCTATCAAAGTTATAACTGTTCCACCAGATGTCCAAATCCCGTTGAACTTCTTGTACTGTCTTAAAATATTTCAGATTTAAACATTCTTTTCGTTGTGTACCGTTCAATCGTTCTACCAAGCCATTTTGGGTCGGTTTTCCTGGTTGTGAAAATCGAATTTCAATCCCATTTTCTTGTGTAAATTTTTCTAAAACACGACTTATAAACTCGGGTCCATTATCACATCTGATATAGTCAGGTTTACCTTTCTGAGTTATCAGTTCTTGTAATAGCTTTACGAGTTTTCTTGCTTTAATGCTTGGTGCAGCAAAAGATAAAAGTACCTTTCTTGAACACTCGTCAAGTACGTTTAGAACTCTCACTTTACGCTCATCACTTAAAAGAACATCGCTTAAAAAGTCCATCGACCATCCTTGATTTATTTGTTCGGCAGGTAATGGGTTTATGGCTACCCTTTTGATTTTTTTGCGTGCTTTGGGGCTTCTTAAATTCAATTTTTCAGCCTTATAGATTCGATAAACCCGTTTTTTATTCCATGGTTTGCCCTGATTACGACACCAATGAAACAACAAACGAAAACCCCAATTGGGTTGCTCAATAGCTTTACCTTTTAACATTGCAGCTATTTGAGCATCTTCATTTTTTCTTTTGTGTTTGTAATAAATACTCGCTTTACGTTGCCCTAATACTCGGCAGCATCGCCTCACAGAGGCCTCTTTTTTTGTGCTAATTTGATTAACTGCATGCTGATGAGTAGTAGAGCTTATAGCTTTTTTAGTAACTCGTACCCCTCCTTGAGTATGTCATAGTCAAGGCTTTTGTCCGCTAACAGTTTTTTTAACCTTGCATTTTCTGATTCCAATTCTCGCATGCGCTTGAGCTCGTCTGTGCCCATGCCTCCATACTTACTTTTCCAAGTATAGAAGGTTGCTGGTGAGATACCATGTTCGCGGCATACATTTTCAACACTCTTGTCTTTGCCTACACTACCCAATATCGCTACGATTTGAGCATCGCTAAATTTACTTTGCTTCATTGTTTTACCATTTTGATTGTGAAACCTAAGAAATTCCCTCCAATTTTAAATGGTTACACCTTACGGGAGCAGGACAAATCATCTCTTCGGAAGGCGTTTGGGTATAAAAGCTGACTATAGAGATCACAAAATCGCCTTCTTTCATAAACCATGAGTTTATCTCTTCTCCATCTTTTAAGTAATAACCCCTCAAACATCCCTCTTCAACAAAATACATTCGATGAGCTGTTTGACCTTCTTTCAAAACCAATTGTTTTTTGGGCACGGCTTCCTTTACCAAAGAGTTTTGCAATAGCTCCTCAAATTCATGGCTCATGGAAGGCCAGAGTTGTTTAGTAAGGCAGATCAGCTTTTCCATACTTTATGTTTTTAAAGTAAAATGGCCGCCCATTTATGAGCGACCATTTTACTTCAGAATATCCGGTTTTCCAAAAAATTGACTAACTCAAGCTATCAACAATTTTCTTAAACTGCTCTACGTCAATCGTTTTGGGTTCGAGAGTCAATTGAGTCTTGAGGGTTTCAAAGATCTTATCGTCAAATACTAAGTTGAACATTTTGGAATAGTTGTTCTCTTTCTCCGACTGAAGATAATTCAGTGCGATCTTGCGAATGGTATCATTCATTTGTTCACCCATTTCGTTGCCGTAGAAGCCAAATTGCTCACGTACCATGTCTTCGGCGCGCGCAATGACTTCTTCCGACTCTACTTTCACGTTGGCCTGGTCGGCAATTTTATTTTTGATCAACGACAACTTCAACGACTTGGTAAACTGCGGATAGTCCCCGTCAATTTGTTCCGGGGTGAATTTGCCTTCATTGACGTTGAAAAGCCAATTTTTCAAAAATTCTTCGGGCAAATCAATGGAGATATTGTCTAATAAAACTTGGTCAATATCGCGGCGCAGCAATGAATCGGCTTCACGGGCGTAATTGCGTTGAATGATCTCAGCTACCTGCTCACGAAACGATTCTTCGGTTTCGGCTTTACCGGCACCCAATACTTTATCAAAAAACTCCTGATTCAATTCGGAAGGGGCTTGGCGGGTAATGTCCTCCACCGTAAATGAAAACTCGCCGGTCAATTCTGCCGCTTCTTCTTCTTTTTTACCCGTTAACAGGGCGATAGCTTTGGCATCGGCGAAAGTATCCTGAATATCAAAGGTTACGACGCTGTCTTTTGATAGGCCGACAAATTTATCCTGTGCTTCGTCTTTGATCTGCTTGGAAGGAATGGCGGTTTTTGTTGAAAAATCACCGTTCACTTGTTTCAGTTCTCCGTAAAGCATATCCCCCTGTTCGGAGACTTCCGGGTTAATTTGACCCGCAAACTGCGTGCGAAGATTCTCAATGGTATCGTTGAGTTCTTTCTCGCCGGCTTCAATGGTATAAGCGAAAACGGGAGGAAGTGCGGTGATATCTGCCTCAAAGTCAGAGGCTAATCCCAATTCGTAGTTGAATTCGAATTCGTTTTGGGCATCCCAATCAATCGCAGCTGTTTTTTCGCGATCAATTTGAGGATCACCTACCACCGCCAATTTGTTGTCGCGAATGTAGCCGCTGACCGTGTCCGACAGTAAGTTGTTTACTTCGTCGATCACGATGCTTTTGCCGTACATGCGTTTGATGACCTGCGTCGGCACCTTTCCCGGGCGGAAGCCTTTCAGGTTGACGCGTTTGCTATAATCTTTGAGGGTTTTATCTACTTTAGGTTGATAATCTTCTTTCGCCAATTTGACGGTTAAAGTGGCGTTCGTGGGTGTACTTTTTTCTAACAGAACCTCCATGTTGTATTATTGATTTGCGATTTTTAATTTCCTGTTGGAGTAATAAAATAAAATGAGTGAATTAGGTTAGTGAGAAAGCGTGATAGAAAATCACTAAATCACTAAGTCACTAAATCACTCATTTATGAAAACCGATTGTGCGGGCGGAGGGACTCGAACCCCCATGCCTTGCGGCGCCAGATCCTAAGTCTGGTATGTCTACCAATTTCACCACGCCCGCAGCGTGCGTATTTTGGGGTTGCAAAAGTAGAAATTTTTTATGAAAATCACAAATCCCTTTCTGCGTTTTCGGTTTATAAAAAAGTAAAAAAGCCGGGTAGGCTTGAATATATCATTGTTTAACAGTTATTTGCTGCGTTTTTTAAGCAAACCCCTGCTTAAGCAAAAGATGAAAAGTTGTAAAAAAAAAATATATTCATTACTTTAGTCGTACTGAGTACAACCGATTAGGATAACCGACCTACGATTCTTATGCCCATTGAAGTAGAAATTGATTTGGAATCAGAGCGCTTAGAAATTCTTAAACGTTATCGGAAATTATTGCGCGCTGCCAAACCGTTTTTGAAGGACAACGACGCTAAACTTATCAAAAAAGCGTTCAATTTATCGGTGGAAGCGCACAAAGACATGCGCCGTAAATCCGGAGAACCGTATATTTATCATCCCATTGCCGTTGCTCAGATTTGCGTCGAAGAAATAGGCTTAGGTACTACCTCTATTATATGTGCGCTGCTGCATGATGTAGTGGAAGATACCGATTATACACTGCAAGACATAGAGCATCAGTTCGGTAAGAAAGTCGCACAAATCATTGACGGTCTGACGAAGATTTCGGGGCAATTTGAGTTCGGTACGTCACAACAGGCGGAAAATTTCCGAAAAATGTTGTTGACACTGTCGGATGATATTCGGGTCATCATGATCAAATTGGCCGACCGCCTGCACAACATGCGTACGTTGGACAGTATGGCCCGCGATAAGCAACTGAAAATAGCCTCCGAAACCATATTTATTTATGCACCGCTGGCGCATCGTTTGGGGCTTCATTCCATCAAAACCGAACTCGAAGATCTGTATCTGAAATATACAGAGCCTGAAGGATTTGAAGATATCAAAAATAAACTGCGTGCCACCAAATCTTCCCGCGATCGGTTTATTGCCCGTTTTATCGAACCTATTGAAGATGATCTGAAGGAGCAGGGGTATGATTTTGTCATTAAAGGGCGCCCGAAATCCATTTATTCGATTTGGAATAAAATGCGGAAGCAAAAAAAGCCGTTTGAGGAAATCTACGACTTGTTTGCGGTTCGAATCATCATGAATTCCAAAGATACCCGAGAAGAGAAGTCCGATTGTTGGCACGCTTATTCCATTGTTACTGACCATTATACCCCTAATATCGACCGCCTCAAAGACTGGCTGGCTACCCCCCGCGCCAACGGCTATGAATCGTTACACATTACGGTGATGTACCGCCCCGATGGTACCGACAAAGCCCAGTGGGTCGAGGTACAGATTCGTTCGAAACGCATGGACGAAATTGCCGAAAAAGGAGTAGCAGCCCACTGGAAATACAAAGGCAACGACACCCGCACGGGTCAAGGGATAGACCAGTGGATAAACCAAGTGCGGGAAATGCTCGAAGCCACGAAAGACTCTAAAGCCGCTGCCTTAGAGTTTTTGGACGACTTCCGCAGTAATCTTTTTGCCGAAGAGGTCTTTGTGTTTACCCCTAAGGGAGAATTGCGGGTGCTTCAGCGCGGGGCTACGGCGTTGGACTTTGCTTTTGATATCCACTCAGAAGTGGGGGCCAGGTGTATTGCCGCCAAAGTGAATAATACGTTGGTATCTATCAGCCAAGCGCTCAATAACGGCGACCAGGTCGAAATCATCACGGCTAAACGTCAAAAACCCAGCGAGGATTGGCTCAAATTCGTGGTTACTTCTAAGGCAAAAGCCCGTATCAAAGAACTGATCAAGGAAGAAAACAAGCAATATGTCACTGACGGCCGAAATATCATTGAAAAAAAATGCAAAATTCTTCACTTGGATGTTACGCTCGAATTGATCAATCAGTTACGGGCTTACTTCAACTGCAAAACACCCGGTGATTTGTATTATCGGTTTGGCAAAGGCTATATCAGTGCCGATGAGATCAAGAAATTTAAGCACGAAAAAGAGGCTAAACAGAACGCACAGGCCAAAATCAATACCGACGTATTACAGGACGGGAAGCAGTTTACGAAGGAACTTAAGAGAATGCACGGGGAGCGTAACGATGCCGATGCCCTGCTTATCGGCGAAGATATGGATAAGATCGACTATATCTTGGCGGCCTGCTGCAACCCCATTCCGGGGGATGATGTTTTTGGGTTTGTGACTGTCAATGAGGGAATTAAGATTCATCGTACCACTTGCCCCAATGCGCCTGAACTGCTTTCCAATCACGGTAATCGGGTAATAAAAGCCAAATGGACTTCTCAGCAAAAAATTGCTTTTCTGGCAGGATTACGTATTGACGGCACGGATCGGGTTGGACTGGTCAATGATCTGACGCGCATTATTTCCAACGAATTGCACATCAACATTCGCTCTATTTCTGTTGAAACCGACGAAGGGATTTTTGAGGGGCATATTAAACTTTATGTATATGACACTCGCCATTTGGAGCAACTCATTCAGAAAATAGAAAAGGTGGACGGTGTATTTAAAGTAGCGCGTTTTGATTGAAAATTAGTACTTTTGTTATTCCGATTGGAACAATTGAAAATGGGTCGATTTGAAAATTCCGTCTCATTTTCAACGGTTCAAATTTTCTGATTGTTGTCATGCCCCAGCCCAAACAAGAAAATCTGCAAGCAGCCAAGCGTATCCTGACGGCTTATTTGGAACGCAAAGGGTTGCGCAAAACGCCTGAGCGCTTTGCGATTTTGGAAGAAATATACACGCGCGAAGATCACTTCGACGTAGATGAACTGTATATTTCCATGAAAAATAAAAAGTACCGTGTCAGTCGCGCTACCGTTTACAATACGTTGGATGTACTGGTCGATTGTGATTTGGTGACCAAACATCAGTTTGGGAAAAACTTGGCGCAATACGAAAAAGCTTACGGTTATCGTCAACATGACCATATCATTTGTATGGATTGCCATCAGGTGATGGAGTTTTGCGACCCGCGGGTTCAGAATATCCAAAATATGGTAGGCGAAATGCTTAAATTCAATGTACTTCATCATTCACTTATTTTTTACGGAAATTGTCAACGGGAAAATTGTGAACATAGAAATAAAGCCATTACGGAAAGACCTAAACGCGTGGAAATAGAGTAATTCAAATGCTTACAAGAGACGAAATATTGAGGGCCTTAAAAGGTTCAAAATCCATTTTTTTTCAAAAATATCCTTTGAAAAGCATGGGTTTATTCGGCTCTTTTGCACGAAACGAAGGTACAGCCAAAAGTGACGTGGATGTATTAGTTGAGTTTAGCCAACCCGTTGGTTTTGAAATTGTTGACTTAGCCTTAGATTTAGAACAACTATTAGGGTATCGCGTAGATGTTGTTAGTAAAAAAGGATTAAAGGCTACCTTATTGCCGTATGTAGAAAAAGATTTGATATATGTCTGAGCGCAATCCCCAACTATTATTAGAAGACATACTTGAGGCGCTCAACGCGGTATTAGAATATACCTCAGGATACAATTACGACCTTTTCCTAAAAGACCGAAAAACCCGCGATGCGGTACTTCGTAACATCCAGATTATTGGAGAAGCCGCTAACCGAATACCCAAGAATATCAAAGAACAATATTCCGAAATAGACTGGCAACGCATCATTAAATCAAGGCATATAATTGTGCATGATTATGCTGGGGTAGATTACGAAATTGTTTGGAGGATAATAGAAGTTCATTTACCCTCTTTGCGAATAGATATACAAACTGTTTTGAATAAATTAAATTACTAATGAAAGTTGATGTATTATTGGGCCTCCAATGGGGCGATGAAGGAAAAGGAAAAATAGTGGACGTATTGGCACCGCAGTACCAAGTAGTGGCGCGGTTCCAAGGCGGGCCGAATGCAGGACATACGCTTGAATTTGACGGTTTTAAGCACGTATTGCACCAAATTCCGTCCGGTATTTTCCGTTCTGACATAAAAAATATTATCGGTAACGGTTTGGTGCTTGACCCGATCGTCCTCAAAAAAGAAATCGAAGGATTGGGCAAATTCAACCTGCCTATTCATAAAAATTTATTTATTTCCCGCAAAGCGGCGGTGATTGTACCGACTCATCGTCTCTTGGATGCCGCCTATGAACAGGCCAAAGGTGCGGCTAAGATCGGCTCAACCCTGCGCGGTATTGGCCCCGCGTATCAGGACAAAGTGGCTCGGCAGGGGTTGCGCATGGGAGATATTCTGTCGGCCAATTTTAAGGAGAAATACGACCGACTGACCGCGCAGCACAAAGTCTTGCTGAACTTTTACCATTTTGATTTTGAAACTACTCTTGCGGAAGCCGAGCAAGCCTTTTTCGAAGCCATCGAGTTTTTGAAGCAATTTACGTTTGCAGACAGCGAATACATGCTCAATGAGGCCTTGGAAGCGGGTCAAACGGTTTTGGCGGAAGGTGCCCAAGGATCGTTGTTAGATATTGATTTCGGCTCTTATCCATTTGTAACGAGTTCTTCTACCACTACCTCCGGGGCCTGTTCGGGCTTAGGTATTGCCCCTCAGTGTATTGGGGAGGTTTACGGTATTTTTAAAGCCTACTGCACTCGCGTCGGCAGCGGTCCTTTTCCGACGGAACTTTTTGATGAGGTAGGGGAGCAGATACGCCGGGAAGGGCGGGAATTCGGCTCCACCACGGGGCGTCCGCGTCGTTGCGGCTGGTTGGACTTACCCGCTCTCAAGTACACTATTATGCTCAACGGTGTAACGCAGCTGGTCATGATGAAAGTGGACGTACTCAATATTTTTGACGAGATCAAAGTATGTACCCACTACCGACTCGCTGACGGCAGTCTGACCGATAAATTTCCGTATGATCTTTGTGATGAAGAAGTAACGCCGGTCTATAAAACGTTCAAAGGGTGGGCTGCTTCATTGGATAATCTGCACACGTACGATGAAATACCGGCAGAATTAGCGGCCTACATTGAATTTTTGGAAGCAGAATTAAAACTGCCTATCAGCTTTATCTCTACCGGTCCGGATCGGGAAGCGATTATTCACAGGGAAGCGCAGGCAGTATAACAGAACAGAGATCAGTTTTTACAAAAAACGGTGCCGATTTTGAAAATCAGCACCGTTTTTTGTGTTCAGCTGCGAATGTTATCCTCTCAAAAGGCAGGGTTAGACACAAAATTTAAAAAAGAATTACTGAATGTTTTATATTTCTCTTGGTTGACCTGATAGAGATACGCCCCTTTTTTAGAAGACTTTTGTTTCTCTTTTAACTTGACCAATAGATGGGTAGAAAGGATTTTTCGGCTGAAATTCCGCTTATCAAACGAGGTTTGAAAAATAGCTTCGTACAGTTTTTGCAATTGCGGGATGGTAAACTTTTCAGGTAGGAGTTCAAAACCCAGCGGATGAAGGGCCGCTTTGTAGCGCAGCTTTTGAATGGCCAAATCAATCATTTGTCGATGATCAAAAAGAATTTCGTTCGGCATTTCACTCACCGGGAACCAGTGGGCATAATGGACCTGTGAAATTTTAGAATCGTAATGTTCGATATTGATCAGCGCAAAGTAAGCTACTGAAACAGTACGGTCTATGGGGTCGCGGTCAATATCGCCGAAGGTGTACAGTTGTTCTAAATACACCTCCTTTAATCCTGTCAGTTCAAATAAAATACGTTCGGCCGATTGTTCTAAATTTTCTTTCGGATCAAGCCACCCGCCCATTAGTGACCAAGTGTCAATGGCCGGATTGGGGCCGCGTTTTACCAGAAGAATTTTTAATTGATTACCGTCAAAGCCAAAGATAATCGAATCCAAAGCCACAAGGTATTTGGGCTGTTTGCTGTAAGAAGCCTTATCAAGCATATACTACTTTTTTCATCATAGGTTCAAAGCTGAAAAACTGCACTTTTTACCTATACTCCAATAGTGTCACTTTCATCAACCCGGATTTTTTCTTCAATATATCGGACAATTAGATCAGCAACATTGACCCCCGTGATTTTTTCAATGCCCTCCAATCCCGGCGAGGAGTTGACTTCCATGATCATCGGACCGCGATTTGACTGAATCATGTCAACACCGGCTACTCTGACCCCCAAGGCTTTGGCGGCTTGAAGGGCCGCTTTTTCCTCATGCGGAAGCAACGTAATGGCTTCGGCTTTACCGCCTCGGTGTAGGTTGGAGCGGAAATCGCCGGGTTGGCCTTGTCGTTTCATTGCGGCTACTACTTTGTTGCCTACTACAAATGCCCGAATATCCGCCCCGTTAGATTCGGCAATGTATTCCTGAATCAATACGTTGGTTTTCAGTCCGTAAAAGGCTTCTATGGTTGATTTGGCCGCTTTGCCTGATTCTGCCAATACCACTCCGACCCCTTGCGTCCCTTCCAGTAATTTGATGATGACGGGAGGGCCGCCTACCAATTTGATGAGTCGGTCAATGTCTTTGGTTTGGTTGGCAAATACTGTTTTAGGAATTTGTACCCCGGCTTTGGAAAGGATTTGCAGACTTCTTAACTTATTGCGGGAACGTAAGATAGCTTGTGATTTGACGGTCGTAAATACTTTCATCATTTCAAACTGTCGTACCACTGTGCTGCCATAATCCGTGACAGAGGCTCCGATGCGCGGAATAACGGCATCAATGCCCTCAATCAACTTATTTTTATAAAAAATAACCGGGCTTTCTTCTTCAATCAATACATGGCACAAGGCATGATTGATAATCACCGCCTCGTGCCCGTGCAGTCGAATAGCTTCTGCTAACCGTTTGGTAGAATATAATTTAGCGTTGGTAGAGAGAACAGCAATTTTCATAGAGCAATAGACAGGCGATGCTCAGTGTCAGTGGGAAGGGGTGACCTGATCAAACGCGGCAAAATTAAAAGGAAGTAAGTTGGGGCAATATTACGTTTTTGTTAACAATTCTCCGGAAAATCGGTGGGAGAGTCATGCAATAACTTTTGGGAATACGATACATTTTCTAAAGAGACATCCACTAAGAAACGATTACGGAGCAGTTTTCGGCCCAAAAGCACAGGGTAGCGCATTTGTTCGCGATCGGCCAAAGAGAACTCCGTTTTATACGTTTTCCCAAACAAAACCACCTTGGTTTTAATCACGTAGCGCATTTCTGTTTGCCCAAAAGAGTTTTTTATGGCTTTCAGTTCAAATTTTTCGGTGGTAAATTTTTGATGTTTTTCACTTCGATGAGCGGGCAAGTAAAAGGTGATTTTGCCTTTTACGGCGCGTATTTTATAACAGTGAATGGCTGAAGTATAGGCTCCTGTATCCACTTTGGCCCGAACGTTGGTAAGTGCCAATTCAGGAAAATCAATGATATCTGTACGTCCTATTACCCGTTTCTCAAGCCGTTCCCGCTTTTTTCTGCTTTTCGTTACCATTACTGCAAAGATATAGATTGGGCAAGTTTTACGTTTCACAACTCCTTATATTATTTATGAACGATAAAACAGCCAAAGGCCGGTTACGGAGTAGATTGTCTTCTTTTTTTACTAAAAAAACAAAGAAATTTTATTTTTAAGTCAAAATAAAGTCAGAATTGGCAAACAAAAGCGAAGCCTTTTGTGTTTTTTTGTTATTATTTTGTATTAATTTATTTGCGTTTAAATCTGCCTATTTCAGGACAAAAATAAAACTAACCTATTAGGTTTTGAATCACTTATGCCAATTTACCCCGTCATCGCAGTTTAATTCTCTTGAAATAATAGGAGTAATTAAAGCATTATCTTGCCTTTTCATCTATAAAAATACAGCGATTGTCTTTATTTAGCCATAATGAACGAGTTACTTTTTTATCCATTTATTAACTATTAATCTATCATCTGATTTCATGCACTTCTACCCTACTGTAACAGTATCCTTTGATTGCGCCTGAAAAGAGCGCAATTCATTAAGTGAAAAATGCCGGTTTATATTTCAGCGGACTTAATTGTATGTTTTCCAACTAAGTAAATTTACCGTTCGGATTTAAGTTTCAGCACTCCGGTGCTTCGATGAACTGACGTAACTGTCCGGACCTTGCGGTAAATTTTGTTTGAGCTTAAGCAGTTGGCAATCAATGAGTTTGTTTTGGCGTAGGTTTGTACTTCTACTTACTGTTAAAAGTTGTATTGCGCCTTTCGAAAGCCATAATTAACGAATTACCCTGAATTGCAGTTTTATTCAATTTATCTATCAACCATAAATTCCTAATTACTTATGACAGTAAAGTGCTACCACTTTAAGTCGCTGCGGATTCCTTTGGCGCTGTTGCTCGCGGGTAATACCCTGAGCTATGCCCAATCGGAGCAATCCTCGCGACAAACTCGCTCGACCGGCCCTTCAATTTTATGGGCCAAACACCAACCTGAACGTAAGACGATGTCTTCTTTGGCCATTACGGTCAAAGGAAAAATCTCTGATGAGCAGGGACAACCTTTGCCGGGTGTCAGTGTCATCGTCAAAGGAACTGCCAGCGGTACAACGACTGATAACGAAGGGGCTTACTCTATCAATGTACCTGATGAAAGAAACGGTACGTTGGTTTTTTCGTTTATCGGATATTTATCGCAGGAAATTCAGGTCAATAATCGCTCTTCAATCAATGTAACTTTAGCCGTTGATGTAAAAGCACTGAATGAGGTCGTTGTTGTAGGTTATGGGGTTCAAAAGAAAGAAACCGTAACCGGTTCAGTAGTAAGCGTAAAAGGGACAGAATTGGTCAAGTCGCCGGCTGTGAACCTTTCTCAATCTTTGGCAGGTCGTTTGCCGGGGGTGGTTGCCACCAACCGCAGCGGTGAGCCGGGATACGACGGTGCCGGTATTCGTATTCGCGGTTCGAATACTTTGGGGAACAATGACGCGTTGATCGTAATTGACGGTATTCCCGGTCGTGCAGGCGGTTTGGATCGTATTAACCCTAATGACATCGAGACTATCTCGGTATTGAAAGACGCGTCGGCTGCCATCTACGGAGCTCGTGCCGCCAACGGGGTTATTTTGATCACTACCAAACGCGGTAAATCCGGCAAACCGGAGTTGTCTTATACTTTCAACCAAGGCTGGTCACAGGCGACAGTATTGCCTAAATTGGCTAATGCCTCCCAGTACACGGAGATGTTGAATGATTTGGACATCTACGGATTGCCTGCTTCAGAATGGGCGGCTGCTACGGCTGCGTACAAATCAACAGGGGTATATACGGGCCCTACCGGCGTTACCCGGAAAGCTCCTTTCCAACCTGATGATTTCAAAAAGTATGCCGACGGTTCTGACCCTTGGGGACACCCGGATACAGATTGGTACGGCGCTACGTTGAAAAAATGGTCACCACAGGTACGTCATAACGTTCAATTGAACGGGGGTACGGAAAACGTAAAATATTTGGCTTCTTTGGGATACCAAAACCAAGACGGTAACTACATCAACTCGGCTACCGGTTATAAGCAATATGATTTCCGCATTAACTTGGATGCAAAAGTAAACAAGTTCATCAACGTTAACTTAGGGGTGACCGGTCGTCAGGAATATCGTTTCTTCCCTACGAAAGGGGCCGGGGCTATTTTCCGGATGTTGATGCGCGGAAAGCCGCAACAACCGGCCTACTGGCCTGACGGTCGTCCCGGTCCGGATATTGAAAACGGGGAAAACCCCGTGGTCATTACTACCAATGCCACCGGTTACGACAAAGACAAGCGTAACTATCTGCAGACCAACGGTCAGTTAGACATCAAAATCCCCGGTGTAGAAGGTTTGAAATTTACCGGCACAGCCGCACTTGACCTTTTATCTCAAAACAACCGTCGTTGGGAAACTCCCTGGACCTTGTATGAGCGCGGTACCGGCTTTGAAGCCGACGGTGTAACACCGAAGTTAGTAGCAAGCCAACGCGGACCTGCGGAGCCTCGCCTGACACTGACCAACATCAATCAGTTGAATATTTTGTTGGGAGGTATCATGAGTTACGAACGTAATTTCGGCGGTCACGGTGTGACTGTATTGGCAGGTACTAATAAAGAGACCATCAATGGGGATAACTTCAATGCTTACCGTCGTTATTTCCTTTCTACGGCACTGGATCAAATCTTTGCCGGGGGTGATTTGGAGAAGAACAATGGGGGTGGTGCTTTTGAGCGTGCTCGTTTGAACTACTTCGGTCGGGTGGCTTATAACTACAAAGAAAAATATCTGGCAGAATTCCTGTGGCGTTACGATGGTTCGGATATGTTCCCTCAAGCCACTCGTTACGGTTTCTTCCCCGGAGTGATGTTGGGTTGGTTGATGTCGGAAGAAGGCTTCATCAAAAAAGCCCTCCCTATGGTGAACTACCTGAAACTGCGCGGCTCATACGGTCAAATGGGTAACGACCAAGTGTATTTGCCTAATACCACTACGTTGGCTACGTATCAATATCTGTCAACGTACGGTTTCCGCAGCTACATTATCAATAATACCGAAACCAAAACTCTCTACGAAACCCGAGTTCCTAACAACACAATTACTTGGGAGGTGGCTAACAATGCCGACTTAGGTTTGGAAGGACAATTGTTGAACGGTAAAATCAGCTTTGAATTTGACGTGTTCTCGAACAAACGGACCAACATTTTGTGGTTTAAAAATGCTTCGGTACCGCAATCAACCGGGTTGACTTTACCGGCACAGAACATTGGACAAGTGTCTAATAAAGGATGGGAGTTTAACGTAGGTTATCGTAACCAAGCCGGCGCTTTCAAATACAGTGTCAGTGTCAACGGCGGTTATGCCAAAAACAAAATCCTTTTCTGGGACGAAGCACCCGGAGCACCGGAATGGCAACGTACTACGGGCAAGCCTATGAATACTGTACAGGCTTACATTTACGACGGTGTGTTTAAAGATCAGCAGGAAATCAATGAAAATAAAATTGATTACAAAGCGATTGTAAACACCCTTCGTCCGGGTGATATGAAGTACAAGGATTACAACGGGGATGGGAAGATCACACCCGATGACCAAGTACGTACTACGTTCAATAACATTCCGAAGTTCCAAGGAGGTATCAGCCTGATCGGAAGCTATAAAGGATTTGACGTCAATATCCTGTTCCAAGGATCAACCGGAGCTAAACAATACGTTAGCCCGGGTGAAATGGGGAACATCGGAAACTACCTTTACAGCATGTACACCGATCGTTGGACCGTTGAAAACCCAAGCAGCGTACATCCTCGTATTGCTAACCGCAGCGACCAGTATTTCTCCGGCGGAAATACTTATTGGTTCCAAAACAGAGACTATCTGCGTCTGAAAAACTTTGAAATCGGCTATTCACTGCCTGTAGCGTTGACGAGCAAAGTTGGTATGACGAATCTACGGTTGTATATCAACGGATTGAATTTGTTTACCATTACCAAATTCAAATCATTCGATCCCGAAGCTGATTCGACTACGGGTCAATATTATCCGCAACAACGCGTGATCAACGGTGGTTTATCGGTTACATTTTAATTAAACCCATTTAGACTAATGAAAGGATTTAAAATTATATCAGCCGGTGCGGTTTCCGCCCTGCTCGTGTTAGCCGGTTGTAACGGCGACTTTGTTAATACTAAGCCTCTGGACCAGTTGTCGGAAGCGACAGTATGGACCGATGCGGCCTTGAGCGAGGCATTTGTTACTGAAATTTATGCCGGTTTCGGAAACGGTGGTTTTGATGAGCAAATGTTAGCTTCGCTTACTGACGAAACCATGTTTACACACCCCGGTCGTAACATTACTACGATTACGGAATCACGTTCCAATCCGGCTGATCCGGGATGGATCAACGGCACCCTCAGTTGGCAGCAAATGTACCTGCGTATTCGGGCTTGTAACTTGGCACTTTCCAAATTAGAAAAACCTCAGTTTACCAATCCTACTCTGGTTGACCGACTGAAAGGAGAGGCAAAGTTTATGCGGGCCTATTTCTATCATCAACTGCTTCGCTATTATGGAGGTGTACCTCTCATCGATCGCCCGTTTGAACTCGGAGAGGCTGATTATTTGAGCGAGCGCAGCACCTACGAGCAATGTGTGAATTTCATCGTCAAAGATTGCGATGAAGCCGCTGCTTTATTGGCAGGTAAGTCAGTGGTGGCCGGCCGAGCTACTCAAGCCGCTGCTTTAGCACTGAAAGCCCGTAACTTGATTTATGCGGCAAGTGATTTGCACGATATTCCAACGGCTAAAGCCAAATCACAGGTGATCTCGGCTTATGCCAAGCCGGAATTGGTAGGCTACGTCAGCGGCAGCCGTACGGAGCGTTGGCAAAAAGCAAAGGATGCTGCCAAAGCAGTTTTGGATTTAACTGCTTTCGGATACCAACTCAATTTGTCAGCTCCGGCCTCCTCGGCTGATGGTACGACTAACTACCATAATATCGCAATGTCGAGAAACGGTGGAGAAAAAGAGTTGTTGATGGCACGTTATTTTATCAATGCCAAACAGGAGAATGGAGGCCGTCAGGGTTTGTTCAACGGACCTAACGGCTACCACAACTGGGCGGGTAATACACCGATTCAATTGATGGTAGATGACTACGAAATGATGGATGGCAGTAAATTTGATTGGAGCAAACCGGAACACGCAAGCCAACCGTATGCCAATCGCGATCCGCGTTTTTATGCGTCTATTTTATACGATGGAGCACCATGGAAACCTCGTACCGCAGACGTTGCTTCTAAAGACCCGGTTAATCAAATTCAAACAGGAACCTATGAAGTTACCGGTGGAGGCGGTAAAGTACCGGTTTTCGGATTGGATACTCGCAAATCATCGGTGGAAGACTGGAACGGAAGTTATACCGGCTATTATGCCCGTAAGTTCATTGACCCTAACCCGGCCATTGTGGACCAAAATACGTGGCAACAAGTACCATGGCCGATCTTGCGCTATACTGAAATGGTGTTTATCTATGCCGAAGCAGCATTGGAATTGGGTCAGGACGCAGAAGCTCGTACATGGTTGAACAAAATTCGTTTTCGTTCAGGTATGTCGGCTCTGACCGAATCAGGTGACGCCTTGCGTCAGCGCATGAGAAACGAAAAACGCATTGAAATGTATCTGGAAGAGCAACGTTACCACGATACGCGTCGCTGGATGATTGCTTCTACCACCCTCGGACGTAAAGCCAACGGTATCAACGTAACAGGTACATTGAAGGCAGGTAAGTCGGTGACGCTTTATAAGTATGATCCTACAAGCTACGATTATACCTACAAAGTATTTGAAATTGACCCGGGTAAAGAGAATCGCGCGTGGTTGGATAAGCAATATTACTTGCCGATTCACCGCGACGAAATGAACCGTAACAGTAAACTCATTCAGAACCCGGGTTACTAGTTCATCTTTTTACTTAGTCATTTATCTATCTATGCCTGTGTCAATCACAGGCATAGATTTTTTGTACATAAAACGCTTGAAAAAATAGTTCTTAAACGCTGCCCGATGAAAAGGATACTGCTTTTGCTGTTAATCCGGGTGTTGTTGCCGTATACCCTTTTGGCACAGGAGCCTAAATTGATAAAAGTTAAAGCGGGGGAAGATATCAAAGCCGCTGTGCCGATGGCCGACAAATACCGTTATCTTCAGTTTAAGGAAGGAGTGGTCCATTTTTTCACGGGAGCTACGGTGCCCGCTAAGTTAAACTACAGTCAGTTATTGGGAGAAATGCATTTTATCAGCCCGTCGGGAGATACGCTTTCGTTGGCCAATGAATCTTTGATTAAAGACGTTACCATAGGTGAAACTCAATTTTATTACGATTCAAAAAACGGATTTTTAGAAGTAGTCGCCGATCATCAATCCATCAAATTAGCTGTAAAACAGATGTTCCGGGTAGCCGGTCTGGAGAAATTAGGGGGCTATCAACAATCATCGGGAGTATCTTCCATTAAAAATTACAGTATATTAGCCACCGGCAACAGTTCCGTCAAAACCTTGGAAGCCAAAGGAGACGTAGTGTTGTCTAAAGAGAAATCCTATTTTTTTATTGATCAGAATAATCGCTATTATAAAGTCAACAAGTCCAATTTACTTAAAATATACGTCAAACATAAAAAAGCGCTGGAAACGTATATAAAAGAAGGCGGGATTGATTTTGACAAAGAAGAAAGCCTGAGAAAAATTCTGGCGTTTTGCAGTCAATTACCCTAATCCACGCCTACTTTGTTCCTTTACCTGTCCGGCTGTTATTTTCTATGAAATGGAATGCTATTCTCTATTGCCTGCTGCCGACCGTTGTGTTAATGGCCGGTTGTCAAAAAAACTCAACGGAACAAACCGCCGATGTCACCGGCGAAGAACCTGCCTTATTTACGCTTCTGCCCCCCGAACAAACCCACGTTGATTTTCAAAATATCATTAACGAAGGACTGAATACCAACGTGTTGATGTATGAGTACTTTTACAACGGCGGCGGTGTAGCCGTAGGCGATCTAAACGGCGATAAACTGGAAGACCTCTATTTTACAGCTAACCTAAGCGACAATAAACTGTATCTCAATCGAGGCAAAATGCAGTTTGAAGATATTACGCTCCAATCGGGCGCAGGCGGGCGACCGGGGCCTTGGAAAACCGGTGTGACCATGGCGGATGTAAACGGTGACGGGCGGTTGGATATTTTTGTTTGTCACTCAGGGAATCTTCCTCCCGAAAAAAAGACCAACGAACTGTTTATCAATCAGGGGAATAATCCACAGGGCATTCCGACCTTTGCGGAACAATCGGCCGAATACGGGCTTAATAACCCTACCTCAAGTACTTGCGCTTATTTTTTTGACTACGACCGCGACGGCGATTTGGATTTGTTTTTGTTAAACCACAACATCAAATCGCTACCCGTCCTTAACGAGTCCAACAGTGCCGAGTTAGATAAAACCGACGACCCGGTAAGCGGCTCCCGACTGTTTCGTAATGATACACCGGCAGGGGGAGGGAAGGGCTCTTTTACCGATGTGACAGTAAAAGCCGGTATCAGAAGTTCTCTGCTTTCGTATGGCTTAGGAGCCGGCATCGCCGATTTTAACGCCGACGGTTGGCCGGATATTTATGTCAGTAACGATTACACCATTCCTGACCGATTGTATATCAACAATCAAAAAGGCGGTTTTACGAATCAATTGGAGAACTCCATCGGCCATACCTCTCATTTTTCGATGGGAAATGATGTGGCTGACGTCAATAACGACGCTTCGCCGGACATTTTTACGCTGGATATGTTGCCGGAAGATAATCGTCGTCAAAAGCTCCTGATGGCGCCGGACAACTACGAGAAGTTTGATATGGTAGTTCGTTCGGGGTTTCATAAGCAATACATGCGGAATATGTTGCAGGTGAATACCCCCCTCCCAGCCTCCCCCCTGTCAGGTGGAGGAGCAAAAACGTTCCTCCCTACAGGGAAGGGATTTAGGGAGGGGTTTTCCGAAATCGGCCAAATGGCCGGTATTTCCAACACTGACTGGAGCTGGGCAGCCCTTTTTGCGGATTATGATAACGACGGTTGGAAGGATCTCTACATCACCAACGGTTACCTGCGCGATTACACCAACCTTGATTTTCTGAAATACATGAATGATTTCCAGCAAAACCAACCGAATATCGGGCGACAGGATGTGCTTAATCTGGTACAGCAAATGCCGGCTTCCAACGTAGTCAACTACCTCTATAAAAACAATAAAGACCTCACTTTCAAGAACGTAGGCAGCCAATGGGGTTTAGGGCAAAATTCAAACAGCAACGGAGCGGTTTATGCCGATTTAGACAATGACGGGGATTTGGATCTGGTAGTCAACAATATCAATCAACCCGCCTTTATCTACCAAAATGAAGCCAACCAAAAACTGAAACATCATTACCTCAAACTCAGCTTGGCGGGTGAGTCAATGAACCGTTTCGGGATAGGGGCGAAAGTGTTTCTTTTTGCCAAAGGTCAAACGCAATATTTGGAACAGATGCCCATGCGGGGGTATCAGTCGAGCGTATCGAGTGTACTGCATTTTGGGCTCGGTGACGTTGCCGCGATAGATTCATTAAAGGTCGTTTGGCCCAACGGGAAACAAAATATCCTGACTAAAGTTCAGGCCGATCAATGGTTGACGTTACAGGAGAAAGACGCTGATGCCCCTTCCGCTGCACCCCGCAGTGTTTCGCCTTTGTTTGAAGAAATACCGTCGGCTATCGCCTACGCACAACCGGCGTTGGGCGTCAACGATTTCAAACGACAGATTCTGATGGTTAACCCGCAGTCGTACGTCGGACCGGTTATGGCCAAAGCCGATGTCAACGGTGATGGGTTGGAAGATGTTTTTGTCGGCGGAGGCAACGGCATGGCCGGGGCGTTGTTTTTACAGGGAAAAGAAGGCGGGTTCTCCAAAAAAACGCAGCCCGCTTTTGAATCAGACGCCCAAAGCGACGCTGCCGACGCCCTCTTTTTTGATGCCAACGGCGACGGTGCGCCGGATCTGTACGTATCTAACGGCGGATATGCCAATTTCGCAGCCAATGACCCCTTACTTCAGGATGCCCTATATCTCAATGACGGCAAGGGGAATTTTACCAAAAACAGTGCTGCCTTACCGCCTATGCCTGTCAGTTCCGGTTGCGTACGCGCAGCCGACCTCAACGGAGATAAAAAACCGGATCTGTTTGTGGGCGGGCGGGTAGTTCCGGGCAGTTATCCGGAAATTCCGCCGAGTTTTATTTTATTGAACGACGGAAAAGGAAATTTTAAAGACGTAACAGCTGCCTTAGCCCCTCAACTTCAAAAAATAGGCATGGTCACCGACGCCGTTTGGATAGACTTGAATGCCGACAAAAAGCCGGAGTTGATAGTGGTAGGGGAGTGGATGCCTATCACGGTGTTTGAGCAGGTAAACGGCAAGTTGGAAAATAAAACCGAAACTTATTTTGAACGAAATTACAGCGGTTGGTGGAACAAACTGTTGGCGGAGGATTTCAACGGGGATGGAAAACCCGAGTTAATTGTCGGTAATTTAGGATTGAACAGCCAAGTGAAAGCCTCGCCCGAACAGCCGGTCGAACTCTATTATAAGGACTTTGATCAAAATGGCCGCATTGACCCGATCTTGTGTACCTATATTCAGGGAAAAAGCTACCCTTACGTGACGCGCGATGAGCTCATCGGGCAAATGCCGATCATGGGCAAGCGTTACCCCGATTACAAAAGTTACAGTGAGGCCACTCTAAAGGATATTTTCGGTACGTCTGAATTGGAAGGAGTACAGCGTTTGGAAGCCAATCAGTTAAGTACGTCGTTGTTTGAGCAGGGAGCAAACGGGAAGTTTGGGTTAAAGCCATTGCCTATGGAAGTACAAACTTCGCCGGTACACGCCATACTGGCATTGGATTATGACAAAGACGGTAAAAAAGACCTGCTGCTGTGCGGTAACCAACTCCGTACCCGGCTGCGTTTCGGGCAATATGATGCTAATTTCGGTACGTTGCTGCACAACAACGGCAACGGTGCCTTTCATTTTGTACCGCAACAAAAATCGGGCTTTCACCTCACCGGAGAAGTCAGAAGTGTGTTGGCGGTCAATGGTAATCTCTTTTTCGGGATCAATCAACAGAAAGTAGCAGCTTATAAGCAAAAATGATACGTATTCGTCAGTCGGTACTGAAACGACTGACGAATAGCCTTTTACCCGCGCATGGTTCGGGCGGCTGTCAGCGAAATGTCCAGAAAAAGCACCTTGGCGCGGGCATTTCTTTCCAAATGATAGTAACCGTCGGTAATTTCCCGGATCAACAATTCTACGGCGTTGGGATGGAGAGCTTTGCCGAAGTTTTGCACAAATTTGAGTTCATCGTCCTGTAATCGTAATAATTCCTGAACTCCGTTTTGCCATAAGAACAGATCGCGAAACAGATTGAGGGTATAATCAAAAAGCCCCTTTTGTCTTTCCTTGCCTAAGGCATCAAATTCATCGGCCAGTTTGACCAGCGTCGCAAAGTCGCGCGAGTAGCATTTCCGCATCCAATTGGCAAACCAAACATGACGATCATCCTCCGTCTCCTGTGTCAGTCGCAGGGCTTCTGACAGATTTCCCTCGCACAAATACGCAATTTGTCGCGCTCTTCGTTCATCTATTCCTTTTTGGAGCAGGTAATGAATGACCTCTTCGTCCGTAAACGCCCGGATTGCTACCCGTTGGGTACGGGAAATGATGGTGGTCAACAGTTTGTCCGATTGGCTGGAAACGATCAAAAACAAGGTTTTTTCGGGCGGTTCTTCCAAGATTTTCAACAGGGCATTGGCAGCCTGAACATTCAATAGTTCAGGTTGCCAAAAAAGCATGATCTTAAACTCCCCCTCAAACGATTTCAGAGATAGTTTGCTGATAATGCTTCGCGATTCTTTGATGGGAATAATGCCTTGCTGATTACCCGACGCCCCGATATAAGCCAGCCATTCGGGTAGCATCCGGTAGGGGTATTCATCCAAAAAAGCTCGCCATTTGGGGGTAAGGTCTCTTAACAGATCTTCGCCCTCTTTCGGTGTACGCGGCAGCGGAAAAATATGGTACACGTCAGGATGGACCAACTTGCGCATTTTGATGCAGGAGGCACAGCGCCCGCAGGCATCATCAACCTGTTTGTCTTCACAGTTGACATACGCAGCAAACGCCCACGCTAAGGCGATACCCGCCCCGCCGGCAGGGCCGTCAAACAGTTGAGCATGAGCGACGTGGTTGTTTTGTGCCGAGCGAATCAGCGCGTGCTTGGTATCGTCGTGACCGGGGATATTTTTAAAAAGCAAAATAAGTAACTGTTGGATTGTCGCAAAATTAAAGAATAACGCTCCTTTTAGACCTACTTTTGCAAATTTATAATTCACTTCTTTGGCTCAAAGGCACATTTATTCCGAATTATCTTTCCCAATAATTATCGAACTCTTCTATGGTCATCCGTAATATCTTAGGGAAAGAAATGGAGTCCAACTCATTAAAATGCTTATCGTAAGTTATTAAAATATCTGCATTGCTGCCAATGTAGGCATCGGTAAATTTATTGTCATCAGGATCGGCTTTAATGAGTTCTCAACGATAATAAATAGGGTTAAGCAAGATAACATTAGGAAGGTTGAGCAAGCCGTTCAAAATCAAGTCAGCATAGATAGGCGAATAGAATTTGCCCAAGATTTCTTCATACTCATTCAAGATTTCGGTGGTTACTGCTAATTCTAAACTCCCCTGTTGAAGTGCTTCAAATAGCCAATAATACCCTAAACGCTTTGAAACTGCCATTAGGAGACAATTAGTATCCAATACGATACGTGTCATCATTTATAAGAAGTTCTGAGGTGTTGATTTTTAAGATCTTCTATAGAATTTTCAGTAATTCCTTTTTCACAGATTGTTTTCTCCAACTCAATTTCAGCTTTGTCAAAGTAGTATTGAGCAATCATCCGTTGAATATCTTCCAGTTCTTGTTTAGAGACTTGGCGCTGTGAAAAAAACTGTAAAAAGTGCATTTGCACTTCGTTGAGTTTAGTAGGTTTATTAAACGCTGTCATCGCAGTATTTGGCTTGTGCTATTCAAAGCTAACAACAAAATTAGAAGTAAAAAAGTCTGTTTAGAGTCTATGTACAACTTACCCGCCCAAATGCTCCATAAGAAGAGGTTGTTGATTCCTTAATAACAGCGCTCTGTGTCAAATCAGGGAGTTTCTTGAAAATTGTTTGTAAGTATTCCATTAAGGAATAATCGGAACATACCCTTTTGACTGAAGCGTGGTCATCAACACCATGGCCGAGAGCGTGACTTTGATATTCGGGTTACGCTTTTCATTTTCCATTTTTCGCATGTAGAGCGATTGGCCGCAAATGTAAATTTTGACACCGTTGGCGGTCAATTCATTGATCAGCGTCGTATTCGGATTGGGTACGCCGTACTTCTTTTGGTAGGCGTCATCGCTTAAGATCAGCGGGGTTCCCAAAAAATGAACAATGGCGACCACGTCCAAATTTTCTTTAGGAATACCGGCTGATAGATGCAGGTTGACCAATCTGGCCAATTTATCCAACGTCGCATTGACGCTGTCGGGTTTATCCGCACCTTTCGAAATTTCATACAACACCTTGTATTTCATTCGCTTGTCAACAATCGGCTCGGCTTCGGGCACCTCAAACATCCCGCCGCCGCTTTTGATAAAGGGAAATTTTTTTTGGGCCTTGCTTTCTATACTGACCAGAGAGCAACCGAGTAAGAAAATAAAAAGGAAGGTACGCATACACAGTAAAGGGTTAGAGATGAATATTTTTCACTAAAGGTACGGGGATTTTATGAAAGCCGGTAAAAATTTAGCCCGGAAACAATCTGAGTTTCTGCCTATTTTTGTAGCTTCAAAAACGTGGAATCATCCATCAGAAATATGCTGAATCAACAAACACCCAAACAAGCGGGCTTTTTTTTTCCCGCTGAGTGGCATCCGCACCGTGCTACTTGGTTGAGTTTCCCGCACACAGAGGCTTCGTGGACGTATGAGCGTCAGCCCGGAATGATGCCGGCGTACATTGAATTCATTAAAACTATCAGTGAAGGCGAAAACGTCTGTATCAATGCACACAACGAATTGGTACAGCAAACCATCAAACTGCATTTGTTGGGGGCCGGAGTAGACATGAGCCGAATTGAATTGCCTTTACATGCTACCAACGATTCCTGGTGTCGTGATCATGGTCCGGGTATCGTCATCAATCCGGCTACTCAAGAGCGATTGGTCTTGAATTGGGGCTATAATGCCTGGGGCGGAAAATATCCTCCTTTCCACAATGACGACCTGATACCGGTAGCGATCGCCCATTATTTGGGACTGCCTTACTTGACACCGGGCATTATCATGGAAGGCGGCTCGGTAGAGTTTAACGGCAAAGGAACAGTGCTCACAAGCCGCGCCTGTTTGTTGAATGAAAATCGTAATCCGCACCTCAACCAAGACCAAATAGAACAATATCTGTATGATTATTACGGCGTTGATCAAGTACTTTGGGTGGGCGACGGTATAGTCGGTGATGATACAGACGGGCACATTGACGATACGGTGCGATTTGTGAATGAAGATACCGTCGTGACGGTGGTGGAAGAAAACAAATCGGACGCGAACTACGCTATTTTACAGGAAAACCTGCATGAATTGAAGCAAATGCGTTTGCTGAACGGTAAACAACTCAATATCGTGGAATTGCCTATGCCGGACCCGGTTTACAGCGAAGAGCTGAGATTGCCGGCATCCTATGCCAATTTTTACATCAGCAATGCCGCCGTCATTGTCCCTACGTTCCGATGTGCTAATGACCAACGGGCATTGGATATTTTGAGCCGGTGTTTTACTGACCGAAAAGTAGTGGGTATTGATTCTACTGAAATCGTGTGGGGCTTGGGAAGTTTTCACTGCCTGAGTCAGCAGGAACCCCTTGTGTAAGGGTCGAGTTGTGAATGCAGAATGTCAAGTAAGTATCGAGTTTTAAATGCAAAGTGTCGAGTAGTCCGCATTAGCGGTAATAAAATAACTTGGCATTCTGCACTTACTACTTAACATTAAATTTGACATTCTGCATTCATCACTCGACATTTTTAGTGCTCCACTCCTCCTTCGCCGTGTACGTGGCCGTGGGCCAGTTCTTCTTCCGTTGCGGGGCGAACGCTCACCACATGGCCCTTGAAGTGCATTTCACGACCGGCTAACGGGTGGTTGAAATCCATGAGTACAAATTCCGTATTGATTTCTACAACTTGCCCCACCAAACGGTGACCGTCTTCGTTGGTCATCGGGATCATATTGCCGATTTGGAGCAAATCTTCCTGCAATTGACCGTCTACTTTAAAAATATCGAGCGGAAGTTCCGCTACTGCTTCCATATCGTAGTCGCCGTAGCCTTCTTCGGGGGAAATTTTGAAATCAAAAGAGTCGCCAACGGATAAGCCGTTGATTTTTTCTTCAAAGCTTTCGGGCAAACCGCTCATGCCTTGGATAAAATACATGGGTTGGGCTTCATTGACGGCCTCCACCATCTGCCACTCGTCGGTGTCATTCATTATACTGAGTTCGTAGGCCACGGCTACGACCTGATTGGGTGCTATTGTCATTGCTTATTTTTTTAGCAAACGTACGGCTTTTTGAAGGGGTTACCTAATTTGACTTCACTTTTCGCCAGAGCAAAATACCGTTTTCTTCATTGATTCTTTCAAAGCCTGCCCGTTGTAATACCCGTTGCGAGGGGAGCAAATGAACAGGGGTATGAGCGATCACGGCGTTGACAAAAGCGTGTTGAAACACCCACCCGATCAGGCAATCCAACGCTTCGGCAGCGATTCCCAAGCCCCGGTAGGCTTGGTCAAGCCCATAACCGATTTCCGTTTCGCCTCCATCATTGGGGAGGCCGGCTACACCGATGCCGCCCGCTACACAGTTATCGGGTTTATAGATAATGAGCCAATTGGTAAACCATTGATAATTAGAAGCGTTGGCGGCAGTTTCGGGCAGCCAATAGTTAGCCAAGGCATCATCAAATTCTATTTGAAAGTATTCCTCCATCAGCATAGAGCGGGGAATGAGTCCCAGTGATTTTTGAAGAGCTTCATAATCAGAAGCATGGAGTTGTAATTGTTGGGTTGTCAGCGGAATTAACCGCAACCGATTTGATTCTAAATAATGCATGGGTACGTATTGATTTGGGTAGAACATAACGGACTGTCTTCCGGCAGAGCGAACTGCGAAGAACACACAAACGGCGGAGAGCCGTTATACTACCCTATCAGGCCGGTGAATGTAAGAAGGCAGTTGCAGAGGCAATAATGTCAGATTGCGTGGCAAAGGTAAAAAAAAATCTATTTTTGCCGGATGAATTTACCGGTTTATGCCCAACAATACCGCCACAATCTTTTCCAACGCTTGGTACCGTTTTGGACAGAGTATACTATGGACGCGGGACATGGAGGATATTTCTGCGTACTTTCGGCGAAAGGAGAGGTAATTACTACCGATAAATGGGTGGAGTGGCACGCCCAACAGGCATGGGCCTTTGCCCTGCTTTACCAACAAGAAGCGCGTGGCGAGTACTTACAATTCGCCCGGCAAGGGGCCGATTTTTTATTGCTTCATGCAGCCGATGCCAAAGATAATTGGTGGAAAGCCGTGGACTGTACGGGAAGAGGCATTGCCGAAGCAACGGACAGTGGCACCGAAGCTGCCACGGTAGCAGCTTGGAGTTTTTTGTATGAGCTGACACAAGACGACACCTATGCAGAGGCGGTGGGCAAGACATTGCCCAAAGCCTTTCGTCGTCGGGAAAAACGCCTTCAGAAGCGGACGGAAGAGGTGCTTTCGGGGAGACACCTCAAAAATCTGGGTGAGTTGAGTGCCATGACCAACGCACTGACGGCCGCCAAAGGGATTTTGAGCGAAAAATCGTTCAAAGAGAGAGCGGACAGCCTGATGGTTGAATTAACAAAACATTTTTGGGAGCCTCGCGCTAATATTTTGCTCGAAAATGTATTTTCCGAAGGAGGGTATTCCGATTGTTTACTTGGTCGCCGGATTCATCCCGGACGGGTCTTTGAAGCCTTCAATGCCTTTTATGCCCTGACCAAAGAACTGAATAAGCGTCAATTGCGACGCCAATTGGCGCAACATGTTGTGTATCTTGCCGAAACCGCTTGGGATGAAGCCTACGGCGGGTACTTTTATTGGTTGGACGTCAAAAGCCTGCCGACGGCCGAACCGGAAGCTTCGTATAAATATGCGTGGGTGCATCTGGAAGCCTGTACCGCTTTGCTGCGGGCTTATCAGGTATTACAAGATCGCGCTATCCTGAAACAATGGCAGCGAGTGCATGATTACGTATGGCAGCATTTCCCCGATAATTCCCCGGAAGGAGAGTGGATAGGCGTATTGAGTCGCCATGGTGAGCCGCTGATTCAACTGAAAGCAACACCCGATAAAAGCGCCTATTATCCGATCAAAAATCTGCTCGAAAGTGCCGAGATCTTAGCTTCGATAGGGAGTTTATAAGTCCACGGTTCATAGTCTATAATCCACAGAATACCTTACCATTGACGGTAGACTGTTCCCTTTTTCAAAAGGTTACTTTTTGATGCGCAGCCAACAGTTGATTTATGCCGTTTTGGCGAAGCAATACATACAACTCATAGTTACCTTTCGCTACGGATGCCCGATGGAACGTCGCTGTAAACCCTTTATCCCAATACCAACCCCGTCGAAGAAAGGTTTTGAGCGGCAAGGCTTGCTGAATGCCCGCACTCATATACGTGTGTTGCGGAGAACGAAGCAAGACATAAGCGCCGTCGTCGGCATCTTTGGTCGGTCGAATGAAATCTTTTCGGTAGTCGATGTGCAGATTATCTCCGACAAAATAAACCGAATCCAACCCAAAACTCCCATCGGCATTCAAGGTAGAATCGGAGGAAATGAGTGTTTTTTCAGAAGGCTTGAAAAACAGTACCGGGCGATACAACTTTTGGAGCCTTAAAAAATCCTCACCTTTCAGATCAAACATTTTAAGTCCCAATAAATCAGGATTGTACATGGAGTTGAACTCCTGCGCTACGGCCGCACGGCGGTTGTTGACAGCCGGCGCAACGGCATAATACAGGATCAACAGATTGAAACCAATACTCAAACTGACAACTGTCGGTAAAAACCAACGGGAACGCAACGGGCGACGTGTATTCAGCACCAATAAATAACCGACAACGAGCAGCCAAGTGGGGTACATTCGGTAGCGCCCTTTGAACATCCCGATAAGCCCATCGCCTTCGGCGCGTTTAAAAACGACCCCTAACGCCGACAGACACACAAAAAGGAATAAAAACAAAGCGAAAAGCTGTAACGCATTCAATTGCACCCGAAAAGGTTTGAAAGTTATGTCTTTTAGTAATAACCCCACAATACCCCCGAAAAGTAAGGCCCCCCAAGCGACGGACAGCCAAATAGATAGCGTAGAAGGGGTGTATACGTTGAAATTGGCAGAAGAGCCGATAAAGGCGAAAAAGCAACTGAGGGCTAACCCGTAACTTTTGGGGTTAGTCAGATCTAAACCGCTCGGAGAAGCATGAGCACGGGTAAGCCAATAGAGTACCATGGAAAAACCGAAAAAGGCGACAGTCGCCGTTAAATCACGCCAACGCCCGGCAAGTGCCAAAATAAAACCGCCGATGAGAAAAGTCAGCAGGCCATTGCCGTAAGTAAAGGTTGCAAAAAGCGAAAAAAGGAGCGCCCATACCAAAGCGTTCCAACCGAGTTGCGTATAAAAATACCCGGCAGCCATCACAAAGAACAACAGCCCGAAGTTGCCCAAAGAACTTGTCCCCCAAAATATATTTTCAAACGAGTGAACACACAGTACGATCCAACAAAGGGGAATAAAATAAGCAAAAGGCAAACGGGCAAGGGGAGAAGATTGGGTAACAGAGAAAAAGGATAGTGGTAGTTTTCTGAAAATACCGAACAAAAATCCCAATTGTCCTATCCACAATAGATTGCTGATGATCATCAACGTCTTGAGATTGACAAAGCCCATGATCCAATAGGAAGCCAACACCGTGAGGCGGGTAAAAACAATGCGGTGTTCGGGAAAGCCGACCGTCAGCCAATCCAATTTTTCGCGCCAATCGGCCGATTGCTGCCATTGTTCAATGATTTGTAAAACGTGGATGTCGTCGTAAGCGATGTAATTGACGTTGAGCGCAATGGCTTCGAAAAAAACGACATAAATGACCAAAGGCCAGAGAAATAAAGCAAAGGTGATGCGTTTTTGGACAGAGGAATTAAAAAAAGTCATACACAGCGTGATAAACGGCTAAAATTAGTAAGTTCACAGGCGTTTCGAGCGTTATCGACTACTAATTGTTAAACGTTTGTTTTTAAGGCTTTGATTATCAGAAAGATGAAATATTTGTCTTTGTTACTTTTACTGACGGCGACTGTTACCTTGGCACAAAATCCCTACCTGACTGTTCAAAATGACCAACTGCGATTGACGCCGGCAGGTGCGTCGTTTTTGGCAAAATTACCCCTTCATTGTATTCATACCGAATATCCTAACAAAACAGGTCATACCATCGAAGCGGAGCCGGATGCAAAATTAACTCCAAAACAATTGCATCCTGCCTTTTACGGGTGTCTGGATTGGCACTCATCGGTGCACGGGCATTGGATGTTGGTCAAACTGTTGAAAACGTTTAAAAATCTACCGGAAGAGGCCCAAATCCGTCAAATTTTAGATGATAGTTTTCAGGCGGAAAAAATGAAAGCAGAAGCAGACTATTTTACCAAATATGCTTTATCAAAGACATTTGAGCGTACGTACGGTTGGGCTTGGCTCCTCAAATTGGACGAAGAACTCTTTACGTGGGAGGATCCGCAGGGACGCCAATGGCACCGGAATTTACAACCGCTGACGCAGCAGGTATTGCAACTTTGGACCGGTTTTTTGCCCAAACAAACTTACCCCAACCGTACAGGAGTCCACCAAAACACGGCGTTTGGGTTGGTATTCGCCTTGGATTATGCCCGAACACTCAAAAACAAAGCATTTGAGCAGCAAATCATAGAAAAGGCCAATGACTTCTATCTGAAAAATACCAACGCCCCCGCTATTCAGGAGCCCGATGGCTCAGATTTTTTGTCGCCGAGTCTGGAAGTAGCCGACCTGATGCGTCGTATCTTGCCGCCTGCGGCTTTTTTGAAATGGTTCAACGGATTTATGCCGCCCGCGGGACTGAAAAATATCATGCAGCTCCCTATTGTCAGCGATCGCAATGATATGCAGATCGTTCATTTAGACGGGCTTTCGCTCAGCCGGGCGTGGTGCATGAAAGGGATTGCAGAAATGTTACCCAAAACCGACCCGCGCCGAGCACAATTGCTCAAAAGCGCGCAGACGTTTATTAATACTACGTTACCCCAAATTGCCAACGGCGGCTACGGCGGAGAGCATTGGTTGGCGTCGTTTGCAATGTATGCGTTGAGTCAATAATTGGCATTATTTTTGCTGTAAGTTACCATAGATAAGCTTCACTCTTAAAAGCCCTCGTCAGTAAGGGTAGGCATTCCTAAAAGTCTTATAATCAGGGTATTTTGCTGTAGAAAATACCTCATTGGCATTATTTTTGCTGTAAAATCAGTTGGCAGAATACTGTTTTGTTTGATATAAACAGTATTCCGAGCTGTCACTCTTCACGCTATATTCCTAACGTACGTATGAAAAATTTTACAGCTCCGATAGGACGGATAATCGTCCTGTTCTGGTGTGCGTTAAACAGCGTTTTTGCGCAAAACACCACTACTTCGCAAGAAGCAAATCAGAATGGCTATTTTCTTAAAAAAGTAGTCAGCAATTCGGCGATCCCTACGGGGGTAGGTTTCACATACACTATTTTTTATACGATTCCGGGCGGTTCTCCTGCGGTTACCATTACGGACGTAGTACCGAGCCCGTTAGTAGTGGATAACGTGATCGCTACGGCGGTTTGCGGTACACCTACCGTCACACAAACCACCGTAGTCGGAGGTACGCAAGTAAGTTATGCCTTACCGGCCACTACAACTTCCTGTTCCGGATCGTTTCAGATAAATGTCCATTTCCCGGCAGGCACTACCTGTAACGGAGAGGTCGCCCGAAACCGTGCTTGTATGGAAGGGGCATCGGGAGGTCAGTTTTGTACAGGTTTTGTGAGTACTACGGCCCAAGCGAGCGACCCGTGGCATGTCTATAAAAACCCTTCCGGGGCGTCTTACATTGGCGGCACCTGCCCGTGGGGTGTCGTCAGTGATACGGTAGAATACATCATTTCGGTCTACAAAAACGTAGGGTTGTATGGGTTTTTGAACCTTGAAAATGTGAAAGTAGTGGACAGAATGCCCGTAGGAGCGGTATTTGTAAGCGGAACGCCCATTTTGCCCGCCACCGGAACAATTACTGCCTCGGGAACGGATATTACCTGGACAGGATTGGGGATGATGGATGCCACCCAAAGTTTTTTCCAACGTCAGGCCAAAATCAAAATTTATTATCCGGGTTTTGCGGCAAGTACTACCCGACTCAATAAAGCTGTATTGACAGGTGACTTAGGTAAACCCACACAGCCAAATTGCGGTAAACACGCTGATTCACTGGAAATCTGTGTCAAAAAAATGGCCCCCGTGACATCCGGGCAAATCAGTAAGTATGCTTTTGTCTCAGGAAATGCCGTGGGATGTGCGGGTTATTATTGGATAACTGTTTGTAACAACGGGACGACACCACTGACGAATTTTAACGTTTATGACAATATCCCGACAGGTATCACGGTGACGAGCATTGACGTATACGGTACAGTGGCAAACCCCGTCACTCTCAACGTGAATTCAAGTAATGTTATCAGCAGCGCTACCTCAACCCAGACCTATACGGCTACACTGGGGCCGAACCCGTCCATTTATTTCCAAAACAACGGCTCCTTGGCAGTTGGAAGTTGCGTGTATTATAAAATAAACTTTACCATAAACGCTTCGGCACCGAGTACAATTAACAACTGTGCTGATCTTAAATACCCGATGCCGTCGCCGACCACGACTCAAACGTCGTGTAGTTCCATCGCGATTTACCCTCCTGCGCCTAAGGTATGCGCTTACAAAGAAGTATGTAATAAGCAGACGTCGTATAGCCAAAACCAGATCGTTCGCTATCGCTTGCGGGTACAAAACATCGGAACGGGGGTGCTTTCCGGAGCTAATATTACAGACTTACTTAATTCCAATCTCCAATATATCGGTAACGAAACTTACTACACCGGCAGCGCCTACAGCCCGCCTTGCGGAACAAGTTCAACAATTCCTTCAGGAACCGCCACTTGGCCCGGGGTTTCTACTGCCCACGTTGGCAATGCGCTTCAATGGAACCTGCCTAACATTGGCGTGAATTGTTCCAATATCTATTATCCTAATTGCGGGCAGTACGGAACGGCGGGAGTGCCCTTCTATTTTATCGAATTTGACGCTAAAATCAGGGATACCTCCGCAGTCGGCGTGATTCCCAACTTATTTACGGTTCAGGGAGGCAATCTGACGGCTGTATCTACTTCCAATACCGAATATATTACGGTCAATGCCGTATTCGGATTTACCTTAGATAAGAAGGTCAGTAAGGATAACGGCGTTACATTTGCGCCTTCTGTTACCACAACAGCGGGGTCCAATGTGGTCTATCGCCTTGGCTTTACCAAAACGGGCGCAGCCCTCAAAAATCTGTTGTTCATTGATATGTTACCCCGCGACAACGTCGCCAATGACTATCTAATGCTCAATCGGCCCATAAGTCGCGGAAGTCAATTTGATGTATTGCATCAGAATTTTGTAGCCTCCAATGCCCTTCCTGCAGTTTCTTCGTATGCCAATGCGGTCAATCTTTGTTTACCTGAATTGGCTTATTCTCCGGGCGGTTGCAATTTTACGACTTGGTTAGGAGCCGCCCTCAATGCCCGAAATGTGAAAGCTAATTTCGGCAGTTCCTTTATGCCTATTGCTACTCAAACGTATGATTTTAAAGCATTGGTGAGCGGGTCAGCGCTGCCGAACCAAAAAGCCTGTAATACCTTTGCGGCGAGAGCGGCAGCCATGATGATCATCAACTCCGTGAATACAGCCGTCGCGTTAACGGCTTCCGAATCCAATCAGGCCTGTATCACCGTTGAGAGTGTCCAGAATTGTTGTGAGAAAGCTCAAATCATCCAAACGGAGAAACCGTGTTGCAGTCGTTTGAGAGTCGATTGCCCTGTCAAGCAAATTAAGGTTACGCTTTCCAACGGTACCTTTACCAATTTGGCCTGGACCTGTGCTCCTGCCCCAAGCGGTTATGTAGGTCTTTCCACTTACACACTTGTTCCGAGCGGAGTATGCAATGCTGCCACAGTAGAGGCTTGTTTCAAAGCTACAGGACCGGGAGGTGTTACGGTTACTTACGTCATTACGTTTGCCGACGGAACGGTTTGTGAAAAGAAAGAAACCAAAAAATGCTGTTGCGACCCTGTCATCCAAGTGCCGCAAACTGCCTGCGCCGGTCTGCCGTTTACGGTCAGAGTGATTGACACGCAATGTCCGGTGAAGAATATTTTATGGAACTTCGGCGATGGCGGTACTTCTGCGGCAGCCAATCCAAGTCATATTTACACGAATCCGGGTACGTATACTATTACGCTTACCTACGAAAATGAATGCGGTAAGCAGACCGTCACCTTCACTATTGTTGTAGAAAAATGCCCCTGCAAGGTGAATCCGTGCATTGCTTATGCGGCCAACGGTTTGCAGGTATTGTTCAGTGCTGCAGGAAGCACCTCTACTCCGTATCCTATCGTAGCGTACCACTGGGATTTTGGTGACGGTACTTGGGGAACAGGCGCCATACCGCCGATACATACCTATGCCGCTGCCGGTACTTACACCGTATGCGTAACCGTATATGCCGACAATGGTAATGGGCCTTGTGAGTGTTTTGCGAAAATATGTCGTGAGATAAAAATTGCTCCGGGGGCGCAAAGCGGAAGCACTTGTAATCAGCAGCAGCCCAACCCTAATCAGAATAACGGGGCTCGAATTGGGGAAGATAAGGTGCCTGATACAAACGGCGAGAATGAAATGAAAGTCATGCCTAATCCTTTCACTAATTCCATGCGGGTCAAAATACCGACGCTGAAAGAGGGAAAAATGGTGGACAAATTGCTGCTTGAGTTAACCACGTTACAAGGACAAGTAGTCAAAACAGTAACCATTGGTGCCGAAAGCAGCGAAGCCGAAATTTCAACGCAAGATTTACCGTCGGGGGTGTACGTGTTGTCTTACAAACAAGACGGTAAGTTACATTCGGCAGTAAAAGTGGTCAAGGATTAAGCAAAAGAGCGTTCAGCCATGCTAAGTGTCTGACATTCATCATGGCTGAATTTTAATAAACCGCCTGATAATCAATAGATATATCAAATTTGGTCCATTTGCCTTTTCGGATCTGAACGGGATTGAGATTCATGGCATCGTCGAAAAGGTTGGCGTAGAGGCCTTTTTCTTCTTTCACCAATAAAGAATAATAACCCGTCGGAAGCGCCGCAGAAAAGACTCCTTTTTTGTCTGATTTTACGATTTTAACCAATTTGGAATTAATTTTTTGATAAAATCCGCTCTCTTCGGCCGATTCGGTCTGCTTTTGGGAAGTAAGTTCATAGATGTAAATTTCTCGCACCACGGGCGAGCCTTCAGAAGGTTTGGCTCCCGGGCCGGGCATCAGATTACCGGTTTTCCACAGTACTTTGCCGGTAATTCCCTGCATATTTTTTTTCTTTTGTGCGACACATCCTGCTTGTAAAAAAAATAGAATCGAAAGCAGAATCGTAACAACGGAAAAGCGAAAAAAAGAACGGAACATAAAATCAAAAATTTGAAAGTAGCGGGTACCCGCAGATAACGTCCCCGCACGTAGGAAATTATGCCGTAACGGGAGAATATACTTCCGATACCTCGTGCAAAATGGCGTTGATTTCCGGATAAGACATGGTTTCGACCAATCGCATCCGAAAGGCTTTGAAATTATCCAATCCTTTGAAGTAGGAAGCATAGTGACGGCGCATTTCGACAATGCCGGTACGTTCGCCTTTCCATCGGATGGAGAAATCAAGATGCTTGCGGCAAGCCCGTACCCGTTCGGCCACGGTAGGCGGGGCTAAATGCTCTCCGGTACGAACAAAGTGTTTGATCTCGTTGAAAATCCACGGGTACCCAATACTGGCACGACCAATCATGATGCCGTCTACGCCGAAACGATTACGGTATTCGAGTGCTTTTTCGGGACTGTCGATGTCGCCGTTGCCGAAAATCGGGATGTGAATGCGGGGGTTTTCTTTGATTCGGCCGATGAGGGTCCAATCAGCTTCGCCTTTGTACATCTGTACGCGGGTACGGCCGTGTACGGTAAGGGCTTTAATGCCAATATCTTGCAGGCGTTCGGCCACCTCGCCGATATTTTTGGTGGATTCATCCCAGCCCAAGCGCGTTTTCACCGTGACGGGCAAATGAGTGGCTTTGACCACCGCTTCGGTCATTTTAACCATTTTAGGAATGTCCTGTAAAAGGGCCGCTCCTGCCCCACGACAAGCCACTTGTTTGACGGGACAACCGTAATTTATGTCAATCAGATCGGGACTGACCTTGGTGGCGATACGGGCGCACCCGCCCATAGTTTCGATGTCGCTGCCGAAGAGTTGGATGCCGATAGGCCGTTCGTATTCAAAAATGTCCAGTTTTTGGACGCTTTTTGCAGCATCCCGAATCAGCCCTTCGGACGACACAAACTCGGTATACATCAGATCAGCCCCGCCTTCTTTGCACACTGCCCGGAAAGGAGGGTCTGACACATCTTCCATCGGGGCCAGTAATAAAGGAAAATCGCCGAGTTCTATATTTTCAATTTTTACCATTTTTCTGTTTTTTACCATGTTTTGATATTTCGCCAACTGTATATCAGTATAATGGGAAAAAGTTGTACAAACCACAGAGAACCAAATGCCGATTATAAACAACCTTCTTCCTAAAGAGCCACAAATTTCGCTCTTTTTTCATTATCTCTAAAAATAACCTATTTTTGCCATTCTTAATTCAAACTGTGAATGGTCATTAATTCATTCATTCATTTTATAACATAACGTTCATCATTCGAAAGACATAATGCCGTATCTATTCACTTCAGAGTCTGTATCAGAAGGTCACCCCGACAAAGTCGCTGACCAAATTTCGGACGCCCTTATTGATCATTTCATGGCGTTTGACCCCACCTCAAAAGTAGCCTGCGAAACGCTCGTGACCACAGGTCAGGTGGTATTGGCGGGTGAAGTTAAGACCAATACGTACTTGGATGTTCAGCAAATTGCGCGGGATGTAATCGCCAAAATCGGTTATACCAAAGCGGAATACATGTTTGAAGCCAAATCCTGCGGTGTGCTTTCGGCCATTCATGACCAATCGGCCGATATCAATCAAGGAGTTGATCGTAAAACAGCTGATGATTTTGAAAGCAAAGCCAATGCCCAGGGTGCCGGTGATCAGGGTATGATGTTTGGCTACGCTACACGTGAAACCGACAACTACATGCCGTTGGCCTTAGATTTGTCGCACAAGATTTTGGAAGAGTTGGCCGCGGTTCGCCGTGAGGGCAAACGCATCAAATACCTTCGCCCGGATGCTAAGTCTCAGGTGACAATAGAATATTCTGACACCAATAAGCCAATCCGTATTGATACCATTGTGGTTTCCACGCAGCACGATGATTTTGCCGAAGACGATGCCATGCTGGCACAAATTCGCAAAGACATTATCAATTACGTGATTCCGCGCGTAAAGGCTAAATTGAAGCCATCCCTGCGTAAATTGTTTAATGACAAAATTACGTACCATATCAACCCTACCGGCAAGTTTGTGATCGGCGGTCCGCACGGTGATACAGGTCTGACCGGCCGTAAGATCATTGTGGATACTTACGGTGGTAAAGGAGCCCACGGCGGTGGGGCTTTCTCCGGCAAAGATCCCTCAAAAGTAGACCGTTCGGCAGCTTATGCCACTCGCCACATTGCCAAAAACTTAGTAGCAGCGGGTGTTTGTGACGAAGTGTTGGTTCAGGTATCGTACGCAATCGGGGTCGCTAAGCCTTGCGGCTTGTACGTAAATACTTACGGTACGGCCAAAGTAAAAGGCGAAAACGGCAAAAAATTGACCGACGGCGAAATTGCAAAAATGGTAGAGGATGTATTTGATATGCGTCCTTACGCGATTGAGCAACGCCTGAAACTCCGTAACCCAATCTATTCGGAAACCGCCGCTTACGGCCACATGGGACGCGAGTCGCAGATAGTCACCAAGGTATTTGAAAATGCCGGTCAGCGCGCCGAAGCTACGGTAGAGCTCTTCACTTGGGAGAAATTAGATTACGTAGATGCCGTTAAAATTGCTTTCGGTTTGTAGTTCACACACCCTATCAGCAATTGCACCTATAAAAAATCCCTTCCGCTGCCGGAAGGGATTTTTTATAGGCAGGAATATGATTAGGTCACACGTGCCGAAACAGTTTGGCATCGGCCCAAAATGTACCGAACGGAATAATGGAAGCCAAAAAGGCCAACGCTGTTTTTTTGAAAGACCAGTTGTATTCGATTTTGCTCTGAATGACCGCTAAGACGTACAAAACAAACAAGATACCATGGGCCATGCCGAAAACCTTATTGGGCTGAGGCATTTGCGCGTAGTATTTCAACGGCATCGTGACAAACAGCAGCACTAAAAAAGAAACACCTTCTATGAACGCAATGATGCGTAAACGACCGATTTGAGTTTTAAGTAATTCAACCATGGGAATGAGCAGGCAGTAATTTTTGAATGAAGGGAAATACAAAGAAAACCATTTTCATTCTTCGTAGGTGGTTATTTCTCCAAAAAATCTACGGAGGCCCGAACAAAATAGCTGCGATTTCCCGAACAGATTTGGCCTTTCGTACCTCCCGAAAGATGTCCTGCCACTCATGGAAATTGAGATAAACTACGTTTTTTGAGGCGATAGGTTTGGTCAAACCATACATCGGTTTTTCAGTTTCTTCCTGAAAGGTACCGAAGAGCCGGTCCCAAATGATAAAAGTGGTGCCGAAGTTTTTATCCAAATAGGCTTCATTTTTTCCGTGATGTACCCGATGGTGCGACGGCGTGACAAAAATGTACTCAAACCAGCGCGGCAATTTGGCAATGACCTCGGTATGAATCCAGAATTGGTATAACAAATCGATTTGGTAGCAGGTAAAGGTGATGACCGGATGGATACCGGACAGCCATACGGGCAGGAAAAAAATGATCTTGATGTGTTGCGTCCAGGAATTTCGGAAAGAAGTAGCCAGATTCAAATGCTCTGACGAATGATGGGTGACGTGCGTTGCCCACCAAATCCGTTGTTTGTGAGCGATATAGTGCGCAAAATAATTGCACAGGTCAATGCCCAGGTAGGCCAATACCCACGCCCACCAATCGGAGGATATGCGCCACGGAATCACTTCATAACAAAATAAACTTAAACCCACGATGGAGGCCTTAAAAAGCCCATTGATAACCAAACTGCCGATTCCGATGCCTATGGAAGCTTTCAGGTCGTCGTGGTCATAACGGTGGTCCGGGTCGTGGCGTACTGCCCAATATTCGATGGCGATACAGACAAAAATCAAAGGAGCAGCGTACAGCAACAGCGGCTGCAGGTCTTGTTCAAACTGCGTGGGAGTCATAGGAATTACGAATGGACTGCAAATGAATTTGAGTAGGTTCTAGGTCGAGTTTACAGAATAAGGATGCGTTCGTATACGGCTTTTTCTTTGGAATAATCGAAGCCGAACAATTCGATGTAACGTACTTTGGGAATGAGACCATTGGAAGCCAATTGTACAAAAACTTTCTGTAATGCCGCTTTTTCGCCGTTTATTTGGGTAAATGCCACGAGTTTACCTTCGTGATTTGCCACAAAAATCGGACGTTTCTTAAAGGCATTCAGATTAATTTCCACATCGTTGGCGGCAGTTCCCAAATCGCGGTGTTTGTACCCATAGGCCAATTGCCACTGTAAAGCCGAAAGACCTTCGCGTTGGCCTTGCTCAGCATACCGTATCCAATATACGTTGAGGGGCGTTTCGGGGTTCAGTTTTTTGTCGGAACGCAGATTGGCCTCGTACATGACCGTGTTGGCGTCGTTGCTTCGCTGAATGTAAAACAGTCGGTTGGGCGTACGGGGCGGTTCCGGGAAATGGGTTCGATTGGGAGTGTCAGTGGTGCGGAAGGCACACAGGAATCCCGTGAGCAAAAGTAAGCTTATCATTTTCATAGCTGTATCGAAGGCTGTTTTTGGGTGCCTTTGCTTTAAAGACAATTCATCACATAAGTCCCCCTATGGTAATGGCAAATTTTTATATGGGAATGAATATTCGTAGGAACGCGCCGACCCGTAGGAACGCGCCTCGAGGCACGTTCCTACGGGTCGATTATTGCGCCTTATTTTTCAGAATCGTTTTCCCAATTGGCAACATTATTTTGAATGTAATTGGCTATGGCAAAATATTCTCGGTCATCTCTGATGATTCTGTCGTGAAAACGTGCCTGCCAGGCAAAATCAGAATGTCCGTTTTCATTGCACCAACGTTTTATCTGCCCTTTCAGATGATTGATAAAGGCCGAAACGGATTGTTTATCAAGAGGGCGCAGACCGGGATAAGCATTATTGTGGGAATCGTTTTCATCAGAATGGTTCCTGTAGGAACATGCCTCAAGGCGTGTTCCTACAGGAACGTCCGTATCCGGGCGTATTTCCACGTCAGGTTTATTATTTTCAATGGTAACAATCAGATGTAAATGGTTGGGCATAATGACCCATTCTTCCACTTGCAGATGACTGATTTTGTTAGCAATTATCGAAAAATTAGCTTCAACCTGTTTCCCGATTTCCGAAAGGATCAGGGTACCGGCAGTGATTTCGCCTAACCAATGTTCACGGTTTTTGGTAACGATGGTAATAAAATAAGCCCCGTTTCGGGCATAATCGTATCCTTGTAATCGGTATTGTTTGTATCGTTTGTAGGCCATTTTTATCGTTTATCTGTATTTATGATCTGTAGGAACACGCCTCAAGGCGTGTTCCTACGAGGCGTGTTCCTACAGGGGATTTAAAACCAAATCGCATACCCCGTAAAGACGGTTATTTTTGTCGTAGTGCAAAGTCACTACCGGAAAGTTCTGTTTTTTGGCCCATTCCTGCCAGTAAGGGTCTTTTAGGGAAGGGTCATTATCAAAAGCCATTTGAAGGTTGAGCGGTTTGTAGCCTTTGACCGTAGCGGTGATATGAATGTGCTGCGGAATAAATCGACCGTTGTATGGGTTGGGATAGTGGGCGGGTTGAATAGTTTCAAATGAATAATGGCCGGATTTGTCCGTTGTTACGAAGCCAAAGAGGCGTGGGTCGGCTTCATTCATTCTTTTCAGCGCCGAATCGGTCGGGGCATAATACCCCTTGTTGTCTGCCTGAAAAATGTACAATTGAGCGTGTGGAATCGCCTTTTTATGTTCATCGGTCAACCGTCCTTTAATGGTGATTTTTATGCCTTTTTCTTGAGAAGAGCACAGTTTTTCAACAGCCCGGCGGGCTTGTTTTTTAAGTATATTTCTGATTTTTCGGCGTTCTTCTGCGGTTAGTTGCACATAGTGATCAGCCACTAAAAAATGCAGCGAATCATAGACGGCACGCGTAGGATTAACTGTCAGTTGCGTGCTGAATTTCTCAATTTTCTTGTCCCACTGCTGCGATTGACAAAGCAGGGGTAAGAAATGAAATCCAACGAAAAGGGAGATTGGCCAATTAGCTTTCATAGGTTTAAATAGGTAGCTTTACAGTAAACGTCGCCCCTTTTCCTTCCACACTTTCTGCCTCCAAAGTCCCGCCATGCCCTTTGGTCACAATATCATAGCTTAATGAAAGCCCCAGTCCCGTGCCTTCGCCCGTGGGTTTGGTCGTGAAGAAAGGTTGAAAAATTTTGGCCTGTACTTCTTTTGACATGCCTGTGCCGTTGTCGCTGACCTGAATTTCAAGGTGATTTTGCTCCGCCCTTGTTGACATACGCACTTTGGGCTGATGATTGGAGTCTCCCTGTTTTGTCCGTTCATTAACGGCATAGAAGGCATTATTGAGCAGATTCAACAATACTCTGCCAATTTCCTGCGGAATGATTTCAGTCTTAGGGAGATGGGGGTCAAAATCAGTAACTGTCTCACAATTGAAATTTTGATTTTTCGCCTTCCATCCGTGGTAAGCAAGGCGTAAATATTCATCGGCCAATGGATTCATTTCGGTCAATTGCCGCTCTCCGGTAGCGGTGCGGGAGTGGTCTAACATGCCTTTGACGATGGAGGAGGCACGCTTACCGTGGTGATTGATTTTTTCTAAATTTTGAGTCAAATCATCAAAAAACGGCCCCCAGCCCCCAATGGGGGCTTCCTGTGGTAACCAGTTTTCGTTTGCCCCCATTGGGGGACGGGGGGCCTCTTCGATCAGTTCAACTGAAAGTTCCGAAAAGTTGTTGACGAAATTCAACGGATTCTGAATCTCATGAGCAATGCCCGCCGTGAGTTCGCCGAGAGAAGCGAGTTTTTCTTTTTGGATGAGTTGGTTTTGGGTGGCTTTGAGTTCGGTAAGGGCTTTTTCGGCTTTGTCGCGTTGGAGGTGGATCTCCTCTTTTTGGCGCTGCAGCAGGTGATTGGTTTTCTTTTGCTGTTGGTTAGAACGATACAGGATGAAAGCAATCAGCAGCAATACACCCAAACCCGCCAAAAAAGCGTACTGCCTGATTTGGGTTTGGTAGGCAATTTTTTCGGCTTCCCGTTTCGACTCTTCTTCCCGTTGCCGTATCTGGTCTTCCACAACAATGGTTTGCAGGGCTTGCAGTTGAGCCGGTCCAAACAAACTGTCTTTAGCCGCTGCTGCAATTTTATGATAGTGGAACGCTTTGAGCGGGTCTTTGGCTTCGTACAATTCATAGAGTAAAGTACTGTTGTCTAAAATACCTTCTTTGAAAGAAGTTAATTTTGACTCCTCAAGCCCTTTTTGGGCGTAGTAAATACTCGAATCAAGCTGTTTTTCCTTTTGGTACAATTTAGCAATTTGATTGAGTGCAATAGCGGTCACTCGTCCCCCACTCTCACCTTGCACTTGGAGACCTTTTTGATAATATTCCATCGCAAGGCGATTGTTACCTAACTTGGCTTGAATGTTTCCTAAATTTCTAAATACAATTGGGTTAATTCCGTTTCCGGCCCGAACCATCTCCTCATACGCTTGTTGTCCATAATAGAGGGCCGAATCCAACTGATTCATTTTCTCAAAGGCATTTCCCATGTTCATTTTCATAGTCCTTACCCGTTGATAGTTATGATTTGCTTCAGAGACCACAATTGATTGTCGGTAATAGCTGATTGCTTTCGAGTGATTTCCTAATGTAAAGTAAACGCTTCCAATATAACTAAATGGTAATGCTGTTTCGGCTGATAGGTGATTATCCCGCGCAATTTGTAAAGCTCTAAATTGAATCTCCAGTGATTGAGGCAAGTTACCTACATCCAATAGAGTTCGCCCCCTCTCAGTCAAGGCTCGTATTTCTCCTTTTGCAAAGTTGATTTGCCGTGCTAATTTCAATGCCTGCTGTCCAAATACCAAGGAGGAATCAGGTCGGGGAACACGGTAAACATTGCATAATTGTGCCATAATAAGTACACGACTTGTATCTTGCTTAGCAATAGTTAATTGACGCTTTAAACTGTCAATTCTCAATCTGCCTTGGGCATTTTGGGCAAAGCCAATGCTCCAAAAGAAGTTCAGAAGAAGGGTATAAAGTAGAGTTTTCATGGGAGTTTAAGGGGAAGGATGGATAGAGAATACATGAGGAAGCCCGATGTCCTTTTATTCAATGAAGCATCGGGCATTCGACCCGCAGATCAATTGACAAACACGACCCCTTTCTCTTTTGCCATTTGATTGATACGCAGCAGGTTGCTGTCTATGCAGTTTTTTAATTTTACGAGTTCTTCGTCTACCATTTTGGACAGTTTCTCCCTTACTTCTTCACCCTGTTGGGTGGGTCGGTAGTCGCCCTGTGCCTGCTCCATCATCAGGTGAGCGAGACGATTGTTGACCTTGATGCCGTAGTTGATCGGGTCCTGTACACTGACATTCTTGGTTTGGTGAATGTCGTTTTCAATGGTTTTGAGTTCTTCTTCAAACTTTTTGACGGCGTCGTTCAACTCTTTATTTTTCTCATCACTGCCCATTTTGTTTTTTAAATAGGCCAAATCTTCCTTGATTTTTCGGATGTTGATCACACCTTCATTCGCTTCGGAAACTTTGTTGCGCACTTTGATTAAAAAATCAAATTGGGCTTGGTAATCTTCCGGGGTGGTTTTCAGGCGCGGATCTTTCAGAATCTCAAATTCCTGCGTTTGGGCTTGTCCGTTGACGGTCAGTCTGACCTGATATTTACCCGGAACGGCTTTGGGGCCTGCATTGGGCGCTCCGTAGAACACCATGCCGGGAAAAGTTTTATAACCCGGATAGCGCATATCCCACACAAAACGGCTGCCACCCGCTTTGAGGGTGAGTTGTTCGGATTTCTCTTTGGCTTTGTTGCTGAAAGCACGAATCAAGTCACCGTCATTTTCCAAAATTTCAAGTTTTACCTCAGCTTTCTCGTCGGCTTTTTTGATAAAAAAATGAATCAAGACTCCGTTCGGATGGTTTTCACCGGCCAATCGGGCATCTCGTCGATTACTTCCTGCCATACGATAGGTAGGCATGGGTTTGTATAAAATGACGTTTTTTGCCACTGTTTCGCCGGTTAGTTGGTGCAGAGGGGTCAGATCGTCAATCAGCCAAAAACTGCGACCGTGGGTAGCGGCAATCAGGTTGTCGTTTTTAACGGCCAAATCGTGGATAGGGACGGGAGGCAAATTGAGTTGTAATTTCAGCCAACTTTCTCCGTCGTCAAATGACACCCAAACGCCTTTCTCAGTACCGGCATACAGCAAGCCTTTGCGTTTGGGGTCGGCACGCACCACGCGCACGAATTCGTCTTTGGGCAGTCCTTTGGTCAGTAGGGTCCACGTTTTGCCATAATCCAAGGTTTTGTAAATATATGGGGTGTAATCGCCGAATTTGTACGATGTAGCGGCAATGTACGCACCGCCTTTCACGAACGGATTAATCTCTACGGCATTGACCATGTTGAATTTAGGTGACATAGGGGGCGTCACGTTTTTCCAGTTTTTACCCGCGTCGGTAGTAACGTGTACCAACCCGTCGTCGGAGCCGGTCCAAATTTCTCCTTCGGTATAGGGAGATTCGGTTGCTGCAAAAATGTTGGCATAATACTCGGCCCCGGTGTTGTCTTGCGTAATAGGACCGCCCGATGATTTGATGGTTTCGGGTTCAGCTCTTGTCAAATCAGGACTGACCACTTCCCAACTTTCTCCGCCGTTATAACTGACGTGCAGATAGTTGGAGCAAGCGTACAATTTCTTGGGATTGTGCGGACTGAAAAAGACGGGATAATTCCAGTTAAAACGGTATTTCATCGTCTCGGCTCCTCCGCCGGCGGGCAGGTCAGGATAGACATTGGTGGAGCGTTCCTGTCCCGTAGCAATGTCTTGCATGGTCATGTATCCCTTATAATCACCGCCGTAAACTACCTCACTGTTGAGCGGGTCGGCGGCTAAATGGGCACTTTCTCCGATGGACAAGGCCACCCATTCTTTTTCGGTAACGGCATTCCCGCCCGTACGGTGCGGAATTCTGACGCTTGTATTGTCTTGCTGCGCCCCGTAAATGCGATAGGGGAAATAATTATCGGTCGAAACCCGATAAAACTGCGCGGTAGGTTGGTTGTGGTAGGTTGTCCAATTGTTACCGCCGTCGTTGGTTACCTGCGCCCCGCCGTCATCGGCTATAGCCATTCGTTTGTTATTATCGGGGTCTATCCAAAGGTCGTGGTGATCACCATGTGGTGCGTTTTTCAGTTCAAAGGTTTTTCCGCCGTCTTTGGAAATACCGTAACTCACATTCATGACATACACGACATCTTCGTTTTGCGAATCGGCATAAATGCGGCAGTAGTACCAAGCCCGTTGGAGTAAGGCACGGTCTTGGTTGATTCGGGTCCAGGTTTTGCCGGCATCGTCCGAGCGATACACGCCGGGGGCTTCCTGATTTTCAATAATGGCCCATACCCGATTGGAATTTTTGGGAGAAACAGTGACGCCGATAATGCCGTTGGTGCCTTTGGGCATTCCCGGTTTGTCCGAAAGATTGTCCCAAGTATCGCCGCCGTCGGTACTTTTCCAGAGTTTGGAATCCGGGCCGCCGCTGTCCATACGATAGCCGTTGCGTTTCATGTTCCAAGTGGAGGCATACATGATACGCGGATTGTTCGGATCAAATACCAAATCGGCCGCTCCGGCTTGGTCGTTGATGTACAAAACCTTTTTCCACGTTTGCCCGCCATCGTTACTGCGATAGATACCTCTCATTTCATTGGGTTTCCATAAGTTACCCATAGCGGCGACATAGACTACATCGGCATTTTTGGGGTGTACACGAATACGGGAAATGTGTTTAGAGTCCAACAATCCGATGCTTTTCCAAGTGGTGCCGGCATCCGTAGATTTCCATACACCGCTGCCCGAAGCTACGTTGTTGCGTAAAGTTTGTTCGCCTTCCCCCACATAGATCACGTTGGGGTCGCTTTCTGCCACGGCTACGGCACCGATGGTCCCGCCAAAGTAATTGTCGGTGATATTTTCCCACGTTTGACCTGCGTCGTTGGTGCGCCAAACGCCGCCGCCCACCGTTCCCATATAATACAAATTCGGATTACCTCTCACCCCCGTAACAGTACAGGAGCGACCCCCGCGGAAGGGGCCTAATTCCCGCCATCGAATGCCTTCGTACAAGGTGGGGTCAATAGCAGGAGAAGGGGTAGGTTTTGGAGATTGGGCTAAGGTACCGGTTCCCAAAAGAAGGACCCACGTAAGGCAAAGCAGCATTGATTTCATCAGGAAAGGGTTTAGGTTTGAACAGAAACCGTGTTTACGTTCTCTGAAAGCAATGTACAAAATCCTTATGAAAAAGTAATGCCAAACTCAACGCTTTGTTTTTTAGCGGGTTATCTATGCCAAATAAGTGAGCCGAACGTAGATCGTTCAGGCCCGGGAACCGACGTTGCTGTGCATGGGAAAGTGAATCATTGAGGGTTTGTCAATAAGCCTAATACCGTCTTCTGTAACATCTCATGAGTACCTTCAAAAATCGTTAGGGTGACGTTCTTGGCGTTTTTACGGTATAAAATCACTCGGTCGTCGAGCCGTTGGGGTGTGCCGGAAACAGGATACGTTTGGGTGTTGAGCAAGGTAGCCGCGTCCTCCTCCGGCACGTAACGGGTTTTATCTTTCTCTTTAAAATCAGCCGCCAATTTGTTATAAAAACGAAGGGAATGCGAGATGGGTACGGAGCCCGTGTAGCCGTCGTGTACACCCGCGTAAATTTGCAAAGTGCTCTTTTTTCGCTTTTTGAGGGGCGTTTTCCAATACAGGGGAGAGCGCTCCTTGGCTTTTTCGGCATCGAAGGTATCCCCGGCACCGGTGCATTTCAGGATTTCGGGACCGTAGCGGTTTTTGCGTTCCACCGATTCGCCGTACCACGCCGCTAAGTCGGAGATAGAAGCCCAAGCCGAAAAAGCCCGAATGGTATGGCGTGATTTCATATACATGGCCAACGTAGCATAGCCGCCTCCGCTGACCCCTGCCACGTAAATGCGTTCGGGGTCTGCGTTTAGGTTTTTCAAGGCCCAATCAATGGCTTCGTCGATGTCGGCAATGACATACTCACTGCAACAGGCCTTGACGTGATTGTTAACCCCGCGAAAATTGGGCAAAAGGTAATTCCAATTTTCGGCCTGCGCTTCGTCGCCCAATATTTCTTTTTGCGAATCGGCCGTATTGCTCCACGAGTGCAGTTCCACTAACAAAGGCTGAGGTGTTGATGAGGTTGTTTTGGCATAGTAAAAGTTCTGAACGTAACCATCCAATCGAGAAGTAATACTGTCTTTTTTCAGGAAATCCGGACGAATAACGATTGGTAGGGTTTGGCCTAAGACATCAATGCTGATGAAGCATAGAAGGATAGCGATTGACTGGTTTTTCATGTGAAGAAAGAATAAGGTCGTACAATATGTATCAGGTTTATCATACTGTTGAGTATTGCCTCAAACAAATCTCACTATCTATGCTGTGGATGCTGCAAAGTTCCGCCAAAACAACAGGTCGATAGACCCGGAATGCCTGTGTTTTTGTTACAGGAAAACCTATATTTTACCCTGTTTGGACACTAAACAATCTCTTTATTCCCTTCCTGTAATATTCCTCTGCGCTTTTTTACTTCGTCGTTGGCTTCAAAGAGCTTGTAGTCATTTTGAATTTTTCTCCTCATGCGAGTCAGGCTTGAATACCTTGTAAGTTGCCTGAGTGTTTCTTTGGTAAGAAAACCTCCGTCAAATTTATCCCCTTCAAACGTAGTCCAATACGCCCAAGCCAAGTCAATATCCGAGTTTCTTGTTTCGCCGGACGTGTTAAGAAGAAAAGCTACTTTATCGCGGGTGGTTTCGAGCAATTGGCTTTTCAGGCGGTTTAAAATATCTTCCCTTTCCTGCTCTGTGCGTTCTTCTTTGGTAAGTTTTTTAGTGTCCGATTTTGGTTGCTCTTCCATGAGTCTATTCTGTTTTATTCAGGCATAATAATAGCTGAAATTCCGGTTTCAAAAAAGTGAGTCAATGTTGCTTATATCTGTGGGGTCTCGCTATTTTTTGAGAATTGGCGGGGCTCAGTGTTTGGCATCCTGTTTGAAGCCATTTGCAAGGCTGTCGGTTGTTTCCATCCGACACCCATTTTCTATCTGTTGTCGGTCGGAAACGTCGGTTTTTTTGCCAATGTTTCGTTCCAAACAACAACCCCATTTTGTTGAGCCCAAGCCAAATAAGCGGCATTGAGGTCTGCCACAAGGTCGGGATGCTTTCGGGCAAGGTTAACATGTTCTGAGCGGTCGTTTTCGATGTCGTACAACTCCCATTGGTTCTGAGGATAATGCGAAAGCAGTTTCCATTTGCCTTGACGTACCATTCTGTGGCCCGCCCATTCGTAAAAAATAGGCGTTTTTCGTGACCATTCTTTTCCTTTTAATAAATCGGCAAAACTCTCGCCTACCAATGGGTTGGAGGGGATGCTCTTGTAGGTTTTGGGATAACTGATTTCGGCCAAATCCAACAGAGTGGGTATAAAATCCACAAAATGTACTACCCCTTCTTTCAGTGTATTAGCAGGAATCGCCGGCGGCCATCGAGCTATAAACGGACTGCTCAAACCGCCTTCGTAGGGAGTGGCTTTGTAGCTTTTGAGGGGAACATTAGAAAGCTGTGACCAGTTTTTGGTATAAGATTCATTAGAGCCTATTGTACCCACCGGGCCTGTATTGCGAATAGCAGCCATCGGCAATTTTGAAAAATCCCAGCCCTCCGCTCCGTTGTCCGACACAAATACGATGAGGGTGTTGTCGAGTTGTTGGGTTTCTTTGAGGTATTGTATCAGTTGACCGATGTTTTGATCCAGATTGTCCACCATCGCGGCATAGACTTCCATTTTCTTAGTCCAATACTGTTTTTCATCGTAAGTGAGGCTGTTCCATAAAGGCAAAGAAGGATCTTTGGCGGGGGCTTGGTTTTTGTTGACTAAGCCCAATTGTATCTGCTTTTGGTGCCGCAAGGTGCGGAGCGAATCCCACCCTAAATCGTATTTTCCTCGGTATTTGGCAATGTCTTGGGGCTTGGCATGAAGCGGCCAATGCGGTGAAGAATACGCCAAGTGCAGGAAGAAAGGTTTGCTTTTATCCTTCTTTTTCAGGAAATCAATGCTTCGGCGGGTCAGTTCATCAGTCAGATAAAAATCCGGGGATTGGGGATGAAAGGGTTTGTCATTGTCCACCAAAAAATTAAACTTATTGCCTTTGGTAATGGGTTTTGTATCGAAATAACTGAAGGCACCGCCGATAAAACCGAAAAACTCCGCAAACCCTCGTTGTTTGGGACCTTTGAGGGAGTCGAGCCCATGATGCCACTTTCCCGATAAGATGGTATGATAACCGGCCTGTTGAAAAACCTCGGCTACGGTAAGGGATTGTTGGTTGAGATAACCTTGATAAGCGGGAATGCCTAAATCTTGATTAAAAAAACCGACACCTGCTTTGTGGGGGTATTGGCCTGTAAGTAAAGTAGCTCTTGAGGGAGCGCAAATGGCGTTGGTATAACATTGTTTGAGGCGCATCCCTTCGCGGGCCAATTGATCCAAATGGGGCGTGTTTATTTCAGAACCGTAGCAACCAATGTCCGAAAACCCCATGTCGTCGGCCAAAATGAGAATGACATTGGGCTTATCAGCAAGGGATTGGGGGATTGTTTTGCGGTCAAAGCCCCACAAAAAACAAGCAATACCTGCGATGGAGAGAAGAAATCCTTTTTTCACTTTACCTGGATTTAAGAATAGAAAGAATGCTTTATTTGCAATGCTGTCGGGTGTTTCCACCCGACAGTTTCTCGACTCTATTTATAGTGCTGTCAGATTTGTGCAATTGACCGAAAAAAATTATTTGAGCGTTGGTGGTACTCGGTGCTTGGTGCCTTGTTCGTAAGCATACACCAGTTTGATCAAGGTTGGCTCCGCGTACATTTTGCCCAAAAACTGAATCCCGGCCGGTAAGTTGCCCGAGGTAAAACCCATTGGTACCGTAAAAGCCGGTTGGCCGGTATGCGGGGCGATGATCTGGCTGTTGTCTCCGTAATACTCTACCCGTTTCAATTCTTCGTTGTAGGTGTTGATATTGGCGGGTTTATTGTTCCAGGTCGGATAAATAAGGGCATCCAATTGCAGTTCATACATTTTATCTTCCATGGCTTTCCGAAACGCGATCCGTCGGGGAGCCGTGTAGACATCGGGACAATCGGGGTTTCGGACGGTAAGGTTGGCCTTGATCCGGGCTTCGGCCGACTTCGATTTGCTGCCGATCCTGACAATGTCTTCCAATGTCTTAATGGTGTCATTTTTGACGTATTTCGCCAAATAGGCTTCCAAATCCCCTCTTAAATCAAAACATACTACCTCTTTTCGGAGGTTGGAAAAATCGGGAATAGCAACAGGGTCAACAATGATTGCTCCCATCGCCTTCATATCCGAAATAGCTTTTTCAAATAAGGCTTTGACTTCCGGGTCGGCTCCAACAGAGGTAGGAGGATTCTCACACAATTCGCGCAAGACGCCTATTCTTGCTCCTTTCAAGCCGTTTTTTTGGAGAAATTGAGTGTAATTCTTCGGAATCTTTCCCTCTGAATACTTGGTAATGGGGTCGTTGGGATCATAACCCACCATGATTTCCATGACGCGGGTAGCATCTTCAACGTTTCGGCACATGGGGCCTACGGCATCGTTTCTGAAATTGAGCGGTACAATATCCGAACGGCTGATCAATCCCAACGTGGTTCGGAACCCAACCAGCGAACAATGGGAAGAAGGTCCACGGATGGAATTCCCCGTATCCGTACCAAGGCCGACAGTGGCAAAGTTGGCCGCCACGGAAGCCCCTGTCCCCCCGCTCGAACCCGCAGGAACATGCGCTGTATTGTAAGGATTGAGTGTGGCGCCGCGGGTAGAACTGAATGAATGCCAAGGGGTAAATGCCCATTCGGCCATGTTGGATTTGGCAATGACGATAGCACCCGCCTTCACTAATTTAACGATCACAAAAGCATCCTCTGCAGGAATGAAATCTTTCAACGCCAACGCTCCCGCTGTGGTAGCGAGTCCTTTCGTATTGATATTGTCTTTTACAATGAGCGGAATCCCGTGCAGCGGTCGCAGTACCTTGGTTCTTTTGTATTCTTCGTCCAACGCTTTAGCTATCGCCATCGCATGTGGGTTGAGCGTGGTAATGGCGTTGATTTGTTTGTCAAATTGGTTGATACGTTCTGTATAAGCCGCTACCAACTGTTCGCTTGTGAAAGTTCCTTTTTTGTAGGCCGAGTGAATTTGAGCAATGGTCAACTCCTCCACGTTGATGGGTGCTGCCTCTATTACAGTTACATTGGCGTTTGGTCGAAAGCCAACAGTACTCAGCAGCAGGACGATGGCGAAAGTTAGGAATATACTTTTTGTCATTTCAGTTTAGGTTAGGAGTCGTTCCGTACTTTATTTCTTCCCTTCTTTTGTTTTGTCAATTTCCACTTTGCCGCCTTTCATCACCCATTTCACTTGCTGAATAATCACCTGAATGTCTTGCAGCGGATCACCTTTCACGGCTATGATGTCGGCGTAATACCCGGGGGCAATCGCGCCCAGTTCCTTTTCACGGCCAAGCATTTCGGCACCGATTCCCGTAGCGGTATGCAAGGCTTGTTCGGGAGTCATCCCCGCTTTGACAAACCATTCCAATTCGCGCGTGTTTTCGCCGAAGCCCGTAAAAACGGCATCTGACCCCATTGCAATTTTTACGTTAGCCTTAACCGCTTTTTTGAGGCTTTCAAAATTTCGTTTGACAAAAAGATTCAGTCCGAATACGGCGGTGGAATCATAACCGTACTCTTCTCGGTGGGCTGCATAATAGCGGTTATGGTCAACGGTGGGAACGTAGATAATCCCGCGACGGGCCATTTCGGCAAAGGTAGAATCATCCACATCCGTGGCGTGTTCGATGGTATTGGCCCCGGCTTTTACGGCTGCCTTGGCCCCTTCAGGTCCGTAGGAGTGAATGGCCAAACGTTTTCCTGCTTTGTGAGCCACCTCTGCCGCTGCTTTCATTTCTTCATAACTGTACGTTTGAAAACCTGTCACATCTTTAGCACTGCCGGTAGAACCGAATACTTTGATCCAATCGGCACCCAAGGCGAGTTGTTTTTCGGCAAATTGCTGTACCTCGTCAATGCCTTTTGTACGGCCGATGCTCAATCCTTGCCCGGCTACAAACATGCGGGGGCCTTTCATGGCTCCTCGTTCTATCAGCTCACGCATGGCAAAACTCATATTGTCGCCCGCTCCTAAGTCCCGTACCGTAGTGACCCCGGTTTCGAGCGTTTTTCGGGCGTTTTCCTGTGCTAAAAAAACTTTAACAGCAGGTTGCACGGTTCTTCCCTGAGTCCAAGGGTCACCGGGGCGGGTTTTATCCCAATAATAGGTCATGTGGGTATGGGCATCGATCAACCCGGGGAGGGCTGTATAGGCTCTCAAATTAATGATCTCAGCATCGGCAGGTACGTTCATCTCTTTTTCTTTGCCCACCTTCACAATGCGATCGTGCTGAACAAGCACCACGGCGTTTGTTATTTTTTTGCCCCGCCCATCCACTACCTCTCCGAAATAAAGAGCTTTTACCTGAGCGGAGACCAAGCCGGAAGAGACAAGCCCCAAACACAAAAAGGTACTTATTTGAAAAAAGAAAATGTTTCGATTTGACCTGAACGATGTCCCCTTGTTGAGTCGGTACAGAATTGTTGCCATAGGAAAGAATGCTCTTTTTACCATTTTATTTTTAGGGAATGAGTGTCATTACTTTTTGCCATGGCTGACAATTCCGAGAGCTATGACAAAAGAAAGGTATTTCAAAAGCAGGCAGGAGAAAATCCCCGACAGCCCTACTGAAAGCAAAACTATTTCAGCAAAAGGTTCAACTCTTTTTCTCCGACGGTCAGCAAGCCTGCTTTGGGTAATCTTCGGGTCATTTTGCGCCAGTTGGGTTCCTTCGCGTAGATGGCTTGTAACATCAACGCTGCTTTCGGTACGTTGCCGCTGTTCGCCAACGTAATGGCAGTCCAATACTGCATTTCCAAATTTTTCGGAAACAGTTTCATGGCTGCGCCGTATTCCTGCATGGCCAAGGTCATGTTGTTGGTTTCAACCGCCAAGTCACCGCTGTTCATGTGCTCGTAGGCGCGGTGGGTTTTTAATAATCGCTCCATTTCAACCAACGGTTCGGCGTGGTCTTCCACGCGTAAATCGACCAAATGGTTTTCATCCCAAGGCTTACCGGTTGCTTCGCCTTTCACCACCAAAAGGACCGCCGATTGCTTGCCCCGAATATCACCGCCCGCATTTTGAGCGGCTTTTAAGGCTGCCAACACTCGCTCCGCCAAAGGGAGTTGGGCATTGGCCTCAAACGATTGGGCCATGGCGGCGGGTACCTTGTCGGTCAGCATCATGTTGGATTGTACCGCGTAGTTTTTTCCTTTCAGATCCCCCGCAAAATCTACGCAATTTTTGCCCGTAAAATTGGCCACGTTGCCTTTGGCATCCACAATGCCTACCTGCCGCACCTCTTTCCCCGGGTCGTCCGACAGGAGAATGTCTAAGGCCTGTTGAGCGGTTTTTCCTTCTTTTAATAAAGTCAACCCTCTGATGCCGAACGATTTATTGACAAACGATTGAGTGGCTACGGCCCCAACCCCTGCTTCGGCCCACGAAACCGAGGTGCCGACACTGAACCAGTGGCTTTGTACACCCACGGCCATCTCGCCCGTTTTTTCATCACGGGCCACAATGGAGAAGGTATGTGCCAAGCCATTGTCTTTTTTGAAGAATTGGGCGTTTGCCAGACGGACAGAAAGTACTGAAATAAGAAAAATGCTCTTTTTCATTTTGACTTCTTTTTTACTTTCGCCGGAGTTACTTCCTCCTCTATTTCCACAATCAGTTCTACTTCTACGGCAATATTTCTCGGTAAAGACGACATGCCCACCGCCGAACGGGCGTGTTTGCCCTTTTCTCCGAATACCTGCACCATTAAATCCGAAAAACCGTTCATGACTTTGGGTTGCTCGGTGAAAGTATCGATACACTGCACCATACCCAATACCTTCACAATGCGTTTGACCCGACTCAAATCTCCCAATTCTTTTTTCAGAACCGCTATTTGGGCGATGGCTACCGAGCGGGCGGCTTTTTGCCCTTCCTCCACCGTTAAATCCCGCCCGACTTTGCCCGTTATCGGATTCCCGTTGGCATCGCTTGGTCCCGTTCCCGACAGAAAAAGCAAATTGCCCGTCCTGACGGCGGGTACATAATTGGCAAGGGGAGCTTTCACCGCCGGCAGTTCGATGTTCAGGGCTTTGAGTTTTTCCTCCGGCGTTTGTGCTATTGTTTGGAAGACGAGTAATAAGAAAACGAGGGAGAAAGGGAGACTTTTTTTCATTTTAAGGATCGGTTTTTGATTGAAAATGGCGAGAAAATTAGGGATAGTTTTTGGTTCCGTAGGTTAGTTCGGGTCAGACGGCAGTCAGACCTGCACCTTTTTTATCAAGGATTAGCCATGCCTGCTTCCGAAACCAATGTCAGTAAAGCTGCCTGAATGGCTTTGTACCCGTCATCGTCGTACCACCATTCATTGAGGGCGTGGGCGTTGCCGCCTTTCCCGCCGCGCCCCAAGGTGACGGCCGGGATGCCTTTCGCAATCGGAATATTTGAATTGGTCGAACCGCGACTTACTTTCGGAGCTTCTCCGAAATAAGTGATGGCCGCCATGGCACGTTGAATGACGGGGAGGTTTTCGGGTAACTCACCGGAAGGACGATCCCCGATTTTTTTGATTTCTACTGTGAGGGCCGGACCCATGCGTTTCATGGCATTGTGTTCCTGCAACGCCTGCTGCACCGATGCCTTTAAGAGCGAATCCACTAAATTGAGATTTTCGGGGATTTCGGAGCGCATATCTACCTCCATCCACGATTCAAACGCAATCGAATTGACCGACGTACCGCCGCCGATGCGGCCTACGTTGTAACTGGTACGGGCACCGGTTCGGGTAAACTTATCGGCTGCTTTTGAAAAATAATGAATGGCTGAGCCTAAAGCGTGTTGGGGATTGGCCAAGCCGAAAGCGCCCCATGAGTGCCCGCCGGGACCTTTGAACGTGACGCGATAGCGGTAAGAGCCTAAGCCCATGGTTCTTAGGTAATCCATACCTCCGCCGTCTATGGCAATCCACGAATCAATGCGCCGACTTTGCTCGGTGAATAAGTATTTTACACCTCTTAAATCACCCAAGCCCTCTTCGCCTACGGAACCAATGAACAAAATATCGGCTTCGGTTTCTACATGGGCAGCCTCGAGGGCCCGCAGCACCGATAAAATCATGACGACTCCCTGCGTATTGTCGCCGATGCCGGGCGCAAAGAGGGTATCGCCTTTTATCTTCACTTTTACGTCGGTTTCGAGCGGGAAAACGGTGTCTAAATGCGCATCAAACGCCACGGTACGGTTGCGTTTTTTGCCTTTGCGTAACCCAATCACGTTGCCTACTTTGTCGGTCCAAATGGAATCGGCTCCTGCTTCTTTGAGCATGGTGGCAAAACGCTCGCCCCGTTTGGTTTCCATAAACGGCGGGGCGGGAATCTCGGTCAGCATAATGAGTTCCTGCCGATTTCGTTTGTTTTGGGCGACAATAGACTGAAACGCCGCCTGAATCCGGTTATTTTTGGCCAACTTTTCGGTTTCTTTCAGATAAGTAGCTTCTACTTTGCCGTTTCGGCCGGGCTCATCTTCCTGGGCATACGTATTGAGAACAGCAAGAGAAAAATAAAGAAGGAAAGTAAATAGGAGAGAGGTAAAGGTACGATTGTGCATCATGGTTTTGGGTTTTTATCGGTTGGATGAAATGTTGAATTTACTTGGTCTTGATAATAAAGCTCTTAAACTTTTTGAGCCGTTACAGAATCAAAATTAGTCTTTTTGCACTGCCATTCTATAATTGAGGAGAAATGTTTATTTTTGGAAAAAGAAATGGTTACAGCTATGTCGGTTTTAGATTTAATCAGTAGTAAGACTAAACTATTGCCCCCGGAATTACAACAAGAGGTATTGGATTTTGTAGAGTTTTTGGGAACAAAAAAGTCAGTTAATTCGACTTATTCGGAAGAACAATTTCCTCAATTACCCAATACATTCGGAGCAGGGAGAGGCCTTGTTACCTATATGGCTGACGACTTTGATGCACCTCTTGATGACCTTAAAGAATACATGTTTTAATGCGACTTTTATTAGACACACATGTATTAATTTGGTATGTTGAAGGTAATGAAAAACTTCCTTCGGGATGGCGGCAACTCATTGAGTCATTTGAAAACGAAAAGTATTTTAGTATCGCTTCGCTTTGGGAGATAGCCATCAAAACCAATTTGGGTAAACTCAACATTCAGTACCCTATCGAAAAGTTTGTCCCTGTAGATTTCCAGATGCTCCCTGTTGTTCCAAATCATTTAGCCGCTTATCAAATTTTACCGCTCCATCATCGCGACCCTTTCGACCGTATTTTAGTAGTGCAAGCCCAAGTAGAGGCGTTAATTTTGATGAGTCAGGATCCTAACTTGAGACTATATGGGATAGAAATGATAGGGCTTGAACCATAAGCAAAATGTTTAATCTCCTAATGAATGACGTAGTTAGGTTAAGTGAAAGCGCGGATAGTGGATGAAATACTGAAATCCTTATTGAAACTATCCCGTCAAGCGATGATAAACAAGGCTGCCCGCTGAATCAACGGCGAGAGTTCTTTCAATGATTCGGTTCTTCAATACTGTGTGTGCTCCTTTGCCCGCCCTAAACTATCCAAACAAGGCAGGCATTGTGCGATAAACGAAACGCGCGTCGCCGCTCCTCGCAAATTAGGGTCATAAGCGGTGACCGGCCGATGTTCACATCACGGCTCAGTTGATCCATTTGTCGGAGCAATGCCTCGTTGGCTGCATTGGCCCATGGCAGGAATCGCATCCGTAAAGGTGATGGAGGCTTGGGTTTGTGGGAGGCTTTTTCGACACTTCCCGCATTTTCCGTCCGGCTATCTTTTTATTTCCGTCAAAACCGTAAATCTCCTTCGGATCAAGGCAATCATCCAGACGCATACCGTTGAATACTTCGGCCTTGCTTGTTTTGTCATCGTATTTGATTTCGAACCACCCGCAATCAAACCTGGGTTAAACGTCAAGCCATGCTCTTGGCCGAGTACGCGTCGAAATTCATTGACGATCCGCACGGCTTCGTAAACGGCACCATATCCCAATTCTGCAAAAATACGGGAAGAATGCCCGGAACGGGCTTTGACGGAAAGTGTCCAAAAACTGCCGCCTCTTCGCCCGGTAGTTACGGTTTTAAGGTCACCTCCTTCAAAACACAAAGCGATATCACACTGTTTAGCCCGCTCAATAAAATCCCGACGGCTTTCGGCAAATCCACCACCTCCGATTTCTTCATCACCGGTTAGGTAAACAGTCATCGAAGTTTCGTCGAGCAATTGGTGGGCATGTAAAGCTTTCAGGGCGGCAATGAGTACTATATCACCGCCCTTATCATCCTGAACGCCCTGTCCCGTCGCGGTCGAATCATTGATCTTGGTATAGGGGTCCATCGGCAGGCTCTTTTCAAATACGGTATCCAACGCCCGATCAGAACCAGTTTTTTCCCTTTCTTGCCTTGCCGAGTAGCCACTAAATGCCCTGCTCCCGGCAAGGAATCGGGCAACGCCACCCATTCCGTTTTGAAACCCAGTTTTTCTAATTCTGCCGCCATCAGTTTGCCCACGGCTCGTACGCCCTCTTTGTTGAGCGTGCCGCTGTTGATGTTGACCGTTTTTCCAATAAAGCTTCGGTTTGCGCATTTGCTGCTTCACCGTATTTATCACCGATGTTTCGATGGCAGAAAGGATTGCCTCTAAAGGGTGGAAGGAGGTAAAATTGACAAGGAGAAAAAGGCCAGTTTCCATCATTGAGTTTTTTTAGAGGGTTGGATGTTTGTTATAAAGACATTGCTTGTGCTGCTCGGGTGGAAACATCTGACAGCACATAAATAAATTACTGCCATATCACCGACGAATCTATCTCGGCCACGGAGGCTTTGCCTGTGAGTTTCCTCATCGCCTTTAATTCCAACTCGTGTCGAGAGTGTCCGCTTTGCCAATTTCTTCGCCCTGCCGCAGGCTAAGCCGTAACAAACGGCTTGGCTTACCAAAACGGCATTAGCTCCCAAGGCAAGGGCTTTCAATACATCTGTCCCCTGTCGAATGCCGCCTGTCGTCCGCTACAGGTATCCTTTGGCTTACTTTTTCGCTATGCGCGGTAGGTTCTTCGATGGTGGCGGGAACGGTGTCCAGATTGCGCCTGCCGTGGTTGGATACACCAGGCCCGATACACCTTTATCCATGGCTTTTTCAGCATCGCTTAAAACTCCTTCGAGCAGTACGGGCATTTTGGTAAAAAGAACGTATCCATTCAATATCCTTCCAAGTAAAAGGCTTTTTCTCCGACAGCCCTCCTGGCATGTGAGGGGTGTTGACGCCGTCAGGTAAGCAAACGAGCTTGGCGTCCCGTTGATTGCGGACACCGGCTACGGGGGTATCTACCGTAACACAAAGCGCCCGAAAACCTAAGGCTTCTGCCTTTAGAATCAGCGCTTTGGTAAGCAACTCACGGTCGTCTCTTACGTAAATCTGAAACCAAAGCGGTAAGTAAAGTATTTCGACGATTTCTTCCAAAGGAGTTGTTGTAAATGAACTGACCGTATAAATGGCAGAAGCTGCCCGCCCCGCGGCCGTGGCCAATTCGCCCTCAGGGTGCATGATTTTGTGATAGGCTGTCGGAAAAGAATGAGAATCGGGTAGGGGAGACTTTGCCCCAAAAGGGAAATAACGGTATCAATTTGGCTTGACGTCGGTGAGTGCTTTAAGGTTCAATTTTATCAAGTTTCCAATGCCTGACGATTCCACCGAAGGGTAATTCCCACCAGCGGCTCCGCTTGCCACTGCAAAATTCATAGGTCGGAAGGCGTCATTTTTTCAAGCTGATTTTTCTAAAATCAAAGAGGTTAAAGAAGTCGGTTAATTGATTTTTTTGTTCCATTGATGTTTTGTAAGTTTGTTTTCCTGTCAGTGTCATCATCGTTGTTGGTCGTCAACGATTGAAATCCGTTGTTTTAATGAACATTAGCTTGTTCTTGTTGTTCCGCTTGTTGGATAGATAGTGCCATAGGCACGAATTTCGATGCAATAAAATGCCTGGATCTCGGACGATGATGCGCAGCAACTATATCTCCTAAGTGCCGTAGGCACGGCAGGTATGTAATCAGGCTAAATCATGAAAAATATACTGTGGGTCGTATTCAATTTTAAATAGCCTCAAAAATTCTAAATACTCTTCCCGAAATGTCTGCTTTTTGTGGTGTTCTTCTTGTTTTTGTATGTATTTGTACACATTTTCTATCTGTGATTGCCCGTACGAAAATACCCCATATCCCTCTTGCCACTCGAACCGTTCTTTAGTAAGTTGATGGTCATTGATATACTTTGAAGATTTGGCTTTTACAATTTTCATCAATTCAGATACCGAAACGGCAGGTCGTAAACCTACAAAACAATGCACATGATCTTCTACACCATTGACGATAATATTTTTACAATTAGCTTCATTGATAAGATTGCCGATGACGCCAAAAATCTTACTGCGCCATGCTTTGTCCAAAACGGCATTGCGGTATTTTACGGCAAAAACAGTTTGCAGATAAATTTGATGATAGGTGTTTGCCATAGGTTCAAAATTTTATACCTGTTTTAGTAGTATCTTTACTTCCGTGGCGGGTGGGAATACCTGCTACCACTTCTGTATCTGTGCCTACTTTCATTTCTTTTTCTCCGGCACGGCTTCCATCAACAGAGTATAGGCTTTCTCCAAAGCGGTTTCTCCGGCTTGGGGAAAGCCTTTGTAATGCCCCAGACGAACACGACCAACGTGCAGCCAGCCACAACTGTCACTGACTGACCGCCCGCCTCAACATCATGTAGGCATTCGGAATGGGACGCCGAGCACCGTTGCCGTTGATCCAAAACAACCCGCCGTAGATTGGTCGCCCGTCGGCTACCCACGGCTCGGCAAGGGTACTGACAAATTGGGTGAAACCTTCGGGCAGAATCCGTTCACCGTTCCAAATACCCTTTTGTAAATACAGATTACCGAGCCTTGCCCAATCTCTTCCGGAGGCAAATTGGGTAACCCTGCGTCAGAAAATTACCGTAGCCAGTCCGTTTCCATCACCCCATCGTCCGTATCCCTATTTTGTCAAATAAAAGCCTGCTGCGGAAAGGTGTGATACACCTCGCCCAGTTTTTCGATGCCCAACCGATTCAGGTAATTGCGAGTACGGGACGCAGCGCAGATAACGTCAGCTCTGTTGTATTTGGCGGCCATTGCTGAGGCAGGATTGGCCGCGTATTCAAACGAATTGACCGCCCTGGTATAGAGATAAATGGTCAGGATAGCCCAATGCCGCAGGTTGTAGTCGGGGTCTTGCGGTGCCCGGCAATACAGCCCGCTCGCCATGTGCATGATGTCACTGATTCGACGGCTGTTGATTCTCTTGTCGTCCTTTTCCCGCCATTGCGGAATAGGAGCGGTTGGTCTTAACGTATACACTCCTTTTTGGATAAGGATGCCCATCAGCGTGCTCGAAAGGCTTTTGCCCATCGACCAGCTTTCCAACGGGGTATCTTTGGTGATGCTCTTCTGCAGCGGCTCCCCGATAATGCGGCCTTTGTAGGTGACTACGAAAGCGGCGGCTTGGGTGCCGGCCGGTTCAAAGGCGACTTTGACGGCCTGTTCCACTTTGCCTTATCTATCTCCGCCGGGAAGGGAGAGACATGGGTAGTACATCGCCTATCGGCCAAGGGTTGTTCATCCGGCAGGTTTCGCCTGACTTTGACCTGGGGTAAAATGCAGTGTTTTGCTCGGGCAAGGATGCAGCTCTGGTCGCCGGTATAAATGGCCGTACGGGTAATGCCGTTGGAAGGGTAACGGAGACTGATTTTTTCCGTAATCAACGACAGGCTTACCTACTTTTGCCCGCTCAGCGTAGGGGCTCGTAAAATACCCTACGTTTTCGGCGGCAAATTCGGGTTTGTCCTGTAATGAATAATGGGCTGAGCATACGATTTGCGGGTAATACGCCGAGGTATGGTGCGAAAGCGGCATCGCCGAGTGAGCTGGTAGGGTGTTACAGCCCATACCGAGCCGCTCGATCCCCAGGCATTTACCGACCTGCTGGTTTGGGCGTGGCCAGTCAGGCTGTAATTGAAAAAACACCCAAAGTGAAAACGCTTATCAGCCGTTTCAGCAAGGTTTGCTTAGAGTTGGTATCAAAATCGTCAGAGGGCTTACCGATTTCTATTTAAAAACAACTTTTCGGGAGAAATGACTGACGGTATGCCTTTTTACCCCTAAACTTAGCACAATTGATTGGATTGTCAATAAGGTTGTTTCTCCTGTTTGTCTTTTTAGTTGTTATTTGAGGATACTGCTGTTAAAAAACTTAATCGTGGCCGTTTTAGGAGATAGGAAGACGTAACAAAAATGCAGTTCCTTCGCCTCCCTTGGTTTCCACCTCCAACGTCCCGCCGTGCCTTTGGTCACGATGTCATACGCCAACTTCAATCCCAATCCCGTCCGCCGTGGTTTGCAGAAGAAGGCTGAAAATTTGGTTTTTGATAGCGTCGGGATACCGATGCCGTTATCAGAAACATGTCCCCGTAACTCCTCTTGGTTAGCTTCATTGGTTGCTTCGATTTAAATGTAGTGACCGTTACTTGGGGTGATAATTGAATTTTCTTAGAAGGTCGATAATGGTGATAGAAGGCATTGTTGAGGCGATTCAGCAATACTTACCGATTTCCTGCGGAACTACTTCTATTTTTGGCAAGTTTTTGTCGAGAATCAACCTCATAGTCAGCATTGAAGGAGCTGTCTTTGTTTGAGTCCGTAGGAGAGGCGTAAATATCGTCAGCCAATTGGCTGATGTCAGTGAGTTGGCGCTCGCCGGTGGAAGGGGCGGCATGGGAGGCTCCAACATGCCTTTTAATAATGGAAGAGGCACGTTGGCCGTGAAGATTGATTTTCTCTAAATTCTGCTTTAAATCACCTAAAAAAGCTCCCCAGCCCCCAAAAAGTGGGTGTTCGTGCTCTACTGGGGGTTGGGGCCGAGTTCTTCGATCGACCCAACCGAGACTTCGAGAATTATTGACGTTAAATTCCAGCGGGTTCTGAATTTCATGGGCGATGCCCGCCGTTAATTCTCCCAAAATAAGCCATCTTTTTCTTCTTGATCAATTGCGATTGAGTGGCGCGGAGTTTGTTGAGGTGATTGATTTAACTCTGTCTCTGTACGCTCACTGACCTGACGTTCAAGCGTTTCATTTTGAGAAGAAAGAATTGCTCTTTCCAGCGGAAAGATGTTCTTACTTCAGCCAGATTTTTTGTAGCGAAACACTCGTTTGAACAAACTCACGAGCCAGGTATAAAGCGATACTGACCGCAAGCAGAGTGCCCTCAAATTATAGGTCAGGTTTATCGCGATCAGCCTGACGAAACTGCCGGGTTTGAGTAGACTGGTTTCCGTAACGAAGCAGGCGCAGAGACCGCAAAGCCCAAGCTGCCGAATAGAACATCGGCATTCTCCTCTTCTTTCGGATAGCCCAAACCGAAACCTGTACAGACTCAGCGAGGATGAGAACTCCATAGGAAGTACACCTACTAATCCGCTCAATTCCTTTGGAAGAAACACAGCAACCAAAGGCCGGCAGCCAACAAAGCCAGCCCCTTCTGAAAAGACGTTTTTCTATTCGGATAGGGCAAACAAAGGCAACAGCCGCTAATAGGATAACGAGAACAGGCAAGATAGCGCTGGTCACCTGCTTCATGCATCTGACCGAAACGCGCGGATATATTGCAGCGTTGATTGCTCCAATAAAAAATTACCGCAACTAAAAAGACAGTAAATCCCGAAGTAGAGGTTGGGCTTTTGACACGATACCCTTTATAGAAGGTGAGGTGGAGCAGCGTGAGGATGAGGAAAAGCCCGGCTTTGAAATAATTAATAGGTGTTAAATCAAGATTTGCTTCAGGCTTTCGGATCTGCCAGCTCATCCGACTGCGCTGTTTAGCCGAATCTGCAAAACATCGAGTCACTATGTTTGGGTGACCCCAGTAGACAAGACTGAAGTCAATGGCAAACCGAACAGCCAGATCTGTTCCTGGTTTGCTTTCCGAGATTAAATAAGCAATCTGACTGGCTGCTGTAGCGCCCCCGATATAGCTTCTACCTCCTTTGCTCACGGCTTACCTTTGCCAAACCGGCCACGCGCTGCCATTCAGGTGATTTTGCTTTAGATGACTTTGATTCACCAGAATACCGACCATCTGATTCACCAGCGAGGTATCCACCTTCAGCCGAAGCCTGAACCAATCCCATGGCCGCTTTTTGAGTTGCAGATTTATCATCATCCTGTGTGGATCAATCGGTTCCCACTTACGGTCAAAAGCACACCGGTTATTTCATCAAATCCGGAAGAACAACGTTACCTGCCGCTTCATTCCTGTTCTCTTTGTTGAGAACGATTTGCCAAGAACCGCAGGTTGTCGATTTGGAAAGCTGCCGAGGAAGAATCGTTGCTCTTTTGGCTGAAAGCGGTAAGGATAAAAGAAGCAGAAAACAGTTAAATGTCTCACAATCAATAAGGTTTAGGGGTCTAAATCGGTAATTTAATAATAAATATCGTCTCTTCGCCTTCCTTGGTTTCCACCTCCATCGTCCCGCCGTGGCCTTTGGTTACGATATCATACGCCAAACTCAATCCCAATCCCGTCCCACTGTTCAGTTCCTGTTTTAAACGATCAATTAACTTCCGGCTTTGCCCTAAGTCGATCTCGGCAAATAGAGAAATAAACAGAATAAGTATAGTTCTTTTCATATTCATCTGTTTGGAGCAGCCTTTCCGCTGTGATTCTTTGAGGTATTTCCAACAGTATATTGCAATCCGGTTTGACTCGGTTCGGCGTTTTTACTGTTGTATTAAGTTTTGAACTGTATTCTCAATGGAAATAATGCCTTTTATTTTTTGGATTTGTTTGAGCATTGAGCGAATTCAACCGCAGTTATTGTCGCACCGGGGCTGTCTGTGTTGAGTAACCGCTCGTCAGGGGCACAGGGCAGAGGTAGGAGTTTTTTAGGATAAGGTTTAGATTTATGCCAATTATACCGAGTTTGAATTGCAATTCCAAATAAGTAACTGCTATTGGCAGGAGAAAAATGAGGTATTATATAAGAAAGAAAATAGTAAGGGTTGTGCGGTTTTTTAGGTCAGTTAACGGTCAAAAATAAACTCAATTTCTTTTGTTCAAAAAGACTGACCGAAGTCATCCGTCGAAATGTTTTTCTGCGTTTCTTTGCCGAAGCGTTTTGGGCAGCTAACCTGCCCGCAAATTTTGCCTCGGCAAAGCGCTCATTTTTTCAGGATTCAAGCAACACTTTTCTTCCGAAAAGTGTTCAGTAAATATGAAGTCAGACGAATTTGAAAGGATAAGAGATGTCTCGCTCTCTTCGCAGGCCGCGGCGCCGTTGGCAGGTTGGCAGGCAGCTCAGAAATTAGGCTATGCCGCCGCATTGTGGCAATTGCCCCGCCAAAAAGGCAAACAATTGATTATCAATTTCGGCGCTGAAATTCCCAAGACTAAAATCGTTTTGGAAGAGTTGCCGGCGGGTTTTGCCGTCAGTCCTTTTCTCAACATGGAAGGGCATGATTCCTTGTTTATCGAAGCCGATCTCTATCTTCGTTTTGATCAGGAAGGAAACAGCACCGTTGAAAAAATCAGTAAAACGATTACGGAAGAACAACGCGAGCAATGGGAAAAACAGTGTGCTGCGGTCGAAACTACCGTCATTAAAACGGCTGATGAGTCTATGGATAAGGCAGAGTCTTCCCCTGACTCTGATTATCTCAACTCCGTTCGGGAGGCGGTAGCGGCTATCGAAACGGGACAACTCAAAAAAGTGGTTTTTTCCCGTACCAAACAGGTGGAATTACCCCCTGATTTTGCCGTAACGGAAGTGTTTGAACGACTTTGTGCCAAATACCCCAATGCCTTTGTGTCGTTGCTCTATCTGCCGCATTTAGACCAAATTTGGGTGGGCGCTACCCCCGAAACCTTGGTTGGAGTGGACAAAGAAGGCATTTTCAGGACCGTTGCTTTGGCCGGAACACAGTCGGCTTTTGATGCCTCCGGACAACCCATCCCACCTAAACAGGCCCCTTGGACACAAAAAGAGATCGAAGAACAAGCCTTGGTAGGGCGTTATATTATTTCGTGCTTTAAAAAGATTCGGGTGCGGGAGTACATCGAAGAAGGCCCTAAAACAGTAGTAGCGGGTAATTTAATGCACCTGTGCAGCGATTATACCGTAGACACCAAAGCCATCAACTTTCCTGAGTTAGGAACGGTCATGTTAGAGCTGTTGCACCCGACCTCCGCCGTATGCGGAATGCCGAAAACGGAGGCGTTGCAGTTTATTCAGTCACACGAACACTACGATCGCGAGTTTTACAGCGGCTTTTTAGGCCCGGTCAATGTCGAGAACGAAACCCATTTGTACGTCAACCTCCGTTGTATGAAAATTCAGCAGGGAAAGGCTACGCTCTATGCCGGCGGGGGCATTACGGAAGATTCCGTCCCCGAAAAGGAATGGCAGGAAACGGAGTTGAAATGCCAAACGATGTTGGCCGCATTGGCGTAAAAGAAAACAATCCCTTTTCTTAAGCGTTTTATGAGTAATTTTGCTGTGTTCAATTGTGTAAAATGTAATCCTCCCTCAGAGGGGAGGGCAGAGTGGGGTTCACTAAACTTAAAACGTACAAACCCTAAACCGGTAAACGAATGACGACACTCAATGACACCGTATCGCTCCCGGAGGCGATTAAGTCTTATCAATATTGTAACTCTCTGACGGCCTATTCACGCCGTAAAACCAGCACAGTCAACATCGGTGATATTCCGTTGGGGTCTGACTATCCGATTCGGGTACAATCCATGACCACCGTGGATACCATGAACACCGAAGGTTCAATCGAACAGGTGATTCGAATGGTAGATGCCGGTTGTGAGTATGTACGTATTACGGCACCCAGCGTCAAAGAAGCGCAAAATTTGGAAAATATCCGTAAGGGACTGCGGGCCCGGGGCTATACCGTTCCGTTGATCGCCGATATTCACTTTACCCCAAACGCGGCCGAATTGGCCGCGCGTATTGTGGAAAAAGTGCGCATCAATCCGGGCAATTACGCCGATAAAAAACGATTTGAATACACCGATTACACCGAAGAGGAATACTTGCGCGAATTGGAACGCATTCGCGACAAGTTCATTCCTTTGGTGAAGATATGTAAAGAATACGGCACGGCGATGCGCATCGGTACCAATCACGGTTCTCTTTCCGATCGCATCATGAGTCGCTACGGCGATTCGCCCTTGGGGATGGTTGAGTCAGCCTTGGAGTTTTTGCGCATTTGTGAAGAATTCCATTATTATGAGGTGGTACTTTCCATGAAATCCAGCAACCCGTTGGTGATGGTGGAGGCGTATCGGCTGTTAGTCAATCGCTTGGACAGCGAAGGATTGAAGCCTTATCCGTTGCATTTGGGCGTAACCGAAGCCGGAGAAGGCGAAGACGGTCGTATCAAATCGGCGGTCGGGATCGGCACCCTGCTGGAAGATGGGTTGGGAGATACCGTTCGGGTGTCCTTGACCGAAGACCCGGAATTGGAAGCCCCCGTAGCGGCGGCGCTCATCAACCGATATACCCATCGGGCACAACAGGCCAAACCGATAGCTCCGTTGGAGGCAGCAGCTTCTCCCGTCAATCCGTTTCAGTACCATCGTCGCAAAACGCAGGAAGTTTATAACTTCGGCGGACACAACGTGCCGCGGGTGATCGCAAATTTCTCCCAAATTGCGGTGACACAATACGAGGACCTGCGAAGCATAGGGCATTTTTATTTGCCCGTACCCGATAAATGGAGAATGAATGACATTGGTGCCGACTTCATTTATACCGGCAGTCGCCCTGTGCCGTTCATGCTGCCGATGGGCCTGAAAGAGATCATGGATTACGAAGTTTGGAAAACCCAAGCCGATCGCAATAATACTTTCCCGCTGTTTACTTTAGAAGAATTTGAAAAAGCAGAAGTAAGAAGTGACGTATTGAATATTATCAAAGCAGAGGCCGGTATTTCATTGCTCGCTGAAGCACAACTTTCCGAATCACCGATTGTATTTCTGCTCCAAAGCCGGAATGCACATGCCATGCCGGAGATGCGGCGGTTTGTCTTTGACTTGATGCAACAAGGAATAGAGTGTCCGGTGGTCATTCATCGTACGTACAATGCCGAAAATTCCGACGAATTATCGCTCTTTGCTGCAACTGACTGCGGTGGGTTACTCGTGGATGGTTTAGGTGACGGCGTCATGCTGAGTGTACCCCAAAGTGATTTGGCCTTGGCAAAACAACAAAACAGCATTGCTTTCGGTATTTTGCAGGCGGCCCGTACGCGTATGTCCAAAACCGAATACATTTCGTGTCCTTCCTGCGGACGAACGTTGTTCGATTTACAGGAAACGACCGCCATGATCCGCAAACGCACCGATCACCTCAAAGGCGTTAAAATCGGCATTATGGGTTGTATTGTAAACGGCCCCGGCGAAATGGCCGATGCCGATTACGGATACGTCGGTATCGGTAAGGATAAGATCGCACTGTACCGCGGTCAGCAAGTAGTAAAGAAATCAGTGGCGGCTTCCGCAGCGGTAGATGAACTCATCAATCTGATCAAGGAAGACGATAAGTGGTTTGAGCCGGAGGCAATTGAGATCGTTTGAAACAGAAGTTTCGATTAACTTACAAACAATGAAAAAATTAATCAGTTTTTTAAGCTTGGGAGAAGTGTTTGGGTATTTTGTTCGGGTTTTTCAAAAACCGGACCCTTCCCGTCCCAATACCTCCTCACTGCGGATGATGCACGGTATCAACCGCATTTCTATCCTTATGTTTTTGTTTTGTATCTGCGTGATGCTGTATCGTTTTTTTGCCCGATGAACATTGAGTCCTTTCAAGCGTATTGTTTGGCAAAAGCCGGGGTTACGGAAGAGTTTCCGTTTGGCGAACAAACCATGGTCTATAAAGTATTGGGTAAAATGTTTGCCTTGACTTCCTTAGATACCGCTCCGTTCAGTATCAACCTCAAATGTGATCCGGAATGGGCCGTACAGTTGCGCGAAGAATACGATTGTGTTCTTCCGGGCTATCACATGAACAAAAAACATTGGAATACTATTCTGGTAGACGGCAGGGTAAAAGATGCCCAACTGCGTGAGTGGGTCGATCACTCTTACGATTTGGTGGTACAGGCTTTACCGCGTAAATTGCGGGACCGGTTAACTTAAGCCCATGAATATTGCTTCTGCCCGTCAAGACTTACTTGCTCAACTTCTGCATATCCGGCAGACGGTAGAATATACCTTACAGCCCTTGTCAGAAGCTCAAATTCAATGGAAACCCGCTCCCGACAAATGGAGCGTATTGGAGTGTTTGGTCCACCTCAATATGGCCAATCAATACTACGCCCATCAACTTAAATTCAAATTAGAACATACCGTTGCCCGACAAAATCTGCCGACAGATTTTGAGATGAGTTTTAACGGCAAGGTAATGTTGAGTTTTGTGGACCCAAAGTCAACGCGCAAAATACCGGCTCCCGCCATGTTTAAGCCAAAAACTCATCATTTGGACACGGACAAAGTACTGAAGCGTTACTTTGACATTTTGGAGAATTTGGAAGATACCCTCCGAAAATCAGATCAAATTGACTGGAATCTTCCCGTTATTTCTCCCTTTACGAGTTGGATAAAATTTCGTTTAGGGGATGTATTGATCTTTGTGACAGCGCACCAACAACGCCATCTTAACCAAGCCCTTCGCGTGTTGGAGCAGCCTGCATTTCCAAAACAATAATTTGGGCAAAAAACGCGTTATTTAGCGTATAAACGCATTTTTTAAAAAAAACGCAATAGATTACCTCAGCAAACATTTTTTTGTAATTAGTTGGTTGTCAGCGAATTAACTGTTTGATGGTATTTGTTTAATGAAAAATTGCACTTTTTTTATTAGTTTTTTACTTTTTTCTGTTGCGTTTAATTGTAGAATTGCTAAATTTCGGCCAAATCACGCTATTTTAGGCGTTTTTGAAATTATTTACAAACCAAAACCACAAAGAATTATGGCAAAATTTGATGAAATCAAAAATCTGGTGATGGGTCTTGAAGGCGACTTTGATAAGTTCTACAACAAGGGCAACCAGGCTGCCGGCACGCGCGTTCGCAAAGGGATGCAAGATCTCAAGAACTTGGCTCAGGCGATTCGTGCGGAAGTACAGAATACAAAAAATGAGAAAGCGTAAATCGGAAGCACTCACATTATACAAAGGGCCTTGGCGGTATCGTCAAGGCCCTTTGTTTTGGGTTACCCTCCGAAAGCTTGAGCGATTTTCATCGCTACCCCCATATCACCTTTTATCTTCAGTTTTCCCATCATGTATGCCATCATCGGATTCAGATCGCCGCTCAATAGGTCAAGCGCATTTTTAGTGGAAATTTCCATAGCGCACTCTGTGTCGAGGTCCTCATTGGTAACAATATTCGGTACTTGTTTGGTATCTACTGAAATGACACCTTCGTCAGTAATGAATTTGAAGGTAGCATCCAAACCGCTGTCGTCGCCCACAAGGGTCTTGATGCGCTCTGTAAGTGATGATAAGCTCATAAAAATTGGTTTTTTGTTTGAAAATCCGGAATTTAGGAAGCAAAAATAGCAGTCCCCGGTACACAATCAACAGAATTTATCACAAATCCCGTTTTATGAAATCTTACTTTCTTGTTTTTGCCCTGTTCCTTGGCAGTTTATTTGCCTCAGCCCAGAAAAAAATCATTAAGACCGATCAGGCTCCTGTTCCTATTGCACCGTACAGTCAGGCAGTAGAAGCCAACGGTTTTATTTTTGTAGCCGGACAAATCGGGCTGAATCCGCAAACGCGCCAATTGGTACCCAGAGGTATTGAAGCCGAAGCCGGGCAGATCATGGAAAATATCAAAGCCATTTTGTTAGCGGCCAACCTCACCATGAACGACATCGTCAACACCACCATTTATCTTAAAGACATTGCCGCTTTTCAGAAGGTCAATGACATTTACGGAAAATACTTCAACGGCAACTTCCCCGCTCGTACAACGGTAGGTATCAATAATTTGCCCGGCGGAGCAAGCATCGAGATTGCTGTAACGGCTATGCGCGGACCGAAACGGAAATAGTAGAGACGCAGCAATTTATATTTCTACTAAAGAATTAGTTAAATAATTTGCAAAACTAAAATTTTAGTTTTTACTTTGTGTTACTTTACCAACTAACCTACTTTTAACAAATCATGCGAGAACTTACTAAAGCAGAAGAGGAAATCATGCAAATCCTTTGGGATTTGGAAAAAGGAGTGGTTTGGGACGTCATTGAGCATTTGCCTGAACCCAAACCCGCCTATAATACCGTATCCACATTTATTCGAATTTTAGAACAAAAGGGCTTCATAGACCACCGTGCCATCAGCGGAAAAACCTACGAGTATTTTCCGATTGTGACCAAAGAAGAATACCGCGCTCACGAAGCCAACAAACTGGTTAACAATTATTTTGAAGGTTCCTTAAAAGAGCTGGTCTCGTTTTTTGTGCAGGACAAAAACCTGAGTCTCAACGATGCCGACGAAATCATCAGGATGTTACAGGCCCCCCAACCCCCAATGGGGGAGTAATTAATGCCCCCAATGGGGGCCCTAAACCTACTAAAGCACATGGAACTCTTCATTTATCTTGGAAAAGCCGGAGCGGGGATGATAGCCCTGTATGTAGTGTATTGGCTGTGGTTGCGTAAGCATACCTATTTCGCTTTCAATCGTTTTTATCTGTTAACAGCCCTCTTGATTTCGTTGGGAGCGCCCTTTATTGTGTTGCCCGAGAAAGCCCCCGAACCTCTTCCGATGGCAGAGTTTACAATAGAACCCACGACCGTCGTCTTTCAACCGGAAGCAGCCCCCTTGATTTCAACGGAGGAAATTCTTTTGATTATTTATGGATTGGGGGCTTTGTTTATGTTGGTACGATTGGGTTTTCGTCTTTGGCACATCAGACAAACCATCCGTTCGGGGGAGCGGTTGCGTTCGGGTAAATACATTTTGGTGCGGGCTTCCAACGAAAACGTCTCTTCCTTTTCTTTTTTGAACTACTTGGTACTGAGTCAAAAAGATGCCGAACCGTACGGCGAGGTAGTGCTTCGGCATGAATTGGTGCATATTCGGCAACGGCACAGCTGGGACCTGCTGTGGATAGAGTTCGTACACATTTTTATGTGGTTCAATCCGATTTTGATTTTCTTCAAACGCTCACTCAAGGAAATCCACGAATTCATTGCCGACGAACAAGCCACCAACGGCGACCGTTTTACGTATGCCCGCACCTTGGCCGGTTACGCTTTTGGAGTGTCTCCGCAGGTATTGACCAACAATTTCTTTGACGTTTCACAATTAAAAAACAGAATAGCCATGTTAACCAAAAATCGCAGTTCGCGTTGGGTATTAGGACGATATTTGCTGGCGTTGCCGGTGGTAATAGGACTTGTTGTACTCGTAGCGGCCCGCAGTGCCGATCCCACAGCCCTGACCTTTGGGCAACCTGCGGAAGAGCTTACCGTCAAAGGAAAAATAACCACTCCGGATGGTAAGGGGTTGCCCGGAGTCAACATTGTCGTTGCCAATTTAGACCGTGGCACTAATACCGACGCAGAAGGAAACTACCTGATTAATGTAATGCGCGGGAAGCAATTGGTGTTTTCGTTTGTAGGCTTTAAAACACAGGTAGTAGAGATTACGAAAAGCGAGCATAATGTCATCATGCAACCTGAACCAAAGGAATTAAACGAAGTAGTTGTAGTAGGATATGGAGCTGTGCCTTCAACGAATGAAGTAGTAACAGGACAGGAAATGTCAAAACAGACAAAAGAGGACAAGGTCTTTACGGTAGTAGAGCAAAACCCGGAATTTCCCGGGGGGATACGAGAATTGGGTAATTATTTAGCACGCAGTATCAGGTACCCTTCTGCAGCTCAACGCGCCAATGTACAGGGAAAAGTATTTGTGCAGTTTATAGTTGGAGAGGATGGAACAATACGTGACCCTAAAATCTTAAAAGGTATTGGTTTTGGCTGCGACGAGGAAGCGCTGCGAATTACGTTAAATATGCCCAAATGGAGTCCCGGGAAACAAAACGGCAAAGCCGTAGCGGTACAATTCAATTTGCCGATCTCGTTTGTGTTGGAGAAACAAACCACTGCTTCCAATGGTGATAAAAGTCCCGAATTTCCGGGGGGAATGGCCGCTTTACAGCAATATATTGCTACTAATTTGAAATACCCCGAACCTGCCAAAAGGGCAAATGTAGAAGGAGTAGTATTAACGGCCTTTACGGTAGCTAAAGATGGCTCAATCAAGGATGTAGTCATTACCAAAGGCATTGGCTTTGGATGCGATGCCGAGTCGGTTAAATTGATCTTGGGTATGCCCCGATGGATACCGGCTACTCAAAAAGGAGAACCGGTAGAAATGAGATTCAATTTGCCGATTTCGTTTGATCTTCAAGATAACCCCAAGATCAAATTGAGTCAAACGAAAAAAGACGAGACCATTTCACTGTTTGATAACGGCAAGGTAATTCAGGAAAAAAGCCTTGGCGGAAATCAATATTCAACTTTTTCTACAGGAACTGCCCCCGGTACCGAACCGCTTTATATTCTTGATGGGAAAGAAATAAGCAAAAGTGATTTGAATGGAAAATTCAATCCGGAAGATATTGATAACATCAGTATACTAAAGGATGCATCGGCTACTAAAATCTACGGGGATAAAGCTAAAAACGGAGTAATTGTCATTACATCCAAAAAGGCTACAGGTCAATTGAAAGAAGTAGTGGTAGTTGGAAAACCGAAGCCAAGCGATGAAATGTTGAATGCCCTTTGGATCTTGGACGGAAAAGAAATGGCTAAGGAACAAGTGCAAAAACTGAGTCCGGACAATATTGAAAGCATGAATGTATGGAAAGGAGAAGACGCTGTCAAAAAATACGGCGAGAAGGGAAAAAAAGGCGTCATTGAGATAACAACAAAGAAAAACTGATCCACACAGCCAATTAGTAAAGGAGCGAAGGTAGCAGCCTTCGCTTTTTTGTTGTTATTTTGCGGCTACAATAGACACTTACAGTCGGACGGCCGTTGCCGGTGACAAGAACACAAATATGATTGAAACTCGTGCTTATGCCCGTGCGGGGCTTTTAGGAAACCCCTCTGACGGTTATTTTGGGAAAACCATTTCTATTTCGGTACGCAATTTCGGAGCCTCTGTTACGCTCCATGAATCACCCGAATTACACATAGAGCCGCAGGTGCAGGACTCAAACGTGTTCAAAAATATTTTTCACTTGCGCGATACCATCAATACCATAGGGTACCACGGAGGGATTCCGTTGGTGAAGGCTTCCATTAAAAAATTTGTAGAATACTGCGAGAAGGAAGGTATCAAACTGAATAACCAAAATTTTACGGTTCGCTACCGTACCACCATTCCCCGGCAGGTGGGCTTGGCCGGGTCGAGCGCCATTGTCGTGGCTACACTGCGCGCCCTCATGCAATTTTATAAAGTAGAGATTCCTCAACCCATTCTACCTACCCTTGCATTAAAAGCCGAAGTGGAAGAATTGGGAATAACGGCCGGTTTACAGGATCGCGTCATCCAGTGTTACGAGGGTTGTGTTTACATGGATTTCTCGCGTGATTTGGTGGAAAAACAAGGCTACGGCTACTACGAACCCATTGACCCCCGTTTGTTGCCTAAACTCTACATTGCCTACAAGACGGACCTCAGCAAAGTCTCCGGAAAAGTGCTGAATACCGTTCGGGAACGGTGGGAGCGGGGCGACCCGCAAATAGTAGGTGCGTTGCAAAACATTGCCGGCGTAGCGGGAGAAGGGCGTGATGTTGTCAAAAATCAGGATTTCAAACGGTTGGGAGAGTTGATCAATCAAAATTTTGATTATCGTACTCAAATCATGACCATCACCGAACGTAACCAAGCCATGATCGATACTGCCCGCGCTTGCGGTGCCTCGGCTTCTTTTACCGGTTCAGGAGGTTCTATTATCGGTATTTACCGCGATGAAGAAATGCTCAACCGACTTTTTGTAGAACTGAAAAAACAAAACGCCCGCGTAATCAAACCTTTTATCGTCTGAGGCGTTAAACAGAGTAAGGGGTTTTAACCTTATTCTGTTTATGAAAGTTGTTCCCACACGCAGTTTTGAGGATGTTGTATTGGCTCCTTACCGACAAATCGGAGATAAGGCTGCTGATGTTGCGGTCGCAACGATTGCTGCCCAAGCAGGCAGAGAAGGCTTGGCAGAATTGATGCGTTATTTGGGCGATTTTCAAAATTTGTCAATAGTCGGACAGTCACCGGAAATACAGGATTTCTTTCACCGACACCGACAACTCCCCGATTTTGCCGACCTTTCCCAAATGGAGAAGGCAATGGCTTTCTTTTGGAGACATAATCAACCCATTGCTTTCTTGTTGGGCTGCTATTCGTTGCCTTACTGCTATGCCGCGGCTGACGGTGCGCAAGTGCTTTGGCTGTCACAACGTATAAAAAATGACACCTACAAGCGATTGGAAGAAACGGGCGAGTTTGTTTTCGGTATCATGCAGGAGCGCGATTGGCGCAATGAACGTAATATTCTGAAGATACTGAAGATCCGCTTGATGCACGCAGTGATTCGGTATTATACCAATTATTCGGCCCAATGGGAGAAGGCTTGGGGACTACCTGTCAATCAGGAAGATATGGCAGGGACCAACTTAGCCTTTTCTTACATTGTCATTCGGGGGCTGCGAAAATCAGGGATTATAGCTCAAACCGACGACGAAGAAGCTTATCTGCATTTATGGCGAGTGATCGGGGCTTTGTTGGGGGTAGAGGAAGCTCTGCTGCCGCTCAATTTACGCGAGGCGTTTCACTTGGACCGGGTCATTGCCAAACGACAGTTTAAACCGTCGGTAGCAGGAGCGGGGCTGACAAAAGCTTTGGTAAATGTACTTCAACAACAGGCACCAATGCCTGTCCTCCGTAACTTTCCTGTAGCACAGATGCGATTTTTATTGGGAGACCGGTTGGCGGATATGCTGAAGCTTCCGGCAGTACCGTTGGAAGAAAAAATGATACGATTGACGGCGCAATTTCCCTTCTTTAAAAACGGATTTCGTTCCTCCGAAAGCGGCTCTGCTGTATTGGAAAAGTACCGGCGATAGTCGCGAACTAATAATAGACATAAATTTTATGCTTCTTATATTGCAAAAGACAGTTGCTTTCGCTTAATATTGTAGTTCACTATCCTAACCGATTACCAATGAGAAAAACTCTACTGCCTCTTGTGGGCTTTATGCTCTTTTTTTGTGCGAGTTTTGCCCAAAATTCCTACGAAGAATACTTTCAGGACGGCCTTGCCAAACAAAACAAAGGGGATTTGGCCGGAGCCATGTTGGCTTTTACGTCTGCTATCCAACTGAATGTAGATCATGCCCCGAGTTATTACCAGCGCGGTCTGCTCAAAGTGGCTTTGAAAGATTACCGCGGTGCCATGCGCGACTACGACGAAGCCATCGGCATTACCTCTAAAGATTCCAAAGCTTTTATGTACCGCGGTTCCTGTCGCTTGATTCAGGATGACTTGAGCGGGGCGTTGCGTGATTTTAACTCGTCCATCGAATTGAACCCCAACGAAGCCAAAGCGTTGTTGCAACGGGGCCAAATTTGGATGAGAATGGAGGATTATCGGCGGGCAATGCAGGACTTTGATCGCGGACTGGCACTGGAAGCGGCTAATGCCCCGGCTTGGTATAGCCGCGGAAAATGTAAAATGATCATGGGGGATTTGAAAGGAAGTGTCGTTGATTTTACCAAAGCCATTGATTTAGGTCATAATATTGCCTTTGCCGGAAGGGGCAATGCTCGTACCCGTTTGAATGATTTGAACGGGGCTGTTACTGATTTAAGCAAAGCTATTCAGTTGAATCCTGAAGATTCGGATTCGTTTTATTATCGGGGATTAGCGCGCAGTAAAATGAGCAAATTTACCGAAGCTATGACCGACTACAACGAGGCCATCCGAATCAATCCCCAAAACTACATGGCTTATTACGGACGAGGTGTATGCAAGACCAAATTGGGGAATGCCCGTGAGGCAGTAGCTGATTATAACATGGCCATTGAAATCAACGGGGCCTCGGCCAGTACATTGCCCTATTATAATGATCTGATCACGGAAAATACCATCAAGTTGTTGGATGTGATCATTCAAAAATATACGCAGCCCAAAGATCTTTCACCCGGCCGCCCTGAGGTATATTTATCGCGCGGTATTGCTAAAAATACCATTGGTGACGGCAAATCGGCGATTTCGGATTTGGACAAAGCCATTGAGATTGAACCGACCAATTCCGACAGCTATTTTATCCGAGCTGTGGTAAAATCGTCGTTGGGCGACCAAAAAGGGGCTTTGGTAGATTGCAGCAGTGCCATCAAATTGGCACCGCGCCATGCTGAAGCTTTCTTTTTGCGGGGAGTTATTAAATATTCCCTTTTGGATAAAAACGAAGCCTGTTACGACTTCAGTAAAGCCGGCGAGTACGGATATGTCGATGCCTATAACGTAATCAGTCAAACCTGCGGTAAGTAAAACAGCCAACCGCTGCGCTTATAAGCAGAACACTTTAGCTCTGTTGATACCATGTTTACATTGGACGAATTGGCCAAAATGATTGACCATTCTTTGTTGCAACCTACCATGACAGACAATGATCTGGAGACCGGTTGCGTTTTGGCCAAACAATACGGAACCGCTACCGTTTGTATTAAACCCTATTATGTACAACGTGCCAAAATCCTGCTTGCCGGCAGCAGTGTAGGGGTTTGTACGGTTGTAGGTTTCCCGCACGGCAGCAGCACAATAGCAATGAAAGTGGCTGAAACGCGTCAAGCTTGCAAAGACGGGGCTGCTGAGATTGATGTGGTGGTAAACATCGGAAAAGTATTGAGCGAAGATTGGCGCTACGTCAAAAAAGAAATAAACGCTGTTCTGAAAGAATGCCATAAGCACGGAGCTATTTTGAAAGTTATTTTTGAAAATGATTTTTTGCCTAAGGATAAATACAAAGTCAAGCTCTGTCAAATTTGCAGCATCGTAGGGGTCGAGTTTGTCAAAACCTCTACCGGCTACGGTTATACCAAACAGGCCGACGGCAGTTATAATTACAAAGGAGCGACGGAAGCAGACCTCAAACTGATGCGTCGGTATTGTGCCCCGGAAGTACAGGTCAAAGCCGCGGGGGGGATTCGTACCTTAGATGATCTGTTGAAAGTAAAAGACTTGGGAGTGACCCGTATCGGTGCTACGGCAACAGTTGCTATATTGGAGGAGGCTAAAAGACGTTTGGGCATGACTGCAACAGCGGCTGACGCGACCGTTCTAACCGGCGACGGCTATTGAGAATATCGGGGAAGTTGATTACTTTTGACCCTACTACCTTACTCGTATGGTTATGAAAGTCAGCTTGATAGGAGTCGTGTGTTATTGCCTGCTTTCGTATTCGGCCGAAGCGTTTTCTCCTGATACGCTTCTGAAAACGGTCGAGCGCCGCAGTTTGCCGACACACGACGAAGAAATTACGTTTTATGATAAGAAGAAACGTTTTGCGACGCTGAAGGTCTTCAACAAATGGGGGATACTGCTGACCGAAACAAACTTTAAAGATTATTTGGCAGGTATCCGACAGGGATTTGCCAAAGGTTTTTACCCGGACGGTCAGCTTTATTGGATCTCTGATTATCGTAACAATGAATTGTGGGGGGACTTTAGGGTCTACTATGAGGACGGCACACTCAAGCGTCGGGAAGTACATCGCTCCGGCATACGCAAAGAAAAATACTGCTACAATCGTAACGGCGAGGAGGTACCTTTCTATGAGTTTTCAGAAGGGCCGATGTTTCGGGGGGGGGATTATGCTTTTCAAACGTATTTACGAACCAAACTAAAGGACGTTCACGTAGGTTCTCAGGCGGAAATGTTTACGTTTGATGTATTAATTCAGGCGGACAGTGTGGCAGTGTTGCAGCGATTTATGAAGAGTAGTTTGGTCACTATGGATAAATTAACGGACATCATCAAAGACATGCCCCGTTGGATACCCGCCCATTTTGATGATATGCCGCATGAGCAAGCCTACACGGTCAACTTGGTATTCAGGGCAGGAACGGTCTATTTATCTAATTTGGCTCTTGATTTTGCCGGGGCATATCGCAAACAAATCCAACCCTTTGCCACTCCTGTCATGCCGCCGCTTCAAGTGTTGCGAAGGAGGTAATAATGCAATTTTGAAGCGAGCTTTTCAGAGAATTAAGCCGGAATAAGGCGTTTGAAGGCCAATAGTCAGCATAGAGAATGGTGGTAGATTGAAATAGTGATACAGCAAAAGTATCATAATAAAGACCTTATTTCTCCAATCATCGGTTAACTCCTAAGCAAATGCACCAACAAGAAATAATTAAAATCAAATCGTACAAAAAACAGTAGCAACTTGATGATACTATTGCTTAAATAGGGAAGTTTTCAAATCTTAAATTCCTGTATCAATATTTCAGAAAGATATAGCCGCTTCACTATAATTTCTCCGGAAACAGGAAGGAGTTTTCTTCGGAGTGGCCTTCGGGAATCTTTTTTCATGGTATTTGGTACGTGGTAAGACTGCCGAAAATCTCCCTGATTATTTGCAGATTTAGCTTATTATTGCCGCATCCTTATTCTTTTATAAATCAGCACTAAACTTGACACCTGCCATTTCTATTCAAATGATACGATTTTTATTGCTGTTTCTCGTTTCTTTTCCGCTGCTCGGTCAAAAAATTTCTATTAAAAACACTATCCCACAGAACCTTACCCCGGATATGGAGGTATGGGTTGACCCGACGGCCGCCAAACCCTTTGCGGAAACGGTACGGGAGCAATTCAGCGTCTTTCATCTGGATACCTACATCGCCACTCCTTCTGACCAAGCCCTTTGGATTAAAATTACACTTCATCACAACGTCCGCGGACAAAAAGATTGGATCCTGGAATGCAGCGACAAAGGAATAGAACACATTGATTTTTACCTCCCCGATTCCACAGGCCACTACTCCCTTATCCAACGAGGCATGGCTGTAAAAAAAGAGTACGCCCTCTCTCATAACTTTACCCCGTACGTGCCGTTCAGGTTGGAGCCGGGTCGCACCGAAACGATCTACCTTAAAATATACGGAGAGAGAAGTCTGCTTTTTCAATTGTTGGTACTTACGCCCGAAGCGTATGACCAAAAAGTAATTAATTCCTCCATCCAAAACAGTTTTTTATGGGGGATGCTGATCATTCGGATGTTATACGTATTTCTGTTGGCTTTAGTAGCGGTAAAAGAGCCGCTTTTCCGAGTGTATGCTTTCCATTTACTGTTTGTCACTCTTTCCTATTTCGGGGTTTATAACACCTTAGGGCGTTTTTTTACGGACAACTTGGAGGCCGGGGTGATTATCAACACCCTCAGTTCGCATTTTTTAGGATTCACCTATTTGCTCTTTACCCTAACCGCCCTACCGCTTCATCAGTTTCACCGAAGTATTAAACTCATACTTCTCTTGGGGATGGGATTCAATCTGTGTGTAGGTTTCCTTATTGTAGCCGATTATAATTGGTTATGGTTGGAAATCAGTAACGACACGGTCATCTTCGGTTGGGCTTTTTCCGGGGCTCTGTTTCTTTACGCTTTCCTCAAAAAAATAAAAGTAAATTGGTATTACATCATCCCGTTTTTGCTCGGAAACAGCTACGGAAGTTTTCAATTAGTACAAGTGATCTCTGCCGAATGGGTAGCTGCCAACGTCATCGTGATTACCAAAACCATGGTACTGTTCTTTATGGCAGAATTTGTCTTTTTCGGCTACTTTATCGGAAGAATCATTCGGACTTATGAACGCAGTAAGCTTTCTTCCGAAAAGCAATTGGCCTTTGAAAAAGCCCAAGCCGAACGATTGACCGAATTGGACAGCCTCAAAAACAACTTTTTTGCCAACATTTCCCATGAATTTCGCACGCCGCTGACGCTGTTGGTAGGGCCCTTAGCGGATTTACAAAAAAAGTACCCTGTCGAAGGCTTGATTCCCGTCATGCAGCGAAATCTGGCTCGGTTACAAATGCTTATTAATCAGTTGTTGGACCTTTCCAAACTGGAAGCCGGCAAAATGGAGCCGCAGATTCGATACGATGATCTCCCTCATTTTCTCAAATACGTGTTTGCTTCGTTTGAATCTTTGGCCCAAAGTAAAGATATCCTTTTTCAACACGCGCAAAGCCATACCACTTTTATGGCTTATTTTGACGAAGATAAAGTGGAGAAAATCGTCACCAATTTGCTTTCCAACGCCTTTAAGTTTACTCCGGCCAATGGCCGGGTAACGGTAGAAGTGACCTACGGCCCGCACATCGTACCCTCCCCAAGTCCCTCCGAGGCAGGAAATAATGGCTCTCCCGGTGGGACTTGGGCTGTCATTACCGTCACCGACAACGGTGTCGGTATTGACCCGCAGCGACTGCCCCGCATCTTTGACCGATTTTATCAGGCCGACGACAGCCAACGGCGGTATTACGAAGGAACGGGGATCGGCTTGGCTTTGGTCAAAGAATTGGTACACGCCCTGAAAGGGACCGTTGACGTCGAAAGTGAACCGAATAAAGGCGCGGTATTTACGGTCAAATTGCCCTGCGACCGCGCGCATTGGGGAAGTAGGGTGACCGTGGATGCTTCGGCCGAACGGACCGAAAAGACCGTTCTCGCATCTCGCACAGAAGTCGCTGTCGCTACCCAAAACCCACAAAACGGAGAGTCAGAACTGCCGCTGTTGTTAATCGTAGAAGACAACGCTGATCTGCGCCTCTATGTCCGCAATATCTTTGCGGCACAATACCAAATCATAGAGGCGGCTGACGGGCAAGCAGGGCTCGAAAAAGCCATTGAACAAATACCCGATATGGTCATTTGTGATTTGATGATGCCTCGACTGGACGGTTTCGGTTTTTGCCAAGCCCTTAAGTCGGACCTTCGCACCAACCATATACCGATCGTGATGCTCACGGCCAAAGCGACGCTCAAAGACCGACTGGAAGGACTGGACATAGGCGCGGACGAGTACCTGTCTAAGCCGTTCAACACCGAAGAACTGTTGGTGCGGGTACGCAATTTATTAAAACAGCGTCAGCTGTTGCAGCAAAAATACAACACACTGCCTGCGGAAGTGAAAGCCGAAGATCTTCCCGAAAAAGAGACCGTCGGGGAGGACCGGTTCTTACAAAAGGTCAATAAAGTGTTACAAAATCATTTAGCCGACAGCCGCTTTGACGTAGAAGATTTTGCGGGGGAATTGAACATTACAGCGGTACAACTCCGCCGCAAACTGAAGGCTCTGACCAACCAAACCGTCACGGAATACGTGCGCCATTATCGCTTGGAAAAGGCGGCCGAACTGCTCAAAAACAAGGCAGGCACTGTCTCCGAAATCGCCTTCCGGGTGGGCTTTGAAAGCTTACCCTATTTCTCTAAGGTATTCTTTGAGACCTTTGGAAAATCCCCTTCCGAATGGAGTAAAGAGGGAGAAATGCCGAAGCGATCCTGAAAAATTTTTGAAAAATAAGGCAAACTCTCAAAACCTACCTCATAAGCTACTTCCGAGACGGTACGTTTTTTGCTTTTCAGCAACATCACCGCTTTGTCCAAACGATAATTGCGGATAAATTCGACGACGGTATGATTGGTCAGGGCCTTTAACTTCCGCCGAAGTTGAGCACTCGTCATTTTCAATGGCTCGGCCAATAGATCTACCTCAAAATGGGGATTGGTCAGGTTTTGCTCAATGATCTGACGGATCTTTTGCAGAAATTCATCCTCATTCGTCGTTGTTTTCGGAATTACGTCGGCTTCGGGAGCAATTGGCAATGGTCTGCTGTACTTTTGGCGCAATTTTTCCCGAACAGCAATCAGATTACGCACCCGGATCTGTAATTCGTCCGTATGGAAGGGCTTGGCCAAATAATCATCCGCCCCCATTTGTAATCCTTCCAGCCGATCTTCCGCCGTGGCTTTGGCGGTGAGCATCACCACCGGGATATGATTGGTGCGCAGGTCGGTTTTGAGCGCTTTACAGAAACCGTATCCGTCCAGACGCGGCATCATCAGGTCACAGATTACCAAATCGGGGATGACCTCAGTGGCTTTTATGAGCCCCTCCTGTCCGTCTCCGGCTTCCAGAATTCGGTAATTTCCTTCAAATTGACTTCGTATGTACCGCCGAAGATCGGAACTGTCTTCGACGATCAGCAAAATAGGTAACTCATCGTTCGCAGGCAACGAATCGGAGGAAGGAACCGTTACTACCCTGACCGCGGGGGAATACCCGCTCTCGGCAACGGGAACAGCCACCGGCGATTGTTGCCACGTTTGGTTGTCAATAGGTAACTGAACCCGAAAGGTCGTCCCTCTCCCGATCTGACTTTCTGCTTCTATTTTCCCTTTCAGCACTTCGACCAATTCTTTGACCAAGGCCAGCCCAATGCCCGTTCCTTCATAGTCACGAATAGGAGAGGCATCTTTCTGATAAAAACGGTCGAAAATACGCGGCAAATGCTCCGCTTCGATGCCGATGCCGAAGTCCCGAACTTGCAACAGCAGGTCTTTTTCGGTGTATTCGACCTGTACTTCCACTCGGCCATTTTCAGGAGTAAATTTGAAGGCGTTCGAGAGCAGATTGGTGATGATCTTTTCCAGTTTATCGGCATCAAAATACGCCGATTGATGCTTGCGGTTCTGGTGATAATGAAACAGAATATTTCGGTTTTGTGCCAATGATTCAAACGAAGCAAAGACGTATTTCAGAAACCGGGGCAGATCGCCCTGCTGTATCTGTACCTCCATTTTGCCTGCTTCTAACTTACTCAGATCCAGCAATTGATTGATCAATGCCAGCAAGCGTTCGGCGTTTTGCTGCATCAGTTGGAAAATATCGCGTTGGGGAAATTCCTTTCGCAAGGCTTTCAGCGGTGAGAGGATCAGTGTCAGCGGGGTTCGAAACTCGTGGGAAATGTTGGCAAAAAAACGGGTTTTGAGCGAGTCCAATTCGGCCAACCGCTCGGCTTCTTTTTGTTCAAAGACCAATTGTCGGGCCAGTTCGTCTTTGCGGGTGCGTTGCCGATAGTACAAAAAATAGCCGCCGATCAGGGCCACCAACAGCAACAACGATACGACCACGATCCAGAAACGGGAATTTTGCGATTGTTCATTGGCCAGTTCGGCCTGCAGTTTCAGTTTTTCCGAATCAAACCGAACGGAGGCTTCTGAAGCAGTTAATTGTAAATTCTGTTTATTCAGCTTAGACAAGGCCTCTTGGCACAGAAGTTCATAACGGAGCGCACTTTTATAATCCCCCAACAGCGTATCGGCAATCATTCTGTTTTTATAGATAGCGTATTGGGCATTATAAAACTCAGTCTTATTCTCATTCTTGTCAAGTAGGGCAAGGGCTTTGTTGAAATAAGCCACTACGTTTGCCGGATTTCGTTTGTAGCCTTCTATCTGGCACAAATTGCCGTATATCTTCGCAATATCATCGTATTTTTTGTCGGGGTCGAACCGCAACCGATAGAGCAGTTCTTTCCGAAAATACGGTTCCGATTCAATAGGATTCGGATAGTGATTCAAAATGATTTCGCCGATATTTCCGTTCAAAGCCCCTACCCGCAGGCTGTCTTTTCGGGTGCGCACCTGAGCAATGCCCAATTGGTTGTAGCGAACCGCTTCGGCATATTGCTTTTTTTCAACCAGACACAGAGCTATGTTTCGGTACAACTGGATCCGGTGGTAATCGACCGGATTTTTTTGGACGTAGGCTTCTCCTTCTTTCAGGTAACGTAATGCCGTTTCATAATCACCCACAATTTTCAAATAGTAGAGCGACAAATAAGTGAGTCGGTAGGAAGCAAACAAATGGTTTTCGTAGCCAATTTTGCGATAGGCCAAATCGGCCGCCAGAAAATGATTAATGCATTTATCGAAATCATCCCGTGTTAAATACAGCGCCATTCCCATGAAATGTTCACATTCTGCTGCTACAAAGTTTTTAAGACTGCCTGAAGGCAACGTTTTCAACTGTTTTGAAGCACTTTTAAAACGCTCATAGGCGGCTTTATAATCTTTCTGTTTCCCTGACAAAAGATAAAAACCCTTGAGTTGATCTGAAAAAGCAGCCAGTACCGCATCATTGGTTTTCAAGGCATGTCTTTTAACGACATCTATTTCCGCAAAAACAGGAAGGCTGTCGGAATCGTACAAAGCCGAGTGTTGCCACAGGGTCAAACTGTCCAAACGCGCCTGCCCCTGTAAGACCAAATAGGCATTTATGCTTTTTTGCCCCCGTGCCGGTATTCCCCATAAAGTACCCGCACAAACACAAAAAACAAAGAAGATAGACCTAAGGGAATTCCGAAACACAGACATGGAGAAAGCAGAGTAAATCATTCATAACTACTTGGTACAAATCTAACCAAAAAGCTCATTCACTTGGCACCTAATCGACAAAATCGGCATTCGTCAAGACCCTGCTACCTTTCGATCATGGGCAAAAAATGAGTTTTCAGGGACATTTCCCGGTTTTGTGAGGTGCCCTTGCTCCCTGTTGCCCCTTGCCTTTTGAATGACGTTAAAAAGCGGATTTTTCCTCTGAAAAAACGCCGGTTGTTCAAAATGAGGAAAAGAAAGTTCAAAATGAGGAAAAGAATGTATGATTTTATAGTAAGGAAGAGCCGACACTCTTCCTTTTTTTTGTTCAAAATGAGGAAAAGAAAGTTCATTTTGGGATAACACCTGCCTGCTCTAATTCTTCACCTTTGCATTGTCCGTCTGCCACACTTGGATGGGATTTATTCAATCATCTGTCAAAAAATTCTACTATGAAACAACTCCTGACACTCTCGCTGCTGAGCCTGCTTTTTTTAGCGGGCTGTACTGAAAACAACGACCCCGTTGCTCCCACGTACAAAGGAGCCGAACAAGCTTTGGGGAATGGTAAAGCTTATTCATGGGTCAAATTCTCAACCGACAATCTGCCGACTTCCATCGGTTTTACGCTAACCAAAGGGGCCCTCGACAACCTGCCCCACGCCGGAGTAGCCTTGGTGTTGAGCTTACCCGCCGAAGCCGTCGGTAAAACACCGTTTGACCACATCATGTTGGATTATTTGCACACGGGCCACGAGCCGCCGGGAGTGTATGATGTGGCCCACTTTGACATGCACTTCTACCTGCAACCGTTGGCCGAGCGCAAAGCCATTCCGGTCTACAGTGCGGCCTCGGCGGCCAAATTTGACAATCTCCCTTCAGCCGGGTACATGCCTTCGACCTACATTCGCCTGCCGGCCGGTGTACCGGAAATGGGCGTGCATTGGGCTAATCCTGCTTCGCCCGAATTGGCCGGTTCAGGTAAGTTCACCGAGACGTTGATCATGGGTTCTTACGATGGCAAGTTCACCTTTATTGAACCGATGGTGTCGTATGATTTTCTCAAAAACACCCCCAACCTAAGTAAGTCGGTTCCGTTGCCGGCCAAGTTTGCCAAATCGGGCTACTATCCGATGAAGTACAGCATCAAACAAGTGGGTGATGAAATACAGGTCAGTCTCGACGAGCTGATGATGATGCAATAGTTATTAAGAACCCTGACTGAAAATACCATGAAAAAAGCCCTTAGAATCACTCTGTTTTCCCTGTTGACCTTGGTCGTATTGTTTGCCTTGGTCCTGCTCTTTATTAATGTGCGGGGCATTCCGACCTACGAAGTAAACATGCCCAACGAATTTAAAACCATGCAGGTGAAAGTTACTCCGGAACGGGTAGCGCGGGGGGAGAAGATCGCCCTTGTGATGTGCAATGCCTGTCACGCCAACGATGCCAATCGCTTGGTGGGCAAACACATCGCCGATCTGCCGGCTGAGTTTGGAAAGGCGTATTCGCTCAATATTACCCAAGACAAAGAAGACGGCATCGGCGCGTGGAAAGACGGAGAAATTATCTATTTCCTGAAAACGGGCATCAAACCCAACGGACAGTTTGCACCGATCATGCCGAAATTTCCGCGCATGGCCGACGAAGACATAAAATCAGTGGTTGCGTATTTGCACTCCGACCGTTTTCCGGTACAAGCCACCAAGGGCAAAGACAATGCTCAAGAGCCAAGTCTGTTGCTGAAAGTATTGGCCCATACGGTAATGAAGCCGATCGAGCCGGCCAAAGAGCCCATCTTGGTGCCGGATTCTACCCAAATGGTGGCTTTCGGAAAGTACGTCGCCAACGACCTGATCGCTTGTTATGCCTGTCACTCCGGCGATTTTTCAAAGCAAGATCCGCTGCATCCCGAAAAATCGTTCCGGTTTTACGGAGGAGGCATTCAGATGCCTGATTTGGGAGGAAAAACGGTGGCCTCGGCCAACCTGACCTTTGACGAAGCCACGGGCATTGGTAAAAAATACAACGAAGCGCAGTTTGTAGAAGCCGTAAAACTTTGCCGAAAGCCTGACGGAACGATGTTGCGCTATCCGATGATGCCGCACGTGACGCTGACGGACTACGAAGTGAAGGCCATTTATGCGTATCTCAAAACCATTCCTAAGATCAACTACGATGTCAACAAAGGTACGTAACACTGCGGGCCATTACCTGATCGTGGCGATTACTTTGTTTTTCTGCCTGTTGCTCAGTTGTTCGGCCGTTCCGGCTTCTTCTGCCGACGGCAGTAAGGGGCAACAGATAAGGCTGGCAAGGCAACCTTAAACACTCCGTTTACCTAATTACTCTATTCTAAATGCAGTCGCCCGGTAAGGGGCGGCAGGCGATAGCCTTGCTCTTACCTTTCGGACCGACACCGACCTTTCGTGGTAGAAAGGACAGGAGGAATACGGGAGAGTTTGACGAAACTCTCTCCCTCCTCCTCAATCTCTCTGCTGCGATCAGCCAATGCACTCATTTAAAATTTAACCGCTTTCTACCCATGAAAAAGTTTCTTTATCTCTTTGCGGCTTTGTTACTGAGCCACTCCCTGTTTGCGGCAGATAAAACCTGGACAGGGGCCAACAATACGAACTGGGCCGATGCAGGCAACTGGTCTCCTGCCGGCATACCGGCCAACGGGGATAATATCATCATCAACAACGTGGCCAACGATCCGGTCATTCAGAACGCAACAACCGTCAACGTCATCAATATCAGCTTGAATTCCGGGGCTACGCTGACCGTTAACAGCGGGGCTACGCTGAATGTCAGCCAATTTACCGTGACCGGTATTTACCTTGACGCTGCTGCGCTGACCAATAACGGCACCATCAACCTGACCTCTAACGGGGACAATGTCTCCGAAATAACCCTGTTATCGGGCAGTACGGTGACCAACTCGGGCACGATCACGCTCAACAGCGGTTACGGGATTACCAACTCCGCCGGCGCGACCTTTACCAATAATGCCTGTGGTAAGGTGATTTTAGCTGATGCTTCAAACAATGATTTTCGTAACAGCGGTACTGTTACGAACGATGGCCTGATCCAAATTTTTTGGTGGTTGCATAACTCAGGTAATGTCAATAACAACGGCGTGCTCAAATACGAAACCCTCAATACGACCGGAGGCGGCACGATGACCAACAACCGAATCATTATTGATGACGATGATACCCCGATCTTTCAATTGGGAGCTTCCAATAATGCCACCGTCAACGGCATTTATACCAATTCAAACGCAACGGCAACCGCCGGTACCTATGACCAAGGCACCAATACATTTACTCCGGGACCCTTATTATCCGGAGGTTTATTGACACTGTATGTCAAAATCACACCCAATGGCGGGGCCTGTACGTATGTAGTCCCGTTTTTGTACACCAACAACATTCCTTTGCCGGTCATCACCGCAAACCCTGTTTCTAAAACAGCCTGTCCCGGCTCCGCGGTCTCGTTCTCCATTACGGCTACCGGGGCACAGAGCTATCGGTGGCAAGTGAGTACCGATGGGGGTAACACTTGGGCCAACGTACCCAATTCAACGCCCTATTCCAATGTAACCTCGGCTACCCTGAATATCAGCAGTGCTACGGGGTTGAATAATTATCGATACCGATGTAACGCGACTAACTTAGGCGGAACGGTATCCTCCAATGCTGCTACCCTGACCGTCAGCGGTCCTGTCGCTACCCCCACGGGAACGATCACGTGGAATGGCTCTGTAAGTACCGACTGGGCTACTGCCTGCAATTGGTCCCCGGCGAGTGTGCCCGGTTCGGGTAACAGCGTTGCGATCCCGGATGCCGCCAATGACCCGGTCATCGGTGCTAACGTTACGGTTTTGTACATAGATATTCAGGACAACGCACAACTGACGGTCAACAGCGGGGTCTCTTTAACCACTACGGCAGGTGTTGATTACGGTATTAATTTGCGAAACGGGAGCACTTTTACCAACAACGGGACGACTGTCATTCAGGGAAGTACCAATATCGTCGGTTTTAATACGGAGTATGTGTCAACCCTTAACAACAACGGGACCCTGACAATAGGAGCAGACGAAGTCGCTTTTTTAGCTTATAATAACGGCAGCCTGACGGTTAACAATGCCGCTAATGCGACCATCACTATCAACGGAAATAGTGGGGGGGTCGAAACGTTTGATGCGGCAACACTGCAACTGACCAATTCGGGAAGCATTATTTATAATGGACCTTATCGAGTTTTTGAAGGTGTAAGAGGAACCGTCAATAATAACGGCCTTATTCACGCTACCGGCGGAATGGGGGCTCTGTTTTATAATTCGTTTACGCTGACCAATGCCGCCTGTGCGCAATTTATTTTAGCAGCGGGAAGTCTGTTTACCGGTAACGATAACCTGCTGACCAATAACGGTTATTTTAACGTAGGCGGTGAAATGGCAAACGCCTCCGATTTTACCAATAACGGCGTACTGAAATACGGAACGCATAATCAGTCCGCCCTGCCCATTATCAATACTGCGGCTTCGTCCGTTATCGTTACTAATTCAGTGCCTATTTTTACGTACGGCGTTTCCGGCAGCAGCTACAACGGCACTGTCAACGGCATTTTTACTGACCTTGCTGCCACACTATCCGCCGGTGCGTATACCCAAGCTACTAATACCTTTGTACCGAGCGGATTGCCGTCGGGTTCACAAACCCTCTACGCCAAGATCACTCCAAGCGGAGGGGGGTGTACTTACGTAGTGCCGTTTACGTATACAGTCACTAACGCAAGCCCTACCATCACGGCCGCTGCACCGATTATCCGTCAACAAAGCACTGCCGGTTCAATAGCCACCATCGCTACGGTCAATGACACAGAAACTCCTGCCGGGAGCCTGACCGTCACGGCTGTCACTACACCGAACGACATCACCGTTACCAACATCACTAATACTGCCGGTACAATTACGGCCACTATAGCGGCCAATTGCTTCGCTGCCCTCGGTGCTAACACGGTCGTGTTGCGGGTCACCGATGCTAACGGCGGCACGGCCACGGCCAACTTTACGGTCAATGTGACAGAAAATACGCCACCGACGCTGACCTATAACGATGCCTTCCTGAGCCCGGGAGCAGGCGGTTCTATTCTGCCGGCTACCGGCCCCTCCGATAATGAAGGGGCTGTGGTTTTTCTGCAAGGCGTTTCCCCTTCCTCCTCGCCGGCTACCATCACGGTGAATAGTGTAACCGGTATAGTGACTGTTCCTAACACTATCCCCGCGGGCATTTACACCATTACCGTTGTGGCTACGGATGCATGCACCACCGACGTCGTTGTTCCCATAAGGCTGAGTGTGCAATCAACCGACTACACCATCACCACCACCGGTGGCAACGTGGTCATTACCGACGTGACGGGCACGGGCGAAACGCTGACGGTGAGTGAAAACGGCGGCAATCTTCGTTTTGACGTGTCGGGCAAAACCTACAGTATCGACGGCGGCCCGACGACCTCCTTCACCACCCCGGCCGATGTGCCGCTTTCGGGTAAAACCGGTATTACCATCAATACCGCTTCGGGCAACGACATTATTAACATCGGAGCTTTCACGACGTCGCTCCCCTCTTTGACGGTCAACGGCGGTATCGGCGATGACCAAATCAACTTCAACGGCAACATCACCTTTGCTACTAATGCTCACCTTGATTTGGACTTGCAAAATGACGATGCTGGCAACCCGGGCATTGATGCCGTTACTTTTGCGGCCAATGCCAATGTGGTGCTTTCCGGTACAGGAACGGCCACCGTCAAGGTAAGTAAAAATGTAACCGTGAATGCGGGGGCAAGTTTGGTTACAGCCGACGGTAACTTAACCATTGAGGCCAATCAACAAGCTATGCCGACTTCGGGGACTTTTGCAGGTATTTTAGTGACGGGAACCAATGCTAAAATGCAGGTGACGGGCAGTGGGCTGTTGACGTTAAAAGGAAAAGGAGGTACGTTAAGTAATAATAATCACGGTGTATCTGTTGTTAACGGCAACGTACTAAGCGGAAGCAATACGCTCAGTATCGACGGAACGGGGGGAAACTCTTCGGGAACACAAAATTGTGGAATTAAAGTAGACGGAGTAACCGGAGAAATTGCAACGACCGGGGGCAACATCAGCATAAACGGCCGATCAGAGGGAACAGGTAGCTTCGCTAATGGCTTTCATCTGAATAATACAGGTACCACCAGGGTTTTTACCGGAGGATCGGGCCATATAGAAATAACGGGAAGAGGAAACGGGAATGCTGCTAATATCAATAATACATATGGCATTTATCTGAATTATGGCAGCAGTATAACGACGACCAACGGCAACATAACGCTAAACGGTTATGGCGGCGGCAGCGGATCGTCCCAAGATTGTTCAGGTATATTTCAACAAAGTGACGTAACTCTATTGCCCGGGGGGATGGGGAACCTGATCTTGTATGGCGAAGGAGGACAAGGGAACGGAATTAGAAACTATGGTTTAAGTTTAAGTTCCCTGCTCACTACCAACGGTGGGAATATTACCCTTACCGGCAAAGAAAGTAACGGGGTTTCAGGATACGGCATAGTCTTGGACAAACAAACAATCAGCAGCACAGACGGCGAGCTCAACACGTTTACCCATGGCGGTAATATTACCCTGATCACCAATGCGTATTACACCTATGGTACTCCGATTGTAAAAGCGCATCCGTCCAATGAGGTGAACCTTGTACCGTTGACGGCCGGAGTAGACATCGTTTTTGGAGGTGAGGAAAACCCCGCAGGGCCGATGGGGATTTCCGACCCGGAATTCGACAATATCACGGGCGGAACCGTTAACTTCGGCAGCGCAAATACGGGAGATATTACGGTATCATCGGCCATATCCCACGCTGCCGGTAATGTTACGCTGACTGCCGGAGGAGCCTTGACGCTCAATTCATCGTATGATGTCGGCAGCGGCAATCTAACCGTCAACGCTGCCGGCGGTATAAATCCTACGGGAGCAGGGGTAGATGTAAGCGGGAATGCTATTTCCTTCGCTACTAACAATAACCTGAACATCGTCATTAACGGCACCACCGTCAACACAAACTATCATCAGTTGAATGTATCCGGGGTCATCAATCTCACCGGGCTGAACTTAGTATTGAGCGGGTCTCATACTCCGGCAGCCGGCCAAACCTTCACCATTGTCAACAACGACGGCGGTGATCTCATTACCGGTACCTTCAACGGACTGACTCAGGGAGCAACTATTGCCAACTTTTTGGGCAGCAGTCTTTCAGCCACTATTTCCTACACCGGCGGTGACGGCAACGATGCGGTGATCACGGTACAGGCCCCTATTGCTCCCGAGATCAATCTCAAAGGCAACGGCAACTCCATCGCCAACGGGGACAATACCCCCACCGGCAGTGATTTTACCGACATGGGAGCGGTCGCCGTTTCGGGCGGTAGCCTCGCCCGCACCTTCACCATTGAGAACACGGGCACCGGCGTCTTGAACCTGACGGGTACGCCCGATAAAGTGACCGTTTCCGGCACCCATGCTTCCGATTTTACGGTGACGACCCAGCCCTCAGCCGCGAGCATTGCCTCCAACGGCAGCCTGGACTTTGTGATTACCTTCGACCCTTCAGCGGCGGGCCTGCGCACCGCCACGGTCAGCATTGCCAATGACGATTCTGACGAAAATCCTTATACCTTCGTCATTCAGGGCTACGGCGGCAGACCTTTTATTACGACTTGGAAAACAAACAATTCAGGTACCTCCAATAGCACTTCCATCACGATTCCGACCACGGGCACGGGCTATAACTATGACGTAGACTGGAACAACGACGGTATTTATGATGAATTTGGAAAAACGGGCAGCACAACCCACAACTACGGTACGGCAGGCACGTATACTGTGGCCATTCGGGGCAGTTTTCCCCGAATCTATTTCAACAATGGTGGTGATAGACTAAAAATTCTCTCCTTAGACCAATGGGGGGACATTGCCTGGGCAAGTATGGGCAGTGCTTTTTATGGCTGCACTAATTTAACCCTTCCTGCCACTGATGTCCCTGATCTTGCAGCAGTCACGGATATGTCTTCTATGTTCCGAAGTTGCAGTTCCTTTAATCAAGCCTTGCCCGAAGGTTTTAATACCGCCAATGTCACCAATATGAATAGTATGTTCCGAAATTGCGGTTCCTTTAATCAAGCCTTGCCGAGCAGTTTTAATACGGCCAATGTCACCGATATGAGTAGTATGTTTCAAGTTTGCAGTGCCTATAATCAACCCTTACCGAGCAGTTTTAATACGGCCAATGTAACCAATATGAGTGTTATGTTTACCGACTGCAGCAATTATAACCAACCCTTGCCGAACAGTTTTAATACGGTCAATGTCACCAATATGCAAGGTATGTTTCTTCGTTGCAGCAGCTATAACCAGCCTTTGCCGAGCAGTTTTAATACGGCCAATGTTACCGATATGCAGATTATGTTTTCCGATTGCAGAGTCTATAACCAAGCCTTGCCAAGCAGTTTTAATACGGCCAATGTAACCAATATGCTAAGTATGTTTGACGGCTGCATGGTCTATAACCAAGCTTTGCCGAGCAGTTTTAATACGGTCAATGTCACCAATATGCAGGCTATGTTTAATAATTGTCGTGCCTATAATCAAGCCTTGCCGAGCAGTTTTAATACGGCCAATGTCACCAATATGTTGGCTATGTTTCAAGCTTGCCTTTCCTATAATCAACCCTTACCCGAGAGTTTTAATACAGTCAATGTAACCAATATGCAGAGAATGTTTTCCGGTTGCAATATCTATAATCAACCCTTACCAAGCAGTTTTAATACGGGTAATGTAGTTGATATGAGCAGTATGTTTGGCAATTGCAATGTCTATAACCAAGCCTTACCGAGCAGTTTTAATACGGCCAATGTCACCAATATGCAGACTATGTTTTTTGGTTGCACTACCTATAACCAAGCCTTGCCAAGCAGTTTTAATACGGTCAATGTTACCAATATGCAGAGTATGTTTTTGGGTTGCAGTGCCTATAATCAATCCTTACCGAGCAGTTTTAATACCGCCAATGTCACCAATATGCAGAGTATGTTTTCCGGTTGCAGTTCCTATAATCAACCCTTACCGAGCAGTTTTAATACCGCCAATGTCACCAATATGCTCGGGATGTTCGCAGGATGCAGTGCCTTTAATCAAAACTTAGGAGCTTGGAACCTTGGAGCAGTCACCAATATGAACGCTATGCTCGGGGGTACAGGCTTGTCGATTACCAATTACGACAACACCCTGATCGGCTGGAACACCGCAGGTTATACCAACAAAAACTTGGGGGATGCCTCGCCGCTTCAATATTGTGCAGCCCAAAGTGCCCGGGCCTCCTTAATTACCAAGGGGTGGACCATTACGGGCGATGCCCTCAGCAGTAGCTGTGCCCCTGAGATCAACCTCAAAGGCAACGGCAACTCCATTGCCAACGGCGACAATACCCCCACGGGAAGTGACTTTACCGATATGGGAGCGGTCGCTGTCTCGGGTGCTACTCTCACACGTACCTTCACCATTGAGAACACCGGCCAGGGGATCTTGAACCTGACGGGTACGCCCGATAAAGTGACCGTTTCCGGCACCCATGCTTCCGATTTTACGGTGACAGTCCAGCCCTCAGCCGCGAGCATTGCCTCCAATGGCAGCCTGGACTTTGTGATTACCTTCGACCCTTCGGCGGCGGGCCTGCGCACCGCCACGGTCAGCATTGCCAATGACGATTCCGACGAAAACCCTTATACCTTCGTCATTCAGGGATACGGCGGCAGACCCTTCATCACCACCTGGAAAACAAATAATACGGGAGCTACCGGCAGCACTTCCATTCGGATTCCGACTACGGGAACGGGCTATAACTATGATGTAGACTGGAATAACGACGGTGTGTATGATGAATTTGGGGTAACGGGGAATGTCACCCATAACTATGGCACGGAGGGGACTTATCAGGTAGCAATTCGGGGCAGTTTTCCGCGCATTTATTTCAACAATGCGGGGGATAGAGCCAAGTTACTATCGGTAGACCAATGGGGAGACATTGCGTGGACCAATATGAATAATGCTTTTCGGGGTTGCACCAATTTTATGCTTAATGCCACGGACGTGCCCAATACAGCAGCAGTGACCGATATGAGTTTTATGTTTGCCGGTTGCAGTGCTTTTAATCAAGCCTTACCTGAAGGATTTAATACCGCTAATGTGACCAATATGGCGAACATGTTTGTGAGTTGCATTGCCTATAATCAAGCTTTGCCAAGCAGTTTCAATACGGCCAATGTCACCAATATGCAGAGTATGTTTGCCGGTTGCAGTAGCTATAACCAAGTCTTACCGGGCAGTTTTAATACTGCCTCAGTAACGAATATGAATAGTATGTTCTTTGGCTGCAGTGCCTATAACCAAGCTTTACCCGGAGCTTTCAATACCGTTGCAGTGACAGATATGGTTAGTATGTTTCATAATTGCAGTGCGTATAATCAAGCTTTGCCAAGCAGTTTTAATACGGCTTCAGTAACCGATATGCGTAATATGTTTAATGGCTGTACTGTCTATAACCAAGCCTTACCAAGCAGTTTCAATACAGCCAATGTAACGGATATGCAAAATATGTTTTCCGATTGCAATGCTTATAACCAAGTCTTGCCGAGCAGTTTCAATACCGGTGCGGTAACGATTATGCGTACTATGTTTCAAAATTGCAGTGCCTATAATCAAGCCTTGCCAAGCAGTTTTATTACCGCTGCTGTAACGGATATGAAAGGTATGTTTTCGGGTTGCTCTGTTTATAGCCAACCTCTGCCGAGCAGTTTTACTACGGCTAATGTGACAAATATGTCTGAAATGTTTCTGAATGCCTCGTCTTTCAATCAAGACCTCAGTGCATGGAGTGTGGGGAATGTCACGACTATGGAATCTATGTTTTCGGGGGCTTCGACCTTCAATCAAAGTTTGGCCGCTTGGGCGTCTAAATTTAATTCCAATGTGGATTTGACCGGCTTTCTCGACAATTGCGGTATGAGTATAGCCAACTACGACGCCACCCTGACCGCCTTCCGCAACGCTGCTCCTAACGGTCGCAGCATGGGAGCCGCCGGGCTGTTGTATTGTGCTTCGGCAGCCGATAGAGCCCATTTGGTGTTGGCCATCGGTAGCGGCGGTAAAGGCTGGACCATTACGGGCGATAGTCATACAAACAGTTGCTGCACATTCACCCTGACGGCCCAAACGGCCGGCTCTACAACGACTTGCGGGGGTACCAACGGCAGCATAAGTTTTACGACATCGAATTTGGCAGACGGTACTTATACCCTGACTTACA
>JAXLVD010000012.1:0-240396 GCA_046329125.1 Spirosomataceae bacterium | reverse complement strand
AATGTCTGTATCAAATGCCTGATGTTCTTAAAAAATCAGGCATTTGTTTTTGAGTATTTTCATTGTTAAAAAATGATAAAATTGAAAATATTGGTTTCATTTTTTAAGAAAATGGCTTAAAGTTTTGTTATTTTACAAAAATTAAGTATAATATTTTAAAGATTTTTGAGCATTTAATGAAAAATACCCAAAAATTACTTTGAGTATAATTGCTTATTTTGTAAGTTTGATGTACCAAATCGGTACAGCGTGGCGGCGCTTAACCGATGCAGGTATTAAAATTCTTTGGCACATCTTGCGATGAGCAGCGCAGTTTTTGGAAGGGATACAAAAATTCGTTTTGCAGCATAGTTGTGCATATTAGGGTTTATACTGTTGCATCGCTTCGAAGCCTTACGCTGGTTTCATATTCCACTTTTAACCAACAAAGCGTAATGAGCCGGCAACTTACAAATCAACCCCTCTCTAAACTCAACATTTTCAGTTTCAGTGGTGTACAGATGCGCACCTTCCACATCACATGGCTTACTTTTTTTGTTTGCTTCTTTGGATGGTTCGGTCTGGCTCCCCTTATGCCTGCGATTCGGGCCGATTTAGGGTTGACCAAACCGCAAGTCGGAAACACCATCATCGCGGCGGTATCGGCCACCATTTTTGCCCGTCTGATTATCGGCAAACTTTGTGATACGTGGGGGCCGCGTAAAACCTACACCGCTTTATTATTGGTGGGCTCGCTGCCCGTCATGCTGGTAGGATTGGCACACGACTATACTACTTTCCTGTTATTTCGTTTGGCCATCGGCGTTATCGGAGCCTCTTTTGTCGTTACGCAGTTTCATACCTCGGTTATGTTTGCCCCCCATATCAAAGGTACCGCCAACGCCGTCGCGGGCGGTTGGGGCAATTTAGGCGGAGGTATTACTCAATTAGCCATGCCGCTCATAATGTCGGCCATCGTTGGTTTTGGTTTTATTAAATCCGAAGCGTGGCGATTGGCGATGCTCGTCCCCGGGTTGATGATGCTTTTGATGGCTTTTGTGTATTGGAAATTTACCAAAGACACTCCCGCCGGCAATTACGATGAGATCGAACGGACAACCTCTGCCAAATCGGAAATAAGTTTTTGGCAAGCCTGTGCCGACTTGCGCGTATGGGCCTTGGCGTTGGCCTACGCCTGTTGTTTCGGGATGGAGATTACATTCGATGGGGTAGCAGCCCTTTATTTCTTCGACAATTTCAACATGGGAGAAACTGAAGCCGGCTTCTGGGCCATGCTCTTTGGCTTCATGAATATTTTTGCCCGAGCAGTAGGCGGTATCGTGGCTGACAAAGTCGGAAAAAAATACGGAATGCGGGGTAAAGGGGTTTTGCTGGCCTTATTGCTCACCATTGAAGGCATCGGTATCCTGCTGTTTGCGGTATCGGGTAATTTAACCTTGGCCATCGTATCGATGCTCACCTTTGCCATGTTTCTGAAAATGGCCAACGGCACAACCTACGCCATTACGCCTTTTGTCAATCCCAAGGCCGTCGGCGTTATCTCCGGGGTAGTCGGGGCCGGCGGAAACGCGGGCGGCATGCTGATGGGTTTTTTGTTCAAATCACAGTCTATCACTTATGGACAAGCCTTCATGTACATTGGCGGCGTAGTGGCCGCCGTAGGGTTAGTATTGTTTTTGGTAAATTTCGGTAAAACCGTTTCCGTGAGCCAAGCAGAGCCGGAATTACAAACAGCGTGAATGAGTAAAGAGGATTGATTATGAATGGTACAACGTCTTATAAAACCACTTGTTGCTACTGCGGAGTAGGTTGTGGGGTTGTGGTCAAGAAAACCCGTGACGGACATGTGACGGTTGAGGGTGATTCCGACCATCCCTCAAGTAAAGGGATGCTTTGTTCGAAAGGCATGAACCTGCACTATACCGTCATGGATACAAGCGACCGGTTGCTGTATCCTCAGATGCGCTATCATCGGCAGGCGGATTTACAACGCGTAACGTGGGATACGGCCCTGGAACGGGCCGCTGCGGTATTCAGGACTTTTATCGAAAAATACGGTCCGGATTCCGTAGGTTTTTATGCGTCAGGGCAGTGTTTAACGGAAGAATATTACGTGGTCAACAAACTCATGAAGGGGTTTATCGGCTCCAATAACCTCGATACCAATTCCCGGCTTTGCATGTCGTCGGCGGTAGTGGGATACAAAATGGCCTTGGGGGAAGACTCCGTTCCCTGCAGTTACGAAGACATCGAATTGGCCGATTGTTTTTTGATTGCCGGTGCCAATCCTGCCTGGAATCATCCGATCGTATTTCGGCGGATGGAGGCACACAAAGCGGCGAATCCGCGCGTGAAATTCATTGTGGTTGACCCGCGCCGTACCGACACGGCAAAAATGGCCGACTTACACCTCCAAATCAAGCCGGGTACCGACATCGTTTTGATGAATGCTCTGGCCAAAGGACTGATTTCGAGAGGTTATATTGACGAAAATTTCATCAAAAATCATACCGAGGGGTACGAGGCTTATCGGGTCAAAGTAGCCGAAAGAGACATGCGCGAAGCGGCTAAAATCTGCGGTATCAGCCTTCATGATATTCATTTGGCGGTAGAATACATCGGCAAAGCGAAAGGTTTCCTTTCGATGTGGGCCATGGGGTTCAATCAAAGTGTGATCGGTGTCAATAAAAATTTGGCTTTACTCAACCTTCATTTAATCACGGGCCACATCGGAAAGCCCGGTTCCGGGCCGTTTTCGTTGACCGGACAGCCCAATGCGATGGGGGGCCGGGAAGTAGGCGGATTGTCGAATCTCCTGCCCGCCCACCGCAATTTGGCCGACCCGGCCCATCGCCGGGAAGTGGCCGAGTTTTGGGGAGTGCCATCGCTTAATCCTAAGCCCGGCTATACGGCTACTGAGATGTTTGAAGCGCTGAAAGACGGGCGAATGAAAGCTATTTGGATTCTATGCACCAATCCGATGGTGAGCTTACCTAATTCAAATCTGGCAGAAGAAGCCCTGAAGGCGGCCAAATTTGTGGTAGTGCAAGACATTTCCAACCGTTCAGATACTCTTGCTTTTGCCGATCTGGTACTTCCGGCCGCGGCATGGGGCGAAAAAACGGGGACGATGACCAATTCCGAACGACGTATCTCTCACCTGAGTCAATTCAACGACCCCGTTGGAGAAGCCCTGCCCGACAGCGAAATCCTTGTTCGGTTTGCCCGCAAAATGGGATTCGGTTCGGCGTTCAATTACCGAGATTCGGCCGAAATTTACGACGAGCACGTCCAATTGACGAAAGGGACACAGGTGGACATGAGCGGGGTTTCCCACCAACGGCTCCGCACCGAGGGCACATTGCAATGGCCCGTCCCGTCGGCTCAATCCAACGGCACGCCTCGCCTTTTTACGGACGGAGAGTTTTTTACCCCTTCCCGCAAAGCACAAATCAAAGCCGTACCCGATGAAAATCATTCCGAACTGCCAACGCCCGACCGACCGCTGATATTGACTACAGGGCGCATCCGCGACCAATGGCACACAATGACCAAAACAGGGAAGGTCAACAAACTGAATCAACACCTTCCCAAGGCATTTTTGGAAATCAACCCGCAGGATGCCGTCGAACGCGACATCAAAGACGGAAATATTGTCATCATTCAAAATAGCCGCGGGGAGGTACAGGTACCGGCCAAGGTCACTGCAGACATTCGACCGGGAGTAGTCTTTTTGCCTATGCACTGGGGCAAAGCCGGACAAAGCACGGCGGCACGTGCCAATAATATTACAAGCGATCTGATTGACCCGGCCTCTAAAGAACCGGATTTCAAATTTGCGGCGGTACAAGTCACTCAATTTCGTAAACCGAAAGAGAAGATCATTGTCATCGGAGCCGGGGCTGCCGCCTACAAATTTGTCACGTCCCATCGCCAATACAACCTTACGGACGAGTTGCACGTATTCAGCAAAGAGCCGTTTGTTTTCTACAACCGCGTCTTGCTGCCTGACTATATCAGCGGGACAATGCAATGGGAAAAATTGCTCAAAATGCAGGACGACGAGCGCGCCTTGGTGCATTTGTACGAAGGAGTCAGCATCGAAAGTATTGATCGTCAACAAAAAACGGTTCTTGATTCGCGCGGGAATACTTATGCTTACGACCGCCTCATCCTTGCTACGGGAAGTCGCGCGGCTCTCCCTCGCGACTATGATCTTTCGTTAGAAGGCGTTTTTACCATGCGCACCCGGCAGGATGCCGACCGACTTAAAAGTTACCTGAACGATTCAACTTTGACAAAGAGTGAAACGCCGGACGGCAAGCCTCCGTCAAAACTCACTCCGCGCCGTGTTGTCGTAGTAGGGGGTGGATTACTGGGTTTGGAATTGGCCGCTTCGCTGCGTCATATCGGCATGAAAGTCACCGTAGTACACCGCAGTTCCCGGCTCATGAACCGGCAATTGGATGCCACAGCCGGTGCGCTGTTGCACGAAGAACTCACCGACCGAGGGATTGACGTATTTTACAATGATGAAGTCAAATACCTGACGGGCAAAGGGCGTGTCAACGGGGTGCGACTTACGTCGGGACAAGTGTTGGAATGTGATGCCGTAGTGGTAACGATCGGCACGGCACCAAACGTCGAGATCGCGAAAAAGGCCGGCTTGGAAGTGCAACGCGGGATTATGGTCAATGCCTGTCTTCAAACATCCGACCCTGCCATATTTGCCATTGGGGAAGTGGCAGAATTTGAGGGGCAATTGTTTGGGATCACTGCCGCGGCGGAAGAACAGGCTGAAGCACTCTGCGCCCACCTCAACGGCGACGTTCAACACCGCTACCGCCCCACACTTTCGATGAATATTCTGAAAATTGAGGGATTGGATTTGTGTTCTCTGGGCCTCATCGATATTCCCGCCAATGGTGCCGGAGCAGGTTATGAAGAAGTCATTTTCACAGATAAGCAAAAGCGGTTTTACAAAAAGTGTATCATCAGCGGCGACAAATTGGTAGGGGCAATTTTATTGGGCGACAAATCGGAATTTTCGGAGTACAAAGCCTTGATTCAGCACCAAACCGAACTTTCGGATAAGCGTCTGAAACTGCTGCGCAGCGGCAAAAGCAGCCCTGCGTTTAAAGGAAAGACCGTTTGTTCCTGCAATAACGTCGGCGACGGTAATCTGAAAGAGGCCATCAAAAACGGTTGTGCCGATTTTCAAACACTCTGTCAACAGACGGGGGCGGGTACCGGTTGCGGCAGTTGCCGACCCGAAGTAAAAATGATTTGGGAGGAGAGTTTAGTGCCATCGGAAGGTCTCAAAAAGGTAAGTTAAATAAATCATCACTCGGGTGAACTTTCGATTTTAGGAAAAGGTTTTGCAATAATTGCCCAAAACGAACGCAAGTTATGCAACACACTATTTTTCACTCTTTTATCAACAATGCCATTGCGGTTTTACAGGAATCCCCCGACATGGTTGGACTGGCCGTAGCCGGTTCTTGGATCACCCACGAGACCGATGCTTTTTCTGATCTGGACTTGGTACTGGTATCAACCGCCAAAATAGCCGACGACCCCAATCGCATGAAAGCCGCGGCCCACCGATTCGGTACCGTTCTTTCTGCCTTTACGGGAGAACACGTCGGAGAGCCTCGGGTGTTGATCTGTCTGTACGACAATCCGCTGCTGCACGTCGATATTAAATTCCTGACGCCGGAGGAGTTTCATCATCGTGTAGAAGACCCGGTCATCGTGTGGGAACGGGACCATGCGCTGTCTGCGATCATTCAAAGTACTGCCTCTGCCTGGCCATATCCTGACTATCAGTGGATTGAAGACCGGTTTTGGGTATGGATCCACTATGCCGCGTTGAAGATCGGACGCGGCGAGTTGTTTGAAGCGTTTGATTTTCTCGGATTTCTGCGGATGACCGTTTTAGGGCCGCTGTTGCACATCAAAAACGGCAACCAACCGCGCGGCGTACGGAAAGTGGAAACAAAACTGACAGGCGACGACCTGCATTTGCTCACGCAAACGACTGCCGCCCTCGAAAAACAGGCATTGGTCACTGCATTATGGAAAAGTATGAGTCTCTATGAGATGACGCGCAACCTCCTTTTTCCGGATACAGTTCAACGTAATACGGAAGCGGAAAAAGCAGTCAAGCGATATTTGACAGAAGTAGGACAAAAAGCTTGATTTATCAAGAAAGAAATCGAATGTTTAGGAATATGAGGTACTAATCAACTGTATTATTTTTTATTAACTGTAATCCAACAGCACGTAAATGATCGAAATCATTATCCGTCGAGTGAAGTTCCAAATCATAAAACAATGCAGTTGCAGCTATCCAAATATCATTTTTACCCATGTTACGAGCCGAAAGCCCGACAGGTAACGGTTGATGTTTCAGAAGTCCTTGACTGTAAGCATCCACTATGGCATAAGTCTTGGTGATTCCTTGATTAATATCAATAATCGGAATCTTGGAAAGAATTTCACTTAAAATATTGAGCTTTTGATAGCCCCAATCTGCTTTTAAAGCAAAAGCTTCCAATTCACCTACCGATACAATGGATAAAAAAGCAGGGGTATGGGGCGTAGTTTTTGAACGAATGTGTTTGATCACAATATTTGTATCCAACAACATAGAATCAATCTTCTTTGAGCAATCGTTCTAAATGGTTCCATTCCTCCTCAGTAAAATCCATTGTTGGCCAGTTTTGAGGTTTTTTATAATTAATGGCATTACTGAGAGCATCAACACCCCCTGCCGCTTTAATTTGTTGTTCATTATAAATGTTGAGTCGGCCTTTTTGCATTAATGGAATTTCAACCCCATTGATGATTAGCAATTCCTTTTTGTGAGTACTATGCATTTTTGATTTCAAATTTTCTTTTGCGAATATACTAAAATTCACAGAACAATGCCTTTTCTCCGCATCTCTACTCCCGGCGGCGTAGTTACGCCCGACGAACTCCAACGCTTGGCGGCTTTATCGCGGCAATGGGCATTGGGTAAAATAGAAGTGGGCTTTCGTCAGGACTTGCTGCTTCACTGTACAGACACCCAGCTTCCGGCGCTCCGACAACAACTTGGCCGACAAGGCTTTGCAACCGAAGCTGCCGCACCTGCCCACCCCAATATTGTATCGTCTGTAGTAGCTCAGAATATTTTTCCGCAGTTATCGTGGCTGCGGTCGGGCGATTACTTAGATATTTTGGACTCGTTTGACTTCCAACCGCGCCTGAAAGTAAACTTCATTGACCCCACGCAGGAACTTATACGACCGCTGACGGGCGAACTGAACTTCATTGCTTCGGCGCTGCCTTCTTTTTGGTATTTGGCCATCAACTTTCCGGATTGGGACAGCACCCATGTATGGCCGAAACTGTTGGATGGCGAGCAAGCAGCGCTTTGGGTCAAACATATTGAAGCCCGGTACTTTGAACACAAGGCGAACTCCGGCGCTCTGCCTTCGTTCAATGCCCTTTACGAAGCCGTAACCGCCCGATTTCCGGGCCGTACCCGACCGATTCAGAAAGAACTCAAACTCAACCCCAAACCGTACCCTCATCACGAAGGTATCTACCGCTACAACGACCGCTATTGGATCGGACTCTACCAACGTGAAAATGAGTTTGAAGCCTTTTTTTTAGAAGCGCTTTGCCGGTTGTGTATCGATACCAAGATCGGACGCCTCTACCCTACTCCTTTCAAAACCTTCCTTATCCGAGACATCCCGAAAGAAACTATTTATCAATGGGAGAAGCTGCTCGGCCTGTGGGGTATTCATTCGCACTATTCTTCGTTAGAGCTCAATTGGCAACTTCCGGATGCTGATGCGGCTGCGTTGCGACTAAAAACCGAATTGGTTGACGCCTTTGAGCGTACTCGCATCCGCACGTCGAGTCTCAGCTTCAGCATCGGGCAGCGCAATGCCGAAACGACCTCCACCATTGTCATCGAGCCTTTATCTGCTGACTACGAACGCTTCCGCATCGTCCATTCTCCTGATTTTTATATTGGCAATACCGAATGGGAAACCTTTGCCGGCGATGTTGCCCGCAAAAACCTGCCCGAAGTACTGAGACGTTTAACGCTGACGTATTACGAGCAACTGTCAACGGCCAAAAAAGACGGTATTACCCGCACTACTTCGGGAGGCAAGCCAGCGTCGGACCGAAAAGTGATGCAATGTCAGCATTGTCAAACTGTGGCAGAAACAGAAGCCCCCTTACCCGCATCGTATGTCTGTTCGGTATGTGATGCCCCGGCGAGTGACTTTACAGAAGTCGTTTTGGATAAACGATTTGTAGAGGGGCTAATGGGTGTTAAGTAATTACGCCGATTTAGATTTTATTGATTTAACGATTCTCCGTTGCTACTGAAAATCAATTATTTAAATCCACTTAAAATCCACCGCACGGCCCCGACTAAATCTGCCTGACCACTTAAGGAATCAAATTAATTGATACTTCATGCAAAGGCGGTAACTCTCAGACAGTCCATTTTTTGTATACTCTGCGACTTTGCCTGAATCACTTTGCTTTGATACTTATGAAAAAAACAAACCGACACAACCGTCAAAACAGAATCGGTACCGAAATCGTATCGGTTTCCACGACATTGCTCACGTTGAAGGCACGGTCGCGAACCCGTACCTGAAATTTCACGGTAGTCAGTTTCGCATTGCGCGAATAAGGGAAGTAAACGGCATAGTCCAGTTTTCCTTCGATCGGCCCTTTTTTGCCGTCGGGTTTTAAAACCGGGAAGAATAGTTTGGAGTTGGCCGCCAAAACAACCTCTTCGTATTGATTGCCGGTCAGCCTGCGGAAGGTGCGTAATTCATAATTGCCCCAAGTATCGTAGCGAGAATTATTTCGGTTGGCCGTGGCTTCACCTAAGTCACCGTCGCCGTCTTTAAAATCAATAGTAACGACCACCGAGTCTTGCTTGGCTTTGGAAAAAGGTTCAATCACTTCAAACTTGGTCATGCTGTTAAACACGATTTCGGGGACAGGGCTATAGTCAGGCGGAGTAAAACAGCCCGTGGTAGAGAAGGCAAACAGCAGCAGGGTAAAAGAAAAACGAACAAAGCCCTTCATGTTTCTTGTTAATTTTGTTCCAAATATTGGAGAAAGTTAATAGTTATTCTTTATTCACCGGTAAAAATCAGCCAAGTTTAATGTCCATTCACCAAAATTTACGGGAGGCCGTGCTCCAAGTGAGTGCCGATACCTTTGAGCCGTTGGCTTTGGAGGTATTTCGTTACCAAGCGTTGTACAATCCGATTTACCGAGAGTTCTTATCTTATTTACGGATAAATCCCGAAAAAGTTTCGTCATTGCCCGAAATTCCGTTCATGCCCATCGGCTTTTTTAAGCACCATACCGTTTTGACCGATACTTCTGCTGTTCAGATGATCTTTGAAAGCAGCGGTACGACCGGATCGCAAACAAGTCGTCACCATGTCACGGATCTTGCGCTTTATAATGATGTTAGCCGACGTATCTTTGAGCAAATGTACGGTACTTTATCCGGCTTCCATTTGTTGGCACTGTTACCGTCTTATCTTGAACGAAATAACTCCTCATTGGTGTATATGGTGGAGCAATTTATTGCACAAACCGACTCCTCCGTTTCGGGTTTTTTTCTTCATAACGTACAGGAGTTGTTAGAGGTGCTTAAAAAACAGGCGCTCCAACCCGACGGGAGGCGTATTATTTTGTGGGGAGTCACCTTTGCATTGCTTGATTTGGCCGAGTCCGGAGCAGATTTGCGTTTTTTGAAAGACATTCCCCACTTGGTCGTCATGGAAACGGGTGGGATGAAGGGGCGCCGTCGGGAAATGCTGCGCGAAGAAGTACATGAAGTATTGACGAAGGCATTCGGAGTAAAAACCATTCATTCCGAATACGGAATGACAGAGTTACTTTCGCAATCGTACTCGCAGGGAGAAGGTATTTTTACGGCCTCTTCTACGATGCGTATTCTGTTACGTGATATCAACGACCCGCGAGCGGTAACTACCGCTGACGGGTCGGGTTTTCGCTACGGCGGTGTCAACGTTGTTGACTTGGCCAATTTAGATTCCTGCGCTTTTATCGAAACTCAGGATTTAGGACGTTTTGTCGGTACAGAGGCTAACGCCTTTGAGGTAATCGGGCGTTTTGATAATTCGGATATCCGAGGGTGTAATTTGCTGATTTAAAGGGCAGTGCTTGGTTTAGTGATTATGGCCGCAACTGACGCTGAATGCAGTGCCAAAAACACGTATATTTTCTTCGGCAGCGATTCTGCCGCCGTTTTTGTCTTTGTTTGGGGGAGTCGGAAGGTTAAAGGCGGCTTCGGTTCTCGCCCGCCTCACCGTGAGCACTTGGCTACATCCAATAGGTACAGCGGGGCTGACCGTGCGGGCGAACAGATAGACCGGCGGGACAATATCACCCACTGAGAGGCGTATTAGCAACGAAACTCGGGCTGCTGTTCTCCCCTGTCAAACAACTACTCAAAATTGCACGACTCGGGCCGCCCCGTTTTTTCAACAATTTCAATGAACTACAAAGATATGTGCGGCGAACCGTTTGAAAATTAAATACTGTAAATCAACCACTTAAATCAACCTAAAATCCACTTTAAATCTGCATTATCAGTTAAGTAATTGTGCAAAAATAGACTTTCCAAGTTTTATGCCTATACCTTTGATAATCAATAGAATTATAAACTTGGAAAGTCTCAGTTAAATCTGCTTAATTACTTAAGCGGGTAGTATAATTTTAATTTTCAGAAGTTGTTAAAGATGGTTCGACAGAGGAGAAACCTTCCCCCAAAAGCACAGTCGTCCTCTGTTGGAATACTGAGAAGCACCCGCTAAATTGCGGGTACTATTGCTTTTTAGGTTAACCGCCTCCAACCATGACCCGAAGAGAATTTTCCAACGAGCTTTTGGCAACCCTGACGGGGGTGGCCTTTTTAGATACTCTGTTCCAACAACAACTCTTGGCCCATTCGGTCAAACCGATCGCGAGGCATTGGCTCAAAGAGCTGCATACCTTGTGTGCCGATCTGAAAACCAATACGATTTCACCCAAAGAATGGCAATTGAAGATCAATGATTTTCACCGAAAACTGCCTTTAGAGGATTTACTGAAAGTCATTGATTTTGAGAAGGCTATTGAAAAATTTACCTGCCCTGACCTGGGCGTAGTTACCAAAGACCCGCTACTGCCCAAGGTAGAGGGCATCTCGGGGCGTTATTCGTTTATCGGCCGTATTTTCGGAATGCAGCAAGACCGTGCCATTATTCCGCACGGTCACCAAAACATGACCTCCTGCCACCGAGTGTTAAAAGGAGAGTTTCTGTTGCGCCAATACGATCGGCTGAAAGACGAAGGCGATACGATGCTGATCAAACAGACCATCGAAGAAACCGGCAAAGTCGGAAGTTTTTCTTCAGTTTCGGACGACAGGAACAATGTACATTGGTTAGTAGCCACTACTGACAAAGCCTACACCTTTGATGTTATTGTAGTGGGGCTGCACGAAAAACCTACCGAAATTGACAATATTGATATTTATAACGCCGTCAAAACGGGCAAAGACGTACTGAGAGTAAAGAAAATGAAAGTGGAAGACGCCCTGAAAAAATATGGCAAAAGCCATCATTAATGTTTTTCTTTGCGACCATGAACAATCCTCAAGCCAATAACCCCCTGCACGGCATTACGCTCGAAATGATGCTGAATCACCTTGTGGCGCACTATGGATGGGAGACCATGAGTGAGTACGTCAATATTCGCTGCTTTCAGTACGACCCGAGCATCAAGTCAAGCTTGACCTTTTTGCGCAAAACTCCTTGGGCTCGCGCTAAAGTAGAACAATTGTATTTGATGAGTTTGAATGATTAGCCCTACAAGTTTTTGTCCTGTTCCTGAATTGTCGCAATCAGTTTCTTTAAGGTTAAGTGCCGTTCGGAAGTCGTTTCCGGATAAGACATATCCAACTTTTTAAGTTCTTCGATCAGAATCTGTCCTACAATAAGGCGCATGTTTTTCTTATCATCGGCAGGAACGACATACCAAGGAGCTTTCTCGGTGGCGGTAGCGTTGATCGCGTCTTCATACGCCTTCATATATTCACGCCAAGAGGCACGCTCTTTGATGTCGTTCTCTTCAAATTTCCAATTTTTGGCGGGGTCTTCAATGCGCTCAATCAGTTGTTTTCCCTGTTCTTTTTGGGAAACATTCAGGAAAAGCTTAACCACACGAATGCCGTTATGGAACAAATATTTCTCAAAATTGACGATGTCTTTGTAACGTTGCTCCCACACTTTATCTAAGTTTTCGGTCAACTCGACCGGAAGGCGCTGCGATTGGGTCAAAATCTCGGGGTGGACCTTCACCACTAACACCTCTTCGTAGTGACTGCGGTTGAAGATGGTGATATTGCCGCGTTCGGGCAAAAAAAGCAAGTGGCGCCACAAAAAATCATGCTCCAATTCAGTATCGGAAGGACGCTTGAACGACTGAATCTTGATCCCTACCGGATTGACTCCCGATAAGACGTGTTTGATGGTGCTGTCTTTGCCGGCCGCATCCATTGCCTGAAAAATCACCAACAAGCCGTATCGGTTGTGGGCATACATCAAACTTTGCAACTCGTCCATTTGGTTGCGAAACGCTTCCAACTGCGCCGCATAATCGGCTTTATCCTCGTAGAGGTCATCTATTTCAGTACTGACTTTTTTGAGTTTGAATGAATCGCTGCCATCGTAGCGAAAAGGGTCAATGTTGATTTTTTTTGCCATGATAAATGATTGATAAACAGATATACCCTTACAGGCATCTTCCTGAGAGGCGGTTCGGTAAATAAAACCAACTACCTGCTGTTTTTACTTACAATAGGTCGGAATACTGATTTTCCGGAGAATAAATAATGACCGATAAAGGCACGATTTATTACGACATTTTTATGCGTTCAGGGTTAAAGCCTAATTGAATTGGTTTGTTAGGTTATACACAACCCCACCCTAAATCCCTCCCCTTTCAGTGGAGGGACTTCTTGCAGTTCCCTTTCTCCTGAAAGGGGCCGCGGCGGCGGACCGCAAGGGCCGGGGATAGGGGTTAAAACGATAGGTACAACTTTGTAAACCAATTCACCTAATCATTTGGTCATCCGTGGCTTTTTAACGGTTATTTAATTTGGCTTTTAATCTTCTTTAATCCCCGAGCATCACCTTTGTCTCACTGTAAAACAGCACCTCTATTCACTATCAGCCTTTGTGAAAAAAACCGCAATATTCATTGTTTTGTGGCAGATCATTGCCTCAGTGCTTTATGCACAATCCGGTGTTACTTCTCTTACCTTGCCACAAACATTGCAACAGGCCGCAGAGCAAAGCCCCTATTTAAAAATTGAAAATTACAATGTCTCCCTGGCCGAAGGGAATGTGACTACGGCTAAGCTGCGCCCTAATCCTGTGCTCAACAACCAAACTTTATTTTTGAGCAATTCCAACTTCTTTCCCGACAATTCGCACTTTTCAGGAAAGGCTAACCGTCAGGTATGGTATCAGTTGACCAAACCTGTTGTACCTAATGCACAACGGAGCAATCGAATCGAATTGGCCAATAAGAACGTCCGATTGACCAAGTATCAATTGGATGAAATCAAACGAAATCTGTTGTTGGACGCTGCCAATCAGTGGTTGGATGCTTGGGCGGTTGGGGTTCACATTGATTTATTGAAAGCGGCTATCTCAAACGTAGATTCTCTGTTGATTATCAATCGTCTGCGCCTGAAAAATCAATTTGCGGCCGAAACGGAGGTTACTCGTACCCAATTGCTGTATGACCAATATGCGGTTCGATTGAAGGCGATGCAGCAGAATTACCAAAACGAACTGAAACAATTGGGGTTATTGATCGGCACGGAAGCCGATTTGGCCTTAGCCGACCCGGATTCTGCGTATTGGCAAAAACTAAATACAAGCCTGCCTGATTTGCTGAATATAGCCGGCAAAAACCGTCCCGATTTACAGGCGGCACAGCAGGAAAATAAAATGGCTGAAACCAACATTTTGCTTCAAAAAGCGTTGGCCAAACCTATCCCCGAATTAGGACTTATTTACAACCCTCAAAATAAGGTTCCTTACTTTGGTTTTTTCGGGACGATTGCGTTGCCTTTTTTTTCTAAAAACCAGGGAGAAATTCAAAAATCAAAAATCCTGAAAGAGCAAACGGCTCAATCCATCACAACAGCCGAGCTCAAAATAAGAACGGAAGTACAAACCGCCTACGGGAGCTATCTTACCCAAAAACAAAATCTCTCGCGTTGGGAGGCAATTATCCGCCAATCGGACGATGTCCTGAATACCGTACGCTACGCCTACCTACACGGAGGAACGACCATAGTGGATTTTTTGGAAGCACAACGGTCTTGGTTTGATACGCAAAATATTTATTACGAGGCTTTACTGAGTTACCGCAGAAGCTATGTCCAACTGCTCTATGCCACCGGACAGATTTTAGAAACAGAGAAATAATCCTAATGACGAATGGGAAATGACGAGTGAAGTCGACGTCAGATACTGAAAAACAATTTTATCCAAAAACAAAATGAAGATTAAAAAGTACGTTTGGTTGTTGATGAGTTTCTCTCTGTTTGCCTGCAAAAAAGAAGAGAAGCCCTTATCGCAAACACCCGTTTCCAAACCAACGATATCCGCAGACGGAGCGACCATTTCCTTTGCCGACTCCGTAGGGACAGGCTCCTTTGTTACTCAACTCATCGAAAAAAAAGCAATCACTACCGATTTGATAGCTCCCGGCCGGGTCGTGGCCGAAGTGGTTAGGTCTTCGGATACCATGGGGCAAAATTTGGTCCTGTTTGATAATCCCGAGTTGACGTCCAATTACACCGAAATGCTTCAGCACCTGATCAATATCAACAAGCAAAGGGGAGTAATTGCGCAAAAGAAAGTGATTCTGGAACAGAAAAAATTACAATTGGCTCGGGTAAAAGATCTGGCCGACAATCGAGCCGCGACGGGCCAAGACTTTACCAATGCGCAAATTGAAGTAACCAATGCCGAAACAGAAGTGGCGCAGCAAGTAACGGCACTCGAAAATGAGAAGACGTCGTTGCTCGAACACGAAACCCGGCTCAAACTGGCGGGGTTTGACCCGCAGGCCTTGGTCCGTGCCAAGCAAAGTACGACCTGGCTGATTTGTGAGTTACCCGAAAATCAGTTCCAAAAAGTAAAAAAAGGGGCCGATTGTGAAATTCAATTTCCCGCCTTCATTGATAAAAAATTTACGGGACGCATTGAAGAAATAGGTGAAGTAGTGGACAACCTTACCAGACTGGTAAAACTCCGAGTCGCTATTTTGAACCCGGGCGACGACCTGAAGGCGGGTATGTTCGGCAGTGTACATTTCGGTGTGGCCGAGGGTAATTTTGTGACGATTCCCCGCGAAGCACTGGTGGTAGTGCAGGGTCGGGAATATGTATTCGTGAAACAAGCTGCTCTTTCGTATGTACGCCGTGAAGTAACAGCCGGTCAGCAAGCTGAAAACAGTGTGGTTATTTTCTCCGGTCTTCAGCCTCGGGAAACGGTTGTAACCACCGGAGCAATGCAATTGAAAGGACTTAGTTTTGGGTACTGATTATGCCGGATAAATTACTTACGTTCTCGCTCAAAAATCGTTGGGCGGTCATCGCCTGTGCCATAGGGCTGATGGGCATCGGGTATTGGTGTTTTACGCTGCTGAAAATCGAAGCCTATCCCGATATTGCCGATACCAACGTCATTATCATTGCTAAATACGACGGCCGTGCGGCCGAGGAAGTGGAGCAACAGGTAACGATCCCGATTGAACGGGTACTTAATAATATGCCCCGCGTTTTGGACCGGCGTTCAAGAACTATATTCGGGCTGTCGGTGGTACAACTTACGTTTAAGGACGGCACCGACGACTATTTTGCCCGTCAACAGGTCATTGAGCGGCTGTCTTCTTTGGACTTGCCGCAGGGGGTTACCCCCGAATTGGCCCCGCTCACTACGGCCGTCGGAGAAATCTACCGCTACGTCGTAGAAGCTCCGGCTTCCTATACGCCTATGCAGCTTCGGGATTTGCAGGATTGGGTCATTGTTCCTTATTTGCTGCAAGTGCCCGGTATTGCCGATATTACCACCTTTGGCGGCCCTAAAAAAGAGTTTCAAATCCTCACGGCTCCCGACAAACTCCGCAAATACAATCTTACACTTCAGGACGTGATTGAGGCGGTAGAACAAAATAACCAAAATACGGGTGGTAACATTGTAGAGCGCGGCGAGCAGGGCTTTGCCGTACGCGGACTGGGCGCTATTAAACAATTAGAAGACATCCAAAATATTGTACTGACTGCCGTCAGCGGAATTCCTGTTTTTTTACGTGACGTAGCCTCGGTCGAAATAGCCCCGCCGCCGCCTTCCGGCATATTAGGCTATACCATTCCTAAAGAAAAGGCCAACGTCGCCTCCGCGACGGAGGGAATTATTTTACTTCGCCGCGGTGAAAACCCCAGTGAAGTATTAGCGTTGCTGAAAGAACAAATTCAGCAATTGGAAACCAACGAATTGCCGCAGGGTGTGCATTTGCGTGTATTGTACGACCGAAGCTTTTTGATTGACCATTCCCTCGAAACGGTGGCTCATACGCTTTTTGAAGGTATTTCTATCGTAATGATTCTCCTGATTTTGCTGTTGGGCAGTTTGCGCTCGGCGTTGGTGGTGACGGTGATGATCCCGTTTTCGCTGTTGTTCGCCTTTATCCTGATGCGCATTGCCGGCATTCCGGCCAACTTACTTTCGTTGGGAGCTATTGACTTCGGCATCATCGTAGACGGGGCCTGCGTCATGGTCGAACACCTGATGACCCGCTATCGGCATGCCACCGAAAGAGACCGCGCGTTGGGAATTACGGTATTTACCCTAAGTTCGGCCCGAGAAGTCATCAAAGAGATATTTTTCTCCGTCAGTATCATCATTTTGGCGTACATGCCCATTCTGCTGATGACCCGCGTAGAGGGGAAACTGTTTTCTCCCATGGCACTCACGCTCTCTTTTGCGGTAGTGGGGTCGTTGGTCGGTGCCCTGACGCTCATTCCGGTACTGATGAGTTTTGTTTTTCGGAAAGGATTTACCCAAAATCGTCTCAAAGAACACCGCAATCCGGTTCTGGATGCTTTGGATCGCGGTTATGAAAAACTGCTGGGCAGTGTATTGCTCAAAAAATATAAGGCAACAGTAGTAATCGGTTTGGCGCTGGTGATTGTATTGATTTCGTTCGGCGGCAAATTAGGAACAGAGTTTTTGCCCGAACTCGACGAAGGTTCGGTTTTTATGCGGGCTTTTTTGCCATCGGGGGTCAATATCCAAAAGACTACCTCCCTAATGCCCCAAATTCGAGAGACCATTGCCAAATACAAACCCGTCAAGTCGGTCATTACCCAAGCCGGGCGCAACGATGACGGCACCGACCCTTTCCCCGCCAACCGCATCGAAATTTTGGTAGCTCTGAACGATTATCACGAGTGGTCGGATTCCATTTCTAAAAAAGAATTGGTAAAAACCATTCAGAATGACCTTCAGGCCAAGTTTCCGGGTGTTTTCTTCTCTTCCGGTCAGCCCATTATCGATCAGGTCATGGAAATTGTCACGGGGAGTGCTGCCGATCTGGCTGTTTCGATTGTGGGCAATGACCTGACGCTCATGCGCTCCAAAGCCGACAGTATTGCCAAAATCGTTCGGGAAACTTCGGGAGCGGTTTCGGTCAATATTGAACAGGAAGGCCCTCAGGCGCAATTGACCATCCAAATCAACCGCGAACAGGCCGCTCGATTCGGTATCAATGTGACCCAAATAGAAACAATGATTGAGGCCGCCATCGGCGGAAAAGCCATTACCACTATCTACGACGCCAACCGTCGTTACGATGTAGTGGTTCGGTATTTACCCGAAAACCGAAATTCCATTGAAGCCATTCAAAACCTACAGGTTCCCTCAGCCGGCGGGGCGTTAATTCCAATGCAACAACTCGCCGATGTGCGTTTCTCCGACGGGCAAACCAACATTTATCGAATAAACGGCAAGCGCATGATTACGGTTCGTACCAATATCCGAGGACGCGACCAGGGAGGTTTTGTGCAGGAGATCAGCCGCCGAATAGAGAAAGAATTGACCGTTCCGAAAGGTTACCAGGTCGTTTACGGCGGTCAATATGAAAATTTGGCCCGAGCCGGGAAAGGACTTTTACTGACTATTCCCCTTACAATTGTCTTGGTATTTATGGTGTTGTTTATCCTTTTCGGAAATTTACGACATACCGCTGTAACCTTTACCTGTATTTTGTTTGCTTTGGCCGGAGGTATCATCGCTTTACTCCTTCGGGGATATAATTTCAACGTCTCGGCAGGCGTTGGCTTTGTTTCTATTTTCGGGATTTCTGTCATGGCCGGTATTGTGTTGGTGTCTGCCTTTAATCGGGTTCCCCTGCTTGAAGACCAAACCCTTACGGAAAAGACGCTTTTGGTTTCGGTACGTCAATTGCGCCCGTTGCTTTCTATTTTGGTGGTAGCCATCGTTGGATTGATTCCGGCCGCTACTTCTACGGGAATCGGCTCGGATGTACAGCGTCCGTTGGCTACGGTTATCATTGGGGGGTTAACGAGTACCCTGCTCTTTACACCTTTGATTTTACCGGCTTTGTATCGGTGGGTAGAAGACCGCAAAATAAAGTAAGAGCTTTCATTTAATGGGCTTTTAATCCGACTTTTAAATGGATTTAATACCTATGCTGCACTTTTGAATCGTCAAAAGACCATTTTCCACAACAAAACTTAGTGACTCCAATGAAAGCGTTTTGAAAAAAAGGAGCCGTGGCTTTTTCCGTAATCGCCTTCTCCGCCGCCGCAAAGGCACAAGTCCGTGTTAATCGGGGCAACACCGCCCGTTTTCACCCATTCAGAACCTATGCCCGGCTTTCGACCCACATCAAAGCAGGCAACAATCCACTTACCTCTAACTGTTATCCATTCATCAAAAACTGTTATTAGTGCCATGAAAAAATACATTTGGATTGCCGGACTTTGGGTATTAAGTCTGCAATCATGCAAGCAGGAAGTCAGTTATGACCAATTACCTAAGGAAGTAAAAACAAGTTTTGCCGCGCAGATTCCCCACGCCTACGAGGTAAAATGGGAAGAAAATCCCGATTATTACTTCGCCTATTTTACCGAAAACGGCCAGGAAGGAATGGCGCTGTTTTACAAAGCGGACGGGCATTGGATAGAGACAGACAAAGCGCTATCTATCAACGAGTTATCATTAGAACAAAGAAAGAGACTGTTGGCTTACAAAAACAGCCATATTGAGCGTTTGGCAGAGATCAGGAAGAATGACAGTACGGATATCATTAAGGCCGAAGTGATCAAATAAGGATTTAATTGGCTTTTAATCCTGCTTTTAATAGGATTTAATCTTGCATCTGCACCTTTGTCAATCACATTTAACCTATTCTGATACAGCCTTAATGAAAACAAAGGGGGATAATAGCCCCGGTCATTGGCCGCAATGACTTGTATAAAGTCCTCAGGGTACTCATGGGTACCCTGAGGCACAAGTTACTCCCATACCAATGGATGTAAATCCAGTAAAGACTATCGACGAATGAACTTCCGAAAATGGTTGCTTGCCGCAGGAATTACGGTAAGCAGCATCTGCTGCACCTATGCGCAGACTGACACGCTGCGCCTGACATTGCCACAGGCCGAACAGCAATTTATTCAACGCAATTTTGCGTTATTGGCTCAGAAATATAACGTCAATATTGCCGATGCTGCCGTACAGCAAGCCAAATTGTGGTACAATCCCAACCTGTTTGTCGAAACCAACCTTTACAATGGCTCTACCGGAAAGGTATTGCCTTTCGGCCGCAATGCTGACCTCTATAATCCTACAGGCGGTGCTTTAAACGTACAAATTCAACAAATTGTGAGCCTGACCGGCACCCGAAGTAAACTGGTGCGCCTGGCCGAAACCAACGTAGCCCTGCAACAGGCTGCTTTTCAGGACCTGATGCGCACCATTCGGTATCAACTCGCTCAAACGGTCGGCAATTTAGCCGCTGAACAGCAAAAACTTCAACTGCTTCAGCTGCAGGGGCAACAATTGGAAACACTGCTGACGGCCTTTCGGGCACAACTCAAATTGGGAGTCATTGCCCCTTACGAAGTGACCCGCCTGGAAGTGGAACAAAAAAATCAGGAAAGTGACATCACTGCCTTGCAGGCACAAATCAGTCAGGACGAGGCTACCTTACGGGTATTATTATCGGAAAGCGGGTCTGCGTATATTGTACCCGTTCAGGAAGAGATCAGCCCCAAAAACATTGCCAATCTAAACACACTCACTGACCAAGCCTACACCAATCGGCCCGATTTACAGCTGACTGATAAACAACTTGCCTACAATCAGAAAAACCTTATTTATCAGAAAGCGCTGGCAACTCCCAATTTAACATTAGGTGTTGACTATCAACATATCGGCAGTGCGTTCCCTAATTTCGTAGGCGTACAGGCGTTGATAGACTTACCCGTTCGCAACAAAAATCAGGGCAATATTCAAGCCGCACGCCTAAGCATAGACCAAGCCAAACAGGGGCAGAATTTAAACCGATTGCAGGTAGAGCAGGAAGTATTGGCAGCTTATCAGCAGTACCGGCAAGCTATAAACTTACAGTCTAAAATAACACCCGAGTATCTGCAAAGCATTCAGGATATTTCGAGAAATGCCACCGAAGACTACACCCGAAGAGTCATTGATCTGGTGAGTTTTATTGATAAAATAAGGGCTTACAAAGAGGCCCGGCTTAACCTCATAGAGCTGAACAATCAACTGTTTCAGGCGGAGCAACAGCTCAACTACGCTACCAACTCCAACGTGTTTTAAATCCATTCTCAATTCCATAAAACGATGAAAATCAAGGTATTTATTCGGGCATTTTTGTTGCTTGCTCCGATCCTGCTGTCCTGCCAATCCGAAAAAAAAGCGGAAGAACCCAAGACCAAAGATACCGAATCCGCTTTTCGTACTGATTCAGTACAACTCCGCAATTACGAACAGGAATTGCAGTTTACGGGACAGGTATCCTTTGACCAAAAACAAGTAGATCGCATTTACCCTATGGTGAGCGGCAACGTATTGGAAGTCAATGCGGAATTGGGTATTTACGTAAAAAAAGGGCAGGTTTTGGCCAAACTGCAAAGTGCTGACGTAAGCCAATTTCTGAAAGATTACAACACGGCCAAATCCAACTACGACATTGCCAAACGCAACGCCGATAATGTAGAGCAATTGTATAAAACTAAGTTTTCGTCCGAAAATGACTTAGTCAATTCCCGCAAACAATTGGAAATTGCTTCCTCTGAATTAGACCGGGCATCGCAGGTCATCAAGATGTACGGAGGAGCGTCATCGGCCAATCAGCCTGTGTTTACGGTTCAGGCTCCCGTGAGCGGCTACGTAGTAGAACGCAACGTCAACCCCAATATGCAGATTCGTTCCGACAACGGCAACAGCCTGTTTACCATTTCCAATCTGTCGGATGTATGGGTGCTTATCAACATTTATGAATCTGATATTCAGGCGGTAAAAGTGGGTCAGGCGGTTAATATCACGACCTTGGCCTATCCTGAGAAAGTATTTCAGGGGCGTATTGATAACATCAGTCAGGTCGTTGACAACGACAGCAAAGTATTGCAGGCAAGGGTGGTATTGCCCAACCCGGGCGGACTGCTCAAACCGGATATGTTCTGTACGGTAAAACTGCATTTGGAAAAACCGGAACGTTTATTGGCGGTTAACCCTAAATCAGTGATTTTCAGCCAGGATAAATACTTCGTCATCAAAGACAGCGGAAACGGCAACTACACCTCCGTACCCGTAGAAGTCATAAGAAGCACCTCTAAATTCAGTTACCTGAAAGCAAACCTCAAAGACGGCGACCGAGTAGTTACTGAAGGTGCCTTATTGTTATTCAATGAGTTAACAGATTAATACTTTCTCTCTAACCCTCCCCTGTGAAGAAGTGGACAAAAGGTTTCCTCCCTCACAGGGACGGTCGGCCGCTGCCGAGGGTTAGGGTGGGGTTCTACTACCATGAACAAATTCATCAAAAATATCATTGGCTTCTCACTCAAAAACAAAGGGATTGTCTTTTTCATCACTTTGTTGGTAGTGGTTGCCGGAGCCGTTAGCTTTTACAATACGCCCGTGGAAGCCTATCCCGACGTGACCAATACCGAAGTGGTCATTATTACGCAATGGTCGGGCCGCAGTGCCGAAGAAGTGGAGCGATTTATCTCCATCCCCATCGAAACGGAGATGAACTCCATCAGCCGCCGTACCGCTATCCGCAGCGTCAACCTGTTTGGTTTGTCTTTCATCAAAATCATTTTTGAAGACGGGGTTGACAATTTCAATGCCCGTATGGAAGCAAGCCAGAAATTGGCCAACGTGGATTTGCCCGAAGGGGTTCATGCCGAAATCCAACCCCCGGCCGGGCCTACGGGCGAAATCTACCGCTATACCTTATCTTCCAAAACCAAATCGGTCACCGAGCTGAAAACCTATCAGGATTGGGTGGTGCAAAAAAATCTGAAAGCCGTTCAGGGTATAGCCGATGTCGTGAGTTTTGGCGGAAAAGTAAAGACGTTCGAAGTCAGTGTCAATCCCAACTTACTTACCAAATACAATCTGACAGCACTGGACGTGTACGGCGCTTTGCAACGTGCCAACGTCAACGTAGGTGGGGATATTTTACGCGAAGGGCAGCAGGCCTTTGTGGTAAGGGGTATCGGGATTGTTAAAAACGTACCTGACATTGAAAAGATTATTGTGAAAAACATCAACGGCGTTCCCGTTCGGATTTCCAATATCAGTACCGTACAGGAATCCAATCTGCCGCAGCTCGGGATTGTGGGCCGCGACAACCACGACGATGCCGTAGAAGGGATTGTGTTGATGCGTAAAGGCGAGAATCCGGGCGAAGTGTTGCCCAAACTGAAGGAAAAAATCGCCTATCTCAACTCCACAGTTTTACCGCAGGATGTCAAAATCAAGGTGTTTTATGATCGTACCGAACTCAACAACCACACCATGCACACCGTGGGTGAAAACGTGGCCTTGGGTATTACGCTCGTGACGGTGATTTTGCTCATTTTTCTGGCCGACTGGCGCACTACCGTTACTGTCGCCCTGATTATCCCGTTGGCGCTGCTGTTTGCGTTTATTTTAATGCGGGTCAAAGGAATGACCGCCAACTTACTTTCGATTGGAGCCATTGACTTCGGAATCATCATTGACGGAGCCGTGGTGATGGTGGAAGGGCTGTTTGTGATGTTGGCACACTGGGCAGAAAAAGAAGGCATGGAACAATTTAACAAACGCGCCAAACTCAGTCGAATTCTGAAAACGGCCGTTGAAATGGGAAAATCTATTTTCACCTCCAAGCTCATCATTATCACTGCGTTATTGCCTATTTTTTCCTTCCGGAAGGTAGAAGGAAAGCTGTTCAGTCCGCTGGCCTTTACCATTGGCTTTGCCTTGCTGGGAGCCTTATTGCTGGCCTTAACGTTTGTGCCCGTTTTGAGCAGTATATTATTGAACAAAAACGTCAGAGAACGCCATAATCCGCTGATCAATTGGCTGAATAACGCCTATGCGCCACTGCTCAGTCACGTCATGAAGCATCCCAAAAGAGCCATGATTACGGGCGTCACTGCCTTAGGAATCGCTTTGGGAGCCTTTCATTTTGTCGGTTCTGAGTTTTTACCCCAACTCAACGAAGGCTCTATTTATGTAAGGGCCAGTATGCCGCTCAGCATCAGCCTCGAAGACAGTTATCATTTTACTCGCAAATTCCGTCAGGTATTTGAGCAATTTCCCGAAGTACGCGGGGTCATCTCTCAAACGGGTCGCCCCAACGACGGTACTGACCCTACCGGTTTTTTCAATCAGGAATTTTTCGTGGATTTATATCCTGCCGACGAATGGAAACGTGACATTACCAAAGACCAACTGGTGGCCGAAATGCAGGCCAAACTGACCGGATTCCGAGGTGTTGACTTTGGCTTTTCGCAACCTATTTCCGACAACGTAGCCGAAGCCGTATCGGGGGTAAAAGGCTCCATTGCCGTGAAGATTCAGGGAGACGATTTGAATGTACTGGACAAAAAAATCACCGAAGTCTTCAATGTTCTGAAAACCGTCAAAGGTGTAGAAGATTTGGGTGTTTTTCGGAATCTGGGGCAGCCCGAACTGCGCATTACGCTCAATCCTGACAAAATGGCCCAATACGGCATTGATGCCGAAGATGCCAATGCTGTCATCGAAATGGCCATTGGCGGAAAAGCCGTAAGTCAGGTGTATGAAGGGGAGAAAAAATTTGACATGCGTTTGCGGTATGATCAGCCTTTTCGTTCTTCGATCGAACAAATCGGCAATTTGCAGGTCCCCACACTCAACGGCGGTAAAATTCCGCTCAAACAAATTGCCGATATCGGCAACGTAGCCGGCCCGGCATTCATTTACCGCGAAGATAACGCCCGTTTTATTGCCGCTAAATTTTCGGTTCGCGGCCGTGATTTGGGAAGTACCATTGCCGATGCTCAACGAAAAGTAAACGCCGTCGTAAAACTGCCGAAGGGGTATGAAATGAAGTGGAACGGTGAATTTGAGAACCAACAACGCGCCCAAAATCGGCTGGCGTTGGTCGTGCCCATCAGTTTAATTCTGATTTTCTTCATTCTGTTTGTCTCTTTCGGCAATGCCCTCGACTCGGTATTGGTCTTGCTCAACGTACCCTTTGCCCTCATTGGCGGCATTGCCGCTCTTTTGCTGACGGGGGTCAATTTCAGTATCTCGGCGGGGGTTGGTTTTATAGCTCTCTTTGGGATAGCCACCCAAAACGGTGTTATTCTGATCAACAATTACCACAAAAATCTCAAAGCAGGAATGCCGCTCATTGAGGCCATTAAAGAAGGCTCCAAGTCCATGTTGCGTCCCATTGTGATGACCGCACTGATGGCTTCTTTGGGACTTTTGCCGGCGGCTATTTCGACGGGTATCGGCTCCGAAACGCAAAAACCGCTGGCCATTGTGGTCATTGGAGGGTTGATTACCGCTACGTTGCTGTCGCTTTTGATTCTGCCGACGGTTTATGAATGGATCTACAGCAGTCGCGAAAAAAGGAAAGAATTAATGAAATAAAGGAGAATCGTCGGAGTGACTGCTCCTTCTACCCTATTCTTCAGTAGTCTATACTCCATTTTTAGTAATCGCCGGTTGAACTTTCAGCCGGTGATTCTTTTTATATTCATCAGCAACCCATTCTGAACTCTTTCTTTATGCGTCTTACTTACCTGAAACTTGTGGCGACCGTTTTTTTCTGGGGCACCAATTTTGCAGCGGGAAAATTGGCCGTTCAGTCGTTAGGTCCTTACACCACCGCTTTTCTTCGATTTACGGTGGGTGCTGTCTTGTTAATACTGATCCTGTTCCGTACCCACGGCTACTTTCCGAAATTGACCAAAAACCAATGGGGATTGGTATTGGTCTCGGCGGTGACAGGGATTCTTTTGTACAACGCCCTTTTCTTTAACGGCATTCAGTATTTACCTACGGTACGGGCCTCGTTGGTCATTGCCTTTGCTCCCATTTCCATTTCCTTGGGCAATTGGCTCATTTTCAACGAAAAAGTATCTATCCTTCGTTGGTTGGGGATTCTTATTTCCATTGTCGGGGCGGCTACCGTGTTGACCCACGGCAATTTTTCGGCATTTTTCTCCGGCACTACCTGGGGCATCGGAGAACTGCTTATTGCAGGCTGTGTGCTGAGTTGGACGCTGTACACGCTCATCGGAAAAGTAGCCTTACGTACCATTCCGGCCATGTCGTTGAGTGCTTATTCGGCGTTGATCGGGGCGGCTTTATTGTTGATTCCCGCGATGCAGCAAGGTTTGCCGGAACGTTTGTCGCAGGCATCCGTACAAGCGTTGGCCTCTGTAATTTATATGGGCTCGACCGCCACCGCTTTGGGGTTTATTTGGTACTATGAGGCAGTCCAAAAAATCGGAGCCACCAAGGCCGCCGTCGTTGGCAATCTGACTCCTGTTTTTGCCGCCTTGATTGCCATTACCCTTTTAGGCGAAGAATTGAGCCAATCCACTGTCATAGGAGGCACTCTGGTATTGATAGGGGTATGGCTGACGGCCCGTAAATAAGCATTTGCAACAAGTTGACAATTATTTTCGTTACTTTTCCAAGAAGCAATGAAAGACCTAAAGCTATTCGATCTTATGAAAATCAAACCTTTACTATGGTCAACCGGCATCAACTTCCTCTTGTTATTTTCCTGCAAACCCAAGGAAGAACCGGCCAAGCCCGCTGAACGTGCTTCATTTGATTTGATTCAGGAACGTATTTTTACCCCAACCTGTGCTGCGACGGGCTGTCATGCATCCGAGCAGGAAAGTACCTTCAGTCAACACGGATTGGTGTTGGCCTCCGGAAAGGCGTATGATTATTTGATCAATAAAGACCCCAAAAACCAAAATGCCCTTGACGACAAATTGAAGCGGGTGGTTCCTTATTTTTCGCTGCAAAGTTTACTTTTTCATAAACTGAATTGGAGCGGTGATACCCACCACAGCGGTAAAAGTTACGGCAATCCTATGCCTTTGAACGGGACATCGCTTTATAAAGGGCAAATTGAGTTTGTCAGGCGTTGGATAGAAGCAGGTGCCCCCCGGACCGGCAATGTAGCCGATACTACATTGCTGTATGATACCACTCCGGGTTCTTTATGAGATTTTGCTATACAAACTGACCAATGTTGATAATCTCCTTATCTTTGTCTTTATGATGGAACCGACACCGGATCAGACACCGCTTTATACCAATGCAGGAGGCACAACTTACCAATGCGACCGTACGGCCCGCATTTTAGTGGAGTTTGGTGGTGGCGTCATGGCATTCAAGATTCGGGATTTCTTAATTTTTAAGCGTAAAGTCGACAGTATAGACTTACATGCCATGATTTTCAATCTGTCTGACGAATAGATTTTGAAATCATTGAAGCCCCTCAGCCTCGTTTTTCACTTAAATTGACCCTGTGCGAACCGGTCCGTTTGCGTGATTTATTGGCAGGAACCAAATTTATGCTTGAGTTGAACAGCTTGCTTTGCGAACGAATTTATAACGTGCCCCTATATCATTGATTTCCCCCACCATTTCGGACATTTTAATTAAGTTTTGAATGACTGTATTCACCTTATTATTAGTCAGAAATGGAAACTTCCTACGCGTTTTTAAACGCTTATTTCGACAAAATCTTTGTGGTCTCTCTGCAAAGAGCCACCGACCGCCACGCTACCCTGGCAGAACGCCTGAAAGGACTGAATTATGAAATATTTTGGGCGAAGGATAAACAGGACTTTACCTTGGAAGAGGTTATCCGTCAAGGCATTTACGACGAAAAAAAAGCGCTGACTTACAACCGACACGGAGCCAAAAAGTTGGCCACCGGGGAGGTTGCCTGTGCTTGGTCGCATCGTACTGTTTATGAGATAATGGTGGCTGAAGGACTGCAACGGGTGCTTGTATTTGAAGATGACGTCGAGCCTAACCCGGATAGGCTCGCACTACTGCCCAACACCTTACGGCAGTTGCCGAGCGATTGGGAGTTGGTGTATCTGGGTTTCTTAAAAAATGAAGAAGTATTGCCAAAACACAGACGCAAACGGCAGTTTTACAAACTATTGGCTACTTTCAAAGCCTATAAATGGCTCACGCGCAAGGAGGTAAATAACCTATACCCGAGGCCGTTCTCCGAAAACCTGCGTACCGCCGGGCTGCACGATTGCACCCATGCTTACGCAGTTACCCATTCAGCGGCCCAAAAATTATGCAAAGCCCAAACCCCCATCTACTCTTCGGCCGATGAACTTCTGACACACGAAGTGCTGCGCGGACATCTGAAAGCCTTCATTTGCAACCCTACTTTTTTTGACCAAAAAGGGTTTAGCGGTATCGGCCATCGAGGAGAAGGCTCTTACGTATCCGACTAAAACCAATATTTGATTTTATCCCGAAGACGTTTCAGCGCAAACGCCGAACCGGCTTCGGGCTCTGTCAAAATTCCTTTGTAAGCGCTGTCGTTGTTGTGGATATAAAACCGCAGGTAAAAATCAAAAAAGGTACGGGCAGAAATGCCCCATTTACGAAAAAACTGTTTTTTGCCGTTGTTTTTCCGAATTCGTCCAATGCTTTTGGACATGAAATGATACACCAAACTATTGCCTACTCCTCGGAAATTGCGCACGCCTACCGCCCAAAGCTTCCGACAAATATCCGGGTCGGAGTACATGCCCGGACTGAATTCAATACTGAAACCGCCGATCAGATTCCACATTCGGCGGTGCATGATGCTGGGCGGATAATTGGCCCCCTGCCAGTCAGGAATCGTCAATTTCGGCAGGTCTTTCAGTAAATCCTTCTCCCGAAAGCTTTCCACGCTGTCGCCGTAATGATGCGGGGCCGAAACACAGCCGGGACTGCCTTCGCGCTCAATCATGGTGGCTGAAAAATAAAAGTCATCTTTGCCATAGTCCCGAATGGCTCCGAAAAGGTTTTTATCCCATTCCGGACAAACGTACATATCATCGTTGATATACACGATATAATCAGCTTCCGCTAAACTGAAAGCGGCATTACAGGCCAAACAAATGCCGATATTTTGCAAAGAATGCGTAAAATCAAGGCCTTGCTCCTTTGCCCAGGCCAAGGTGCCGTCGGAACCGTCGTTGATGTGCAGAACGATCTGATGGGCATAGGTCGAATTTTTCTGAATACTTTCTACACAAAGTTTGACAAACGGAAGATTGTTCCACGTAGGAATCAGGATAGAAAAAACGGGGTTTTGAGCACCCGATTGCGAAAAATAATGAATGTCCATGAGAGAAGGTCGAGCGGCTTTTTACTTTACTTGCTTCACTTCGGCATAAAAATCAGCATCCGGTTCTACCGTTGCTCCTTTTTTTACCTTCATTTCTTTCCACTCGGCAGTAGGGTAAAGCATTTTAGCAACAGTTCCGTTGACCGTAATCGGCATGTCAAAACCCGCGACGCAGTTGGTCCAACGGTAGCGGAGTTTTTTGCCCTCAATCGCATATTCCAACACCGGAACTCTGACATCACGCAGGTATTGGTCAAATACTTTCGACAGGTCAATGCCCGCCTGTTGGCTCATATAATCTTCGATTTGCTTCGTTGTCACGGTTTGGTGGTAGAAGGTTTGATTCATGCCGCGTAAGATTCCCCGCCACTTTTCATCGTCGTTGACAATCTGCCGAATGGTATGAAGCATCGTACCTCCTTTGTAATACATATCGCCCGAGCCGCTGCGGTTGACATTATACACGCCGATGATCGGCCGATCATTACGAATCAATTTACGACATCCGATCACATAAGCGGCACCGGCTTCTTTGCCGTAGTAGTATTCGGTATAGAGGTTCTCAGAATAATTGGTAAAACTCTCATGAATCCACATATCGGCCATGTCTTTGTAGGTGATGTTGTTGGCAAACCATTCGTGTCCGGATTCGTGTACAATGATAAAATCCCACTTTAACCCCCAACCGGTTGCCGACAGGTCGCGACCCAAGTAGCCGTTTTGGTAGCCGTTGCCGTAGGTGACTGAGCTTTGATGTTCCATGCCCAAATAGGGCACTTCTACCAATTTGTAGCCGTCTTCGTAAAACGGATAAGGTCCGAACCAGTGTTCAAACGCCTTGAGCATGGATTTGACCTGCTCAAACTGTACTTTGGCTTTATCCAAATTCTCGGGCAGTGCATAATAGGCCAAGTCAAGCTTCCCTTTTTCCCCGTCAAACGTTTCGGTCCAGGAAGTATAATTACCGATATTGACATTGACTCCGTAGTTATTAATAGGATTTTGTACATACCACTCAAACGTTCGGGTATTGTCGGGGTTTTCGGTAATGCTGCGCAAGCGACCGTTGGATACATCCATGAGCGGTTTAGGCACAGTGATGCTGATGCGCATACTGTCGGCTTCGTCATACATGTGGTCTTTGCAGGGCCACCACACGCTCGCACCTAATCCTTGGCAGGAAGTGGCGACAAACGGCTGTCCGTCTTTATCTCGTTTCCACGAAAAACCGCCGTCCCACGGGGCTCGTTTTGCCGAACGCGGCTTGCCTCCGTAATAAACGACGATGGATTCCTGCGCGTTGATTTCTTGCTTTTTGACCAAAGTCACAAAAAAGGCATCTCCGTCGCGGCGAAAGGTCAGGTCTTGGTCGTCCTGCGTAATTCGGGAAATAGTGAGGGGGCGTTGCAGGTCTATTTGTAAGGTTTGTGCAGGCTTCAATACTTTGTAGCGCACCGTCACGCTGCCTCCAATGGTACTGTCAGCGGGATTGACCTTAGTATTCAGATGATAAAATTGCAGATCCCACCATGCCCGCTCTTGAGTAATACTGCCGCGGAGGGTATCGTCGTGGGTATAAGTATATTTTTGAGCACGGGCTGTTAATTGCAACATACAGAACAGCAGACAAAGGCACAAAAGTCGCATAGCGTAAGGTGGTTATTTATTTTCTAACAATGTCGGAGTTTTCAACCGACAATAATACCGGTTTAAGGGCAAAAAAAAAATCCGAGCGGGAAGCCCGCTCGGATTTCAACCTTAACTCAACGTTATGAAAAACTCTGCTGTTGAGACGTGAATTAAATCATCGGTCACCATTTTTTTTTAATTTTCTTTAACAGCTTCAAATTCATTACCATCGTTGGTTTTTACGGTGGCTTTGGTTACTTTCTTTTTATCGTCAAACAAAAAGGTAACGATCATTTCGCCTCCGTTAATTTCAAATACATTTTCCTTGGCAGTCGGCGCAAGTTCAAAATCATTATCAGTGCCGATTGAAAACAATTTACCGTCTTTGATAACCAACTTGGAGCGTTGTCCTATGGTAGCTATGTTGTAATTGCCGATAAAGGCTTTTAATGCCGTAGAATCATACTTAACGGGGGCTGTTTGTGCATGGGTCGAAATCGTCAGTGCTGAAAGAAGAGCCACCGTGAAGAAAAACAGTTTTTTCATTGTCTGAATATTAGACTTACTATAAGTTGATTATCAATAGATTAAAAAAGGAACAAGGATTTTATGAATGCCGGCAGCACGGACGGTTCGCCCCTGCGATTTGCACTAATTTTGAGTAAATTGTGTATTTATCCGTGAAAATCCGCGTTGGGACATCCGTCCCATCCGTATTCTATTTTAATTAAAAATCATAAGTTATTGACAGTCAGTATATAATATGTCTATTAGTTAAAATCAGAGAAATATGTTCAGTTTTTGATTTGCTTCGGTTGAAAACAACTGCGCAAAAAAGTTTCCAACAAATTTAACAAAGATTATTGACTGATAATACAAGCGTTTGCTTTGATTGATAACAAAAGAAAAACCCCGACTCAGTCGGGGCTTTTTGAGATTTAAGCAATGACAACGCATTCACCGCGTTCTACTTCCTGTTCTACTTTTTTGTATTTTACGTCTTTGACAATTCGTCCGTCGCGGTACTGAACCGTTACTTTTTGATTGCGGTCGGCAATCTTAACGGCGCGAACGGGAGCGGTTTTCTCCGCTTGACGGGCTGCGTAAGCATTGGGGCCCCCGTTAACCGACTCTTCATAATCATCGTCGTGACGGTTAGTTTGAAGTTGCGGCTCATTACGTCGAACCGGCCGTTTCGGTTGAGGTTGTGGCGGGGCTTCTTCCTGCGGAATGTGCGCCTTCATTAAAAAGCCGATCGTTTCAAAATTAACCTTTGTGACCAGTTTTTTGAATAACTCCACCGACTCAAACTTGTAGATCAACAGAGGGTCTTTTTGTTCGTAGGCCGCATTTTGTACCGACTGTTTCAAGTCGTCCATGTCGCGAAGGTGTTCTTTCCACTCTTGGTCAATGAGCGACAGTACCACAAATTTCTCCATTTCACGCACGATCTCACGGCCGTTGGTGTCGATGGCTTTTTGCAGATTGACCCCGATCTGGGTTCCTTTCAGACCATCGGTAAACGGTATCACGATTTCCTGCACCGTAGCGCCGCGTTCTTCCGAAATCTGTTTCAGTACAGGCACCACATTTTCGGAGATAAATTTATTTTTAGCCGAGTAATGCTCTTCCGCCGCGTTATACAATCGCTGAATGCGTTGTTCGGGTTTCAGCTTAGTATATTCTTCGCGGCTGTAAGGCGGTTCGATACCGAAATTGGTAATTGCCGCCAATTCGAGTTCTTCGTAGTTTCCTTCGGTATTGTTGATGACTTCATTGCACACATCATAGAGCGTATCCGCAATATCAATGGCCAAACGATCGCCGAAAAGGGCATTGCGGCGACGCTTGTAGATATTCTCCCGCTGCATGTTCATCACATCATCGTATTCCAATAAGCGTTTCCGCGTGCCGAAGTTGTTTTCTTCGACTTTTTTCTGAGCTCGTTCAATAGATTTAGACACCATGGAGTGCTGAATCACTTCGCCTTCTTCCAAGCCCATGCGGTCCATAACGCCGGCAATTCGGTCAGAACCGAACATCCGCATCAGGCTGTCTTCCAGCGAGACAAAAAACTGCGAAGTTCCCGGGTCTCCCTGACGACCGGCACGTCCCCGCAGCTGACGGTCAACGCGGCGGCTTTCGTGGCGTTCGGTACCGACGATGGCCAAACCGCCCGCGGCTTTCGATTCGGGCGTGAGCTTGATGTCGGTACCACGACCCGCCATGTTGGTAGCAATCGTGACGGTGCCAGGTTTTCCTGCTTCAGCTACGATTTCCGCTTCTTTTTGGTGCTGCTTAGCGTTCAAGACTTGGTGAGGGATTTTGCGCAATGTCAACATCCGACTCAACAACTCCGAGTTTTCGACCGACGTCGTACCTACCAAGACCGGGCGCCCCTTGCCTACCAAATCTACAATTTCATCGACTACGGCATTGTATTTTTCACGAACCGAGCGGAATACCTTATCTTCTTCGTCCTTGCGTACCACCGGAATATTGGTAGGAATGCTCACCACATCCAGCTTATAGATGGTCCAAAACTCTCCCGCTTCGGTTTGGGCTGTACCGGTCATACCGCATAGCTTATGGTACATCCGGAAATAGTTTTGGAGCGTGACTGTTGCGTAGGTTTGTGTGGCATCTTCCACTTTTACGTTTTCTTTGGCTTCAACCGCTTGGTGTAAGCCATCAGACCACCGACGGCCCTCCATGATACGGCCCGTTTGCTCATCTACGATCTTAACCTTCCCGTCCATGAGAACGTAGTCAACGTCACGCTCGAATAGCGAATAAGCCTTCAACAATTGCTGCACGGTATGGACCCGTTGGGTTTTGACGGAATAATCCCGAATGATCTCGTCCTTGCGCAACAATTTTTGCTGGTCGTTCAGCGAAGCATCCTGATCGACAGCATTGAGGTCAATGGATAAATCAGGCAATACGAAGAATTGAGGGTCTTCGCCTTCACCCGTGATATAGTCCAATCCTTTTTCTGTAAGCTCAATGCTGTTGTTTTTTTCTTCGATTGTAAAATACAACGGAGCATCGGCCTGAGGCATTAATTTTTGATTTTCGGCCAAATAAATTTTCTCCGTTTCCTGCATCAGGGTTTTCATCCCCGTTTCGCTCAAAAACTTAATGAGCGGTTTATATTTAGGAAAACCGCGATGCGCCCGAAACAAAGCCAAACCGCCTTCTTTTTTGTCACCGGCAGCAATTTTTTTCTTTGCCTCGTTCAACAGATCCGTCACCAGTCGCTTTTGTACTTCCACAATACGTGATACGCGCGGCTTCAACTCGGCAAAATCCTGTTCATCACCGCGCGGCACAGGGCCGCTGATAATCAACGGGGTACGGGCGTCGTCGATCAACACGGAGTCAACCTCATCCACCATTGCAAAGTGGTGTTTGCGCTGTACCAATTCTTCGGGCGTGTGAGCCATGTTATCGCGCAGATAATCGAAGCCGAACTCATTGTTGGTTCCGTAGGTAATATCGGCCAAATAGGCCTGCCGACGGGCAAACGTATTGGGTTGGTGGCGGTCGATACAATCCACACGCAGGCCGTGGAATTCAAAGAGAGGGCCATTCCACTCGCTGTCGCGGCGGGCCAAATAGTCGTTGACGGTCACTACGTGAACGCCTTGACCGGCCAAAGCATTCAAAAACGCCGGAAGCGTAGCCACCAACGTTTTTCCTTCCCCCGTCGCCATTTCTGAGATTTTTCCTTGGTGCAATACCGTTCCCCCGATGATCTGTACATCGTAGTGCACCATGTTCCACTTGATCGGGTGCCCGGCTACGTCCCAAGTCGTTTTCCAAATCGCTTTGTCGCCATCAATCGTAATGTGGTTTTTCTTAACGGCGAGTTCACGATCCAAGAAATCGGCAGTTACTTCAATGGTATCATTTTCGGTGAAGCGGCGGGCGGTTTCTTTGACAATGGCAAAAGCAGTGGGTAATATCTTCAATAATACTTTTTCCAATTCCTGATCGCGTTCGGTCCCCAAAGCATCAATCTTCTTGAAGATCGTTTCTTTGGCATCCACGTCCATATCAGCGTTGTCGGTCATTTGCTGCCGAAGCGCATCTACTTGGTCATCAATGGGTTTTAATTCCCGGGCAATATACGTTTTGAGTTCTTTGGCAGCATTGCGGAGGTCATCGTGGCTGAGCGTACGCAGCTTAGCAAATTCAGCATTTACTTTTTCTACGTAAGGGGCCAATTCTTTGAAATCTCGTTCTGATTTCGTCCCGAACAGGCCGGTAAAACTTTTAGTGAGGAATTTTATCATTAGTATGTATGTGACGTCAACTTTAATCGGTTGACTTTTTATTGTTATTCATTCAATAAGTGACAACGTCCGGTGCTGCCGGCAGCGTATTTCAGATGTTTTCCAACTTCACCAATATCGCGCCTGCCCCTCGGATTTTCCTGCAAAGTTAGCTTTTTGTCAGTAGTTTAATAACAATAATCACGCTACAATATTTTATTCAGACAAAATGACAGAAAATAAAAAGAAGCCGGCGGGCGGCCGGCGTCAATTATTTTTAAAAAAAACGCAGGCGAAGGTTACATAAGGGAGATGCAGGGGTATAAGGCGATAAAGCAACATTAAACCCTGAAAATTATGTACCGTTTATCCCTTTTGTTTTTACTTATTATTTCTCAGAGCATTTCTTTTGCTCAGTCTACGCTCATTACGCCGGGCAACGGTCAAGCGAGCATCCAAGCCACTACCAACACCAATGGCGTCCTTATTCCGAGGATGAATACGACCGAGCGCAATCAAATCACCAACAAATCGCAGGGAACGACAATTTACAACACTGAATCCAATAAATTGGAGTATTGGGACGGCACTCAGTGGCAAACAATGGTGACCAATTATAACACGGCAGCTTGCGATGAATATTGTCCGCCGAGGCCTGTTATCAGTAAGACAATCGGGTTGGATTATTACCTCGGCAATAGCGGAACCGACATGGTAAATGCCGTTGCGTTGGCTACACCCAACGCTCCAACGTCTATTTATTATGTAACGGGGCGGGCCAACCAATTTTTATCCAACTCGTCGGGGTATTTTTTGTCGAATTATAACGCTGTTCCTCAACCTTGGGAACGAAGAGCCGCCAATGCATCGGGCTATGATGTAGCCGTTGACGGTGCCGGCAACATTTATACGACGGGTTATTTCTCCACTAACGCCTACGTCACTACCGATTTCGGCTCCGGGAGTTTGACCTCACAGGGGGGGAATGACATTTTTTTAGCCAAATATGACCAAAACGGAACCCTGCTTTGGGTAAGGACCGCCGGAAGCCCCGGCGATGATCTGGGAAAAGCCATTGCCTTTGATGCTTCAAATAATGTCTATTTGACGGGCTATTTCAGCGGTACTGTTTCTGCTTGGGGTATCAATTCAGCGGGAGGTAAGGATATTTTTATTGCGACCTATAACTCCAACGGCACGTTTCTTTCGGCAAGCCGGGCGGGTGGGCCGACCGATGATGAAGCCAAGGATATTAACCTCACCAATGGCTTCGGGGTTATCGGTGGCTATTTTACCGGAACGGCCGGTTTTGGAGCTAATAACTATACATCCAATGGCGGCACAGATATGTTTTTGGCTACTTTCAACAGTAGCGGTATCATCCAGAAAACACTGACGGCAGGCGGGTTGGGCGATGACATTATCAACGGTATCTTTAGTTTTGGCAATAACGGTATTTTCCTGACCGGCAGTTTTTCCGATATTTTGACCTTACCCGCGTTGCCTACGGGCACCATGAGTGTCAGTTCGGCGGGGGGGAAAGACATGTTTTTGGCCAAATTAGTGCCGGATTACGCCAATAATAACGACCTGAAAGTACGAATGCTTACCCGTGGTGGCGGTCCTAATGATGATGAAGGGATAAAAGTAAGCGTTGTCGGCACCGATCCTTCCTCTGCTTTTCTCAGCATTTTTGTGGCGGGCAATTTCAGCGGAAACGCGGACTTTGGCGGGCCTTTTTTAGTGAGTAATACCAACAGCGGCTTTTTAGCTAAGTACAACGCTTTGGGGCAATATGAATACGGCAGGGCATTGAGCAAAACGTCAAATTCTTCTGTAACAGATTTGACGACTCCTCTCCTTTCTGACAAACCTTATACTGTCGGTTCGTTTACACCTTTCGGATGGAATAACCACGGGGCTTATCAGCCTATCATGCAACTTTGGACAATGCCGTAAATGGAGTAGAAACGTATTTTTTAATTTTTGTCCACCAATTAAAATAATTTTTATGAAAGCACTACTTACTAAAACAGCCTATTTTTCGGGTTTATTTACTGTTTTTATTAATGTAACAACTCTCCACCGGATCCATGCCCAGGCGTACGTGAATGAAGGAGTATATGGGGCCTCTTCTATCACAATTGTGCCTAACGGCCTCAGAAGTACTAAGAGTAATGGCCGCATGGGGGGAGTCGCCTTAGGGTCTTCTGCGCTGCGAGATAATTTGGGAGGAAATTTTAATGTAGCGATTGGGGAGGAAGCCCTTATGACCACTACCATGGGTGGGGCTAATACGGCCTTAGGAAGTTATACCCTTCGGGCAAACCTGACGGGAGCGTCGAGTACGGCCGTGGGTTTCGGTGCACTGACTAAAAGTACGGCGAACAACAATACGGCCGTCGGGGCCAATGTCCTGCGAAATATGACCACCGGTACGCTTAATACCGCCATTGGAAACAATGCAGGCTTCACCAACGAGTCGGGAGATCAAAATGTTTTCTTAGGGGCTTATGCCGATGCCGGTTTACCTGCCTTGACAAATGCCATTGCGATTGGTTATCAAGCGAGCGTCAATGCCGGTAATAAGGCGGTGATAGGCAATGCTTCCGTCACTACGATTGGTGGATATGGTACTTGGACAAATTACTCGGACCGACGTTTGAAAGAAAATATTACTTATTCCAAACAACTTGGCTTGAGTTTTATCAATCAACTTAAAACGGCTTCTTACAATTATCGAGACGATATCAATAAGCGCCGCCGAGATGGGTTAATAGCTCAGGATGTTCAAAACGTGTTAAAAAATATAGGAATTTCGTTTAGTGCTCTGGTAGAAGATACTGACACAGACAAAACACTCAATTTATCGTATGCCGAATTTGTACTTCCTTTGATTAATGCAGTGCAAGAGTTAAGCCAAAGAATTGAATATCTTGAAAGTAAGGCAGGGATGTCAAAGGTGAAAAGCGTTGATAATCAAGCAAAATAGTGACTGTTTTTTTATATGGGTTTCCGCTGAGAGGCTGCCCCGCACGGGGCAGTCTCTTTTTTTATGGAAAAATAAAAAGCAAGGTGACAAATAACCGACGGGAAAGTATAAGTCTGCGAAAAACAAAAACAGATCGAAATATGAAAAAATTACTCACGTATTTAACGGTATTTTGCCAATTAACTGCCTTATTCAGTTGCCGTTCCACCGATGTTTCCCCTAAAGAGATTGTAGTAGCTGACTCGTACAAAAAAGCCCGTATGGCTGCCGCTACTTCGGTTTATATCAACGAAGTGACAATGAGTCCTGCTTCCGGTAATATCAATCCTTTTTCGCGAGTTTATGTTAAGTTTATTGTACCGGATGCTTCAAACGTCAACAGTTATGACCTACAGGCAAAAACGAGCAGTTCGCCCACTTGGACTACACTGGCAACTACTCTTTTTTCCACCTTATTGTTGCCCAATCCGGCTCCTAATTTACCCAACGCGAAATATCACTTGCTTGGCTATACAGACCTTAGCCATAGTCTATTTGTGAACGCTCCCCAAGTGCAGTTCAGAGTGAGAGCCAAAGATGCTTCGGGTACTGTCATAGCGGTATCGGCTCCTGTAGGTGAACGAAAAGCATCCCTTATTGCTTCCAATGGAAGCCCGAGTCTTTTAAGTAATCCGCAGCTAATGCATTTTCATACCCGCGAGTCGGCCAGCAGGCCACAGATTGTGTTAGACTGGAGTATGTTAAAAATAGCCTATGGCAATATAGGTTTTCCTAGTCCGACTTTTCAAATTATGCAAGGTACAGGCACAAACGCCAAGCTATTGTACGACCCTGCTACAGGTTGGAACAGCGCCTCCGACTATCGGTTGGTATCTAATGCGCTCGGGCAAAACACGATTGTCATTAAAGAAATGTCCAACGGTGCCACACTTACGGCAGGAAGTTCGCATACATTCTATATTGTTGCAAAACCATTTGCCACCTATCAATACAGCCTTACCTCTCCGCCTTTCACAACGATAGTACCTTTGAATTATCCCGGCTGCCAAATGCGTCAAAATACACTGACCAACCCCGTTGTTTCATACAGCAAAGAAAAAATAGACAGCAACAGTATGTGGGCATTCCTGAATTGGGGAGAAGCGCAGGCGGGTCTTTACGGAACTGTTTCGGGAACTACCTGGAGAGTTGAATACAAACCCGTTGGCACTACGGCATGGCAGTTTTGGGCAATGACAGGTCAGAGTTTTCTTCCGGCGAAAGTATTTACACCGGGCAATTATGATGTAAGGGTTATACCGGCCGCCTCTTCAAATACCTACAATACAGTCTGTGTTTTTACAATGAATCTTTAGAGTACACGTACATCAACAGTTTTTGTAAGTAAGGTCAGAAGGCTTGTTTCGTTTGAGACAGGCCTTTTTTCTGGAAGACCAAATGAAAATATTTTTCCAATGCATCATTACACATCTGTCCCCCACGGGTATAAGTCCATGAAATCGGCAAAAACCCGAAGCGGCTTGTAGGCGGGGTGGGTATGTCAAACTAATCAAAATCTGTAAAAACATGAAAAAGTTATTTGTAATCTTCGTTCTTGTGATGGGTGTGTCAAAGATAACATTCGCCCAAATGCAAGCAATCAAACCAGTTGAAGGTAAAACCTATTTATTCCCAAGCGATTCTGATGTAAAATATATCTCGGTAGAAATAAAAAATGGGAAGCCCGTCGTAACGCAACTCAAAAAAGGTATAGTATCTGGGAATTTCGGGGTTGAAATTTTGGGAAACTGCTCCCTAAAAAAATCCGGTGATAAAAACTATATTACCACAAAAGGACAAATGGTGTATTATCCCTACAACGGCTCCGCCCCTATTTCGCTCAATAGACTTAGTTGGTGGCGCTGTGAAAACGACTGTAAAGATGGCCAAAACGGAGGCTGTGAACCCTCTGCTTGTATTGGGCAGTGTTGTCTAATGTGTGGTGGATATGGCGATGAGCCAAAATCTACACTCCGATTTGGCGGCGGCGGTGGGATAACCATTATCGTTGATGATTTTTAAAAATGGGGTTATAAGACCCTCTTCAACAAATACACAGGGTTTAGGTTAGGGACCATACAGAGAGGTTGCTTCGATTGAGGCAATCTCTTTTTTGTGATTATTCTTTGAACAGATTTTTGCAGAAAACCCACAAATATTTTCTCGCTCTTCATTACAAACCCTTCCCTCATAGGTATAAGTCTATGAAACCGGCAAAAACCCGAAGCGGCTTGTAGGCAGTAGGGGAAAACATTCATTTAAAAATAAAATCATGAAAGCAGCCTTCCAATCAATTGCCTTTTTTATTACCTCACTATTCGTTTTCAGTGCCTGTAACAAATCCAATGAAGTTGTACCTGACAAGGGCGCAACAGCCAAAGCTAACAATGCGAAAATCTCGGCAGATGGGGTTGAGCGTCGCGTTCATATTACCAAAATTACGCCTACCACTTTCAACGCGACCCTCAATACTTGGTTTGACATGGAGTTTATTGTTGAAAATTACAGCAGCAGTATGAGTTTTGAGGTAATAGCCCGACTGAATAATAACACGACCTGGAGTGCTCCTTTCTCCGGCACTATCGGTTCAATTACGCCTATTTCGGGGACAAGTGCCGCTATTGTCAGCATGAACACACTTGTGGTACCCATGGGCGGGCAGAATCCGAATATAGGGTATGCCTACAACCGCCCTCAGATGGAGCTTAAAGTCAATGTCAAAATGGGAACAAACGTAGTAGGTACTTCTGCTCCGGCAGCATCACGCCTTACAATGTACCCCTGCGCTGCTGCCGGCGGCTTACTGCCCACATTGACCCATTATTATTCAAAAGCTGCCGGTTCCTCGCTAAATCTCCTGAATTTAGACTGGAGTATGATGATTACAAGCCCATGTACGCTGCCGAACACCATTTTGAATGTGGAAATGAAACAGGGCGCAAGTTGGGTCAAAATAATAGATTATAACGTGACAACCGGAACGTTGAATGTGTTAGTGTCACCTTCTGTCGTATCTTTTCAAACACCTCCCGGTTCAGGGAATGCATCCTGTATCATCAACAAAATAAACAGCAGTGCTCTGAATCCCGGCAACAACTATTCCTTCAGACTTACCATCAACGGAGCAATTAACAATTGGTTTGATGTTGTCACTACCGTACCGACATCCGGCACAGGCTGTCAGTCTGTTCAATCAACGACCATGTACTACAAGACCTACCCCACTAATGTTTTCGGTCAGAAACGTTTCCTGATCAATTTTGCTGATTCACAGTTAGATTTTTCTTACTGGAGTGTCGAGCGGTGGAACAGCAGCACCGGTACTTGGGTTAGTTTGGGAGTGACCAACGGCAACTTTTTTTACAAACCCAATATGCCGTTAGGAACACATTCTATTCGTATTAAACCTTTGAACCCCTCCGCTCTGTTCGCCAATACAGCTTATATCTTCACCGCCACTATCTAAGATTTTACATAATCGTCTCACTACGTACTACTTAACTAACAAAAATCATGAAAACAATGTCACAAAAAGCAACCGGTACCTTTACTGAATTGCGCCGGAGTGTGCAATGGGAGGTAATCACCACAATTGTGTTTTTATTACTGATCGTTTGGGGAGCGTTTTACACGCCCGATACCCTTCTGAAGTATTGTTCGGGCGTGTTCGCAGTCATCGCCATTGGCTATATCTTGTATTTTCGGAAAGATTTTCAGACTATCTACCGTTATTCCGCTTCTGCAACTAAAGCCCGGATGGGCATTGACGATGCCATCGTTTATCTCGAAACATTTACCAAACGCTATCGGCGGATCTATACGTTCTTATGGCCTTTGTTGGGAATCGCGGTTTTTGTTTCTCAGCGTTTTGTCAGCATGTCGACTTACCGCCAACCAAAGCCTGTTTGGTATTTACTTCTGTACATAGTAATCGCGTCGGCAGGAGGGTATTTTATTCAAAAAGCCTACACTGAGCGAGCCTACGGCCGTCATCTCACCCAACTCAAACAATACCGGGAAGAAGGAAGAAAAGAGGAATTCTAACTCCGTTTTTTGAGGAAGAAGGGCCAATTCCGTCTGTTGAAAGGCCAATCCTGTACAAGCGGTAAAAACACGAAGCAACTTGCGACAGTAAGAAAAATCTAAAAAATGAACCATCATGAAACTGATCATCAAAACGATGGCCTTAGTGTTGGCTATGGGTATTTCATCAAAAGCACAAGAAGAGATACAACCTCCCAAAGACGGCAAAATGGAATTGCCGACGGAGGCGACAACTAAAACGCTGGCGGTTAGCTATAAAGACGGAAAACTGGCCGAGGTTCAACGGCTGTCAAGAATACCTGAAAACGACCGGCATACGATAGAAATCCTAGGCGACATTAAACTCAAACGCACCTCCAAAGGGGCAGTTCTCTCTGCGACCGGGATCATGCTGTTTGTACCTTTCCAATCCGGGAAGGTGCTAAATCTCGGAAAGCGGGTCGCATGGGAGTGTAATTGCACCGGTTGTTCCTGGCCTGTCTGTACCGGTGGTGAATGTTGTTATCCCACGCTGAGCAACGAGTACTCCACTTATAAAATCGGCAGCGGTGGCGGAATCATCATTATTGCGGATGATGTGGCAGATGTAAAAAATAGCGTCGCTAAAGCAGGAGGAGGAATCATCATTACCCCGGACGACGTGAATCTGAAAAACAGCGCGGGAAAAATTGTTGCCAAAATAGCGGGCGGCGGTGGAGGGATAACCGTTATTATTGATAATTTCTAAAAAAGTAGGAGAGATGCAGTTCTCTTTTCAGCAAGCAAATAGGGTTTAGGTTAAGAAACAGGACAGAGAGGCAACTTCATGTGAGGTTGTCTCTTTTTTGTCATCTATTAGATTTACGGAGCAAAAAAATAATTTAAAATTTCAAACTCTTCATTACAAAACCTGCCTCTCGGGGTATAAGTCTATGAAACCGGCAAAAACCCGAAGCGGCTTATAGGCAGGGAAACACTATAAAATTTAATTAAACATGAAAAAGGTATTTTCAATCATCGGTTTCAGTATAATGATGGAAGCAATGACCGGATGTAACCGACAAACTGCTGAAATATCTCCGGAAATTAATAAAGAGTCTAAATCGGCGGCAAGGATAGCAGTGACGCCTAAAATAAACAAGTATTTTTTTAATGATAAAGAATACAGCGAACAGGCGTTTAACAGTGATCCGACAATTAAGGGTATTTTAGAAGATGACAAACACTGTCTTTATGTCAATGTTGAAGATACAGAACGTATCACAACACTTTATCGAACATTCAGTGAATATTTAACTAAGACCGGTGACGTAAGCTTTGCCACCAAACCAAGTTCTGTCTCTGAAGAGCAAGCGGTGAAAAAAACATCCGATTTTATCGGCTCATTCAGTGTCGGGGTTTCTTTATATGACGGATTTAATTTTAACTATCTGCAAGCATCCGCTATTGGATATGAATACATGACGAATTCTTACCAACCGGGCAGTTTCCAATCCATTCTTAAGAGTTCTTCTGATTTTAGTCAAAGTATCAATAATTTCAGCAGTTTTGGAACTCCGAGTGTGTCAACCTTCAATGATGTAACAACAAGTTACTCCATTACTATCGGTTCCAATTTCATGCCTTGGCAAGCTTATTGGAAAAGGCCTAAGGTGAAGGTGTATATGTTTAAGAACAATAATTTTGGAGGAGCCTCTTTAGTCAAAGATATACGTTGTCCGTTTGCTAATGGCACTTCTCAAATTAACACTGATGATAACAGTCAATTAGGCTCCTTATGGAATAATAAAATATCATCTGTCAAAGTCCTTCTACAATAACTATTTCTAAGCCAAAGTTACGCCGATCAGGTAACCTTGGCTTAGAAAAAAGCAATTTCAATATTTACTTCTCAAAAGAATCCTGTAAAATTGTGTTCTACTTTAAATCAATAGAATCTATTGACAAATGAGACTTTATCTTTTAGCAGTAATTTTAATTGGTTCCTCCGCTTTTGCCCAAACTGATACCACTCAAGCAGCTCCCGCAGACGCTGCCAAAACGGAAGCAACAGTCCAAGAAGATACGATGGCCAAGGCATGGGAAGTATCTCTCAATTTAGGCTTAAACCTCTCGCATACGTTGCAGGTCAATGGCGTACCCAACGCAGGCAAACAAGGATTTTCTACCACCAACGGTATTGATTTGAGTTTCAATTATGCCAAAAAACGGGTGATCTCTACCAACGAATTTCACTGGCAATTTTCGCTCTATCGTGCCGGGATCAAAAGCCCGACCCAAAAAACGGCGGATGAACTCATCAGCCTGCACGATTTTTCGATAGGTTTTTCTGAACAACGTCGTTGGAACGTCAACCTCATTGCCAAAACCAATACAGGAGTATTCAGTACGTACAAAGACGGCTATTTTCGTGATACTACCGGAGCCGGTAAAGTCCAAAGCGCACTCAATCCCTATGAACTTGTCCTGTCGCCGGGAGTGAAATGGCAACCGACCAAACACATTCGTATTTCGCTTTCACCTTATACATTCCGAATTTACGGCCTTATCAATCAGGAGATTGCCAACACGGGACTATATACCCAAGAACAACGCCCTAACGGTATAGACTACATCACCCAAATCGTAGAGCAGCAAGGGGCAGAGGTGAATGTATGGTACGACCGCAAGATCAAAAAATGGCTGCAAATGCAGTACCGCATCGGTCTTAAATCAAGTTATGCCGAAAAGATATTGGACAATGGCCGCATAGACGGGTTGTTTATCACCAAACTCAAACTTATCGGAAATATTTACCTGACGCATCGGGCTACCTTACGGGGTACCTTGGAGCAAAAACCCTTCAAGCCGGTTTATATCCAGGTGATTACGTTGAGTTATGCGGTAACTATCTGATTATTTTCCGAAAAACCGGGTAAATGCCCCGAATTTTCTGAAAATTTTCGAAAATCCGGTTACAAAATCGTGGTCGGCACGTATAAGTAAGAAAAAAACGAATTCATCGAATGAAACCCTTATTGTTTCTCATTACCTTTTTTGCTGCCGGAGTTGCTTTGTTCCGGCCTCAGCAACAACCTGCTGTGAAATATGCCAACGTTGAAATAGACGCCAAAACTGCCGCGGATTGGCTTCGTAAGCCCATTCGACAGGTAGAATCGGCTCAAATCAACGCCGCCAATGCCTTTTACGTCACCGAAGGCAGTAAAATCAAACTGTACGTAATGGACGAACTGCTTAAACCCCTCAATACGACTGAAATCATGGAGGCGGTGGAGGCAGCCCAAGGCCAAACCAACGGGAAAGTAAACGAAGACAAGCTGTTTTCGCTCAACCAACGTACTTCCTACGGCGAAATGAACATTGATTTGTGGGGACACAGTCGTAAAACCGTCACGGTCAACGGAAAACAAGTCACTCTTCTAACGGCCGATCAAATTTATGTAGCTCCCAATATCAACAACAACTACTTCTACACCATTTTAGAAGGCATTTATAAAGCCTCCAATCCTATGCTTCGCAAGGCTTATTTGGTGCATGTACGCTACAATCAGGTACCGACGATTTTTCAACAACGGGTTTGGACGGAGGGCGAATCTTCGGTCATAAAAGTAGGTATGGGCACTCCCGAGTATCCGCAGATCAAAGTGGGTAATAAAACCGCCCCTATCGGCGGCTATCCTACGATCGGTTTCGTAGATATGGCCGCTACTGCCAAAGCCAAACCCAACCCCGATAAGGTCTATTACATCAAATATCAATTGAACGGTATGCCCGAAAAATTTGCTTTGCCCTTTCAAATCATTACTCCCCTTCCCCCCAACGACCCTAATATACCTATTAATAGTTGTCCACCCTGCCCGGTCAGAACAGGTTATGACAGTAGTGAAAACGGAGACGGCGGTGGAGAAAAATAAACATCCGTCTCGCCAACGTCGGATAGCCCTTCCCGGAATTCAGACTCTTCGGTTTGCTGAAGGTCTCGTTTCGGGTAAGGGTTTATTTCGGGGGTTGGTAAGTAGGGTCGTCTCACTGCTTTGGTTTGTTTTTCCGTCACAAGCGCGGGCACAGACAGCAAGCCAAGTCTACAAACGCAAGGCTGATTCCTGTTTTTTGCAGGGCAATCTCAACGAAGCCTCTCAATGGTACCGGCGGGTGCTGGAGGTTCATACCCGACAAAAAAACTACCCGGAAATGGCTTTTGCGCTGACGGACCTGGCCGCAGTGGAGTTTACTGAAGGCAACTCCGTCAGCGCCATCAGCAGGAGCAGAAAGGCGCTGTCTCTGCTTCCTCAATTCAAAAATGACACCATTGATTTTCGGATAAAAAGTTTCCTGTCTATTTTTTACGATGCCGTTTATCGACGCGATTCGGCGGAGTATTTTGCCGAACAAGCCGATCGCCTCATTGACAAAAGTAAAGTAGTACAAACGCGCGAGGAAGCCCTCTATCACTTTTTGGACAGAGGCTTACGGGCTTTGCACCAAAACGATTTCAAGTTGGCCGACGTCTATTTTCAAAAAACGCTGGCCCTCTCTCGTATTGATGCTACTTTTGATCTGGGGGTTTTGTACAACAACATGGCGCTGAGTTTATCGTATCAAAAAAAATACGCGGAGTCACTGAAATACTACCGATTGGCCCTTCAAAATCGGATTAATGTTGATGCAGAAAGGGTATGGCTCAATCTGGCGGAGTGCTGTCTGGCATTGCACGACCTTCCTGCGGCCGAAAAAAGCATACATACTGCCCGAAAGAGGTATAGTGAACGTACGGCCGGCGGCAAAAATAAGCTCAACCCCCGATTCGAACAGCGCTATTGGCGGACATGGGGGCTGTATCACCAAACGGCAGGAAAATATGCCGAAGCGCTCGGCGATTTTCAAAAGTCATTGGCCATCAGCCGAAAGATCAACCCGAAAGGAGCTGAAACTTCGGAGATGTGGCAACAGATTGCTCAACATTACATTGCACTGCATCAAGTTCGGAAAGCTTTGGGTTTTTACCAAAGTGCTCTGATTGCAGCTCACGAAACATTTACCGCTGCCGATATTTACCAAAACCCGAACCTCGATCGTCTCCTTACCGAGCGTGAGCTTTTTCGGGCGCTCACGGGTAAGGCCAATGCTTTCCGGCAACTCTACACCCAAACCCACCAACGAAAAGATATAGAAGCGGCCCTTCGTACCCATCAATTGGCCATACAATTGGCCGAAAAAATGCGGCGTAGCTACCAATCGGCGGGGGCAAAGTTGTTTTTTACCGAAAACTATTACGCTGTTTATGAACAGGCGGTTCAAACTGCCCAAGAACTGTATCAACTTACGCAAAAACCTGAATACCAAAATCTTATTTTTGATTTTTACGAGAAAAGCCGAGCGGCCTCTCTGGCTGACATTATCCGAGATGCCGATCTGAAACCCAAGACCATCAATGCGGCACTTTTGGCCCAAGAAAAAGGACTCTATCAGCAAATTACGGGTTTACAGGCGGCCATCAAACGCAGCGATAGTACCACAGCCGTAAAAGTTAAAGCGCAATTGGTGGACAAAGAAATCGAACTCGACCGCCTTACCAAACGCTTTGAACGCGACTTTCCTGCGTACTATCAACTCAAATACGACATCCAAACGCCCGCCACAGCCACTATCCAACAGCAACTGCTCAGCCCCGATGCGGCCTTGATTCAGTACTTTTTGACGGACTCACAGCTTTACACACTCATCCTGACTCGCGAACAGTCCAAAGTGTTGGTTCAACCCGTTGATAGCACATTTCGACAGTCCATCTCGAAATTTAGAGTGTTGTTGAGCGTAAATCCGGGAAGTAAAGTGTATGATGGAAATGCTTATTCATCAACCCTTTATTCCAAATTAATCACTCCTGTATTGCCCTTTATTTCGAACAAAAAACGCCTGCTCATCGTACGCGATGCGGAGTTGAATTACTTGCCTTTTGAAGTATTGGCCGCCAAATCTGATGATTATTTGTTCAAAAAATACGCCATTAGTTATGCTTATTCGATAGGGATTTTGATGAATAAACCTACCCAAAGTAGCAGTAATGTCCGACTCGCAATTGCCCCTTTTGCAGGAAATATCCCCCAAAAAATTGCCTTCCGTGGTGCGCCACTCGTACCGCTGCCTGCCTCTGTAGAGGAAGTTCGGCAAATTGGAGGCGATGTATATGTAGAAAAAGAAGCGACCAAGAAGCGTTTTCTGGAACAATACCGCGAGCATGGAATCATCCACTTTGCCACTCACGCCCTCACCGACGACAAAGACCCTATGCGCTCTTTTGTGGCTTTTTATCCCGATGGGCAAGAATACCGCCTTTTCACGAATGAACTTTACGATTTGGATTTGAAAGAGGCGCAGTTGGTGGTATTGAGTGCTTGCGAAACAGGCGCGGGCAAACTGCAGCGTGGCGAGGGGGTAATGTCTTTGGCACGGGCGTTTGCGTATGCGGGAGCGCAGTCAGTAGCCACTACACTCTGGAACGCCAATGACGAAGCTACTGCCTATATTTCAACGCATTTTCACGAATACATCAACGACGGTTTGCCCCTCGACGAAGCCCTGCAACGTGCCAAATTGGATTTTCTTCAATCAGACCTTGGCCGCCGCTACGACCATCCCTACTACTGGGCTAACCTGGTGCTGATTGGCTGCACCGACCCTATCCCAAGAGAAGTTTCGTTTTGGTGGTGGGTTGTGGGTGGGATCGTTTTGGTATTGGGTATAGAGGAGTGGTTGAAGCATCGAAAAACTACTCAAAAATCTCAGTCACGTTGATTTGAAAGCCCTTGATGACTTCCGATTCCAACGTGCCACTTTTGAGCTTTTGGGCGAGTTGATAGTGGCTTTTTTCTAATAAATACTGCTCAACGGTTTGATTGTCGGTGTCCACAATCCAATATTCCGCTACACCATGCAGGGCGTAGTCGGTCATTTTGATGCCGTAATCGCGTTCTTTGGTGCTGTCAGAGAGAATCTCTACAATAAAATCGGGCGGGGGAAAGGCCGATTGTTTCTGACCAAAATCCAAGGTTCGTTCTTTGTGCCAAAAGCAAATATCGGGCTCATAGTCATTGCGCGTAAGGCGTACCATAACCTTTTCGTAGGCTACTTTTCCAAGTTGATTATCATAGACATACGGTAATAACCGCCTTGTTAAGTTAGAAGAGGCCATCCAATGTCTTCCATAAATAGGTGAATGATAGACGATTTCGCCCATGATGAACTCGGCCTTGATGTTTTCGTCAATTTCAGCCCAAAATTCATGGCGGCGTTTTTGCTCTTCTACCCAAGCCGTTTCGAGTTCGTCAATGAGCTTGCGAAGATTAGGGGCTTGCAATATTTCTTCAAAAGCGGTCATTTTGGGAGGGAAATTTTATACGAAGATAGCTTTTTTTAGGAAAAATTAGAACAACAACTTCCACTTCACTTTCCATTGGTCAAGCGTAGGGATATCGTACTGAAAATCAGGCGAATATTCAATTTGTCGGAGCAAGGCTTTGGCTTCGGCTTTTTTGCCTGCTTTGAGCAAGGCTACGGTTTCGTACCAAGTAGCGGCATCGCGGTAATAGGCTCGAATGTTGGCCGCGCCCTCTACTTGGTCGAAGATTGTGATGGCCTCGGTGGGTTTGTTGTCTTTAAGTAACTTTATCCCTTGGTCTAACTGCTCCAATATTGTGTCTTGTGCCGACGGAGTATTGCTTCTTTCTACGGCCATCGAAACAGGTTCATAGCTTACCTCTGCCAACGAAAAATAGCCCACAAGCAACGCCACCGAAGCGGCCGAAGCCCAACCACCCATTTGCCAAAAATTAGTTCGTTTTACGGGCATAGGCACTATTTTGGTGGTCGAGTCGGTGTCGTCTTGCTGCCACTCAGTCAGTTTTTCAGATTGTATTCGTTTTATTTGTTCGCGCAGTTGTTGACGTTCAGCCGCTTGTTTCAGTAAACGCAATTGCTCGACATCCGCCGCCAATTGTGCATCAGTGCTTAGTTCCGATTCAAAAAGAGTATTTTCATCTACGCCAAGCTGCCGATTCAGGTACTGACTGATACGTTCAAGTTCTTCTTCGGTGCGTTTCATTTTTTTAGTGGGGTTTTATTGAATCAAAGCCGACGTTACTTTTTCGAGACAGTCGCTTTTGGCATTTCTTACACTTTGCTCACTTTTAAGTTTGCCTTCGGCCATCATTACTTCCGCAATTTCTTTTCCACTCATGCCTTCTACCAACCAGAGCGTGAAGATTTGTTTGCAATTTTTGCCTGCCTTGTCAAAAATCGTTAGATACTTATCCCATTTTTCTTTCTCAGCCAACAAAACACTTACGTCGGGCTCTTCGTAGTCGGTTTCCTGACCAAAAGTGTCTTGGCGGGCTTCCCGGTTGGCTTCCTGGCTCAGGAATTTGTGCCAAAGATTTTTACAGACAGTAGTTAGGTAAGCCGAAAGCGGTTTGTCGGGTTGGGGGCTATACCGTGCTTCGATGATGTTGTGTACCACTGCTTCTACCGATTCCCAAATAATATCTTCGGGTTGTTTTACGTAATCTTTGGTGTTGGAGCGGTTGGCTAAAAATTTCATCAGAAAACTGCGATTCTGATCATAAATCGCCCCAATGGCTTTATCGCGCGCACGCCCGCCTGCCAAGATACCTTCGACAATCTGCTCGTCGGTCCAAGCACGTTGAAAAATTGAACTCATGTAGTTATACCGGAAGCGTAGGGTTTTGTCATGTTTGGGTCGAAAAATATCAGAAAAAAAAATCTTTACCAATTTTATTCAGCAGGTTACAAATCAGCAGGGAAGCGATATAAGGAGTAAAAAATCAATCCTTCCATTCACAAATCCTGCAAATCAATGAAAACGGTTGTCAATCTCTTTGGGGCATGGGTACTTTTCGGCGGTCTCTTTTTTTCGTGTCGACAGCCTTTGCCGGAACCTGCTTTGGAAAAGACAGAAATAAAATCAGCTGCTAACGCCCGCATTACGGCCACCAATTCCGGTTGGGCAATTCCTGTCTTTTCACCGTTCACTAACCTTTTCTTGGGAGAGTACAGCGGTATGGCGGTAAATAAACAAACCGCCGATGTGTACGTAGTAGGGGCAATCGCGTGGCCCGGCGGTGTCACTTCCAAAAACTTCGGGAACGGGGTTGTCTTAAATAAAGTAGGAATGCGCGATGTTTTTTTGGTTAAATACAATGCCTTAGGTGTCGCACAATGGGGTAAAATTTTCGGGGGACAGCTCTACAATGATGAACCGAAGGTAGAAGTAGACGGCAACGGCGATGTAGTGGTTTCGGTTACCTACAGCGGATCTGCTGTTGTAGACACCGGTATCAGCGGAAGCGGAGCTACGACGGTGCTGAATGCTCCTTGGGATGTCAATGTGTATGTAGTAAAGTACAACCCCATGGGAAGTTTTAAATTTTTAAAACATATCACCGGCAACGGATGGGTTACCAAAACCCGTATGGCAATTGACCCCGTGACCAATACGGTGTACGTAGCCGGTCAAATGAAAGCGGCTCCCGGTACCACCGTCGGAACGAATGTATTTCCCGGCGCTTCAGCAAATGTCAGTTATAATTGTTCCACAGATACCGATGTGTTTATTTTTAAAATTGACGTGAACGGTAACATTACTCACATCAACCGCATTGGAGTGGCCGGTTTTGATGAAACGGTGCATGATATCACGTTTGAAGGAGGCGCCTTATATATGGCAGGTTCGTTTACCGGTGCTTCTACTACTATTATCAACCGACATCTTACTGCTACGCAACCCGGCTATAACACTTTTGTTGCAAAGATGACCAATACCTTAGGGGCTGCTTTCTGGGCAAGACTCGTGACGGAATCAGCGACGGTTCCTTCTCCTTTGCCTCAGAACCTTTCTGTCGCTGTCCTGAATGATTATTGTTACGTTGGCGGGAATTACAGTACTTCCAACAAAGTGGCGAATGTTACGACACCGATACCGCAAAATAACGACGGTTTCATCGTCAAATTTGACATTACAAGTTCGTCAGCTTTTTTGTATACAATTGTTTCTTCGGCAGGAGAAGATTATGTCTCGGATATTGCCGTAGACAGAGCCAACGCGAAGCTTTACCCCATCGGCCTGACGGAACCGGCCTTAGGCGTACAAAAGGTATTTTTGAATACTATGAATACCGCCGGGACGGTGCTGTACAATAATCAATTTATCGGTACGGGTACGTTGGGCGCGGCCGTTGTCAGGGTAGTGCCGACTCCCATAGCCACCACCCCGACCTGCTTCGTACACGGGTACTTCACCAACAGCATTACTTTAGGAAATACAGTGAATCAAATCCCCGCTATGACCAACGGATTTATTTTGAAGGCCATCTGACCTTAGAGAAAATAACCGCGCAAAAAAAGCCGACATTATCGCCGGCTTTTTTTGCGCGGTTAGGTGACAAAATGAAGTCGGAGCGGTATAGGGAATCAAAATTCAAATCCTTTTTGACCACTATGCAACACTTGCTCGCTCCTCCTCCTGCCTCGGCGCTTCAAATATTACGAAACAAAGTGGCGATTCCCTTTCAAGACCTTCTTCGTATCGAAGGAAGAGGCAATTACACCGAATTTTTTCTTCAAAACGGCAAAAAAGTACTTACCTCAAAGACCCTCTCTTTTTATGAGCCTTTACTTCCGTCCTTCTTTTTGAAAGTAAACAAGGGATGTATCATTAATTGCCATTATCTGATCATTACCCAAAGTCGCAAAATCGGTGCTTTACAAATGACCGACGGCACTAAAGTAGAAGTGGCACGGCGCAAGAAAGCATCAGTGAAGATGATTTGCGAGCAAATAAGACGGCAACAACGGTAGGCTTTCAGATTCCAATTTCTCGAAAAGTACGCAAACAAACACGGCCGGAATCGGTTACAATAGCTAAAAGCTATCTTAACCCATGAATCTGTCAGAGCAGGATATAGATCGGATTTTACAAATGGCTTGGGAAGACCGCACCCCTTTTGAGGCCATTGAAGCACAGTTTGAACTAACGGAGAAGGATGTGATTGCCCTCATGCGATCGCAAATGAAACGCAGCAGTTTTGAAATGTGGCGTAAACGCATGAAGGGCCGCTCGACCAAACATAAAGCCTTACGCACCGGCACAGTAGAACGATTCCATTGTTCGCAACAACGCAGTATCAGTCTCAATAAAATTGCCAAACGCGGATGATCCGCTTTTAAGTAGTAAATCAAACGTTTTAGGGTATTTGTTTGGAGGCAGTCGGTTGATTTTGAATCGCAGCCGCGAGCCGCGGATACCCGTTAACCAATGACGATTAACCTGTGCTTTAGCACTTAATTGACTATGAAAAACCTAAGAAAAGAACACCTTCCTCACAAAACCTGTGTGGCCTGCGGACGCCCGTTTATATGGCGTAAAAAATGGGAAAAGGTATGGGACGAAGTAAAATATTGCAGTGACCGCTGTCGAAACAATAAGTAATTAGCTATGTGCCGTTTCAGAACTCTGACAAAGAGAATCACAGATGACCTTAATTCTTAGTTTCCCGTTGATTTCGATAGGTGCTCAATCTGCCTGAATCGGTTTTAGGGAGAGGTTTAGGAGCTCGGGTTTCTTTCGGGCCTAACGAGCGGAACGAATTGAAACTTCGGGTAAACAGATAACTTGCCCCGTAAGAAACGGCGTTGGGAGTACCCGTAGTATAATTTAACTGATTCTGGATATTGCGGTTATACATGCGCAAGCGTTGGCTGCCGTCGTCGTTCAACCAATATTCCAACGTCCAATCCAGCAACAAACTGGTAGCATCGTACTGATTTTGGCCGTACGACAAGCGTCCGTCGCGAGTAATACGGAAGCGATCGTTCAGGAACCGATACGAAAACCGCAATTGAAGATTATTTAAGGCATTGGTATAAGGATCACTGAAATTGAAATTCAATCCTGATACGCCTAACTCCAGATTTTCATTCAGCGAAGAGCCCCATTTGTTCAACTGACTGCTTACCATTTCACCGATACTGTTACCGAAACCGGAAGCGGATTGGGCTAAAATATTGTTTTGGTCAGACAACAACTGCCCGAATAACAACATACTGCTTACCTGCTGAGACAGGTATTGCTCATCCCGTTTCAGACGTTCCTCTACGGCCGTAATGGCGTAAGAACGGTCAGAAGGATATTCTTTAAATTTTAATCCGTACGAAATCTGGGGTAAAAGCATTTTATCACTCAAACCGATGGTCACTTCTACGGGATACCGACGCGTAGTGACCCCATCGCTTGTTTGTGTTGTACCGGTCGAAGATTGAAACAGCGGGGACAAAGACACGTTAGAAACGTAACTGGCTTTTACGTCCAACGTAGCCCCGTAGGGATCCCCCGTCCAAGAAATACGGCTCCCTTTCTGAATCTGAAATTTCTTATTGATCACGTTCTGTAACGTAAACAAATAATCTCCGTTCTGAATTTCGTACGAACCGGTCATATCAAACACATCGCGGGTATCTATTTTGAGGTTGATAAGACCTTTTCCGTAGGCCCGAATCGCATCGCCCGTTTGACGATCAAACTGGATTTCGCAGTAAGCATCCGGGGTGATATTCAATCGAAAATCCATTTTAATGTAACTTTCTTCCGCCGGAATGATCTTTTCATTTTTAGCCAAAGTACGACCCGTCGTATCCGTTTCGGGCTCGGTCGATACAAACTGCACAAAATCTTCGGAGGCCACTTCGGCGGCCCCATCCAGCGGAATGTAAATCTTCGTGCCGCGGTTGCTGGTCAGATCGGCCGTAATATTGAGGTTATTGATGGGACCGAATACTTCCATTTTACCCGTTGCATACGCATTTCCGTAAAACAACTCATTGTCGCGAATCGTCGTACCCAAGATCTTGAAATTGCGCATATCGGCATCAAAACCCAACGAAAACTTATTGAATCCGTCGTGATATACACCGCCTCTCAGGGTAGCTGAATTGCCTTCGGGGTCAGTCAGTCGTAAATTTTTAACGCGAATATCGCTTTCGCCGAAATAGACCTTGTCTTCAAAAGCAAACACCGCTTTCAGGTAGTCAAACGTAAGCCGGCCGCGTTTTACATCTACTGTACCGTCCAGAACAGGCGAAATCGGCGGTCCTTTGATCGTTACTGTTCCTACAGCCCGTCCGCTCAAATCCGACACTAATCCTCGCGCAAACGGTTCTAACAGATTCAGGTCGGTTTCGTTAAAATCGGCTTTCAGGTCCAGTTCATTATTTGTTTGGTCGGGAGTATAAGTACCGTTGACGGAGATTTCGCGTTTGTCATTTTTGTCCAAATGAATGTCAATGTGCAGGTGTTTGTCCACCGGGTCCCATTCTCCGTCGCCTGTCAAATTCCCCATCAGGAAATTATTATAGGTCAATTTTTGGACATTCACCTTACTGTCTAAAATCAAGGTACGGTACAAGTCGCGCATCGTGACACTTCCGTTGGCCGTTCCGGCCAAGTTCACATTCAAGACCGGATTGAGCGTGGCCAATTCAAAATTATGCGTTTCGAACGCTAATACCCGCAACGAATCGGTGGATATATCACCGTTGAGCGAGATGAGTTGGTCTTTATCTTTTGGTTTGAGTACCACATTGCTGAATGTCACTTCCGGCCCCATGATAGTAATGAGGTTGTTAGCGTCCAGATTCCAGTCGTCGTTCAACAGCCGCAGTTTCGATTTTTTAAATTGCAAATACAGGTAATCGCCCGCAAAGCGAAGTTCCCCGTTAAGCGTGGCCCGGTTGGAGGTATTTTGCTGCCGTAAATTGCTTCTGAAAACGATATGATCCTTTTCCCAAGCCGCTTCAATATCCATCTTTTCGGTAGGCGCAATACCCACCAACTTCTGCTGCTCAGAATTAATGATGGCCGACGCCAGCACTTCCGGACTGTTGGTAAACTTAGACGTATTCAGGTCGAGGTCGGACCGATAAAAACTGTTGTTGCCGATTTTGAGCGTATCAAATTGACCCGTCAGCGAAAAGATCGAAGTATTGTCAACGGTAAATACGCCTTCTGCTTTTGACCCGTTTGACACATAACCGGCAGGGTACAAAAAGGCCAAAAAACGATCCATTTTCTTAAATCCGAGCTGATAATCTACACTGTATCGGCGACCGATCGGCTTTTTCAGCTGCTTTGTCTCATAATACGCCGCCCGCGCATTTTCATCCCCGAAAAAGTACATTTCGTACTCTTTAAATAACTGCGCCAAATCTACCGCTGCTTTGGTAGGTTCAAACCGTCCCTCTGCCTGAAAATTGAAAAATTCGGACGAAATAAAGAGTTGCCGCAAGCCATCGGACAGACGGGAATCTACCAGCAGCGTATCTACCACCAAATTACGTTTTTTCAGCGTAGCATAACTGTTTAAAAACTTAGCCCGACCCACCAACTCATCCATGGAATTTCCTTCCAAGTTTACGTCCAATTCGGTGTGAAGTGAAAGGGAGTCTTTGGTAAAATTAAGTTTTTGCAGGTTAGCACGGTCAATTTTCCCAATGGCATGATACGAATATTTATCCCCCGAAAAATCAAACGTTCCGTCCACGTTGGCCAATAAATTGGAATCACGAACGCTGACCAAGCCTTCAAAAAATTTATTTTGCAGATTGCCTCTCAGGTAGACATTTTTATAATCGTAACCGTTGTAAGTAAAACGGGGCAATTGACTGTCCAAATCCAGCGAAGCATTCTTGACCGAAAATCCTCTTCCTTTGATTTTTCCGTTCATGTCCAGTTGGGAAAAATCATCATCATCCAACAGTTTTCCCAGTTCAAAATTTTGGGTTTTAATATCGGCCGAGTAGGTAGGTACGGCAGCCGCCAGATTCATTTCCATTTCTCTGACGTTGATCTGTCCCAAAGCCGATTGGAAATCACCGCTGAGTTTGAACCGGTCAATGGTTCCTTTGTATTTACCCGAAAAGTCCACTACCCCAAATTTCTGCACGAGGTCGTTAAATGATTTTTCAGGGTAATATTGGTACAGATCGGCCGCATCCACGCGGGTATTTTTCAAGTCAAAGTCTAAAAGGGAGGTATTAAACTCCGTCACCCCTTTAAAGGCCATATTACCGCGCAAACGGCTGTTCTTCCCGAATTGCAGGTCGGTCTCGGTCAGGCGAAAATCGTTGACGGTTCCCACAAAATTGCCGTGAACCCGCCACGTTTCGTTGAGGGTAAAGAGATAATCGGCAAACCACCCCAGATCTTCCGAGCGTACCCGCGAGCTGTCAATGTGAGCTCGCATCAATACATTTTGGTTGAATTCACCAAAAGCCGAAGGGGCATCATAATTGAACGAAATGTAATTGCCGATCACGGAGTTACCGATACGGGTATGCAGGTCGGCCAATTCGATTTTGGTACGGCAATACAAAAAACGCGTATCTAATTCTTTGACGGTCAGATGGGTTTGCTTATCAAACGTGCGGAGGTTTCGGATGTTAAGCGCGATTGTATCCCCCAAAACCATGAAGTTTTTAGCCTCTCCGTTGATTTCTTTCAGCGTAAAATGGTTGTAATCAAAGACTTTGCCCGTCATACGGCTTTCACGCGGGTCGTCCCAGCGAAAAGAACCGTCAATGAGGTGTACCTTTCGAATATAAAACGGCACATTTTGGTCTTTCGCGCCGGGCGCATCCGGATTGGCGGTCAGTTCTTCAATGCGGGCAATGAAATCATCTAAGTTCAAATCTCCCGTTTTCGGGTTCTTGATCAGCCACACCGAAGGTTGGTATAAGGTAGCTTCGTCGAGGTAAGTGCCGAAAGTCTTTTTATCTTTGCCCCAAATCAACGACCAAAAATCATGATTGACATCCAACCGTTTTACCTGAATCATCGGGCGATTCTGACGGTCAAGGATTTTAACATCTTCCAACGAAACGGCATTGAACCATTTGATATTCACCCGACCTATCGTAGTAGGATGTTTCAATTCGACGGAAGCTCGTTTCGTGATGTACTCTACCAGGGAAGTTTGGATCAATGGAAATTGTACACTCAAACTTATCATCTCTGCCAGCAGTACCGCCACGACAAAGAGAATAAACAGCGTATTAACAATATACCATAGCGTACGTTTCATAGACTGTCTTAATGAGTTAAAGGGAGCGAAACGGAACCATCTGCCTTTAACAGACACCAATTAACACATTTTCAGAACAAATGACAACTATTTTAGCGATAGAATCCTCCTGCGATGAAACCTCCGCGGCTGTCCTCTCTAACGGCAAAATCCATTCCAACATTGTAGCCACGCAGGTGATTCACGAAAAATACGGGGGCGTAGTTCCTGAATTAGCCTCTCGTGCGCATCAGCAACACATCGTACCCGTCGTTGAAAAAGCCCTTCGCGAGGCAAAAGTAAGCAAAAAAGACCTAAATGCCATTGCTTTTACGCGCGGACCCGGCTTATTGGGGGCTTTGTTGGTAGGGGCTTCGTTTGCCAAAGCGTTGGCGTTAGGGTTGAATATTCCGTTGATCGAGGTGCATCACATGCAGGCACACGTGCTGGCCCACTTCATTGAAGACCCTACTCCCTCCTTCCCGTTTTTATGCCTCACAGTCAGTGGCGGCCATACCCAGATCGTGTTGGTAAAAAGCAGTTTGGAGATGGAAATCATCGGTGAAACCCAAGATGATGCCGTCGGTGAAGCCTTCGATAAAACGGCCAAACTGCTGAACTTGCCCTATCCCGGCGGACCGTTGGTGGACAAATACGCTCAACAGGGCAACCCGTTGGCCTTTTCATTCCCGCTTTCCGAAATGCCCGGACTGAACTACTCTTTCAGCGGCATTAAAACGGCTGTTATGTATTTCTTGCAGGACAAAGTCAAAACGAACCCTCACTTTGCCGAGGAAAACAGAGCGGATATCTGTGCGAGTATTCAGCATACGCTGATTAAAATGTTGCTCCAAAAGCTTCGCAAAGCCGCCAAGCAAACCGGTATTTCGGAAATTGCCATCGCAGGAGGCGTTTCGGCGAATTCGGGTTTGCGAAAGGCCCTGGCAGAAATGGGAGAAAAAGAGCAGTGGAACGTTTACATTCCCCGTTTTGAGTACTGCACCGACAATGCCGCTATGATCGCCATGGCCGCTCATTTTAAATACGAAAAAGGAGAGTTCTGTGAACAAACGGTCAGCCCCCTACCGCGAATGGCCTTTTAACAATAGGCCGTTCGTGGTATTTTTCCGAGTCTTTCCAACCTTTTAATAAGTCGTTGCGTATGTTATTACAAAATATTCCTTAATTTTAATTCCCCTTATTTACTGTCTAACCCTTTATGTGTGAATCCAATGTGTACCCGGCGTGTGCTACTTCTTTGGTTATTGGCAGGAACTGCCGCCCTTAACGGCCGGGCGGCTCATATCTTCGGCGGCGATTTCAGCATGATCGCATTGCCTGTTCAAGGACAGTATCAATTGGTACTGAACATTTATGCCGATGCCAATACGCTGCAGTCAGGTAACAATGACCCGGATGTCGATGTCTATATTTTTCGCAAAAAAGACCATGTACGCATGGCCGAGTTTAAGCTGCTTCAAAAAACAAATACTCCTATCATCTATCAAAATGAAGCTTGTGCCGGCAGTCAAGGGCTTAAAACAGTGGAGCTTAAATACAGCAGAGATATTGTTTTAGACCCGGCTCTTTATAATGATCCCGGGGGGTATTATATTGTATGGGAACGTTGTTGCCGTACGGATGGGGTTGACAATCTTCAAAGGCAAGTTCTGGGCGTGGGGATGGTCTTTATGCTTGAATTTCCGGCACTTATGGCTAACAGTAAGTTTTTCAAAAATTCCTCCCCGGACTTCGGAATCCCGAACGGAGACTATATTTGTATCAATAAGCCCTTCAAAATGAGTATGAAAGCCACGGACAGTGACGGTGATGAGCTTCGCTACTCGTTGGTCACTCCTTTGCAGGGGCATACAACGAACGTAGACAACAATTCCGTCAAAGGAACAGGGCAATCTTACAGTTCGTATCCGTCTATCATTTGGGAAACAGGGTTCGGATTAACGAATATCATACCGGGAAATCCCGCTTTAGCGGTAGATTCCAAAACCGGGCAATTGACCGTAACAGCCAACCGATTGGGGTTATTTGTATTTACAGTGTTGGTAGAAGAATACAGAAACGGACTAAAAATAGGTTCGGTAAGAAGGGATTTTCAATTGAAAGTCATTGATTGCAGCGGAACACCGCCCCCGGTTCCGACCCTTTTTGCGGGAACCAATATAACCCAGCCTGCCAACATCGTCGAAATGTGCGAGGGAAGCTCTGTCAACTTAGGCTTTTCAAACTTACCCGATATTTCCTATCAATGGAAAAAAGACGGCATCAATATCCCCGACCAAAAAGCAAACACCCTGAAAGTGACCCAATTGGGAGACTATCAAGTGTCGGCAAGTTTTGCCAAAAAATGTGCGCTTGATACCATTTCGCAATTGGTAAAAGTAATTGCCGGCAAGGGGCCCAACGCTCGACTTACTCCTTCCGATTCGGTTAAAATATGTACCGGTGAAACGGTAACGCTGGAAGCTACTGCCGGAACGGGATTCAACTATGAATGGTTTAAGAACGGAACCTCCCTTCCGAACGAGACCAAAAATACGCTGCCGACAAAGCAATTGGGAACGTATGTGGTCTCAGTAAGCGATCCGGTCCATTTGTGCCCTACGCGAGATACGGTGATTGTCGCAGCGGGAGTCAGCCCGACCAAACCCCCGCTGAATGCTTCTAAAAACATTCTCTGCGTTCGCGATTCCGTCAAATTAGAAACCGAATTGCAGGCCGGGTCCACAATAGAATGGCTGCGAAGCAATCAGGTCATTGCCAAAGACCAAAAAACGATCTATCCTAAGCAAGAGGGATACTATCAGGTCAAGGTTTCTAACGGAAGATGCAGTGCTTTATCAGACTCTGTTCGGCTTACTTTGGCAACGTCCAATTCCATAGTATTTGACTCGCTGCAATCGGTCTGTTATAACGATTCACTGCGCGTGGTGTTGAAAGCCACTCCGGCCAACGGGAAGTTTGTCGGCGAGGGGGTAGATAACAATTTTGTCAACGTCAAAAATGCGGGCGCAGGTCGCCATGCGATCCGCTATGAGGTCTCCGTAGGCGGGGGCTGTATCGTAGAAAAAACGCGGTATTTGGAAGTAAAAGCATCCCCCATAGTCAGCGCACCTGCTTCGGTGACGCAGTTGAGAGATGAAGAAAGCTTTTTGAATGCCCGGGCGGATAATTCGGCCGGCTATACCTACCGTTGGACACCGCCGTTGGGAATAACAGACCCAACCGCATTGCAAACGGCCGTTACTGCCCCTCAAACGACCACCTACCAATTGACCGTCACCGCCCCTAACGGCTGTGTTTCTACTGTTTCCATTCGGGTCTTGGTTATGGATCTGTTGTTTATCCCGGATGTTTTTTCTCCCAACGGCGACGGCTTGAATGACCGCTGGGAAATTCGTAATATTGAACACTTTCCGGAGGCCGAAGTGTTTGTCTACAACCGTTGGGGTGAAGTGGTATTTCACCAAGATAAAGGGTACCAAAACCCTTGGGACGGTAGTTATTTAGGAAATCGGGTGGCCCCGGGAGAATATACTTACAAGATTGTGCCCAACACAGACGGTGGTTTGGCTGTTCAACGGGGTAAAGTATGGGTCATTCGATGAGCTATTCGCTCCCGGCTTCATTTTAAGGGTTTTTTAAGGAGAAATCAGGGGTAGCAACGGCCGGTAAAACACTTTACACCCTAAGGAAACAGGGCTGCTGTTTTGCCGCCCGGATTTAAACCGCTCCTTACTGATGGAATTTTTGTCGCTTTCGAAACCTACCCTTTATTGCTGTTTAATCCCGCCTCAATACCCTCCTTCACTCCCGTTACGGGGTCGTTTTTCCGTAGATTTCAGTTAAAATGAATCTTCCTGCGAAGAAGCGTTTTTTTTTATTTTCAACATGCAGCTTCGGATAAACGATTGATTTTCAAGATTTCAAAACCAACCGGATACCGGTTTTCAACGCAAAAAAGAAGGAGCAAGCAGGTAGGTGTAGGATAGTAATTCATTTGCTTTTTAGAAATATTTGAATAATTATTTGACTCTTGTTGATACCTACCATAACCCTTAAGAGTCGAAATGAAGTATTAAAATATAAAATCCATTTCAAAAGCCAACGCAAATGAGCAAACAGTACAGTTACAAATGGCTTCCGATAGGCATCCTCTTTATCGGATTCGTGGCAGGAAGTTGTAAAGTCTCCAACACCAACCAATCCGAAAAAGGATTTGTGTCTATTTTTGACGGTAAAACCCTGAACGGTTGGGAGGGCGACCCTACCTATTGGCGAGTGGAAAACGGCAGTCTGGTAGGCGAAATTACTCCGGCTACGCTGTTGAAAACCAACTCCTTCCTTATTTGGAAAGGGGGCGAACCGGCCGATTTTGAACTGAAAGGGGAATTTAACATTGCCAAAACGGGTAACTCCGGCATCAACTACCGCAGCGAACGTCTTACCGATGTACCTTTTGCGTTGCGCGGCTACCAAGCGGATATTGACGGGCAAAATCGCTATACCGGGCAAAATTACGAAGAGCGTAAACGGACAACCTTGGCCTACCGGGGACAAATCACAACCATCAACCCCCAAACGGGCGATATGACCCCCGAACAGGTGCGGGCCAAAGTGCAACGCAACGCTTGGACCGATCTGAAAGTGACGGGCTCATTGGGAAATACCGATTCACTCAAAACCAAAATCAAAACCGAAGATTGGAATTCATTTCATTTGGTAGTCAAAGGCAACCGGTTACAACACTACATCAATGGGATTTTGATGAGTGATGTCACTGACAACGATCAAGCCAACGGCAAAGCCAAAGGGTTTTTGGGCGTACAGGTACACGTAGGGCCGCCCATGAAAGTGCAGTACCGGAATCTTCGCTTGAAAACATTATAATTTTTTAATGAAGGCTCAAAACGGGTACTGAGAAAAAAGAATTCGCAAAGCCGGTCAGTATCAGCAACAACTTCGCATCAACAGCTTCACAAAATATATGAATAAAATCGGATTTAATGTATTGGCTTGGTCGGCGGGAATGTCAGAAGACCTGTTTCCTATTCTGGAAAGATTGAAAAAAATAGGCTACGATGGAGTAGAGTTTTTTGTGGGGGCACCCGACGAAGCAGCGTATAAAAAAGTAGGTCAGTTTACCCGCGACTTAGGTTTAGAAGTAACGACCGTTACCGTGGTCAGTCCCGATCAAAACCCGGTCAATGAATCGGCTGAAATAAGGGCCAAAGGATTGGATCGTATCAAATGGGTCATTGATCGTTCCTACGACCTGAATTCTCAAGTGTTATGCGGGCCGTATCATTCGGCCCATGCGCATTTTGCCGCCCGCCCGGCCTCCGAAGAGGAATACCTTCGCGCGGCGGAAGTACTACATGCCGCGGGTGAATACGCCGCCCAAGCCAATCTCATTTTGGCCCCCGAAGCCCTCAACCGGTTTGAGTGCTATCTCTGCAATACCATGGACCAACTGTTGAAATTGGTGAAAGCCACCAACCATCCTAACGTTCGGGCCATGTTTGATACGCACCACGCCAATATCGAAGAAAAGAAATACGAAACCGCCCTCCAAACCATCGCACCCGTACTGAGCCACGTGCATATCAGCGAAAACGACCGAGGCACTCCGGGCGACGGCCATATTCCTTGGGATAACGTCTTTGCCGGATTAGCCGCTATTGAATACAAAGGGTGGTTGGCAATCGAAGCTTTCTCCCGAAATGACCCGGATTTTGCCAATGCCATCGGCGTATGGCGTGAGTACAACGACCCTTGGCATATTGCCGAGCAGGGTTTGCAATTTATCCGACACATGGGCGCTAAACACGGACTTTAATTTTCTTATTGCTTCACTACTGCACCTTTTATGAAATCCGGTTGGCATTTGATACTCTTTTTCAGCCTCCTTTTGTGCGGAACAACGGGTGCGATCGTTGTTCGGAACGTTCCCGTCTCCCTAAAGACGGCTGTCGGCACCGACGAAGACCTGAACAAATATCGTGTTGTTTACAAAGGCGATAAAGGCCCCGGAGTGGGGAAACATCTTATTTTTATCGCTACCGACCACGAATACCGCGGTGAGGAAACGCTGCCTGCCTTGGCACGAATCATGGCAAAACGATACGGGTTTACGTGTACAGTTATTTATGCATTAGACGAAAACGGTTACATTTTACCCGGAGGCTCTGATTTGCGGGGGCTCCAATTGCTCGAAAAGGCCGATTTGCTCTTTATGTTTACCCGTTTTTCTCATTTTGCAGATGATGAAATGCAACACATTGACAATTATCTCAAACGCGGCGGTCCGGTAGTAGGCTTACGTACCTCCACCCACGCTTTTGATATTAAAAATGACCCGAAATGGGAACATTACGGCTGGAATTACAAAGGTCCCAAAAGCGAATGGAAAGACGGTTTCGGCGAATTGGTTTTAGGCGAAACCTGGGTGTCTCACTACGGCACGAACCACAAACAGTCGTCTAAACTGTGGATAGAAGCAACCCAACGGGAACACCCCATTTTGAGAGGAGTGAAAGACATGTGGGTACAATCGGGCGGTTATACAGCTTATCCGAACGAGGCTGCGGTCTTAGTGCGGGGGCAAGTACTCAACGGAATGACCGTCGATGCAGAACCCGATAAAACCAAAGAATTACTGCCGGTGGCTTGGGTGAAAAATTACCGAATCCCTTCCGGAAAGAGCGGACGAGCCTTTGCCACCACGCACGGGGCCTCTGAGGATATTCTCAACGAAGGGTTTCGTCGAATGCTCGTAAATGCTATGTTTTGGGCCATGGGTATGGAAAAAGAAATCAAGGCCGACAACAACGTGGATTTTGTAGGGCCCTACAAGCCCACTACGTTCAACTTTACCGGTTACAAAGCCAACGTAAAACCTGCCGATTTAGCCGGCTGGGATTCATTGATTATGCCCGGCGAAATCGTAAAGAAAAAGTAAAAATGATTATCAAGCAGTTATTCACTAAATCACTTATTCACTAATACGCTCATTTATTTATGTCAGAAAAACTCCCCTTTCGCTTTGGTTCTGAGGTTTACACTTGGTTTATGAGCGGCAACGGTACCACGCATCAAGGGCGCTTAGGCCACATGATTGAAATTATTGCCCAAGCGGGATTTACGGGAATACAGCCTATTTTTACTTGGATGGGCGAGTTGGCAGACCCGGATCGTTTGGAAGCCAAATTGAAAGAACAGGGAATTGCGTTGGCTGCCGTGGCTTTGGCATTGGAATGGAACGAAACGGAAGAATCACAAAGCGAACGAGTCATTGCCAACAATGCGATCAGTCTGTTAGAGCGTTTTCCGGGAGCAGTGCTCAACACCGTACAAATCCCCACGGGGCGCCACAATTTGGAAGAACGCCGCCGCAGTTTGGTCAATATCGTCAATTCGGTTTCGGCCAGAGCCAAAGACAAAGGGGTGCCTTGCAGCTTCCATCCCAACTCCCCGCATACGTCGATTATACGTACCGAAGAAGATTATAAAGTGGTGCTGGAAGCGTTGGATACGACCGTAACGGGATGGACCCCGGATGTAGGGCACATTATCAACGGGGGCATGGATCCGCTCAGTAAAATGAAAGAATATGCTTCCCTGATCAATCACGTACATTACAAAGATTGGAACGGCAACCCCGAGTTTACCTTGATGGGAAAAGGAAAAGTAGACCTTTTGTCCATTACCCAATGGCTGAAAGACATTCATTACAGCGGTTGGATCATTTGCGAAGACGAAGGAGAAGAAGCCTTGGAAGATCCCGATTTTGTCACCCTACACGACGGTCGCTGGATTCAGAATGACCTGATCCCCGGTTTGAAATAAAGGTTTTGTAGAGACACTTTTTGTAAAACTAAAACCATATAAGGCATATAAAAAAATATAAGTTTCTGTTATTCAGATTTTTATAACATAAAATGTCTTATTAAAAATAGGGTATACATTCAAAAGCCGAATTATTCGTAAATCGTCATTCTAAATTCGTCACTTAAAAAATATGCCTTTTGTACAAACCAACGGAATCAACTTTTACTACGAAGAGCGCGGACCGGACGCGGCCGAACCGCTGCTGTTGATCATGGGCATTACCGCGCCGGGCTCGGTATGGGAACCCCATGCTTCGTATTGGGAAAAAGAATTCAGGTGCATTATCGGTGACAATCGCGGAGTAGGGTTGACCGATAAGCCGGTCGGTCCCTACACCACGGCTCAAATGGCTGACGACTACGCCGGGCTGCTCGACGCCCTCCAACTGGGCAAGGTGCGGGTGGTGGGATGTTCGATGGGGAGTACTATTGCGCAACAGTTGGCGATTCGGCATCCCCAAAAAGTACGCTCTTTGGTTTTAATGTGTCCTTGGGCGCGCTGCGACAATGCCGCCAAAGCGATTTTTCAGCACATGATGCATTGCAAAGCCAGATTCCGGCCCGAAGAATTCAGTTTATACATTCAACAACTGATTTATTCCAAAGCTTCGTGGGACAACGAAAAAGTTGCTGCTGAACTGGAAGAAGGACGCAAGGCGGCTGCCATTGACCCGTTTCCGCAACCTCTTCATGGGTTGGAAGGGCAAGCCGCCGCCTGTATCAACCACAATGCCTTACCTGATCTTCCTTCCGTACAACAACCGACGCTGGTGATTGGAGGGAAGGAAGACATTTTTACGCCGGTATGGATGGCCGAAGAAGTAACGGGAGCGATACCCAATGCCGAACTGTATCTGTACGAAAAAAGCGGCCATATTTTTCATTTTGAACAATTGGAGGATTTTAACCCAAGAGTCAAAAATTGGCTGTTGAGCCACTGATTGGCCCGATAAATAAATAGTTTTTGTCGAAATAATACATTAAATAGGGTTTTCATCGGACTTTTGCCTAGGTTAAAAGACCTTTTGGAATTCCGATTCCCGACCATGCAATGACGCAACCTTGGAAAAATAAAATAGGCCATGCTGCCCAGTGGGGGGGTATCGAAACGGCCGTATTGGACAACGGCTTAGGCAAAGGAACCCGCATTGCGTGGATCAACACCGGGACGGGACTGCGCTACAAAGCGGTGCTTGACCGGGCCATGGACATTGCCGATGCTTTTTACAACCAACACAGTTTGGCGTGGTTGAGTCCGTTAGGAGTGACTCCGCCGCAGCCTTTCTCCCACAACGGCATTGATTGGCTTCAAACCTTTGGCGGTGGCTTGTTGACCACCTGCGGCCTGTCGCACGTGGGCGGTCCGGAAACCGACGAATTCGGCACGCGAGGACTCCACGGCCTGATCAGTAACATACCGGCCGAAATAGAGTCCATTATTCAGCCTGACCCGGCCGCCGGGAAATTGGAAATGAGCCTGACGGGTATCATCAAACAAACGCGCATTTTCGGCCCCGCCTTGGAATTACGGCGGACTATCTCCGGTACGCTCGGGCAAGCCGTGATCCGCATTCACGACGAAGTAACCAACCGGGGCAATACCGCCGCGCCGCACATGCTACTCTATCATTGCAATTTCGGCTGGCCTTTGGCGGATGAAGGAACGGAGATCGTTTGGGAAGGAAAGTGGCAGTCGCGCGACGGTAACCCACAAAATCCCATTTTCAGAGAAGGAAACGATTTTCATCGCTGCCCCGCTCCGTTGGACGAACACAGCGGCAGCGGCGAGGAGGCTGCCTTCATTGACATCGCCGCCGATGCCGACGGCCGTTGCTCGTGCGGGTTGCGCAATGCCGCGCTCGGTCTCGAAGTGTCGCTGCGGTTTTCGAAAAGCCAATTACCGTGGCTGACCAATTGGCAACATTGGGGCAAAGGCGAATACGTAACGGGCTTAGAACCGGGCACAAATCCGCCCATCGGGCAAGCCCAAGCCCGGGCCCAAGATACGCTCATTCATTTGGCTCCCGGAGAAACCCGGACCTACGATTTAGAATTGGAAGTCATCAAACTATAACCTATACCGGCCGACCTCGGACCGATCCGGAATTAAAACAAACAACTATTAACAAGGGCAACCGACCAAACCAAAAACAATGGCAAATCAAAGTATAGCAGAAAAAGCGTTAGCGCAGGGAAAAGGAATTTTACGTTTAGCCCCCACTTGGGTACCCCGCTCTTTTTGTGTCCCCGGGCGGCGCATCAAACTCCACCCCGACGATTATTACGTATTGGGCGGCGTACGCGGCGGTATTGACGAGCGTTGGTTATCGTCCACCACTCCTGCCAAAAACGGCCCGCTGACCGGAGAACATGAAGGGTTGAGCAAAGTGGTGTATCAGGAAAACGGACAAACCGAGCAGGTCTTACTGAAAGACATGATTGATGAACTCAAAGGAGAAATCATCGGTGACCGCCTGTGGAACGAATACCAAAGCTGGCCGATGTACTCTAAGTTTTTTGATAACATGGGCCCCTTGCCGCACCATATTCACCACAACGACGAAAAGGCGGCTTTGGTAGGGCAAAATGGAAAACCCGAAGCCTATTATTTCCCTCCCCAACTCAACAACCACGGTGGTGATTTCCCTTATACCTTCTTCGGAATTACTCCAGGTACAACCAAAGAACAAATCAAGCAATGCTTGATGGACTTCAACAAAGGTGACAACAAAATTACCAATTTTTCGTCAGCTTATAAATTAGAACCGGGTACCGGCTGGGACGTGCCCCCGGGTATTTTGCACGCGCCGGGCAGCTTGTGTACCTACGAGCCACAAAAAGCATCCGATATTTTTGCAATGTACCAAAGCCTTGTCAATGAGGCCATTGTACCGGAAGAATTGCTTTGGAATGGCACGCCGCAAGACAAGATAGGTGATTATGACGAGTTGGTTTCGGTGATTGACTGGGAAGCCAATGTTGATCCCAATTTTGCCGCCAACCACTTTATGATGCCTAAGCCCGTACAGCCGTTGGAAGATATGCAAGCCCAAGGATACGCAGAAAACTGGATTTGTTATAAATCGGCCGCATACAGTGCCAAAGAATTGACGGTATTCCCCGGACAAACCGTTACCATCAAAGACAGCGCCGCTTACGGTATGATTGTGATGCAGGGACACGGAAAATTCGGCGTATGGGACATCGAAACGCCTGCGTTGATCCGTTACGGACAATTGACCAACGATGAGTTTTTTGTCACCGAGAAAGCGGCAATGGAAGGGGTAACTATCAGCAATCCATCCGCCAACGACCCGATCGTCATTCTGAAACATTTCGGTCCCAATAACCCGGATCTGGTGCTGTAATTTTTAAAATTCAAATTATCCGTTACCGGTTAATATTAAACCACAAAGGGCACAAAGAATAGCTCAATGGACACTAAGTAATTGTAATACAGAGCAATTTGCTTTGAGTACTTTACGCCTTCTTAAAGTTCTTTGTGGTAAATAATACGGCTAATAGATACACAGATAACAATTAACGTCAACAGTAACCTTTAATACTTTTATCAACATGCCCGAAAATAATTATCCCAAACTCCACAATGCCACCTGGCCCGGGATTGTGGGAAAAGGTCCCGATTCGGAACCTGCCATTGCGCTTGATACCATGCTCGAAATGACCGCCGCTGCAGAAGTGAACGGTGTCAAATTTGACGGCGTCGATCTCGGACTTTTTGACCCTCATTACGATCTCGATATTTCTGACGACGGCATCAAACGTCTGGCCGATAAAGTGGCGGCTCACGGCCTTGAGATCGGCAGTTTGGTCGCTCCTATTTGGGGCGGACCTGCCATGGGGACCAAAGAACAACGGGCCGAATTTGTAGAAATGGTGCGTAAAAGCTGCCTCATTGGTCAAAAACTGCGCGAAATGGGCATTCGTCCCAACGGCATCGTTCGCATTGACTCGGCAAGCAGCCCGCACGATTGGGCCGCTGATCCTGCGGGTAACACCAAACTCATTGCCCAAACCTTCCGCGAAGCGGCCGACATCGCCGCTGACTACGGCGAGCGTTTGGCGGCCGAAGGGGAAATCTGCTGGGGCGGTATGCACAGCTGGAAATACATGCTCGAAACCCTCGAAGCCGTTGACCGTAAAAACGTTGGCTTTCAGGCGGATATGTCGCATACCACCCTGTATCTGTTGGGATACAATGCACCCGAACATCGCATCCTGCCCGAAGATTTTCAGTGGGGCGACCGTGCAACGTTTTTAGAGGCCCTAAAAACTCTAACCAAAGCACTGCGCCCGTGGACCATTGACTTCCACGTAGCTCAAAACGACGGAACGGTGTTTGGCTCCGGCTCACACGACAAAACCGGCCGCCACTGCCAGGCAACCGACCCCAACGGTAAGCTGGATATTACGCACGATGCCGGCCTTTGGCTGCGCGACGAAAGCGGTGAGCTAACCAAAGCCTTCCGGCACATTTGCTGGGATGGCTGTATGTTCCCCAACGCGGTCATGAACAATCAGCAAACCTGGAATGACATTCTGGCTGCTATGATCAAAGTCCGTCAAGCGCACGGGTGGTACGAAGCCTGATTTTTTGTCATTCCGACGGCAGGAGGAATCTTAATCGACGGATTTAGATGCCTCCTATGGTCGGCATGACAAAATCATTGTTAATCAATTTTTTATACCCATTAATAAAAACTTTAATTCCCCCATTGGGGGAAGGGGGCTTATGAAAAAACAACTGAGAATCGGATTGATCGGGACGGGCTTTATGGGCCGTACCCACTCCAACGGATATAACCGCGTTCCTAACTTTTTTCCTGAATTGGAATACACGCCCGTACTCAAGGTCGTTTGCTCGCGCAATGAGGCCAATGTAAAAGCCTTTGCCGAACAGTGGGGCTACGAATCGTACGAAACCGACTGGAAAAAAGTCATTGAGCGCGATGATATTGACGCCGTAGACATCTGTACGCCCAACGACAGCCACGCCGAGATCGCCATCGCCGCCGCCAAAGCGGGCAAAATGATCCTGTGCGAAAAACCGCTGTCGCGCACCTTGGCCGAAGGCGAAGAAATGGTGAAAGCCGCCGAAGAAGCCGGGGTAGCCACCACGGTTTGGTACAACTACCGCCGCTTGCCGGCCGTTTCGCTGGCGAAGCAAATTGTAGACTCGGGCAAGCTGGGTAAGATCTTCCACTACCGCGCCAACTTCCTCCAAGACTGGACCATCAGTGCCGACCTGCCGCAGGGCGGAACGGGCCTGTGGCGCATGGATGCCGCAGCCGCGGGTTCAGGCGTAACAGGCGACCTGCTCGCCCACTGTATCGACACGGCCATGTGGCTCAACGGCGCCATCACCGACGTATCGGCCGTGACCGAAACGTTCATCAAACAGCGGATGCACCAATTGACCGGTAAAGTAGAACCGGTAGGCATCGACGACGCCTGTATTTTCCACTGCCACTTTGAAAACGGCTCGTTGGGACTATTTGAATCTACGCGTTACGCGCGCGGCCACAAAGCCCTGTACACCTTCGAGATCAACGGGGCCGACGCCTCTATCCGCTGGGATCTGCACGACCTCAACCGCCTCGAATACTTCGACCACCGCGATGAATCCATCGTGCGCGGCTGGCGCTCCATCATCGTGACCGACGGCGACCAACCCTACATGAACAAATGGTGGGTAGGTGGTTTGGGCATTGGCTACGAGCACAGCTTTGTACACCAAGTGGCCGACTTCCTCAAAAGCCTCGAAACCGGCACCCCTTGCGGCCCGACCTTCAAAGACGCCCTCCAAACCCAAAAGGTATGCGAAGCGGTCATTGACTCGGCCAATTCAAGAAGCTGGAAAGATACGGGGGCGGAAGCGATCGGGTAAGGCTGATTTACGATTGGTAATAGCCGATTTACGATTAAAATAACCACAAGCGCGGGGCTTTGTCTCGCGCTTTTTTTGATTAAAAATACCGCTTGATAAGTTTTTCGCTAACTGCTTGACATTTACCCAAAAAGTATGCTATTTAAGGCGCTAAACCTCATTTCTTATGGCATTGGTTGTATATCCTTACGAATATCAAGGCAAAAGGTATATTGCAATCACAACCAAAGGGTTTGTGCCGGAATTACCTCAACGAATGAAACAAATAAAAGGAGCTTGGTGGTCACCGGAAATTCGACAATGGGTAATTCCCTACACCAAAGAAGCTTATGGGCACTTAAAAGCGATTTTCGGCAATACCTCGGTTAGTGTAGGTCAAAAATCAGAAGTTACCCAATCCACTAATAAACCATTTCATCCGCTTTCGGCCAATCACCAAGAAGCTTTATTGCGTTTTGAAGAACTGCTTCAAATAAAGCGTTACAGTTGGCGAACCATCAAATCCTACCGAAATCACTTGTTGATGTTTTTGAGTTATTTTAATGATTTAGCTCCGGAAATCTTGGATGAACCGCAAGTAAAAGAGTACCTATTGCATAAGTTAGAAACGAAACAATGGAGTGAATCTACACAAGAACAGGCACTTAATGCCATAAAATTCTATTTTGAACAAGTACTTAAACGGCCTAAACGTTTTTACGAGCTTTCGCCTAAAAAAGCAGATAGGTTGCCTAATGTACTTAGTCAGGAAGAGGTAACTCGACTGCTTAAATCCTGTGAAAATCTAAAGCATCGTTGTATCCTTATGTTATTATATTCAGGAGGGCTTCGATTAGGAGAAGTAACTAATCTGCTTATCGAAGACTTGAAAATTGAACGCCAACAATTGTTTATCAAAGCCGGGAAAGGCAAAAAAGACCGATATACCCTACTTTCTGAACGACTTATAACCGAACTGAAAGAATATCTCAAACAGTATCAACCTAAGCATTGGCTTTTTGAGGGGCAAACAGGCGAAAAATACTCCGATAGAAGTGTACAAATGATATTTAGAAACACTTCTGATAAAGCAGGTATTGGAAGCAGATATACTACGCATTCGCTTCGGCATAGTTTTGCTACGCACCTGCTTGAAAAGGGTACGGATTTACGCTATATTCAAGAATTATTGGGTCACAATTCGCCTAAAACTACAGAGATTTATACCCATGTCACTAATAAAGCCAAGCAAAAGATTATAAGCCCCTTAGATGATTTGGAATTATAGCTGCTGCGACAATGCACCTAAAATTAGGTGCATTGTCGCAACTTTCATTTCATAAGTAAGTTACATTGCCGCAATTAGTTGCGGCAATGCAAATGTTGGGCAGACATTGAATGAAAAAAGACGAAGTGGAGGATTCGTTTACAATTCAAAAATCTCTTAGATTTTTAAGCCCCCCGTTGGTCGAAGTCTTCCGAAGGGTGACTTCGACCTTTTTATAAAGAGAGTGTTTGTAACACGGGGAGTGCCAAAAACAGCGTGTTTTTGGGCTAATAATCTGTTTTTGGCTACAATTTTTTAGGTTTATACAGCTTTACCCCTTCCCACGGTCGCTCGCGCCCCGCGATGGGGTGACCCGCGCCGTGATGACTATCACAAGGCTTCCGACCGTTTCTGCTTATCTGTGTTTGCTTCTTTAGCAGTGTCCCACAGTACTTTCATTCGGAATAAAAAAGGATTTAGATGCCTACGGCATGACAAAGGAAGTAGTAAAAAGCTTCCCATTCCCTCCGTTGGTCGAAGTCTTCCGAAGGGGGACTTCGACCTTTTTATAAAGAGAGTGTTTTTAACACGGGGAGTGCCGAGAACGGCGTGTTTGTTCAATAAATGGAATTGACTGTTTACCTATTTATTCTTTATCTGATTCTTGAAAATAGTGATAGCCTCTTTAAAATCGGTGTAATATTCATTGTCATCACGTACCAAAACAGATAGGTAGGTATCATCTACATTTAACGTATATACGATTATTTGCAGGCCGAACAACGCTTTGGGGTCTTTTTCGCGTAACCATGCGCTGAATAATCTATTTCGTGCTGCTGATTGCCTGTCTCCACCCGATGAGCAGATGTACAACAATGCCATATCCTTATCAGCCTGTAGTATCTTGCGCAGAATGTCTATGATGGTATCTTTTACCCTTTTGTCGATTCCTGCTCTTGGGGCTACCGGTAAAGGATTCGAATGCTTAACCGATGGACCGAACCCAAAGGTGTACGTCTGATTGTCTAAGTGAGGATGTGCGGGAAAATCGCCCTGAGAATAAATGAAGTAAACCTGATATTTGATTCCAAAGTCAGTAACAAAAGTATAATCTAAGGCATTCGTACTACTCTTTCTTTCTTACTTATAGGGGTTGTACAAACTTAATTCCTCTTGCATACAATTCTTCTAAGGTGATTTCACCCCTGTAATACCTGTCAATAGCTTCCTTCTCCTCCAACTTACGTTTCATTACATCGAAGATGGACGGTGAGGTATTTTTAGCTATTTTTTTCTTATGTTTTGCTGATACTGCGTTCATGGCTGTGCCTCTGTTTTGCATTATTCATACAAAGATGCCAATTATATGCTGACTTTTGTTCATAATAGTAATGAATATTTTAATCAGAACCCGCAGCCGCTCGCGTCTCGTGACAGTCCGGGCTGTGACTATTATCGCATGACTTATGGTACTCTATTGGCAAATTTTAGCATTGTTATTCTTTTAAAATGGGAAAAACAGTAATTTTAGTCGCATTCATTAAATCAACAAAACCATAAACCATCATCCATTAATTGAACGTAATCCTGCTGTGTTGTTGGGTAAGCCTGTTTTGAAAGGAACTCGTATCTCTGTGGAGCTTATCCTTAGAAAACTTTCCGGAGGACATACCATTGAACAATTGTTGGAAGATTATCCACACTTGCGCTACGAGCAAATCTTAGCGGCACTTGCTTATGCCGCTGATGTAATTGCTAACGAAGACTTCATATTGGCCGCATGATTGTATGTGACGAAAATCTTTCGCAACGATGAATTAACTTACTTAAAGAGAGCGGATAAGAGATTTTTTCAGTAAGAGAACATTTCGCAGGTATTACTGACATGGAGGTTACAAAGATAGCTATTGATAGAAATGCGTTAATTGTAACGGAAGACAAAGATTTCGGCGATATCGTGTTTGCTCAAAATAGTAAAAACGTTTCGGTTGCTCTGCTTCGTTACGACCAACCCGACTACGAAACGATTGCTAACTTACTGCTAAGTACATTGCATCAGCATTATAAATCTCAGGAGCATTGTTTTTATACTATTACTAAGCAACAGGTAAGAAGACGAAGGTTATAGAAAACATACGCCTTCTACAGATCCCGTTGGTCGAAGTCTTCCGAAGGGTGACAATGATTCATTTATCTAAAGAATGACCGCGTATCGGCTTCCTCTCTTTTCAACATACCGTAGTAAGTTTCAAGAATAGTAATGGTACTGACAAAAGCATTATTCACTCCGATTTTTTCAAAAATCTCAGAACGTACCAATTCGCTGCCTTTCAAATAATCAAATACAACACAACTATCAATAATGACTACCTTATTTTTCTTTGCCATGCTGTTTTACGAATTTCATCCGCTGTAAGACGAGGCGCATTTTTGTCCCAAGCTCCGCAAAGTGCTGCTAACGTCGGAATACTCACTTGCTGCACTACCGGCCAAATGAACGGCCCTGTATAGTTGAGCAGCCATAGTCAGGGCCGTTAGGTGGATAAAACATCATGGGTCACTTAAGTTCGGCGACTCAAAATTACCACTTGACTGAGGCTGACGCTCTTCCCTCATTACTTATTTAGTACTCCCTTTTCAGTGAATCAAGCAGCTCGCCCGGCCTCAAAATAGGGCTTTATAAGGCTTCGTTTCACAAAGAAAGGAAGCTAAACAGCCACCGATACTCCCAAAATCACTTCTTCGATCAAGTCACAGGCAGCGTGCAATTGGTCTTCGGTAATGACCAACGGAGGGGCAAAGCGAATTTTATTGCCGTGGGTTTGTTTGCAAAGCAAGCCCTTGTCTTTGAGTTTCAGGCAAAGCTGCCACGCCAAGGGGCTTTTTTCGTCGGTATTGATTACAACAGCATTAAGCAAACCTTTGCCGCGAACGGTTTGAATCAAATCCGTTTTTTGTTGCAACATTCGCATTCTGTTTCGGAAAATCTCCCCCATTTTTTCGGCATTCTCGGCCAACTGCTCGTCTTTCAGCACCGACAAGGCCGCCACCGTCACGGCTGCCGCCAGCGGATTGCCGCCGTAGGTAGAACCGTGCTGCCCGGGTTTGATGGTGAGCATGATCTCATCGCTCGCCAACACACACGATACCGGATATACCCCGCCCGAAAGGGCTTTTCCCAACACCAAAATATCGGGCTTTACGTCTTCGTGATCGCAGGCGAGGCGTTTGCCGGTGCGTCCTAAACCGGTCTGTACTTCGTCCGCAATGAAAAGCACATTGTATTGGGTACACAGGGCCCGCACGCCGCGCAGGTAACCTTCATCGGGCACCACTACGCCCGCTTCCCCCTGAATCGGCTCTACCATAAAACCGGCAATGTGGGGGTCAGCTTGGAAGGTTTGCTCCAAGGCGTCCAAATCGTTATAAGGGACAATGACGTATCCCGGCAAAAACGGGCCGTAATCATCAGTACTTTCCGGGTCGGTCGAGGCCGAAACAGCGGCTAAAGTGCGCCCCCAAAAGTTACCCGCGGCAAACACCATTTTGGCTTGATTTTGGGGAATGCCCTTAACCAAATACCCCCATTTGCGCGTCAGTTTCAGGGCCGTTTCGCCGCCTTCCACGCCCGAGTTCATCATCAATACTTTATCGTAACCGAAATAGTCACACAGAAATTTTTCACATTCTCCCAACACGGAATTATGAAATGCTCGCGAAGTCAGGGTCAGTTTTTGGGCCTGCGCCATCAGTGCTCCGACGATACGCGGATGGCAGTGTCCCTGATTGACGGCACTGTAAGCTGACAAAAAATCAAAATAACGTTTGCCTTCGATATCCCACACATACACGCCTTCGCCGCGCTCAATAACGACCGGCACCGGCTTATAGTTATGAGCTCCGTATTGTTTTTCGAGACCGATCAGGTACTCGGCTTGGGTGAGTTCAGCAGTCATGATCTTCAGCAGTAATGGTGAATCAATAATTTCATTTTTTTCAAAAGTAAAATTTAACTTATTTTCAATTTCTTATGCGTTAAATTAATTAATTTCGACCCGAAATAAGTCAACAAGTCCCATTCTTTAAAAACTAAAACCCAAATTAACTTTCCCCTTTCATGCGTAAACAGCTCCTATTTCTGGCCTGTGTACTGAGTATAACGGCCATTGCCCAAGACAGAAGACCCTCTACTCCACCCGCCTCCCCGGCTTCTTCCGCTACTCCTGCTGCCACACCGCCGGCGGCTCCCAAAACCGGACCTAAACCTTACAAAGAAGTTATTACCGACAAAAGCAAAACCTCCAAAGGATTATTTACGGTACATAAAGTAGAGGAAAAGTACTTTTTCGAACTGCCGGATTCGCTCCTCGGCCGTGAAATGATGGCGGTGACCCGTCTTTCCCAATCAAGCACTACCCCCGGCTCGGTAGGATTGCCCGCTTACGGTGGCGAATTGCTCAATCGCCAAGTGGTTCGCTTTGAAAAAGGGCCCGAAAACAAAGTATTTATGCGTTCGGTGGCTTTTATCAACGTCAGCGAAGATACCAACTCGCCCATTTATAAGGCCGTACGCAATTCCAACTTAGACCCGATCGCCATGGCGTTTGATATCAAGGCCATTCGGAAAGATACGTCGTTGGTCATTGAAGTCACCGACTTTTTCAAGAGCGACAATGCCGTTATCTCCATGTCTCCGTTGGTTCGGCAAGCGTATAAACTGACGACGATTCAAAGCGATCGGACGTACATTCAAAACATCAAAACGTTTCCGATCAATACGGAAGTTAAGGTGGTGAAAACCTACGGTGCCACGCCGCCCACCCCGACTTTCGGCGGGGGTACCCCCAGCCCGATTCCGTCGGTCAATTTACCCGCAGCTTCCATTGCGGGAGCTGTCACGATGGAACTGAACACCTCCTTCATTGCCTTGCCTGCCGTTCCGATGAAGCAACGGTTGTTTGACCTGCGCGTCGGTTACTTTGCCAACGGCTATAGAGTTTACGGCGAAAACTCCCAACGGACCGACGACAAGACCTTTGTGGTACGCTGGCGGTTAGAAGCCAAGAACAAAGCCGACGAAGAACGCCAAAAACGGGGGGAATTGATCGAGCCTAAAAAACCCATCGTATTTTATATTGACCCTGCCACGCCGGTTCAATGGCGTAAGTACCTGAAAATGGGCGTAGATGATTGGAACGTCGCCTTTGAAAAAGCGGGCTGGAAAAATGCCATTCGCGGTGAAATTTTGGCCGACAACGACACCACGATCAGCATGGAAGATGCCCGTTACTCCGCCATTCGCTACTTTGCGTCTGACATCGAGAACGCTTACGGTCCCAACGTACACGATCCGCGCACGGGCGAGATCCTGGAAAGCCACATCGGGTGGTATCACAACGTGATGAAACTGCTCAAAAAGTGGTACATGACCCAAGCCGCCGCGGCTGACCCGCGCGCCCGCAAGAACAAATTCGACGATGAACTCATGGGGCAACTGATCCGCTTTGTTTCGTCGCACGAGGTAGGTCATACGCTGGGGCTTCGTCACAACTACGGGGCCTCTACCGCGACACCCGTGGAAAAATTGCGCGATAAAGATTTCATTACCAAAAACGGACATACGTCTTCTATCATGGATTATGCCCGTTTCAACTACGTAGCGCAGCCCGAAGACGGTGTTACGGATTTCTTCCCCCGCATCGGAGATTATGATATTTGGGCCATCGAATGGGCCTACAAGCCTATTTACGACACCAAAACTCCCGACGAAGACAAGGTCATTCTGAACAAATGGTACAAAGAAAAAGCCCTGCCGAATCGTCGTCTGTGGTTCCTGACCGAGACCAACCCCTATGACCCGCGTTCGCAAAATGAAGACATCGGCGACAACGCCATGATCGCGAGCGATTACGGCATCAAAAACCTCAAACGGATTGTGCCGAACTTGATGGAGTGGACCAAAAAGGAAGCGGAGGATTACGAAATGTTGGAAGAAAGCTACAACGAGATCGTCACGCAGTATCGTCGGTATATGGGGCACGTAACCAAATACGTAGGCGGCATTTACGAAACCCCGAAATCCATGGATCAGGACGGAATCGTGTATGAACCCACACCTAAAAAACTGCAAAAAGAGGCCGTTGCCTTCCTGAATGCCCAATTGTTTACCACCCCCGCCTGGTTGTTGGATGCCAACATCATGAATCGTATCCGCCCGGATATGGGGGTAGATTTTATCTCAAAAATTCAGGAAACAACGCTGACGAGCTTATTCAACTCCGACCGGTTGCAGCGGTTGATCGAAACTGCCGAAAAGACGGCCAACGCCTATTCGATTGACGAACTTTTCACGGATGTACGGACGGGTATTTGGTCAGAACTGAAAACCCGTAAACCGGCGGACGCCCACCGACGCAACCTGCAAAAGATCTACGTAGAACGTATGGCTGCGGCCCTCAATGCCCCCGCCGGTCCTCCTGCCCTATCCACGACTACCGCTAAAGTGTTCGGTGCCGTGGTAGCCCCTGCGACGGATCCGCGCAAAAATGACGTTCAAACGATGATTCGCGCTCATTTGAACTTGTTACAAAATGAGTTACAGGCCGCTATTCCGGCAACAACCGACAAAATGACCAAATATCACTTACAGGACTGTTTGTTCCGGGTAAAAAAAGCATTGGACCCTAAATAAACGTATCGGAGGCTGATGCCGCGGGTGTCAGCCTCTTTATCAACCAATTTCGCCTATGGAAGAGCCTTTAGACGAATTCGACCGTTTGATTTTGCAGCAACTGGAAAGGGACGCCCGCAAAGCTTACTCGGCGATTGCCGACGACTTGAAGATTTCCAACACGATGGTTCACCAACGCGTCGGGAAGTTGAAGCGTATCGGCATCCTGAAAAGCACTACCGTTGTTTTGGATGAACGAAAGTTAGGGTTTGAATGGGGGGCTTTTACGGGTATCATGCTCAAAGAAGACTCTGATTCAGAGAAGATCATTGAGGCCCTCAAGCAAATCCCGGAAGTCACCGAATGTTATTACATCACCGGCAAATACACGCTGTATATTCGAATCGTCGCTCGCAGCAATGAACACATGCGAAAGGTGCTTTACGAAAAAATAGACCACATTCCGGGGGTGTTAAAAACAGAGTCCCTGATTGATTTCGGCGCTGCTTTCAAACGCAACGTGCCGATTGAGGAATAAGGATTAGTGCCAAATGGATTTAGTGGATTTTATTGTTTATCAGCCACTTAAATCAACTTAAAATCTATATTAAATCTGCACAATTACTTAAGTAATTAGGTAGATTTAACTGAGACTTTCCAAGTGTATAATTCTATTGATTATCAAAGGTATAGGCATAAAACTTGGAAAGTCTATTTTTGCACAATTACTTATCGGGCAGATTTGCCCGAAACCCACTTAAATCAATAAAATCTGAATTTACCTATTTATGACTAAATAACTCCCCTCTCTCACAGGAGAGGGGTCGGGGGCGAGGTTATATGAACACTTGGATCGGAGTAGATATCGGCACAACCAACGTAAAAGCAACAGCTATTGATGAGGCGGGCGAAGTAGTGGCCCATGCTTCGGGTACGTGTGTAACGTATTATCCGCATCAACGCTATGCAGAGCAAGACCCCGATCAAATCTATCGCCTGTTTGCAGACGTACTGCGGCAGGTTACCGACCAACTCAGTTACAAAAATGCCAAGGTGGAAGCCGTAAGTTTGTGTTCGGCTATGCATAGCGTCATTCCGTTGGATGCCCGCAATCGGCGTTTAACCCGTTCGCTGCTTTGGGCCGACAACCGCAGCGAAGCCCAAGCCGATGCGCTCAAAACCGACCCTATCGTTCGCCGGTTGTATCCCAAAGTGGGCATCCCGCCGCATCCGTATGCTCCTCTGACCAAAATAGTGTGGTTTCGGGAAAAACAACCGACTCTATTTCAACGGATCAGTCGCTTTGTTTCTCAAAAAGAATACATTTGGTATCGCTTATTTGATAAATTTCAAATTGATTATTCGATGGCGTCGGGCACGGCATTGCTCGACAATCGTCGCTTTCAATGGAGTCCGTTGGCGCTGGAGTATGCGGGCATTTCTTCCTCTCATTTATCGGATGTTGTCTCGGGCTATCATTCCGAAAAATTGACCAAGCCCTCCCTCTGCAAAGCGTTGGGCCTGCCTTCCGGCACCCCCTTCATTATCGGTGCCGGTGATGCCTGCTTGGCTAATTTGGGCTCAGGTGCTTTAGAAAAAGGCGTGACCACGCTGACCATCGGCACAAGCGGAGCCGTACGGCAAACTTCCGCTACCCCTGCTCGCGATGCCCGGCAACGACTGTTTACCTACGTTTTAGACAAGACCCACTACGTCTCGGGCGGGCCTACCAACAACGGCGGTAATGTACTGGAATGGCTCTCTAAACACCTCTTGCTGAAAGACTCCGGCGAACTGCTTGCCCTGGCCGAAAATGCCCCCGCCGGGGCGGAAGACTTGCTCTTTGTCCCCTATTTGTTGGGAGAACGCGCCCCGGTGTGGAATGCCCACGCCACAGGGAGCTATCAACAGCTGTGTTGGCAACATACACAGGCCCACCTGGCCCGCGCTACGTTGGAAGGAGTATTAATGAATCTCAACCAAATTCGTCAAATCATTGACAGCCAACTGCACAAAACCCAAATTTTACACGCTAACGGCGGTTTTACCCGTTCGGCTTTTTGGGTACAACTCGTGGCCGATATTTTTAATACCCCCGTACGGGTCAATGAAAGCAACGAAAGCGGCTGCTTGGGAGCCGTTTTGATGGCGATGAAATCGTTAGGCCACATTGATACTTTAGAAAACGGCGTACATCAATACGTTCGTTTTGCCGGAACTTACCGCCCTAATCCTTCCAAAACCCGTATCTACCGCAAACTGCAAAAAGTCTTCGAAAAAGCGATAGAGTCGGGTTACCGGTAATCTGCAAAGAGCTCAAAGGCAAACAAATACGTTGGCACATTCTAAAAATGGCGCGGTATTTGTGTCAAAGCATTTGGAACAAATTGATAAAAAAATCCGTTAACTTTAAGTCAAACTATTACTCTAATCGCATGAAAAAGATAGGAATCGTCGCCGTATTTGCTGCCTTGCTGGTAAGTCTGATGGCTTTCAAACCGCAAAAACCGAAAGGAGAAGAAGCTAAAATCCAATGGTTGACCTTGGAAGAAGCCTACAAGCGCAATCAGAAACAACCTCGCAAAGTATTCATTGACATGTATACCGAATGGTGCGGTTGGTGTAAAGTGATGGACAAAAACACGTTTAAAAACGCGGAGGTGATTGATTTTACCAATAAGAAATTTTACGCGGTCAAATACAATCCCGAGAAAGATGCGGATGTGATGTTTGGCAAAATCTCTTTCAAAAGCATGATGAACGGCAAAGTAACGGGTTACCCCACTACGGTCATCATGGATGAAAAAATGAACCTGATCCAACCGATCGCCGGCTATTTGGAGCCGCGTGTATTCCATCAGGTATTGGCCTATTTCGGTGATAATAACCACCAAAAAGAACCTTTTGATCAGTTTCAACAAAAGACCTACCCCGGCAAATACACGGCTAAGGCCCAATAAGGTCGGGCAGGCATTTTCTTTATGCAATTACCTATTTTTCAATTAGACGCTTTCAGTAATAAAATTTTCGGCGGAAATCCCGCCGCCGTCGTTCCGTTAGATTCTTGGCTGCCTGACGCTGCCATGCAGGCCATCGCTGCCGAAAATAATTTAGCCGAAACTGCCTTTTACGTTCCTACCGAAAACGGGTTTCATATTCGTTGGTTTACGCCTACGGTAGAGGTAGACCTGTGCGGACATGCCACCCTTGCTACAGCCTACGTGCTGTTTTTCTTGAAGGAATATCCGCACGATCGTGTCAGTTTTGAATCACGCAGTGGTGAATTGAACGTTTGCAAAGAAGGCGATTGGCTTATTTTGGATTTTCCCGTCGATCAAATACACAAACAATTGGTAGCGCCACCCGCCCTTTTAGAAGCCTTAGGAGATAATGTGCCTGTCGAAATCTTGCGGGGGAAAAGCGATTTTATGGCCGTCTTGGAGACCGAAGAACAAGTGCGTACGCTTCAGCCTGACGTCATTCTGCTTTCTACCTTACCGGCGCGCGGTGTCATTGTGACGGCCAAAGGAGATTCTGCCGACTTTGTCTCGCGCTTTTTTGCTCCCCAATCGGGCATTGCCGAAGATCCTGTTACGGGCTCTGCCCATACGACACTCACCCCGTATTGGGCCGAAAAATTAGGCAAAAACGAGTTAAGTGCTCTTCAGGTGTCTGCCCGAGGCGGTGTTTTGAAAACCAAACTGCTGGGCAACCGCGTAGAAATAGCGGGTCAAGTACGTTTGTACTTACAGGGTACGATTGAGGTAGATACCGAATAAATAAAGGGGTGTTCCGGGCAGCAGTGAAGCTTGGAACACCCCGTCCTTATTTCAAAAGAGATTTTTGACGACGGGCTTTGGCCCGCCGTTTTTGTTTTTTGGGAACCTCCGCCAATTTGACGTGATAAAACGGCAAAGTCAATTTAGGAATAGACAAGGGCAAAGGGCGCATCATCACATCTCCTTCCCGTAAAGTTTCGTCTTTGCCTTCCGCCTCCTCCCGGCTGCGAAGTTCCTGAATGATGTTGATCACTTCATTGCCCCGCTTGCCTTGCTCAGCGATACTCATTTTGTTGTATTCAAATTGAGGTATTTCCCAATAAAACAACTCTGTTTTGGCATCGTAAACTCCAATGGGATTACCCGAATGGTGTGCCGAAAAATTTTCTAAAGCAGCGTACGCTTCCGAACGCGTTGGGTAAGTGATATGTCGGTATTTCTCTTGAAGCAAATATAAGATTGAAAAGCGGTTCATGATGAAGCAGAAATTTTGAGTGATGTGTTGGCAGCCATCCAAAAGGATCGGCCGTTGATTTTCGTACGTGTCAGTGATTGATTTTCCAACAACAGATCAATTGTAAAACCGAAGTTTTTCCTTTCAGGAAATTTTAAGGAAGTTGTTGCCGGAGTTTTTCGGTAGCCGATGCGTCTATAGCTGCTGAATACGAAAAATGTACAAAAGAAAGAAAGAACTCTCTGTGAGAGTGAGAATTGATATAGACAAATATAAAACAGATTCTGTTACAAAACAAGCAATATCTGTTTTTTGTTCAATAATACATTTAAAAACGCCGCAAAGCAGTCGCAGAGCTAACTATAATTATTCAAAGATTAAATGGTCATTAAGAGTATCCGAACCTAAGACAACCTGCCTCACAACGGGCCTAATAAACCCTGTTATTTCTTTAAAATCGTGAATTCTACGCGTCTGTTTTGTTTGCGGCTTTCTTCCGTCGTGTTGACAGAGACAGGGCGCGTAGGACCGTACCCTTTGGTTTGAATACGAGCTGCGGCAATGTTCTTAGAAATAAGGTATCGTTTTACTTCTTCCACCCGATCTTTAGAAAGCTGAACGTTGGCATCAAAATCGCCCACGTTATCGGTGTGGCCTTCCAGGAGGATTTCCATCGTCGTATTCTCGGTCATCATTTGGGCTATTCGATCGAGTTCGGGCAACGACGCCGGCAGCAGATCATATTTACTTTGTGAAAATCGAATAGTATTGAGTGTCACTTTTTGCCCGATCTCAATCGGGGCAAGCAGTACTTCGCGACGCAGTTCACGGTATTGAGTTTCTTTGGTCAGATCAATCACCATGCCGCCCGCCTGATAGCCTTTGCGTTGCGCGGTCAGGCCGTATTGTTTTTGGGTGTCCAACACCAATTTAAAATCGCCCACTGCCGGGTCGTAATCCAGTCGTTGCGGCGCTTGCTTTTGGTCCAGATCTTCCACAATGACCTCGGCCGCCACGGGTTTCTTCGTGACTTGATCCAACACGATTCCCTGTAAAATGACGGTCGGCACAGGTTTGATAGCGTCGGGTAATTTCATGCGAAATATATCAAACTCACCTAAGGAATTTTCCGCTGAGCAGAAATAAGCATAGGCTCCGGAAGCAGGAATGGTAAAATGGGCTTCGTAATCGGGAGTATTGAAGGCCGGGCCCAAATTTTCCGGCTCCGACCAATGCATCCACGTATCATCCAAACGGCGACTGACGAAAATATCCATTTCTCCGTAACCGCTGCGTCCGTTGGAAGTAAAATAAAGCGAACGATTGTCAGTAGCCAAAAAAGGCGTAAACTCATCATCGGCTGTATTGATATCGACTCCCATATTTTTGGGAGCCGACCAGGTACCGTCGGACTCCGGAAAGGAAATATACAGATCGGCTCCTCCTTTGGTATTGGCATCCTGAAGCGACAGAATCATCACTTTGCCGTTAGGCCCGATATAAAACCCCGAAAACGGGTGTTCATTGACGTAGCTTTGGAGAGGCAACTCCTGAGGGAAGGTCCATCCGGTACTGTTCTTACGGCTGACCGAAACTCCTTTGGTCAGTCGTCCGTCGGGGTGATAAATATTCATCAGCAAAGCTGTGCGGTCATCCGGAGAGATATAACAGATCGAGTTTTCCTGAAGGTTATTGACCGGATTTTTCATATTACGAGCCTTTTGCCAAACCCCGTTTTTCTCTTCCGCAAACCATACGTCGTAGTCTTCCCGGGCTTTCAAATTTTCGGGATGGTCAAAACGCGTATAATAAATGGTCTTTCCGTCGGGAGAGATAACCGGCGCTACTTCATTGGCTTTGGAATTGACATTCGGTCCTAAATTTTCTTTTTTCAGTTCTTTCGGAACGTTTTTAGCCAAATTGATCTCGGCCTCTACGGGTTTTTCAGAAGCCGAAATACCGATAGCATCCAACTCATTCCACCCTTCTGCCAATTTTGTATCCAATACTACTTTAATGGCCGCCACTTTGAAAGAGGTAAGCTGCGGAAGCCATATTCGGTGCATTCCCGCGCCGCGTTTTGTCGCTTCGGGTTTGCTCTTGTAGAGGGTATATTCTTTGTTTTGGGTATCAAAAGCCACCACATTCGTAACACACCCTGCTCCGAAATTTTCGGCAATAGCCACTTGGCGAATCTCCATGGGCGTTTCAAAACCTACTTTGATCCACTCCTCCCCCGCATCCGGTTGGGCCGACCGCCAAGCCGACGCCCCGCTTTCTGCCTGCGGAAGTTTGTTGGGTTTACCTAAAATTTGTGAGACTCGGTATTGCTGACCGTTACTTTCTGTAAATTCTGAAGAGAAACCGAGCACTTTCGATGCCCATTGCGTAGATTGAGCCAACGCCCAACCACCGTTAAAACAGAAGAGGAATATTAAAAAAAGACGCATCTTATCAGGCTTTTATCCTGACTGCACATAATTCGTGCCAATTACAACAATTCGATGCCCGGATCCCAAAACACTTTTTTAAAACCGACGATTTTATCGTTCTCTATTCGCACCCCTTCGGCCTCCAAAAGCTCCTGCATGGCCGTGGGACTGCCGAAAAAAGCCTTGCCCGACAGTGCTCCGTTTCGATTTACCACCCGATGAGCAGGGACATCCGGCATACCGTGGCAGGCATTCATGGCCCATCCTACCATGCGCGCGCTGAGTTTTGAACCCAAAAAAGATGCAATAGCCCCGTATGACGTAGCCCGGCCTGCCGGAATTTGGCGGACTACATCATACACATCGTCAAAGAAATTTTTGGGTTCCACCTCAGTAAGGCAAAAGGTTAAAGTGCAGAGTCAATGATTGAAGTGATAAGTTCGAACGCTGCCCGGCAGTTATTTTTTCTCGATTTTGGTAACCAACTCCTCATACCAGGCTTCTCCGTATTTCGTGATCAGCGGCTCTTTGAGGAATTTATACAGCGGCACTCCCAATTCGCGCCCGTGATTACAGGCAGGTTTGCAAATGTGCCACCGATCGTAATTGAGCGCTTCAAAATGATCGTATTTGGTGATGCGAATCGGATAGAGATAGCAGGAAATGGGCTTCCGAAAGGAAATTTTACCGTCTAAATACGCTTGCTCAATGCCGCATTTCAGAATTCCTTTTTGGTCGTAGATCGCATAAGCACACTCTCGTCCGTTTACGGTTGGAGTGACGTAGTCACCGTCAGCATCCTGCTCATATAAGCCCGTTTTCTCGATTGCCTCTATTCCTTTTCGGTTCAAATAAGGCTCGACTTCCGAATATATTTCTTCCAAAACGGCCAACTCTTCCTCTGCCAACGGAGCCCCCATATCGCCTTCTATACAACAGGCCCCCTTGCATTTGGTCAATTCGCAAACGAAATACTGATCGGCAATATCGTCGCTGATGACCGCCTTATCTACCACTATCATAGTTTCTTGATTTTGAGCTGCTGTCCGATCTTCACACCGGTATCAGGCAGTTCATTCCATTCTTTAATTTGATCTACTTTTACTCCGTATTTTTGAGAAATGCTGAACATGGTCTCGCCTTGCACTACCGTATGATTCACAAATTCTTCGGCCTGAGGCTGTTGAGCAATCGTATTGCCTACGGGTCGGATAACCAATTTTTGTCCGCTCAATAATTTGGCATCCTGAGGAAGATTGTTCCAGAACAAAATGTCATTGACGGTCACATCGTACATCTTAGAAATACTGTAAAAGGTCTGTCCGGCTTCTACCACGTGCGTAATCGACTTAGCGGAAGTCGTTGCTGAGGGCGACGGAGTCTGTGTTTTAGGGGTTGTTGTTTCCGTGGGTGCCGATTTGTTATTGGCTACGGGCGGGTTACCCGTGGCAGTCGGCTTTTTTTCAACCGCCGGCTGCTTATTTTCCGCTACCGGCGACTTGGTTTCTGTCGTTGTTTGTTTCGTATTGGCAGCCGTTTGTTTCGTGTTCGGCTTCGATTTCACCGTTTCTTCATCGTTGATAATGACCACCCGGTCATCGTCACCCGGATTAAACGACGGCGCACGTTTGTTAGGCTTAGCGGTTTGAGTTGACGACGGTGCCGTTGTTGAATTCGGTTTTGTTGTCGACACCGTTCCGGCTTCCGTGATCTCCACGCCTTGATTGGACTCGGCGGCCGGGGTATCGGCCATTTTCGGCGTGTACACTTTCCGCTCGGAAGGTTTCTGCGGGATTTTATTATTGGAAGTCGAAGGAGTGCCGTTTGTCGCCACTTCCTGCACCGCCGGCCGCGGTTGAGATTTACCCGAGCCCGGTACCCATTCGTCCTGAGAGCTTTCGATCACTTCTACGGGTTTGTTGCGAGGGCGTTTTTTGGTGAGCCAAAGCACCCGCCCGGTCTGTAAACGCTGATTGCGGTTGTCGATTCGGTTGTATTTCACCAAAAACTTGAGGCGAATACCGTATATCTGGGATACTTTCCAAAGGGATTCTCCTTCGCGTACGGTATGGTAAGGAACCACAGCTCGTTTGGTTTTCTTGGAGAGATAATACACTTCGCCCGGAGTAATCGGGTCGCGTTCCGACATTTCATTGTAGCGCAAAAAACTGCTGAAACTTACCCGTGACTTTCGGGCCAGCGTTTCTACATTGTCGCCGGTGCCGGCCATGATACCCGGTAATCCGTTGATTTCGTACAGCAATAAGTCGCTGCTGTAGCCTTCGGCTCGTACCAAAACGGGAAAACCGATGTCTTTTTGAGTAAAGTTATCCCGTTGGTTTGGCTTTTTAAATACCGCCAAACGAGCCCGAGTCGTTTCAAATTGATCGCCGTTGACCGGAATAATGAGTGTGTATTCTTTATCCCGGGGAATTTCATTGCCCGGGATCCAGCGATTTTGCGTACGCAATGTCACTTCATCTACCCCAAATTCTTTGGCAATTCCGTCCAATGTACGCCCACCCGCTTGGGGATACTCTAAAAGGGCCAATTGATTAGGAGATTGGTAGCGTTCGATAGCCGACTCAATCGCAATTTTATGCGCCAAAAAACGTAGAATATAACGATCGGCTTTGCCGTCCAATTTTACCTCACGGGCATAGCCCCATTCAGCAGGAATAGTTTTACTGATACCTCCTGCTCCCAAATAATAGGAATATAGTGAGGCGATCCAGTTATTAAACTGCAAATTACTCTTTTTGAGGTATTTAGCAGCCGCCCGCGTCGAAGAAGTAATATTTTTCCGTTCATCGACCACATCATCTACGCGCAGTCCGTAATCTATCGCTGTTTCTTTTTTAAATTGCCAAAAACCGACGGCATTAGAAGCAGACACCGCATCCGGTTGGAGGTTACTTTCCTGAACAGCCAAATATTTAAAATCAATCGGCACATCTTCGTCAATCAAAACGCCTTCCACAATCGGAAAGAACATCAGGCATCGGTCGAGTTTGGCCTCCCAAAACTTTTTGTTCGACAACAATGCTTTTACGTCTGATTGAACAACGGCGCGGGCGTCTTCGTCGAGTTGAATGTTCATTCCGGCAAAACCGACACTCCTCGGAATAGTGGGTACCGCCGGGGCTTGGGCCAACAACACAGCAACAGAAAGGAAAGAAATAATTGTGGTTAGGGTCAAGTTACGTTTCATCGCTCTTTGATTCGCTAAGTGTTAATGTTTCCACGCGATCATCAGCCCGTCCCTTACGGGAAGCAACAGATGATGGACGCGCGGGTCATTGTGGATTTTTTCATTAAAGTCTAAAATGGCCTGAGTATCCTTATCGATTTTCTTTTCTGCCTGCACGATTTTACCGCTCCAAAGGACATTGTCAGCAATGATGACGCCGCCCGGACGGACTTTGTCAAACACCAGATCGTAGTACAAACCGTAATTTATTTTGTCAGCATCAATAAATACGATATCAAAAGTATCGCTCAACGTAGGGATCAATTCCGCTGCATTGGCAATGCGAAAATCAATTTTGCCGGCAAAAGGTGATTTATTTATAAAAGAGCGGGTAAAGTTTTCCAATTCTTCGTTCACATCTATCGTAATCAACAGACCGTCGTAGGTCAACCCCTCTGCCAAACAAAGCGCCGAATAGCCGGTATAGGTACCGATCTCAAGCACTCGGCGGGGACGCATCATGGTCGAAAACAGGGCTAAAAGTCGACCCTGCATTTGCCCTGACAGCATTCGGGATTGAAGTACTTTGGCGTTTGTCTCTCGATTCAATTTCGCCAGTAGCGGGCTTTCGGCTGACGTGTGTGCCAGCGCGTAGGCTTCTATGGCGGAGGGGAGAAAATCCATCGATTCCGTTTTGTTTCAACAAATATAAACGGAAAATGACCAAAAAGTTATAATTGTGCCGTTTTTATCACGCCTAAACCGTTTTTAAACTATTCGTATCTACCTTATTCGATATAAAAATTCAGCTTAACTCCTTCTTCTGAATTCCCTATTTCCCTTCGTCTTCGGGAACAAAAGTCAACGTACTCCATTGGTTTTCGTCAAACATTTCCTGCGCGATCTCCTGCAATTGCGAAGCCGTTACGGCATTGATCTCCGCAAAGATCTCCTTCAGCGAGTCAATGCGACCCGTATCCAAAATACTTTTGGCCATCATCAGCATAAAGCTTTGATTTCCTTCTTCCGACATCGCCAGTTGTCCCATCAACTGCTCCTTCAAATTGCGGAGTTGAAGGGTCGTGAGCGGTTTTTCACGAAGCAATCGCAACTCCCGATGGATTAACTGAATCGCCCGGTCTAAGTTTTTAGATTCGGTACCGAAAAAGACCCCCAAGAAACCCGTATCCAAAAAAGGGGCGTAATTGGCCTCAATGGAATAGACCAATCCGTATTTTTCGCGCAACGTCATATTAAAGCGCGAATTCATGCCCGGTCCGCCCAGCAGATTGACGAGCATAAAAAACGGTAGGCGTTTCTCATCCATGAGTGCATAGGCGGGGCGTCCCATCGCCACCTGCGTTTGGGTCATGCCGCGCGGCACCTGAAGGTTTTTCGGCAAATAAAGTTCAGGCGAAGTCCGCACCCGTCGGCTGCTGCTGTGCGGCAGATCATAGAGGTATTTTTCGGCCTGTTTGATGGCTTTTTTGAAGGGTAAATTACTCACCAACGACACCACCACGCGCTCGGTGTCCAAATTATCGGCAATAAACGTCTGTAAATCCGTCTTTCTGAAAGAGCGTACGCTTTCGGGGGTACCGAGAATATTACGCCCTAATTGATGGTTTTGAAATACCACTTCGTCAAATTCGTCCTGAATTGCATCCTCAGGCGAATCGTAGTACATGGCCATTTCTTCCAGAATCACGCCCCGTTCTTTCTCAATTTGTTTTTCGGGAAAAATGGAATGAAACGTAATGTCTGAAAGCAATTCAATGGCTTTATCTCCGTGGGAGGCTAACAAAGAGGCATGAAAGCAGACCTTCTCTTTGGTAGTATAAGCGTTGAGTTCGCCTCCTACGGTTTCGAGGCGATTGATGATGTGGTATGATTTGCGTTTTTGGGTTCCTTTAAATGCCATGTGTTCCCAAAAATGCGCCAATCCCTGCTGATGGGGCAGTTCGTCCCGGCTTCCGATATCGAGCATAATTCCCCAATGGGCAATTTGGGTATAAGGTACTTGTTTATGAACAACACGAATGCCGTTGGGCAAGGTGTGTAAGCGGTATTCTTCCATTCTTTTGCTGATCACTCCGACAAAGATAACAGTTTTTAACGGATGAGGGTTTCGCAATGCGTCGAATCTGTCCGTACCTTTGGCCCTGAATAACGCCCCACCGGGCAAAATATTGATCGACTGCCGCAATGACACCTCGTAAACTTTCCATGGACGAACTCGACCGCCTTTCGGCAGAAGAGTTTCGCAACTCGCCCAAACATGCTTTTGTCTTTGTCTTGGATGATATCCGGAGCCTGAATAATGTCGGCTCAATCTTTCGTACAGCCGATGCCTTCCGGGCGGCCAAAATGTACCTGTGCGGTCTGACCGGCACACCACCGCAACGCGAAATCAGTAAGACCGCCCTCGGTGCCGAGGAGTCGGTAGCGTGGGAGTACCGGGAGGATATGTCGGCATTGCTTGAGGCGCTCAAAACAGAGGGGTACCGTATTGTAGCATTGGAACAGGCCGAAGGCAGCACCAAATTGCATGAGTTCCGGCCGGAACCTGCCGTAAGGTATGCTTTTATCCTCGGGAATGAGGTATTCGGAGTAAACGACGAAGCGATCGATCACTGTGATATTTGCCTCGAAATCCCCCAATTCGGCACCAAACATTCATTAAATGTAGCCGTCAGTGCCGGAATCGTGGCTTGGGATTATCTGTCAAAAGTCATGAAAAACTTAACATAAAAATAACCCGGAATTTTTGTTTTAACGAAAATATCCCTATCTATTTGCAAGTTTTTTTATTCACAAATTACAATACAAAATGAAATCAGATAAGAAAAAAGCCGCGAGCGAAATTGCCCAAAAGATTTCGGCGGTGGTTGTAGGAGAAACAGTCTCAAAAAAAATAGCAAAAGCCATTGCCAAAGCCGCAGAAAAGCTGGCTAAGAAACTGGAAAAAATTAAGAAAAAAGAACTGAAAGCGGCCGAAAAGGCGGCCCAAGCCGCGGAAAAAGCCGCTAAAAAAGCGGGAAAAGAAGCCAAAAAGGCGAAAAAGAAAGCCCAAAAAAAGGAAACGGTAAAGGCTAAAAAAATCGTAAAAAAGGATACTGCAACCTCTCCCGCCGTAACTCCGGCTCCGGCCGCAGTGGCACCGGAAGCCGCCAAACCGACTCCTAAGGCTACTGCCGCTAAACCGGCACCGGCGGCTAAAAAAGCCCCGGCAGGTCCGTCGAAACCGGCATCGGCTTCCTCGGACACTACTCCTGCTTAGACCGATTATTCTTCTTTTTTAGGCTTCATGGCAGGCTTAAATATCGGCTTAGGACGAGGCTTTACCTCTTCTAAGCCGGTATTCTCTATTGCCGAAGGCAACTCCCTACCCGTTTCATTATTTATCGCATTCTCCTCCTTTTCCGATTTATTTTCGGGTACTTCGGCAGCCTTCGGTTTCATGGTAGGTTTAAATACCGGCTTAGGGCGCGCGGCCGGCGCTTCTTTTATTTCCGGCGCTTCCTTCACCTCAGCAGGCAAGACTGACTGAGGCTCTTCAGTAGCCGATTTTGGTTTACCGGGCCTGAAAACAGGTTTGGGGCGCGGTGTCGGTACTTCCGGTATTTCGGATTCTTGTACGTTTTCAACAGGGACAACAGGCGCTGCCGGCAGTTCTTCTGCCGGCTCTTTAGGCTTCGCCGGGCGAAATACCGGTTTGGGCTTAGCTGTAGGCTCATTGCCGGATACCGGGGCCTGAGGGGGGCTCTCGGGCTGCGGCCCGGTTTCGGCTACCGGTTTTTTAGGGGCAAAGACGGGCTTAGGTTTGGTCGGTACGGTATTTTCTGCGGCTTGTGCTGCTTCCGGCTTCGGCATGACCGGTTTTGCCGTCGGTCTGAACGAAGGTTTAGGCTTTGCTTCGGCCGGCTCTTGCGGCGCGATAGCGTCTTGGGCAGAGGCAAGCCCTGCTCCTACGGCCGGCTGCTGACTTTTCTTCAGTTCTTCTTTTTCTTTCAGGAATTGCTCATAAAGTGCTTTTTTGGCGTCTGCCTGCTCGGGGGTCAGATTAGCATAATGATAATTCATATCCCGAACGTCGAACTCGCTGTAATCGAAGGTTTTGGTCATGGTCAAACACTCCGTAGGACATACCGTAGTACACAATCCGCAGTAGCAGCACTTCGCCATGTCAATATCAAACTTGGCCGCGTAGAGGCGGATGGGCGAGCCATCCGATGCTTTTCCTACCTCGGCCGTAGCCTTAATGGGTTCAATATCAATACAATCGACAGGACATACTTTCGCACATTTATCACAAACAATGCAGTCGTCCATCTCATTATGAAGGCGATAACGACCGTTGTCCGGAATAGGCATGGTTTCGAAGGGGTACTGCAAGGTCACCATCCCCGTTTGCTCGTTAAAATAGTCGCTTTCGCGTATATTATGTTGATTGCGACGCGTGCGGGCATTCCACAAGTGCTTTAGGGTAAGCCTCATACCGCCCACGGTGGTACGAATGCCCTCACTGATATGCTGAAAGTAAGTTTTCAATCCGGATAAAATTAACGCTTAAATAGACACCCTAACAGATACACAAATATCATTCGAATTAAACGAAAAAAATCAGGTTGCCTAATTCTTTCCGAATCGTTTGAGCCATTCCAGCAGCCGCTCTGCATCGGCACGAAGGAAAAGCTGAGTACCTTCATTCATCGTAGCAGCGGAGCCGCAGGCTACCCCCCAACGAAGCATTTCAGGATAGGTAAGTTCCTGCGTGAGGGCCCACGTCATGCCCGCTACCATGCTGTCGCCGGCCCCTACGGTGCTGCGTTTGTGTACGGGTGGAGCAGGAACGTGTTCGCAGATATCTTTCGTGACTAAGATCGCTCCTTTGGGTCCTAAGGAAACAATGACTACCTCACATTTTCCGTCACCGATCAACATCCGGGCAGCATCGTCTACATCATCCATCTGAAGGTCTTTTTTCCCCACAAGGGCTTCCAATTCTCCGATATTGGGTTTGAGCAAAAATACGCCTTCATCGCAAGCCGCCCGCAACGGTTCACCCGAAGTATCCAGGATCAATCGAGCGCCCATTTTATGAGTAATAGCCGCTACTTTTTCGTAAAAATTCTCTTCCATTTCGGGCGGCAGGCTCCCGCTTGCCACCACATAGTCGGCTTTTGAGGAAGACAGCGCCTCAAAGACCGCTTCGGTCTCAGCTTGGCTCAAAGCGGCTCCCGGCATTCCGAATCGGTATTGGGCATTAGTGGAGGTTTCGGCTACGATAAAATTTTCGCGCGTCCACTGCGCCGTTTCGATCACTTTCGCTTCAATCCCTTCTTGGTTGACCAACCCCTGCAACACCTCTCCGGATGGACCGCCGGCCGTAAAGATCGCCCGGCTCTCTCCTCCCAAGCGCTTGATTCCTTTGGAGACGTTGATTCCGCCGCCGCCGGCATCAAAACGCGGATTCTCGCACCGCAGCTTTTGTTCCGGGACAAGGCGTTCTACAGAAGTACTTTTATCAACGGCGGGATTAACGGTCAGTGTGACGATTTTCATGGGATTTTATGCTTTATTCCATTCTTCAATGTTTGACAGCAACTCTTTTTGACCCGATTTGGCCACGGAAGACGTCACAAAGATCAAAGGTGCCTCCTGCCAAGTTTCCAGCAGTTTCAGGCGATAGTTCTCCAATTGCTTCTGCAACTGATGAGCGGTAAGCTTATCCGTTTTGGTAAAAACAATGCAAAACGGCAGACCGTTGGTCCCCAATTTTTCCATAAATTCCAAATCAATTTTTTGGGGTTCAATGCGGGAATCGACCAATACAAACGTACAACGCAGGTTCTCCCGATTCAAGAGATAGCCGTCAATCATAGACGCCCACTTTTGGCGCTCGGTTTGCGCTACTTTGGCATAGCCGTAGCCGGGCAAATCCACCAAATACCAACTGTCGTTGATCAGAAAATGATTGATGACTTGTGTCTTACCGGGCTTCGACGAAATTTTCGCCAAACTGCCAAAACCCGTGAGGGCGTTGATCAACGACGATTTACCCACGTTCGACCGCCCGATAAAAGCATATTCGGGCCGATTGGTCTTGGGGCATTGCTCATGCTGCGACGAACTCTTAACAAAAACAGCGGTTTTGATCTTCATCCGGCAAAATTACAAAGAAAGCAGGCGTTTTTGCTCATATTTCATAAAACTCAATGGGCAGGTCGTCCGGGTCGGCAATAAAAAAGAACGATTTTCCCGTGAATTCATCTATCCGAACGGCCTCGCACACAATGCCTTTTTCCGTCAAATAATGATGGGTATGCCGGATGTCAGCTACGCTGAAGGCAATATGCCGCAACCCGGCCGCTTCCGGACGCGATACCCGGGCGGGCGGATTGGGAAAAGAAAACAGTTCGATCCGGGAGTGGTCATTGATCGCTAAATCCAACTTATACGAATCGCGCTCGGCCCGATAGACTTCCGCCAAAACAGTAAAACCTAATATTTCCGTATAAAACCGTTTTGAGCGTTGGTAATCGCTGCAAATAATGGCCACGTGGTGAATATTGTGAACAGGCAGCCGTGTTTCAGTCGTCATCCTCCTCTCCCTCCTCTTCTTCCCCTTTTGCTTTTAATTTCACAAAAGCACCCCGCACCGGCGCGGGCATTTTTGACTTTTCACCTCTGACAGTCTGCCACACGATTTCGCTGAAGATGAGATCATCAATCGCATCGGGCTTCGACAGATCAAATTGAAGCGTCCGACGGTGGTTGTAATTGGCCGCCACGTTTTTTTCGTTCAAATCCACCCCGGGTTGCTTGGCCTGAAAGGGCGTCATGTTCGGTGTTTTTTGGAAACAGCGCCACATGGGTACGGCTGCCGCGTCGTATTGACTCATGGGTTTCAGCCCCAAGATCAACTCCATGGTACGCAACATACCCGAAGTAGAATACATGGTATGATCTACAAAGCCGCGTTTCACCATTCCGCCCGCCAGAAAAGCAACTGACCGGTGAGCGTCCACGTGATCCGGGCCGTTTTGGGCATCGTCTTCCAAAATAAACACGACCGCTTCTTTCCAGATCGGACTCTTGGAAAGGTGCTCTACAAAACGCCCGACGGCCAAGTCATTGTCGGCAACGGCCGCATCCGGTGTAGGATAGCCCACCCGCGCTCCTGAGGTATGGTCGTTGCCCATCCGCACGGTATTGAGTCGCGGTACAGCGTTGTTTTTTACTAATTCATCAAAATCTTTCTCCCACGATTTCTCCCGCTCAATGTCCATGTACCCTAAATTGTAACTTTTGAAATTAGGATCATAATGACCTTCGAGAACGGGAATGGTGGGTTTGTCTTCGATAAACCAGCCATAACTCCGATAGCTGACGTTGGCGCGTTTGCAATGGTCCCAAATGAAACCGTCGCGGGGATAGGCGATGGTTTTCTGTCCTTCATAATCGTAAGTACCGCCGCGTCCGCCGTAGCTCGTCACCCAATTTTTTTCCACGTAATCGTTGGCATAGGCCGCCGATGACCAGTTATGACCGTCGGCACTTACTTCGGCATCCACGTAAAAATTGTCCAACAGTACAAATTCACGCGCCAAAGCGTGTTGATTGGGGGTTACTTTTTCGGGAAACAAACACAGGGCTGCATCACCGTTGCCTTCTTTCATATCGCCCAATATCTGATCGTAGGTTCGGTTTTCCTTGATAATGTAGAAGACGTATTTAATGGGCGACTTGTCCCCTACTCTCCTCGGAATCGGATTGCCCGCTTCGCCTTCGGCCACCATTTCTTTGTTTTTGGTGTACGGCGTGTTTTCGTAAACTAATTTGGAATAAACCCCTAAGATGGCTTCTTCCGGAAAATCAATGATGGAGAGGGTACCTTTGAACAACCCGCCAATGTACTGCGTTTCGTCGCGATTGGCTTCCGGGTTGGCTCCTTTGAACTGCGGCGATTTAGAACGGTTAGGATTAGGTCCTTTGGGATTGGCTGCCGAAGAATACCCTTTGCCGTTAGTGACCCAAATTCGATTTTTAATAACTTTGATTGACGTAGGATACCAACCCGTCGGGATAAAGCCCAACGAACGACTTTTGCCTTTTTCGGCCACGTCAAAGAGGGCAATGCAATTATTATCGGCATTGGCGATCAACAACTTAGATTCATCTGCTGTAAGTGCCAAGGCATTGGGTGTACTTCCCACGGGCGCATTGGGGTACAACGACGCATTGAGGGTTTCGGTCACCTGCCGTTTGGCAATGTCGATCATCATTACCGTATTGTCATTGCCGCAGGCCACGTACAGAAATTTCCCGTCGCGGGTTTGGAGCAAATCGTTGGGATTTTTAGCGGTAGGAATATCAACCACCGTTTGCAACGTTTCGGCGTTCAGGATCCGTACCGCACTCCCCTCCCACAGACTGACAAACAGTAATTTTTTATCCTGCGACAACTGACAGGCGTAGCCTTTAAAACCTAAACTGATCGTTTGCAGCACTTGGCGGGTTTTCAGGTCACAACTGTACAGTGAATTGTTTTCCTTGGTAACCACGAACATTTTCTGTCGGTCATTGTCAATACACAACCCGACGGGGCCCGCTTTTTCGGGCCAAGGCTTCCCTAAAACGATTTCTCCGTCGGCTTTGAGTTTGTTGTTTTCTACTTGAAACACCAAAATCTTATTGTCGTTTCCTCCCGACGCATACAGCGTTTTTTCGTCCTCACTGAACGCTAAACCATAATATGCCTTTCCTACTTTCACATCATCAAGCGTTTGCTGCGTACCGGCGTCAATCAGCGTAATGCTCTGAATACTTTGCCCGTTGTTGGTCACTGCCGCGTACCTGCCGGAGGATGACACCACCAAATTGAGCGGCAAATCGTTGAGTGGCAAGCTTTTATCGCCCGAGGGAGTCAATGACCAACCATTGGGTAATCGAATACGCTTGGCAGTCATACTTTGATACAGCTGACTGAGTTCAGAAACTCCTTGGCCCGGTCGTTGACAGGCGCTTTGCAGTAAGAGAATTACGCCCATCACATAGAGAAAGAGGCGGGAGGAAGAGAAAGATTTCATCTGATTTGCGTTTCTGCAAAGTTGTCAAAATTTGCCATGAATTTTCAGAAAAATTAAGTTGACAGAACCAATACCGCCTTTATTTCGGTAATGGCAAAGAAAAATAGTGCATTTTTGCGTCCCATTTTACCTTTAGTTGTTTATCCTTTTTCGGTTACTCATTATCCCGCTTTCATGGACTCTTTTCCCGTTTATGATTCGAGGCTTTCGGCCTCGAATCTCGGTCAATTTTTACAGCTACACTATTCGTTCTGCGGTCCTGTACAATGCCGTATTCAAAAAACCGGAATTAATCATACCTACCTTGCAGAAGACGGAATAACCCGATCTGTTTTCAGGGTTTACAGTTTCGGTTGGCGCACAAAACGGGATATCGAAGAAGAAATTCGTTTGCTCAATCTCCTTCGCCAAAACGGTGTACCGGTATCTTATCCTATTCCTGACAAAAACGGAAATTTCATTCATGAAATCCCGGCACCGGAAGGCCGTCGATTCGGGGTGTTGTTTTCTTTTGCTGAAGGCGGAAAAATCAGAAATTTTACCCCCGAAACAAGCAATACGATTGGGGTGGCTATGGCTCATTTTCATCAAACCACCCAAAATCTGTCTTTAGAAAGAGTTCATTATGATGCCGAAACCCTTTTATTGGCTCCTCTTCGGCGTATCAAGACGTTTTTTGCTCCAACCTCGGAATCAATGCTTTTTTTGGAAACTGCCACGCACGCATTAGTTCAAAAATTTTCGGAGATAAACAGGAAGAATCTACGGTCGGGTACCGTTCACTTGGATATATGGTTTGACAATATGCACATTACTCCCGACGGGGCAATCACTCTTTTCGATTTTGATTTTTGCGGTAACGGGTGGCAAGCACTTGATTTGGCCTATTTTCAGGTTCAGTTATTCAATACAACAACCGACACCGAAGAATATCAACGCAAACGAGAGCTATTTTTTGAAGGATATGAAAGCATCAACCGCATATCCGACGAAGAAAAAGGCCTGATTCCGTACTTAGCCGTGAGCCTTTGGTTCTTTTATTTAGGGGTGCAATGCCAACGGTTTGATGATTGGGGCAATCTGTTTATCAGTGAAGACTACTTTAAACGATTTATCGGCATCATTCAAAAATGGTGTACCTACCATCGGTTGTTTGACTGATTTCCCTTACGAGATCATTACCCGCTTAGAAACCGGAAGCGCCGTCTGAAAAGTGATATGGGTTATTAGGTTCAGATTTTCAGTTGAGAAGCACGTTTCGCCGGCAGATAAGATACCGTTATCGTTACAGCGATCACCGTCAGAGCAGTGATCATAAAATCAGGCCATTCCATTTTGACGGGATACGCATCCACTAACGAACTGACCATGCCCATGGAAACAAAACCGTAGGTTTGTTGGAGCCAACAGATCACTACGCCCAAAACCAGCCCCACAGCCGCCCCCATTAACGCCACCAATGCTCCTTCAAAAAGGAAAATACGCTTTACTAAGGCGGAGGTAGCGCCCATCGCAAACAACATCTTGATATCGTCGCGTTTTTCGATGACGAGCATCGAGAGCGAGAAGAAAATATTGATCGCCGCCACCAAAATAATCAGCCCCAACGTAACAGTGACAAAAAATTTCTCAACACGAATGGCCCGCAACAGATCGGCGTTTTGTTCGTCACGCGTGCGTACAGAAAAAGTGTCTCCCATTTTTTCGGCTATTCGTTGCTTAACTTGTTCACCGTCCGCCCCCGGTTGCAACTGGATTTCCAAGGCCGACCGTTGTGCGCCGTAACCGAGCAATTCGGCCGCAAAATCCAGAGGGACAATGACGTAATCATCAAAGCGAAGTTCCAGCATATAGATTCCGCCTACCCGAATAATTTGTTGATTAAAGGCATCTGCTGAGTTCAAATTCAGGTTTTTGGTATCAGAGCGCGGGTACCATAATTCGAGCGGTGTTAAAATATCGTTGGTGTTGATACCGAGCAATTGTTGCACCGTGCCCCCCACTACGGCACGGGGTTCCTCATCTTCCATCAGCGATAATTTCCCCTCAATCATCGCCGTATCCAACTGATGCCGTTTGGTATAGGTCTCATCCGCTCCTTTCAGCTTGACCACTACTTTTCGGCTGCCGTAACTTGCCAAGGCATTATCTTCCACTACTTGAGTTACATACTTTACGCCTTCTGTTTGCCGGATTTGTGCTAATTGAGCGGGAGTTAAGGCAAACCGCTTTCCCGTAACGGGGGTAATTTTGAGGTCAGGATCAAAGCTGCGAAACAACTGCCGATTCAACTCTTCCATGCCGTTAAATACCGACATAACGATCAACAATGCCATTGTACCCACACCAACACCGAGCATAGAAATATTGGAAATCAAGCTGATAAAGCTTCTTTTCTTTTTGGAAGTAAAATAGCGGCGGGCCACAAAAAAGGGGAAATTCATAAGGTATTGTCACGCTGAAAGCGCCTGTCAGGGGTTTGCTCAAGGAAAAGATAAATACGTTCTTTCAGAACGACAAAGTTTACTTTTTAGCTTCTTTTTTTAATCCGAAACCGGCCCAAGGTTTGGCGGCATCGTCAATGACTAACGTCCAGTCGCAGGTAGGACAGGCAACGGGCGGTTTGAATTCCTTAACCCCATCGTTGGTAAAATCACCGATTTTGGTGCTTACGCCGTCGCGGGGATTATACCAATAGGCTATCAAGGAAGCAACGGTCAGTTTGGATAAATCTATTTTCAACGGCCGTCCGACGGGCGAATATGCAAACAAAAAATCTTTGTTTTCGCCCAATGCCGCCATTTGGTAGCCGGCATCTTCGGGATTCTCGCCCTTCAACAGCGATTGTTCCGGAATCAATTGGGGCCACGGGTGCGATTCGTACAACTTTTTCATCAACCCTGCTTGCCATGCCCCCTCATGGTCAATGGCTCGCCGCCAGTGAGTGCGGGCAAATGCCACGGGTGCATCGCGGTTGGGATCCAAAAATTGCCATAGGTTATGATCGCCGTAGGTGTGTCCGCAGCCTCCTGCCAACATCGCCCACCAAGCGGCCTGTCGTACATCATGCGCATTGAAGTAATCCAATTCCGGCTTCCAATTGATCGGATGATCTTCGTAGCGAGGTTCGCCGTCTAACGTAGGCTTTACGGGAAACAACTGATAATTCTGCCGCTGCATTATGTAATTTTTGGTATTTTTCGCCGAGTGACTCGACTGGTACATATTGAAACTGAGCCAATTGTCTTTGTGGAAAAACGCCGCCGAGTTGCTGTTGCCCGATGGGTGGTAGGTCATCAGTTGCGTGCCGCCGTTTCCGGCGCGAATGCCTTCGGCCATGGCCCGAACAATGGCATAATGTTTTTCGGTCTCAACGGGCCGGTCGCCGCCTAAAATCCAAACTACGGCTTTGCCTTTGTAACGCTTCCCCATCCATTCTCCGAAGATACGGGCATTTTCGGGAGTAAAAATTTCGGGACCTCCGCCCCATTTCTTATTGAATTTATCGCCCCACGTCGGCAACAATCCGATCATCAAACCCAACGAGGCCGCTTTGTTCACGATATAATCCACGTGCTGAAAATACAGGTCGTTCGGTTGGGTCGGGTCATTGTTCTTCAACGGCAATTGACCGTAGGGGTTCGGTTTTTCCAAGCCGTTAAACTCCGCCAACGCTACCGCCTGAATGACCGTAAACCCTTGCTCCGCGCGGCGCTTCAGGTAAAAATCTGCCTCTTCCCGCGTCAGCCGATGAAATAACTCCCAAGCCGTATCGCCTAACCAAAAGAACGGTTTTCCGTCGCCGCGGGTGATATTTCGTTTGTCGGGTACAATGTACAGTTTCGACCACTGCGCTTGCTTGGGAGCCGGTTGGGCATGGAGAAACGCAGACATAAAGAGAAAAGAAAGGATATAGCCAACCAAAAATCGCATCGAACAAAGGAATTAGTACTGACTGTTTTATAAAGCGAAGATACGACAAGTCTCCGATAATTGATTTATTCCGGTTTCATTGTTGCCGTCAAAAATAAACGATGACAACCGACAGACATTGTTACGGTTTTCGCTTACTGACCGCCTCCATCAGCCCGCGCATGTAGCCGAGGGCATACAACGTTCCGATGGTGCTGTAGCCCGGGTTTTGGTTGCTGTCGCCATACATCGTAGGTACGTGGTCGGGGCGAATGGGCCCTTTGAAGCCAATATCGTAATAGGCTTTCATGGCTTGGTACATATCAATGATACCTTCGTCGTGGAAGGTTTCTTCAAAGTTGAATTTCCCCCCGCGTACGTTCCTGAAATGCACAAAATGGATACTTTTGCGTTTACCGAAATAATGAATCAGCGATGGGATATCTTCGCCCATGAGTGCAAAATTTCCTTGGCACATCGTAATACCGTTGTTGGGGCCGGGATAGATTTCCAATAAGCGTTTAAACGAATCCACCGTGTTCATGATGCGGCTGATACCCCGAATGCTGTCCACCTGCGGGTCATCGGGATGCATGGCCAACTTGATGCCTGTTTTTTCGGCTTCAGGCACGACGGCCTTCAGAAAATACTCCAAATTTTTCCACAAAGTCGCTTTGGACACTTCGCCGTATTGGGTCAAGGGTAAGTCTTTCAGGGCTTCCGCCTCAAAGGCCGTCACCAACGCACCGCCTCGACCGGGGCGGTCGTTTTGGGTGCGGTACCAACCGATAACGGGCATCCAATTATAACAAATGGTATCAATACCGACTTGCGCCAAGTTCTTCATCAACGTAATAAAATGGGAGATTTCTTCGTCCCGTCCTGCCAAACCCAACTTGGTTTTTTCGCCCAATGCCGGCGGTCCTTCAATGACTTTCAACTGAAGACCTGCTTTCTCCCAAGCTTCTTTGACGGCCTTCACCGCCGTTAACTCCCAAGGTTTTACGTCTTTGAGGCCAACCATTCCGGGATTGATACCACCCACCGCCCCGAGTACGTCCAATTGCTTGGTCAAGGCCATTTTTTGTTCGTTCATACCGCTGAAATAGGCCTCACATAACTGCATACCGGCATCTTTCATCGGATTTTCTCCGGGGGAGTCTTCCAATATTCCGGCCTGAGTTACGGTTGACCTGCCCATCGCTAAGGCCGCGAAGGGCGCACTGTTTTTGATAAATTTTCGGCGAGAATTTTTCATAATGGTAAAAGTGAATATCAGACGAAAAACAAGATAAATGAACGATGATCAGCAGGTAAATCCTTTCCTGTGAAAACCGTTTCGCTTCACGGAACTACTGTACCTTATGAAAAATTCAACGACTGAGCTCATGTTCCTTAAGCTCATTGTTCTCTAAAGAATTCGGCCAAAAACGACAATTTCTGATTATATTCTGTGAAATGAACACTTATAGGGAGTAAGATCTGTTTCAAACTGATTGCACCATTCATCCTACCTCACTTATGTTAAAGTTTACTTACTCGATTTTTTCCGTACTTCTTTTTTTATTTCTCACCGGAACACCGCCTTGGTCCTCCCATCGTTCCGACAATTATGCAGTTTCCCCTTTGGCCGATACCCTGCGCAATGCCTCCGCTTGGCCCGGTGAACTTACTGTAACCAATTTTACAAGTGCTGACGTTACCCCCAGCCCGGCCTGTTTGGCGGTGGCTCCTTCAGGTGAGGTGTACGTGGGGGTGGATATGATCGGTTCGCTTGGTAAAAAACCGGGCAAAGGAAGCATTATCCGACTGGTCGATACCAACAATGACGGCAAGCCGGACCGGCACACGACCTTCGCCATGGTGGATAATCCGCGCGGCATTTTACCCGTAGGCGATCGCCTTTATGTACTGCACACTCAATTTTCCCCCGAAACCGGCATTGCTTCGGGAATGGATCTGGTCGTGTTTGAAGATAAAAATCAGGACGGAGTCGCTGACGGCCCCTCTTCTCCGTTGATCGAACACATCAGTTCACCCAAATTTCTGCAAAGTCGGGGTACCGACCACGCCACCAATGGCATCCGAATGGGCATCGACGGTTGGATCTACATTGCAGTGGGCGATTTCGGATTCCATAACGCTACCGACCGAAGCGGCAAAAAAATGACCATGCTCGGCGGCGGAGTGGTTCGGGTACGGCCGGATGGTACCGAAATGGAGGTGTACACCCACGGTCTGCGCAATATCTACGACGTAGCCATCGACCCTTTTATGAACATATTTGCCCGGGGCAACACCAACGACGGCGGCGGTTGGAATGTGCGTTTCAGCAATCAAATTCAATCCGGCGAATACGGCTATCCGGTATTGTTCAAACATTTCACCGACGAAATCATCCCTGCCTTAATTGACGTGGGCGGAGGTTCCGGAACCGGCTCCTTCTTTATGGATGATGCTACCTGGCCGGCGCAGTACAATCAGGTACCGATGATGGCCGACTGGGGGCGCAGCCAACTGTATATTCACCGCGTTACGCCCGACGGAGCAAGTTTTACCCAAAAAGAAGAGCCTTTCATTAAATTGGCCCAAATTACAGACATTGATGCAGATGCTTCGGGTCGGGCGTATCTTTCCGCTTGGGACGGTGCCGGTTATTCCGGCAATCCCGCCAAAGGATTTGTGGTACGGGCCGTCCCTAAAAGTTGGCAGTACAAAGCTTTTCCTGATATTAAAAAAATGTCTGTATCCAAACTGGTTTCGTTGTTAAAATCATCAGGCAGCGGGGTAGCGCGATTGGCCGTTCAGCAGGAACTCCTGACTCGCCCGACTCAAAAAGTGGTCAAACCCATTTGGAAAATTGCCTCAGACAAAAAACTGCCGTTGGCCATCCGCGTAGCCGGAATGTACACCTATGCACAGGCTGCGGGCAGCAATGGCACAGAAAATCTTTTGCAACTCACCTCCGAAAATGAAATGCGTGAGTTTGCATTGCGTGCTTTGGCCGACCGAAAGCCTAACCTGAGTACTGTACCCGTCGAGCCTTTCTTAAACGGACTCAAAGACCCGTCGCCTCGTGTGCAGATTGCGGCCATGATAGGTTTGGGACGGTTAGGACGTCCGGAAACGGCCGAGGCTTTGTTGCCGACGAAAGTTCCTTCGTCTTTTGTCGCCCCTGCTCTCGGCACCGAAGGGCCGCACGCTACCCCTAATGCAGCCATCATCCCGGCCCACATTGCTGTTCGTTCGTTAGTCAGTTTGAATGCCGTGGATGCCTGCGTAAAAGCCGTCGGAACCGAAAATTCAACCCTTGCCCTTTGGGCATTGCGCTACATGCACTCCTCTAAAGCCGTGGATGGATTGCTCAGCGTCTATCAACGCACCAACGACGAAGCCCTCAAAAAGCAAATTATGGTGACGCTGGCACGGCTCTATAAAAAAGAAGCCGATTACGACGGTTCGTGGTGGTGGAGTACCCGTCCGGATACACACGGACCTTATTACAAAGCCATTACGTGGGAGTCGTCGCCTGCCATCAAAAATTTTCTGACGGAAGAGTGGAAAAAATCGGCGGATAAACAATATTTCACAGACTTAGACAGCCGCCTTCGATTGGAAATTCCCGAATTCGGCAAAGAAGAGCCCGTAGCGGTGAAAGAAGAAGTGAAAGTGGATCTGGAGAAGATCAGAAATAAAAAAGGGCAAGTGGGCGAGGCCTCCATTGAAGATGTGATGTTGGCGATGGCTAAAATTCAGGGAGATGCTGCTTTAGGAAAAACGTTGTTTACGCAGCAGGGGTGCGTTGCCTGCCACAGTCTTTCCAAAAGCGAAACCATGAAAGGACCGTTTATGGGTCAAATCGGTTCCATTATGAACCGAGAACAAATTGCCGAATCCATTCTCAAACCTAATGCTTCTATTTCGCAGGGATTCTCTTCGGTACTTATTACGGCCAAACGCAACAAAACCTACATGGGCTTCATCACCGAAGAGTCGGCCGCAAAGGTGGTATTACGGGATATAACCGGACAGGTGACTGCGATCAAAACCTCAGACATTGTGAGCCGTAAAGAAATGGACAATTCGATGATGCCTTCGGGTTTGGTCAATGCCTTGTCTTATGAAGAATTTGCGTCGTTATTGACTTTCTTATCGCAACAGAAATAATTGAAACAACCTCATCTAAATCTTCCCGCGGCGGCGGAGCGCCCACTTGGGAAAGACTTTAATACAACTATGAAATCACTGCTAATCATCGCCTTAACTCTTTTTTCCGTCGTAACTTTCAGTCAAAAACAGGCGGATAAACAAGAATGGAAACAGCTGTTTAACGGCAAAGATCTGGAGGGCTGGGAGGTAAAAATCCGCGGTTATGCCCTGAACGAGAACTTCGGGAATACATTTCGGGTAGAAGACGGCAAAATGGTGGTGAGGTATGATGCTTACGACGATTTCAAACAACAGTACGGCCATATCTTTTACAAAGGCGATTTTTCCTACTACCGTATCGCGGTTGAATATCGGTTTGTGGGCGATCAGGCTCCCAAAGGCGAAGGTTGGGCCACGCGTAACAGCGGTATTATGGTACACGGTCAGCCGGCCGTTACGATGGGGAAAAGCCAAGACTTTCCGGCGTCCATCGAAGTGCAACTGTTGGGCGGACTCAGTAACGGTAAAAAACGCACGACTTGTAATCTGTGTACGCCCGGCACCAACGTGGTTATGGACGGAAAACTGATCACCCAACACTGTATCAACTCTACTTCTCCAACCTACGACGGCGATCAATGGGTGCGCGCAGAAGTCTTGGTACTGGGTGATTCACTGATTCAGCATTTTGCGAATGGTGAAAAAGTATTGGAGTACAACAAACCGCAATTGGGCGGCGGCAACGTCAGCGGCCACGATCAAGCGTTGTTGGTCAACGGGAAATTGCTGGATCACGGCTCTATCTCGCTGCAAAGTGAGAGTCACCCGGTGGAATTCAGAAAGGTAGAGTTGTTGGAATTAAAAGGATGTATGGACCCTAAAGCTTCCAATTACAAATCCTACTACGTGAAAGCAGACAATACCACCTGTACCTACGGCAGAAAGAAAAAGTAAAAACAGGGGTTCAACCGGTGCTTTATAGATCAATACACTCCTTCCAGTTTGCATTTGAGGTGAATGGTGCCGTCGCTTGCGGTAGCCTTGATTTGGAGAATACCCGTGCCGGTATCAAACAGTGTAATCACGGGAGGGGAAGAGATGTCTCCGGTTTTAACATTTGTTGTGATGGGAATCAGTGTAGTCATAATGCTCCCCTCATTCCGGTTGGCGGTAATGGCGTGTTTGGAATAAGTGGCCCCGTCCGGGTACACTTTATCAATCCCGTAACACGTACACTCTGCCGATAGACGGACATAATTGCCCATCGGTATCGCGAAGAGGGTAGTCGCGGAGGTCACATCCGTTTCGCTATAAGTTGTTTTTATACCGACTCCGTTAGTATCATTTCCGTCGTTGATTCGGGCATTAGGGTGAAGCGGAGCATAGAGACTCCCCATTCGGCCGTAAGTCAACCCGCAATAAGCGATTGAAAAATCGTTGGTAACATCTTCTTGGGTGTAAAATCGCACTTTGAGTACATCCCCTTGACGGAGCTCAATATTGCCCGAGGAGACGGCAAAACCGGTGTCAGTAACGCCTGCATCCCGTAATCGAACCGGGCCGTATAACACTTCGACATTGTTTTTGACCAGTACCGGGATAATCTTCGTATCGTTTTGGTTATGGCCAATCACCGTTACACTGTAAGTGCCTGAGTAAGGGGCGGGTATGGCTTCAAAGTCAATGTACCGTAAGACCGGACCGGTACATCGCAGATTTTTTCCGAACATTCCTTCACCCGAGGTCAACGTCATCGTTAATCCTGAATTGTAAATGGCATTTGTACCGTATTGCAGATCTCCGTTTTTAATAAGATTCATGGCGGAGGTAGCCAAGCGGCTCCCGTTTCTGACCCCGGAAAGCACATCCACATTTTCTTTTGATCCGATTTTAATGTCCGACGTACTCGCATTAGCACTGTTGGGAGTGATTACTCCGAACGTATTCACAACGATGCCTTTTCTATCAATGGGCAGTCCTTCTTCGCTGTCCCAATACCCGCCGAAAAAGCTTAAAGAACCATCCGTAATCGGTTGATCTACGTACAAGATTCTGACTTTTTGGTAAGAAAGATCACAGTTATAAAAGGAAAACCCCTGCAATAACTGATTGCCGTACACACGAATGGCGTAGTCTCCTTTCCAAATGCGACAATCATAAAAAGCATTGGCGTTGAATTCGGTCAAGTCTTTGGGCGTACCTGTATAGATCCATATTTCCCTTATATCACACTGACTGAAGGTATTCCAGTAGTGTTCATCAAATATGCCGGAGTTGGTAAAGCCGAATTTCAGATGTTGAAACCTACATTTTTTGAAATCGGAGAAATACATGCCGTCCACGTCGGTAGTACCCAAAATCTCCAACCCCGAAACCGATAAGTTCTTGCAACCGGCTATTCGTACGACGGGTGTTGTTTCGACATTGTCTGTAATGATTTTAGCGCCGAAGGCTTCGATTTCTAAGTTAGAACCGCCGTTGCCGTTCTTACTGACGGTCAGCGTTCCGTTGATCTTGTAGGTTTTGGGAAGTATGCGCAATTTGCCGTTGGCCGTAGCCGCCAACCACTTCACAAAGGCAGCGTAGTCATTGGTTTTACCGTCGCCAACAGCTCCGAAGTCTTCAGGAACAGAATAGAAAGCGATTGGTTTTGCCGTACTGCTTTGCGTTTGTGCCCTTAAACCCGAGGCAATTCCCAAAAGCAATGAGATTAAAAAGAGTTTTTTCATTTTCGATAACCATTCTTTTACAAAAGTAAGCGAAGAAACAAGGATTACTTTGCAGTAATGTGTAATGGTCAGTGTAAGTAGTTATCTGAAATTAGTTATCAGTTATCTGTCTATACTCAATCAGTTGATGATCAATGCACTAATAACGGATAACAGATAACGAATAACATAAAGTAGTTGTGATTGGGTACTTATAAATGTTTTAAGAGATAGCTTGGTCAACAAAAAAGCCGCTGACGCGGCTTAAACGAAAATAAATCGGCACGAATAAAAATCTATCCGTGCCGACTGAATATTGGTTATTTTTCTCCCTGTTTTGTTTCGGTTTTAGCCGCAAAAATCGGGTTCTTTTCGTTGCCTCCGGCCATCAGATACGCCATCAGGTCTTTCAACTCTTCTTCGTTCAGACTATTGATCAAATTGCCGAACATGATAGACACCGGCGAATACTTGTGGGAGGCCACGTTCTTCTTAGCTAATTTGATAACCGTTTCCGGCTCATACGGGTTTTGAGAAACATAGTACGTATTGGCATCTTCGTTAGTTAATCGGCCCACAATCGACTGCCCGTTTTTGAGGGTAAAATGCGTAGCGGCATATTGATCCGAAACCGCTTTATTCGGGTCAATAATGGCTTCCAGCATGTCTTTATTGGAGAAGCGAGTCCCCAATTGGGTCAGATCCGGACCGATACTTCCTCCCTCTCCGCGCATCGTATGGCACCGATTACAGGTAATGGCCTCATACATGTTTTTGCCGTTTTCGTAATTGCGGTTGGTCAAACCGGCTTCGAGCACAGGAAGGGCTGTTTCTAATTTCCATTGTCTGCCGGGGCCTTTGGGATACACCAATTTTGCCAGATCGTTTCCGTTTTTAGTCAGCAGTTCTCCTCCGGAAAGTTTATCATAATAGGCGGTTTTACCTTCCGGAACGTGTTTTAACGCTAATTTACGGGCACGATCAATAAACCCGACATAACTGCGGCCTCCTTTGTAGCTAAAGGCTTTGTAGAACCATTTGAAGTAGCGCTCGTGCAATTCGGGCGTCCAATTTTTAGACGCCAAACTCAACATGGTAGCGTAGTAGGTCTGCTGGGCCGGCGGCATATTTTTTAGCATGTCGGCAATGTCCAAACCATACTGCGGATTACGCATGATCAATTCAGCCGAGGCAGTCGCCGTGTTGCCTCCGGCGGTAAGATTCGTAGGTTGTTCTTTGGCTTCCAACAACGCCAATGTTTTGGGAATAACCCCGGGAGCATCCAAATAAATCAACGCTTTACTCAGCGCCCGATTGAGGTCAGAACTGTTGGTAGGAGCGGGATAATACGGGTTCAGATAAGCCACAATTTGAGCGTTCTGAGCAGCGTCCGGAGCACCCGTACGCAAAAATATCAACTCAAAGGCTCTTAAAATTTCCAACTGCTGCGGTTCGGTCAATGCTTTGAAGTTGATACTCAACAGCGATTTGATCATCGCACTCTTATGCTCGGGTTTGTTTTGACGTGCCAAGGCAATGATGGCGTTGATAGACGCAATCGGGTCTTTTTCGCTCAGAGCTTTGTCCTGCCATTCTGCTACGGGCTGATGTTCGACTGCCAGACGAGCCGCGTAACGAATAAAGCGATCCGGATGCTTCAGGTAAGGCCAAGCAGTTGCTACGGCCTTAGGGTCAGGCTCGCCGTGGAATTTTTCTAAACTGCGGCGAAGTTCATTTTCTTTTGTTACGACCGTAGGAGCGGCAGGAGCAGTACTTTCCGAACCGACATAGTGTACACGATACAGGTCAGACTCCAGGCGGCGTCCGCCGGTCAGGAAATAAAGCGCACCGTCAGGGCCGATAGCTCCGTCCGTTAAAGGAAGCGGAATACCCGACAGGAACTCTTCATGCTCAGCGGTATAGGTTGAGCCGGAAGGCTTGAGATGAATTCCGTGCATGATCCCGAAGCTCCAATCAAAAGCCAAAAGAGTATGTTTGTACTTTGTCGGGAATTTAGCATCATTTAAGTAAATGAGGTTGGTAGGAGAACCTTGTCCAATGTTCATGATCGGAGGAAGGTTATCCGGAAAGGTCGGTGACCATTTGCTGTTGCCCGTACGCCATCCGTACTCACTGGCACTTGTAGCGTGGCAAATACGGGTAGGGCGATACCAAGGCAGGCCGAAATCCCATTCCATATCGGCATCATAAACAAACAAATCGCCTGTTTCATTGAACGCCATATCGAACGCATTGCGATACCCGGCGCTGATCAACTCCCAACGCTTTCCTTCCGGATCGACGTTGGCAATCCAACCGCCGGGAGCCATACGGTCGTTGGCATGGCCGCGGGGATCTTTGATAAGCGGGAACAAATTGTCTTCCTGCCACGTCGCCGGTAAACGGTAGGCGTCCATTTTGGGAACGTCAGTGTGGTTTCCGGAAATGACAAAAAGGGATTTTTTATCCGGAGACAGGAGAATACTGTGCGGACCGTGTTCACCGTCGCCGGCAAGTTCTTTCAACAGCGTAACCTTATCAAATTGGTCGTCATTGTTGGTGTCTTGTAACCGATAAAGACCGCTTTTACGCGTAAAAAGTCGATTGTTCTTACTGTTATTGATCATGACATACAGGCTGTTGAACGCATACAACAGGCCATTGGCATAACCCATGCCTACCGTGTCAGAAGGAGCATTTTTTTCAATTTTCAACAATTCTACTTTAGGGGTACCTTCCGTTCCGATCGGAGGAAGTTCTAAGCGATAGAGCGTTCCGTACTGATCGGAGGTAATCATCCGACCTTTGTCATCGAAGGTCATCGCCACCCAAGAGCCTTGTTTGTTATCAGACGGTGAGTAAAGGTGATCTGCTTTGAACCCGGGCTGAAGTTTCAATTTTTCCGTTTTCGGATTGTCGCGGCCGTTTACAGCCGGCTCGGTCTTATTTAAAATGGTGAAAGAAGCTGCCAGCACAAACAAGGCGGCCGCGGCCAACAATTTCGGAACGGACCGGTGTTTAGGATACATAGTATTAAAGATATTTTGTGAAACTGATGAGGAAAATTCCCGGTATAAATTAAAGTAAATGCGGATGGTTATTTTACCCTTCTGATTTGAAAACGGGCTATTCATTATAGACAAACAAGCCGACTTTGCAGACAGTCGGCTTGTTTGAGAATGCTTTAGAAGTGAGGCGTTAAAGCTGACTCAACCGCCGGCAGACCGTAGTAGTCGTCCAATACCGTAAAGGCATTCGGCGGAGGTACAGCCCCTTTCGGGAAATAATAATCCAACGGATTGGCCTTGACCCGATTACCATAGGCCGTAATGACCGCTTTGGCAGTGCCAGTTCTGACCAAGTCAAACCAACGTTTGTTCTCAAAAGCCAATTCTACCCGTCTTTCCTGCATTATAGCTGTACGCATATCAGCTTGAGTAGTGGCTTTCGTAGCGGCCAAACCGGCGCGAGTCCGTACCTGATTCAGGTAAGTAGCCGCTTCCGCTGTTTTTCCTTGCTCGTTGAGCGCTTCGGCTAAGAATAACAACACTTCGGCATAACGATACACCGGAATGTTTTGTCCGGTATTTTGGTGCAATGAGTGCGTACGGGCAAATTTCTTGATATATGGATACACCTTGTTGTCCCGAAGGCTTTGGCTCAATGTCACATAACCGATGGAAATATCTTTCCGTTTGTCGCCCGATTCGTAAGCCGCGATAATATCAGGGGTAGGAATATTATTGTTTTCCCCGGAAAGTGATTGCGGGTTAGATGTGCCCGTAATCGGCTGTAATTCAGCGGCCGTGATCGGCGTAGGAACGATACGGTAAATGAAGTTGCCGTTGTAACCGGCCGAGCCTTCCAGATACTGTACTTCAAAAACGGATTCAGCATTGTTCTTATTTCCCGATGTGGTAGAGAATGCGTCGTTGTAATCGGCCATGAGTTTATAGCCGTCATTAGTTACCACTTCTTTCGCTATGGTCTCGGCATTGGGCCATTTTTTCTGAATGAGGTACAAATTGGCCAAAATGGTTTTTGCTGTTCCGGAAGTTACGCGGCCTGCCTCCTGCTTTGCTTTATTAAACAGCAATTTGGAAGCATCCGTAGCGTCTTTTTCAATTTGCGCATACAGTTGCTCCGTCGTAGCTAAAGGAGCAGCGGCCTCTTCCCGCGTTGTTACGGGTGTTAAGTGCATCGGTACTTTACCAAACAACTGTACCAATTGAAAATAGGCAAAGGCTCTTAAACACAGGGCTTGCCCTTTCAGGTTGTTTTTTGAATCGGCATTGAAATCAACTTTGTCGATCAAAGCCAGCACCTGATTTGCCCGGGCAATGATCTGATAATCCAAACGATAATGTTGCAATACGTTATCGTTGGCCGTTACGCCGTTGGCCGTGGGTACAGCAAAATCAGCCACGTTTTCGGTACCGTCTACTGCCCCGAAGAGAATATTACGGGCGTAGTAGGTATTGTCGGAATGCATTTCTGCCAATATCCAGTGACGATCATTAAAAATGGCGCGTAAAGGTACATAGGTGGCATTGACTGCCTGAACAAAGTCGGCCTCTTTGGTAAAGAACGTGGCCGAACTGAGTGCGGTTTCGGGTACAACTGTCAAAAAATCTTCCTGGCAGCTTGTAAAGGCAAACCCTAAAAATAAACTCGTTATCAGTATCTTTTTCATTGGAATGGAATGCTAAAGGGAAAAGTGGAACGACAACTCACGGATTAAAAATTCAGATTAACTCCTACTGTGAATGTACGGGGAACAGGGTAGTTGGACAGGTCAATTCCTTGGCTCAAATTACCGCCGTCACCGTTTCCGTCTCCTTGGGCGCTGGTTTCCGGGTTAGGGCCACCGATATATTTCGTAAACACATACACCTGCTGAGCCGAAGCATAAACACGAGCCGAGCGGAAGAATTTGTTTTTGACACCGATATTATACCCTAATGTGATATTTTTGATGGTAAAGAAAGAAGCGTCGGCAATGAAGTGGGTACTCATCCAGTCACGTTCAATACCGGTATAATTCCCCCCCCCTACTGTGGTTCCGAACACTCCTTTGCCCGGGTTGGCTTCCGAACGCCAACGATCTTTGACGCCTTCCACTAAGTTAAATACCCCGTCCAAGTTAGCCGTACTGTATAAGTGACGCATCAAGAGTTGGTTGCCGTAAGATCCTGAGCCGACAATTGAGAAGTCCCAGTCGCCATAAGACAGGTTATTAACGATTCCGTACGTGAATTTGGGGAACGGATTACCAATAATAGTACGGTCATCTTTATCCCCTCCGTTGGTAATAACTCCGTCGCCGTTGAGATCCGCAAACTTAATTGTACCCGGAGCCGAACGTCCGGGAATGATCGGTGAATTTTTCACATCTTCAGCATTCTTATACAATCCAAGTCCTTGCATTCCGTAAAACTGACCGAAAGGCTGGCCTACTTTAGTAATGTGGAAGGTTCCGTACACCCGGTCTATCCCGTCGGCTAACGAAATTACCCGATTGCGGTTGAAAGAGATGTTGGCGTTGGTCGTCCACTTCAATTTACCTACGGTATTGCGGGTATTCAACGCAAATTCATGTCCCCAGAATTTGATTTCACCGATGTTGTCATTGAAGTTGGTAAAGCCTGCTTCCTGAGCGATCTGCACACTATACAACAAATTGGTGGTACGTTTGGTATAATAATCGTACACAAATGAAATACGATCGTTGAATAAGCCCAAATCCAAACCGAGGTCAATTTGTTTGGTAGTTTCCCAACCCAGATTAGGGTTAGCCAAAGAAGTTACTACGGCACCGCTTGCCACAGTACTGCCGAATACTCCGTTGACTGTGTTATTGATCAAGGCATACGGTGTATAGTTACCGATGTTGTTGTTACCAATCACCCCATAGCTGGCTCTGATTTTAGCAAAGGAAACTTGAGGTGTATTTTTCAGGAATTCTTCGTCTGAGACGACCCAACCCAACGAAGCTGAGGGGAAGGTACCCCAACGGTTGTTGGCACCGAAACGCGAAGAACCGTCACTCCGAATTGCCGCCGTAAACAGGTATTTCCCTTTGTAGTTGTACGTCAAACGGGAGAGGAAAGAGGTCAAGGCCCACTCATTTACCCCGTTGGTCGTACCGCCACGGTTGACGTTAAGCGCTCCCTGAATGGTTGGAAGACGATCATCGGCGTAAGTGTCGGCCTGTACCCGGGTGGATTCCTGACGGAAACGTTGGTTCGTAAAACCACCTAACAGTTCAAAATTGTGGTCTTTGAAGCTTTTGGTGTAGGTCGCTAAGTTTTCATTCAACCACGTCAGGTTGTCAGTGTGTTGACGGATAGACACGGCTGTGGTCGGAATCGGTACGTTGATCGCACTGGTTGCGGTTGACGGGTTGAAGAAGAAGAATTTAGAATTCAGCAATTCCGCATTGAAGGTCGACTTCAGAACCAATCCTTTGATTGGCTCATATTGTAAATAAGCGTTGGTCAGTACGTTGATGTTACGGGTCTCGTTTACCAACTCGTTGGCCGCTCTTACCCAGTTAGGATAGGCAAAGATATTACCCGTACTTCCCGGCAACTGATTGTATTTGGTCAAATCTCCATTGGCATCATAAATAGGCATGATGGGCCATGTATGCAGCGCATTAAAAAGAATACCTGTTCCGCGATCACCGTCAGTACGAGGTGTGTTGTCAAATACGTACTGAGGAGCCAAGTTGAAACCGATCTTTACTTTATTGGATACTTGGTAGTCGGTGTTCAGACGAACCGAGTATCTTTTGTAGGTATTGTTCAATACAACCCCATCCTGTTGGAATACACCTGCGACTACGGCCGTATTGACTCTTTCTTTGTTCGAAGTCAGAGTTAAGTTATAACTTTGAATCGGAGCATTGCGCAACAAAGCCCCGTACCAGTCATTGTTTTTGCCGGCATACTGTGACGGGTTTTGAAATTCTACCGGCACCGGCTGACCGGCATCTTCATAATATTCTTTTTTGAATTGAGCAAAGCCTACGGCATCCAACATTTTGATTCTTCCTTTTTCCGGTACGTGTTGGGTTCCGACATAAGAGCTGAAACTAACGTTGGTTTGGCCGCTTTTGCCTCGTTTAGTGGTAATCAGCACAACCCCGTTGGCGGCTCTTGAACCGTACAAAGAAGTAGATGAGGCATCTTTCAGCACAGAAATATCTTCGATCTCATCGGGGTTTATGGCACCGATGCTTCCTGTAATAGGGAAACCGTCAACTACATACAACGGATCACTACCTGCTGAAACCGACAACTGACCCCGAATACGAACAGACATCCCCTGTCCGGGCTTTCCGGTTGTTTGGTTAATCTGGACCCCCGCGAGCTGACCTTGCAGTTTTTGCGTAACCTGCGATACGGGAATGTCTTTAATTTCTTTGTTGCTAATAGTTTGGACGGCGCCGGTTACTTCTTTCTTCACCTGATTTCCATAACCTACCACAACAACTTCGCTGAGACTCTTATCGCTTACATCCAACATTACATTGATTGTCTGCTGATTTCCCACCACTACTTCTTTCGTTAGAAAACCGATGTAACTGAATACCAAAGTGGCATTACTCGCAGCATCAAGCTTGTAGGTCCCTTCTGCGTCGGTGGTGGTACCGCGGGTCGAGCCTTTAATGGTTACGTTCACACCTACCAAGGCCTCCCCCTCTTTGGTGGATACTTTTCCCTTTATGGATTGTTGGGCAAATGAAACGGACGTGAAGAGAAGAATCAGCGCCATAGCATAGACAAAAGGCTGAATTCTGCTCCGAAGCAGAATAGATTTTCTTTTCATTTGAAAGTAGTTTAAAAAGTTAAGTAGATAGATAAAGATAGAACGGTTATTATAAGAATAGATATAAAAATCCCTTCTATTGTACAAATATTGAAAAGTCGGTTTAGAGAACTATCCTATGCCATCCTGTAAAACGGTATATAAATGAATCAACCTTCCGGAGAGAGATCGGGAAGGTTGATCACAGAAAAAGTAAAATGCTGATTAATAGTAAATTATGTGGTATGTTTTTTATTTTTTCGCTTCATTAAAAAGTGTTGTATTGCTAAATTTTCCCTATTTTTTCTTTACTGTTTCATAAAACTGCCCACATTTTCCTTAGTTACCAGTTGAAAAGGGATCAGGCTTTCTTTATCAAACGCCTCTCCTTTGCTGATTTTAACGGCAGTTTCGATCGCCTTGGCTCCCTGCTGTTCGGCATTTTGAAACACGGTAGCGTCTAATGTCCCCTTTTTGACAGCCTGTAATGCATCGGGAATGGCATCAATACTCACTACCACGACTTTATCTTTCAGGCCGGCAGCGGTCAGGGCATTGACGGCCCCCATGCCCATTTCATCGTTTTGGGCAAAAACGGCTTGAATGTCTTTGCCGTAGGATTGAATCCAGTTTTCCATCAAAGCCATCGCTTTGGCCCGATCCCACTCACCGGTTTGATGAGCCATCAGTTTCAGATTGGGATATTGTTTTAAGATCTCAAGCGCTCCCTGCTCGCGTTTGATTTGAGCGGCTTGCCCCATGTAGCCGTGCATCATGACTACGTTGCCTTTGCCGCCGAGTTTTTCGGCAATGAATTTCATCGCAATCCGAGCCGATTCGACATCATCAGACCCCACAAAAGCCGTTGGTTTGGCATTGGTTTCCGAATTTACATTGATGATCGGAATTTTAGCCGCTAAAGCCTTCAAAACGGCGGGCGAACTCGCTTCTACCTCGCACGGATTCATGATAATGGCATCTACTTTTTGGGCGATGAAGCTTTCTACCTGTTCAACCTGCTTTAAAGCCGAGCGTTCGGCATCTACTGTAATAAGTTCTACTCCCAATTCTTTGGCCTTTTTCTCCATTTCATCACTCACGTTCACAATAAATTCATTCTGCATACTCAGCATGGTTACACCGACAGTCAGTTTTTTTTCCTCATTGCTTTGACCTTTGTCATCGGATTGCCCGCAACCCCAGAGGTACATGGAAGCAATGAGAAGGAGAAACTGTAATGTTGAATTGTAATTTGTGTTTTGTGTTTTCATACAATAAGTGCAATGAGCGATTGATTTTTTTGATTGATTAATTGGGATGCCGAGCAAATTGATCTTTTTAGTTCCGCGACAGCGTCGCAACAACGCATCTTCCAAAGGGCGGGAGAACAGGTTTGACGGTACTTCTGACCCGCTGATTGGCCTGCCTCGCCGCGTCAAACCTTCGGGCCTGAGTACGGATTCCTTCGGTTACCGCCTTTCCGACGAATGGTTGCGGCTGTCTAACACTACCGCTCCGATAATGATAGCCCCCATCACCACCTGCTGATAGTAGGAGGTAACATTGAGCAGATCCAGCCCGTTGCTGATAACTCCTATCAACAAAGCGCCCATCAACGTACCGGTCATGGTGCCGGTGCCGCCCGATGTGCTTGTACCGCCGATAATAGCCGCAGCAATAGCGTCTAACTCAAAACCGGCCCCGGCGTTAGGCTGCCCCGTATTGATGCGCGACGTCAGCAGAATACCGGCCAAGGCCGCCAAACCGCCGCATAGCGTATAAACGGCCATTTTTACTTTATTTACTCGAATTCCCGAGGCAACAGCGGCTTGTTCGTTGCCGCCTACGGCATAAATATAACGGCCTAAAACGGTCTTTTTCAGAATCAAAGTGCAGAGGGCAAACGTAATGATTAGGATAAGGATCGGGAACGGAACCCCGCCAACGGATCCGCCGCCGATAAAATTGAAGGCATCGGAAAGGTTGGAAACGGGGCGACCTTTGCTCAAGATAAGTGCCAACCCCCGACCGATGGTCATGGTACCGAGCGTGACAATAAACGGAGGAACTTTGCTTTTGGTAATAACCAAGCCGTTTAAAGCCCCCAAAACAACCCCCGACATTACTCCCGCGGTGATGGGCACTGTCACCGGATAGTCGTCGGGATGGGCCAGTAAAGAGGCTACAATCCCCGTCACCGCCACTACCGACCCCAACGACAGGTCAATGCCGCCCGTGATAATGACAAACGTAACCCCAAAAGCCAACAACGCGTTGATAGACACTTGGGTAATGATGATGGTCCAGTTGGAGAGGGAGAGGAATTTGGGATGGATGACGGACAGAACGATGCAAATCACCACGAAGGCCGGAAAAATGCCGTATTGACTTAATCGGCGCAGTGGATGGGCAGTTGCTGATGGTATAAAGTCATTATTCATAAGGGATAAGGCAGTAGTAAAGAGTAACTTTTGTTATAGACAAGCTAAAATTGCATGGCATATTTCAGGATTTTTTCCTGCGTGGCTTCTTCTTTGGAAAGCAGGGCTGTTTGTTTTCCTTTGCATAAAACCAGAATTCGGTCGCTCATGCCCAAGATCTCGGGCAACTCCGACGAGATCATAATGACGGCGATGCCTTTTTGGGTCAATTCATTGATCAGCTTATAAATCTCATACTTGGCACCGATATCGACGCCACGGGTAGGTTCGTCCAAAATTATCAATTTCGGATGAGCCAGCAGCACTTTCCCAATCACTACTTTTTGCTGATTTCCGCCGCTCAGATAAACTACTTTTTGGTCTTGCCCCGAGGCTTTGATACGCAGGTCTTTCATCATTTTTTCTGCCACGACGTTTTCGCTTTTATCACTGATCCACCCTCTTTTGGCATGATTGGACAAACCGGTTAGGGTAAGATTATGCTTAATGGACAGGCCGGGAATAAACCCCAGTCCTTTGCGGTCTTCGCTGACGTAACCGATACCGTATTTAATGGCGTCGGGGGGAGATTTAACCGTGACCGTTTTTCCTTCCATTACGATCTCACCCTTTTGGAAAGCGTCTAACCCGAAAAGCGCGCGGGCCATTTCGGTTCTGCCGGCTCCCATCAATCCGGCAATACCTAACACTTCCCCCTCCCGAACGTCAAAAGCAATGTCCGAAAATTTGCCCGGTTGGTCAAGGTTCCTAACAGAAAATACGGTTTCTCCTTTCGGGGCCGCTCGTTCGGGAAACAGGCTATCAATGGACCGACCTACCATCATGGTGATCAGGCGTTGCCGGTCAAGGGTCGCGGCGGGTTCGGTACCGATGTATTTTCCGTCTCTCAACACCGTAATGGTATCTGCGATCTCGTAGATCTCATCCATTTTGTGCGAAATGTAGATGATCGCGACACCTTTGGCTTTCAGGTCACGAATGATACCGAACAGCGTAGCCACTTCTTTGTCGGAAATAGCGGAGGTGGGCTCGTCCATGATGATGACTTTGGCGTTGTTGGAAATCGCCTTGGCAATTTCTACCATCTGCATTTCGGCAACGCTCAGGTATTTCATGGGCGTTGTGGCCCGAATGGAAACACCCATTTGTCGGAGCAAGGTTTCGGCTTGGACAACCAATTGTCGGTCATTGAGCCAAATCGGAAAACGGCGTGACGACTCCCTTCCCAAAAAGATATTCTGCGCAACGGTCAACTCCGGCACCATCAGCATTTCCTGATGGATCATAGAAATTCCTTTTTTCAGAACCTCGTTGACATCGTTGTTTTTCAGGGCCTGTCCCTCAAAAAGAATCTCACCGGCATCGGGCGTGAGCAGCCCGATCAGCAATTTCATAAAGGTAGATTTCCCTGCCCCGTTTTCTCCCATCAGGGCATGCACTTCTCCTTTTTTAAGGTCGAGTTGCACCTGGTCGAGCGCTTTAATGCCCGAAAACGATTTAGAAAGGCGACGTACTTGAAGCAGGTAATCGGGATTGAGGGTCATTCGCAGTAAAGCCCTTTGGTGGAAAAACAGTGTACTAAGAAAAAAAAACAGGCTACATACTCATTTCAGGCGCAAAAATGACAAATGATGGGGCGTATAAAATAGGTTCTCCCCTCAATTGGGTGAGCCGATTTTGGGCGATAAATGCTAACTTGCGGCTCTGTTTGTGTCCAATTTCGCTTCATCGTATGAACTGTAAGTTTGCGTTGGCCTTTTGCCTGATGCCGTTTCTATGTTTTTCGCAAGACGTTCTCCTGTTTAAACCTGACTCTGTCCGTAAAGAGTTTGAAGCCGTCAAAATTTCCAATAACCTGAAAGTGGACGGAATACTGAACGACAAAGAATGGCAATGGGCCAAACCCAAAAGTGATTTTGTAGAAATAGATCCGCGCCAAGGACAACCACCGCGCCATTATACCGAAATGCGCGCCTTGTTTAATCAGCACTTTTTATACATCGGGGTATTTAACCGTGATACACTGGGCAAAAAGTCCATTCGTGTCATTGATTTCAAGCGGGATTTCAACACCCGTACTTCTGATTTTGTGGGGATGACCATCGACGGCTTCAACGACCGCCGCAATGCGATGGTGTTTACCACCAATCCGCACGGAGTACAACGCGACTTTTTGGCTTTTGACGCCACCTACATTGATCTGGATTGGGACGGTCTGTGGCGGGTGCGTACCACCCGCTCCGATTCGGGGTGGGTAGCGGAGTTTGCCATTCCCTGGAAAACCCTGCGCTATGCCAAATCAGACGCTCCCTTGCAAAGTTGGGGGTTTAATCTCAATCGCAGCCGACGCATGACCAACGAAAACTACGCCTTTTCGCCTTTCCCGAGGTCGTTCAATGTGTTACGTATGGACTACGCAGGTATCATCAAGGGGCTGCAACCGCCCCCGCCTTCGGCCAACGTACGGATACAACCGTATTTTTTGACCTCGTATGACCGCTATCGCCACATTGACGGCCGCCGACCGCAGGATGCCGCCGTGAAATTGGGCGGTGAAATCAAATGGGCCGTCAACTCACGAGCGGTACTGGACCTTACTTTTAATACCGATTTTGCCCAAGCCGATGCCGACCGACAGGTCAATAACGTGACCCGCTTTTCGGTGTTGTTTCCCGAACGTCGGCAATTTTTTCTGGAAAATGCCTCGTTGTTCGGCATCGGTGTAGGCCCGGCTTCTGACCTGTCAGGCGGCTCGATGCGCATTCAGCCTTTTTTCAGCCGACAAATCGGTTTGGACGGAAGCGGAAACCCCATCCCGATTGATGCCGGAGCGCGGTTTGTGAGCCGTTCGGCCAAAACCAACTACGGGGCCATGTACATTCGACAGCGCGGCAATGCCTCTTCGCCGGCCGCCAACTATTTTGTAGGGCGTTATTCCGAAAACTTGGGCCAACAGAACCGATTGGGGGCGTTGGTAACGGTCAAAAATGACTCGGGCAATACCAACATCGTAGGAAATGTGGATGGCTTTGTGCGCTTTAATGAAGCCCATTCGCTCAATTGGATGCTCAACCTCAGCCACGATACCAAAGGCAACGTGACCGGCGTAGCGGGGGCGGCACAGTACTACTACGCCACCAACCAATGGAAGATATGGTGGACCCAATCGCTGATCTCAAAGTCGTATAACCCCGCCGTTGGATTTATTTCCCGCACCGACGTGATCGGTACTACACCGGGAGTCTTTTGGTTTTATCGGGGCAAATACATCCCGTTCAAAAAGATTATTCGCTCGTTTGAGCCGAGCTTGCTGACGGAGTTCTATCACCAAGCAAGTACCGGTCGCCTTATTGAGCGTTCTTATGGCTTGAGTCCTTTTTGGATCATGCTTCAGTCGGGCGGGTTTATGGGGCACATCATGACGCCGACCTACCAATACCTGACCGAGCCTTTCAGTCCGTTGGGAGTAAAAATTGAGGCGGGTGCCTACCACTATACGCGTCATGCCGTCTACTGGGGTAGCGACGGCTCGAAAAAAGTAAGCTTTACGTGGAATGGAGAATACGGGACCTACTACAACGGCAAGCTCAACACTACCAATTTAAGCGTATTGATTGCTCCGATTCCGCATATTTCGATCACCGGGCGATTCAATCGGAATGATTTCAGAAAGGTGGGGATAAATTCGACCACCAAGAACGTGGACTTATGGTCGGTAGAAGGGCGTTTTGCGGCCAATCCCCGCCTGCAATTGATCGGTTTTTACCAACGTAACACCGACACCAAAGCCAACAACTACAATATCCGGCTGTCGTGGGAGTATCGGCCGCTGTCATTCATTTATATTGTATTCAACAAGCGTGAATTTCAATCCACCACGCGTCTCGACACGCGCAGTCAGGAAGACCATCTTATTGCTAAAATCAGTTATTTGCGGCAGTTATAGGGAGTTGTTAAGGAAATAAGACGTTTATTATAAAAACCCCGGAGTGGGGAATAACGGCTCTTTTCTAACCTGAAACCCAATGTCGTCCGGCAACTCCTTCTTTAGCTTTTAAAAGCATATTTAAAAAACTATCTGACACTTCGGTGGTCCGCTTCGAATTGATATACTTGTGGAATTTTATTTGGTGAGCCCCTTCATTTCTTTTGCCACTTCGGTGGTCCGATTGCCCAAAAGAAACGAACAGGGCCGCCTGGCGGCAAAGAAAAGGGCAACCTGTCCAAAGCTTCTACGCACAAGCCTGCGCGCACGGCTGCGGCCGACCGTCACGCTGGACAGGCACCCTTACGCGCATGGAAATGTTAATCAGTGATTTATAAAATTTAAACATACTTTAAGCAGTAAAGACAAGTTTTAGAATATTTGATTTGGTATAATTCGACGATTTAGAACAGATAACGGTTAACGGAAAACGTTTGCTTTAGCCCTTAAAAGCCGTGGCGCAGTTTTTTAACAGGTATATCCCTAATTTACTTGTTACTACGCCATGCTGTTTCATCCTCTTATGCCAACGTTGGCTCACAGCCCTGTCACTACGATTTCGCTTTTTCGCTTCCCGTCGCCGCAACAATGGTGGGCGTTCTCGCAAATGGGCCTAAAATCGCTGCTGAATCCGCGACCGAAAGGACTTACCTTCGGTAAAATGCTGGGCTGCGGACGTACGGGTTTCGGCTTGTTACCTGATTTTTCGCAGTATGCGCTCATTGCACAGTGGCCCTCTCAGACCGAAGCCGAACGCTTTTTCTCCTCAGAAAAAATAAAACATTATTTAGAACGCACGGAGGAATCATACACGCTGCAACTGTCGCCGCTTCAATCGCACGGCCGGTGGGACGGGCAAAACCCCTTTGTAGTCGATGCTCCCTCACCACCGTCTGCCGGACCGCTCGCGGTACTGACCCGAGCGCGCATACGTACCCGCCGATTGCTCTCTTTTTGGCGTCATGTGCCGGATACATACCGGGCTATGCAGACGGCAAAAGGACTCCTTTTGGCCGTAGGGGTTGGGGAAGTACCGGTAGTCCGGCAAGCGACAATCAGCATTTGGGAGAGCGCAGAAGCCATTCGAGCGTTTGCTTACCAAAACGGATTTCATAAAGAAGTGATCAAAAAAACACGACAACAGCAATGGTACCGTGAGGAATTGTTTGCCCGGTTTGTTCCCGTCGCCACCGCCGGCAGTTATTTAGGCAAAGACCCCGTGCTTGAAACCGCCCTTTACCGCTTGCGGTGATTAGGGATTTTGTTTTCAATCTTAAGGAAGAAGGAACAAATGGACTATACCCAAGACCTAAAATAATCTTTTTCTGTCATACCGATGAAGGAAGTATCTAAGACCCTTACCCCTCATTGGCTTATAGTATTTTCCCTATAATTTAAAGGTTTAAGTAAAAAAGCAGAGGTAAGTCGAATGGAATTTTTGATACTATTTTTTGAAAAAGTAATTTCCAAGGGAAGCCTTATGAAAACGTAAAAACGCCCTCCGAATGATCGGAGGGCGTTTTGCTGTTCTTGTACTATGTTCCGTGTCGAACGGAGGAAATCAGTTATAACCGTTTTTAAAGCGGATTTTGCGTAAGAGCTTTATTGGAATCCAACTCTCTTCTGGGAAAAAGGAATTCCCATTGCTTATCCCCTGCGGGCATATCAAACAATACAGCAATAGAAGCAATGGCGTTAGTTCCGTTTCTGTTTAAGGCTTGATTTAAGCGTTTCAAATCAAAGAATCGGAAGCCTTCGCCCCACAATTCCACTCTTCTGTTGAAGTAGATTTCGTCCAACAATTTAGTGCCGGTGCTCGTAGAAAGCTTATAGGAAGCGTCTCTTTTTGTTACCAGATCAAACAAAACTTTCGCCGCATTGGCATCTTGGCCCAATTTCGCTTTGGCTTCTGCCTCGATCAGATACATTTCAGCGGCTCGCATATAAGGAACATCACCCATAGCACTGGTCGAAGGAGTACCCGGCAATCTGAACTTTTGATTCAAATAGGCCACTCTTACTCCACCCGGCGGCACGATTGAGTTAGCAGTCGTTGGCGCTTTTACCCACATTTTAGAGCGAACGTCTGTAGTAGGGATTTGATTGTAAAGTAAGCTGTTGATTACTTTAGGATAGGTTCTGATAACCGTCGAGTTATAATTGCAGGAAATATAAGAGTGATATCCGCCAAAGAACTCTGACTGATCTTCTAAGTGATCGAAGCCCCACATCCACTCGGGGTTGCTTAAATCCTGAAATCCTTCCTGATACTGTGCTTCGCTCATCAAAGTAAAGCCCGTTCTGGCCTCAGCCGCGTATTTAGCGGCATCAGCCCAGTTTTGTTGGGTAAGTGCTACACGAGCCAAAATTCCTTTGGTTACTTCCAAATTGATGTGCGATTTAAAGCTTCTGGCTGTTTTCAATAAGCCGGCAGCTTGGGTCAAATCTTTGTTGATTTGGGTATATACGTCTTCAACCGTAGCTCTTGGCAGCCCCTCCGTAGTAGGAGTCAGAACCAAAGGTACCCCCAATTGAGCATTGGGTTTAGCAGAAGCGTCATAGCGTTTGCCATACAATTGCACCAAGTTAAAATAAGACCATGCCCGCAAGGCCAAGGCTTCCCCTTTTAATTGGTCTTTCTCCGCCTGAGTTCCAACCGAATTGTCAATATTAGCGATGGCAATATTGGCATTGCCAATTACCCGATAATACATTTCATAAGGAAAACGCGTCATTACGTTCGTATCGGAGCGGTGTGCTGTCCAACGGGTTTCTCCTACGTGCCAGCTGGCAGCGGTAGTACCTATGATTAAATCTTCTCCCAAGTGATCCATGATGATCATCATGGCGGGGTGCCCGGAGTGACCTTGAGAACTGAGATACCGGACAATCAAGGCGCGATAAATACCGTTGATAGCGGCAGCTGCATTTTTGGTAGTAGCGTAAGCCGAGGCGGCATCAACGCTGGCCGTAGGAACGGTATCTAAATAGGTGTTTTCACACGAGCTTGCAATCAGGCTGAAAGCAACGGCGCAAGCTATAAAAAATCTATTTTTCATGAGTGTGTTGATGTTAAAGTGAGAATGAAATACCCATAACTACGGCTTTGGCCGAACTGTAAACATTTCCGGTTGTACCGGCAAAGTTTTGTTGTACGTTCATGCCGCTTCTGCGGGATTTGATAAAGAAGTTTTCACCGCTTACGTACACCTGAGCGTTCTCTAAATAGAGTTTCTGGGCGATCAATCGAGGTAATGTATAAGAAAGAGTCACTGAGCGCACATTAAGGTAGCTGGCATCAATCAACCACCGGTCAGAAGCCGCATTGAAGTCTGTTGTACGACCCGCATCCATACGCGGTACATCAGTCACATCACCCGGTTTTTGCCATCTTCTCAATATGTCAACGTGCTTGGCATTATGATAACCGGAGCCCATCAAGCTGGCGTAGGCATCATCATAGATTTTCCCGCCGATTTGATATACGACTAATGCTGATAAAGAAAGGCCTTTATATTTAAACGAGTTGGTAAAACCTCCGGTGACCTTAGGAATAGAAGTACCATTGTAATGAAAACGGGCATTATTAACGTTTGTCGTCACAGTATCTCCTTTTTCGGTGATTAATGAGTTAGCAGAGTTATAAGTGGCCGCTCTGTAAAGCACTTCGCCGGTAGCTGAGCTTATGCCCATGTACTCTCTTAACCAAAAATCGTAAATAGAACTGCCTTCTTTCAATTTTTTAGTTCCGTCAATAATTTCTTTACTTTCTTCCGGCATTTTGGTGATTTTATTTTTCAAACTGGTGGCATTCAAATTAATGTTCCAGCTAAAATCTTTAGTTTGAACCGGTGTGCCGTTTAATTCCAACTCAACACCTCTGTTATACATCGTACCAATGTTTTTGGTAACGGTAGTAATTCCTGAAGAGAGTGGAAGCGGTACATCAAAAATCAGATTTGATGAGCGTCTGTCAAAATATTCGACTGTACCCGAAATGCGGTTTTTCAAAAGGCCGAATTCCAAAGCTACGTCGAAGGCATTGCTGGATTCCCATTCAAGAGCAGTATTTCCTAAACTTGATTGAAGAATACCCGCTTCGGTCGCATTGTTCCATCCTAATGCGTAGAGTGGTTGCCAAGCATAATTGCTGATACCGCCGTCGTTACCTGTTTGGCCATAAGAAGCTCTTAATTTCATCATGCTGATGACGGGAGCCGCTTTTAAGAAGCTTTCTTGGTCTAAACGCCAAGCGCCGCTGGCAGAGTAAAAGGTTCCCCAACGCGAATCTTTATAAAACTTACTGGATCCGTCTCTCCGAGCTGAAAACGACAGGAAATATTTTTGATCATAATCATAATTGATCCGTGAGAAAAAGCCTTCCACTCGGCGTCTGTTATATTGTGAGTTGAGGTTGGTAGTGGTAGTAAAGTTTACCAGCTCATAATTGCCGTCCAAAATCTGTTGAGAGCGTGAACCTTCTAAAATATTGTCGGTATAATTATAGTTTTCATGACCTACCAATGCTTCAATACCATGATTTCCAAAAGTCTTATTGTAGTTCAACAACTGTGACAAGTTGTAGCTTGTTATATTTTGAAAATCGTGTGAAGCTCTGCCGGCCGGTGCTCCGTCACCGATTTCAGGGTTTCCGAAAGTGACATCATTCAGGTTCGTGATATCCGTACCTACATTGGCCGTAAACTTAAAGTTTTTAAGGAATGTAACTTCTGCAAAACCCCGGCCCCCTAGTACATTTCTGCGGAAATAGTTTTGGTTAAGGATAGTTTCGGCAATTACGTGGCGACCGCCGTTTTGAGGTCGGCTTGGAAGACCGAAAGCTGTCAAGTTTCCATAATCCCATCTTCTGTTACCGTTTTCAAGCATTAAGAAAGAACTTGGATTAGCAGGATCATACGCATAAATCGGGTAAATCGGGGCCATTCCTCTGGTAAAAAAGAAGGGGTTAACAAAGGTCGTACCGCCATTGGCCGGAACATCGGCTTGGTTAGATTTGGTGATTGTCGCTGAAATATTAGCCCCTGTTCTGAACCAAGGCTTCATTTGTGTATTGACATTCAAACGCGCCGTGTAACGTTCGTAGTCTGAACGAATCAAAAATCCTTTATCGCTCAAATAAGAAAGAGAAAGATAATAATCGGAAGTGTTTCCGGAACCCGAGAAATTAAGGTTTATTTCATCCCGATTCCCTTGACGCATTAATGGTTTTTCCCAGTTCAGATCATCTGAGCTATAAATCATTTTTGCATTTGGATTTAATTTACCTTCTACATCTACCAATTGAGCAAAAGGAACATCATAAACATTATATCCCACCAGCGCACCTAAGCCGGAAGAAGCATTGGCACTGGCAGTAGCAAGGGGAACAGGACTGGCAGCTCTGTAGGCAAAATTGTTACGGTTTGCCTCCCACATCAAAGGATAATAGTCTGCAGGCCCAACGCGACTGTACTCAGGTAAAGCTCTGGTACTAAACCCTTTGGTGTATTTTGCGCTGATGATATTTTTACCTTTAGCCCCTCTTTTAGTAGTAATCATTACTACTCCGTTGGCGGCACGTGCTCCGTACAAGGCAGTAGAAGCGGCATCTTTGAGGATAGTAATTGTTTCAATGTCATCAGGGCTGATATTAGCAATACTGGCACTGTAGGGGATACCGTCTACTACATACAAAGGATCATTGGAAGAGGAAATAGAGCCAAAACCTCTGATTCGGATTTCCGGGGAAGTCCCGGGTTGCCCACTGCCGGCCGTTGCCTGTACTCCGGCTGAGGCACCTGCAAGGGCTTGGCCTACGTTAGTGATAGGGCGAGGTCCTAAGTCTTTTGCATCAATTTTAGCAGCCGATCCGGTAAATGAGGCTTTTTTGGCTGTTCCGAAAGTAGTGATCACTACTTCTTCAAGGCTGGCTGCATCAGGAACCATTTTTACATTGACGGTAGTCTGGTTGCCTATCGCAATATCTTGCGGAGTAAATCCAACGTAACTGAACAATAGATGACCGTTAGCCGGTACATTGATTTTAAACATCCCTTCACCGTCGGTATTTGTACCGCGGTTGGTACCTTTCACTACCACGCTTACGCCTGGTAAGGCGGAACCGTCGTCGGCAGTTACTTTTCCTGTAATGGATTTGTCTTGGGCAAGTACAGACATACTCACCGTTCCCCCCAGCATGAGGAGAAAGAGCAGTAGCGCTTTTCTCATAAAGATTTAGTTTTTGATAAAGTGAAAAATAGTGTTGGTGCTTTGGTACGTAATTCCGAGCGGAAAAACGGTGCAATGTTAATCAAAAAAATTCTAAATAAGCAAAGTAAGTTGTATTTTTTTTATATTTAGGTAGCATTTTCGGGCTTTTTGTGATATTTAGTTTAACAATCAAATAATAATAAATGTTTATATTTAAATAATACTATTTGTTTTTTAACCTCAAATTTGTAGATTTTTCGGAAAATAGTTCAGTACAGTAACACAATCAAAGACTGAATTCTCCGGGCAGGAACTGATTGGGAAAGGAAGTAATATTTTGTTAAGTCAGGAATCGTAAATCGGCATAAATAAAGGTTTAGACATGGGGAAAGGAGGGTTATTTTTTTGATTTATAGTGCCGATAAAGCAAGCCATGCTTCTTTAAGTTTTCCTTCTGAAAGCAATTGTTTGGCAAGTTGAAGAAAGTTTTCTCCGCTATGAATTATTTTAAATGCTTCGATTTCGTAGGAATTAGGCAATTGTTCAATATTGCCCAGTCGTCCTAAATCATTTTTTGTGAAGAGAGGGTTGGATTTTATAAAATCGGGAATCTGATCTACTCCTATGCCCCGTTGCGTGCTGGGTTTAGGTACTTGAAATAAGGCATCGCCGGAAGCACGCGCATACCAATCGCCGCCCATCCGTGCTACCCAATCGGTTTTTCGTTGATCAATTTTACCGTTTTCGTCCAGAATGTCCTCCGAAAAATGAGCTAAAACTACCTCACAGATAACCAAATTGGCCGCACCGCCTTCTTCTCCTAACGAAATGATCTGTTTTACTTTACATTCAAAAACCGCTTTGGATTCTCCCACGCGCGGCGGTTTTACCAACACTGAGGGTACCTCCGTAAAGCCGGCTTTGATAAACTCATTGGTGCCTTTAGGGTACTCACAACTTGCCAGCGACATTTGTTCTGCCATCGCAAAATCCACCATATTGATCACTACCTCATCTACTTCCTGCACATTTTCAAGCGTATGTTTATGGGTAGCATCGCGTACACGGCGATTCGGAGAAAAAATCAGGGTAGGTGGCTTGGTGCCGAACAAATTGAAGAAACTGAAAGGACTTAGATTGACATTCCCGTCTTTGTCGATGGTAGCGGCAAAGGCAATAGGACGGGGGGCTACGGCACCTTGTAAATAGTGATGCAGAACGGGAACCGGTACTTCCTGTGGGTTGATTGTGAGCATGCTGCTTATTATTTAGCCGGCAAGATAGTGGTTTTTACTTCGCCAAAACCCACCCTGATGCTCCCTTTTTGGGCAAACCCGCGGATAATGATTGTATCGTAGTCTTCAATAAACTTCCGTACGGTACCGTCAGAGAGTGTGACGGGATTTTTGCCCCCCCATGTCAATTCCAACAGCGAACCGAAACTGTCGGGTTCCTTTCCTGAAATGGTACCGGAGGCCAGCAGGTCGCCTACATTCAGATTGCAGCCATTGACCGTATGGTGCGCAATTTGCTGAGCCACGGTCCAGTACATGTGATTGAAATTGGAACGGCAGAGGAGATTTCTCGATGTCTGATTTCCGATTTCCGATTTCGGTTCAAGATACACCTCTAACGTTATATCAAAATGCCGAAGTTGTGTTCCTTTCAAGTAAGGCAATACCTCCGGGACTTGTTCGGCTATCGGCACCCGAAAAGGAGCTAAAGCCTCTATCGTAACTACCCACGGAGAAATGGAAGAGAAGAAGTTTTTAGCTAAAAAAGGACCTAAGGGAACGTACTCCCATTTTTGAATATCCCGAGCCGACCAATCGTTGAACAACACAAAACCGAACACGTGTTCTTCGGCCTCATCAGTCGATATGCTTTCTCCGATCTCATTCCCCTTGCCAATCACTATGGCCATTTCCAATTCAATATCAAGGCGTTTGGTCGGGCCGAAAATCGGCGACTTCGTTTCGTCAGGGCAGGTTTGTCCCTTAGGGCGATGAAAATCAGTGCCTGACACAAAAATGGAAGAGGCGCGACCGTGATAGGCCACGGGCAGATGCTTCCAGTTGGGCAAAAGGGCATTTTGCGGGTCGCGAAACATGGCTCCTACATTGAACGCATGTTGTTCACTGGAGTAAAAATCAGTATAGTCACCTACTTTCACGGGCATGTGCAACATTGCGTCTTTTTGAGGTACTAAAAAGTCAGCGGCCCACGCTTTAAAAGGAGTACAGGGGTCTTCGAATAGTTGTTGTAATACCTGTCTTACGGCGATTCGGACGGTTTTTCCCGCAGCCATAAACGAATTAAGGTATTCTTGCTGAAAAACCGCCTTGTCAAAATCAATGCCCCCGAAAGCCCCTAATTGGGCTAATCGGGGCATATCAATGACCCACTCCCCGATAGCGACTCCCACTCTTTTGGGCGCAGAGGCTGTGGAAAAAATACCGAACGGTAAATTATGAATAGAAAAATCAGAGTTTGGGTCAATTGGCAACCACATAGATTCAGGATTTGAATACAATTCAGAGAATACATTTTTACTCTAACCAACTCTGATAATATTTACCGTCGTCAATTGTCAGAGCTTCCTCGGTCACCATCAACGGTCGGAACGTATCAATCATCACGGCGAGTTCAATAGTTTCTTTTTTACCGATGCTGCGCTCATAAGCACCGGGGGCCGGGCCGTGCGGAATCCCTCCCGGGTGGAGCGTAATGTGCCCTTGTTCAATATTGTTTCGACTCATGAAGTCCCCGTCTACGTAGTAGATCACTTCGTCAGAATCAATATTGGAGTGATTGTAGGGAGCGGGAATCGCCTTAGGATGGTAGTCGTACAGGCGCGGGCAAAACGAGCAAACCACAAACGACGACGTTTCGAAAGTTTGGTGGACCGGCGGCGGTTGGTGGATTCGGCCGGTGATCGGTTCAAAATTATGAATGGAAAAACCGTAGGGGTAATTATACCCGTCCCAACCGATCACATCAAAAGGATGGGTCGGATAAAGCAGTTCGTAGATTTTGCCCTGTTTTTTGATTTTCATCACAAATTCCCCTTTTTCATCATGCGTTTCCAAGGCTTCAGGCAGTTTATAATCGCGTTCACAAAAAGGCGAATGTTCCAACAGTTGTCCAAACCAATTGCGGTAGCGTTTGGGAGTGTAAATCGGGTGAAACGACTCGGCGATCAACAGACGATTATCCTCAGTATCAAACTCAATTTGGTAAATGATACCGCGCGGAATCACCAGATAATCACCACATTCAAAGAAAATATTACCCAGTTGAGTACGTAGTTTTCCCGAACCCCGATGAATGAAAAGCAGTTCATCGGCATCGGCATTTTTATAGAAATAGTCAGTAAGCGATTGATGAGGTGCTGCCAAACTGATGTGTATATCACTGTTGACCAAAAGCCTTGTCCGACTGTCCAGATAATCAGCTTTCGTCGGCACTTCAAATCCTTTTAACAAACGTGCTTTGATCCCTTTTTCAACGGCAATCTTAGGAGACACCTCGGTTTCCGATATTATTTCTTTTATCATGGTCGGTCGGTACAAATGATACATCAGCGACGACATACCGTCAAAACCAATCGTACCGAACAGTTGTTCGTAATACAAACCCCCATTCGGCTTTTCAAATTGTATATGCCGTTTGGAGGGGATTTTACCGAGTTTGTGATAAATAGGCATGGCTTTATCCGGGTAAGGTGCAAAAAAATACGCGCTAAATTACAAAATATAAATGCCGAAACAATAGTTGCTTTGACAAATAAATTATTGATATGGATTTAACCTCGCGGAGCGTGGGCAGACATTTACCGATTAATTGAAGTTGACAAATCGAAAATCAGAAATAGAAAATCGAATCAATGATGCACTTTCTCCTGATGTTTCCAAAGTTCTTTAAAGACCGGGCTGTTCAGTCGGAGATGGTCAAACGTGCCCTCGTCGGCAATCCGACCGTTTTGTAATACGTAAACGTAGTCAAATTTGGTCAGTAAGTGCAAGCGATGCAGAGAAGACAAAACAGCTTTGTCACGAAATTCCTCAAATAGATGATCGTATATCTGTGCTTCGGTTTTGGGGTCCACACTGCCGGTGGGTTCATCCAAGAGTACAATCTCGCTGCTTCGGGCGGCTAAAACGCCCCTTGCCAAAGCCAAGCGCTGTTTTTGTCCGCCGGAGAGATTCACGCCTTTTTCCTGAATGTTAGACTCCAAGCCATGGGGCAATTGCTTGGCTACTTCGGTAAATTGAGCCGTATCGCACACCTGCCAAATCGTTTCTTCGGGAAAAGGGAGTCCGAGAGTAATGTTATAAGCAATGGTATTTTCGAAGATTTCGGGTTCTTGCGGAAACAACGTTACGGTAGCTGTAATTAGAGACAGGCCCGATTGAAATTTCCCGTCGATGGTGAGTTGGACCCCCTCCTCGGCATCATAGAGTCCTCGCAATAAGGCGAGCAAGGTACTTTTACCACTGCCGCTTTCTCCGATAAAAGCAATACGTTGACCGCGTTCGATACGAAGGTGAAGTTGATGAAGGCTGTGAGCCGGTCTGTTTTCGTCGTAAGTGGTTTGGTGTGAAAAACTCAGGTTTCGGATTTGAATGGTTTTCCATCGTTCAGGCAAAGATTCATTTGTTTCAGGACGGTGGTGGTGTCGATACGACTCACTGATCGTTCGTGCTGTCTGCACATCGGTATTGTAGCGAATGATTTCAGTATATTGCCACGCCACATCCTGAAATACACTGGTAAACTGATTGACGTAACCCAACAGGGTGACTAATCCTCCCACCAAAAATACCGCTCCCGGACTGTAATGCTCATAAACGTATCCAATGGCTACAGTGACGTAAATAATCCCGATCAATACACTTGCCGCAAACCATTTCCATTCGTTAAGCACTACCGTGCGACGAAAAGGAGGGAACACCTCTTTGACTTTTCCCATCAAACTGTTTTCCATACGTTTCTCCAAACGGAGCGTAATCACGGTAATAATGTTGGAAAGACTGTCAAAGAGGGTTGACGACATCACGTGTTCTTTTTCGTTGGTTTCGTCTAATGCTTTAATAAAGGGCTTGTCAAATTTGAAAATAATCCAAACCGTAAATACCCCGATCAATACCCCGATACCTCCGTAAAAGGGAGAAAAATAAAGGATGGCCAAAAAAGAAAAAATAAACTTCGAAAAAGCGTGCAAAAACATAAATCCGTTTTGGAAAAAGTCTTTAAGAGCTTCGTACGCTTTTCGAATACGGTTGATGGTTGCACCGCTGTGGTGGTCTTGATGCCAACGGACAGGTAAATGCAGAGCTTGGTGATACATCTCATGCAAAAAATTGCTACTGAGGTGAAAAGCCAACTCCCGTTCCATGATGCGTGCCGGACCGTGAAAAGCCCATTCAAGCAACATCAGCAGCAGATACCCGCCCGCATACATCCATACGTGTCGGATCACTCCCGTTCCTTCTTTTTGAATAGCTTCTACAAACCAACCGTACAACAGCGGATTGAGGGCAAATACAATATTGGCCATTACAAAAAGAAAATAGACAAACAAGTAACGCCCTTTTTGTTGACGGGCATAGCGCCAAGCAGTGAAAAGAAGGGAGAAATAAGGGTTTTTCATTCCACCGTTGTCACTTTTTTCAGATCTTCCCAAAAGCTTGGGTAAGATTTGGCTACTACATGAGGCTCAGAGATTCGGATAGGATGGACCATACCAACAGGAGCAAAAGCCATAGCCATTCGGTGGTCGTCATACGTCTCAATGAGCGGGAAGTTCTGATTGTCGAGACCGGTTTGCAAAGTGGATAGTCCGATTTGGCTATCTTCCCCTTTTGCCTCTTGCCCCTTGCCTTTTGCCCCTTGCCCCTTTACCCTTTGCACTTTATACTTCTCACACGCTGTAATTTCCACTAATTCTCCGCCTATCTTGGGCAATTCTGCCTGAAGGGCGGCTATGCGGTCGGTTTCTTTGATTTTAAGACTTTCCACTCCCGTCATCGTGACCGCAATGCCTTTTGCTACGGCGCAGGCGGCTACCGTTTGTGCCAAATCCGGACAATCGGTAAAATCCCACTCAAAAGCTTCTTTGGCGGGAATTTTGGTCAAATGAACGCCTCGTTTTGTGAAAGTACTTTTAACCCCCATCTTTTCCATGATCTTTACAATGGCACTGTCACCTTGCAGAGAGTTCTCTTTCAAACCCAACAATTCGGCTTCTGCCTCCTCAGCCAATGCAATGACACTGTACCAATAACTCGCGCCCGACCAGTCGGATTCTACCTGATAATGCGTAGGCCGGTAGGTTTGAGCCGGAACATGAATCGTTTTGGCTTCCCAATTTGCCTCATAAACCGCCCCGAAAGCGGCCATTTGCTGCAAGGTCATTTCGATGTAGGGTCTTGAACCGACGTCTCCGGTCAGTTCCAAGGTCAGCCCTTCCGGCAGCGTCGGAGCCACCATTAACAAGGCCGAAATGTATTGACTGCTGACATCCCCCCGAATTTTAACATGATTCCGGCCCGAATAAGAAAAGCCGTTCAATTGCAGCGGAGGGTATCCCTCTTTATTCAAATAAACAATATCGGCTCCGAGCGAACGCAATGCTTCGGCTAAAATTCCGATGGGGCGTTCACACATGCGAGGCGTACCGGTCATGGTTTTTTGTTGGCCCGTCACGGCAAAATAAGCCGTTAAAAACCGCATGGTAGTTCCCGCATCAAGGACATCCGCTATCGGGTCGGTTGATTGCAGCAGGCGCAACATGGTTTGGGTATCGCGGGCAGCAGATACATTTTCCAAATCACCTTTAAAATCGGTTAAGGCATTGATAATTAAAGCACGGTTGCTTTCACTTTTTGAAGCAGCCAAAGGGACGACTGCGTTGATACTTTGTTGCGGTGGGTAGACGGTAACGGCTTGCATTGAAAGTCAATAATCTGATAATTTTACAAAGTTAAGGGCATTTTTTTGCATATCAACCTAAAAAAGTACAATTTGCACCTTGAAATACCCGTATTGTGAAATCAGATATTTCGGTTATCATCCTCACGCACAATGAAGAGAAGCACATCGAACGGTGTATCAGGAGCCTTTTGGCTTTCACTGATAAGGTCTTCATTGTAGACTCGGGCTCGACTGACCGTACGGTGGAAATAGCGGAGGCACTCGGAGCCAAAGTGGTTTACAATCCTTGGATTACCTATGCGGTTCAGTTTAATTTCGGGATTGACAACAATCCTTTTGCTACGAAATGGCTGATGCGAATGGACGCCGATGAGTACGTAACCCCGGAGTTGGCAGCAGAAATCAACCAAAAGCTATCTACCTTGGAAGCAACGGCAACGGGAGTGTACGTCAAGCGACGGGTCATGTTTATGAATCAATGGATTCGGCGCGGCGGGTATTACCCGATTTGGTTACTGAGGCTTTGGCACAGAAACAAAGGGATCTGTGAAGAACTGTGGATGGATGAACACATTAAGTTGTCGGAAGGCCAAACGGTACAGTTCAAAAACGATATTGTGGACCATAATCTCAACAACTTAACGTGGTGGACGCAAAAGCACAATAATTATGCCATCCGCGAAGTGATTGATTTATTGGATATAAAATATAATTTTGCAGATACCGAACGCGTTATACCAAAACTCTTCGGCACGCAGGAACAGCGAAAGCGTTTCTTAAAGCTGAAATATGCTTCTTTACCCCTCTTTACCCGTCCTTTTATCTATTTTTTGTATCGATATTTCGTGAAGTTAGGCTTTTTGGATGGCAGAAAAGGCTTAATATGGCACTTTTTGCAAGGGCTTTGGTATCGGTTTTTGGTAGATGCTAAAATTTACGAAGTTAACTTTCGGGTTGGACAAGACAAACAAGCGATCATTGAATTTTTCCGAAATGAATACGGAAAAGACCTTTCATCGGTTCAAAACCGATCTGTCACGGTACGATAACAGCTGGTACAAACATCCGCCATTTTGGAAAAATGTGCTGTGGTTTGTGGTAAATGCTGTTTTCTTACATTCTTATTTGCCGATACCTGCAACCTTTAAGTGCTTTATTTTGAGAGGGTTTGGAGCAAAAATAGGCAGAGGTGTCATGATAAAGCCAAACATAAATATTAAATACCCTTGGTTACTTACCGTGGGTAATTACGTCTGGATAGGAGAAGGCGTTTGGATTGACAGCCTGGCCGAAGTTTTTATAGGTAATAATTGCTGTTTGTCACAAGGGGTAATGCTTCTGACCGGTAATCACGATTATACCCGCAGTACTTTTGATTTGCGTGTGGGTAAAATAGTGTTGGAAGAAGGAGTTTGGATAGGCGCAAAATCGGTAGTCTGCCCCAATGTGACCTGTCACTCCCACGCGGTTTTGACGGTAAATTCAGTGGCAGTAAAAGATCTGGAAGCCTACGGTATTTATCAGGGAAATCCGGCACAGTTGGTTCGTGAAAGAAAAATGGTCGACTGAGTATATGTTCAATTAAAATAGCCGAAAAGCTCTTTTGCAGAAAACTGAAATTAAAAGTAACACTTTGAAAATAAGCATTATAACAGTAGTTTTTAACGGAGAAAACACGATCCGGGATTGTATTGATTCGGTGATAGGGCAAACCTACCCTACCATTGAATACATTGTCATTGACGGAAAGTCAACGGATAGCACCCCCGAGATAGTGAAAAGCTACGGCACGAAAATTGCAGTGTTTTTGTCAGAAAAAGATAACGGGATCTATGATGCTATGAACAAAGGCATTGCTCGGGCTACCGGTGATGTGGTCGGAATTTTGAACGCCGATGATCTTTATCGAGATAAAACCGTCATTGAAAAGGTTGTTTCGACACTGATTGAAACAAAAGCAGACGGAATTTATGGGGATTTAATTTACGTAAGTGGGGAAAATAGTCAACAAATAAAACGATATTGGAAATCAGGGTATTTTAAACCGAATAAGTTTTTGTACGGTTGGATGCCCCCTCACCCAACTTTTTTCCTGCGTCGTGCGTCCTACCAACAATTCGGCAATTACCGTACTGATTTGGGTAGCGCTGCGGATTACGAATTAATGTTACGCATGATGTATAAATGTCGGATAAAAATGGCTTACCTGCCCGAAATCATCACAGTGATGCGAGTGGGGGGAGTCAGTAATAAAACCGTCAGGAACCGTTTCAAAGCAAATGAAAGCGATGGAATAGCTTGGAAACTTAACGGGCTGACCCCCTATTGGTTTACCCGTTGGTTGAAGCCCGCTCGCAAGGTTTTACAATTTGTTAAACGTCCGAAATAGCCGAATAATAAATACACCTTTATTTTCGCCTCTGTTTTTTGCGTGTTAATCTATTTTTTCTAATTTTTGCCTTCCTTTCCTTTATGAAAGGCATAAAAGACAGAATTCGAATTTTATGAATCCAGATATACTCATAGACGTACTTCGAAGCCAATATCAGAATATCCTTCAGCACGAGGTATATCAATGCTTTATTTCATTTCTGATTGCCTGTGCTATCGCGATTACTTCTATTCCGGTTATCATCAATATCAGCGGATTGTTGGAACTGAAAAAGAAACCTAACTTTCGCAGTGCACATCAACAGGAAACGCCGGAGTTTGGCGGTATCGCCATTTACGCTTCTTTATTGATCGCTCATTTTTTGTGGCCGCATACCAATGAACAAACCGATGCCTATCTCACCAGCTTGGCGGTAGTCGGGCTGACCATCTTATTTTTCTTGGGTCTGAAAGACGATATTTTAGTACTCGACCCTAATAAAAAACTATTGTTGCAGGTAGTGGCTGTATCTACCTTGATTTTGTTGGGTGGTCTGAAAGTGGATAATTTCTTCGGGATTTTCGGTTGGTATCACATTCCCGATATTATCAGTATTCCGTTTACAGTATTCATTTTTATAGCCATCATCAATGCTGTCAATTTGATTGACGGAGTGGACGGATTGGCAGGAGGTATTGCCTTTATTGCCGGTTTAAGTTTCGGCACTTGGTTTTTGTTGAATCACCACTTTTCCATGGCTTGTATGGCGTTTTCGCTGTCCGGAGCATTGTTAGGATTTTTGCGCTTCAATTTCTCCAAGACCAGCAAGATATTCATGGGCGATACCGGCTCTCTTATTGTCGGCTTTTTGTTGGCCTTTTTTGCTGTGAAGTTTATTCGTCTCAATGTAGCTTATCAATACGATGCCAACGCCTTCTTTAACGCTCCTATATTGGCAGTAGTACTGTTGATTGTCCCCATTTTTGATACACTTCGGGTTTTTTTGGTACGGATTCTGAACCGGAAATCGCCTTTCAAAGCCGACCGCAATCACATGCATCATGTATTACTGGATAACGGATTTACCCATTTCCAAACCTCACTCACCTTTTGGGGGATGACCGTTTTCAACGTGGTGGGTTACTTCATTACTTTCCGATTTATTACCAACACGCAGGCTTTCTTTGTACTGGTCGGTCTCTTTTGTTTGTATTTGGGGGCAGGTTATCTTCTGAAGGTACGAGCGGTAAAGATGAAAAAACACTTGAACTGGTCCGATGTATTCAAAAACTCTGACAGTTCGAGAGGCAAAAACTCCTGGGCCCGCCGCGTGATTCGGGGATTATAATCGTTGTCAGCTTTTTTACTTCACTGATACTCCTCCCGATACGATCATCTTCATCACATCAGTACTTGATACGTGATCAAGCCGCTTGATGTGCGTATTAGGTACAATGAACAATTCACCCGAAAACGCATAGGAATGAGGGCAATATACCGCTACATAGCCCTCAATGCCGAGGTGAGACAAGTCATTTTGGGTAATAAACCCTAATTTTCTGATATCAGCCTGCGGATTCACCGTGACTAAAACGGGCTGATTGAACTTTCGTTTATCACCCACGAATGCTGAAATAAGGTCTTTGATGGAGTAGTAAATCAGACTTACTAACGGCATTTTTTTCAGTAAGCTTTCGCCGAAACTGAAAACCGATTGCGGTACAAATCGGGAAAAAATAAAGCCCAAAAACACAATTCCCGTCAAGATAATCAGGAGCCCTAAACCCGGCAGATAAATCGCGTTTTTGTGGTCGGTAGCAATGTAAATGGGAAGAATGTTGTCCAGATAAGCGATACTCTCTTTAATGATGAGGAAGGTAAAATAAGTGGGAGCTATCAATACAAGGCCTCGGACAAAATAGGCTAAAATGCGTTTAACAAAACGGTTTTGAAGCATTGGATGAAATAAATAGTATACCTTAAATCTTACTCTACCGGTTAACTATGATTGACTCAGGTAAGTTCCGTTAGATTGTTAAATACGAAAAAACAAAAGGAGACCAAGAGCAAACTTTCTTCAAAATCAGTCATAAAAAAAGAGCCGCCCTAATCGGCGGCTCTGCAATTAAGCTTTCTTCGCTTGCAGCTTTTTATAAGTATACACAGCGGCACTGACTGCTAAAGCTACGGACAGAAGTTTGACCACTTTTTTCATGGCTTTGAGATTTAGAAATGAGAATTAATCAAAAAATCCTTGATAGGATATAGACATAAAAAAGTACAAAAGGTTTAAAAAAACCTTATAAAAAATACAGCAACAAAAGTGCCAAATTTTCAGAAAAGATTTTAGCGTAAAAATACGTGTTTTTATGCCGTTGGATAACTTTTACAGTCGTTTGCGCAGTTCTTCCAGATCATCATCGGTAAAATTCAGATGCGTCACAAATCGTACCAAATGTTTCCCGAATGTCACGGCACGAACTCCTTTTTGTCCTAATTGAGAGACGTAGTCGGCCGCCAAGATCGTTTCGGGCAATCGAAAGATAACAATGTTGGTATCTATGGGATAAATTTCTTCCGCTTCCGGTAGTCGGGCCAGCATTTCACCAATAGCTCGGGCGCGGGCGTGGTCTTCGCGCAGACGCAATACGTGATGATCTAAGGCATAAATACCGGCCGCTGCTAAATAGCCGGCCTGCCGCCAGCCGCCGCCCATTACCTTCCGAAAACGACGTGCCTGCTTGATAAATGCCTTGCTTCCCAATAAAAGAGAACCGACCGGGCATCCCAACCCTTTGGAAAGGCAAATACTGATACTGTCGAAAGCGTTTCCGTAGGCTTGGGGGCTTTCGCCGGTTTCGACGAGGGCATTGAAAAGACGGGCTCCGTCTAAGTGAAGGGCCAAATCGTGTTGGTGACAAACCTCTTTGATCGCCTCAATGTCTTCAAATTGATAATAGCAGCCTCCGCCTTTGTTCATGGTGTTTTCGAGGGAGACCAATCGTGATACGGGGGCGTGAACATCTTCCGGGTTGTTGACGGCATCGCGGACTTGGTCGGCAGTGATGCGGCCTTTGTTACCGTCCAGCAGTTTGACCGAACTGAACGAATTGAGGGAAATACCGCCGCCTTCGTATAGATAGATATGAGAAAGTTTATCACAAATCACTTCACTGCCCGGGCGTGTATGCACCCGAATAGCCAGTTGGTTGGTTTGGGTACCGGACGTACAAAACAGCGCCGCTTCCATTCCGAACAAAGCCGAGGCTTTTGTTTCGAGGGCATTGACAGTAGGGTCGTCGCCAAATACATCGTCGCCGACTTCGGCGGCAAACATGGCTTCGAGCATTTCTTTGGTAGGTTTGGTAACAGTGTCGGAACGTAGGTCAATAGAATGCATTGTAGGAACAGGCGGTTTTAAAAACTCAAAACTACGGAGGTTTCTGAAAATGGTAAAAACAACAACGAAAATGAGAAGAAAAAGAACAAAATAACGATGACGCAGGGCTTTGAAAAGACGAAAATCGTCTGATAATTCACTGTATAAAACCAATGCCGCCAGCAATACGACCGGATAAACCAATAAATTGAATTGAAAAGCGTCGGCAAAGCGCCCGTGCAACAGCGCATGAAAAGCCCGCTGACCCCCACAACCCCAACAATACCACCCGGTAGTTTCGTGAATGAGGCATTTGGGACCGAACGGGCGAACCGAGGGGTCGTTATAAAAATAAAAAACGGTAAGGGCGAGCGCCGTTACCGTTAGAAAAAGCTTTTTAAACATCAGGAACCTCTGACTACGTAGCTTTTAACCACCAAATCGTGCAATGATTGTTCTTCAGGATTGAACAGTGGCCACAACCAAAGCAGAATACACAAGTTGCTGCTGATGTATTTGATCAATGAACGCCCCAAAGCCTGACCGAAAGAAAGTCGTTCTCCGTTTTCACCTACGACTTTGATTTTCATAATCATCTTGCCCAACGTAGCTTGGCGGGCAGAACTGATCATGACGGCTTCGTAAATAAAAGGGACAAAGAGACTCAAAAAAATAAGGCCGAGAATGCTCATGCCTGCAATACCTGCCATCGCGGCAACTTCCTCTTCCGAGCCGCTCCAGTTGCCGGCACTCGCTCCCATCAAAGCCGCAATTCCGCCGAAAGGAACGAGAACAATGGAAATAGCGATACCTAAAATAATGCCGTCAATGATTTGGGCGACCAAGCGGTTGCCGACACCTGCCAGTTGAGATTTATCCATGAGTAAAAGTATTAAAGGGTTATACTGCAAATCAAGGGGTTTTCGGTAAAAAAACAAGTTTCCGGCTTATTTCTTTTTGTAAAATTTACGTACCTTTATTTCTGCTTAACCTCATACTTTCCCTGCTTTTTGAACAAGGTCTTAAATCACCCCGGTCGGAAGGGGTATTCTTTGTTTTTAAGTTCAATTATTCAATCAGTAGGTGTATGAAAAACTCAATTTTACGCTTTTTTGGGGCTTTTTGCCTTTCCTGTTTATTCTCTCTTTCATCGTTTGGGCAATCACCCTCTCCATTGGCCGCTAATGGCCGACTTCAACTCATCAATCGTCAATTGTGCAACGAGGCGGGTACGCCGATTCAATTGCGCGGGATGAGTTCGCACGGATTACACTGGTTTGACCCATGTTATAATGCTTCTGCCGTACAAACTCTGGCCACCGATTGGGGGATTGATGTTTTCAGAGCCGTTATGTATGTTGACGAAGGCGGTTATATGAATAATAAGGTCGGATTGCGCAATAAAATCAATCAGATTGTGGATTGGACCGCCCAAAGCGGCGTGTATTGCATCATTGATTGGCATATTCTCAACCCGGGTGATCCTAATATCCATACGGCCGATGCTGTTGAATTTTTCGGGTTGATGGCGCAGCAACACGCCGGTAAAAAACACGTCATTTATGAGATTTGCAACGAGCCGAACGGGGTAAATTGGGCCTCTGTAAAAAGTTACGCTGAACAGGTAATTCCTGTAATTCGGCAGTATGACCCCAATGCTGTTATTTTGGTAGGAACGCCTTCTTGGAGCGGTGCACCCGGCGACGTGATCTCCAATCCGCTTGTCGGGGCTAATGCGTACAATGTGATGTACACGTTTCATTTTTATGCCGGGTCACATTACACCCAAAACTACATTGACAATGTGTTGCAAAGCGTTCCGTTGTTTGTATCGGAATGGGGAACGAGCAATTTTACCGGCAATGGCGGAAATGATTATACCAACGCTCAAAATTGGGTGAATCTGATGGCAGGGCAGAATTCGTCAGGTATCAAAGTCAGTTGGTGCAATTGGAGTTTTTGTGACAAAGACGAATCTTCGGCGGCGCTCAGCCCGGGTGCCTGCGGCAGTAATCTTTGGAATACAACGAGCCCGTCGGGTACCTGGGTGAAAGACCATATCCTGAATCCTGCCGATAATTTCGGTCCGCCGACTCCTTTTGTGTCCATTACAAGTCCTGCCAATAATGCTTCGGTAACTGTCGGCAGCAATTTGATCATCAACGCGTCCGTAGGAAATACAACAGCTTCGACAGTAGAGTTTTATAACGGAACAACAAAACTGGGGGAGGATGCCACATCGCCTTATTCCTGGACGGTCAACAACATTCAGGCAGGTACATATTTGCTGACAGCAAAGGCCATTTTAGCCGCCGGAGGTACACTTACTTCGTCAGCAGTGCAGGTTACGGCAGCACCGGCACCGAATCAGCCTCCTACGGTGAGCCTCACTGCCCCTATCAATAATGCCACGATGACCGCTCCGGCCACAATTACGATAGCCGCCAATGCTGCCGACAGCGACGGAAATATCGCCAAAGTGGAATTTTATAGCGGAAGTACGAAATTAGGAGAAGACAGTTCAGCTCCTTACAGTTTTGATTGGACCAATGTAGCGGCCGGCGCTTATACAATCACAGCCAAAGCGATTGACAATCAAAATGCGGTAACTACATCGGGGGCTGTGACTGTCTACGTGAATAACCCGGGGAATCCTACGGCGGATATTATCGGTCCGGACTGTGTGAGTATCAATGAGACAAAGCTCTTTGAGTTGAATGTATCCAACTTGCCCAATGCCAACAGCTTTTCGTGGTGGTGTACCGGATCTACACAAAGTCTAACCCCGGTTTCCGGACAGCCCTACAAAGTCAATATTAATTTCGGGCCGAATTTTACCGGAGGACAAGTTTGCATCGGTGTGAATTATTCGGCCTCACCTTGGTATCGGCAATTTTGCAAAAACGTAACGGTGTGTACAGGCAACCCGCCGGTCAACCAAGCTCCCACGGTCAGCTTGACCTCACCTGCCAACAACGCTGCCTTTACCGCTCCCGCCACGATTTCTATGGCAGCTAATGCCGCTGACAGCGACGGCAGTGTGGCCAAAGTGGAGTTTTTTAACGGCAGTACCAAATTAGGCGAAGCTCTGTCCTCGCCTTATACTTTTTCGTGGACCAACGTAGCGGCCGGAACGTACAGCATCACCGCTAAAGCAACGGATAATTTGGGCGCAGTCACTGTTTCGGGAAGTGTGTCCGTTACGGTCAATGCGGGTACACCTCCCGGCGGTGCAGATATTGTCGGAGCTGATTGTGTCTCGCCCAACGCCGTAAAAGTCTATGAACTGAGCGCTGCCAATCTGGCCAACGCTACCAACCTGTCTTGGTGGTGTACGGGCTCTACCCAAAGCGTCTCTTCCGGACAGCCCGGTTTTGGAAAAGCGACCATTAATTTCGGTTCTTGGTTTTCGGGGGGACAGGTGTGTGTCGGGGTAAATTATTCGGCTTCTCCGTGGTACAAGCAGTATTGCAAAAGCGTGACCGTTTGTGCCGGGGCTCGTTTAGGCATTTCAGAACCGGAGTCTCTTACTGACGGGATCATTTTCCCGAATCCAAGCACGGAAGCGTTTACTTTTGTTGCGGATAAACACGTTCGTCAATTGACCGTCAATGACATGATCGGATACAGTCGAATCCGCTTTGAACGGTTGGCTCGGGGCGAAAAAGTTACTTTTGGAGAGGAGCTTCCCATTGGATCATACATTGTGGTAGTGTCTTATGAAGACAAAACTCAAAAAACCGTTAAGATTCTGAAAGTAAGCAGGTAATGAGCCCTATTTATTAAACTCAAAATAAGCCGGCGGAGACGTCGGCTTATTGATTTTTTATCCCTCAAAATTGTATTTTGAAGGCAAATTAGTTGATAATTTGGGGCATTTGCGTTATGAGTACACGAAAAATAAAGGGGTTTGTGTATTATTAGAATAAAATTCTGTTTACATGAAATTCTTCCCTGCTCTTTTGATTTTGTGGTCCCTACAGGCGGTAGCTCAAAAATTAGTTTCCAAACAAATGACCGTCACTGAAGGGACCAATATGGCCCTGTCCCTCTCGCCGAATGAGCAAACCCTTGCTACGGATTTGCAGGGAACTATCTATATTCTGCCCGCATCCGGGGGAAAAGCTCGGGCCTTGACCGACGGAATGGGCGATGACCGACAACCTGCCTGGACACCCGACGGGCAACGGATTGTATTTCAATCCTATCGAGGCGGAATGTACCATATTTGGAGTGTCAACAAAGAGGGTAAAGGCTTGAAACAACACACGACCGGACCGTTTGACCACCGAGAACCGTTTGTCGCTCCCGACGGGAAACGTATTGTCTGCTCTTCTGATCGCTCCGGAAACTATGACATTTGGGAAATCAATTTGGCAACGGGCGAAGCTACGGCGTTGACAGCGCATCCTGACCAGGATTATGCCCCGGCCTATTCTCCCGACGGTACTCAATTGGCGTTTGCCTCCAATCGGTCGGAGGGAGCGGGGATTTACCTGCGTATGAAAGACGGCACCGAAAAACTCCTCGCACCTACCGGTAAAGGCACCCCAAATGCCCCCGCGTGGAGCCGTGACGGACAACACATCAGTTACCAATCAGTAACCGGTCATCTGACCGTACTGCTGTCGGTAGAAGTGGCTACGGGAAAAACAGTTCAATTAAGTAAAGAAGGCGAAGATGTATTTCCGTTTCGCGCCGCTTGGACGGCTAAGGGCCAATTACTCTATACAGCCGACGGTAAAATCAAACGACATAATGGGGAAAACAAAAGCAAAGAGAGCATTCCGTTTCAGGTAAATCTGACGGTAAGCACGCCTGTCTATCAGCGCAAAACGTACAATTTTGAGGATATTTCCCCTAAACCGGTCAAAGGAATTCGCTGCCCGGTGGTATCGCCCGACGGCAAACAAGTGGCTTTTATTGCGTTAGGAGATATATGGCTGCTGACGATAGGTGTACCCCACCCCGTACAATTGACCGACGACAGTTATTACGAAACCGATTTGGCTTGGTCGCCCGACGGCACCAAACTTCTTTTTTCGGCCGACCGTACCGGCAACATGGATTTGTACACATTAGAACTTGCTGCCCGTAAATTCACTCAATTGACCCAAACCGACGAAGACGAATTTCAAGCTTCATGGCTGGCCGACGGCCAAAAGATTGCCTACATAAAACAGGGACTGCGTAATACCTTAGCGGTAGGTGCTGTATTGCAAATTATGGACTTGACCATGGGCACGACCAAAGCCGTTTACAAACCCATGTTCCAACCGGGACAACCGTCTTGGTCGCCCAACGGAAAGTTGGTGATTTTGGCGGCGTTGGAGGCCTATTCGGCAAAGTACCGAGAAGGTGTGAGTAAATTTTTAATGGTCAACTCGGAAAATGGACAGGCGGTAAGCATGAATTCGCCTTTTCCTTATCAAACCACGGCGATGCGTTACCGAAACGGTCCGATCTGGTCGCCCGACGGTACCAAATTGGCCTATATCAAAGAGGCATTGTTGTGGGTCATTGAGGTAAACCAAGACGGACAGTTTGTGGGGCAACCGCGCGCCGTTACTTCCGAATTGGCCGAAGCGCCTACGTGGACGGGAGATTCCAAGGCTTTGGTGTATTTGGCTACCGACCGCCTGCGGAAAGTGACATTGGCCGACACCTCCAAACAGGATATTCCGTTGGATTTAACCCGGAAAAATGCCGTCCCTCACGGCATGACAGTGATTCACGCGGGGCGCTTGTTTGACGGCAAAAATGAAAAATTGATTACCGATGCCGATGTGGTCATAGAAAATAACCGTATCAAACTCATTCAACCGCATCGGAACGACTATCCCTCCGATTATCGAAAAATAGATGCGTCTCAATGGACCGTTATGCCCGGTTTGGTTGAAATGCATGCTCATTTGGACGCTCAATTTGGAGAGAAAACCGGGCGTATTTGGCTGTCATATGGGATTACTACGGTACGAGAGCCGGGTTCGGACCCTTACGATGCCGTGGAGCAACGCGAAGCGTGGCACAGCGGTCGGCGGCCCGGCCCGTTTCATTTTTTGACAGGTGCCCTTACCGACGGCGGCCGCATTTATTACAACATGTCCACAGCGATCGGCTCAGAAGCGCAACTCCGCTTGGAGCTCAACCGTGCTAAGGTACTGGGCTATGACCTCATCAAAACCTACGTACGCATGCCGGACGAATGGCAGCAAAAAATCACTGAATACGCCCATCGAATCGGCATACCGGTGTCATCGCACGAGATTTTTCCCGCGGCACGGTACGGAGTGGATGCGGTAGAACATATTTCTGCTACAAGCCGGCGCGGGTATTCGCCGAAATTTACCCTCACTGCCCGCAGCTACGAAGACGTTGTCCGGATCATCAGCCAATCAAAAATGGTGATTACCCCTACTTTGGCGTTGACGGGCGGTTTTTGGCATAACATTACCCAAGACAGCACGTTATTTGATACTCCGCAGTTTCAATACATTTATCCGCCTTATTATCGCTTATCATTGTTGGAAACGGCACAACAAATGCGAGCCCAGCCCATACCGGCGATTGCCAATTATGCCAATGCCCGGCAAGTGACCAAACGCCTGCTTGACAGCGGAGTGCATATTACAAGCGGAACGGACTCTCCCATTATGCCTTACGGCGCGAGTTTGCACATCGAGCTTCAGAATTATACCGAAAGCGGTTTTACGCCGTTTCAGGCTTTGCAAACCTCCATGATCAACGCTGCCAAAGCCCTGAATGTGGACAAAGACTTGGGTACACTGGAAGCAGGAAAAATAGCGAATATCAGCATTGTAGAGGGAAATCCGCTTCAGAACATTCACGATGCGCAACGGGTGCGGTATGTGTTGGTCAACGGGAAAGTGTATGCGTTCGAAGAATTATTGAAACGACCTTGATGAGTTACAATTTTTGCGAAAATAACCGTCTTATTTTTCCTTATTTTCGCAAAAAATGAGCTAACACTGACCTAACATGAGCACACACACGCGCGGCGAAAAAATCAAACATCTGGAAGCCATTCTTCAGAAGGATTTAGGGAAACTGTCGGACGAAGAACTGAAAATCCTCATCTCCATGAGTATCAGCCGTATTTTGGTAGACGGTACATTGGATGATTCCAAACAAAATACCACTTTTGGGGAACGAACGGCCGATAAAATCGCCGAGTTCGGCGGAAGTTGGACCTTTATCATTTCCTTTGGACTTTTTATCAGCTTCTGGATAGGCATCAATGTGTGGTTGTTTCTTAATAAAGGATTTGACCCCTATCCCTTCATTTTACTCAATTTACTGCTTTCGTGTTTGGCAGCTTTGCAGGCCCCGGTCATTATGATGAGTCAAAACCGGCAGGAGCAAAAAGACCGCGAACGTGCCAAAAGCGATTATCAAATCAACCTTCGGGCGGAATTGGAGATTCGATTGTTGCATGAGAAGCTGGACTATGTGATTCAGCAATTGGATGCGAAAGGCAGTGCCAATCAAAAAGGGTAATAACTATTTGGTTTGTAGGGAATAGGCTTGATTCACCATAACCGAAAATTTTATGTAGTTTTATTTCAAAATTCATTGCTTGAAAATAGGTCTCGAATACGCAGAAATTGAATTGATTAACGCTGAAGATTTAGCTTTGGCCCGAAAATTCTATATTGGAGAAGAAGAAATAAAACGTATGCCTGTAACAGGGTTAGTGGATACCGGAAGTTATATGTTATGCATCAATGAATCCATTCAGGCTCAGATGAAATTTCCGGTCATGGAAAAAAGGATTGGACAAATGGCTAATGGAGAACGTATCGAATGTGATGTCGTAAGTCAGGTGGAGTTGCGGTTCAAAAACCGCAGAACGATTTGCAATGCTATGATTTTGCCGGGAGACAGTGAAGTATTGATCGGAACAATTCCGTTAGAAGATATGGATGTGTTGATTCACCCGTTACGCCAAGAACTTATTGTAAATCCCGAACATCCTTATTTGGCTCAGATGAAATTAAAAGGGGTAAGATAGCTAAAAATAAAAGAGGCTGTTTCAAGGGAAACAGCCTCTAAAGAAAAGGATACGCTTAAACTACAAAGCCCCTTCTTTGATATCTTCTACCACGGTTGGGTCCAAAAGCGTGGTGGTATCTCCCAAGTTAGAGGTATCGCCTTCGGCAATTTTACGCAAAATACGGCGCATGATCTTTCCCGAACGGGTTTTGGGTAAGCCTCTCACAAACTGAATCTTGTCCGGTTTGGCAATCGGCCCGATAATGCGCGTCACGGTCGCCAAAATATCCCGACGCGACAGGTCTTCGTCATCAAGGTTATTATCACAAATGACAAACGCATAGATCCCCTGCCCTTTGATGTCGTGCGGGTAACCCACTACGGCACTTTCGATGACGTCTGCGTGCATATTGATGGCATTTTCCACCTCGGCGGTACCGATGCGGTGACCCGATACGTTGAGCACGTCGTCCACGCGGCCCGTAATGCGGTAGTAGCCGTCTTCGTCGCGCAGGCAACCGTCGCCCGTAAAATAGCGGTTGGGATAGGTCGAGAAATAGGTTTGTCGGCAGCGCTCGTGGTCGCCCCAAGTCGTGCGGATGATAGATGGCCACGGGTACTTGATACACAAGTTACCGCTCACGCCGTTGCCTTCAATTTCATTACCGGCTTCATCTACCAAGATAGGTTGTACGCCCGGCAGCGGGAGGGTGGCATACGTGGGCTTGGTTTTAGTGATACCCGCCAACGGCGAAATCATAATACCGCCCGTTTCGGTTTGCCACCACGTATCTACGATCGGGCAGCGGCCTTTGCCGATGTGTTCATTGTACCAGTTCCAGGCTTCTTCGTTGATCGGCTCTCCTACAGAACCCAATACTTTGAGTGAACTCAGGTCTTTTCCTTCCAAATATTTCAATCCGAAGCCCATCAACGAACGGATCGCCGTAGGGGCTGTATAGAGAATATCTACTTTGTGTTTGTCCACGATGTCCCAAAAACGTCCGGCATCCGGATAGGTCGGAATCCCTTCAAACATCAGCGAAGTGGCCCCGCTGAGGAGCGGTCCGTACACAATGTAGCTGTGTCCGGTGATCCAGCCTACGTCGGCCGTGCAGAAAAAGATTTGGTCTTTTTCGTACTGAAATACGTTTTGGAAAGTGTAGGCCGAATACACCATGTAGCCGCCGGTACTGTGCACCACCCCCTTGGGCTTGCCGGTGGAGCCGGAAGTATAGAGAATAAACAGCGGGTCTTCAGAGTCCATTACTTCGGGCGGACAGTCAGACGTTACTTGTTTCATTTCATTTTCCCACCACACATCACGGCCTTTAATCATCGAAATCGCCGTGCGGGTATGGGTCAACACGATGACTTTTTTCACCGACGGACATGCAATGAGGGCATCATCTACGGTATCTTTCATCGGAATGTTTTTGTTACCGCGCGCTGCTCCGTCCGACGTGACAATCACTTTACAGTTAGAGTCATTGATACGGTCAGTGAGCGATTGGGCCGAAAATCCGCCGAAAACCACGGAGTGAATCGCACCGATACGAGCGCAGGCTAAAATAGCAATAGCTGCTTCGGGCACCATCGGGAGGTAGATGCAGACACGGTCGCCTTTTTGCACACCGTTGCGCTTGAGCACGTTCGCGAAACGGCATACTTGGTCGTGGAGCATTTTGTAGGTAAGTGTCACACTCGGCTCCGACGGGTCGTTGGGTTCCCAAATAATGGCCGGGTGATTTCCCAGATCACGCAGGTGGCGGTCCAAGGCATTTTCGGTAATGTTTGTTTTTCCTCCTACAAACCACTTCACATCCGGGCCCGTAAAATTCCAATCCAATACTTTTTTCCAGGGTTTATGCCACTTAAATTCTTGTGCTGCCTCCGCCCAAAAACCTTCGGGGTCTTCTACACTGTACTGATAGGCGGCTTGGTAATCTTCAAATGTACGGATACGCATGATTTCGAAATGTGTTTATTGATTAAGGTAAATGTCAGGAATGTTTGTTGATGAAATGCGGGTCTAAAAATAGCAAAACATTTTCCCGTTTGAGTGAAATTAGTGTCACAAAATTGCTAAGTAAGTATAGAAACTGATAAAAATCAGGGTACCACTTTTTCTTCGAACGCGTTCCCGATTCCCCGTCTTTTCAACGCTTCTGTAATCTCCGTCAGGATGGCCGGGTCGTCAATCGTGGAGGGGATGGTATAGGCTTCTCCATCGGCAATTTGCCGTACGGTTTTGCGCAGGATCTTGCCCGAACGAGTCTTAGGCAGGCGTTTGACAATCAAAGCGTTGCGAAAAAAGGCCACCGCCCCTATTTGGTCCCGAACCACCGCAACAAGTTCTGCTTCAAGGGTAGCTTCATCAATCGTGACTCCGTCTTTCAGTACCGCAAATCCGACGGGACGCTGTCCGCGAAGTTCGTCGGCAATGCCCACCACGGCACATTCGGCCACGGCCGGGTGGCTTCCCACAAACTCTTCCATTTCCCCCGTAGACAGTCGGTGACCGGCTACGTTGATGACATCATCCACTCGGCCCATGATAAACACGTAACCATCATCGTCGATATAACCACCGTCACCGGAAAGATAATAACCCGGAAATTTGGACAGATACGATTGTCGGAAACGGGCGTCGTCGTTCCAAAGCGTAGGCAAACAGCCCGGTGCCAGCGGTAATTTGATACAGACGTAGCCCTCGTGATTGGCCGGGAGAGGTTCGCCGTTCTCGTCTAAAATTCGAATATCAAATCCGAACACCGGTTTGGTGGCTGAACCGGGTTTCACAGGCAGCATTTCCACGCCGGTCATATTAGCAATCATCGGAAAGCCGGATTCGGTCTGCCACCAGTGGTCAATGATGGGCACCCCCGTGATTTCCTGCAACCATTGCAATGTAGGAGGGTCGCAACGCTCACCGGCAACGAATATCTGTTTAAGGCAACTCAAATCGTATTGACGCAGACATTCGGCAGAAGGGTCTTCTTTTTTAATAGCCCGAAACGCCGTGGGAGCCGTAAAAAATACCTTGACGCCGTGTTGGGCAATGATGCGCCAAAAGGTGCCCGCATCGGGAGTTCGAACGGGCTTTCCCTCAAACAAAATCGTAGTACAGCCGTGAATAAGCGGGGCATACACAATATAAGAGTGCCCTACGGCCCAACCCAAGTCAGAAGCCGCCCAATAGACCTCTCCGGGGGCCACGTCATAGACATACTTCATCGAAAATTTCATCGCAACAGCATGACCGCCGTTGTCGCGAACAATTCCTTTGGGTTTGCCGGTGGTGCCGGACGTATATAAAACATAAAGCGGGTCAGTAGCAGCTACGGGGACGCAGGCAGCCGGGGACGCATTTGCCACCGCTTCTGCAAAGTCCACATCGCGACCTTCCTCCATTTCGGCGCGGCACATCGGGCGTTGCAAAAGGAGGCAATGCGGCGGTTTGAATTCTGACTGCCGGATTGCTTCATCCAACAGCGGTTTGTAAGGAATAACCCGGTCAAATTCAATACCGCAAGAGGCCGAAATAATGACTTTGGGGCGAGTATCGTCAATTCGAATCGCTAATTCGTGCGGAGCAAATCCCCCGAAAACCACAGAATGCACCGCTCCTAAACGGGCGCAGGCCAACATAGCAAAGGCCGCCTCCGGGACCATCGGCATATAAATCACGACGCAATCGCCCTTATTGACGCCCAGATCGCGCAGGGCACCGGCAATTTTTGCGATTTCCTGCTGCATTTCTGCATAGGTATAACGACGCTCCGTATGCGTAACGGGCGAATCGTAAATGAGGGCCGTTTGATCGGCGCGTCCGTTTTCTACGTGATAGTCAACGGCCAAATAACAGGTGTTCAACAAGCCGCCTTCAAACCAACGGTAAAAACCTTGGTCATTGACGGTAAGGGTATGCACCGGAGGTTGGTACCAGGCAATATTTCGGGCCTGAGCCGCCCAAAAATCTTCCGGCTGGGCAATACTCTGACTGTACCGCTCAGCGTAGCTGTCGGTGAGGGTGTTCCGGGTATTCATAATTACAGAGAGGTTTTTTCTACAAATCGGAGCTTTTAGATGGTACTCAGCGCCATTGTGTTCACTTTACTCAGCAGGTCGCGGGTGGAAAAAGGCTTAGATATATACATGTCAGCCCCCAAATCAAACCCTTTTTTTACATCCCCTTCTTTGCTTTTAGCACTCATAAAAATCACCTTGGAATGAGTGTATTCGGGAGTGCTCTTGATAAATTGGCAAACCTGATACCCATCTACTTTAGGCATCATTATATCCAAAAGCACCACATCAGGCACTTCGCTTTTAATAATATCGAAGGCTTCTTCACCGTCGCGGGCAATAAACACCCGATATCCTTCTTTTTTCATCAGAAATTCCAATGACATCAGAATATTGGGCTCATCGTCCACAATCAAGACTTTGACTTTACTTAGCATCGGCGTGAAATTTAATACGTTCCGTTATAATGGTGTAAAATTCTAAAAAAAATCAGTATTAACAAGCATCAATCAATCGGTTTTCCTTTGGGTAATCGGAATTTCAAACGTAAAGGTTGCTCCCTTTTCGGGTTGACTTTCTATCCCGATGCTTCCTCCGTGCAATTCAATGATCTTTTTAGTGATAGCCAGCCCTAAACCGCTTCCTTTGGGCTTTCGGGTCGATTGGTCATTGGTTTGGTAAAATTTATCAAAGATCAGGTCGTGAAACTTAGGATCTATTCCGATTCCGTTGTCACTGATTTGAATTCGGAGGAAAGGGGCATGTTGCCGAACTTTTATAGTAATAACTCCGATTTCGGGATAACAAAACTTGATAGAATTAGAAACCAGATTGATAAAGACCTGCACCAGCCGATCGTGGTCCCCTTCAATAATCGGCAAATCCGGCTCTTTGTCTTTCCGGATTTGTACCGACTTTTCCTTGGCCAACTGTTCTAAGGAGTTAAGCGATTGTTCGATAACTTCCTCCAGACGAACCGGCTCGAAATTTAAAAAATATCTCCCCGACTCAAATCGCTCTAAGTCAAGCACTTCGTTGACAAGTCGGGTTAGGCGGTCGGTTTCTTTAATGACGGTGTTCAGAAAATGTTCCCGCTGCTCTTCTTCCAGGTCAGGATTGGTCTGCAAGATTTCAGACAATACCCGTATGGAGGTGAGCGGAGTCCGGATCTCGTGCGTGACCGTCGAAAGAAAATCGTCTTTTTGTCGGTCAGCCAGTTGTAAGCGCTCATTGGCTTGCCGAAGTTTTTCGGTGGTTTGTTCCAATTCCAACGATTTCCGGGTCAACTCCTGATTGACGATACGCAACTCCTGTGACGTTTTCAGAATATCAATCACTTCATTAATGGTAATTTGTTCTTCTTTGGCGACTGAAGCCACTACAATCCGGGCTGAGGCCGCTCCGATGGCACCGCTGAGTATTTTTTCGGTATAGTTGACCAACTGCGGCGTGGCATAGCGCGTATTCAGATTGAGTTTATGGCGGCGGGCATAGAGATTGAGCACCCTTTCAGAACGACTTTGTCCGAAAAATTTACCTAATAAAGAAGTCAGGTCACTTACAGCTGCTTTTCCGCGCCAAGCTACCGAACTTTCGTAAGAAGTATCGTATTTAAAAATATCGACAAACAAGGCGGCCTGATTGTGTTCAGAGGCACTTTGTCGGAATCGCAAAGAACCCCATATATAAAAAGAAATGTTGCACAATAACGACCAAAAAACGCCGTGAGACAAATTATCCATTCCTTCCATGCCCAATAGGGCCTCCGGACGCAGCCAACGAATATGACCCGGGCCGTACTCTAAAAAATCAGTAGAAATAAACCCGTTGGACACCATGGAAGGAATAATTAACGTATAAAGCCATACGAAGCCTCCCGTTAAAATCCCCAACATAGCTCCCGGTAACGAAGCCCGTTTCCAAAAGATACCTCCGATGGCTGCGGGAGCAAACTGGGCCACTGCCGCAAAGGAAACCATGCCGACCGATACCAATGAGTATTTATCACTAACGTTACGATAGTAGGCATACGAAAGCAAGATAATAACGGCAACAAACAGTCGTCGGGCCATAATGACAAAATTTCCGGTAGATTCACCCAAACGCTCTTGCCATCCGGGACGACCTACTAAGAGTGGCATCAGGAGGTTGTTGCTGAACATGACAGTGAGGGCCGTGCACTCAACCACGATCATACTTGTAGCGGCAGAGAAGCCCCCTAAATACGTCAAGAAAGCCAAACCTTGCTGTTTAAAATGCAGCGGAATCGCCAATAAATAATTGTCGGCTTTAACGTCAGTACCGGCAAAAAGCAATTTTCCCCCTAAGGCTATAGGCATTACAAAGATGTTGATAATCAATAAGTAAAGCGGAAACAACCACTGGGCTTTACGCAAATGATCTTCATTGACATTTTCTACAACGGTCACTTGGAATTGCCGGGGTAAAAATAAAATGGCAATCGCTGCTAAAAAACAGTGCCAAAACCAACTTCCGGTTTGGGCATCGGGCAATACAAATACTTTACGCAAATCAGGAACAGTCGAAGCCCGCGTCACGATGTCATCCAATCCATTAAAAATGCCGAAGGTAACATAAACACCGATGGCCAAAAAGGCAAAAAGCTTGACGAGCGATTCGAAAGCAATGGCGGCTACCAAGCCTTCACGACGTTCGTTGGCTTCGAGCTTACGGGTACCGAACAAAACGGCAAACACAATCAGAGTCAGGGCAATGTAGAAAGATTGGTCTTCCCAAAAAGCAGAGCCCGAAGCAGCGGTATTTCCTGACAAAATCAGAAAACTGCTTGTGATGGCTTTGAGCTGAATAGAAATATAAGGGATGATACCCAATAAAGTGAGCACTGTAACGATTACGCCCAAAGCACGGTTTTTTCCGTAACGAGCTGAAATAAAATCGGCAATATTGGTAATGCGTTGAACTTTACAAATGCGGATAATTTTCCGAAAAACGATCCACCAAAGGGGAATCACCAGGGTGGGGCCAATGTAAACAGAAAGAAAATCAACCCCGGTTTCGGCGGCTCGTCCTACGCTGCCGTAGAAGGTCCAAGCCGTACAATAAACCGCCAACGATAAAGCATATACATAAGGATTATTGACCAAGCTGCGAACGGTCATCGAGCGACGTTCTGCCCGACCGGCTATAATAAACAATAGCAGCAGATACGCTAACGACAGGCATATAATCCAAACGCTACTCATTTTCCGAGTGATGGTTGATACGGCGGACGATCCAAGCCGTAGCCAAAATAATAAACAGCCATGCCCCGAATAAATACAGATAAAACAGAGGAATCCCTCCTATAAAAACAGGCACGTTGAAAATTGATAAAACAGGAGTATTGAAAAGAAGGAGGGCCGCTCCGCACAATACAATCAACATGGTTTTTTCGGTAGACCTCATGGGGCAATTTTGAAGAAGGAATAAAATGGTTGCCGAAATCATCTTTTCGACAACCATTCTTACTACTAAACCCTAAACCTAACTTTCACTGTCGTATTCACCTTTGAGTGCGTAGATACCGAAGGTAGCTAAACTGCCGACAATCAACGGACAAAGGATGAAAGTATAAATACCTGCCGGAATCAAATCTTCCGGCTTGCCGGTTCCGAATTTCGGAATGGCCTGTTCTACCAGCAGATAATACCCGGCTACGGCTCCCGCTACTAACCAAAGGATACCTGCAAATCTTTTTATTGCGTTCATTTTGTGTTCGAATTTTGTGTCTGAAAAATAGATGACTTTACCTGATTAGTCCTCAATGTTGCGGTCTTTACCATTGATATATAAGAGTCCGATAATGAAACAGATACCGGCGATGACGATCGGATACCAAAGCCCTTCCAGATACGGAGCGGCATTGGGGAGAGCAGTGCCGGCCTCTTTGGCCGCGTCGTTGGCTTTACCTGCGGAGGCTACCAAGGCCGTAGCAATCGTGGGTAACAATCCGCCGAATACACCGTTCCCGACGTGATAAGGCAACGACATGGAGGTATAACGAATACGGGTAGGGAACATCTCCACTAAGAAGGCGGCAATCGGACCGTAGACCATCGTTACAAAAATCACCTGAATGAATACCAACCAAATCAGGCTCCATTTGTCACTGCCGGTGATAGTCACGGTTTTCTTGATTTCAGGTTTTACCGGTTCTGCCGAAGCATCCGCTAAGATTTTTTCCGCTTTCTTTTCTTCGTATTTCGTACCGTCGGTAAATTCCTTCTTCGTGGTTGTGGTGATGAGCGAATCTTTCGTGGCTACTCCGTCTTTTTTGTCTAAGGCACGTACAACATCCACGGTCGTTTTTTCAACGATTTCCGTTTTGTTCTTGATATTGGCGGTTTGATACATTCTTTCGTAGATCGGGCGATACGAAACAATGGCAATCAACATACCGGCCAACATGATGCCCTTGCGGCCGATTTTATCGGACAACCAACCGAACAAAACGAAGAAAGGAGTCCCCAACATCAACGCGTAAGTCATCAGTTCGTTGGATTGCTGAAGGTCAACGTTCATTACTTTTTGCAAGAAACTCAGCGCGTAGAATTGACCGGTGTACCATACGACCCCTTGTCCCATGGTAGCGCCTAACAAGGCCAAAAGAACGAATTTGAAGTTGTAACGGTTGCCGAAAGATTCTTTGAGCGGATTCGTAGAGGTTTTTCCGGAAGCTTTGGCTTTGGCAAACAACGGTGACTCGTGCATGTTTTTACGAATCAATACCGATACATAAACCATCAGGATAGATACTAAGAACGGTACGCGCCAGCCCCACTCTGAAAAATCTTCTTTCGACATACTGTTTTGGGTCACTTGAATCACGATCAAAGAGACAAACAGACCTGCCGTAGCCGTAATTTGAATCCATGAGGTCCAAAAGCCTCTTTTTTCAGCCGGTGAGTGTTCGGCTACGTACGTGGCTGCGCCGCCGTATTCACCGCCCAAGGCTAACCCCTGAAGTAAGCGAAGCAAAAGCACTAAGGTAGGCGCTAAAAAGCCGATAGTTTCATAACTCGGAATCAGACCGATCATAAACGTAGCGCCGCCCATCAGAAGGAGGGTCACCATGAAGGTGTATTTGCGGCCGATCAAATCCCCTAAGCGACCGAAAAAGATGGCACCGAAGGGCCGAACTACGAAGCCGGCGGCAAAGGTAGCCAAAGTAGAAAGGAAAGCGGCCGTAGGATTGCCTGCCGGGAAAAATTTGGTGGCGATAATGGTCGCCAAGCTTCCGAAGATGTAGAAGTCATACCATTCGATCATGGTTCCGACCGAGGAGGCGGCGATGATAGCCGCCAAGCTTTGCTTCTTCTGCGTTTTCGGGTTCATCGTTGCTGAATCAGACATGTGTTAGTAAGATTAAGGTATTATAAAATTGATTAAGGGTTTTAGGGACAGCTTTTACTTAAATAATTCTTAAAGATAAGTCTGGAATTGAAGGATAAACTCGCCTTTATTGCCGTCGATTTTATCTTTAGCCGTGTAAATCGGACGGGTTGAATATTGGAAAGTGATTTTAGAGTGGTGGCCTTCCAAGTAGAGGTTAGTCCCTAAGTCGTAGTAGTTACCGCTTTTGGAAAGAGCTTCCAGTTTTTTCCAAGTATAGGCCGCAAACGGTTGTACGCGCACTTTAGGCTTCTCGCTTGTTTTAGGCAACAATATGCCGGCTTGTGTGTAAAACATCGTTCCTGTTCCTAACAGCGGGCGGGCATTTCCGGCCCCGGCCAAGGCCTTCGCATCCGTAAATTTAGGATCCATCGTACCTACATTCATGATTCCGGTGTTACGGAGGTAGTTAGGACCGAAATTATATTTGTAAATCCCGCTGTATGCCGTAATTGCAGCATTCTTCTCCTTTTTACCGATAGGCATATCTAAGAATGCATCCATGGACAACAAGCTGATATTGTGCTTTTTGACAACGCCTCCGCTCAAACTTTGGGTTCCTTCCGATTGCGTATAGAAACCCGCCCCAATATTGAATACACGTTTGGTACCGACATACGAACCTACTTTGAAGGGCAATACGTTGGCTTCCTGATCTAAGAATTGGTATTCTAAATAGCCCGCTTTTGACATTTTGCTGGCTCCGTTATTGTCCACCGCTACTCCTTCGGTTGGAGTTCCGGTAGTGGCAAAGGGTTTGTTCAAGCTGAAACGGTACTCCAATTTGTTGGCTTTCCCTTTCAAAAATACGCCGAACATCCGGGCAAATTGATCGGAGTTTTCAATAGTAGCCCACGTAAAGACGGGGGAATCTACCGTCATAAAATTCAAAGTACTGGCCATGGTCATCCGGCTGAGACCCATGTAATAGTGCAAACCGGCCCCCAACGACATACTGAATTTATTGGCTTTTTTAGTCGCGGGGTTGATGGCCGGTACCAGCGCGTATTCACTCCAAAAATCGTGGAAAAACAGTTCCGGCTTTTTACCCTGTCCGTAACCGCCGGTACCGGTTGTACCCGGCGCACCGCCGTTCAAAAAGGTTTGGTTGTTAATACCGAAGTGAGCCAATACCATAAAACGAGGACTCATTTGGGCTTGGACAAGCATTCTCAAACGGCGGGCACCGACGTCGAAGGTATTATTTTGACTGACACCGTTGACAAGCGTACCGGGGTTGTTTTGGATAGAACGCATCCAGATTTGGCTCCAGGTAATCATACGAACATACTTGGTTCCTTCGGGGTTGACGTTGAATTTCATGCCGGCACCGTAATCGCCTGACCCCTGCGCCTGTAACTGAAGGCTGAGAATGGCACATCCCATTGCAAGAGCCAATGTTTGTAATGTCTTTTTCATCTTGGTTAAGAGAGGAAGGTTAAAATCTTATGGTTTTGAATTGGACAAGTTACCCGGGGCGCCTTCGAGTAAAATGACGATTCAAAACACCATAAAATCCAATAATTAAAAAAAATATTGATATAGCTATGGTCATTTGTAATAGATAATGTACAGGAAGGTCTGCACCTTTCCCAATTTTGTACCTTGATCGGGGTAAAAACTTCTGAAAAATGCGGTTGCCGATGATTTAAGCCAAATATTATATCCCGTTTTTCAAAGGAAGTCAGGCGGTTCGGGAACTGTATCGGTACTTTTGAGGGCAAAAAAGAGGCTATATCATTTTAGCAAAAGTATATCATATTAGCAAGAAAGTCCTTCTCACGACAAAAAAGGGGGCTGAAGCGTGCTGCTTCAGCCCCCTTTTTTGGGGAGTTGTCAAACCTTAATCCTTGAACCTTTCCCATTTGATCATCATAAATTTATCGCCTAATTCGGTAACAATCATGCCGGTTCCTTCCAAATTTTTACGGTCAGCATAAAATTCGGCCAGTTCTTTATGATTCATTACTTTGTACGTGGCGTGGTGGGTAATACGTTCCGGCATTTTGATTTGGTATTTTTTGACCCAATTCATTACAGAAACGTGACTTACCCCCAATAGGCGCTCTATTTCCCGAAAGCTCACCCCCTCTATATACAGCTGCAATGCCTTAATCACGTAATAAGAACTGATTCCTTTACCGAGTTTGTCAACGGTAAAATTGTAATCACATTTTTTGCACCGAAACCGTTGACGGTCTTTAATAATGCCGTTTTTGACAGTATCTACGCAATCACATTTGGGACATTTAAGTGTTGCAGCCATGAAGAAAAGAGGTTTTTGGAATGGTTAAATGAGAAAGGTTACTATAGTAATTTACCAAATCTAAAGGGGGGAGCTAATAAAAAAAATGCTTTTTATCATGCTTTGTATTGATTTGCTGATTTGGTATAGATATTCATTTTTGAAAAATCCTTTTTTACCTGAAAATCAAGCGATTAACAAAATGAATTTAGCGTAAATATCTTATTTAGCGAAATTTCGCTTGTTTTATATTTTTCGCTTACGTACGTTTGTCACAACATTACACTTCATCAACAATCCTAAAGAAAATGAGTACGCAAACCGAAATGCTAACCGATGAAATTGACATAAGCGGGGCTATGCGCAGTGCTTATAAGAAAATCCTGACACCTGAAGCGATACAGTTTGTTGCCTGGCTGCATCGCAAATTCAACACCCGTCGGCTCGAATTGCTGCAACGGCGGGAAGAGCGGCTACAAGCCATTAAAAAGGGGGAGTTTCCTGATTTTCTTCCCCAAACAGCTTCTCTTCGGCAGGCCGAGTGGACCGTCAATGCCATTCCGGCCGATCTCCAAAATCGTCGTACTGAAATCACCGGGCCCGTGGACAGGCGGATGGTCATTAATGCGCTCAATTCGGGAGCCAATGTGTTTATGGCCGATTTTGAAGATGCCTCTTCGCCTACGTGGTCTAACGTTATAGAAGGGCAGATCAACCTGTATGATGCCCTACGACGCCAAATTGATTTTACGGCTGAAAACGGGAAAACGTACCGGTTAAATGAGGCTACGGCTACGTTAGTGGTTCGTCCGAGAGGGTGGCATTTGGTGGAAAAACATTGGCTTATAGACGGACAGCCTGCTTCGGCGTCCTTAGTGGATTTTGGCTTGTATTTTTTTCATAATGCCCGTCAACTCCTGAAAAACGGCAGCGGCCCGTATTTTTATTTGCCCAAATTGGAAAATCACCTTGAAGCACGGCTTTGGAATGAGGTATTTGTAGCTGCTCAGGAACGGCTCAAATTGCCTTTGGGAACCATCAAAGTAACGGTATTGATTGAAACGATTTTGGCTGCTTTTGAGATGGATGAAATCATTTATGAATTAAGGCATCACTTAGCCGGGCTCAATGCCGGGCGTTGGGATTACATATTCAGCATCATTAAAAAGTTCAAAGATTTTCCCGAGTTTATTTTGCCCGACCGCACTCAGGTAACCATGCGAATGCCTTTCATGCGGGCGTATTGTCGTCTGTTGGTACAGACTTGTCATAAAAGAGGGGCCCATGCCATTGGCGGTATGTCGGCTTTTATTCCGAGCCGACGCGATGCAGAGGTAAATAAAATCGCTTTTGAACGGGTGAAAGCAGATAAAGAATTGGAAGCGGAAACCGGATTTGACGGCACTTGGGTGGCTCATCCCGATTTGGTACCGGTAGCTAAAGAACCCTTTGATAAGGTATTAGGCAATCATCCTCATCAAAAACACGTCAAAAGAGAAAACGACAGAATAGAAGCCGGCACGCTCATTAACGTCTTTTTGGAAGAGGGAACAATTACGGAAGAGGGCTTACGAGCAAACATCAATATCGGTATTTTGTACATCGCCTCTTGGCTGCGCGGAGTAGGCGCAGCCGCGATTCATAACCTGATGGAAGATGCGGCTACGGCCGAGATCTCCCGGGCGCAAGTATGGCAATGGCTGCATCATCAAGTAAAAACCTACGATGGGCGACCCATTACGCTGCAATGGTATAAAAATATTTTTGCCGATGAGGTCAACAAAATCAAAGAGGAAGTAGGAGAGAACGGTTTTGTCTCGGACAAATACGAGGCGGCCGCAGCTCTTTTTGATAAACTGGTAACTCAACCCCAATTTGAAGCTTTTCTTACACTTTCTGCCTATGAACTGTTAACGGATTGAATTGACAATCTCCCCTCGCCCATTGACAATTAAAATTACATTTCATCAACACCTAAAAATCAACAAAATGAAAATCAATGCACAAGAGCGTATCCGGTCGCTGATCACCGACTGGACTGCTAACCCCCGTTGGAGAGGAATCCAACGTCCTTACACGGCTGAAGAAGTTGTTCGTTTGGCGGGGTCTTATCAAATTGAGTATTCAGTAGCCCGATTGGGGGCGGAAAAACTCTGGAACCAACTTCAAAAGGATGCTTGGGTAGCGGGTTTGGGCGCTTTAACGGGCAATCAGGCGGTGCAGGAAGTAGCCGCCGGCATGAAAGCCATCTACCTGTCGGGATGGCAGGTAGCGGCCGATGCCAACCTGGCCGGGCAAATGTATCCCGACCAAAGTCTGTATCCGGCCGACAGCGTTCCGGCGGTAGTAAAACGTATTAACAATGCGTTGTTGCGGGCTGACCAAATTCAGTCGGTGAGCAACGACGGTAACACCGATTGGTTGGTACCTATCGTGGCGGATGCCGAAGCGGGTTTCGGCGGCAATCTCAACGCCTTTGAACTAATGAAGCAGATGATTGAAGCCGGTGCCGCGGGGGTTCACTTTGAAGATCAGCTTTCTTCAGCCAAAAAATGCGGCCACTTGGGCGGAAAAGTATTGGTGCCTACGCAGGAAGCCATTAATAAATTAGTAGCGGCGCGTTTAGCAGCCGATGTGATGGGCGTTCCGACTCTTGTCGTAGCTCGTACCGACGCCGAAGCCGCCAATTTAATTACCTCCGACATTGATAAACGCGATGAGAAATTTATTCTGTATGAGCAGGGACGTACCACAGAAGGGTTTTATTACGTACGCAACGGTTTGGAACAGGGCATTGATCGCGGGCTGAGCTACGCGCCGTATGCCGATTTGATTTGGATGGAAACAGGGAACCCTGACTTAGGATTGGCTCGGGAGTTTGCGCAGGGAATTTATAGCCAATTCCCCGATAAAATGCTGGCTTACAACTGTTCACCGTCGTTCAATTGGGCCAAATTTATGGACGAAAAACAAATGCTGACGTTCCGCGAAAAACTGGCAGAGATGGGGTATAAATTCCAATTTATTACGTTGGCCGGTTTCCATGCGCTCAATACGGCCATGTTTGAATTGTCGTCGGCCTATGTTGAACGCGGTATGGCCGGTTTTTCTGAATTGCAGCAACGCGAATTTGCCCTTCAATCCAAAGGTTTCAAAGCCGTAAAACACCAGAGTTTTGTGGGAACCGGTTATTTTGATGCGGTTCAAAATACGGTAACGGCCGGTTTGGCAGCCACAGGAGCGATGAAAGGTTCCACCGAGGAAGAGCAGTTTCATTAAAAAGAGAAGATTTGTGCTTTTGTCCAAGATTTAGTTAAGGATTCGTGCTTGGAAAACAGGCGGTCAGAGCAACCGCCTGTTTTTTTGTCAGCTTGTTACCGGTGCCAATCTGCCTGTCAGCGAAAAAGTGTAATTTAGCCCCATGATAAATGGTTTTAACCTTTTTGCGAACGTGCACACCTCCATCACTTACCAAATAGAAAATAATTTATCGGTCGAAGACTTTCGACTGGTTTTGAAAAATTCAACCTTGGGTGAGCGTCGCCCCATTGAAGATACTGAACGCCTTGCAGATATGCTCAAAAATGCCAATCTGATTGTAACCGCGCGGGCAGAAGGCAAAATCATCGGCGTTTCGCGGGCCATTACCGACTTTGCTTTTTGTACGTATTTGTCAGACTTGGCCGTGGACGAAAGTTACCAGAAGAAAGGCATTGGAAAAGAACTGATTCGGCAAACCAAACTGGCGGCTCCGAAGGCTAAACTCATTTTGCTATCAGCGCCCAAAGCAGTAAAATATTATCCCCGCATAGGCATGAAGCACCATCCGCATTGCTATTTTATTGACTCGGCAGAAGAAATAATCAGTTGACAGTTTGGGGGTTGCAGTTTACCGTGAGTAGTATTCTGCTTCGTGGCGCTGTTTGACTAAAATCGGGGCTAATGAGCGCTTACTTTTGGGTTCTTACGCGACCCTCGCCGTAACGATTTCATAACGGTTGGCTGGTCGTCGCCAATGAGATAGCCAAAAGGTTGAAGCGGCTCAATGCGGTCAAAGATCACTTTGAGAATGGCGATGAGCGGTATAGAAAGAAACATGCCCGAAATACCCCATAATGCTCCCCCCACCAATACGACCACAATCGAAACAAGGGCATTCACTTTCACTTTGCTGGCTACTATTCGGGGAACAATCAGGTTGTTGTCGACAAACTGAATCACCAAGTAAACGACCAATACCCATAAGGCCGCCATCGGACTTTGGGTAGTTATGGCTACCAACATGGGCAGTGCCGTAGCGATCAAGCCTCCGATGTAAGGAATCATGTTGAGCAAGGCCCCAATAATTCCCAAAACCACCGCATACTGAACGCCGATAATAAGCAAACCTCCCGCATCTAAAACCGCCACAATAGCGGCTTCGGTCAATAATCCCACTAAATAACTCTGAATAAGGGATTTGATTTGCGCCAATACCTCCGTGACCGTTTTGGATGGGACATCCTGAAACAATTGAGCGATAAAGGTCAGCAACAGGATTTTGTAATAAAGAAATAAGAAGATATAGACCGGCAGCAGTAAAAATACGCCCAACATACCGCTGATGGTTCCCAGTGTTTGCCCGATCACCGAATTGCTCTGACTCATTACGTCTTTGCGGGTTTTTTCGACCCACTCATTGATTTTGGCAGGCGGGTAGTCAAACGTTTGGGAGACCCATTGCAGGAGTTGTCGGTAGATTTCCGTAAATTTTTGTTGGAATTGCGGCAGGGAATCGCTGAATCTGGCCAATTGCGAACAGACAAAAAACAGCAAAGCCGCTAACAGGATCACCGCTCCTAAAATAGCCAACAGGATGGCTACGGTCCGATTGATTTTATGATTGTCTAAAAAATTGACGACCGGATTGAGCAAAATAGCCAATAACAGCGATAAAATGAGGGGGACAATAATATCTTTCCCAACGTAGAGTACATAAAACAAAGCCACTAAACCAAGAATGACTTGAGCCATTTTGGCATAAACGGGCAATTTTATGGTATCCTTTTCCATGATTACTTCGACTTGTCGTTTTTGTCTTTAGAAAAGATGCGTTGAAACAGGTTCCGATTGTCTTTTTCTTCTTTTTCATCTACCGATCTCAGATTGATCTGATTATCAATACTCGGTAAAAGAGCTTGAATAAACGCATTGCGAAGGACCTGCCATATCGCTTCAACAGTATATACTTTGGGCGTTTTATAATTGCCCTCCAGAGGAACTTTTGTGGCTACCTGATCCTTCTTTTGGTTTCTTAAAACTTGCCCCGCACCTCCCACAATAGCCTCCCAAATTTTCTGAAAGAAATTATCTTGTTTGTCTTCCGGTCCCAGCACATCCAAATCTTTAATAATGGGCTTAACATACCCGGTACCGGTACCATCTTTTGACGCATACTCGGTATAAAGACCGAATGTCCCCTTATTGACGTCAAAATTGCCATAAGCCTTCATAAAGTCGTTCATCAGCACCAAATTGGTATTTTTGATTTCGGCATTAAGGTCAAAAGTGGGTTCTTCCGCCAAAGGATTCAACTTCAGATTCAGCGTAAGCGTGCCTTCGTAGGCATTGGCTTTTGCAAATACGGTCGAAGGAAGAGCCTCAGAGGCTTTGGAAGCATTGGTCAAGTTTTGTGCCAGCATGTAGGTGTCCTGTAAAGCGATATTGACCTTCGGTGTAGAGACATTATCAATGTATCGAATGATGCCGTTGCGAATCTCAAAACGGTTGACCTTGAGCGGCATAAAATCTTTCAGAATTTTTCGAAAATCATTGGAATCCTTTTGGACTTCACCTAACTCCGTTTTGTTGTTGGTAAAAATAAGTTGAGGGGTTTCAAAGGTCAACTCTCCTACCAATTTCCCTTGAAACAACGGCTTCCATTCTACGGACAAATCAATGTCGTTGGCCTTAAAAAAATCGGTTTGGGTATTATTGGCCGAGTCCAACTTGTTCAGAAACATGTGATTAATCTGATAAGCACCCCGATAGAGCGACAGGTCGATATCGTCAATGTGTCCGTAATAACCTTCTAAGTGAGCCAACGACTTATTGGCATAATACAAAAGGATATAGGGCAACACTAAACGGACGGCGATTAAAAAAACAATTATACCTCCGAACCAATAATAACGGCGGCGTTTTTTTAGTGTCGGTTTAGCGGTTGATGAAGTGGCCATAATATATCCTAATCGGTTAGTTACTTTTTACTGCTGCGAAACACAAGAAATAAAATACCCACAATTACAGCAATCACCAAAAAAATACCGAATCCCATACCGGCTTTAAAAATACCCGCAATCGCTTCGCAGGAAGTCATAAACAGGGCAAGAGCAGCTACGGCAAAAAACGAGAAAAAACGCAGAGTGTTCATAATGAATAGAAGTTGAGGTTTAATGATTCACTTTCTTAAGATTTCGTTCAACGTGTTTTTTGATGTCATGCAAGCCTTCTGCCTCTTCGATAGAGTGCGATTGTTGCATAGACTCCTCCTCTTTCGTCATTTTCGAAAGGTGGATATAAAATTTTTGTAATACCAGCAGTTCTTCTTCAGTCATATCTTCCACGCATACCAAGCGATTGCTGGCAAATTCGTGGGCGGCTATCAGTTCATTGAGTTTCAGATGGATTGCCACTGATTCTTTGTTTTGTGAACGCTGAATCAAAAACACCATCAGAAAGGTAACAATTGTGGTAGAGGTATTGATGACCAATTGCCAGGTATCTGAATAGTTGAAAATCGGACCGCTGATCAGCCACGCTACAATCAACAACGCCGCGGTGATAAAGGCAAAGGTACTTCCGGCGGCTTTGGTGGCTATGGCCGAAATTTTCTCAAAACCCGAAATTTTTTTAGACGGCTTAGTTTTCATTTTTACGGGACATCAGTCAGTGCTTCCTGATGTCTCTTTTGCAACTACAGTTCCAGCAAAGCAGCGGGGAAATTTGGGGAAGGGCAGAAGAAAAAAACGAATATGAAGGACGGCATGTGGAAATAGTTCCCCGATTTTTTGCTTAAAAATACAAAGGGCAAAGAATGCAGTTGCATCTTTACCCTTTGTCAAATTGCCATAACTAAATTACTGACTACTGAAAAATACGGTTGATAAGAGGGCTATTTTTCTCCTAATGCCTCTTCGTTGACAAACGACATAGCGGCTTTTGTCAATTCCACGTCTGCATCATGTTCTTCATCTAAAGTAGCTTGCAAAAATTCCTGAACTTCGGTATGACCCATGATGGCAGCCCAAGCACGTAAAGTGCCATAGGTAGCAATTTCATAATGTTCTACTTTTTGTGCTGCCATAATCAGTCCACAATCCCGCACCATGGTATCGCTTTCAGTATCATCAATAATCCCCTGAGCTTCTTTGACCAAGCCTTTGAGCGCTTCACACGTTTTGCTTTGTGGTTTTTCATCTAATGCTTCGAAAACCTTTTCTAAGCGCTCTACATGAACTTGTGTGATATCCAAGTGATTTTCAAAAGCCTTCCGAAGTTCATTAGAAGTGGATGCTTTTGCCATTTTAGGCAGAGCTTCCAACAAATGTTTTTCGGCCCAATAAATATCCTGAATCTCTTCTAAAAACAATTGATGAAGGGGCGTTTTTTTCATTTCATCACTGATTGTTTGCGTTTTCATAATTCGTCTGTTTTTGATAATAGAATACATAGTCTGATGAATACAGCAAAAAAACTGTACTAAAGAGTTATCGGGAAAGCTTGGGAAATTACAGCCTCAAATTGCGGATAGACCGGCACTTGATTTTGCTCAAAAAGGTACATCGACGGAAGAAATGAAACAGAGTATAAAAAGTAAACCGGCTCGTTTTATTGCTTAATTTTAATGACATCTTTCGCCTGAATTGATTTTATAAATTTTTTTAAAATATATTTGTACTTATTATAAACTGTTCCTCCTTTCAACGTGAAACTATTTCCTCAGATAAAGGCTTATTTGCTCAAAAACAGGCTTTTAATCGGCGTTGGCATTGCCCTGTCGTGCGTCACAACGGCCTGCTTTCTCAATCGGGGCAGCGCATCGGCAGCGTCCGTTCCCGACGAGGTGGACTACAATTACCACATTCGCCCGATTCTTTCCGACCGCTGTTTTAAATGCCACGGGCCCGATGCCAACAAACGCGAAGCCAATCTGCGGCTCGACACGGAAGCCGCCGCGTATGCCGCTCTCAAAGATAATCCCAAGCAGCACGCCATTGTCCCCGGTGACTTGGAAAACTCGGCCGTTTGGCTCCGAATCACGACCAAAGACACGGCGGAACTGATGCCGCCGATCGAGTCTAATCTTAAACTGTCCGAGCACGAAATCGCCCTTATTGAAAAATGGATAAAACAGGGAGCGAAGTACAAACCGCATTGGGCTTTTATTGCACCCGAAACACCCAAATTGCCCGAAGTAAGCGAGGAGTCTTGGCCGAAAAATGAAATTGATCGGTTTGTATTGGCGAAAATGGACGAAAACGGCCTTGCTCCCAACGAAGAAGCGGACAAAGAACGCTTGCTCAAACGGGCGGCACTTGATATTACGGGCCTGCCGCCGACGCTTGAGTTGCAGGAGCGCTTCCTGAAAGATGCATCCGAAAATGCCTACGAAAAAGTAGTGGATGAATTGTTGAAAAGTAAACATTACGGCGAAAAAATGGCGATTTCGTGGCTCGACGCGGCCCGTTATGCCGATTCACACGGTTATCAGGACGACGGCCTGCGTACCATGTGGCCGTGGCGTGATTGGGTCATTCATGCCTTTAACCAAAACTACGGTTATGATAAATTCCTGACGTGGCAATTGGCAGGAGACCTGTTGGCAAAACAACAGGGCAAAAAAGCCGATGACCCCATTGCCAAAGAGATGCTGTTGGCGACCGGCTTTAATCGCAACCATAAAATCACGCAGGAAGGGGGGGTCATTGACGAAGAATACCGCATCGAATACGTGACCGACCGAACCAATACTTTCGGTAAAACATTTTTGGCGCTGACTTACGAGTGTGCCAAATGCCACGACCATAAGTACGACCCCATCTTACAGAAAGATTATTACAGCGCCTTCGCCTTTTTTAACCAAGTCCCTGAAAAAGGGCTTTTCGGAACGATAGACGCCAATTTTGCTGACCCGCCGAACATGAAAATCACCACACAGGACGTCAAAGACATTCTGAAGTTTGTGAATAAAACCGATACGGCGGCCGTCATGGTCATGGTGATGCAGGACAAAGATACCCTGCGGCCTACCCACATATTGAATCGTGGCAATTATGACCAACCCGGTACAGTTGTCACGGCCAATATGCCCAATTTTATTCTTCCGTTCAACCCTAAAAAATATCCTCAAAACCGCCTCGGATTGGCGCAGTGGATGCTGGATGCCAAAAATCCATTGACGGCCCGCGTATTTGTGAACCGCGTTTGGCAGGAATTTTTCGGGCGGGGAATCGTGAAAACCGTCGGTGATTTTGGCATGCAGGGTGAGTTGCCGTCGCATCCACAGTTATTGGACTGGCTGTCGGTCGATTTTCGGACGCATGGTTGGGATATTAAGCGGTTGGTAAAACAAATCGTGTTGTCGGCCACCTATCGACAGTCGTCTGTTATCACCAAAGAGCATTTATCGAAAGACCCCGAAAATGTCTTTTTGGCCCGCGCTCCCAGAATGCGCATTTCGGCAGAATTTGTGCGTGACATGGTATTGGCAAGCAGTGGGCTGTTGAATCACGAAATCGGCGGACCGAGCGTAAAACCTTACCAGCCCAAGGGCTTGTGGGAAGTGGCTACCTCCGGACGCGGCACCCTCAAAAGCTACGTACAGGACCACGGCGACAGCCTTTACCGACGCGGTATGTACGTTTTCATCAAACGCACCGTACCACCGCCGAATATGCTGATTTTTGACGCCAGCAACCGCGACCAATGCGAGGTGAAACGCTCCCGCACCAACACCCCCCTGCAAGCTCTTTTGATGCTCAATGACCCTGTGGTACTGGAATCTGCACGGGTATTAGCGGAAAAGCTGTCGCAGGAAAAATCTTCGGTGGACGATAAGCTCAATAAGGCTTTCCGGCAGATCGTTTGCCGACAGGCTAAGACCAAAGAGTTGGATGTCATTCGGAAGTATTTTGACGAAGAAAAAACGGCCTTAGCCAAGGAGCCGAAAAAAGCCGCCAGGCTGCTCAGTGTAGGCGAAGCACCCCAGGCGCGCATTCCCGACCGACCGTCGGTCACCGCCTTGATGCAAACGATATTGATGGTGTATAATTTGGAAGAAGTCTTAATGAAATAGGCGATGAACGAATTCTTAGAAAACCGCTTTAACATAAATCGTCGGCATTTTTTGGGTAAAATGACCGCCGGTATCGGCAGCGTGGCCCTTGGCTCGTTGCTCGTTCCTGATCTGTTCAAAGGCTCCGGCGACGATGCCAATGACCTTCCTTTAGGCATTCCGCACTTTGCGCCCAAAGCCAAACGGGTGATCTATCTGTTCCAAAACGGCGCCCCTTCTCAATACGAAAGTTTTGAGTACAAACCCTTGCTCAATAAAATGGCCGGGGAAGAACTTCCCGCTTCCATTCGCATGGGTCAGCGTCTTACGGGAATGACTGCCAACCAAGCCAAATTCCCGCTGGTCGGCTCGCACTTTCAGTTTGCGCAACACGGACAGTCGGGCATGTGGATGAGCGAGTTGTTTCCCAATATCGCCAATATCGCCGATGAACTCTGCATGATCAAAACCATGAATACGGAGGCCATCAACCACGACCCGGCGCTTACCTTTATGCAAACAGGTGCTCAGCAGGGCAACCGCCCGAGCATGGGCGCATGGGCGAGTTACGGACTGGGCAGTGAAAACAAGAACCTTCCGGCATTTTCGGTGCTGCTGTCACGCGGTAAAGGCAATGGTCAGGGGGTGTATTCCAAATTATGGTCCAACGGATTTTTAGATTCCACGCACCAAGGGGTGGTATTCAGCAGTGGTGAAGACCCGATCCTATACCTCAATGACCCTGACGGTACCGACCGTTCGGCACGTCGTAAGATGCTGGATCATCTTTCGGAATTAAATACCATGGCCTACGATGAAGTGGGCGACCCTGAGATCAAAGCCAAGGTGCAGCAGTACGAAATGGCTTATCGCATGCAAACGGCTGTCCCTGAACTGACCGACCTGACCAAAGAGCCCGATCATATTGTCAAGATGTACGGTCCGGACTGCTTAGTACCGGGGACGTTTGCGGCCAATTGCCTCTTAGCCCGTAAACTCTCGGAGGCGGGTGTTCGGTTTGTGCAATTATACCATCAAGGTTGGGACCAACACGGCAACATGGTGGGTGAAATGCCCCTTCAGGCCAAGGATACCGACCGCGCTTCAGCGGCCTTGATTACGGATCTAAAACAACGCGGACTGCTCGACGAAACCTTAGTGATTTGGGGAGGCGAATTCGGCCGTACCAATTACAGCCAAGGCACGGCTTCTAAAGATAATTACGGCCGCGACCATCATCCGCGTGCTTACTGTACGTTCATGGCGGGCGGCGGCATAAAACCGGGCACGGTCTATGGTGAAACGGATGATTTTGGGTACAACATCGTTCGTGACCCCGTCCATATCAACGACTTTCACGCCACGGTCATGCACCTCATGGGTCTCAACCACGAAAAACTGACGTACAAACACTTAGGTCGCCGCTATCGCTTGACCGATCTGGCAGGAAAAGTATTGCCGGGGTTGATGGCATAGAGAAGCAAAGATGGCGCGAGCCTCCGGCTCGTGTCTATTATTATCAGGCTTCCGGCCTACTTATACATAGATTGGGCGTTACAAACGCCTTTCTCAAGGGTTCGCGTTATAAACGCAAACCGGCAAATATCCATTCAGCATTTTCGCCGCGTTTCCTGTGCAACCGTGCTGAAATAATTCGACACTCTGCATTCTAAATTCGACATTCCAAAAAATGCCTCGTTTCCAAAACCTAACCGCTTACCTGCTTTTAGCTATTCATGCCTTACTGGTATTTTTATTGATTTTTCAGGAAAAAGTAACCATTCCGGAGTGGCTGCAACCCGTCGGGCGAATGCATCCCCTGTTGCTGCATTTGCCTATCGGCTTGTTGATAGTGACGGGTTTGCTTTGGCTATTCAAAAAAGAATTTGAAGGCGTTAATTATCCGAAGTTAGTAGGATTTGTCCTCTCTTTGACGGCATTGACGGCTTCCGTGGCTGCATTAATGGGTTTCTTTCTGTCACGGGAAGAAGGATATACAGCCGATTGGCTCAATTGGCACAAATACACGGGAATCGGCCTGAGTTTTTTGACTTACGGTCTGGTCATCATCTTCCGAAGTTACCCGTATCGAAAAGGGCTGTTTAATGCGGTACTGGGCGGCAGCACTTTTCTTTTGATAGTCACCGGTCATTTCGGGGCCGGCCTTACCCACGGGGAAGATTATTTGTTTCCTTCCAAAGAAGGCGAAAACGCTCCGCTTATTATTACTGAGACAACGCCGGTGTTTGACGCAGCGATTCAACCCATTCTGAAAGCTAAGTGTTTTCAGTGCCATAACGAACAGAAGACAAAAGGGGAATTGCTCATGACAACTGGGGCCGGCTTGCTGAAAGGCGGCAAAAACGGCCCGATATGGGTGGCCGGTGATGCGCTCAACAGCCACATCATTCAGCGGGCCAACCTCCCTCTTGACGACAAAAAACACATGCCGCCCAAAGGCAAAACCCAATTGACCCCGCAGGAAATCGGCCTGTTGACCGCTTGGGTGCAGAGCGGAGCCGATCTGAAAAAGCCACTGAAAGCATTGGCCGCCAACGACCCGCTAAAAAAATTGACAGAAGCACAACTCAAAAATGCCCAAAATCAACCATTGGAAAGCGAAAACCGACAATATGCTTTTGAGGCTGTTTCTGAATCCGTCCTTGAAAAAATAAATACGCCGTTTCGGACGGTTTTTCCCGTAGCTCACAACTCGCCCGCGTTACAGGCCGATTTTTTTGTGCGTCAGGCTTATAAAGCGGAACAACTGAAAGAACTGTCTGACATTAAAAAACAATTGGTCGTACTGAATCTGTCGAATATGCCCGTGAGTGATGAAGAGCTAACGACCATTGCTTCTTTGGAAAATTTGGAAAAGCTGAACTTGAATAATACAGATATTACGGGCAAAACTTTGTCAAAACTCCAATCTTTGACGAAGTTGACCTCTCTTTCTTTGTCAGGAACGAAGGTGACCGGAGCAGCATTGCAAACGATCAGTACCTTGCCGAACCTGCGGGAAGTGTTTGTCTGGAACACGCCCGTTTCGGAAAAAGAAATCACGGATTTACAGAAACAACACGGGCAAATTCATTTTGAAGCGGGCTATGTTCCGAAACCCTCAGAAATTCTGAAATTGAATCCGCCGATGTTGGTCAACGAAAAATTTGTATTGACGGAAAAGACGCCCGTCACGTTTAAACATCCTTTGAAAGGCGTTACCATTCGGTATACTTTGGATGGTTCGGTACCGGACTCGGTAGCTTCCCCGATTTACCGGCAACCTCTTTCCCTTTCCGGTTATACCCTTGTGAAAGCCCGGGCAGTCAAAGAAGGTTGGTATGCCAGCGATCCCGTTGAGTACACTTTTTTCAAAGGCACCTATCGCCCTGCTTCGGTTGCCTTGCTCAATGAGCCTAACCCGCAATACAAAGGAGAGGGCGGACAAACACTCATTAACCAAAAGAAAGGGGAGGCCAATGATTTTAAAAACACAGCGTGGCTGGGTTACCGTGAAAAACCCTTTGAAGCGTTGTTTACCTTTTCCCAACCTACTCCGGTAAAAACCCTGACGATGAGTATCGGTAAAAACCTCGGCGGCTTTATTTTTCCGCCGGCCTCGGTAGAGGTTTGGGGCGGACCGGACAAAACTCATTTAGTATTGCTGCAAAAGATCATACCCGAACAACCCCAAAAAGACCAATCGCCGCGCGTAGAAGCCATTCAGAGCCAATTAAAGGAGGGAAATTATGCGGTGATCAAACTCATCGCGCGGCCGGTGGCTAAACTCCCTGCCTGGCACCCCTCTAAGGGTCAACCGGCATGGGTTTTCGTAGATGAAGTATTCTTTAACTGAAACCTATTTGTCGTTTTACGAGTGACCTTCTCCCTAAAAAGCAGATTTTTTTTACCATTCCTTCAATGATTGTTAAAGTTCCACTGAGATCATTCACAAGGATATCAAAAATACTGTCTGAGAGGCTGCCGGCGATGCTTGCTTTTTCAAAGCAAGCTCCTACGCCAACGTAGAGAAGAAAAGGACAACAGGTCTCTTGCGGTTAGGTGAATTGGTTTACAAAGTTGTACCTATCGTTTTAACCCCTATCCCGGGCCCTTGCGGTCCGCCGCCGCGGCCCCTTTCAGGAGAAAGGGAGCTACAAGAAGTCCCTCCACTGAAAGGGGAGGGATTTAGGGTGGGGTTGTGTATAACCTAACAAACCAATTCAGTTAGGGCATAAAAAAAGCTGCTCTCAGGGAGGGCAGCCTTCCAGTCCAATCTTTTATGATTTAACTATTTTACAGTGTTTTGACCACTTTGAGGGTTTTGACCTGATTGTTCTTGACAGCCTGCAACAAATACATGCCTGAAGCAGCCTGTGCTACATCCAACACTTCATACTGTTGTACGGAGTTCAATACCACACTGCGTTGTTGGATCGGCTGTCCTTGTAAGTTCATCAACGAAAGTTCTACCGACTGACCTGCGTGGCCCGACAGACGCACCACTACTTCGTTGTTTACCGGGTTTTGACCGATACTTAACCACGATTCCTCACTCAACTCAACCTCATTTTCCGGCACTCCTTCACGCATGGAACTGCTAAGGGTAAATTGCAACGTACGGGTGGCCAACAAAGACCCTATCGCTACCCGATTTTTAGGAAACGGACCGCCTGCCCCATCCAGACTGCGCAGGTCCACCGTCAAGGTATAAGTGCCGTTAGGAAATCCGCTGCCTCCGCTACCGTAGTTAGGGTGATCGACAGCAAAATAATCAGGACCTGTGTTGGCAAAAATAGCATAAGGCGGATTGTTGTCGATGCTGCTGAAATTGACCGGACCTGTCAGTTTGAATACCGCCGATTCGGAGGCGGAGCAACCGTTGGCTAAGATCGTCCATAATCGCGGAGAGGAGGGAGCACTGATGGCATTCGTGGGAGCTAAATTGTCTTTTACCGTGCCCGACAACGCTTTGGGTTGAACGCCCACTCCTACATTTTTGAGATCCACCAAGATGCGATGGGTACGCACTTCCACCGAAGATTCATTGCCCGTGCAGCCGTCAAGAGTACATGAGGCCTTATACACATACGCCAAATCAGGAGCGTTGGGCGTTACCGTGGGTGCACCCGGATTCCAATTGACCGTTGCCGTAGGAATGGAGCATTGAGCGTTGAGTGTCACTTCGGTATTGGGACATACATCCACTTGCGAGGCAATCAAATTGGAAGTTGGTACGGGTTTGGGAGGCACAGTAACGGTCAAAACTACCGGATTGGTAGCATAAACGCACGAGTTGCCTGTCTGTGTCACGGTGACGGTATATTGACCCTCGGTAGCATTGGCAAACAAAAAAGCCCCTTGCGGGAAGCCGATATAGGTCGTAACAGTAGTGAAAGCCGGAGTAGCGGCTCCCGGTCCCGAACCCGCCACCGGAGTCGCATTTACCGTAAAAGTTCCGGCACAACCGGCACCGTCACCCACCTGAATCGTAAAACTGCCGAAGCTGTTAGGAATACAATCGATCGGGACAATATTGGTAGCAGTAGCCGTAAACGGCGGAGCAGCCATGGGGAGTGTTACAGTGAAAACTACCGGATCGGTGGCGTAAGTACACGCATTATTTGTTTCTGTGACGGTCACGGTATATTGGCCTTGAGTAGCATTGGCAAACAAAAAAGCCCCTTGCGGGAAGCCGATATAGGTGGTAACAGTAGTGGGAGCCGGAGTAGTTCCTCCCGGTCCGGAACCTGCCACGGGAGCCGCATTCACCGTAAAAGTTCCGGTGCAACCGATGCCGTCCCCTACTTGAATCGTAAAACTGCCGCCGGTATTGGATGGATCTACGGGAGTAATGTTTGAGGCAACAGCCGTAAACTGAGGCGCAGGAACTGTAACAGTAAAAACCATGGGGTTGGTGTCATAGGTGCACGAACCGGCCGTTTCCGTTACAGTGACAGTATATTGACCTTGGGTAGCATTGGCAAACAAAAAATTACCTTGCGGGAAGCCGATATAAGTAGTCGTAGTGGTCGGAGTGGGAGTAGTTCCTCCCGGACCGGAACCCGCCACGGGAGCCGCATTGATGGTATATGTACCGGTGCAACCTACTGCATTAGTCACCTGAACTGTAAAATTTTGAGGGTCTATATTTATGGCATTGGCTGTAAATTGAGCAGCGAAAACCACAGAGGGCAGCATAACAAATAAAAATGTAAAGGGAATCAATAAAAACGCCGTTTTAAAAACCCAATACTTTGTCGGATTTGAGTAGCATTCAGTCATGTGAAATGGATTTAAAATGTTAGAAATGGAAAGTGGCAACCTGACATCAGCTCTTTACTAAAGAGATAATTGTTAAAATACAAATAAATAGGAGAATTAAAAAAAAATAGTTGAAATAAAATTGACATAATCCGCTTATGTCTGCTGTAAATAGATTTTAGAGCAGAATTACTGCTTATTGACTTGACTCTATGTAACACTGCATTCACAGATCTGTCCTTTGGAAACTCTGCGTTTAGATCAGCCATCCCGTCAATGTTCACTACACCCCATTCTTTCCCCGTCGCTGACACCCGCAGCAATACCTTGTCACAAAAAGGCTATACATATCGGGCGAGCAACACCTCTTTGGGTCGAGATTGCAAGCCGGGGCATTTTATTACCGTTTAATAAGAACCTGATTGTCAGTATTTATTAAATGAAGTGTTCTGTATTTGTTTCCATTGAAAACAAATAATGCATTTCAATTCTTCATTTTTTAAATGTATGAAACACCAATACAAGTGGAATGTGCGGTTTTGTCCAAGGGTTCCAAAGATGGTTGGAATATTCATACAGATGCCTTTTTGGAGGAAATTGTACAGAAAATTGAGGAGAGAATCAGGTGCAATTTTGCAGCATTTACCCAATTTCTGCCCAAACAAATGTCTCTGTTTTAGTCCCGGAAAAGTTGACTACTCACGGCGATACTACACGACAGGAACAAATTTATACGCAGAAAAGACGCAATTTCTCAACTATAGGTATTTCTCAATAATGATAGCTGATAATAATAAAAAAGCTTTCTAAAGAGCATAACGTATATGTATATAGGTTATAGTAGCCGCATTGCGATTGAGGCACTTATCCACTATCCGGAAAATAATTTAATAAGACAGGCAGCAGGCGTTGTTTTTTTAGACATAAAAGACAAAAGCACTCATTTTAAAAGTTATACAAACATTTCTTTCAAATAAAGCAATGGATTCTGAATAGTAATATTTGCTTTTTTTTACTTTTACTCTTAGTTTTTCCCTCTATCATAATTATCCTATTTTATTTAACTCTTTTTGTTCAATGAAAAACCTTCTCCTTCTGAAATCAGCAGCATGGCTGCTTTGCATTTTTTATCTCTGCGGCGCTTCCCGCCTACAGGCGCAGACTTTCTCCGCCACCGGCCTTCCGGCAGGTATTCCTGACCCGGGAAATATTGCAAAAACCATTACGGTATCGGGGCTTTCGGGTACGGTAGCTGACGCCAATGAAGTACAGGTAAATTTCGCTATTTCCCACGGTTGGGCCGGTGATATCAAAGTTGGTATTACGGCACCCGGCGGCTCAGAAATTATCATTGTAAATACAATAGGCAATGGTTCTTCAGGTCCGGTATGTTACAGTAATTCCGATTATGTGTCACAAAACACCATTACTATCAGTCAAAGTGCCGGCGGTCAACTTCCGGGCGGTAACGGCATTACTATTCCTGCCGGCACCTACCTGCCTACCGGCTGTGTCAACAACAGTGTAGGAACCTTAGCTTCTCTGACAGGATCTCCCCGAAATGGCGACTGGACCATTAAAGTATATGATGTGGAAGCGATTTTTTCAGGCACTCTGCATTTAGCATCAATTACATTCACGGGGGTATGCACTACACCTCCTACTCCCACTATTATGGCGGGCGGGCCTACCGCTCTATGCGGCAGCGGTTCGGTCACTCTCACCTCAAGTGCCGCTTCGGGTAATCAGTGGTACAAAGACGGCAATATATTGACAGGAGAGACCAACCAAACCTATACGGCCACTGATGCCGGAAGTTATACGGTGGTGGTCAGCGCTTCCGGCTGCTCTTCCCAACCTTCAACCCCAACGGTAGTGGCAGTCAATCCGGTACCTGCTCCTCCTGCTATTATGGCAGGCGGCCCTACTGCCTTTTGCGCCGGCGGTTCGGTGACCCTCACCTCAAGCGCCGCTTCGGGTAATCAGTGGTACAAAGACAACAACCTTATCAACGGAGCCACCAATCCAACCTACACGGCTGATGCCTCCGGCAATTATACCGTGACTGCTACGGTTGCGGGCTGCACTTCCCAGCCCTCGGCTCCCACGACCGTGACGGTCAAACCGGTACCGGGTTCAAATCTGATCGCCTCCAAAGTGGATGTATGTCCCAATACCGAAGTGACCCTCAATGCCCAATGTACTATTCCAAACTCAATCGTCAACTGGAACCCGGGCGCTCCTACCGTCACCCCCGATGCCCCCAACGTATCCTATGTGTATAAGGCCTCCTGCAGCTTTGACGGCTGTATCGGTAACGAATCTTCCATAGAGGTCAGAACCCATCGGATCTTGGTGGATCTCAAAAATATAGGCAACGGCACCCAGCCCAAAGCCATCGCCGGGCCCGTTAAAGATAATTTAGCGCCTACCAACACCATCCCCTCTCCTGCCTCACCGCGCTTGTGGACCATTATCGCCAACGGCTGTTCGGCTTCCGAATCAGGCGTATTCAAACTCTCCGGACCGGTCAATTTCAGTTCCATTGACAACAACCCGCCCTATGCCATTTTTGCCAATGTGGGTTCGGATTATTTTGCCATTGACCATCCTAACTACGGAAACGGCACAGGCGGTTTTCCTAACGGCACCTACAACCTGACGGTAGAACTGCGTGGCGGAGACGGTGTGGGTGGGCCTTTCCCCAAGAATCGCGTAGCGACAGGGGCACTGTTGGCTACGCGCAGCCTGCAGTTTACGATCACCAACCCTCTTCGCGAAGGAGTGGCTGAAACCGTGGCCGTTTCGCCCTCTGAATTGAACGAAGAAGCTTGGATGAGCGTGGGGCAAAACCCGGTCAATACCGAAGTGGTGGTGCGTTTATCAGGCCGCGTAGGGCAGTCAATCGACTTAGCGTTGGTGAATCTGCAAGGACAGCCGGTCCAACAGCGCAGTGTGGTCTTAAACTCCGTGCAACAATATGAGGTGCTGAATGTGTCTCAGGCCGCCTCGGGTATGTACGTGTTGAAGGCTGTCAGAGACAATCAGGTCAAAACCCTTAAGGTAGTCAAAATGCCATAAGGAAAATAAATTCATACAAGATTGATTTGAAAGGCTGCCTTCGCTTGGAGAGCAGCCTTTTTTCATTACTGCACTTTTAGGTCTGCCAAAATGCTGCATCTAAGTTTTTTGTTTTATTTCACTAATACACCTCTTTGGGTCCGGATCGCAAGTCGGGGCATTGGTTCATTACCGCTTAATAAGAACCTGATTCTCAGTATTTATTAAATGAATATTTCTGTGTTTGTTTACAACGCATTAGCGCAATTGTTTTTAATTTTTCCACAACCTTTCCAATCCAAATGTATGAAACACCAATCTATCTTTAGCAACAATTGTTTCTTACCCAAAACGATTTTTGCCCTTTTACTGCTTTTCGTTTCGGTGTCGGTCAAGGCACAAAGAGAAGTGGATATCGCGAAGCGTTATCTGACTGAGAATGCAGCTCTGCACAAACTGGTGTCGTCTGACATCGACGAAATGGTCATTTCCGGTGCTTATCTCTCCCCTACTACCGGTTGGTATCACGTGTATTTCAATCAAACGTTTCAATCCATTGAGATCTACAACGGCTTGCTGAATGTGACCATTAAAGGAGATAACGTCGTGGTACACGTAGCCAATAACTTTGTGGTGGATATTGCCTCTAAGGCCATTGGAAAGCCGGAGAATCTGAATCTGACGCCGGTACAGGCCCTGCAAAAAGCAGCCCTCAATGTCAACCTCATTGCCGGCAATTTGGATCAAATCAAAGAAATTAAAAGCAGCCAACTGCCCAATGGACTGGTAGTAAAAAAAACGTTCACGGATGCCAATCTGTCCAACGAAAACATTGAAGCAAAACTCTGCTGGCTGCCCACCCAAGTCGCCCCCGGAGGCGGATTTTCCCAAGCCATACTTACGTGGAATGTTCGGTTTCTGACCAAGGATTCCAAAAATGGTTGGAATATTCACGTGGATGCCTTTTCGGGAGAAATTGTAAAGAAAACCGATGAGGTCATCAGTTGCAGTTTTGGAATGCTCCATAAAGCCGGCACTCCCCATGAATGCAGTGCAGTACATGCGCCGACGGGTACCAATGCTGTCCTTGCCCCCAAAACAGCGATGGCACCTGACAATACCTACAATGTATTTGACTATCCGGTGGAAAGTCCCAATCACGGCGTACGCACGGTAGTATCCAATCCTTATACCAAATTTGTTCCGGGCGGTACGGGCCCCGGAGCCACCAATGGTTGGCATAACGACGGCGCATCCGATTATACCACCACACGGGGAAATAATGTATGGGCCATGGAAGATACGGATGACAGTGACATGCCCGATGGCGCCAGTCCTACCTCAACCACGTTGGACTTTAATTTTCCCTATACTCAGGGGACCGGCACAGCAGCGGGCAATCAAAATGCGGCCATTACCAATTTGTTTTACTGGAATAACCTGATCCATGATGTATTGTGGAAATATGGCTTTGATGAAACCGGCGGTAATTTTCAAAAGGACAACTTGGGCAGAGGCGGTACCGGCAATGATTTTGTTTATGCCGATGCGCAGGATGGAGAAGATATCGATAACGCCAATTTTTATTCCGGAGTAGATGGTCAAAACGGGCGCATGCAGATGTTTTTATGGACCGATGCCGGCGGTTATCAACCCGACGGTGATTTTGACAATGGGGTAATCAGTCACGAATACGGCCACGGTTGGTCGGTTCGTCTTACGGGCGGCCCGGCCAATTCATCCTGTCTTGACAATGTCGAGCAGGGCGGAGAAGGTTGGGCGGATTATTTGGCCCTGATGCTAACCACCAATTGGGCTTCGCTGACACCCACCATAACCAGTGCGAATCTTCCCCGAGGTATCGGCAACTACGTTTTAGGGGAAGGACCCACCGGTGATGGCATCCGTAAGTACCCTTATTCTTATAACATGGCCGTGGTGAATCCTTTGGTTACCTACGCTAAAGTAGGAGATGTGAGTTATTCCGAACCGCACGGCATCGGCTCGATTTGGGCGACAATGTTGTGGGATATGACATGGGAGATTATTTTACAAGACAACCAAATTGTAAATAATATTTTTACTGTTCCCGGTGTAATTACGGACATGAGAGGCAATATTGCGGCTCTTAAATTGGTGAACGAAGGCTTGCGGATGCAACCTTGCAGTCCCAGTTTTGTAGATGCCCGTGACGCTATTCTGGCGGCGGATCAAACACTGTTTAACGGGCGCTACCGCTGTGCTATCAGCCGGGCGTTTGCCCGGCGCGGCTTGGGCGTCAATGCTTCTACCGGCGCGTCCTCCGACGACCGAATTGTAACCGAAGACTTTACCCCGATACCCGGAGCCGATATAATGGCGCCTACCGTAAGTTTCACCCCCGCTGCCATTTGTTCAGGAACTTCCGCCTCTTTGAGCGCCACCATCGGTTGCGGCAGCAACACAGTGGTTTGGTATGACAATGCCGATATGCCGATACCGCCCCCTACCACGACTCCTGCCGTAACCACCACCTACAAAGTGGCTTGCAAAGACCCCGGCGGCTGCGAAAGCCCCAAAACGGCGAAGACATTCTACGTACTTGAGCCGGCTGCCGGCAGTATCGCCGCTTCCCAGAGCATTTGCTCAGGGGAAGACCCTGCGGCTTTCACCTCTACCACCGGCGGTTCTGATGCCAATGCCAACAATACCCCCGGTGCGCCTGCTTTCACTTATCTTTGGGAAAGAAGCATCGACGGCGGTCCTTGGGCAGTGATTGCCGGACAGACCGGAACTACATTTGATGAAGGGGTATTGACCAATGTCACCGCCGTCAATGTAGTATATGCCTATCGTCGTTCAACGGTGGAAACCCTCTCGGGAGTTACTTGTACTTCCCTTCCTACTGCCGCGATCACTATTACGGTCAAACCCCGCCCCGTGATTGTCCCTACTGCCGATCAGTCCGTCTGTGCCAATGACATGACCACAGCTATTGCCTTCTCGGCCAACGTAGTCGGCACTACTTTCTCTTGGACCAAAGTAGATCCCGGCGAATCTATCGGCAACCCGGGGGGCAACGGGCCCACAATGGGCAATATTGCCGCCTTCATCGGGATTAATACCTCCACGACCTTGCCTAACGTAGGCACATTCACCGTTATCCCTACTGCCAACGGCTGCACCGGCCCAAGTGATGAGTTTGTCATTACCGTTAAACCTCGCCCGTCCTCGAACCTGACGGCGTCTCAGGAGGATGTGTGTCCTAACACCGAAGTAACCTTGGATGCCCAATGTTCCATACCGACCGCCACAGTCAACTGGAACCCGGGAGCCCCCACCGTGACCCCTAATGCGCCCGATCTCAGCTACATTTACACGGCTTCCTGCACATTTGATGGCTGTACCGGGGTGGTTTCAGATGATACGATCCGTACCCATCGTATTTTGGTCAACTTGAAAAATGTGGGAATAGGTGCTCAGCCCAAAGCCTTGGCGGGCATGGTGAAAGACAATTTGGCTCCCGCCAATCTCATTACGGCTCCCACCTCTCCGCGCTTGTGGACCATTGTGGCTAATGGCTGCTCGGTTTCCGAATCGGCGGTATTCAAACTGACAGGCCCGATCAATTTCAGCAGCATCGACAACAATCCGCCTTATGCCATCTTTGCCAACGTGGGAGCGGATTATTTTGCCATTGACCACCCCAATTACGGAAACGGCGGCAGCGGATTCCCCAATGGTACCTACACACTGACGGTGGATCTGCGCGGCAGTGACGGCGTAGGCGGTCCGTTCCCTAAAAATCGAGTAGCCACCGGGGCTTTATTGGCCACTCGAATCCTACAGTTCACCGTGGGCAACAGCATTCGTTCGGGAGTAACGGAAGAAATAGCCACCGCTCCGGAGTTGACCGAATTGAAAGAAGAGCAATGGGTGAGTATAGGTCAAAATCCGGTAAGTACCGAAGTGGTGGTGCGCTTGTCCGGGAAAGTGGGTCAATCAGTAGAGTTATCCCTGGTGAACTTACAGGGGCAACCCATTCAACAGCGCAGCGTCATCTTAAACTCCGTGCAACAGTATGAGGTGTTGAATGTGGAGAAGGCGGCCTCGGGGATGTATGTGTTGAAGGCTGTCAAAGACGCTCAGGTCAAGACACTAAAAGTAGTTAAAACACAGTAAAGTATTTTATTGATACAAGGTTGATTTGAAAGGCTGTTCTCTTTAAGAGGGCAGCCTTTTTTGTAGCTTTTTCTGAGAAACGTAACGGAGCAGCGGTATAGGCCAAAATGCTTCGTTATATCCAAAAACAAAAAATTCAACGCCCTCCACAACTTTTGGCTTTGATCCACTTTTACAGTACGTTTTTAGAAGGGCTAAAAATTAAAAAGCCCCAAAACGTGCTGTTTTGAGGCTTTTTTACGTTTCCGCAAGCGACTATGTGACCCGTAGGGGAATCGAAGGAAGGTCACACAAGCCTGATTATCAGAGGCCTCTTTTTGTATGTTGAAACAATGTTGGAATTTAAAAATCCTTTTCGGCCTTATTCATGGCTTTTTTGAGATCTTCTACCATGCTTTCGATGGATTTGAAGGCGTCTTCCTTTAGGTCCTTCCACTCTGAGTTTGACGGGCGGACCATCATGCCGGCTTTGGCTTTTTCCTGCTCCAGTGGCCCGATGCTTGCCCAATTGCCGGGCGTATTGAAGGGCTTGGAATGTTGGAGATTATCGACTGTGTATTTGTACTTGCCGTCTTTGGTTTGAATAGTAATGGTCATTTCGACGGCTCCGGCTTCCTGCTTGCCTACCAACGGCACTTTGATAATGGTCATTACGTTACCCTTGGCGATAATCTTACCGGCTTCTTTGTCCTGAACGTCAATGACCGCTTTGGCGGATTTGAAGGCCCGAGATAGCCAAGTATTGGCACGAAGATAGAGTTCATCCTTGGATACATTCGGCACTTCAATAACCTCACTGTAGGTAATCAATTTTGTATCCTCATCAATCTTATATTTTTGGCAAAATGCTATGCCGGAGAAGCAAAGCAACAAAAGAAAAAGTAACGTTTTTTTCATTCATTTAAGGGTTTTACGTGCATTTGATAACATTATCGGTTATATCTTTCTATAAGTAGTCTTTCGGCATTACGGTTAGTTAGGTCTCGGTTCGTACCACCTCAATATTTTTAAGATTTCCAATACTTTTTTGTTGAGCTTCTTTTTCTCTGGTTAGCTCATAAATGGTTCGTAAATACTCCAGTTCTTTTTCTCTGGCATCCCATACATCTTTGTCTACGATTACCTTTTCGCCTAAGTCAATAACACCGCTTGTATCGGCCTCATACAGCAGATCATTAATTGTAACTCCTAAAGCATTGCATAAATGCTCCAGTGTTTTCCCCTTAGGCATAGTTAGGCCTTTTTCCCATTTTTCGACGGATTGAAATTTTACTCCCAATATGTCAGCTAACTGCTTTAATGTCAGTTCTTTTTGCTTGCGATACTTTCGAACGTTTCCCCCAAATACACTCATAGTGTGAAAAATTTTATATTTTATTTGCATTATTCACTTTATAAGTGAATATTTGTCATGTCTAAACAGTCGCGACCAAATAGGCGCGACTAAAATAGTAAAATTATGGATGTGACAAAAAAGGAATTAGTCAACGGCAAAGAGAGCGTATCAGCGGAAGCAAAACGTCTCTTTGCGGAAATTGACTTCGGCTCACTCAAGAAAAGTGAGTTTGTACGGCAAATGTTGAGAGGCCTTACCCTTGATGCCTCAGAAGTACATGAGCTGGTAAAACACCTCGAAGCCGTATGGCGCGGTAAAGCAGCTCCTACTATGGCTGAGTTGACTAAAGCACACGGTATTGCCGGAGTTTCTGAAAGTCCTAAACCTGCCGGCAAAGTGGAGAAGACATTTGATAACATGAGTACGTACGTACCGAAATATCCGGCGACGCAGGCACTCAAAGAGAAGATGGGTGCTACCACAAACCGCCGTAAACAATGAGCTTTCTTATACTTTATCTACCCCATCTCATCGTGGCTATAGGATTGGCATCGCTGATGCCTTTCCTGCCCCGCCACACTCGCAAACGCCCTTAATAATTCACTATAATTTCTAAGCAACAATGAACATTATTTGGAAAAACAGCGTCGTGGGTGCCGAATTGGTACTGGAAAACCACGAAAATGAAGAACCGGAACGGGTATTGGGCGCGGTGGAAATCGCCCACGGATATGCGTTTGGGTGGGCTTATAACAGCCTTGGCAATAAGATTTACTTACCCAGTTTGTTTTCGGAGAAATTTGAACTGGCGAAGGAGAATGTGTATAAGTACTTGGATCAAATTGGTCTCATTCCTAAATCACCTACCCATGAAACGACTGCTTAAACTCCTCGAAAACGCCGTGTATATCGCCCTGTTTGTAGTGCTGTATCTGTTTTTAGCAATAGCCTCTCCCTTTGGATATGACCCTTTTAAAGACGAAATCTACTATGAATAAGGTCACAATGAAGGGCTGTGAATGGCTGGCGCTCGTGCAAATGGCCGACATGCTGGTCAAATGCCCTAAGGAGATGATCGTGTTTTTTGAAAACTCCGGAGAGGCTACGGTTTTCGGTACCGCCGTGGGAAGGATAGAGAATGCAATGCCAAAAGGCACTGCTGCTGACAGCTCCATCGCTGTCCTATTCGATGAGGCCGAACATGACTTACTTGGACGCTTAGCGGATTGGTTTGAAGAATTGCTCATTGAACACTCTTACTTTTTGATGAAAAAAGATCCTGAGTTTTTTAGGAAACATTGGAATCGGGTTGGTACGATAAAACACAGTTTTCATCATGCGAAACACTCAGATACCGAAACGAAAAGCGATGCTGCTGATGGCTCCCGTTAATTTGACCCAAGTGGAAGTGCTGATGGAAAAGAGGTTGGTTGGGAAACTTTGGCCGGGCGGCAAAGCAGCCTGTCGGCGCATAGTAATGGATGCTTTGGAGGCATTGCCGGAAAAGTACCCTTACCGTGTGCAGGCCTACCTAAACGAGAAAATACGCCTTGAGCGGTTGCTTAGGGCATTAGGCGAATAACGTTACATCCCCCTGCTCCCGGATTGGAAAAACGGGAAACTTGGTAGTTTTTTTTCATAAGGTTAAGGGTTTAGAAATGGGTTTCTCGCCCCTGCACTTGCGGGGGCCGAGAGCAGGGGATAAATCAAATCACAATGAAAGAGTACACCTACAAAATCCACCTCAAAAAGAAGGTGCTTAAAAACAAGGTTTTGGCCTTAAATCAACGCATGGTATGGCAGTTGGTAACCCAAAAAGTAGATCAACTCGAAGGCTTGGGGATTAAAGTAAAAAAGGTATCTGTTAACACATTCTTCCCGAAAAAACCCTAACCTGTACCCCAAATGTCTGATTCTCTTCAAGACGTATTGGCCATCGACGGCGGCGAGGCGTATATCATCAGCCTGATTCCCGAGGCCGCAGAATCCTTCAAAAACCACACTAAAAAATTTCGTCTCAGAGAGGAAAAAACGGCCTCCACCTCGGTGTTCAAACACTCGAAACAGGGTCATTGGATGGTCAAAGACCACGGCAGCAGTGACCCTGCTATGCATGCCATTGGTCTTAGGATGTATTTGAATGGAGAAGATTTTGTCACGGCCCTGCACGATGCGGCCCGTTTTTATAAGTTGGAAGACGGCCCGAGCGTGACCGTCAGTGCTGACTACAATTCCCGCGCGGCTAAACCCGACGAACAACCGAATCAGTATGCTTGGGAATTGAAAGAATTTGACCTGTTTGAGTTGAAAACCATTTTTGCCGAAGGCGCTTGGCTTGCCCTGGGCAAAGACGATGAGGATCGAAAGAAAGCAGCTGTCCAACTCTGCGGCTACTATCACCTGAAAGCCGTAAAGTGGTTTTCTAAAGTGGACTCCGACGGAACCCGCGTGCATATTTTCGGCAGCAATGAGCGGTTTCCCATCTTTATGTTTGACGAAGGCGAGTTTCAAAAGCTGTATAAGCCCAAGGATGAAAAACAGTTTCGGTTTGTCTACATCGGTAAGAAAGCCGATCGCTTCATTCACGGGCTGGAGCAACATCGCAAAAAGTACGAAACCCGACAGGCTGAGGCTAAAAAAGCGTACAGCGAAGCTTTAGATCGAGGCGAGAAAAACGTGAAGCTCGAAGAAAGCAAACTGCCCGAAATCATCTTGTGTACCGGCGGCTCGGACGCACTCAATGTGGCGGCTCTTGGCCACGATGTTATATGGTTGAATTCGGAAACAGCGGAATTCTCTTATCAGGATTATAAGGCCGTTTGCCGGATTGCTGAGCTGGTGTATAATCTTCCGGATATTGACACCACAGGCATTGAAGAAGCTCGAAAATTGGCCATTAAATATTTGGATCTCCGAACGATTTGGCTGCCCGACGAACTCCGTAAAAAGACCGATTGGCGCGGCAATCCCTGCAAGGACGTGCGCGACTATTTGCGGTATTGGCGGAAACGCGATTTCAAAGGGCTGTTTGAGACGGCCTATCAATTCAAATTTTGGGACGAAGAGATTGCCTACGACAAAGGCGGTTTTCCCAAGTACAAGTTTGGCCGCCTGCAAATGTCGTATGCCTTCAGCAACCTGCGCGGGTACAATTTCTTACAGCACATGGGCTTCGGCAAGTTGGCCAGTGAGAAGGAAAAGGAGGGGTTTTTCTACGTTCGCATCACCGATGGGCGCGTGAAGCGCGTCGAAGTGAACGAAGTCGAAGGCTTTATCCACAGTTTTTTGGAAGAATACACCTTTCCTGACGGCAGCCGTGTAGGGGAAGATTTGAGGAACGTTATCTACCGATCGCCGCAGGTATCGGGCACGTCGCTCTCGAAGCTCCGGAAGCTTGAGCCTGATTTTCGCTACTTCGGGCCTCATCACCAATACATTTTCTTCAGCTACGAAAAGAACGGCAAACAGGAGCCGATCACATGGAAAGTAACGGCCAACAAAGTGGAGGAAATCAAGCGGCCTGACGTGTGTGTATGGGATGCTAAAGTACTTCGGATTCAGACGCTCGACAAAAACGACAATCCGGTCGTTTCCAAACCAAAGCTGCTGCCGCCGTTTTTTCAAATTACTCAAGCAGAAGGCGAATGGGACATTCAGATAAAGGACAATCAATGTGACTTTCTGAAGTTTCTGATTCAAACCTCAAAAGTGCATTGGCGGCGGGAACTGGAGGAACGCTTGGAGTTTTGGAAGTTGGATTCACGCGCTCAAGCGGATCACCTCGAAAAGTACGGTATGGAGGAGGCCGACCGAAAACGACTGCTGCAGTTCCAAAATATTGACCGAGCGAAGGCGTATCAGGCCGCGAGTCGTTTCAAATTAGACGGTGAGCTTCTGTTGCCGGAAGAAGTGGCCGACCAAAAATTAGCCCTCATTAATAAGATTTTCGTGATAGGCTACATGCTTCACCGATATAAGGACATTGCCAAATCGTGGGTACCGTTTTGTATGGATTATCGCATGTCGGAAACAGGAGCCTCCAACGGCGGAGCGGGAAAGGGCTTGTTGGCCAAGGCGCTTTACAAATGGCTCAACACGGTGACGATCGACGGCCGCGACCAGAAAATCTTTGAGGATAAACACTTGTACGAAAACGTGGATACCGATACCGACATGATCCATTTTGAGGATTGGGGCGAGTATCAGACGTTTGAAAAGCTGTATATCCAAACCACATCGTCGCTGACGGTGAACCCCAAGAATAAACGGGCCATAATTCTGGATTACAAGGATTACGGTAAGTTTTGGATAGATACCAACTACGGCGACCGCAGTACGGACCAATCGAGTAAACGCCGTAAAATCTACGTTGTTTTTTCGGATTTCTACCATGAGGATTTGGCCCAATATCGGGAAGTCAGAACGCCTTTGACGGAGTTTGGACGGCGCATTTTTGAGGATTGGGATGCTGACGAATGGAACCGCTTTCACAATTTTTTCGCGCAATGCCTGGCTTTTTATCTCACCACAGTGAATTCGTTTGTGAAGATAGAGCCACCGACCGAAAACGTGAACAAGCGGAACTTGCTCTCGCTGATGGGTGAGAACTTCCATTCTTGGGCAGATGTGTATTTTGCCCCGGAAAGCAACCGCCTCAACAACTATGTGCAGCGGGTACCGGCACTGGAGGACTTCAACCGCGAAACCCGCCTGAAGGTAACGCCGCAGATGTTTACCAAAAAGCTGGCTGCTTGGGCCCAATACAATCATTACGAGCTGAACCCTGCCGACCTGCTCGACAAGCGCGGCCGCATCATTCGGACCATCGACGTCACCGATCGCGACGGCACCAAGCGCCAAACGACCGCCGAAATGCTCTATATCCGCACTTCGGAAGAAAGAGCCACTCCCAAGAAAGATGATTTCCCCGCGCCCCTTAGTGACAATGAAATTGACTTTTAAACCCCTCAGCCTTGGGCGGCTTTGTAAAACCCATCTGTATTACTATGAATACGAAAGTAGTAGCTAAGTGTGTCTCAAAAAAAGAGAGCATCAATTGGAGCCCGGAAAACCCCGTGGCCACGGCCATTGAATTGGAAGTGCCTTATGACCAAAATTCTGTTTACTGGAAGCTTTCGGGCGGCACAAACATGGTACTGAATACGGTCAATAAGGCCGCTGCCGATATGTTTGTCCTGGGCGGCTCTTATGATATCCTCATTAGCCCCAGTGAGCCTGAGCCGGCTCAGGCTCCTGAAGCCGCTCAGTAGACTTTCAATCAATTTTTTAACCATAATTTCTAAGCAAATGAATGAACTGAAAAAAGTAGCGGCTCAAGTAAAGGATTTACTTGCCCGGCACAATTACAAAGGGGTTAATCCGGAAATCACAGTTTCGCTGACAACTGTCGAATTGAACGGAGAACCTATGCTCACCTATAAAATTTTAATACAAGGCACTAAGTATCACTATGGCTACGGCGATAGCTTCAAAACAGCATTACAACGTCTTGAATTAGACCTTGTAATGCCTGACAATATTTCTTCACTATAATTTTCTAAGCAACAATGAATCAAGAATCATTCAATACCTGGGCAGATGCGTATTTTGCCCCGGAGACCGGTCGCTTGAATACGTTTATTCCGCGAATGGTAGTACTACAGGACTTCCAGCAGGAAAATAACCTGCCAATGAATGTCCTGAAATTTTCAGTAAAGCTCAAATTCTGGGCTGAATATCGCGGTTATGTATACAACCCTGCTGACTTGTGTGGCCATCATGGCCAGATAATTAGGCTTGCTGATGTAGTGGGTACCAATGGTGAGATAGTCTCCAGAGTTGTTGAAATGATCTATATCCAAAGCCATAAGCAAGGGCCCGGCCTTACCGCAGACATATCAAAATCTATACGTACAGTTAGAGAAGCAAAGCGTTTTACACAACAGGAAGTAGCTGAATTGCTCCAAATGGAACGTTCAAACTATGCTCGATTGGAAGCACGAGGAAGCAAATTGACTGTTGAACAGTTAGAAAAGATAGCTGAAGTACTAGGGGTGAGCGTATTTGTTCTTTTAGGTCAGGATGAAGAGAATATTGACAAATCATGGATAGATGAATCTCAACCGCTTGTTTTTTTGGAAGAAAAAGACGGGCTGACGTTACGTGACCAATTTGCTATGGCGGCTCTGCCGATTATGATGTATACCTATGGAAAAACCCCTATGACCTTTAAATGGACTTATGAGGTTGCTGATATGATGATGGAAGCTCGTAAAAAGGAAGGAGGTGAGGCATGAAAGCTATTTTTTTAAGCTGGAGCCAAAATAGAAAGGCTCCTAACAAGGCCATTGAACGCCTGAGAGACAATCTTTCTGATTTTTGCCAACAGTTCAATCACCCCGATTTTTCAAGGATTCCCAAAACATATGAGGACGTCCTCGCCTATGTGGAATCTTGTATTGCCCTCATGGAACTTGCATCCGGAAAGAAAAGTAAGCTCCGGGTCGTTAAAAGCGACAGGTTGGTTACAAGTGAAAAAAAATACATCTGGTTGGATTGGGGTACTGACAATGGCGGTGTTACCCTTGGCACGATTACTATTACGGAAGGAGGTGAGAATGAGCGCGCATGACTTTGAAATCGCTGTTTTGGAAGTTTACACTTTTGCAGACTTGGGCGTTTTGCGCGGTCAACTGAGCCTCCTGATTGAATACTCAACCTCGGCCAAGTTGAAAGCTCACGGAAAAGTGAGAAAGGAACTGGAAACAGAGGTAGAGGATTTTCGGAGAAGCTGGGCTCTGGTTAGTGAAGAGATTAAGCGCCGGACGCTGATTGTTCATCGGCGTTTGCAGGAAGGAGATTAGATGCCGATCAAGTATAGCCTCTACCCTCCTAATTGGTTTTCGGAACTGAGACCTGCCGTTTTGAAACGTGCCGGCCATGCCTGCGAGAGCTGCCGAGCCAAAGAATATGATGTAGTACGATGGAATCCGGCAACAGAAACCTACGACTCATACCAAGAGGAGCCGCCTGCAACCTACCGCCTTGCCGTTGGTTTGTGGGTGGAGCTGAAAGCTTCGCACTACTACGACGATTGGACGGTGATCAAGCTGGCCATTGCTCACCTCGACCACGACATTACCAACAATGACCTGAGCAATTTGAAGGCCCTCTGTAACCGATGCCATCTCGCTCACGATCGAATGGACAATGCGCGGCGCAAAAAGTACGGGAAATACCATGAACTGAACCAAATCAAACTCAATTTCAATGGAAACGATAAGTGACGAGCTGCGGCAACTGACCGAAGGCAGCGTATGGAGTGATGAGAATCAACGCATCATCATCATTTTTCGGATCATCTGGGCCAATGCAGTTCGGGTTGAGTCGTTTGAGTTGTTGATCATTCCTGATATGAAGATGGTTGTACGGCCGGCGCTTCAGATTGAAAGTTTGGTTAAGACTGGCAAGATGCAGTTTGTGAGAGATTGCCGCAATTAACCTCCCCCCTGCCCCCCTCCACGTTGGAGGGGGATTTTATTATCACTAACGCACTAATCCAATGCCAAAGCAAGAGAGATACAAGTTTGTTGAATTTCAAATGCACTGTAATAAATGCTTTGAAATCCTGTACCAAGATACGTTTATGATTACGGCTGATGAGTCCGGCGAAATACCTGATAAAGAAGTTGAGCGAGTATTCGGTTATGATTATTTCACTGACATTAAACGCTGTTGGTGTTGCGGCAGCAAAGATTTTGGCCGAAACTATGCTTGTGAAGTTCCGGAAGAAGAGCCTGAGACTGATAATTTACCTTTTTAATCACTAACGCACTAATCCAATTTAGCTCTCATGAAAAAGTTTAAAGTTCAAGTAACGATTATCCAAGAATATACTGTCGAGATCGATGAAGCAATCTACAATGACGAATGGCAAGGTGAATTTGAGAAAAACTTCTGGAACTTGGGCAATGATAGGAATAGCGGTATTGCAGAAGCACTTGTGCATGGCAAAGCCATTTCTCGGGATAGTTTTATTGAGGGATTCGGAGTTGTAACGATTGATGGTAAGCTTCCTTTCGAGTATAGAGATGAAACAGCAGCTGAGGGGTTGAATATCATTGTTGATTCTGAGAACGAGGATATTGAGTATGATATCAATGAGATAAAGAGTCACTAACACAAAAAGACCTTATGGACCTATCTGAATACACGACCGATGAACTCAAGGCAGAGCTGAGGCGGCGGAGCAGAAATGAGGACGTTTACGGACGATGCCCTACTTGTCGCGGGAAGTGGCCTATTTATATGGGCTGCTCCCGCAGTTGGACTGAAGAGCCTCATTGTTTCGGCTGCCGTAAACCGGTAGCAAATTGTACCTGTAGTCACTAACGCACTAATCCGCTTAAAGTACCATTTTGGCCCCGATTTCGGGGCTTTTTTTTGGGCCGGCTCCGATTCCTTGCAACCTTTCCCCCTTCTAATTTGAAAATTTTTGTATTGTTTGTATTTTTTGAGGTTAGGACGTCTTTAAAGGGTTCGGAGTCAGAGACTTATAAAAAATACAAAAACTTTAAGATTTGTATTTAAAAAATATAAACAATACAAATCTTCTTTATTGGGTCTTAGGGGTCGGAGTCGGATTTGTGGCCAATTACAAAAAATACAAACCTTACAAACTATAAATACAAATTTCAGGCTTCGGTTATTATGGTCCGTCGCTTTGTAATTGCCTGTATTTCAGTGCGTTAAAAATCGAAAATACAGAAATACAAAAAATACATTTTTTTTCGTATTTCAACGGAAGTAACTGCGCGAAAAATTGGAGAAGTGAGCCAAAATGAGTAATTTCCGGAGTTGGAAAAATGCAAAAGACGGTCGTCATAATCGGCGACCTTGGGACCGGCAGAAGCGATGATTAATTTCCGATATCCAATAAAAAACCCCGTGTTGGCGCACGGGGCATATATCCTGAAGGGGGAATGAGTAGGGTTGTGTAAAGATACAACCTAATCCTATTTTTTTGTAATGCTGCTGAAAATCCCCTTAAAGCCCCACGTCAAAGCCTTTCTTACCAGTCCCGAATTTTTCGGAGCCGAACCGCTGGCCTCCCGCAAGGATAGCCTGATCGGTACGGCCATTTTGATGGTATGCAGCCAACAGCCCATTGATTTGATGGAATGGTACGGCGACCGGCTGGCTCCCGAGCCGATCACGGATGCCGCCTACCTGACGGTGGAAACTTCGTTCCCGATTCGGGAAGAACACGTCGATGAAAACAATCTGCTTTACGTGGGCAACCTGCTGGAATTTTTGGTCGAATACTTCATTATCTTTTTCACGATGGGCTATTGTGAACGCATGGGCTCCGAGCGGGGAGCCATCCGGGTGCTGCATCACCGGTTCGGCATGGAAGATGACCCCATCAAAGAGGAGGCATTGCGCTCGATCTCCAAACGCTACCGCGATAAGGTACGGCAAAATTATATGGCCCTCTCCAAAAAAAATCCGACCCATTTTGCCAAAAAGTTGGCCCATTTGCCCAAAAACGAGGCCCGAAAACTCAATTTACGGCCCGGGGAAATTGCCTGAATGGGACCGAAGCGGCTGTATTTTTCTAACTGTCTGTTTTTCAGTGTTTACGGCGTAAAATTAGTGTCTATGGAAATTAGAGTCGCGGGCGCGTGATTTGCTCTCATGCTTGTCACGATCTCAAATCTCGGAAACCCGAAGCAATCCAACATCGGTTGGGTGAGGCGGCTGTATGTGCTGTGCGCGGAAGCGGTGAAAGTGTATGACCCGATCCGGTACCCGGAACGGACCTTCACGGCGGCCAACACGCTCACTACCGGCGATATAATGCCGGTGGATATGCCGGTACTGTACGGTATTCAGTTTCCGAAGCGAGGCTGTACGATGGAACAAAAGCAGGTGGAAACCGAAGGCGGGATCGTGTATGATGTGACGATCCAAGCGGAGTTGACCACCCACGCCCCTGATTTTTTTCTTTTTCTGCGGAAAAATCAGGAAAAGGAGCTGGTCGCCTTGGCAGAGGACCAAAACGGAACCTGCTATCTGATCGGTAACGAAGAACACGGATTGCGGGCAGAGGCCGGCGGTAAAATAGCCGATATCAACAGCAGTGCCTTTCAGCTCACCGGGCGCTTTGCCTACCCCGTTTTTTATCTCTCGACGCTTGAACCGGCTGTGTTGTTTGCCGAGTTGGGCTTTGAGCCGAGTCACTATACTACCACAGAGTACGAAACGATCTAATATATGCCTCTCAGCTTTTCAGCCCTTGTTTCCCTGATTCAGGAACGGTTTCGCCGTCCGAATTCAGGCTTAAAAATCCGGGCCGTGGACTCGGAAGACGTGGCCACGGCCTTGGCCAACTTCATCACCAACGACGGCAGCTCGTTGCCGCCGTATGCCAAGCCTAACCCAACGCTTAATTCTATCCCTTATTTAAGCGCGACTTATCAGCAAGGAGACAGTAAGATGGCGCATTTTACGGGTTTGGGCGGTGGGGTACAGCTCAACGGCGCTTGGATGGCGGGAGCCAATGCCCTTTTAAAGACGGAGCTTTTCCAGCCGACCGCGCACGCTTCCAACCGATACGAAACGAAAGTGAACCTGCCTAAAGGCGCTTATGGATTGGTGACGGTGGAAATCAGAGTACGGGCGCTGGGTCAAAGTGCCGGACTGATTCACAAGGTCTATGCCTTTGATGCCAATACCTCGTCCGGGGCGGTCAACACTACCTTGGTAGCGACCGGCGATATCACGACGAAAATCTATGTGGATGACCCGGATTGGTCAGGGGCCAATATCATCATTCCCATCTACGAAAAGGCGGCGGTCAACAGTGCTAAAATTTATTTGATTGAAGTGGCCGTTTCCGCCAATACCACTTTTATAACCCCGCTATTGGTATATACACAACTTTTGTCAGCAGTAGCTACTACAGCACGATCGGCGGGCAATACCAATACCGTTTCGGGAGGTTCTACCCAAATGTCGCTGACCTCCGACGCTTCCGGTCTCAAATTGGTGGGAGATGTAACCACGCCCGGCGCTTCTCAGATTTACGGGACCAATGCGGCCGGCACACGCGGCTGGTATGCGCAGAATTCCTTGTTTGTACAGGATTTTGATCTGATCAACAAAGACATTACGTTGGTTAACTTAGCCAACAGTACCACCAAAACCACTATGGCCAACTTGGCAGGGCCGGGAGCCATAGGAACGACCAACATCGTCGAATTTCGATGCATCGGCACGTTTCTTAATACGACGGGGTCTGCGGTCAATGGCATTTTTGAGTTGGAGATCACTACTAATGCCGGCACGTCGAACTTAGCCCTGAACGCAAGGCAATTTCATGCCTATTCGCTTGATGGGGTCTATACCTTTGAGTGTTGGGCCTATCGGGAAAGTACAGCCATTACGGTGTTGGTGTGGGTAAGAGCAGGCTTGGACAGCAGCGACTTTCACTTTACTTGGACCAAGAAATTTACCGTAGCCTCTTCCAGCAGCATTACAAACATGAAAATGAATGTGACGCTGGGAACAGCCAGTCCCAATATGACCATCCAGCGCCGAGTGGCTTGGATACGCATGATCTAACTTTAATTTTTTTCAATATGAGCTTTCTTTGGAAAATTGAACCTTTCGACATTCCCTCGACCGATCGGACCCAACCGCCGAAACAGATCGTAGGGCTTGAAATCATGTATTTGGGCGGGAAAGTGACGGTCTTGGAAGATGCCGTTCCGCCGCTGACGTTGGTCATTGATTATTACGACAATGAGGGCCGCAAGCGGGAATACCTTCAGGACCGCATCGAAGTGGAGACCATCCGAAACAAGGGGTTGGAAGCCGGCTTTACAGGGGAATCTTTAGACGTTTTTGTCGGAGCGTCAATGAATACGATCGTAAAGCATCTGATCGGGGGAAATACGCTTCAGGAACGGCGTGATGCCTTGGCGACCTTGGCGCAGCTATTCGGACAGGTGGTATTGCCGGCGAATCAGCAAACGGGTACGATATAAAGACTGTTATTTATGGCTGTATGAGTTTTGGAAAGCTCGACTGTGGTACAGTCGGGCTTTTTTTTCGTCCTATTTGATTCGGTTTCAGCGTGTGAATATTCGTAAAACGAATCGCAATGCTGCACCGATTTATCACCGGCAAATGGGCGCTGGAACCTTCTTATCATGAACGCTTGGCCACGATCATTCTGGCCGATAAACTGGGCTTAATTCGCATCGAAGACCGCCGCGAACCTTACTTTGAAATGGCGGCTCCGCAGGCCGTGGGCAATGCCCGGGCATATGACCGTTTGCCCAAGATCAAAGGCAAATCCGGACGCGTGGCCATCATTCCGTTGATGGGCGCCATGAGCCGCTATGGCGACCTATGTTCGTGGGGAACGGAAGACATTGGGGCTTGGATATTGGAAGCCAACGCGGACGAAACCGTCAGCGGTATCGTGTTGGAAATCAACAGCCCCGGCGGCGAAGTGGACGGCACGGAGCTGCTGGGCTACATCGTCAAAAAATCGAAAAAGCCCGTGGTGGCATACGTGGCCGGCATGGCGGCGAGTGCCGCGTATTGGGTGGCTTCTCAGGCTCGGGAGATCGTGATGGAATCGAAAACGGCCTCGGAGGTGGGCAGCATCGGCGTACTGGCCATGCACGTGGACGCCTCCGAATTCTACAAAAAAGAGGGCTTGAAAGTGACCATCATCCGTTCGGAAGGCTCGGAGGATAAAGCCCTGTTCAACTCCGTGGAGCCGCTGACCGACGCTATGGTCGCCAACGTAAAGGCGCAACTCCAACCCATCAAAGACGCTTTCATTGCCACCGTCAAAGCCGGTCGCCCCGGGATCAGTAAAGATGTATTTACGGGCAAAATGTATCCGGGCTCGGAGGCCATCGCCTTGGGCATGGCCGACCGCATCGGCTTTTTGGGCGATGCCATCCGCAGAGTGGACGAACTGGCCAAAGCCGCTTAACACGACACTACTTTAATTTTTTTTACTATGAGCAACGTGCGCAAAACGCTGGGAAGTCTTTTCCGAACCCAAGCAAAAGAGGAAGAAAACCAAGCATCGGACGTGACCGAAACCGAGGAAACCACCGAGGAGACGGAGACGGCCGAAGCATCTGAAGAGGAAGAAAGCACGTCGGAAACCTCTGCCGACGAAACCACGACTGAAGCTGAGGCAACCGGCGACAGTGTAACGATGAGCCTTGCGGCTTATAACCAACTGAAAACGGAGGCAGATGCCGCCGCCGGACTGCGTAAACAGGTAGCGAACCTGACGGCCAAAGCCAAGAAATGGGATGCCCATCAGGCGGCCGTTTCGGGAGCCAAAGCCGATGGCGATTTGAACAGTACCTCGGAGGCGGAAGCCAACGAAACGGCGGCTGAGGCTGAAAACAAGCGTTTGAAGGCCCGATACGGTAAACTGATAGAAGAATAGTGTTTCACCTCTAAATTTTTCGATAAGAAAATGTCAAATGTTGTTGACGTGTCGGCGTTGAGCGAGCAGCTCACAAAAGACAAAAAAGATTACGGCAAGATCTTCGGTCTGAAAATGGCCTCCGGTTTTGACGCCAAAAAGGATTTTGTGGTCCTTCCCATCAAAGAGGAAGTGATCTTGGTGCGTGATGAGTTGGGGAACATTACCCAGCCCGGCGCGACCGGAGCCACTAACTTTACCACCGGGGCGATCACGCACAAACAGCGTATCGGGAAGCTGCGTCCGGCCAAAGTTGACTTGAAGTTGACCGAGTTGGAATTGAAGGCGTTGGCCGTTTCGTTCCTGGCTAAACGGGAGCCTTCTGACCCGAAGGATATCAACTCGCTGGCGGGTCGCAACTACATCATGGGTCGTGTGATGGCGCGTATCGGCAAAGAGGTGAACCGTGCTATTGTGAAAGGCGTAGAGGATGCCGGCACCGGGGCGCAGGGCGGCTTGAACCTCTTCGACGGTTTGGCCCTCAAATGGACTCAAGGCTATGCCACTACCGGTACGGGGGCCGTGGGCGATATTCCGGCCGGCAATAAAGTGGCCTCTCCCGCATCGACAGTGACTCAGGCGAACATTCTGGCCGAAATGAACAAGATGGTTTCGCTGATCATGGCCAACGAAGATCTGGTCGAATACCGAGAGGAAGTCGCCAGTTTCTTTATGCCTCCCGTGTACTACCAGTATATGTGCGATGCGTTGGATGTGGCTCTCTCGAACGGCAATCAGGTCGTGACCAAAGAGAACGGCGTGTACAAATTCAACTTGCTGCCGAATACGGTTATCAAACCGCGCTCGTACATGATCGGGGTCAATAACATGGTTTGGACCCCGGACGGGAATTTCTTCTACCTGTGCCAAGATACGGAAGAAGATATTCCGATGATCAAGTTTCAGGAGCAGGACCGTGACTTGAAAATTTTCATTGACTTCCAAGTCAATGTGGATTATGCCGATGGCCGCTTGATCGTCCTGCACAAATAATTAACGGCCGGTCCGCTCCGGCGGGCCGGCTGATTGTTCAACCTTTTAATTCTCTTAAAAAAATGGCCGGAAGATTCGGTAATTTAAAAAGAAAAGCGCGCGGTTTGTCCAATTTGGGCGGTATATCGCGGCTGGTCTGCTATGCAGAAAGTGACCTCACGACGGGTTGGCCCAAGAAGGCTGACATTGAGGACGGTGAGATTGACACCGTACCCCCGATCGTGGTCGGAACGGTAGCGGCGGAATTTGTTTTCGATAACAATACCTGCCGGGGCAAAAGCTTGAAAAAAGGGCGTATCGGTTATCAGAACTACGAACACGAAATCGAGGCCAAGTTTGCGGGTTTTGACCCTACGCAATACGCCGTTATTGAAAAGTTTTTGAACGAAGGCGGAGTAGCGATTGCCTACCATAAGAACGGTGCTCGTCAGGTATTCGGGTCGAGCTGGAACCCTCTCGAAATTGAAGACGGGATGGACACCGGTATCAAAGCTGATGACGGGGTAATGATCTCGCTCAAAGCGAAAGCGGATGGCTTTGATTTTCACGCGCCGTTCCTGGCTACGAGTGTGACCTTGGCCACGGATTCGGCAGCTGTGGTACCGCAACCTTTTTAACCTCACCCCCCTTCCCCCTCTCCTGTCAGGAGAGGGGGAATAATTCAAAAGTTATGGCAACGAAAAACAAAATTTGGCGGGTAAAGGAGGAGTTTGCGGGTAAGATCCAAATCGAGGACGGGAATCATACGCCTGTGGTGCTGTCGAACGATTTGGCTCCGGAAGTGCTGGAAAAACTGGCACAAAATGAGCAAACCGCCTATTACCTCGAAAAAAAAACCGTAAGCACTCATGAGCAGCAGCAACCTGAAGAAAATTGACGAAGCGGTCAAACGCATTGAATCGGCGGCCAAGAACGGAATCACCGTACTGAATGCTTTGACCGATAACGCCTACGGCGACTCTCCGGCAGTAGAGAACCCTTTGCAGTTCATCCATAATATTACGCGGGAATTGAAAGCCACACGGGCACGATTGGCCGAAAACGTGGAATATGAGGGCATGACCGAAGAGGAGATCGCCCAAGCTAAAGAGGAAGCCCAAAAAGCGGCCATTGAAAAATTGCTGGCGGAGGCAGCTTCGGCACTGGAAGCATTAGAGGCCAAGCGAAACCCCAAACCGGTACAGGAAGCTCAGGAGGAAGGTTCGGAAGAATCACAAGCGCCTCCCGCGGAATAGTCGCGCAACTCTAATGAAAAGCTCGTTGAAAAACGGGCTTTTTTTTTGATATTGCAGCCCCTATATCACGGAAAGTACAACGCTACGGCATGACTTCGAAGGCATGCCGGTAAGCGTGCGGGTGAAAGTCCCGTTATGGCGTTGTACGCAACGTGATATAGGGGCGACTTACCGGTTTTTATGTACTTGCCTCATCCCCCCGGTTTTGAGAATTTGCGCGACGTTCTGAAGTTCGCGGGTATATCGCCCAACGCGTTGGTGCGCTGCCTGACGGAGTATCTGAACGAGCCGAAACACGCTTATACCAATGTCGAACTTGACGCGGATCATTGGGTATGGGAGTTTCGGCAATATCTCCTCAACTTTTGCGCAATTATTGATGAGCCTATCCCTAAAGATCAAGCAACAGGAAGCGACGGTGACGATGCTGAAAACGCTGCTGAAAGCCAAACGCACCACAGAAAGGGAAGTACAGGCCGCCGAGGCCGAACTCAGCCGCCTCAGATCGGTGAACTCTTCGACCCCAAGCCTTTCTAACCCTACTCCTTCTTTCCCCAAAGGTGGTATTGCCACTGCTGACCGCCGCCCGGATTACCAACGGGCCATTGAAGCGACCTTAGCCGACGACCCTTATTCCCTGAAGCAAAAAAATCTGACGGGGGAAGCCGACCGACTCCGGCAGGAACAGGCCCGGCTTTCGAACCTACTGCACAAAGTACCCCAAAACCAAGCCTGCCCGGAGCTGACCGAAAAGATATTGGCCCTTCAGGACGAGATCGAAGGAATTTGGGATGAAAAGAAGTTTTTGGAGCGAAATCAGGACTCGACCATTGCCGCTCCCGCGCTGATCACGCCCGCGGCCGCCGCTCCGACGACTGTCGAGAGCATCACTCATAAAGCCGTCTTGAGTGTGGACATTCAAAAACTGCGCGAAAAACGGGCCAAGCTGAAGAAGAAATTGGCCGACCTGAGCGCGTCGGCCTCGAAGCGGGCAGCTTGGGAAGTAGAGCTGGCGCAAACGGATGCGGCGATATCGGAAAAAACCTTGGCCAAAGAGGCACTTAATTAACCAATCAATTCATTTTTTATGATCAACGAATTGTTCAGAACCGAGCGGGTACGGGTAGCCGACTTGGTTCCTCACGTTAAAAATCCCCGTAAAATCAAAGCTGAGTCGAAAAAAAGCCTGTGGGAACGGCTGCAAAAGTATGGGATGATCGGCATTCCGGTCCGAGATTTTGATGGCACACTTTTGAGTGGCCACCAGCGGTGCGAGCTGATCGTACAAAATGGCTTGGGCGAGCATGAAATGGACGTACGGACGGCGGTCAGAAAACTGACGGAAGCCGAGCTGAAGGAAGTGATGATGATCGAAAATTCACACGCGGGTGAATTTGATTTGGACCTGCTCAAGTCGGAGTTTCAGGAATTTGTCAACCTCGACGATTTCGGCATCGACCTTTCGGAATTGGATAAGCAGCTCTCGGCCATGACCGACGAAAGCAGCCCGGAAGCGGAGCTGCCGATCGTGGCCAAGATGAGTGAGCGGTACACGTCGTTTGTGATTGTTTGTCGAAATGAGATCGACGAAAACCACATTGCCGAAAAACTCGGCATCGAGCGCGGGCAATGCTATAAAAGCAGTAAAGTAGGAATGATGCACGTGATGCCGGCTACCAAACTGATCGAGACATGGAAGTAAAGATCGTAATCCCTTCTCACAAACGGGCCACGCGGGTCAGAACGACGATGGCGGTGGACAACGCGATTTTGTGCGTAGCCGAAAGTCAGGCGGCTTTGTACAAGAAATGTAACCCTAAAATTGATATAGTTACCCATCCTGATACTGTCATCGGGTTGGCTCGGAAACGGGATTGGATCATCAAACATTTCGGAGACGTGATGATGCTCGACGATGATATTGAAAGCCTGATGCGTATCTATACCGAAAAAGGGGAACCGAACATGGTAGAACCGGACGAAGCGTATGCCCTTGTGCAGATGACCGCCGCCGCCGCTCGGGAGGCGGGTGTCTATCTGTTTGGGTTCAGCAGTTCTCCTACTCCTATCAGCTACAACAGTTTGAACCCGATCCAATTGACGGGCTACGTGACGGGTTGCGCCCACGGCGTTTTGAAAGGCTCGAAATTGTGGTACAATCCGGATATCATTTGCAACGAAGATTACTGGATCAGTTTGCTGAATGCCTACCATCACCGGATGATTTGGAAGGATACCCGGTTTTATTGGGCGCAAAAAGATACGTTTGTCAATCGCGGGGGATTAGCGGAATTTCGTAACTTAGAGGCTGAAGAGAAGGATTTTCATTTGCTCCAACGGGTTTTTGGTGATGTAGTGGAACTCAGGAAGAATAAGGCCAATGCTAAACATCCTTTTCAGAAAACTTTAAAACTGCCTTTTTGATGAATATTTTTTTCAAAAAAATAGTTGATGCCGTTCAAAATAAAGATGGTGTATTTGAGCAAACAGAGCCTGATTTTGCTGTTAGTTTTGATTTTAATGAGTCAAATTTAGGCGGAGGGGTAAAAGAAGTCTATAATGTGCCGCTTTCTTCTTTCGCCAGAGGTGGAATTATCAGGGAAAGACCAGTACTTCCACAAGAGCGTCCCCCGCTACAAAAGATTGATATGAATATTCATCAGGATTTTATTGAAGCATTGAGGAAAACTACCTCTTTCAATGCTTAAAATGAATTTTTTGGTAGGTGATGGCGTTTATTGATTATTATTTCATTTAAACCCCCACCCTTAATATTATGTCAAAGTATGTTTTTTTCCCAGAACTCAATTTATCTATCAATTTAGATAACATTGATGAAATTAAACTTGATAATTACCCCGAAGGCTCTTTTTTAACCTTTTCAAGGTATAATGAAGCTGGAACTGCTATGAGAGTAAAGCAGATTAAAGTAGAAAGCATTGAACAAGGTGTTAGTTTTATGAAAATACTTCAGGGGAGAACTGAAGGTTTTGCATTTCAGAATGAAAAACCATTAGATTCAATTCCTGAAGTAATGATTATTGGCGGTCACAGAAGAGATAACCGCTTATAACTTTTAATCCTCATTCCATATATACAGGCAGCGGCGCTAAAAAGGTGAGCGGAGTATCGGTCGGGACAATAGGGATAACCGACCAAATTTGTTTTCAAAAGCTGCATGAGAGCATCTGAGATTGTAGCCCTATCCACCATGAGCGCCAAAAGCAGCAAGCCCCTGTCGATGTGACAGGGGCTTTTTTTGTGCTTCTGTAATCCTCCCTTTTTACTTTTGAAAAACTGCATTTCCAGCCAATAGAGGCCCATTTTACAAAGACAGGATCTACAAAAAAAATAAAAATATTTTCGGGAAAACGCTTTTTTATTCCGTTCTGTCGGGAGATTTTTACATAGGAAGTAGGGCAAACTACTCCTTTAAAAATCAACCACTTACTATAATTTCTAAGCAAAATGGAAAAGCAAATTCTCCCCTCGAAGCGCAACTTAGAGCGTTTCATCACTGCGACCGGTAAAACCGAAACCGATTATCAGGAATGGGCTACTGAGGTCGGCCGCAAAATGCACATCAATAAACTCGACAGTTTGGTATGCGCCAAAGCGGGTATCTATTCTACCGCCCACTTAATCCAAAAATCGACGGAATTACCCTTGGGCATTCCTGAAAATGAGGTTGAAGATTATTTGATCGAAAACAGCCAAAACCCCTATGAGCTGGGCAAACTGTGGCTGAAGCTGCAAGCCGATGCTCAGGCATGGACCTGCAAAGAAAGTACGATCGCCAATTCACTGAGTTTCTTCCCGAAAAGTGATTTTGAGCAACACGGCGACCGTAACCACCTGCCCGATGTATCCAAATCGTGGTTTAAAGCCGATGGCATTCACATTGATGTTCAGGCGCAGGAAATGAGCGAGAACAGCGGTTTTGAGATAACGGTGCAGGATATTATAGACTTTGTGATGAAATGGCGGCCGCGCACGTACCGGAACCCCGCAGAGCTGAAAGTAAAACAACTGGAGACCCGCTTTAAGGAATCTACGACGTTCGCAGTAAAGGGTTACTACGTGGAGCACCTGCTGAAAATGTGTGAATACCGAGTGACGGAAACCGACGAAGTACCTTTTTAACCTCACGGCATCGGCCGACCGCCCTATCCCTCTCCTGTCAGGAGAGGGGTTTTTGTTTTACTGAAATCTGAAAAATCATGCCGAAAACAACTGAGGTCCCTCACGAACTGAGGGAGTTTAATAAACTATTCGAAAAATTGACCTATCGTCACGATTACGGCAACGTGTTCTCCGATTTTATGGACTACTGCGTTGCCTGCTTTCTGAATACCGGTGATGCCGATACGGCCAAACGGCTGGAGAAACGCTACGGGAAGGAATACCCGTTGTTTAAGGAATTGTTCCGAGAATGGCTGTTGACCCAGCGCAAGATGATCGTCGGGGAAACCGATTGGTACGATGCTTTCGGGAGCTTCTATGAAGTGATATCATCCCAAAGTAAAAGCAGCGCCTTGGGGCAGTTTTTTACGCCGCCGTCGATCGTGGATTTGATGACGGCTCTGACTTACCAAGGAGCTCAGAAAGGCGCTCGGGAGCGCATCGCTGACCCTTGTTCGGGCAGCGGGCGGATGTTGCTCTCCTTCCATGCGACGTTTCCGGGTAACTATTGCTTTGCGGCCGACATTGACCCGATTTGCGCGAAAATGACTGCGGTCAATATGGTCATTCACGGCTGCGAAGGTCAGGCGGTTTGCATGGATAGTTTGGACCCGGACGATTGGCGCTTTGGGTTTTCCATCAACCCCTATATCCGCCAAGTGAACGGCATCCCGCATATTGTCCGAATTCAGAAAGAACAGTGCTACCAGTGGCAGAGCTTTCAGCGGGATAAGGCGGAATTTGCCCGAAAAAAGGCCGAAACCGAAGCGACCAAGGTGATGGAAAAAGAGGCGCAGAAAATGGCGGCAGTGACCGTAAAACCTGAACCGACGGTGGGCAAATTCGGGCAACTGTCGTTCTTCTAACTGCCTGAAAAAAAGCGTTTTTCTGAAAAATATTTTCGGGAAAACGCTTTTTTATTCCGTTCTGTCGGGAGAAATTTATATAGGAAGTAGGGCAAAATACTTCCTGAGAATCAACGGTTTAACCATTAATTTTTAAGCAAAATGAAGTACAAAGCGGAACTCGTCAAACTGGAAACAAAGATTTCTAAAGCCATTGACAGGGATTTAAAAGAAAACGGAGGCGCACAAGTCGGTGCTCTTAATGCTCAACTTGGAATCATTCGGTGGGCATTCAATGCAAAATCAATAGACTTTGCCATCGCTATTTGCAAGCAGGATATTGAGCGGATATTTCGCTACACGTTTGAGGCCGAACAAAAGATCGAAGCCCTTGAAAGTCTCCTCAATAAATTGGTTGAAATCAAAACCCTTACCAAATGAAAAACTTCGCAATTATCTATCAAATAGGCGATATCGTCGCCACTTACCGCGTCAGGGCCATCAATAGGGGTGTTGCAAGAGCAAAACTCAAGGAAGAATATGCAGACTCCAAAGTACTGTCTATCAAAGAAGATCTGACACCTGAGAAAAAAGCCATTCAGGAAGCGGCCGCGCAGGGCATCGTTAAGGTCGGCGTACAAAAAAGTATGCAGCTTGGTTACTCTGATTTGCCGCTTTTCGGGGAAGATAACCAACTGAAGCTATTTTAAAAACAGAAAGCCCGGAGGCAAATCCGGGCTTCTGTGAAATAATGGGATAACCATAATTTCTAAGCATTACAAAGATGAAAAGAATATTGAAAGTAAGCAAGAAAGGTCGCATAAATGTATTGCGGCGAGTAAAGTGGGTACCGGAGTTGAAATTGTCGGGCCATTGGTTGGCTCAGGCCGGGATTGAGGCGGGCAGTTGGGTAGAAATCGAAGTTTTACAAAATCAAATCATCATCCATCATGGGTAAGTACGAGATAACCACCAAAAATAATTATGCAGGGGAAGAGGTCATTTCGAGCCTGCAAAAGTGTATTCGGCGCGGCAATGAACAGGAAGCTTTGTTTTGGGCCGTGGAGTTGTATGAGTCAGGCTATGCCGAATGGTGCTGGAAGCGCCTGCGAATCATCAGCTCGGAAGATGTAGGTTTAGCTGAGCCGAATATCAGTGCTGAGATTTGGGCTTTGTACAGCATGTTCGTTTTGTCGGCCAAGAATAAGGAAGATAAAGCAGAGCCGCAACGATTGTTTTTGACTCATGCCGTAATTCGGCTCTCCCGAGCGAAGAAAAGCCGTCTGATCGATTGGGCTTTGATTTGGGCATGGCTCCGGCATCCGTTTTTGAAAGTGACGGTCCCGGATGTGGCTTTAGACAAGCATACTACCCGCGGCCGAATGATGCGCCGGAGTTGGAAGCACTTCTTCGAGGAGGGGAGCTTGTTGGTCAATCATGCTCCGCAGCACTTCGAGGAGCATTACCGCGAATGGGCCAAAGATGCGATCGGAAACCCGTCAGGTACGAGCTTGTTTGATGTGGAATAGAATTTCGTCCAATTTTTTGCCGAATACGGAGCTTAGATTGCTCCGTATTTTTTTTGGCTGCTATGAATGAAATCGAATTGAGTAAGGAAACCGGCATTGAAAAAGGGGTACACCCTTTGGACAAATACCGGGATCATCTGTTGCATAAAAAGAAACTGTCGCAACGAGATCAGGAGCATTTTGTAAAGCTGATGAAGGCGTGGAGTTGGAGCTGTAAAATGTTTTCCCCGAACCAGATCGTTCAAATGCTCCATACCGAGTATGGCCATGAAAAAACCTTTGCCTATAAAATTATCTCGGATGCCATGGAGCTGTTTGGCAGCGCCTATGAGTTGAACAAAAACGGTATCCGAAAAACGCTCATCGAAGCCGCGCACGTGGCCCTCTCGATCGCTATCAAAGACCGTAACTCCGAACAGATCCTAAAAGCGACCAAAGAGCTGCGGGAGCTGTACCGATTGGAGAAAGAAGAAACCAACGTGCCTAATGAGGTGGCCATGCGCTCGGGCATTCGTATCTACGTGGTCAACGGCAACATTGAAACCCCTAACCAACCAAACGAAGTCGAAGATGGGAGCGGTGAAGTCGTTGAATGAATGGCAAAACGAAGGGGCCGTGATCCTGCACCCCAATACGGCACAGTACCGGTTTTTACTGACCGTACTGGAAAATCGTGCTGATTTTATCGGCAAAGGAGGCATTGCCTATCAGACCGGGTTTCGGGCCACGTTTAACGGTGGGCGCGGTTGCGGAAAAACCAATGTACTGCTTCGGCTCGTAGCTGAATCAGCCTTAGAGCTGCCCAAAGCCAAAGCGGGATTAGCCAGTATGACCTATCTGCACGTGCAGAATGTAGTATTGAGCCAATGCCATAAAGTTTTTGCCGAATACGGTCTGTACGAATACGATGCCAAAACCCGCCCATGGGGTCAGTACGTGGTCAATAAGCGTCCGCCCGAAGGATGGGAAAAGCCTTGGGAAGCGGTCAATGCCTACGAAAATACCCTTACTTTTCGCAATGGGTACACCGTTGTTTTTCTCTCAGCCGACCGTCCCGAGACAGCCCGCGGTCTCAGCCTCGACCAATTGTTTATGGACGAAAGCTTCCTGCTGAAGGAAACCTTTTATAATACAGTACTTCGTAAAACGGTCCGAGCCAATAAGTATAAGTACAAAGACAATCGGCCCGGACGTAAGGGCTACAATCACCCTCTGCACTGGCTCATTGCCGATTTCACGTCGGCGGCTTGGACACCCGAACAGGCATGGATCTATCGTACCGAAGAGTTAATGAAGAAAGACCCGAAACGGTATTACTTCATGGAATCTACGGCGTATGATAATCTGCACAATCTGCCCGGTAATTTCATTGAATCGGAACGCGAATCAGCCGAGAGCGAACTAGCTTTCGAAGTCGAAGTATTGAACCGTCGTCCTGAAAAGCTGGAGAACTCGTATTACGGGGCGCTCAGTCTGCGCAAGCATCTGTACGATAAGATGTATGATTATGTTTGGGATGCGACATCGCATCAATACAAACACCATCGTATTGATTATAACCCCACTGCTGCACTGGACACCAGTTGGGATTTCAACGCCCGATTTACCTGCATGAGTATCGCCCAGGAAGAACGCAACGAACTGCGTTTTATAGATACCCTCTACGTAAAGAAATCAGATACTACCCTTGTTGAAAAACTGGCTACCGATTTCTGCACTAAGTACACTAACCACCTCAAAAAAACGGTCTACCTGTACGGTGACAGCAGCGGTAAAAAAGGTGACCCCGGCCGCAAACATAACCACTTTGAAATGATCACCAACCTCCTGATTAAAAACGGCTGGACGGTTATTAATCGCGTTCAAGACTCCTACCCTTCTTATCGTGTCCGTTACCAAGTCATTAATGCGATCCTGAAAGAAGATAACAAAAGCCTGCCTTTGATACGCATCAATGAGCAGACCTGTAAAAGTCTTGTTATCAGTCTCCAGCACACACCCATGATCGGCGATAACTTCGAGAAAGACAAACGCTCGGAAAACAACGAAAAGTTGGATCAGCAATATGCAACCCACTTTTCGGACACATTCGACTACATTATCTTTAAAAAGTATTCCCGTTTAGTCAAGCTCGACGGCGCCCGCTCCGGCGGTCTCCGCTTCCGCAGAGCCGCTTGAGTGTCGCTTTGATTTTTTCCCATTTTGATTTTCTCCTTGGCGTCACCGGCAATGCTCACTGCCGGTGACGTGTACATATATTCATTTTCGGCTTTGGCAATTGCCGGTTCCGATATAGGGCGGGCCTGCCTCTCATAGAAAAGCGGAATTTTTTCGGCCGATTTTCGACCTAATCCCCTGATTTTCTTAAGACACCGATTTTAAAAGAGCGGAATAGTTTTCGCCGGGTCGGTTGATTTTGTGTCCCATGCCGTTTGAGCGTCCGGTTTTATCATTGTGCATGGAAATTTTCGCCAAAGATGTTCGCCGGCAGATTGATTTGATGCCTCACGCGGGGGATGAATCCTTTTCGATTACCTATCGGAAAGCGGACGGCAGTTGGGGAGAAAAGAAGCAATGCCGGAATCGCTCCGGCCAACCGGTGTCCTCCTCTCCTTCCCTCTCCAACGTCAAAACCGAGAACCGAAGAGCCGGTAAACTCCGACTGGAGTACCGAACCGACGACGGCCGTTGGCAAAAATTTGAAGTATGGCTGTGTCTGCTGATCACGTTCAACGGTCACTTGGTTGACCACAGATTTTAGAAAATGGGTGTTACACAAATCAAGGTGGGCAACAAGGTCATTGCCTTTGCCGGTGCCAAAGCAAGTGCCGACCCGGCCGATGGCTACTCCGATGCCAACGGTCGGAAAATAAACTTTGACCGAAAAACCGTTAAGGTCGGCGGTAAGACTTACCCTATCTATCCGTGGGGAACGGATAACCTGTTGGTCAATAAAAAAGTAGCCTTACTTCGCTCCAGTGGCGGGGCACAAAACCTCACCGAAGCCCGCGTTGACTTTCTGTTCGGCGGCGGTTTCGGATTCTTTAAACACGTCCAAAAAGGCGGACAAACCGTTAAGGAGCCGTTTACCAATCCCGCGATTGAAGAGTATTTGGACGCTTACGGCGTGGATTCGATGCCGGATGCGGTGGATGCGATATTGACCGCTATGGTCGAAACCGGCAATGCCTTTGTCAATCGGTCGTTGGTGGATGATTTGCCCATTTACTCGCTGAAAGATTCGCTCATCACGCGGGCGACCATCTCCAAAAAACGGTTCGTCGAAAATTGGCTGCTGTGTCCGGATTGGTCCCGGGAAGAAATGCTCAAGCACGCGGTGGTCGTACCGGCCTATCAGCCCGGTACAGACGTGGACGAAACCATCATTCAGCTTCGGCCCTACAAATCCGGCCAACCTTACTATGGTTTTGCGCAGTATTGGGACGAAGAAAGTTGTGATTGGATCGCCGTCATGACGCTCATCGCCAAAATGCTCGGCTCGACCGTGAAGCACAACCGCAACTTAGCCCACATCTGCCGAGTCGCCTCCAAGTACTTTGACGAAATGGCCGCCGCCGGGGAAGACAGTGCCGAACCGAGCGACGAACCCTTTGACCTCGAAAAAGAAAAGAACAAGGTCCGGGACGAATTCTACAAAAGCGTTGAAGAAATGCTGACCGACGATGACGGCCCGCGCATCATTTATGACGAATGCGGTTTCGGCGTGGATGGCAAGATCGTGCCTTACATCCAATTTGAGGAAATCAAACGCTCGTTGAATGCCAAGGAACTGAACGAAGCCTATCAAATCGCCGTGTTGGCCTTTGCCAACAGCAGCCGTATTTTGCCCGGTTTAGCCGGCGTCAGTGACGGGAAGATGTTGGGCGGCTCCGGCTCCGAGCTGAAGGTTTCGGCCAATTACCAGCAGTACTTCCGGACCGCTCGGGAGCGCAAGTTAGTGGAACATATGTTCAACTACGACGTCAAAAAAGCCCTGAAGCTGCCGGCAGACGTGTTTGCCGGCTTCAAAGATATTTTGCTCGTTTCGGACGATAAGAACCCGACCGGTACTGAGAAAAAGACCACTTCGCAGAGTACGCCCAAACCCCAAAACGATAACGCTGACAACAATGCTAATTAAAAACGTTGACGAGCTCATCAAGTATCTCGGCCGCGCAGTGATGAGTGCCACCACGGACGATTTTATCAAGCCTTACATTGAGGAGGCTCAGGAAGCCATGATCGTGAAAGCTTTCGGAGAGGAATTGATTACCGAGTTGGACACTCAACACAACGGAGGTACGGTAAGCGTTCCCAATACCAAGCTACTGCCGAAAATTCAACGGGCCTTGGCATGGTTTGCCTACCTCAAGTATTTGCCTTTTTCCATCGGCAACGACGGTGACAACGGCCTTCAGGAAGTCGGTACCGACAGTACCCAACCGGTGCGCATCGGGGTATTGGACAAACGCCTGCGGGAATCGGAGAAAAATGCGGTCGAGGCCTTGGAGAGGGCATTGCTGTTTTTGGAAACCAACCGGGTGGATTACGCCACTTGGACCGGCTCCCCGGCTTGGGCCCAATACAAAAGTCTCTTTCTTTGGTCGGCTACGGAAATGGCCAAATACCTGCCCTCCTTCGGGCAAAATGCCCGGTTGTACCTGAATGTTCGGCCTTACATCGCCTTGGCGGAGCAGGATTATATTTTGCCCATTTTAGGGCCGGCTATGTTTGACGAACTGAAGGGAAAAGTGCTGAGTACCATGACGGCCAACGAAAAGGAACTGCTGGCTCACGTGCAACGGGCTTTGGCCTTCACCGCCTACGCGCAGGCCTTGCCGGATTTGAACATTGTCACCTTGGGCAACGGCAATTTGCGGGTATTGAGCGATTTCGATGGTATCTATAACCAAAAAACGCCCGAACCCGCTCAACTCAAAGGCTTTATTTCGTCCAAACGGTCGGAAGGGCAACGACTGCGGAACGTGCTGAAACGCTGGCTCACCGTTCACGCCGATGATTTTCCCACCTTCAAAAACAGTACCGCTTTTTCCCAACCGGCGGTCAACAAACTGCCCGATAATTCCGGCTATACAAAAGTTTTCAGAATGCGCTAATCTCAAAATTATGGAAAAGAATCCCGCTTTAACCCCCAAAAGTACCTTGAACGTCGTCCGAAATACGGCTACTGCTGCCGACCTTCAGGCCCAAATTGAAAAGCTTCAGCAGGAAGCCAAAGCCGCCGAAGAATTTGAAAGAGCCGAACGCGAACGCACCAAAGAAACCCGCTATACGCTGGATATGGGAACCCTTGACATCCTGTATAAAGAGTTGAGGAAGTTGGATGCGGCGGCGGCCATGTCGGGTAAAATGAGTTTGGACGAAGCCCTGAAGCTGGCCGAAAAACAGGAGAAGATCCGCGCAGACATTGACGAGATCGAAACCGAATGGGGATTAAAAGACCATTATGCGACAGCCGAAACTCCGGAACCGAAGCCCAAACCCTACGGTATCTCTACGACCAAAGCCATTTGGGTACTGATCGGTTTGTTTGCCGTGTGTTGTTTGCTCACCGGTTGGTTGGGTTCAGCCGCCATTGCCGACCCGATGAACCCGATCGGGCAGTCAATGATGAAAAACGCGCCGCTCCGGGCCTTGGTCGCCTTCGATATGACCTTCCTGACGCTGTTAGTCGCTATCTTTTTTATCTGGTTATTCTTTAACGATCTATTCACTTTATGGCACAATCGAATCCAATCCGAGCGCAATTTGTCCACGCTCTTAACCGAAGCGCCCGCTTGGGCGGTCTTATTCTTTTTGCTTGGCTCGTTCTTCTTGATCATGTGGTTGTTTGCCAATTACTACCTCACCGCTTACGCGTAGACAGTCTGAACAATGTTCGGGAGTGCATTTTGATGACGGCCGAAAGTCAAACCTTTGTCCGGGAGCCCAAGAATCAAAATGATCATCCGCAGATCAATGTCTATTTTAAAGCCGCCGGCTACAAGAACCCCGAAAAATTGGCGTGGAATCATAAGGCTTGGTGTGCCGCTTTTGTGACGTGGGTCTATAAGCAGTGCAATATCCCGCTTCCCGCAGTCAAAGGAGGTTTGGCGGCCGTGGCCACTTGGAACGGCATTGCCGTCACCAAAAAGCTGGCTCCGGGCGAAGCCACGTTGCCAAGTGATATTGTGACCTATAAGCATTGGTCCCATATCGAAATGGTCAAATATTGGCCGCTTGACCCGCGCGTAACCTACTTTTTTGCCATCGGCGGCAATACCACCGGCGGGGCCAAACAGCACGGCGTTTATGCCAATATTCAGCGGCCGAAGTCATTTGTGAGAAACACTATCCGCCTGATACGATGAAAAAACTAATCCGCTTCGTGGGCGAATGGCTGTGGCTCCTGCTGATGCTGGGCTTTATCGCCGTCTTTTTCGGCAGTCTTTTATACGACGTTTTTACTTCTTTTAACTCCTGAATAAATGCAACTTTTAAAAACCTTATTGGAGCGTTGGCAAGGTCCGATGCCCTCCTTTTTTCGAGTTATTTTCGTAGTTGGCTCCGTGATCGCGGCGCTGTCCTTCGGTTGTGACTACTTTTTGACAGAATTGACCGGCCTCGGCCTCACTCCTCCCGAGTGGTTTGTCAAGGTCGCCGGCTGGGTCGGCTCCGCGGCGGCATTGGTCGCAAAATTTACCGTGGACTGGAAAAAAAAACAGGAGACGGACGCCTTGAAGGGATTCTCAGGAACGCCCCAAGCCTCACCGCCGCCAGCCCCGGTACGCAAACCGAAATGGGGGGAAACCAATGGTTAAGCCAACTGACGGGCGGAACGGCAGGGCTGCTGAGCCGCCTCCGCGGATTGCCTCTCACGTGGATCATTGTCGGGGTGATTGCGTTTTGGTCGGTACAACATGTCGTCTCCCTTGTAAAGACTTCAACGAAACCCCCGAACAGATCAAACGCCTTAAAAGATTCGGTCCTTATTCTTGAACAACGACGCCATGAAGCGCATACCCGCATTGATGCTTTGCCTGTGGATTCTCTGCAAACTGAGTTCGACCGGCTTTTCCCAAAGTAAAGACAGCCTGCTGCACATCACTCCCGCGCAGGCCCGCGCGGCCATGAAGGCCAAAGCTGATGCGTCGTTCTATGCTCGGCAAAGTGCCTACAAAGACACGCTGATCGCTCAGAAAGACAGTACCGTCACTGCCCAAAAAAAGAAAATCGTCCTTAAAAATGCCGAGTTGTGGAGCCTTAGAATTGCTCTGCTGCTGGTGGTAATCAAACTAAAACCGGTTCGCTGATGGATTCACTCGCCGCCCTCAATTACCAAAACCTCAAACTGACCGCTAATCCGATCGTGGTCTTTGCCGAACCGGTCGTGTTGGGCGTGGGTGAAAGTCGGGTCGATCTCCGCTATTGTTTGGACGTATACGTACAGAATGCTTTCCAGTCCGGCACCTTTGACCTCTACGTACAGCACGAAGTCACGGAAGTGCCGCTGGCGGACGGTTCGGCCTTGGGCGCGTTCTTTGAGATCAACCGTCCGTTGCATGATTTGTTGAGCATTCCGCCGCCCAAATTCACCAATACCGCAATCAGTATCTGTGATTTGGCGACCCGCCAATTCTATACCGTTTTGACCCGCAAGAACGGCACGACCGTACTGGATACGGCGACCAAAGCCACGGAATGGGCCATTCGGTCCGGAGTGGAAGAACGCGACTATGCCGACTATAAGGAAACCTTCTTTACCCGGCTGATCGGAGAAAAAAACCGCTTTTTGACGTGGAAACCGGACGGACTGTCGGTCTCCAAAGCGCAACCCGAATACCTCTACTTCCTCAGCAATTTTTCGCCGTTACCTTCCGAGCTGCGTTTGCGCGTTACTTACTATACAGCAGAAGGAGAAACGACTTTCACGGCCAAAACCTTGGCGTATGTATCTCCCATGACGGTCTACTGTTTGCCCGTCGGCTTTACGGCGCTGGGGCTGGACAGCGTGGAAGAAACCATACTGAAGTACGAAGTATGGGTTGCCAATCAAGCCAACGAGCGTTTGTCGGAGGTCCGCAGCTTCCGCCTCGATTACGCTCATTATCGCTCGGAAAAATTCCTGTTGGTGCAAAACAGCCTCGGCGGTTACGATACCATCCGATGCGTGGGCAACTCGGTTGAAGCTCTCAAGGTGAATCGGCAGTTGGTGGAACAGTTCACCGGCTACTATTATTTGCCCACCATGCAGGAGCAGCTTATTAACCGAGTTACCGGTGAACGACAATTGATCGTGAACGTGGGCAATCGGTTGAATGCCGACTATCGGCAGTATTTGGAAGAAGTGCTTTTGTCGGAAAACCTGTTCCTGCTTTCCGACAGTGATTTTGTGCCGCTGATTCCCGCTTTCGATTCGCTGGTATTGGGCAATCCGCTCGAAACGCTCATTGAACGGCAGCTTGCTTTCCGGTATGCCAACCAAAATACGCGTTACAGCCGTTTACCCAAGATCGACAACGATTCGCGGGCCACAGGGTGGAAAATGTACACCTACTCCTGCGAGATCGGAGGCACCGGACTGCGTACCGGCCGCCGTATTGTGAACAGCTTGGTGAAGTATTATTTGGACGATAATACCAACGTGATTCCCCTCGAAACGGCCGCCAATGTGCCGGGAGCGGAAGGGTACATTGCCCCCACCGACGATGCCGGCTGTGCCGTGGCCACTACCCCTTATGTCAATGTTGAGTACTCCAAAGCGTCGAGCTTCAACAAGACCGGTTGCGGCGGCGGGCTGTGGGGTTCGGCGCCGACCATCACCATTGCCGCCGGGTTGTACGGTTCCGCTATCTCGCAGGCCGATGCCGACGCCAAAGCCGTGGCTGCTTGGGGCGTGCTGAACACGCAGGCCTACGCCGATGCCAACGGGTCCTGTCTCAGCCCTTGGTTCTACGATTTGTCCATCCCGACCAATCAGTTTCATTACCGGGTCAATACGCCTTCTTTGAATGTGGGCATGGTACGCGACGGCGAAGGAGCCGGTTACCAAGGCAACTACCCGTTGTTGGTTTCCTTATCGCCTGACCCGAGTTGGTCCTATGCCGGCGGCAGCAATGACATTAAGTTGCCCACCACAAACCAATTTATGTCGCAATGGCGCTGGGCAGCTTACAACGATACCGGCGTTACCCGAACCCTTGTGTATGCCGTCTATAAAAACGGGGTATTGATGGAATCCGGTTCGGTAGGGCTCAACCACGGCGATTCTTATAACGTGTACTTTACGACGATTTTGTCCAAAACCAAAGTCTACGTTCAGTGGTCATGGTAGAAATTACCTTGCATACGTTTTGCTTTTCAGCACCCGAGTCGTGGGCGGAATGCACTCCTTCCCAACGCGAGCACCTCTACGGCTGTACTTACCTCAAGCCCGAAGAGCGAACCGATACGATTTTGCAGGCCGTAGCTCAAATCTGGTTAGGAGCCACCGATCGCCAATGGCAGATGATGCTCCTGAGTCGCTTCCAGTGGGAGGCCTTGCAGGAGCAGTTTGCTTGGGTGTTTGTCAAACCGACCGGAAAACCCGTCGAAGCGTTCACCCACGAGGGGCAAACGTATCTGCTGCCCGAAGATGATTTTGAGAATACGACGGCGTTGGAGTTGGCCTTGGCCATGATGTATTGGGCCGAATTTGCCCACCCCGAAACCCCGGACAAAACGGCGCTTGACAAACTCATCGCGACCCTGTGCCGCTCGCAGCGGATAGATTGGGAAACGTGGCAACAGGATCCTGATTTCAATGGCGATTTGCGGGTCAAATACAACGAAGTAGCCACGCTGAAGGTCGCGGCGACCTTGGAAACCCTACCCCTTGGACTCAAGATGCTGCTGCTGGATTATTTCAACGCGATGGCCGAACGCTTTTTAGACAGCTACGAAGAGATATTCGGCAGTAACGGCCAACAGGAGCCGTTGTACGATGACGGGCGGGGTTGGCTGATGCTGTTGAAAGACGTAGCCAAAGAGGGCTATTTCGGTCCTTTTGATGCGGTTTGCAAGCAGCCGGCTCACCTTCTGTTCTCAGCCATTTTAGATGACACGTTAAAAGCGGAACTTCAACAACAACAGCAAAATGACCATCATTGAAGACCTTACCACCCTCGAAACCTTCATGAGTGAAGCCGTGGCCACGATTGAAGCTGACCATTTCGTGCCGATTTCCAACGGCGAAGAAGGCGTTCAGGAATTGCAGCATTTTTTTGAAAAGACCGGGCGTCCAGGGGAAACGGTTTGCTTTTTCCAGATGGCCGAAATCCCGCTGACGGATAACGACGCCGGCTACTCGAAAGCAACCTTTGCTACCACGCTGATGCTGGTCAAAAAGATGGCTGCCCCTAAGATCACGTGGGAAATCAAACGCACTACCCGCGATGAGTTGTTGAAAAAGATGCTGGCCTTGGTAGGGAATTTGGTATTGGCTTCCGATTGGTTTGTTCGGGCTTACAATGAACAGGGCAACGAAGCCTACGACGTAACGATCACCGTTTTTCAGGACCGGATCATGCCCGTCGGCCGCATTGCCAACGTCAATTTGCAGGGCTGGTTGGTGGACATTGACGTCAGTATTCCCGTAAACACGCTGATGTATGGGGCAGGTCAGTGAGGAATTACAGCGCATCTTTGAAGATCAGGTCGCCGAGGTCTGCGACCGCATCTTCACGGAAGGTGTGCGCAAAATGCGGCAAGCCATCGAGGATGCCGGCTTAGTGCTGACCGAAGACCTCAAACGCTCCCTCTATGCTGAGCGTACTTTCGTCACGGGCGAACTGGAAGCGCAGTTTCGCATGGGAATGCGCGGCTACGGTCGTTTCAAAGACATGAAAAACATTCAGTATGCCGGTTTTCCCAACATCGACGCCCTGAAAGAATTTGTCGAAGAGATCGGCGTGGAAAAATTCATTCAGGGGGCCACGGTCCCCGACAGCAAGGGCAAACAACAACAGCTCTACGTACCGGGTTATTTTATTGATGCCTCCCGCCGCAGTCTGCCCGATGCGACCCGCGCTAAAAACCGAGTGGCTTTCGGCATTGCCATTTCGATGCGGAATCAGCGCAACCGAAAGCGCAATACCAGCCCCTTCTACAACGTCAACCGCGGCAAGATCTACACCGATATTGTGAAGTATCTCACCACCAAACTGCCCGAAGAGTTTCTGAGAGCCCTGAAAGAATTTCACGAAAAATCATTTATGGACCGAGACGGCTATTATGAATAATTCCATCCTTGTGATCGGTCACGAGGCCGAAGCATTACGCCTTGCCTTTCAGACACTCTCCCGAGAACTTCAGCACTGCTTTGAAGACCTTTTCATCGACCTGCGCAGAATAGATACGCGACCTACTCTGCCGGACCCAGCGCTGATGGAAGATTTGTACCGGCAATTGGTACAGGCAGAAAAGCAGGTCGATAGAGCCGTCGCCAAAGGCATCCCTTGGTATTCCCATCCCAATCCTAAACACCTTCCCCAATGCAAATCCAAACAGACAGCACTTTTCGCCAACTCCAAAACGTTAAAGTTACGCTCAGTCGGGAACTTAAAAGCCTTCCCCTCCGCTCGGAGCAATACGCTGAAAAATTAGCTGCTTATAGGCAGGTGCATTCATCTCTTAATACACTTCGTAGGGGGATTCGCAAATAAAAAGTCTGCTCAGTATAACCGTGCAGACTTTCAAACCATCCTAAACCCTAACCATACTCTATGTACCGACTGAAACTGCATAAATCGTGCCGAATTTCTGTCCAATGAATCTCCCTTCCGTCAGGTGAAATTCAGCTAATCAATAGACGATTAGCTATGCAACTTATCGAAAACAGTGTCTGGAATCTGGACATTAACGGTAAACCGGCCATCAACGAGTTGGGCTTGTTGGAAAACAAACTGAAAGACCTTCAGGAAGCCCAAAAAGAACTCACGCGTGGGACCAAAGAGTACGCCGAAAACAAGGCGGCCATCAAGGAACTCGGGGCTGAGATCGCCCAAGTGCGCGAAACGATGGGACTGGCGGGCATGACCGTTCGGCAACTCACCGACTACCAAAAAGCCCTCAACAAAGAGATCAAAGACCTCACCCCCGGTACTGAGGAGTACATCAACAAAACCCGCGACCTTCAGGAAGTCAATACCCGCTTGGATGCGGTCCGCAAAGACGTTCGAGCCGTGACGGAGGAGGCCAAAGGCTCCCAAAGCACGTGGAGCAACGTCAAAAACTGGCTGTCGGAAGCCTTCAAAATTGACATTCTGGATTTGGCCCAACAGATTTGGGATTTCGGCAAACGCAGTGTGCTGATGGCGGCCGAAACCTCCGATGCTTTTGCCGACATTAAAAAGGCGACCGGCCAAACCACCGAGGAGGTCGAAGCCCTCAATGCCGAGATCGCCAAAATTGACACCCGAACCGCGCAGGAAAGTTTGTTGGAGATCGCCAAAGTGGGCGGTCAGGTGGGCATTGCCAAAGAAGAAATGCTCGGTTTTGTCGAAGCGACCGATAAGGCGGTCGTCGCCTTGGGCGATGAATTTTCGGGAGGAGCCGAAGAAGTGGCCTCGACGATGGGGACACTGAAAAACCTGTTTGCCGAAACCAAGGAGTTGGATGCCGGTACCGCCATCAATCAGATCGGCAGTGCCGTCAATGAGTTGGGAGCGGCCGGCTCAGCCACCGGCCCGGTCATGGCTGACTTTGCCATGCGCATCGGACAGTTAGGCCATTTAGCTCCTCAAATTGACCAAACCTTGGGGCTGGGGGCTGCTTTCCAAGAGTTGGGCTTAACGGCCGAGATCGCGGCGGGCGGTCTGACCAATATCATGCTCGGAGCCGCCAAGGCGACCGGCTTATTTGCCGAGCACTTGGGCATGACTGAAACGGCCTTTAAAGACCTCATCAATACCAATCCGAACGAAGTCATTCTTAAACTGGCGGAATCATTCAAAGGATTGCCGACCGATGTGGTGGTGAAGCAACTGGATAACCTCGGTATCAAATCGCAGGAGGCGACCAAGGTCATGTCGTTGCTTTCCGATCAAACGACCATCGTTCGGGAAAAACAGGAATTGGCCTCCAAAGCCATGTCGGAAGCGACCTCCCTCACCAATGAGTTCAACATCAAGAACAATACCGCCGCCGCCGAACTGGACAAAGCCGAAAAAGCGGTCAATTCCATTATGTTGGAGCTGGGAACGAAATTGCTTCCCGTAGTTTTGGGCGTGGTGCAAGGCTTTGTCGGTTTTATCAATATTGTAAAGGCCGTTCCTGAATTTATCCGCGAAAACAAAGAAATGATCATTGCCCTGGGCGTGGCCATCGTTTCTTTGAATACCTCCCTCATTGCCGCGACGGCGGCATCACTGGCTCACTCCGCCGCCGAAAAAGCCCGCTTGATTTGGACCGAATCGGCCACGGCCGCCCAATGGCTGATGAATGCCGCCATGACCGCCAACCCCATCGGTTTGGTCGTTGCCGCCATTGCCTTGTTGGTGGGCGGATTAGTTACGCTGTGGAATAATTCCGAAACCGTCCGGGGCATTGTCAACGGTTTGTGGGCGGCACTCAAGCTGGGGATCACCATTGCGATGGAAGTAGCCGAAAAGATATGGGAAGGCATGAAGCAGCTCGTCGATCGCTTCCCGATTATCACTACGACCGTCAACGCCGTTTGGACTGCCTTGAAAGCAGCCTTTTCGGCGGCGGTGGATATTCTCGGCAGCGTTGGCGATAAGATCACGTGGTTGCTGGGCTATTTCACTTCCTTATACCAAGGCGTCAGCTCGGCCGGTTCTTCGATCCTATCGTCACTGAGTCCCGTGTTTGATTTCATTACCGATGGTTTCAATTGGATACGCGACGGGATCAACTCCTTTTTGACCGTGGTGCAGGGCGTGGCCGCCAAAGTATTGGCCGCCATGCGGGCCATTACGCCCGATGCTTTCATTGATGCCGTCAATATTTTCAAAGGAGCGGGCGAACGCATTTCCAAAGCCTTCAATACCGCTTTCGGCGAAGAACAGACCAAAGGACTGAAAGAGCAGGCGGATGCCGATGCCGCCGCCAATGCCAAAAAAGCAGCCGAAAAGAAGAAAACGGCCGCGCAGATCGGTTTGGACGAAAACGCTGCCGCCAAAGAGGCGCTGGCCAAAGACGTGGTGATGCAGGACGATCACCGCTCGGCCGAGCAGAAAAAAGCGGCCGATGCCGCCAAAAAGAAAGCCGAGGAGAAGATCAAGGCCGAAAAAGAAGCCCTCAAAATTATCGAAGATGCCAACATCAAAGCCATTGCCGACGATCAGGAACGGGAGCTGGCCAAGTTGGCTTTGAGTTTGAAACGGGAACTGCAACGCGTCGAAGAATCCAAGGCCTCGACCGCTACCAAAACCGCGTGGGAAAAAGCCCTGCACGATCAATTCGAGCGCGATACCGATAAGGTCAAAGAGGATTTTCGTAAAAAACAGTTAGCCGACAATGAGGATTTGACCAAGAAGATCCTCAAGCTGAAGACTGACCAAATTGCCGATGAACTGGAAAAGAAAAAGGTTCAGCTCAAGACGGAATTGGATACCGAACTGGCCAAAAACCAAACCGCCAAAGGGGATGCGACCTTGAAGGCCGAATACGAAACCCAACTGCGGACCAAGTACAAAAACGACGTCGAAAAACTCGAAGCAGAGTATCGCCAAAAGCACCTTGAAGAAGAGAATAAACGCCTTCAGGAAGTCAAAAAACTGGAAGACTCTCAGCGGGAAACCTTGGCCAAGTTGCAGTACGAAGCCATGAAAACCGAGTTGGAAACGCGATTGGAGAACGAAACACTGAACGTCAAACAGCGCCGAGACCTCAAGCTGGAACTCATCAAGTTGGAACACGATGAGGAAATGAAAAAAATTGAGGCCATTGCCAAAAAGGAAAAGGAGGAAGCCAAAGCCACTTCCGACAACCTGCTGAAGCTGGCCAAAGACGATGCCACGGCCAAAAACAAAATTGCTGACGAACTGGATACCGCTATTCGGGCCATTGACCAAAAAATGGATGCCGACAAACGGCAGGCTGACCAAGAATACCACAAGGATGTGAAGGAACTGGAGCAAAAAACGCTGGCCGAGCGCAAAGAAAACCAGAATCAGTTTTTCGATGCCCTGAAGGCTCTGATGAAAGGCGATTTTGAAACCTTCAACAACTACCTGAATACGAAGCTGAAGAACGACAAGGCGTCCAACAATCAGCAATTGCAGGATTTTAACGAAAAATCGCAGGCCGTTTTACAGGGGTTGAACATGGCCTTGGGGGCCATGATGCAGCTCAACACCATTTATCGCGATCGGAAATTGGCCCAGATCAATGAGGAGAAAAACAACCAATTGGCCAGTTGGAAAGAGCAGTACGATAAGGGGATCATCAACAAGGACCAATACGAAAAAGGGGTCGAACGCATCAACAAAGAAGCGGCCGACAAAGAAAAAGCCGAAAAACTGAAGGCGTGGAAACGGGAGCAGACCATGCAAATAGCGATGGCCCTCATCAATGCGGCCATGGCGGCATTGAAATCGCTGGCCACGATGGGCTTTCCGCTCGGTTTGATCGGCGTGGCCGGAGCGGCCGCGATGGCAGCGGTCCAGATCGCCATTATCAAATCCCAGAAACCGCCGGATTATGCCCGAGGCGGCTACGTGCGCAATGCCGGCGTTCCGGATGGCCCGGCCCACGGTCGGGAGTACGGCAAAGGCGGCATATCGCTCGTTCGGCGCGATACGCAGGAAGAAGTAGGCGAAATGGAAGGCGACGAGCCGATCATGATCCTGTCGAAAAACACCTATCGGAACAACCGTAAGTTGATCGACGGCCTGTTGCACAGCAGTTTGCATCGAAACGGCGCTCCTATCCACGCGGAAAAGGGAACGGTCTTTAGTGACGGCGGAACCTACGGCGATTATCTGAAGTACGGCAAGATGTACCTCGAAGGCCAAGACCCCCGACCGCTCTACGCCCAATACGACGAAAACAATAACAACCGAGCCGGGCTGTATTCGGAAAACAGCGGCGGACTGGTGGATGATCCCGGTGCTTACTACGGCTCCGGCAGTGGAGGCGGCTTAGTCGATGACCCGAATGCCTATTACGGCTCGGGGATAGACAACAGCGGCGGGATTGATACCGGCAGCTACGGCGACGACGGCGGAGCGGCCGCCATGACCAACAGTGAGATCCAGAAATCGCAGGCACTCATGCAGAACATTGAGCGAAATACCCAAAACACGGCCGACCGCCTCAGCAGCGTGGTCAGCAGTCTGAACGATGCCGTGGGTCGCTTGGGGGAAATCAATTCGACCCTTTGGAGTGTGCGTGATGCAGCCAACCGCGCGGCCGATGCGGCGGCAATGGCCGGTAACAACAACCTTTAATCCGTTTTCCTATGTTTGATATTCGTTTGGAAGGAACTTCGTTAGACCGCTTTCCCAATACCCAACTGGCACTGGAGCGGTTTAACCCTTTGTTTGATTTCGGAACCCTGCAAGGGGCCAAAATGTACCGATTTGCCGTTCCGTTCTCCAAGAAGAACGATGCCGCCTTCGGTCATGCGTATGACCCACGCGTGGTGCGAAACCCGCGGCTTTTCTCCACCGACCTCTACGCCGACGGCGATTTGATCGAGCGCGGCAATGTCTATCTGGAAAAAGTGACCGATACCGGCTACGAACTCTCCTTCGGCAGTAGTTTCGGCAGTTTTTTCGGGGATTTGACCGACGTCAGTTTGCGAAAGATCAACTTCGGCAGTGAAGCTTTGCCCGGCAGTCATACGGCCATTCTGACAAGCAAGAACTCCGTCGCGGGGGATTTGATGTACTGTTTGCCGACCGTCAAAAATGCCGATTTCTACGGGACCAATACCGTGGCCGGCTTCGATGGCTTGGTCAATAAGTACGTCTCGGGAGCCTACACGTCGGCCTGCCCCAAAGTCCCGATGATCGGGTTGATTTGGGTACTGAAGAAATTAGGTGAACTCTGCGGCTTTACCTTGGACGGTCCGGCGCTGAGCCATACTGCCATGCAACGGGTCATTTTTTATAATACCTTTTGTCTGGACTCGGCCACTACGCTCAACTACGCCAATCACCTGCCCGACATTACGGTCCGTCAACTCATTTTAGCCCTGCGAATGCCGCCGTTCGGCATTGTGCCCTTCATTGACCAACGCGCCCGGCGCATTACCTTGCGCTTTACCGAGGAGCTGCTGGCCACGCCCACGAGCATGGATCTGACCGAGCGTACTTACCCCAAGGTACTGCCCGGCAGTCTGACCGATCGAAGGCTTGAACTCAACTGGCAATTGGATTCGGGAGACGGTCTGATGAAAGTGGTCCCGACCGAATTGGACAAATACACGGCAGCGGCCAATGGGGATGCCACGCTGTTCAGTTTGACGGGTTTGTTTTCCACCCTCAAGATAGATTCCGGAACGGGCTATCCTACGGCCTCTCAAGCCGGGATCTCCCCACAGTTCGGACAGCTCAACAACTCCTTCAGCCCGCGCTTTTTGTTTTGGGAAGGGATGATCTCAAGCGTCCCGAGCGCGGATGTTTCCTACTCCGGGACGTTGCTGTCATTTACGGGGACCAACAATCTGAGGGTAAAGTTTTGGAATCGGTTCGAGACATGGCGAGCGCGTACCTATCCCATTCAGGTCCGGGCACAGCTCACGGCCAACCAATTGACACGGCTGGATTTTCACCGCCGAGCCGGGCAGGAAATTGCCGTTCATATCAAAGGAGTGGATTATTTAGTGCAGAAGATCACGGCTCCGCTGCCCTCCGAAAAGCAGTACAGTACGTTGGAACTTTGGAAACGCTAAAATAACGCTATCATTAGCGTCCTACCCGGTTCGGAGCCGATCGGCTAAGATTGTCTCCTGAAAGTTTTTAATCCATCTTTTCACTAAACAATCTTTTTTATGAAAACGAAAATTGGCTACGGCCTGATTTTAATCGGTCTTTTGGGCCTTATCACCCTCGGTTGCGGCTTCGCGCAAAGCCCCTCTCCCCCTAAAAAAGCGCCGATCCTGAAAGAACACTTCAGTTATTTTGTTCACGCGGTCGCCGTGGATTCGATGTTGAAGAATTGGGAAGTGCTGCACACAGGCGAAATGAGTAAAACCATTACGCTGGTTGGACAAAGCCTCACGGTCAAAGACGACGGCGACTCTCAGATCACGTATCAGATCGCCGACCTGAAAAAAATGAAAAACGGGTATTTATGGGTTGTGATGGAACGACAAAAACGAACGGAAATCTGGAGTTACAGTTTTAAAGGCAATATGATAAAACGGGGCTTTAAGACCAATCTCGGAACCTATCACCAGATACGCTATTATCCCAAGGAAAAGGTGATCCCGCTGCACTCGAAGTTGACGTAATCCCGAAAAACCTTACTTTTAACGTCTGCCGGCTTTGGGTTGGCAGACGTTTGTTTTTAGGAAAGCAAATAATCTTCGGTTCCTGAAGCCAATATTGTGCCGGATTTCCAAATATGTGAGCTCACAATGAACCAGGTCTACAAAATATTATTCTGAATACTATGCATAAAGAATCCTATGCCCCCGAAGGTGAATATTGGCAGTTAAAAATAGCTGCTTGCCAAAATCTTAAACAATTCTATTCGCTTTGGCTTGAGTTTAAACCTTGGATTAAGAAGTACGCTCTTTTTTATCTTGAAACGGAAATAATACCCTATTTTCATCAAAAGAAGCGAGAGTTAGAGGTTATGTCTTCATATACAAAATACAAAAAATAAACTTTTTTCGGACTCTATTCTCAGGTAAGAAAATTGATTTCGTTTTTCATTCGGTCCAAATCTACGTGAACGTAAATCATAGTCGAGTCAATATCGGCATGGCCTAGGAGCTTTTGTAACACTTCCAATCGACCGCCATGTCGTAAAAATCGGGTTGCAAACGTATGACGCGCCCAGTGAAAAGATACCTCTTTGTCAATTTCTGCCCTGGCACAAATTGTCTTCATTACTCGGTTCATGGATTGGTCAGAGTTAGTTTCGACGATTCGACCCTTTTTGGAAATTATCAGCTTCAGAACCTCTGCGCAGAGCGGCACTTCTACTTCTGTCACCATTTCACGCGGCTGTTTCTGTGGTCTGAAGGTCAACACGTTGGCCTTTATATTTCGCCAATTAACTACTTTTAAATCCCCGATACGCAGCCCTGTATAACAAGCAAAGAGGAAAGCTCTTAGGGTAGTTTCATGCCCTTCATCCATGTTTTTTGATTGGAAATAAGCTTTTAACCGTCGGAATTCTTCTTCAGAGAGGTATTCTATTCGGCTAACCTGTTTCGGCATTTTAAACCCCTTGAACGGGTATTCGAAGTGATGCCCTGCTTCCTTTGAAAGATTAAGATAAGTACGAAAATCTTTAAATTTTGTCCACACTGAATTGATAGATAGCCCTTCTTTGTTAATTAGGAAAGACTTGTATTCTTCCAAAAACCGCTTATTGATTTCAGCAAAAAGTAATTGTTTACGAAATGACTTGAGGGATTCAAGCGAATTCGCTTGTGATTTGCCGCTGGAACCTTTGATAAGTCCTTTCTCTATTCGCTCTTTTACTTGCCTTTCCCAAAATGCTATAAAATCACTTCGGGAATGTTGGTTCTTCAGCTCGGTCTTTAAGGAATCGACTGTAAGTTCAATCCTTGCCAATCTTGCCCATATAAAGACCTCGTTAATTTCGCCCTTCAACCGGTCAATCTCGCGTAGATAATCTTCATACAATTTATCGTTTTTGGTTCGCTTGTCTATTTCTCCCTTGTCATGGTCAAAGTAATCTACGGGCCAATACAGGTTCACCGGGATGGTTGTTTTAACCCGATTTAGAATGACCTGAAAAAAGAGAGCTGCTGTTTGATCGGAGCGAAGACGCTGCCTGTTAATGCAGAGTTTGACGGAGTATTTCATGTTGAAACAGGGTTGAAATATTAGGAGAGAAATGGACGAAAATGGCCTGTTGAAACAATGTTGAAAAACGAAAAGCCCCAAAACGTGCTGTTTTGAGGCTTTTTTACGTTTCCGCAAGCGACTATGTGACCCGTAGGGGAATCGAACCCCTGTTTCAACCGTGAAAGGGTCGTGTCCTAACCGCTAGACGAACGGGCCGACTGGTTCCATTGTTCGCTGCGTTGGTGAAACGTGGTGCAAAGGTACGGTTATTTTTGATTGTGTCAACCCCATCCGTAATATTTTTTTCAAAACTATTTAATAGTCACTGACAGTCAGTACTTTTGAGGATAATATTTTTTTCGGAATGAAATCAGACGTCAAACAGGTATTACAAAATACGGGCTTTCGAATCAACGGAAGCCTTTGGGTGGAAGGAGAAACGGAGCGTTTTTTAGGACCGGGCCGGGTCGAGTTGTTGGAGCGTATTGCGGCCACCGGTTCAATCAATCAAGCAGCGAAACAAATGGGCATGTCGTACAAGAAAGCGTGGGAAATGATCAACTCGCTCAATTCCCAAGTAGCCGAACCGCTCGTGTTGACCCAAACCGGAGGCGAAAAAGGAGGCGGGGCCGTTGTAACGGAACAAGCCAAAGAACTGATCGGTTATTATCATCGGCTGCGAGCGCGTTTTGAGGCATTTTTAGAAAAAGAAAGCCAACAATTGAGGGAATAATCCGGTTTTGATTTGACAGTTATTGAAAAAACATCTACTTTTGCCCGACATTTGACCACGTGCAAATGCCGAATCGGGATATGGCGCAGTCCGGTAGCGTACTTGTCTGGGGGGCAAGGGGTCGTGGGTTCAAATCCCGCTATCCCGACTTGATAATCAAGCAGTTACATTAAATTGTGACTGCTTTTTTATTTTGCTTGCACCACAACTTGCACCACAAAAAGTAACTTTCAATAAAAGTCTTCGGGAGAGTTTAAGGAATAATAAAGTGTTTTATTAAGCTTAAATCAATCTCATTGAATTTTTCAGAATTCGCATTATGCATTTATTTCGATTCTCTGGTCAGTTGGGATTTTCGGCTGAGAATCCTTTATTATTTGATGTAATTAGTCTGAAAAAAACCTTATATAGGATAAAATTCTTTAAATATTGATTAAGTCAAGGTATCCACATTACAATTCAACTCACTTAGAAATCGAAGAATGAGAGGAAAGCCAAATACAACAGTGTCATTTTTGCTCATAACACTTTGAATTACTTAAATTGAAGCTATAACTGCAGTTTGGTAAATATTTTGTAACTGTTTAGGTACCCTTTTTACTTAAAAAGTACAATATAAAGGCAATTGTTCGATTAGAAAAGTACAATTTTTGATTAAAGTAAACCTTAAAAAGTCAAAAAATACAGTGTTTTCCAAGAAATTGTGTGAGCATAAGAATGTTAAATAATTGATTATCAGTATTTTAGTAATTTACAAGGCACCTAAACAATTACAATATTTTATGGAAAATGCGTAGAATAAGATAGATTATGCTTTATAGTGACTATAGATAATTCCTAGACACTATCACGATAAAGACTCAAAAGGCTTTTCACTAAAATTAATTGAAATAATTATGACAAATGAAATAAAAGCATTAATCAAAAATTGGAAAGAGACTGTGGACAGGGAAATCGGATTAGATACTTTATACTTATTTGGCAGCTCCATATACCAAAAAGGCCAAATGTTCACTCCTTCTAAAAGCGATTTAGATTTAATTGCAATAATCCCATCCAAACAAGATAACGCTATTGACAGAAGTAATTGGATATATGCACTTAAAAAGCACAAGTCTGTATTGGAAAAGGATTTATTATTTTTACTAAAGAGAGAAAGCAATACTGAAGAGATAGTTAGTTTGGTTCCAATAACAGAATTGGAATTAGCTTTTAATATTCATAAAGGTGAGACTCGAAACTTTTTTGAAATCAACCAATTTATGAACATTGATACTGACATTATCTTAAAAGGGTCAGAAATATTTGCTTTTAAAGTATGCCAAAATGAATTTGTAATACAGGTTTTAAAAAGTATTCAGAAGGCACGAAATAAATACCTTAAGAATTCTGCTATGCATGATTTTAAAGAGTTAGAATGGAGTGGTAGTGATATTTTACCTAAAGAATTTGCAAGAGAGAGCGCAAAAACTGCCTCGTTAACTGAGGAGTCTTTTGAAGCAGGTGACGAATTAAACACTTCTTTCGGAAATGATTATATCAAGCAAAATTTGAAAAAGCTAAGAAGCTTTTCTGAGTATTCGGAATTATATACTTGGATAGACACTAGAAGTGGAGGGAGGAGTAATTCTTTAGAAAAAAATGTGTTAAATCAAAATAAACATTTATTGCTATATGAATTTCTTTACGATTTAACAATTCGAGACATGAGAAACACAGAAAGTAGTAAAAAAAAATATCAATTGAAATAAAACGTGAATTTCAATTATTTCTTCAAAGTAGTGAAATGCTTTCTAGGGCACATTCGAGTAAACAATCAATTTTACTTGATGATATTTTTGTTAGTCCTCTGCTGAAAAAATCCAATTTTACGAAAGACTTTAGTAAAGAGGTTGAAGTTGAAGAAATACAGAATGAATTTTATGAAAACAAAAAAATACTTATAGCAGGTGAAAACCAATCAGGAAAAACAACAATCTGCAAACAGTTATTTTCCTATTTAAGGAAAAATAATTTTGTCCCTATCTATATTAATGATAGTAAAAATAAGTATTTGGGAAATTTTGAATCTAAGCTAGAAAAATCCTTTACCGAACAATATGAAACTGAAATAAAGTTCAGTGAATTAGATGTTAATAAAATAGTACCCATTGTTGACGACTTTCATACTGCAAAACATAAAGAAAAGTTAGTTGCTAATTTTTCTGAATATTTGCATTGTATATTAATTGTTGATGATGTATTTAGTATAAATCTAAAAAATGAGAGTTTTATTGATTCATATTTTCAGTATAAAATTAATGAATTCACACCTAGTCAAAGATATGAATTAATAAAAAACTGGGTTTTATTAGCAGACAATCCGTGGATAAACGAAAATGAAATTTATCAAGAGATAGATAATAAAACAGAACTAGTAGATACTGCATTAGGAAAGCTTATTGGGAATGGCATTATGCCATCTTATCCATTTTTTATTCTATCATTCATTAGTAGTTATGATAGTATAAATAAACCTTTAGATAACAATATAACTTCGCAAGGATACATATATCAAACATTAATTTACCTTTATTTAAGAAAAGAAGGAGTGAAAAATGATGATATTGATACATATATCAACTTTTTATCGGAGTTTGCTTTTTATATATTTGAATCCAAAAATAAACGTATAAGTGCACATGAGTTCTCTGAATATATTAACAAATATAAAATAAAATTTAATCTTACTGTAAGCATTGAAGATTTACTAAGAAATCTTCAAAATACTAATCTTATTGGTTTAGATGACCTTGGAGACTACTCCTTCACTTATCCTTATATCTATTATTTTTTTGCAGCAAAATATTTCGCTGATAATATTAAAGAAAATTTTAGGGTTATCGAAAATATAATAAGCAATTTACACATTGATGAATTTGCTTATATAATAATTTTCATATCTCATCACGATAAAAACCCTCAGGTATTAGATGAAATTATATTAAATGCGATGACTTTGTTTGAAAAATATCCCCCTGCTAGCTTAAGTAAAGAAGAATTAAGTTTTTTTGACAGTAGGATTGATGAAGTTGTTAGAGCAGTTCTTCCTGCAGCGAACGAATCTGCAGAATCATATAGAGCCGGAGAATTAAAAGTAAAAGATAGAATTGAAAAAGAGGCTTTTAGTAATAAATATGAACATGTGCAGAGTGAAGATGATAATGAAGATGATGCATTCGCAATAGAAATGAGGAGGAGTATAAAGACTGTTGAAGTCATGGGAATAATTATTAAAAATCGCGCTGGCTCATTAAGGTCTGAGCAACTTGAAACTGTATTTAGGGAGGGAATGCATGTTCATTTAAGGATTATATCATCTTTTATAGATTTAATAAAAAACGAAGATTCTCAAAATTTCATTGAAGATTTTATTTCTAAAAGAATAATAAAATTAATAGATGAAAAAGAAACTTTAAGAGAAAAAGAAAAACTTTTTCTTGACAAAGAAAAACTAAAGAAATTTGTACAAAATCTCTTTTGGAATATAAACTTTACTATAATATATACCCTCAATAGTAAAATAATTCATTCCTTAGGCTCAAACAAATTAACAAATATCGTAGAGAAAGTCTGCAACGCTGAAAATACACCTGCATCATTTATTATTAAGCATGGTATTTTTATGTGGTATAATAAAAATCTTCAAATAGATGAGATTTATGACAGAATTGAGTCGGATGGATTTTCAAAAACTACAAAAAAAATAATGGAATATCGAATTGTAAATCATTGTCAAACACATACTTTTAAGCATAAAGAATACCAAAAAATAGTAGACAGAACTAAACTTCCTTCAAAAGCTCTTTTAAAAAGAAAATAATTACAACCTTGGTTTGCCTAAACAAAAAATATATACTTTATTTTCAAAATGTGTATTTAATGTTTGCTAAGAATAAGCAATAATAATTTAAATCTATAGCAAGGGTCTAGAGTTATGCATATGGTTCGACAAAAGGTCCGTTTAAAGATAATTTTCTAATTCTCTTTTGAGTGTAGATTCTTCGGTTAAACTGCAAAAACCTAAATACACACCGTTTTTCCCATCTAAAATCCTTTGAGCCTGTGGTAAAGTCAGAAAAAATGCCTTTAACACTAAAAAGCGTTCTTCTGTTATCGAATAAGTGCGAATTTGGTTCCCCTCCCGCCGCATTTCTTCGTATTTAGGTATATCAGTAAAGAATAGCTCATACTTGCCATTTATCCGTTCGCCATGACTGTAAACCAAACCTTCAGAAAACATTAACAGATACGGAAACTTTGCCTTTATCAACTCCAGCACAACGACCTCAGAAAATAACCTCTGGATTAATTTTATTTTCTGTTGCCGGGTTTTTATGCCTGATTTATGATTTAGGATACTGTCTGCAATTATTACCGCGTCATCCTCACTAAGTAAAGTTGTCCGGGCTTCGTGCGAGCGCAATTTGAACAGCTGTTCAGTTGTTAGTTTTTCCAAATTGTAAACAGGCACTAATTTTTGAAGTTGGGCAGCATCTCCATTCAAAACCGCCTCTAAAATTTTTCGTTTGTCCATTACTTTAATGTTTCTATTGCTTTATTAAGCAATGCTTCTACTTCGGCATCTGACAAGCTTCCAATATCTATTTTTGTCTCTCTTTGTTTGGGTATGATGTATTCTAAAAGTTTGAGATACGTGTTTATTCGGTCTTTGGCTTCCAATGCCTTTAAATCAGCTTCTACTGTCTCAAAGCCATTCTCTACGATTTGAGCAATACGACTTTTTAGGTCTTTATTTACCTTATTGGGAATACCCTTCGGCCTGCCATTGGGGTTATTTGTCTGTCCTTTCATTTTTGTAAAATCCTGTTGTTTTCAAACAATGAAAAAAAATTCGAAGACCTTTTTTAAATATCTTTTTAGAGTATCTTTTTAAAAGTCTTATTACAATATCTTATTATAGGTGCGGTAGTTTTGAAATTATGTTGCTGTTCGGCTACGATAGCAGTTGCGAAAGTCTTATTATAGGTGTGGTATCTTTGAACTTATCCATTGAGCCGCTTTTTTACTTTTTCAACAACTTCTTTTGCAGTTGCTCGCTTCTCTTTTTGTTTGAATGATTTTCGGCTTTTTTCAGCAATCAATACCAATCTTTCAAAATCCAGTTGAAAAGAAGCAAAGAAACCTCTGAATTGATTTGAGTAATACTTTAAACCCCAATCTGCTTCCAACTCGTTCCTAATTATTTTCTCTGTAAGTTGGTACCGAATTTTCTGTAGCGTAGAAAAATGTTTTTGAAAGTACTCTGATTCAGAGACACACTTGTTTAACTCTTCAATACTTCTATAACCAAACATCCGGGCTAACAAAAACTCGTTAGTGGTCTTAATATAGGCTTTTGTTCCGATAATGGAACGTAGCCCACAAAAACAACAAAAAACGGAAATCTCAAAATCAGTTTTAGAGTTTTGAAGAAAGTCAAAAATGATGGCTTTGTTCACACTTACCAAAGGTGCTTTGTCGAAACTAATAAAAAGCGATTCCCCGTTCTTCGCGCTTAAATCGGGATTACCGTTAATGCCGAAAAACTCAAAAGCTTCGTCGGGGCTTTCGTCGTAGTTGTTACACCTAACAAATACCGCGTAATCAATTGCGTTGTTACAAACGCGCTTAATGTTGGTAAACGCTCCCTGTAAGAATTCTACAGGGAACGTAAAAAAACGTGTATATTGTCCCATCCTAAAAGTCAGAGTATGAAATAGAGAGAATTTTTAAGCTTAATTCTCTCTATTTTTGTAACTACTCTCAATAAGTAACTCAAAAACTTCGGGGCAAAATTGGAAACGTTCTGCCAAACGTTGAATCAGTGACTTCTCAATCTTTTGGAGATTAGGCACGGCTTTTAGAAACTCTGAAACATTTGTTTTCATAGTTCGCGACCTCCTTCCATATATGCGATTAGTTCAGATTCCACAAAGAAAAGCTTCCCGTGTTTTTTGATACTTGGCAATTTTTCAATGTTCTGATAAAGTGTTTGTAGCTTAATACCTAAAAAAGCAGCGGCTTCTTTTGCCGTCAGGTAACGTTTGCCCGTGGTAGGCTCTGCTGAGGAAATAAGTGGACGTTGCTCTTGGGTGATGACTCGAAGCTCTTCTAAGAAGTCAGAAACCTCCATTCCGACTAAAATTATCTGTGGCATAAATCATTGATTTAAATGATTTTGCATAGGTATAATTAAATAAAGACATAAAAAAAAGTCCGACGCTTGTCGAACTTTACCGAATGTTTTACGAATGAAATACGAATTTTGAACCGTTTTTAGTACTTATCGAAAGTTATCAGACTTTTGATAGTTGGCAGTAGTATTTGGCGGTCCCTCTCAATTATTTCTTGAAAGTATCGGTCTAATGTTTTGCCTTGACTCAGGTCGTAAGGCTTTCGGTTGGTTTGAAAATAATTGCATAGCCAAACCTTTATTTGCTCTATTGTTGCTCCTATCTTGCCAGCTTGTTGAAGGGTGTTAAATGTATTACATAATACTTTGGCGCTATCATTGAATATTACCTTTCCTCCAATCGTTTTACCTTCCAACAAATCTCTTAATTTTGTTTTCTGTTCTATGAAATATGGGGATAATGCGTTATAAATTAGTTCAATATTTTCTTTTGAAATGCTAATTTCCTTGTGTTCTATTTCAGTAATTGTTTTACTCTTAACATAAAGACAATATGCGTTTAAGTGTTCCTCTATAACATCAGGTGTAAATTCGTTTTTAGTAAAAAACCAATTAAATTCCGTAGCAGTTTTTGAGATAATAAACGTTCCATACCCTTTAATAACAGTTTGGTCAATTTTATCAATAAACCATTTTAAGAATCTGTTTTCTCCAATTTTTCCAATACCGTGAGTAGCTGTCAGCCAATTTCTTAACTCGCCCTCAATTTCACCAAAATCTATTCTTATACTATTCTTTTTTTTCTCTATAACTTCTAAATACTTAGGTATCATTTGTGTCAAAAAAATATCAGAAGATGGTAACGGCAAAGTCCCAATTACATTCCCCTCCAAATCACAAAGACCAAGCCTATCATCTTTTTGTAATTCTATCTTACAGCCTGAATTTGCTATGGAAGCAGTAGCAATATTTGAAATAGATTTAGCTTTAAACTGCTGTAAATCACCTAATTTCATATTTACAGTTATACCGTCTATAACTAACAGCTCCCACTCTTTAAATATTTTAACAATTGTATTTCTACTAATAAGCCTGCCATCTTTATAAGTAATGTATCCTTTTTTTTCCAAATCCTTAAGGGAAATGCCTCTTTTTACAGCCTCTTTTGCTAATATCCGGAGGAAAAAATTGGCTTCATTTTGGATTTGCTTAGAATCTCTAAAATCTTTTGATTCCATTTTGAAATTTTTCAATAGTTTAACTTTTACTCCGTCACTGTCATACGCAACCCCAAACCCTCAATGATTTTTAGGAAAGTAGAAAGTTGCACATCTACTTTTCCGTTTTCGATCCGACTAATAAATTCCTTTTGCATTCCTACTTTATCGGCTAATTCAGTTTGTGTCAGGTGGTGGCGTAAGCGGTGCTGTTTTAATACTTCGCATAGTTCAGCGGCTTTGGCTTTGGCCGCTTGCGCTTCCAAGATTTGCGGGGGTAAACCTACTCTATCTAAAAACTCTTTGGCGCGTTTATCGTGTTCGCTCAAAACACTTGCGTATTTACTCAATTCGGGATTTATTTTGGTGGCTCTCATGTGGATTATTGTTTTCGTTTCACTAAAAATGCTTCGTAGGCAGTATTGATTTTAAACATGCTCCAATTTTCATTGGCATAGCCCCAAACCTCAAAGTTTTCGGTTATCTCGTTGAGGTTGTTAGTAATGCCTATCTGATACAATCTCGTTCGGGCGGGGGTGCTACCTGTGGCAAATATTACCGCTTCGGGATACATCCCCGTAAAATTTAATACTGTGTTCGCTACCGTTACCAATACTTTTTGGCTATCTCCATTGTTAGTTACGGCCAAATCGTCAATCTGGTCGGTAAGTAGGTTTATATCTCCAAACCCTAAATTGTACACATTAGGCGGTTGAATCAACTGAAAAGTAATTCGCTTTTTAAAAAACCCTCTTTTACCTACGCTTACAAACTCGTAAATGGTTGCGGTAGGGTCGGCTTCAAACTCATAGCGTTCCTGATTCATCTAACAAATCTATAAATTAACTAATTCATTAACAATGCAAATTTACAACTCGCTTAAAAACTTAGATTCCTGTTCGGGTTCAAACCCTGCTAAATAAATTTCGGTCGTGCTTGATTTCTTATGCCCCAAACGACCTTGAATAAAACTGATAGGTGCGCCGGTACGCTGTAAAGTAGTAGCGAAACTGTGCCGGGCCGCGTAGGTATTTAAATCTCCCTCAATGCCTAATTTCTCCCCTATCCGCTTCATGTACTTATTGGTCATTTTAATTACTTGGTGAATCGTCTGTTTTTGTTGGTTGGCATCCATAACGGTATTCAGAAACGGGAACACATAGGCGTTTTTACTTTTGTCTTTATTGCCCCAATGTTCTATTACTCGCATCATTACTTCACTGATTTTTACAGAAATGATAATAGGCTTTTTTTTGTTGCTTGCTTTGGTTTTGGCTCGTTCAAAATGAATATAGTCTTTGGTGAGGTTGCTTTGCTTGAGTCGGCAAACGTCGGCAATGTTCATACCGTTACCGTAGTAGCTAAAAAGCCAAAGGTCGTGCGCCCGTTGCTCCATAGATTCGGCTTCGGGTTGATAGGCTTTCACTTTATCAATGTCGGTCCGGCTCAACGCCTTTTTGATATTTTCACTTTCGGGAATAACGTATTTAACGCTTCCTTTTCTTGTGCTGAATGGATAGGACTCTTGCTTTATGATACCTGCTTCAATGGCTTCATTAAACAGCGTTCGTAAGGCGCGAGTATAAATGCTAACGGTAGTAATGCTCACGCCTGCGGGTTTGCTTTTAGGGCTTTGCGGGGCTTTCCCTTCGTGTAACATCCATTCCTCATAGTGCTTCAAAAAGTCGGGTGTAACATGCCGATATTCGAGCGTAAACGGTTGCGGGTTACGAACATTACCAACGGAAAATCCATACTCTTTTAACTCGCTTTTTGTAAGGGTATGGATAAATCTCTGCAATGACTTACCCAATGCTCCAAAGTTGGTGCCGTGGCTCACTTGCCCGTTTTTCAAAAGTGTTTCTGATTTTGCAGACAGGGCTTTGAGTAAATCCGTTTTTTCGGCTTCTGCTTTCTTCTCTTTGCCCCAATTGTCGTAGAGGTCTTTGAAGCTATCAAAGTCAAAGTTTACTCCCAACTTTTCTACGATGTTTTCAGCGCGTCGGTAGAAGCCGTTTGGCATACTGTAAATGTCATGGTACAGTTTTATACGCGTTTCGTCTTTAACCCGGTTGTCTAACTTTTCCCCTTTTTTGGGCAAAAACTCCCATTGGTCGGCATTGGTTTTAATTCCCGTTGTATAAAGCCGTTTTATCCGGTCGTGAGTGATAACGATTTTAATAATTCCTTCGTTTTCTACGGTGGCACGGGTGTCGAAAAATAGATTTACGGTTGCCATATTTTTTGTGGTGCAAGTGGTCGTTTTCTGTGGTGCAACTAAATTCACTTGCACCACAACTTGCACCACAAAGTTACAAAACCAACGCATAACAGCAATAAACAGTGATAAATTATTTTGTATAAATAGCTGATATACAGATATAATAACTAAAGTCCTATAAACAGA
>JAXLVD010000011.1:0-252861 GCA_046329125.1 Spirosomataceae bacterium | reverse complement strand
ATCCAAAATCAATTGCGTATCGCGCAGCAAAGCTACAAATTCTTTCGGTGCTTCCATGGGATTTTGAGGATTAGGACAGAAGATAAAACCCTCTGCTCAACAAACGTGCCAAAGCCCCGAAAATTGCAATACCTTTTAGCTGATCGGCTCCTTTTCGGCCTTTTCAGGGACGTTACGGCGTATTTTCGTCAAGAGAACCCCGACCAAAAATATCGTTAACGTGCCTACCACAATGATCATATTGGGATGAAACGCGCTGCGGAGATAACCCAATGAATCGGGGATTTGCGCCGAAAATGTCATCCAAAGAATCACGAGCAGTCCGATGATCGTAGCCGTCAGTGCTTCTGTATTGCGCGTTTGTCGGGAGATGATGCCCAAGAGGAACAGCCCTAACATACCTCCCGCAAAAATGCCGGACAACACCCACCATACATCTAAAATACTCTTCACCCCGATCATGGCAATACCCGTGACCATTCCCAACAGACCGAAGACGGTCGTAGCAATATACAGCAAACGAAGCGATTGGTCACCGGAGAGATTGGGTTTGAAATAGCGTTGATAAATATCGACCGAAAACACCGTAGCGGAGGCGTTCATTCCCGAACTGATGGTACTCATGGCCGCCGATAAAATAGCGGCTACGATCAGCCCCAACATCCCTGCGGGCACTTTGGTCACCATAAAATGCGGCATGACTTTATCCCCAAAGTCAGCGGGTTTAAGCGTAGCGGCCAACTCTCGGATCGCCTGTTGGGTACCGCCGGGGAGTTTGTCGGCCGCAGCCTGTAATTTTACCGCCTCCAACAATTCCGGGTTGGTTTGGTAATATGCGTACAAACACGAACCCAACACAAAGAATATCAGCGAAATAGGCACGTACAAATACACACACAACCAAACCGATTTGGCCGCTTCCTTCACCGAAGTTGTCGTGTGGTAGCGCTGTACGTAATTTTGGTCCATTCCGAAATTGTTAAGGTTCATAAAAAAACCATAGAGAAGCACTACCCAGAACGTCGGTTGTGCAAAATCCAAGGCATAACTCCCTAAACTGAACTTATCGTCGGCTTTTCCGATGTCAATGATCTTGCTGACGCCTCCCGACATACCGTCCACCACCAACCACAGGATAAGTACTGCCCCGGCGGTTTTGATGACGCCCTGCACTACTTCGGTCCAAATCACCGCTTCCATCCCGCCCATGACGGTGTACAAAATGATGCATATCCCGACAACGACCATAATGGTAGCCATTGGATAACCGGTCAATGCCTGCAAACTGAGGGCAATCCCGAAAAAGATGGAACCCATGCGGGCCAATTGGGTTAACAAAAAACAGACCACTGCATACGTGCGCGCCCAAGCACCAAAACGGTGTTCCAAGTTGGTATAGGCCGATACTTCACCCGTATTGCGGTAAAAAGGAATGAAAAATTTAGTAGCGACCCAAGCCGCCAACGGCATCGAAAGGCTGAACACAAACGAGTTCCAGTTGCTGCCGAACGCCTTGCCCGGTACGCCCAGAAACGTGTTACTGCTCAGAAACGTAGCATAGATCGACATCCCGATGGCCCAGCCGGGAATTTGCCCGGAAGCCGTCGTAAACTGTTCGGCATTGTTACTGTTGCCCTGACGATTTTTCCGCGAGAAATAAACACCGACCGCCACCATCCCCGCTAAATACAGCAAAATGATGGCGACGTCAATAATGGGAAGGTTCTTCATATATGCATTAATTCGTTAGTTGTATATCCGTTATTCGTTGTTCCGGTGCACTACCCTTATCCTAAATTCTCCCCTCGTCATTCCCGGTTCGTCCCTCGCATCTCCAATTCGTCATTCGTCATTCTTCTAATACCTTCTTTCAATGAATAAAGGCTATCGGGTCTCTAAAATAGTAGGCTTTTGAAATAGCCTTATTCCTTCGGCGACAAGTACTGTTTCTATCTGAAACAGGAAGACCCATGAGCACAGCAACTACTCCCGACTTACTTCAAAAATTAAAAAACGGACAAAATGTGTACGGCACTTGCTTCACTTCGACGGGGCCGATGTGGCCGGCGGCGGTCAAACGGGCAGGACTTGATTTTGTCTTTATTGATACCGAACATATTCCGTTAGACCGCGCCGAATTAGCCAAAATGTGCCAAATTTTCCGAGCCTTGGGCATTACGCCTATTGTACGGATTCCCGAGCCCAATCCCTTTTTGGCCTGTCAGGTCATTGACGGCGGAGCCTTGGGGGTGGTAGCTCCTTATTTGGAATATGCCGCGCAAATTCGGGAATTGGTAGGGGCTGTCAAGTTCCGGCCGTTGAAAGGAGAAAAATTACAGCGTTATCTGAATGGGACGGAAGCCATGACGGAGACGTTGCAAGCCTACATTTCGACCCACAACGCTTCCAACATTTGCATTGCCAACATCGAAAGCGTTCCTGCCCTCGAACGCTTGGACGAGCTTCTTTCCGTTCCCGGTTTGGACGCGGTGTTTATCGGTCCGCACGATTTGTCGGTAAGTTTAGGCTTGCCCGAACAATACGACCATCCGGACTTTGAAGCCGCCGTACGGAGCATTATTCACCAAACGCGCGCCAAAGGGCTCTCCATCGGGATTCACTTTTCATTAGAACCGGAACGACAAATCAAGTGGATGAAAGAAGGGGTCAATATCGTGGTACACAGTTTTGACGTGGCGCTTTTCAGCCAACGGTTACAGCACGATATGAACCTCATTAAAAAAGCCGCCGGTGATCTGCCCAATGCCGATGCTTCGGCTTCCTTAGTTGTATAGATTTTTTTAACCCAACATCCCTCATGGCGGTCGGCTCTACCTCCTCGGCTTCTTTTTCCACAACGCCCGGTTGGCGATTAAGTACGTTTTTGTTAGTAGGAATTTCCCTCTCCATCGGTTGGGGAATTCGCGGCAATTTCGGTCATGAATACGGTGCTGCGTTTGCGGGGTGTTTGGCCGCTATCACAGGCTGTCTGCTGTCCGGACGTGAAGATTGGCGCGAACGCGTGCTTTATTTTGCTTTCTTCGGAGCCATCGGCTGGGGATTCGGCGGCTCCATTTCCTATATGCAGGTGATTTCCTCCACCGAAAGCGGCCATTTACCCTCCCAATGGTACGGCTATATCGGACTTTTTTACATCGGATTCTTATGGGCTGCGCTTGGTGGTGCCGGCACCGCGTTGGCGGCCGTAGCAGAAAAAGAACGGTTGGTTCAACTCACTAAGCCGGTTTTTCTGCTTTTTGCAGTGTGGTTTGTTCAGGATCAAATAGAAGAACCGATGGCCAATTGGCTGCAATCGGGTATTGAATTTGACCATACTTGGTCGCGTCACAAAAGCCCGTTGTATTGGTTTGATGCCGATTACTTGCCTGCTTTTTTTGCGTTGCTGGCCGCAGGAATCTATGATTTGCGGCAACGTAAAGAACAAAACCGCCTCCTATTGCCCCTATTTATCTTGACCGGCGGGGCCATCGGTTGGCTCCTTCAATGGCTTTTGCAACAAGCGGGACTTGACCGGTCGCTTGCTTCATTTCTTACTTACCCCTTAGGCGACCCGACCTATATCATTCCCGAAACGGGACGGCCCGCTTTTGAAGCGCATAACTTTCTCAATAACTGGCCCCAATGGTTCGGCGATTACCCGCAACATATCGGTTGGTTCATCGGTATCGTGTTGGGCATTACGCTGTATTTTATCCGTTTCGGTAAATTTCGCGACGGCTCTTCACTTATTGTGTACATGGCCGGCGGTTGGCTGATTTCCTTTCTGCTGTTTCCTGTGTTGGGCAGTCTCTTTTTTACGTCTATCGGCGGGCTGCGCATGACCCCGCCGCGCAGCGACGACTGGGCCGGCATTACGGGTGTTTTTGTAGGAATGACCCTTTGGATGCGACGAAATAAGTACCTGCCCGTAGCCTACGCCTCAGTGGTGAGCGGTACCATTGGCGGATTGGGCTTTTCGGGTATTCAATGGCTCAAACAACTGTTGATGGTTCCCGGCAACGCGCGAATTAATGTATCCGACAGCGAAGTGTACCAAAAAAGCATGGCCGATTGGGCGCATTGGCAACAACAGAATTGGCACAGTTTTCTGGAGCAAAGCTACGGTTTTGTCAACGGCATCGCGATGGCTGCCGTATTGGCACTGTTGGCTACTCGAATTCCAACGCATCCGACTACGTCGGTTTCCAAATTACCCAACGAAAAATGGGCGTTGGGTTTTATGACCGTTTTTGTCTTGCTCGCCGTTCCTTACGTCAATTTGTTTAAAAACGTAGAAGAATGGAGCAGCCAACTCAATGCCGAAGTATGGCAACAGACCATTGTCAAAGCAGACGGCACCTCGGAGTCACTACCCGCCCTCTGGGACGTGCCGTATATCGGCCGATTGCCGCACGTTGATTTTCTGCACCTTACTCCCGACGGTTGGTTTAATCTGACGTGGTTATTGCTGCTTATTTTGTTTATCCTGCTGATCAGAAGGCATTTTCAGGAACCCTTATCATTGATTCCCAAAACGTGGTTGGGCAAAGGTCAACTGCTTTTTTTGATTTTATTGTGGGTGATGGTAATCGGTAATTTTGAACGCGCCTTGGTCGGTTGGCACTCTTCCCGACTGCTGACCGAATGGGTCATTACATTCCATGCGATTGCGGCAACGTTGCTTGTTCTGACCTTACCCAAAGAAAAAGAGGCGCTCATTACCGTTAATCTTTCCTCTTTTCAGCCTTTGTACAGGAAAGCGTGGGGAATGGCGATTGGTGCTTTGGTCATTTCAAGCGTCTTTTTTCTATTAACCAATCGGGCGCTGTATCACTATCCGGCCTACGAGAAGTTGGACAAAAAAACGTATTTCACTCGATTTGGGCCCGAAGCCACCTGGCGCTCCAAGCCCAACCTTAAAAATGGAAAACATAAGTGATGGGAGATTGTCGATTGCCGATTGTCGATTTATGAATACAGAATTGCCATTTGCCATTTGCCTTTTGCCCCTTGCCATTTGCCATTTGCCTATTTGCCTATTTGCCTATTTGCCTATTTGCCATTTGCCTTTTGCCCCTTGCCTTTTGCCTATTTGCCATTTGCCTTTTGCCTATTTGCCTTTTGCACCGACAGGTTTTCTATTTACAATAACTCACTGATAATCAGATTAATCAATAAATTTATGCAACAAATCAAATGGGGAATGATCGGCTGCGGTAACGTCACCGAAAAGAAAAGCGGCCCGGCTTTCAACAAAACACCTCATTCCGCTTTGGTGGCTGTCATGGGCCGAAGTGCCGAAAAAGCCGCGGACTACGCCCAACGCCACGGCGTGCCCAAGTGGTACACAAGCGTCGATGAATTAATCAACGACCCCGACGTCAACGCCGTTTACATTGCCACCCCGCCCGATGTACATTTGGAATATGCCGCCAAGGCCATGAGAGCGGGTAAAGCCGTCTATGTGGAAAAACCCATGGCCCGCAACACGGCCGAATGCGACGCCATGAATCAGATCAGTCGCGAAACCGGGGTGCCGCTTTTTGTGGCCTATTATCGTCGTTCGTTAGACTATTTTTTAAAGGTCAAAGAATTGATCGACCGGAAAGTCATCGGCGAAATTCGCTTGGTAACGGTCCAAATCCACTACAACCCCTATGCCGAAGAAACGGGGGAAAACGCCCAACCGCGCTGGCGCGTTGACCCCAAAATTTCGGGAGGCGGTCATTTTCATGATTTGGCCTCTCATCAGTTTGATTTTTTGGAATATGCCCTCGGCCCCATCAAAAATGCTCAAGGCATGGCCCGAAATCAAGCCGGGCTGTATGCCGCTGATGATATTGTCGTAGCCAACTTTGAATTTGAATCGGGCGTAGTGGGTACGGGCAGTTGGTGCTACACCCTCAACAAAGAACAACGCCTCGACGAATCGCAACTGATAGGTTCCAAAGGAAAAATCACGTTTTCATTTTTTGAACGGTTCACCATTAAAGTAGAAACGGAAGCAGGTGCGGAAGAATACCTGATTCCGTATCCTGAACACGTGCAACAGCCTTTAATTGAAACCATTGTGCAGGAATTACGGGGCGAAGGCAAATGCCCAAGTACGGGGGCAACAGGTGCCCGGGCAAACGCCATTATTGACCGAATAACGGGTTAGCAAAACCATCAGCTATTGTGAAAAAAATATCCGCACTTTTTGTATTTTTCCTTATCAACGGAGTCGTTTCAGCTCAATCGACTAAGAAAACAAAACCGACACCTCCTTTAGCCCGTCCTAAGTTGGTAGTAGGAATTGTGGTTGACCAAATGCGCTACGATTATCTCTATCGCTACTATGACAAATACAGCGAAGGCGGTTTTAAACGGTTGCTCAACGGCGGCTTTAACTGCCGTAACCACCATTATCCCTATGCCTTAACGGTAACAGCCGCCGGTCACGCAGCCATTTATACCGGTTCTGTTCCTGCCATCAACGGTATTGTGGGTAATGATTGGTACGATGTCTACGCCGACCGAAACGTGTATTGTGTGGAAGATACCACCGTAAAGATTGTAGGAAGTACCAACACCGCCGCGGGCAAAATGTCGCCGCGCAACTTACTCACCTCCACGGTGACCGACCAATTGCGAATCGCTAACAACTTCCGTTCCAAAACTATCGGTGTCGCCATCAAAGACCGCGGCTCCATTTTGCCGGCCGGACATACGGCTACGGGCGCTTACTGGTACGATTCCAAAACGGGCAAATGGGTCACGAGTACTTTCTATACCAACGAATTACCGCAGTGGGTCGTTGATTTTAATGCGCGAAAGCTGCCCGCTGAGTACACCAAAAACGGTTGGAAAACCCTCTTGCCCATAGAAGCCTACGTCGAAAGTACCCCCGATGACCAACCCTACGAGACCAAGTTGGCCGGAGCCGCCAAACCCGTTTTTCCCTATGAATTGGCCGGGCAGGCCGGGAGTGCGTTTGGGGCAGTAACGTCCACGCCTTGGGGCAATACCATGACCAAAGACATGGCGATCGCGGCCCTGAAAGGCGAGCATTTGGGCAAAGGCAAAGACACCGATTTTTTGGCTATCAGCTTTTCCACCCCCGACCGTATCGGACACGCCTTCGGGCCTACTTCGGTTGAACAGGAGGATATCTACTTACGCTTGGATTTGGAATTGGCCGACCTGCTCTCTACCCTTGATGCATGGGTGGGAAAAGGCAATTACACTGTTTTCCTTTCTGCCGACCACGGGGCGATGGATGTTCCGGCGTTTTGGCAACAACACAAATTACCCGCCGGTCTCATTGACGTGAAAGTACTGTATGAAACCATCAAAAAGGCACTGAACACGGCTTTCGGGGAAGGAAAATACATTGTCGGCAGTGAGAATTATCAACTGTATTTCAATAAAGCACTTTTACGCGAAAAGAAGATCTCGATAGAATCGGCCTACCAAACCGTACGTGAAGCGCTGTTGCCCCTTCCGGGCATTGCCGATGTAATCAACCTGAAAAGCCTGCACACGGCCGACCTGAATTCGTATCAGTTGGAGCTTTACAAAAACAACGTGAATGCCAAACGAAGCGGTGATGTGCAGATCGTGGTGCAGTCGGGTTGGTTTGCGGGCGATGCTATCGGCACCGACCACGGCACGCCGCACAATTATGACACGCACGTTCCTTTTGTGCTGTACGGTTGGGGGGTAAAACAGGGGGAAACCCTGCGCCGCACTTCGATCACCGATATTGCCCCGACGCTCTCGGCCCTATTGCATATTTTACCGCCAAGCGGCAACGTCGGCACGCCGGTAGCGGAAGCCCTGAAGTGATGTGTAAAGGTGAAAGAGAAAAGGTATAAGGCGGTTTCAGACTTTTGCTGAAAAAGTAATAAGAACAAACAATTTGAGCATCTGCTGAACTTTTAAATCCTCCCCCAATACCGTAAGTTTGACTTTTAACTATTTGTGACGTAATTTCCGTTAGCATCTAATCACCAAACCTTATGAAGAATATTTCCCTTGTTTTCACCCTCGTTTGTATTTGGAGTGCTTTTATGGGCCATGCCCAAACGCACAAACCTTATACCCCTACCCGCTTTCCCGACCGCATTATTTTAGGTTGGCAAGACAACCCGGCTACCTCCCAATCCGTCAATTGGCGTACCGATTCCACCGTTGTCGCGGCAGTCGGGGCGATCCACGAAGCCGATGCCGGCCCGGATTTTGTCCGAAGAGCCAACATCGTTCCTGCCGTTTCCCAAAGTGTGGTTCTTGAGGGAAAACAGGTCATGTACCATTCGGTGCACTTCAAAGACCTGAAGCCCAATACCAAATACAGCTATCGCGTAGGAGCAGGCGAGCAATGGAGCGAATGGTTTCACTTCAAAACGGCCGAAGACAAGCCCGCGCCGTTTTCGTTCATTTACTTCGGCGATGCCCAAAACGACATTCGTTCGATGTGGTCGCGCACCATTCGCGGGGCTTATTCTACCCTTCCGACGGTCAGTTTGATCATCCACGCCGGTGATTTGATCACGACCTCCAACGCCGATTGGCAATGGGGCGAGTGGTTTGAGGCGGGCGGCTGGATCACGGGCATGGTGCCTACGCTGGCCACGCCGGGCAACCACGAGTACTACCGCGACGCCGCGGGCAAGGGACAAGTTTCGATGCACTGGCGGCCCTCGTTTGTGTTACCCGAAAACGGCCCCGACCGTCTCAAAGAAACAGCCTACTATTTCGATTATCAGGGCGTTCGTTTTATTTCCTTAGATTCACAGGCCGCTTTATTAGATTCTACCATCATGGATGCACAGGCTGAATGGTTGGTAGGTGTATTAAGTAAAAATCCGAACAAATGGACGGTTGCCGTACATCATCACCCTATTTATTCAACGGCCACCGGGCGCAACAACGACGAATGGCGCGTAAAAATGGAACCGATTTACAAAAAATACCACGTGGATTTGGTCTTACAGGGCCACGACCACACCTATGGGCGCGGCCTGAACATGCCCTTGGGCCAAAGCCGCAAATATCCCGATGGCCCTATTTATGTCGTATCGGTCAGCGGACCCAAAATGTACACCATTGGGTTGCAGGATTGGATGGACCGCGCCGGTTCCAACACGCAGCTGTACCAAATCATCACCGTAGACGGCAACAAACTCTCCTATAAATCGTACACCGTGACGGGCGAATTGTACGACGTGTTTGACCTAACCAAAAATGCCGGCGGCCGCAACAAACTCATTGACAAATCGCCCACCTTAGCCCCCGAACGCCTCGCCCTACCGCCCGAGTACCAAACCCGCCTGAAACCCGAACAATTGGAAGAATACAACAACCGATTTAAGGAATACAAGGCGCGGAAGGAGAAGAAGAAGTAAGTTTTTCTCTTGTTGAAGGCAAAAGTGATTGGAGCAAACCGATTGCTTTTGCCTTTTTTGTTTTATACTTTCGTGAAATACCGCAAAAAGGCATTTGTAACGTTCATCCGTTGAGTGCAGTGCTGAAAAGCTCACCCCACAATAACCACGGGCAAATAAGAAATATACGCAATAACACTCGACAACAAACAATTATAAGCGATAAAAAACGGATAAGTGGCGTATATATACAGATGTTATTGCAAGTGCCAGTAAACTGGCAGAGAAACGAACAAATGACAGTATAAAATGCTACAACCAAAGATTCAGGAAAATCAAAAGAAGTACAACGTTACCGCATCCTGAAGATGAAACAAATACATTTGCAATCAAAATAGAAAGAAATATATAAAATGACCGATTCGGACTTACGCATATTACTTAATGAACTTTGCAGTCAACCAAGAGAGCAGCCGTGGCTAGAATTTAAGTTAAACAAAGGCAGCATAACCAACGAACAAATTGGTGAATATATTAGTGCTATGAGCAATGGAGCAACAATTGCTAACAAGCCTTTTGGTTACTTAGTGTGGGGTGTTGAAGATGAAACGCTAACTGTTAAAGGGACTAATTTTACTTTTGAAAATGCCAAGCAAGGCGGCAATCAAGACTTGGAATTTTTCATTCGCAATTATTTGTACCCCAAAATAAATTTTGAAATTTTCGAGTTTGACTACGTTGAAAAGCACATTGTTTTACTTCGCATCCCATCGGCCAAAGGCGAACCTACCCATTTTCAGAAAAAAGCATTTATAAGGATAGGCAGTAACAAAACAGATTTAAGGAATCATCCAAATTATGTTCGCATCATTTACAATTCGCAAGAAGATTGGAGTGCTAAGATTGTTGCCCAAGCAAGTATAAATGACTTAGACATTGATGCACTGAAAACGGCAAGAGAAAAATTTAAAGAAAAGAGTTCGAGTACCTCTTTTTATAATGAAGTTGATAATTGGGATGAAGCTACATTTTTAGACAAAGCAAAAATCACAATCAATGGTAAAATAACCAACACCGCTATTATTCTTTTAGGCAAAGAAGAATCATCTCATTATTTGTCACCTGCTATTGCTGAAGTAACTTGGAAACTTGAAACTGAAGAAAAAGCATACGAACATTTTGGAACGCCCTTGCTGTTAAATACTACCAAAGTTTTGCAGAACATTAGGAATGTAAAGTATAAATTTTTCCCTGACAATGAATTACTTTCGACTACCGTAAACAAATACGATACACGTTCTATTTTAGAGGCTATGCATAATTGTATTGCTCATCAAGATTATTCGTTACATAGCCGAATATTGGTGACTGAAAAAATTGACAAATTAATTTTTTCAAACGCAGGAAGTTTTTTCGAGGGTAATCCAGATGAATATTCAGATGGAGAAAAAACACCTGAAAAATATCGTAATTATTGGCTTGCAAATGCTATGGTGAATTGGCTTTGTTGCATGGCTATGTTGGTTGCCTTTTAACCGACTTTGGCATTCCCAATTTAGTGAATTGATTTAGACAAGCTGCTTTGACTTGAGCCTCTGTTTGCTGATGAGTCAACAATCGCGTAGCTAACCGTTCGCCAAAACAGGCCTTCCATCGAAACATGGCTGTTTCTGCTTTACTACGGCGATGATAGCCACATTGCCGTTTCCAAACGGTTAACCCGATTATTTCTATTTGCCTAATGGCTTCATTACGAGGATGAATCAAGTCGTTACCTGTTTGGTCTATCCAGATAACCGCATTCACACGAGGAGGAATTAAGGGCTGAATGTGGCGGGTTTCCAACTGCTCATATACTTTGACTTGGTCGTAGGCCCCATCACCACCTACTTTAGCAACACACTGTTCAATGTCATCTAATAAGGGTCTGACCATATCGGCATCACTAACGGCATTGGTGGTCAATTCAACAGCGTGGATGTCATTAGTGGCCTCATCAATGGCCAAATGCAGTTTGCGCCAGGTACGACGTTTATCAGCTCCGTGCTTTCTGACTTTCCATTCACCCTCTCCATATACTTTTAATCCTGTACTGTCGATGACAAGATGAAGAGCTTCGACAATACTACCCTCAGAAGGAACCGGGGCTGAAAAGGCTACTACTTTGGCCTGTCGGCGACATAATTGGGTGTAGCTTGGTACTTGTAAATTCAGCTTCATAGTGGCTAACACACTCTGAATCAGTCCTTGAGTTTGTCGAAATGCAAGTCGAAAGACTGCTTTAAGAGCCAAAGCAGCCTGAATGCACTTGTCGGAATAGCGAAACTGGCCGCCGGCATCGCGTGGACCTTGATAATACCAATTCGCCAACGTATCTTCACTAAGCCAAAGCGTAACAAATCCTCTGGAAATCAATGATTTATTATATTCAGGCCAGTTGCTTAGTCGGTAGATTTCTTTGGCTGATTGAGACTTCTTAACCTTTTTTGGTTTTTGGGGAATTTGGTTGTCGACTTGGGTAAAAAAGTGTAATTTTGGCATAGCACTGGAAGCCATAAGGCGGCAGCTTTGGAGGTTTGGCGATCTCAAAGTTCGCCATTCCAGTGCTTTTTTTATACAGGTAGTGATGCTTTACTGCTGCCATGCAACAAAGCCTGGTGAATTTAGGAATGATTGACCGTTTAGGCTATGGAATTCACACAATGTATTTGGCACAACGAAACCGATTTTTCCCATTGCCAGACTACATGTTATCAGAGCCCAATAAGGTAGTTTTACAAATTTATGGACATGCCATTGATGAAAACTATTCTAAAATTCTTATTCAACGTAAGGACTTAGCTCTATCACAAGTAGTTTTACTGGATAGGGTACAGAAAAAGTTAGCAATAACAGACAGTGCAGCAATAACATTAAAAAAGGAGAAATTAATAGAAGGGCGGAAACCTAATTATTATGTAGCAGCTTCAGTAGCGGCTATTACAGACGACAAGGCTTCTTACATTAAAAACAAAGCATTTGACAAATCCTACTACAAGAAATTAGTAATTGAATTTTTGGCTAAGTATAAACAAGCGACAAGGGCTGAACTTGACGACTTACTAATGGAAAAATTATCTAATATTCTTTCGGAAGACCAAAAAAGAACTAAAATAAGAAACTTGTTATATGAAATGTCTAAAAAGGATAACTTAATCCAAAACAGCAGTAAATCAACAGCATCACCAATATGGGTATTACAGCCTAAGACAAATAAGATAGAGAAAGACAAAGTTTAAGATAAGGCAGAAGCGGCCAACCCAAGATAACTAACTGATATTTAAGTATATATATTCATTTACTAAAGATAGACAAAGACAGAAAATGAAGACAGCCAACGCCATTTGCAAGCTACTTTCTTCGACCGAATAGAAGCCTCCCCCGTTGTTCGGGGTGTTCCGAAGGCCACCCCGAACCAAAAATAATCAGAGTGTTTGTAACACGGTGAGTGCTCCAAAAGTGGCTCATTATTCTTCCAAAATACTCCATTTAGACACCCTACCCGCGTAGTTAACAAAATAAAGATTTACTTTGGCTTCCAAACACATTTAATCAAAGATATGGCATCAGGCTTTTTTGCAATTTTAGACGACATTGCTGCTTTGATGGACGACGTAGCGGTGAGCGCCAAGCTCGCTACCAAAAAAACAGCGGGGATACTCGGGGATGACTTGGCGGTGAATGCCGAAAAATCAACCGGCTTTGTAGCATCCAGGGAAATCCCTGTGTTATGGGCCATTACCAAAGGGTCCTTTGTTAACAAGTTAATTATCATCCCAATCGCTTTATTGCTGAATATATTTTTACCGACTGCTATCATCGTAATACTTATCCTGGGCGGTTTTTACCTCGCCTTTGAAGGGGTTGAAAAAATTGCCGAATACTTCTTTCCTAAAAAACAACCTGCCCGGCAGGCAGCGATTGAAGAAACCAAAGAGGATGCGGCTTTGGAAAAAACAAAAATCAAATCAGCCGTCACCACCGATTTTATCCTCTCCGTTGAAATCGTCATTATTGCCTTAAGTACGGTTTTAAACAGTAGCTTAAGTATACAGATTTTAACCTTATCGGTGGTTTCCATACTGGCTACTGTGGGTGTTTATGGCATTGTAGCGCTGGTGGTTCGCATGGATGATTTGGGGCTTAAACTGATTGAAAAATCGAAGAAAAAAGGAGTTTTAAACACCCTCGGTCTGTTTTTGGTAAGAACGTTACCCGTCGTTATCAAACTATTTTCGGTGGTAGGCACCATCGCATTACTGCTGGTATCGGGGGGGATATTTGCGCACAACATTGACTATTTACACCACCTATTACCCGAGTGGCCGGCCCTTATAAAAGAATTTACCTTTGGTGTGCTGGGCGGAGTATTGGCTTTCGTTTTAGTGGCTGCGGCTAAAATAATCCTTTCGCTATTCAGAAAAACCACCTGATTTGAATGCCTGTTTTGGATTTCGAAACCCAAAAAAGTAGAGGATTATAAAGCTTATGTCGACGAAGTGCCTTCTTAGAACCACTCACCAACCTGCTATTGAATAAGTGATACCTAAACTATTAAACCCTATTCAATCCAATGAAAAAGACAACTCATTCGAGAACAAGATCCTCGAAGAACTCAAAGCGACCAACTGTTTTTTATTATTGGCAACTCAGTCATTACGTCTGAACAAAAATCTATCAACGACGAAATCAAAAAAAGAAACTTAGAGTAAAAACGGGTAACGGATACACGGATAACAGTTAACAGCTACACGGGTAACGGATACACGGCACATCGCTCCATTTATTAAAAAAATATAAAAAATAATTCTTATAACACAATTATCACCCCAAAATTGGCAAAAATCCCCACAGCGTGTGAAAATTTCACCCCGAAGCCTTTGGGATAAAGGCCGAAAACGGGCAATGGAGAGGGAGGCACAGCTTTTTAAGAGAATAAGACAAGAGAACGTGAAAAACTCTCTGACTTTAGCGAAATTGATGGCATGTTTCCAACGGTTCAGCATTTGACTGAGAAAACTTTTCATCAATGAAAAAATGAATAGCTGAAACAAATATAGGATTGGGGCAGAAAGACAAAACGTAAGGATTGAAAAAGAATAGGAAAACGAAAGTGGACCTAAACTTTAAAAGAAAAACGGGTTGTTGAGCCATGAATCAACTTTGGGATGCTGTTCGAAAAATCACCGGATGCTGAACGGTCTGCTTTAACGCAGTTTGTTCATGCCATCAATATCGCTACTGTTTTATCTAACCATTTTTATAACAAAAACTATTTAGTTAAAATGGAAAACAACAAAAACAGCGGTAATCAGGGACAGAGCTCTGAGCAACGCAACAATCCTCAACAACAAGGTGACAAGTCACAACAAGGCCAAACCCAACGCCAAGACACCGGGACCAAACAACAGGAACAAAGACAACAAGGCGGCCAAGGCCAAGGCTCACAACGTGACCAAGGCGGTATGGGTAATCAAGAACAGGAATCTTGGAGAGAAGGCGATCGTGACCGTGATCAAGGCTCACAAAGCGGTCAGGGTACACAACACAATCGCTGATTTCCCGGAAGCATCATTGCACCTTCAGTCGGTAAGTAATTTTCGGGTTTACACTGTATATAGTCAATAAGTTATCCGTAAAACGACACTCATTGACCATGTAAGTAGCCAAATACACCAACAACAGGTTATTTATCGTTCGGAGTGTAATGATACATATAGAGGGGGTAATTCTACGGAATTGCCCCCTTTTTGTTTTTCTGATACAGCCAAAACGAAGGACTGTTTCCGCTGACAGCCTCGGCCTGATCTGCCCCCAAAAGCACCGAAAAAGTCATCATTTTGTGTAAATCTCACCCCGAAGCGTTCACCGAAAAGCCTGATTTCAGGGGCGGCACGCCCTTTTTACCCATATCTAGCAAGAAGCTTTCGCAGCTCTGAAAAAACCAATTTTATAACCAAACGATACCCTGAAAATGGAAAACAACAAAAACAGCGGTAATCAGGAACAAGGTTCTGAACACCGCACCGGTTCGCCACAACAAGGAAACAAATCACAACAGGGAGAAACCCATCACAAAGACATCGGAAGCAAACAGCAGGAACAAAGACAGCAAAGCGGTCAGGGACAAAGTACCCAACGCGACCAAGGCAATTTGGGCAACCTGAACCCCGATCAGGAAGGTTGGAAAGAAACAGACAGTGAAATCGACCATCCCGGACACTCACGGCAATACCAACGTTGATGTCCGGACACTTTCAGTAACTGATGAAATAAAACGGCGTTGCGCTTCAAAAGGCCGGTAACTGCTCAACAACACTGCCGGCCTTCTGCCGCTGCTTCTTTTTTTATTTCACCAGAGGCAATCACCGAACGGGGGATAGTTTTTCGAAGCTGTCCCCTTTTTTATGTCTCGAACTGACCCTCGGGCCAATTTCATTAAAACCTTCTTTGCCACAAAGAGCTTTGCAGCGACGAACTTTACATTTTTATCAAATTATAATTTTCCGTTAAGTTTTCCTTAAGGTAAAGGTTCTACTATTGCAGGGTCAGAAAGAAATAATTTCACTTTCCCCTCTGACCCTCAACAAAATGGAATCATTGAACATACAAAAGATACTTGTTCCTGTAGACTTCAGCGAAGCCTCGCTGAACGCCCTGCAAACCGCCGTTGCCATGTCCAAACGTCATCAGGCAGCTTTGGTTTTAGTCCATATCATCAATCCCGATTCAGTACTTGTTTTTCAGGAGGGAGGGTTGATCTTTGACATAGGCACCGACGATTATATCAACCGCATGTCCCAAAAATTGGAGCATTTGGCCGAGCAAACTCAATCGGATACCGAACAACCCTGCACGGGTCTTGTCCAATCAGGTGCTACGGTTGAGTCTATCGTCAAAACAGCCGAAGAAGAAGGCGTGGATATCATCGTAATGGGAGCGCATGAAGTATCGGGCCTGCGGGAGTTTCTCATCGGCACCACGGCCTACAGCATTTTGAAACACGCCCATTGCCCCGTTTTAACCGTACCGGCGGAAGGCCGATGGATTGATTTTACTAAAATCATATTTCCGGTACGCCCCGTGATCAGTGCCCTTAATAAGTATTGTTTTTCCCGCACGATCATCCAAAAAAACAGGGCAGAATTAATTATCATGGGTGTGTTGGAATATTTCGGAAAACATGCTGTGACCCCTTTGGAAGAAGAGACAAATCAATTGGTGAATTTGGTCAGAAGAGACGGCATCCGGCTGAAAAGGGACTTTTACTATTGCAGTTCCATAGCGCAAACTATTTTAGAAAAAGCCCGCGTGTTTCAGGCTGATTTACTGATTGTAACGGCCAATTTGGAGGTGCAGTTGAAAGACTTTTTTACCGGGTCTTTTGCCCGACAAATTGTCAACCATGCCGCATTGCCCGTATTGCTGATTCGGCCGTCGTTGTCGTTGAGTACCCCCAAAACGGCGGCCTCCGAGACTTTTTCGGTTTTGGAGAGATAAACGCCTTTTATACTCAACATCACAGCACATCGCAATTTATCGCACTAATAGCCCCGCCCTCCCTTTTGAAGAAGGAATTATCGCAGTAAAACAGTAAATACCATGGAAAAACAAGCCTATCTGCCTAAAGTAATAGAATGGGTCAAACGAAACGGATTTGATGAAATAAGAGCCAATATGGAAGGTTTTACGACCCCTGTGGCTTACGAGCAGCAAAACGGACAAGTACGACTGATTCCGGATGTTACGGCCAAATCATTGTTTGAAAAATCGTATTTTGAGATCGTACTTAAGTCAGAAGACCTCAGTAAAATGGTCATCAAACTTCATTTGTTAAGTGTATTAGCCCATTACAAAGGAGGCCGTCTTTTTTTAATGGCTCCGGCCGGGCATTTTAATTTTGCCAAAAGTATCGCAGAAAAATACAATATTTATAGTAAAATCATTAAAATTACCTGATTTCTCAGCTATCCCATCATTATGGAATCATCCGTCAAGATATTATTTATTGAAGATGATAAACGCATTTCCGATACGACCAAAAACGGCCTGCAAAAACAAGGATTTGAGGTGGAAGCAGCGTATGACGGTTTTGTAGGGGGTCGATTGGCTACAAGCTACACTTATGACCTTATTTTGCTCGACATCAATCTGCCCTTAATGAACGGGTTTGAAGTGTGTAAAGTCGTCAGGCAACACGGCATAAAAACGCCCATCCTGATGCTTACCGCTTTGGGGGAAGTAGATGACCGGGTCAAAGGGCTGGATTTCGGTGCCGACGATTACTTGGTCAAACCCTTCGATTTTCGCGAATTAACGGCCCGCATTCATGCGCTGCTGCGTCGAGCCCACCCCACTCATGAACAAGCCTCAGAGATATTGCGAGAAGCCGATCTGGAAATGAATTTGGTCAATATGACCGTCAAGCGAGAAAATCAATTGATTCCTCTGACTGCCCGCGAGTACAAATTGCTTGAGTTTTTGCTTCGCAACAAAGGGCGGGTATTGTCAAAGATGGATATTATTGAAAATGTCTGGGAGTTGAACTTCGACACCAACACCAATGTGATCGAGGTGTTTATCAATTACTTACGAAAAAAAATAGACCGTAACTTTGAGCCCAAATTGATTCATACCAAAACAGGATTGGGGTATTACCTCAAGGCCGATTAGTCTATGCAGATTCGCTACAAAATAGCCTTACAATTTACACTTACCGTCTTGGCCATTTTACCGGTATTTTCCGCCATTGTCTATTTTCGGGCCGAAAATCAAAGACGTTCCAACTTCTATGATCGCCTGACCCGCCGCGCTCAAACCACGGCCCGGCTGCTGGTAGATGTGAAAGAATTCAATACCACTCTTCTCAAACTCATTGATCGAAACTCGTCGTCGCGCTTACCTTCCGAAGAAATTTTCATTTATGATTACCTCAATAAACTGCTTTATTCCAATGTAGAAGAAGTATCGCCGTATGTTACCCAACAACTGATCAATGACATACGCCTTCAAAAGGCGGTAAAATTTGAATACGAAAACCGGGTAGCTACCGGCATTGTCTTTGAAGGGCGATACGACCGTTTTGTGGTGATTACTTCCGGTATTGATACGGTAGGGCAAGTCCAGTTGAGAGAGCTGCGCACTACCCTGCTGTTTGCTTTTTTGGGAGGCATTTTGATTACGGTGATCTTATCCTTATTTTTTGCCAACCAATCGTTACGTCCGATCAATGCGATCAACCGGCAAATCGGAGAAATTACGGCGAAAGATTTACGAAAACGACTCCATGAAGGCAACGGGAAAGATGAAATAGCTCAGTTGGCCACCAATTTCAACCGAATGCTGGAGCGTTTGGAGCTCGCCTTTCAACAACAAAAGCAGTTTGTTTCGCACGCTTCCCACGAATTAAGAACTCCTTTATCGGCTCTTAAGACCGAAATACAGGTAGGGCTCTCTACGCCGCATACCCAAGCCGAGCATCAAAAAATGCTGAAAAACCTGCTCAAAGACACCGACCGCCTGATCGAACTTTCCAACGGCCTGCTTCAATTGGCCCGAATGATCGACGCTCCCGAAGCACCCGAGTTGGGAGAAGTAAGGATGGAAGAGGTCTTACTCAACGCCCAACAGGAAGTGATGACCAACTATCCGGAGTATCACATCCAATTCGATTTTGATCAACTTCCGGAAGATGAATATACGACATTGGTCAAAGGCAACGAAACGCTTCTCAAAAATGCCTTTGTGAATTTACTCGAAAATGCCTGCAAATATACCTCCGACCACCAAGCCAACCTCCGGCTGGGATTTGATGATACTTACTGCATTGTGAGGGTCATTGATCAGGGGATCGGAATCGGGAAACAGGAACTTCCTCATATTTTTCAACCGTTTTTTCGCACTAAAGATGCCCTTGATTACCAAGGTTTCGGGGTAGGATTATCCATCGTAAAACGAATCATCGAATTGCACGAAGGAAAAATAAGCGTAGCCAGTCAAAAACACATGGGTACGGAGTTTACCGTACTGCTTACCCGCCTGAAAAAGCAGCAGCAGTAACCTCTGCCTATTTTACCTCTTCAAAATCCGGGTAGAATCAAATGTTCGTTATGGAGCCGCGGATTAAAAGAATTCTAATTTATCGTTAAGGTTATCTTAAGAATGGTCCGGCATCTTTGCTTTATCAATATAAGTTTTCAACAAAGATGTTACTGCAATGAAATGGACCCTGCAAAACTCAAAAATAATCGCCGCCGGGCTTGCCTTCTTATTGACAGCCGGTGTTATCGGCGGGCTCTACTATTGGGATAAAAGCGATAAACTGGCGGGTAAGAACGACCGCCTTTCGCTTACAGCCGACTCCCTTCTCTCGGCAAAGCTGACCCTGGAACGGGATATAAATGACCTGAATCTTGAATTGGGCACTCTTCAAAAAGACAACTTAGCGACAGTTCAAAAATTGGGAAATACGCAAAAACTGCTCCATCGAAAAAACGAAGCCTTTGCCAAACTCAGGCAAGAGTCAACAAGCCAACAGGAAGACATACAGGCATTGCAAGGGCAAATGGCCGAACTTACCGCGCTTAAAAATGAATTACAGGCGGAAGTAGAAAAATACCGGCAGGAAAAAACGGAGTGGGCTTCCCACCAAGATCAGTTCCGTAAAGAAAATGAAGCCTTGCAAACGCAAATCAACACCCTGACGGAGCAAATGAGCCATAAAGTGGACAAAAATCAGGTAGTGGCCGATCATTTCAGAGTGGATGTCCTTAAAAATAATAACAAGGTAACGGCCAAAGCCAAAAAAGCCCGGACGGTGTTGGTTTCGTTTATGCCGCCTTCTACTTGGCTTAACCAAGGCAAACAGGACGTATTTTTAAGTATGACCGACCAAAAAGGGCAACCGCTGCCGGGGGTGGTACGCAGAATCACGGTCACTGCCGACGACACGACCGACGAAGTGCCGGTTCATGCCCTTCAAACGGTGGACTTCGGGCCGAATCTCCAAAAAATCGTATTCGAATTTGACCCGGCGGAGTCGGTACCGGAAGGTGTATATAAAGCCCGAATCTATACGACCCACGCGTATCTCGGTGCGGTCGAATTTCATCTGCGCGACAGTTTCTGGTTCTTCTAACCGAATTTTTTGCCGGACATCAGTCAATTCCCACCCAACATCATTTCGTTTCACTAAAAAAGCACAACCATGAAAACCTTACTGCAACTTGTCTTTTTTGCCCTGCTCACCCTCCCTTGGAGGAGTACGCAGGCGCAATCCCCGGAAACCGTCAATGCGCTCCAATGGTTGGAAAGAGGCAAAGTAGATACGGCAAGCGCTTTACTCAGCCAAATCCACCAAACAGCTCCAACCATTCAAACCTATTTTTACAATGGCTATGCCGCGCTGCGCGCCAATCAACTCGCGGCAGCGGAAGCGTTTTTTGAGAAGGGACAGGCGCTTGACGAAAAACGCCGCCCACTCAACAAGACAGGGCTCGGAATCGTGGCTTTCTTAAAAGGAAACGGCCCGGAAGCTGACCGAATTTTTGAGGAAGTGTTGAAAGAGAGTAAAGGAAAAGACACCGAAATTCTGCAACGGATCGGAGAAGCCTATACCGGTTATACGCAGGTAATCAACAACACCGATAAACCGCTGTATGCCCAACACAACGCGGAAAAAGCCATTCGTTACCTCGAAATGGCGCTGAAGCGTGACTCGAAAAACGGACTTGTTCAACTTACACTGGGCGATGCCCGCGCCTTAGCAACCCCCTCCAACGGCGGGCCGGCCGTCAATGCCTATGAGAACGCTTTGGCCCTGATGACCAACAACAGTTTGCCCAATCAACGCATCGGCAATATTTACCGAGCCGCCAAAAGTTATCAATTGGCCGGTGATTTTTACAAAGCGGCCATCAAAGCCGACTCGCTCTATGCCCCAGCTTATTTGCAACTGGCAGAGTTAAATTTTAAAAACAATCAATTTAAAGAAGCTGCCGAAAACATGGATCGCTATCTCCGCCTGGCAGAAAAGCCGGACGCTGAACTGCGTTATCGTTCCGGGCAGTTTGACTACTTGGCGCGGCAATATGCCCGAGCCGTAGAAAAGATCGAGGCCGTCAGAAATGACATTGAAACTCCGGTCAAATACCGCTTATTGGGCCGCTCCTACTTCAGTTTGAAGGATTACGACAAAGTCATTGCGAACCTAAGCACTTTTTTGGAAAAAGCTCCGGATAAGGTGGAAGGGTTGGAATACAAACTATTGGGTCGGGCCTATCAAAGTATCCAAGACACTACCATCGCTAAAGATTCCATTGCGGTATTTTATTTGTCGAAAGCGGCTTTGACCGATACGGCCGAAAATCTCTACAGCGAAGTAGCCGAACTCAGTTATAAACTTAAACATTACGAAGATGTCGTTAAATACGTGGAAGCCGGCGAAAAGCGCTTCAAAAAATCGTCGGTTAAGGACAAATTCTGGCTGGCTATGGCCGCTTATAAAATGGGAAGAGAAGATTCGACCATGTACCTCAAAGCTGATTCTGCCTTTGCTGCGGTTCAGGAATCCAGTCCCAATCACCTACCTACCATTTTATACCGTGCCAAAGCCAATTACTACGGTCATACCAACCCGGATACGGCCTATGCCAAATCCATCCCTTTTTATGAGCGATTTGTAGAATTGGCCTATACCAACAAAGAAGAGAAGAAATTTAAGTACGACATGAAAATTGCGCTCAAGTACCTGTTTTCTTACTATACCTCGATCGAAAACAATCCCGAGAAAGCCGGCGACTTTGCTCAAAAAGGCAAAGAGTTAGATCCGGCCGATAAGGACTTCAACGATATGTTGGCGCAACTGAACCGGCGCCCGCCTTCGGTAAACAAACCGCAATAAAGGCCTTTCATAATTGTATACAGTTGGTTTAATTGGCTATTATCGGTGATGATAGCCAATTATTTTTGCATTTTTACCGACGGATCACTCACGCCTGAGTTTCGTTTATTGAACAGTAATTCGTTCTTATCGGCCGCGGCGGAACAAATTGTTTTCTTGTTTGATCAGTGAATTTAACTTATCGGTCTCATTTACAACCTTTTCTCTCCGGCACCCATGAGCCTTTTTACCCTGATTACCCTTCTGATCGTCGTATCTGCCATGTTCGCTTATTTGAATACCAAGTTGCTGAAACTCCCGGATGCCATAGGGATCATGGTTGTTTCGCTCAGTTTTTCTCTGCTTCTTTTGGGAACCAATGCGATTTATCCTGCGGGATTTTCATTTATTCGGGAGGCCGTGACAAAAATTGATTTTGAGAAAGTGCTTTTCGAGGTCATGCTGAGTTTTTTGTTATTTGCCGGGGCATTTCATACCGATGCCGCCAAACTAAAGGTAGAACGACGCTCGGTCATGCTGTTTGCTTTTGTGGGTGTATTGCTCAGTACCTTATTTGTCGGTACGGGCCTTTATTATCTTGCTCAGGCCTTCGGTCTTTCTCTCTCTTTTGCTTTATGCCTTTTATTCGGGGCGCTGATTTCTCCTACTGACCCGATTGCCGTTTTAGGAATCCTGGCCAAATTTAAACTGCCAGAGAATGTCAAATTAAACATTGTCGGTGAGTCATTATTCAATGACGGCGTAGGTGTAGTCGTATTTGCTTCTATCTATCGTATCGTACTTAACGGCACCGAAAGTGTGAGTGCCGGCGAGATCATTTGGTTGTTTGTGAAAGAAGCCGGTGGCGGAATCGGCTTCGGACTTGTTCTAGGTTATGGCATGTACCGATTGCTTCGCTCCATCAACCATTATCAGACCGAAGTCATCATCACCGTTGCCGGAGTGATGGGCGGCTATTTATTGGCGCATCAACTGCACGTATCCGGTCCTTTGGCCATGGTAGTTGCGGGGCTGTTAGTGGGCGACCATTCGGCCCGTCAGGATGCAATGAGCCGCAAAACCGAAGAATACATTGATAAATTTTGGGAATTGATTGACGGTATCATGAATGCCTTATTGTTTGTACTCATCGGTTTTGAACTGATTGCCATTGATTTTCAAAAAGAATACTTGGTAATTTACGCCGCAGGCATTCTGATCGTTTTACTCTCCCGGTATTTATCCATTCTGCTTCCTTTTACTTTAGCTCGGCGTTGGTTGGAATTAGACAATAAAGCTCCCCTCATGCTGACTTGGGGCGGCTTACGCGGCGGCCTATCCATTGCTATGGCACTTTCGATTGACAGTACATTACCGCAAAAGGGCTTTCTCGTAACCATAACCTATGCCGTAGTTTTGTTCTCGGTCGTGGTGCAGGGGCTATCCATGGAGCGCCTTATTCGAAGACTGTATCCGACATAAGTAATAATGCAGATTTAAAGTAGATTTTAGGTTGATTTAAGTGGTTGAATTTCAATTAATCAACCTAAAATCTACTTAAATCATTTTTGCGTTAATACTTAAGTACTGAAGCAGATTTAAGCGGGGGCGGTTCGCCGCTGCGACGCCCGCGCGGTAGATCTAAATTGTTGATAAACAGTCGCAACGACAAACCGTAAAATCTACTAAATCATTTTTGCCTTTTTACTTAGTCTCCTTATCGCGAAAATCTGTAATTTTTCACACATTCTCTAAGATACTGTTAAAAGAGAGTTCTTTGATCTGAAAATCAGCAACCCTGTTTAACTCCTCATTGTCCGTATAAAAGGCAAACCCGGTACCCGCATTTTTTATCATACATAAATCGTTGAGGCTATCGCCGATGGCGATCATTTGAGAAAAGGGAATATGATATTGCTGGGAAAGTTCCAAAAGAGCATTGGTCTTACAAAGGGTATGCCGACACAAACTCTCCGGATTTCGGAAGAAAAAGGAGGGAATTTTTACTTCTCCGGTAGCCTTGCCTGCCGAAAACTCCAACTCATTGGCCAGGGCAAAATCCGCCCCGATCTTGTTTTGTATGTGATGAGCCACAAAATCATAACTGTCGCTGATAATACCGATAATATAACCGCGCCGGCGTAATTCAGCAATCGTTTCATAGATATCTTCTACCGGTTTAATGCGGTCGGCTACGGCCAACAGTTCCTGCCGACTTCGGCCTTTCAGCAATCGAGCTATTCTTTTGGTCAAAATGACCGGGTCAGGAATATCATGACGACGTTCGAGCAGCTCTTTCTGAAATCCGAATTCAGCCGCACACTCATCAATAAATCGCCCCCGAAGCAGGGTATTGTCCATGTCAAAAACAGCTATTCGGTTCAGATGCCGCAGGTTTTCGTTGATAGCGGTCTCCATTTGACTTCGTACGATTTGGAGAGATTTTAATTCATGGATATTAGAAATCCCGTCGGGTTGTTGAAGGGCTCTTTCCAGAATAGCCCCGGCTACCTCTTTCGACATTTTGGGAAGCGCATTCCAGACCTGCATTTTATTTTTTATCTCTCCGATCATGACTTCGCCCATGCGGCAATTCATTAAGTACAGGTCAATCAAAATACCGACGTCCACTCCGTAGCCTTCGGCAAAGTGGAGGCGATTCAACCAAGCCTTTCTGCCGGCGATCATTCCGCTCAAGGGTTGAGAAAATCGGGATAGGTTCGGAAATAGAATATTGAGTAAAGGTTTGGCTACCATTTCGGTTACCCGTCCGGCTTGTCGATTAAAAGCCGCTTTGGTAAAATCAACTTCATTGCGAAGGATGGGGTGCGTCAGATTCTCAATGGTCAGCAAAGGATAGGGCTCAATATCAGCATCTAAGTAAACAATAATATCATTTTCTGCCATGGTCAGTCCTTGCTTCATAGAAGTACCTTTGCCACGAACAGGACATTCATACACCTCCGCCCCGGCCTGCCGTGCCACTGAGGCCGTTCGGTCACCGGACCGGTCATCAATGACAATGACTTGGGTTACGTTTGCCGCATTTTTGGCAAATCTAACTACATTGCCTACGGTCATTTCTTCATTATAAGCAGGTATGATTACAGTGATCATGTTTTTCAGAGATTTAAAGTTGAACATAAACAAACCGTTGCCCGACCGGGAGAGACGCCTGCACGTCCCGAAACATACGCCGACGTAAAGAGGCAGCCATAAAATGCCCGGCAGCCCCGGCAGCTCTCTGATTTTTTTGATTCGTAAAACTCAGAAGACAGGTTAGGTCCGTAAAATCAGCAGAGGTGGCGCAAATATGCGCCCCCCACCTTAAGGACGGCTTAATGCAGTATTAGAAATAGATAAGAAGAGAAAAAACATACCCCATATTCATAGGAACCGTTTTTCGGAATCATGCTTTTTTTACATTGAATGCTTACGATCTATTTTACCCTGAAAATACGATGCGCCGTAAACGTTTGCCCGTAGGCGTCCGTGGTTCGGACCGCTATTCGGTGGGTTCCTACTGTCATTTTCCGGCTTTATCGGTCTTCACCACTTCCTTTCCGTTAGACACACACACCTTGGCAATCCCCGGCTCGCCGGCGTCTTTCTGACCGTTTTTGTTAAGGTCATGGCAGACCGTGCCGGAAGCGGTGGTTTGGGCGAAAATGGCCTGATGGACAAACACAAACAGGCAGAGCGTTGACAGCCTTACTTTCATTGATAGTGAATTTTAACATACGATACCGAAAAGTGTTTTTTACAAAATACAATTTTGGCCTATTTCTGTATATTGGAAAATACAATTTCTGCCATTGCCCATATTCTACTTACAGGAGGCCTCTACTTCCTCATCAACCAAATTTCCGTGACCTGTGAGCCGCGCTCCCCTTCGCCGCAATTCCAAAGGAAGGTGACTTTGCCATCGGCCGTGGCTTTTTGGGGAACGTCAAATTCAAAAAGGGGCTGCTCGCCGGTTTGCAGAAAATCGTGAATGACCGACCCATCGTCGGTAGTGAGTTTCATGCGCGATCGAAAACGCCCGGTATAAGCGATTCGGATGCGGTAGGCAGAAGCAGGGTCAAGTTCGCTATAGGCGATTTTGAGGGGTTGGTCATAAAGGGTTTTGGCTTGCTTCATCCACACACGCGGGGTTACCTGCCCTTTAAAACCCGTGGCTTTGATCTCATCCACCCACTCCTCTCCTACCAAACCTACCCCAAAACCAATGCGCGGTGACTGTAAACTGCCCGGGTCTTTTTCCCACGGAATTTCCGATACCACCCGGTACCGGCTTTCGGGTGCGCCGAAATGATCGTAAAAACCGCCGGGGCCGGGGTCCGTACGACGAAGTAATTGGTTTATTTTCTGCAAACGTTCCGCTTCACTGTCCAACTTCTCGATTTTGGACAATTGATCCAACAGCCAAGGAGCGTCATTGAGGGGAATGTCGATATTATCCAAAAAATTGCCGCGCCCCGACATCGCCCCGTGCCGGCTGATGGTCAACTGCGCCCCAATGCTTTTGAAGAGAGAGTCCGCCAACGCAAAACACTTGCGTCGGTAGCTTGGCAAGATCGGCAATTGCCACGCTTTTTCGAGGACGTATTTGGCCCGTCGTATGGTCGCCAAAGAACTGCCGGAGCGTACTCCTGCCAACAAATCTTTTGCTTCCTGTTCGATGTCGGTTTCGTACAACAATCGACGCCGTGTGTAAGCATCATAGTACGCCCGAATTTGCCCCATCTGAAACCGCGGGTTTTGCAACAGTTCCAACGACGCATTTTCTTCCAAACTTTGCCACTGCATCAGCGTACGCGACACCGACTCGTTGGTCAACAGCGGGCCTTTCCAATTGGTCTCCAAAGCCAAAATCGCCTGCGCCACCGACTCTTTGTATTCCGGTCCGAAAAAAAGGCGGGCATAATCGCGCAGGGTTTCTATCACCGGAGTTTCCGGATTCCAATCCTGATCGCTCCACACAAACTTATTGACGTCGTCGTTGGTGCCTTCAGAATAGCTGATGCTCCCGACCCCGTATTCATCCAACGCATTATGTATCAGCTTCTCATCGTGCGGCCGCGGGTTGATACTTTCCCGACCGAGGGTCATGGCAAAGGCCAAATCCCAATGGGGTACGGGATATTGCGAACTGTAATTGTGAGTAATATCGGGATAATGACGAATCGGAATATTGGCATTGACCGCGCGGCGAATTTCGGGCACGGGCATCTTGACCCACGGCCCGAAAACCACACCGCCAAACCAAGGATACCCCTTGTTCACCTGGGCAAAAAACGCGTCAAACCATTTTTTGGTCGGACGAAAGACCTGCGGCGAAACCCAAATTTTGGCCTTGGGGTGATACTTTTTTAAGACCACCGACATTTTCTCCAACCACGCAAAAAGCACATCCGGCTCCAGATCGCCCGGGTCGCCGCCGGGCACAAATACATGATCTAATTGGGAAACCGCGGCAAAAACCTCGTGTCGTTCTTTCAGCTCTTTTTGAATAGAATCCGGATGAACATAATTGGAACCCATGTTGGGGTACCACATCCAAACGTCCAGTCCGTATTCTTTGCAGATACGCGATTGCTCGGCGATCATCTGAATCGCGGGCAGTTTCATGTGTTTACTCGTGGCATCGTCGTCCGTACGGGGCGGGACAATTTCGATACTGTTGGCCCCGAAAAGCGCCAATTCACGAATGTATTGGTCAAACTGCGCTACCGTAAAGGCATCGTAAGCGTTAGTTTTGGGGCGGTAGCCCATCTGATGCCCGCGAATCGGATAACGCGGACTTTCCGCAATGGCCAAATCACTCGGAACAAGCACTTGGCCCGGGGTCATTTCTATTTTACGCAGCAGTCGCCCGATGCCGTAGAGGATTCCCCGGGCGTCTTTGCCTACCACAAAAACGGCTTTGTTTTCGGGCATTACCAGTAACTTAAATCCTTCCGCAGCAATGGCGGGCAGTTTCCGTATCTCTTCCCGCGTACGTAACGAAAACCCCGACAAATCGCTTTCCAAGGCAATACCCACATACGGTTTTCCGTCAGAAGGCAATTTATTCAGCAGTGCCCACTCCAAATGGCTCCGTTTTTTTACTTCCTGCTGCAGCACTTCCACACTTCGCCGCAGCACCTGCTTATCCGTCACCGATGTATAGATTCGCGCCTCAGAAATATCAATAGTTTGGGCAACACCGGAAAAGCAAAAAAAGCATAAAAAAATCAAAATTAATTTATTCATAATCAAATAGATAGCATTCACAACCTGCCTACACTCGCATTTAACATTTATCATTTTTCATTTCATACCAAGGCCTGCTTCTACGGCTTAAACTTCAAGATTCGCGCCCTGATTTCGGGCACATCATAGTCTTTGTTTTCCTGCGGAAACCCTACTTCTTTCGGCGACGGCCCGACCCACTCCGATTTTTTTCCGGCAATGGTAATGATTCCTTTGGTTGAAATCTCGATCACGGTATAGAGCGGGTCTTTGTAGGGAGCTGTGTATTTGATCCATTTGAAATCCTTATCCACCTGCTCGCTGTACCGAACGTGTCCGTACTCTTCTCCCAACCATTTGTACGACATCGAATTGATACAGACGTACCAAATACCGTTGAGCTGTTCGGCGCGGTCGTAGTGAATGTGACCGTAGAAATTGACAATGATTTTATTCTTTTTAGCCTTTTTATTGTGTTCTTCCAACAGTGCCCGTACCTCGGCCGAATTATCAATACCGTCTTTACCCAATCCCTGATGCGAGAAGATCACGATCGGCCCTTTGGCTTTCAACAACTCTTCTTTCAACCAAGCTAATTGCTTTTCTCCCATGTACTGCTGATAGCCTTTCACGTCGGGTGATTTTTTGTCGTTACCATCCAAAACGATGAAATAAAAACCGTTTTTTTCAAAGGAATAGTAGGAAGAAGGCATCCCGCGATGCGCCAAGGCCTGCGCCAACGAAAAGCCGCCGTCCATTTCGTGATTGCCGATGACGTGGTATTTCGGGCCGACGTAGCCGGTCCAAATGTCAAAACCGTAGGCGTATTTCGGAGCGGGGGTGTTAAAATCGCCCAATTCAATGATAAAATCGGGTTTGGCGGTTTTCATGCTGTCCATAAACGCCGTCAGACGCTCTCTGCCGTCGTGCATGGTTGGTACGTGAACGTCTGTAAACAGGCCGAATTTTACCTTTTGGGCAAAAGAAGCACCGGAAAGAAGTGAACCGAAAAACAGAAAAATGATAAACGCAGCACCGATAAAGGGAGACTTACCAAGTTTTTGAAACTTGGCAAGTCTGACCGGATTCCAAACAGAATGATTATTCATAAGAAAAGTCGGAATTCCTTTTACAATTTGATAAATATCTTTTGTCGGTAAAGAAAATAGGCAGGAATAAAATTGACCGAAACAAAAAACAACGCATACAGCAGACTTGCCAAATCGGGTGTTATCCCGCTATTGATCAATCCATTGACAACGTGCTCATTGAGTGAATGTTCACCGAACTTTGCTCGGTAAAAGAACAACGCCAACACATCCCCCAGTACATACACCGCAATGGCATTAGCGCCAAAGATAATTCCGGGTTTCGTGCCTTTGGTCTTTCCCAAAATATCTACGATAAAATACAACGCCCCGAGCAACAGACACGCAAAACCGGAGGTCACCAACACAAACGAACTCGTCCACAGATTTTCGTTGACCGGAAAACCCAAGCCCCAAAAATACCCCAACGCCGCCGAAAAGACCCCGGCTGTCATCAGGTAATTCACTTTTTCATGGGGCGAAAAGGCACTTAACAGCAGCCGCCCCGCCAACATACCCGTAATCCCCGACACGATCGACGGAAACGTACTCAGAATGCTTTCAGGATCCCAAGTGCCTTGCCACATTTTACCGGGCAAAAATTGACTGTCAAACCAAGCCACAAGATTCACCCCGGGTTCCAGCATCACTTTCCCGACACCCGGTGTGGGAATCAGCGTCAGGGCTAACCAATAAACGATCAGAATACCGGCTCCGATCCAAGCCTGTTGTTTCCAATCAGTATTCAAAAACAAAACGGCACAGCCCAAGAAAACAAACGCAATGCGGTGGAGGGTACCCGTCCAACGAATCGAATTGAAATCAAAATCCGGCATCAGGTTCAGAAACATCCCTACGGCAAAGATCTTGACCGAACGCAGGATTATTTTTTTATAGAGTTCCCGCTTACTTGCCGTGCGACGGTCCGACCTTTGCCCTTTTGCCTCTTGCCCTTTGAGCTTTTTAGAATAGGCAAACACAATAGAAACACCGACCACAAACAGAAAAATAGGGGCTACCAGATCCGTAAAAGACAGGCCGTTCCATTGGGTATGACGAAGGGTAAAATAGACGTGTTCTTCACTTCCGGGAAAATTGACCATCAGCATGGCGGCAATGGTAAATCCGCGAAGAGCATCCAGCGAAATCAGTCGGTTGGCGGGGGAAGACATCAAACGGTTCGGATTAGGGATTTGTTAAAAATTACTTCAAAAATCAATGGTATTTTTAATACGCCCCGAAGTATTATAAAGGCTATTAACCCCGGCGAATTATGCGCAATATTTTAAATAATGCCTTTTTGTTCTTCCTGTTACTCTTCTTAAGCGGCTGTTCATCATCCGAAAACGGGGCTTATGACGAGGCAGGTAAAGTAGCCGTCTCGTGGGAGGTGATCAGTAATTTTGCAGGACCTAACGACACTTTTGAAGCCAAATTTTACCTGAAGAACAACGGTTCTCTGACCTTAGGCGACAGCAGTTGGGCTTTATTTTTCAACATGGCTCCCCGGCCTCTGCTGCCCCACCCTACCCCTCAACCGGCCCTGCTCGAACACCTCAACGGCGATTGGTACAAAATGAGTCCGAACAAAGGATTTCGTTTGGCCCCGGGCGATTCGGTCACTATCAGCTACAAAGGGACGGAAGGGATTGTCAAAGAAACCGATGCCCCCATGGGTCTGTATTTTGTATTTTATGATAAGCAGGGGAAAGAATCGCAAATCGTACAACTCGACCCTTGTACCGTAATACCTTTTACCCGAAACGAACAATTGTTGCGCGGTCCCAATGACGCAGACCCGATCCTTACCTCGGCGTATCAGTACCAAGAGAACGAAAAGCTAAGTCCTGTTCAGGCGGACCAACTGCTCAAAGTCATCCCGAGTCCGGCGAAAGTCACTGCCGGTCAGGGCATTTTTACATTGACCTCGTCGGTTCCGATTCATTATGCCAACGGATTGGAAAACGAAGCCCGTCTGTTAGCCCAACGTCTTAAAGACATTACAGGGGCCGAATTTACGCTGAAAAAGGCTGCTCCGGCCGCCAATACCATCGGATTACAAACGGGCAAGGTCGTCGTGAAAGGCATCGGTAAAGAAGCCTATCAGTTGAATATCAGCGATAAAGGAGTGGTCATTACCGGCAGTGATGCGGCGGGGGTGTTTTACGGAACCCAAAGCCTGACAGCCCTGATCCCCACGGAGGTCTATACCCAAAAACGCTCTTCCGTTCCCTTAGAAGCGCTTCAGATAGAAGATGCGCCGCGTTTTCATTTTCGCAGTATGCAGCTTGACGTAAGTCGCAATTTTCAAACCAAAGAAACCATTTTGCGCTTACTTGATTTACTGGCCTTTTATAAGTTAAACCACTTTTTGCTCTATACCACCGAAGACGAAGGCTGGCGGTTGGAGATCGAAGGACTTCCCGAACTGACGCAGGTAGGTGCCCAACGCCAACATACAAGTTCGTACAAAGATCCTGTATTACATCCGGGCTACGGCTCCGGCCCGGTGGCCTATGACAAAGGAAAACACGGCAGCGGTTTTTATTCCAAGGCCGATTTCATCGACATTCTCCAATACGCTGCCGCCCGTCACATCAAGATCATTCCCGTGGCCAACATGCCGGCTCATGCCCGGGCGGCTATCAAGGCCATGGAAGCACGCTACCAACGGTTGATGAAAGAAGGGAAAGAGAAAGAAGCCAACGAATACCGCCTCATTGACCCCAATGACCGATCGGTGTATTTGTCAGCGCAGGGCTATAAAGACAACGTGGTGGACGTAACGCGGGAATCCACTTACCATTTTTACGAAAAAGTGACCGACGAGATCATCAAAATGTATAAAGAGGCGGGTTTGACCTTAGACCTCTTTCACATCGGCGGCGACGAAGTAGCCAACGGCGCTTGGACCCAATCAGCGCCCGCGCAGGAGTTGCTCAAAAAAGAGCCCGGCATCGGGCAATTCTATAATCTGCACCCTTATTTTATCCGACGCTTGCTGCCTCGTTTGCAAAAACGCAACCTGCAAATCCACGGTTGGGAAGAAATCGCTATGAGGAAAGCCCCCGACAGCACCCTCCAAGTAAATCCGGAGTTTGCCGGAAAAAATGTCATTCCCTACGTTTGGAACAACGTTTACGACCCTGATCTGGGTTATCGTCTGGCCAATGCGGGTTATCCGGTAGTGTTGTGCAATGTCACCAATTTTTACTTTGATTTGGCCTATAACAACGATCCCAATGAGCCGGGGCTCTATTGGGCCGGGTTTGTCGATACGCGCGACAACTACACTTTTGCGCCCTACGATATGTTCAAAACCACCTATACTACTGCCATGGGCAAGCCGATGGTATTTCAAAACCCGCAACGTCTTACCCCGGCCGGGCGTAAAAATATCATCGGGTTAGAGGCTCAGCTTTGGGGTGAAACCCTGAAAGGGCGTGACATGATGGAATATTATACCCTACCCAAATTGGCAGGATTTGCCGAAAGTGCCTGGAGTGCTGAGCGTCCGTGGGAAAACATGGCCGACAAAACGACCCGCGAAAAGGCCATTCAGGCGGCTTGGAATATTTTTGCCAATACGCTCGCTCAAAAAGAACTGCCCCGACTGAGTTACCTCAACGGCGGCTATAAGTACCGGGTTCCGCTCCCCGGCGCAATTGTCGAAAACGGCACCCTGAAGGCCAACAACGGCTTCCCGGGATTGACCCTTCGATACACTGCTGACGGCAGTGAACCCAACGAAAAATCAACGGAATATAAAAACCCTGTCAAAATCAACAGTACCATTAAATTAAAAAGTTTTGATGCCTCCGGAAAAGGCAGTCGAACGGTGACTGTGTCTCCACAGTAAAAACAGCAGCAAAAGTCAGGAAAAGAAAACGGGGATAAACACGCAGTATCCCGAGGGGGAATGTTGTCGGTTCGGCAGCCGGTTTACTGAAAAATAAAACGGCACTCTGCCATTCGCAGTACTTAATGAAAAACGATTTAAAAGAAGAGAACATGAAAATAGGGGTAGATTTAGGAGGGACCAAGATCAAAGCCGGTATCGAAAGCAACGGTTCGATCATCCGACAAAACACCATATTACTGAAACATAAGGAATCGTTATCGGCGACCTTAGCCCAACTGATCGACCTGATCCGGTCGGTGAACGACGGTTTTGCTACGAGTATCGGTATCGGTGTTCCTTCGGTGGTAGATACCGAACGCGGCATCGTTTACAATGTAGCCAATATCTCTTCTTGGGAAAAAGTAAATTTACGGGATATATTGGAAGACGAATTCGGCTTGCCGGTCTTTGTGAACAACGATGTCAATTGTTTTACCCTGGGTGAACACCGTTTCGGCGTAGCCAAAGGCTATGCTTCGGTGGTAGGAATGACCATTGGCACCGGATTGGGCTCGGGCATTATTATTGACAATCAACTGTATATCGGTAACAACTGCGGGGCGGGCGAAATCGGCATGCTTCCTTATCTCGACAGCAACTTTGAACACTATGCCTGCAGCAATTTCTTTGAAGCTATTCACGGCACTACGGCACTGGAGGCAGGCCGTGCGGCACTGGCCGGCAGTCAAAAGGCCATGGGTCTGTGGGCTGAATTCGGGCGGCATTTAGGCTGTGCTATCAAAGCCGCCCTTTACGTATACGACCCCGAAGTCATTGTGCTGGGCGGTTCCATTGCCAAGGCCTACCCGTTGTTTAAAGCAAAAATGCTGGAAACCCTCAACGACTTTGCCTATCCGCAATCGCTCAAACGTCTGCAAATACTCCAATCCCAAAATGAAGACATCGCCTTACTGGGAGCCGCAGAATTGGTACCGCAGGAGGTTAAAGTGTAACAGAAACCCGGTAAACCGAAAAATGTAAAACTGAAAAATGTAAAACCGTAAAGTATGCCTTCGGTTATTTCCAATCGACGAAGCTCGAACAAACCGAAAAACAGTAAACCGAAAATAGGGCTGTGCCGTTAATGTAACGCAGACAAAATTTCAGTGTTGCATCTTACATTTTTCAGTTTTGCGGTTAACAACAATGCAGTTTTTGCATGATTCACGTTAAAATTTAATTTTGCCTTTTTTATCCCTGTAAAACCAACTGCATGAAAAGTAACACCTTTATTGTCGTTCTTATTTTTCTCATTTTCTTCGTCATTTCGTTCCTCAGCAATATTCTGGGACCCATCATTCCCGATATTGTGGACAGTTTTCAGCTCAGCATCGGGTTAGCCGGTTTTCTCCCCTTTGCGTTTTTCGTGGCCTATGGTGTGGCGTCCATTCCGTCGGGCATTTTGGTGGAAAAATACCGCGAGAAAAAAGTATTGCTGTGGGCCTTCCTGATGGCATTCGGCGGGGCGTTGCTGTTTGCCGTCATTCCGACCTTTCCTGTTGCCTTGCTTTCGTTGTTCATCATCGGCATCGGTATGGCTATGTTGCAGGTAGTCATCAACCCGTTGTTGCGGGTAGCGGGCGGGGAAGCCAACTTTGCGTTCAATTCGGTGATGGCACAGCTCTTTTTCGGCGGTGCTTCGTTCCTGAGTCCGATGCTGTACAGTTATTTGGTTTTAAACGTACACGGAACCTCCGCCCCCAATGCGCTTGTCTCTACCCTTAACCGCATCGTGCCTGCCGACCTGAAATGGGTTTCGCTCTATTGGGTGTTTGCCGTAGTGGCCTTTTTGATGGTGGCGGTCATTTGGTTTGTCAAATTTCCGGAAGTTGAATTGAAAGAAGATGAAAAGATAGATACCGAAAACGCCTTCAACGACCTGCTCCAAAACCGGTATGTTTACCTGTTTTTCATCGGCATTTTTGCCTACGTCGGTACGGAGCAGGGCATTGCCAACTGGACCTCTAAATTTCTTCAAACCTATCACAACGTTGACCCGGCTACCCAAGGTGCCTCGGTCATTTCTTATTTTTGGGGGTTACTGACCATCGGCTGTATTTTGGGACTGATCCTGCTCAAACTGTTTGACAGCCGTCGGGTCCTGATCTTATTCACCGTCGGGGCCATTGTGTCGGTCTTAGCGGGTTTGTTCGGGCCCGTTGAAACCGCCCTGTATGCCTTTCCTTTGAGCGGATTTTGCGCCTCGGTCATGTGGTCTATCATTGTTTCTTTGGCTCTCAACTCGGTTCCGTACCATCACGGTACTTTCTCGGGTATTCTTTGCTCCGGCATTGCGGGCGGAGCCGTGGTACCCCTCATCATCGGTGGTTTGGCCGAGTGGGTCGGGTTGCGCTTGGCGATGTTGTTTTTGATGATTACCTTAGGCTATATTTTGAGCATCGGTCTGTGGGCCAAACCGCTCGTGACCAATGCCACCATTAAAAATTGGAAAGAGCTTTTTACGTAGCCGGGGGCTTTTGTTAACCGTTATCCGTATCGAAAGCCCATTTTCATGAGTGGCAAAATAATATGTACAACTGCTGAAGGCATAAAAAATACACGGATAACGGCTTAACAGCTAACCGATAACACTATTTATGTACAAGATCATTCTGCTCATCGACTTTGCCGAAGAATACAGCAAGAGCCTGTTGAAAGGAATTGCCAAATATTCCAAAGAACACGGTCCTTGGATCTTTTGTCGGATGCCGTTGTTTCAGCGCGAAACCATCGGGATCGACGGTATTTTGGAGTGGGCCTTGGAGTGGGAAGCCGACGGTATCATCGGGCAGTTGTACAACGACCCCAAGATCACCAAGATCGTAGAAGCGGGTATTCCGGTGATTGCACAGGATTTTAAAGAACGTTTCAAAGAAATCCCCAACATCACCGGCGATCATTACGAAGCCGGCAAGATGGGAGCTGAATATTTTTTGCGAAAAGGCTTTAAACACTTTGCCTTTTACGGCTTCAAAGACATTGTGTGGTCGCGCGAACGGGCCGACGGTTTTGAGGACCGCGTCAAAAAAGCGGGACATCAGGTGCATTATTTTGAGCACATCATGGCCCGTTCGAGCGAGTTGTGGTACTACAAACCCAGTCCGCTGAGTCAGTGGCTTAAATCCCTGCCCAAACCCATTGCCCTCATGACCTGCGACGACAACCAAGGGCAGCACATTACCGAAGCCTGCCGCCAATCTAACATCCGGATTCCCGAACAGGTGGCGGTATTGGGCGTAGACAACGATGAAATGATCTGTGAATTTTCGGACCCGCCGCTGTCGAGTATCGGACAGGATGCGGAAAAAGGGGGGTATGACGCGGCCAAATTGCTGCATCACATGATCGAACACGGCACGGCTGACTACTACGACATCATCGTCAAACCGACGCAGATCATTACCCGCCAATCTACCGATATTTACGCCACCAACGACCGCTACATTGCCTCTTCCCTGAAATTCATCCACCAAAACATTGACAAAAACTTGCAGGTAGAAGACGTGGTCAAACAGGTACCGTTGTCGCGGCGGGCATTGGAACAGCGTTTTCAGTACATTACGGGTTATCCCATTTACAAGTACATCTTCAATCTGCGCATCGAAAAATTCACGCAGAAACTCATTGAAACCGACCTGACGGTTTTCGAAATTGCGCTGGATATGGGCTTAGGCGACAGCAAAAACATTGCCCGCCAATTCCGCCAAGTGAAAGGCTGCACTCCCATCGAATACCGCAATCAGCATTTAGCCGGGAAGTAACCCCCCTTTACTTTCGGAATATACGTTTATGCTGTTTTAATACGCCGAGATTCTTCCTCTTTATTCTCTTTTTCTAACCAACGGTAAAAAACAGCCTTACTCGGCTTTGCCGTTAATATGTCGTTTTATACACAAAAAACAGACTGATAAATTAATAAACCGTACCAAAACTCAGAAAATCAAGGTAGTTTTGCCTAAACTGTTTATCACAAATCATGAGACGCTTCAATACCCTATTTATGTTGATTATCAGCCTGTATACTTCCTTTTTATATGCGCAGTCAGCGGCTCAGCCAACGGAAGAAAACCCCAAAATACCGGCAGATAAATTCTATAAAAAGGGGCAATATGAATTAGCCAAAGCAAGCTACGAAAAAGCAAAACAACTGCCCGGACAGGAAGCCGACGACTATCTGATTGACCAATTGGCCAACTGCGACCGCTGCCTCGGACTCCTGAAAGCCTTGGAACAAACCGCGAAAGATGCCGATTCCCTGAAAATGGCAATAGTGATCTACGAGAAAATTTTGGACATTAATCCTTCGGACAGCATTATTCGACATAAACTGGTAGAAAACTCTTGGCACACCGCCCGGCAACGCTATCGTGAATTGGATTTTCGGAAGGCTGCCGAACTCTTTAAAAAAGCGGCCGATTATCCCGATTCTCCCTTCATTCAAGAGGCCCGTATGCTGATGGACAGCAGTACTATTTTTCAGGAAAGTATGGTGGCGGGATTTATTGCCCCGCACGTAGACTCAATAGCTACATTTAATACCGGCCTGAAAGGCATTGCGTCGATCATCAGCAGCAACATGAAGTATCCCGAAAAAGCCGTTGCCCAAAAAATAAGCGGGAAAGTGTGGGTATCGTTGGTGGTTAATGAAAAAGGGAAGATCATCCCCGACATGGTAAAGATCGCCAAAGGCATCGGCGGCGGTTGCGACGAAGAGGCCGTTCGATTGGTGAAAATGATGAGCCATTGGCATCCCGCCTATAAATGGGGTAAGCCCGTGCGCTTTCAAACCACTGTACCGATTACCTTTGTTTTGAGCCATTGAAAAGGGAAAGCACCCTCAATAAGTAAGGACCGGGAAAGTCGACAATGAAACACACCACCGACAAACATAAGCAGCTTATTGATGCGTCAGCATGATTTTGTTCCCATAGGAATCAGTCCCCCAAAAAGAATTCTTCTTTTTTTAGGGAGTATCCGGCTCAGGGCCTGTGAAAACCTTTCCCGGGCAAATACGTAATACTACCATCTGAGTACTGCTTCGGATTGAAAAAGAAGATAAACTACTAAAACAACGATGGCACATACAATGTGAATGATACTCATCAAAAAAACAGTACCTAAAGCATGATTCATTTTATTCGGTAAGAGTTGGTAAGCAAATAAAGAATTCCGCTCCAGCCATTTGCTTATATCAAGCAACCCTTCAATATAACCGAAAATAAAAGTGAGCGATAAGAGTATTCCGACTCTATCCATTGCGTGGGAAACTGCAAATGTGATAATGATCAGTAGCCAAACCCGAAACAGGGTACGAATAAATATCTTGGCAATATCTATAACAGCAGCGCTAAGAAAAATGTACATTAAAAAGTAAGCCAAAATGGTAGCCGTATAGATGGCATGAATATCGACCAGTACATTTTTCAAATAAGGGTTTTTCCAAAAAAGCAATGTCCATATCAAAATCGCAGACAGGTAAACGGCAATTGTTGCCCGTAAAAGGTTATTTTTCATTGAATTAAAATAGAAAAAATCTTTGTCAAAAGAAGGGCTGTTGTTTTTACGATGCCGGAAAAATCAATAAGTACCTCTTATCCGATACGAAAAGTCGGGCTCCTTGAGACAGGCACTTTTACCCAATACAGGATGAATGTGCGAAACTGCAAAAATAGACGCCCTCTTCCAAAACCCCGATTAAAATCCCTTTTCCCTTGAATTTATTCCCCTTCCCTTTTTATCTTTGAAAATTCACCGAATCTTGGATCAACTACATGGCTAACAAACTGATTTTCATCTCCCTCCTCCTCAGCACTGCCGCTTTTCTAAACTATAAAACCGACGACTCGGCTATCGACGGCAAGGCGTTTGCCAAACACATTCAGGTATTGGCTTCCGACGAATTTGAAGGCCGCAAGCCGTTCAGTCCGGGCGAAACCAAGACCATCCATTACTTGAAAACCGAGTTTGAAAAACCGGGTCTGAAACCGGGCAACGGCAATAGCTATTTTCAGGAGGTACCCATGGTGGATATTCTATCAACCCCCGCCGGGCCGTTGGTGATGAAGGGTAAAGACGGAGTAATCTCGCTCAATTACCTCACCGACTTCGTAGCCGCTACCCGCCGCGTGCAGGACCAAGTCAAGGTCGAAAACTCTGAAATGGTATTTGCCGGCTACGGCATTGTCGCCCCCGAATACGGTTGGAATGACTATGCGGGGTTGGACGTCAAAGGCAAAACGGTAGTGGTGCTGGTCAATGACCCCGGCATCGTGGACGATAAATTGTTCAAAGGCAATACCATGACCTACTATGGTCGCTGGACGTACAAATTTGAAGAAGCCGCCCGCCAAGGCGCGACGGGTGTACTAATCATTCACGATACCGGCCCGGCAAGTTACGGTTGGTCGGTGGTACGCAGTGGTTGGTCCAAATCCAAACTGTACCTGCAAGCCGCCGACGACAATCGCTCAAGAGCCGCCATGGAAGGTTGGATCACGCTCGAATCGGCCAAAAAACTCTTCCAACTGGCGGGTGTCAAGCCCGATGTTATGCACGCCGCAAGCCAAAAAGGCTTCAAACCGGTGCCGTTGGGTGTCAAAACGTCGTTGGTCATCCACAATGCATTCAAAAAATCGACGTCGCACAACGTCATGGCGCTGCTGCCGGGTACCGCTCAGGCCGACGAGTATGTCGTGTACACAGCGCATTGGGACCACCTCGGCAAGGGCGAGCCGATCAAAGGCGACTCCATCTACAACGGTGCCGCCGATGATGCTTCAGGTACTGCCGCAGTGCTGGAAATAGCCACGGCTTTTGCAAAATTGAAAAAGAAACCTGCCCGTTCGATTGTCTTCATGGTCGTTACAGCCGAAGAACAGGGACTGCTCGGTTCGGAGTATTACTGTACTCATCCCGTTTATCCCCTGAATAAAACCGTGGCTGATATCAACATGGATGTACTACAACCCTTTGGTCGTACCAAAGACGCAGTCATTGTGGGCAAGGGGCAATCCGAATTGGACGATTATTTGGACGCCGAAGCTAAAAAACAGGACCGATTCACCCGCGCCGAGCCGAATCCTTCGGGCGGGTGGTACTTTCGTTCAGACCACTTCAATTTTGCCAAAGTGGGTGTGCCGGCCTTATTCATCGAAAACGGAGTCATTTCGCGCCAACACGGCGAAGAATGGGGCAAAGCCCAAAAAGAACAATTCAATCTCTACCGCTACCACATGCCAACCGACGAATACAGTTCGAATTGGGATTTGACGGGCATTGTCGAAGACATGAAGTTACTGTACGAAGTGGGCCATCGCCTCAGCAACGAAAGTACCTTCCCGAAATGGAAGAAAGGTTCTGAATTCAAGACGGCTCAGGATAAAATGAGGATGAAATAATATGAAACCATTTTTAGCCGCAACCCGTCTTTTAGGGCCGTTGATGGTGTTTTTCACCATCAATTCCTTCTTTTATTCGCCTGTAACTGTTGGCAGTGGGGACACTGCCAACGGCTCAAATTTTTTCTCAGAATTCCCGAGTGAAATCGTCAGTTTCAAACCCCACGCACAAAACCCCGTTTTTTCAGGAACCGGTAAGGCCGGAGACTGGGACGAAAAAATCCGCGAACGCGGCTACATTTTGCGCGAAGGAAAGACCTATCACATGTGGTATACGGGATACAAAAAAGAGAAAAATGCGGTCATGCACTTAGGCTACGCCACCTCGCCCGACGGCATCACGTGGACGCGTTTTGCTCAAAACCCCATTTATGATTTGGGTTGGGTGGAAGATATGTCGGTCATAAAGTCCGGCAGTACATACTATCTATTTGCCGAAGGAAAAGACGATATAGCTCACCTGCTTACCTCTACCGACCGCATTCATTGGAACGAACAGGGTGCTTTGGATGTACGCATGACCAACGGCCAACCCATTTCTAAAGGAGCCTACGGTACACCCGCTGTTTGGAAAGAAAAAGGAATTTGGTACCTTTTCTACGAGCGCGGCGATTTGGGCATTTGGTTGGCCACTTCCAAAGACCTCAACGTCTGGACCAACGTGCAGGACGAGCCTGTATTAAAAATGGGTCCCGAAACCTACGACCAATACGCTGTTGCCATGAATCAAGTCATTAAATACAAGGGGCTTTACTACGGTTATTATCATGCCTCGGCTTATAAAGATTGGCACGAGTGGTCTACCAACGTGGCAGTTTCTAAAGATTTAATCCATTGGAAAAAGTACGAAAACAACCCCATTATCGGCAACGACAAATCCAGCGGTATCTTAGTCCACGACGGCAGGCAATATCGTATGTACACCATGCACCCGGAGGTGAATGTTTATTTTCCGGCAAAGTAGTTTTCGTAGTTTCGGGACTTATGATTATTGTTAATAAGCGCCTTTGCTACCTTGATTATGACCCCCTTCACCACCCTTTTCTTTTTCGTTACCTTATTCTCACCTGCCCAAAAATCCGATTGGGTTTGGTTGTTTAACGGAACTTCTACTGACCAATGGGTTTCGGCCAAATCCGACCGATTTCCTCAAGAAGGATGGGCCGTTGAAAACAATTTGTTGGTAGTCAATAAAGGCAAAGGAGAAAGCAAAGCCCCGGTACGCGGCGGCGATATTATTACCAAAAAGACCTATTCTCAATTTGACTTGGAATTTGAATTCAAACTGGCTCCCGGCGCCAATACCGGCTTAAAATATTTTGTCAAAAAATACCCCGATGGTTCCATTCTGGGCTGCGAGTACCAACTCATTGACGATACAGGCAACAAAGATATTGCCAACGATACCAACGACAAACGCCGTACGGCCGGCTTGTACGAATTATTTCCGCCTACTTCCCGTCAGCTTAAACCCATCGGCGAGTGGAACAACGGCCGCATCAAAGCAGAAGGGAGCATCGTGACTCATTGGCTCAATGGTGTTAAAGTAGTAGAATACACCTTGGGCAGCCCCGAATTCAAAAAAGCCAAAGCCGAAAGCAAGTTCAAAGCCGTCGAAGATTTCGGCACCGCTCCGGGCCATATCCTGCTCCAAGACCACGGCGACGAAGCCGCCTTTCGAAATATTCGAATTCGGGAATTGTGAGGTTAATTTGAAAATGTGACAATTTGAAAACTTTTACCCTTGATCGTGTTTTTCATCCCGTTGGCGGTGTTTTCACCACCAATCTTCTGACGTAAAGAGTTCACACCGATAAAAATGAATCAACCCTCATTCATCCCCATGGAACGTCTCATCCGACTACCGTTAATATTCCTATTCTGCTGTAGCTTCTTCGCTGTTTCCTTCGCACAATCCAACGATTTGGAAGTCATCAAAGGCCGAATCCTCACCGAATTGATGAATACTAACGTCAGCGATAAAGCCATTGAAGCCATTATGGCCAAAATGAACGACGACGGCAGTTTTCAGGGAATCAACTACGAAGACCTCAGCCGAACCGCGAGCTTCCCGCACGGAGGCCATACCCGCGACTTGGTGTATTTGGCCAAAGCCTATAAAAGCAAAAACTCGGCTTTTTACCGGAATCCAAAGGTAAAAGAATTGGTAACGAAAGGGCTGAACTATTGGGTCAAACATGACTTTGTGGGCGACAACTGGCACGATAATCAAATCACAACCCCTACCAATTTAGGGAATCTGATGCTGGTGATGGGCGATGAATTGCCCAAAGACTTGGTAGAAAAAACCCAACCGATGATCGGTCGTGCCAATATGAGTGCGTCGGGTGCCCGCCAAAGCGGCGACCGGATTGTGATTGCGGGGATTTTGGCCAAAAATTTACTTTTCAGGGGTGATACGCAGGAGTTTGACAAAGTTATTAAGATTATTGAAGGGGAAATGAAATTTGCGACGGGCGAGCGCGGCATTCAGCACGATTACAGTTTTCACCACCGCGTTGACCGCGTCAACAATACCTCCTCTTACGGGTACGGTAAGTACGCCAACGCCTACGGCGAGTGGTCGTTTTATGTGGCCGGCACCCAATATCAGTTTTCCAAAGAAAAAATAAATCAATTGGTGGACTACTATTTGGACGGGATTTACAAACAAATGGTGTACGGGGTTTACGAAGACATCAGCGTCAAAAACCGCAGTATTTCGCAGAAAGCAGGCGCATTTCAGCCGTACAGTACGCTCGAAATTGAGCGGGTGTTGGTCAGCACCGATTACCGTAAAAACGAGTTGGAAGAGATCATTCGACTCCGAAAAGGAGAAGCGAAGCCTTCCCGGTCCTTCGCCAAATTCTTCTGGCAAACCGAGCATTTTGTGTTTCAGCGGCCCGGATTTTATACCACCGTTCGGATGTTTTCTACCCGTAACCGCAACATGGAAGAACCCTACAACGGCCCGGGTAAAACCACCCACCACCGCGCCGACGGCACGAACTACCTGATGCTCAAAGGTGACGAATACCACAACATTTGGGCGGTGTACGACTGGCAGAAAATAGCGGGCACCACCATCATGCAAAAGGCCAAACTATACGGCCCGGAAGACATTCAAAAAGAAGGATTGACTGATTTTGTGGGAGCCGTGACCGACGGGTTGTACGGTGCCGTCGCTTTTGATTTCAAAAGTCCGCACGACATGACCGAAGCTAAAAAATCGTGGTTCTTTTTTGACGAAGAGTATGTTTGCCTCGGCACCGATATTAAATCAAAACCCAACCTGCCCGTCGCCACCACCATCAATCAGGTATTGCTGCGAAGCGACGTCAGCGTCATGCAGGACGGCTCAATGAAGACCCTCCCCCAAGGCAACCGCGTGGCCGAAAAAGTAAAATGGGTCTATCACGACAAAGTAGGGTATATTTTTCCGGAGCCCACCACGATCAACCTGTCCAATCAGCCGGAAACGGGGCGTTGGTCGGACATTACGGACCAGAAAAACATCAGCACTGAAGTAGTAAAAGAAGATGTCTTTACCCTGTGGTTCAATCACGGCAATAAGCCCAACGGCGCGTCTTACCAATACATTGTCGTGCCCAATGTGTCGGAGCAACAACTGGCCGGCAGCGCGAATCGTTCCATTGAAATTCTCTCCAACACGCCTGATTTACAGGCCGTAAAGCACACTAATTCAGGAATCATTCAATTGGCTTTTTATAAGAACGGCGAAGTGGCAATTGCCAAAGGCGCAACACTCAGAATGACAGCCAAGGCATGGCAATGCTCAAATGAACGGCAACTGATTGAAAGAATTTCACTCTCGCCGACTTTCCCGGCAAATTGAGCCGCATGACCGTTACCGCCGGGCACGTACACTGCCAAAGGCGAGGGCTGCCTTTTCCGCACCGGATAGCAAACAAAATAAGACCTTATTGGTAGTGGACTTGCCGCAGGGGGTCTATGCGGGAAAAGTGTGAGTATCATCAAATTGTAAGTACAGCACAACCTTTCACAAAGTTTGGAAGGCGCGCAGCCATTGTCAAAGGCATTTTTTAGTCATTGAGCGTATTTTTATGCTCCATTTATGCGACTCAACGGTGAAAACACCATAAATCGTCATTAAGAAAAAAGGTGCGCACCGTAATAGTCGGCATAGTATTATGGTGCGCTGCACCTGATTCGGCCAAGGGAATTCCCATTTTAATACTACCGCTGCGCCGCAGCTTAGACGGCTATGGTGAAAACACGGTCAAAGTTACAATTACTTACTTATAACTAAGTTGAACAGGTTATTCGACATAAATAATTCTACCCAAAGAAATGTAGTAAACTAAAAAAGCTAATGCAAAAGATATTGTGCTGAGAAGTATAAAATTGACATAATCACTTAGCTTCTTTTTAAATAAAAATTGGTAACAACTACTACAGATCGTCCCGACTGCGAGAAAACAAATCCAACTATGGTATCCAAACATTTTCTTAATTCTTAAAATAGGCCAGGCAGTATAAAAATATACATCCCAATTTACCGCAGGAATAAGAAAAAATAACCAAACAGGAAGAAAATCAGTAACCACATAAAGACCTGCTAACACATCCAATCCTTTTATTTTGTATACGTTGCTTTTTCTCAATACATACAAAAATGCAACTCTTGAAAGCAAAAAGATAGTCAAAATAACTGCCATTTTAGCTTCAAATCCAGTCGGTTTTCCACATACAAGCCCTGTGAGGTATGGAAAAACAACGATTCTCCTTTCTGCAATCAATAAGCCTATATGAGCGAACAATACATTCAAAAGAATATAAACCCCAAAAGACAGCAACACTCCAATAGCTTTTTTGTGGAAAGACATGGCCTTTATTTTAATTGACCTGTAAAGAAGCATTTGTCATGAAAAATTATCAATTTAACGGCGTTAAATTAAGTTAAAACCAAACCTCCATACTGCTGAGATCAATTTCCCCCAAAGTCTATTAGCATTTTTTTATTGGTTTTTGTAAAATGCAAAGAATTCAGAAGGCTCATTTTCAACACATTTTTGTCTATTTTTAAATCATACAACTTCTTTTTTTGATGCAAAAAATCTATCTCATCGCGTGGGCGTTGTTATTTACGATTTCAACCCATGCCCAAACCCAAAAGGTATTTACGGCAGCCGATTACGATCGGGCCGCTGCAATGCTCGTTCCCAATGCGAGCAAATACATTGACAATCAGATACAGCCGCAGTGGTTGCCCGATGGCCGCCTTTCGTATCGTCTTTTGACCGCCAACGAAACAAAATACGTGTTATTCAATCCCGCGGATGGCAAAAAAAGTACGGCTAATTCACGAAAAGAATTATTGGAAGGTGTAGCTGCCGCGCCAACGCCGCCCAAAGTTTCCAACATAGAATCGCTTTCTCCTGACGGCAAAAAGGCGGTATTTATCCGCAATTGGAATTTATACGTCAAAGACCTGAGCACCGGTAAAGAAACGGCCTTAACTACCGACGGGTTAAAAGACTTCAGCTATGCCACCGACAATGCCGGCTGGAGACATTCGGCAAAGGCCATTGTTAAATGGTCGCCTGATTCCAAAAAGATCGCTACTTATCAGCAAGACCAACGCCATACCAAAAACATGTATTTGGTCAAAACCACGGTAGGAGCCCCCGAATTGGAAGCATGGAAATACCCCTTACCGACCGACTCGGCCATTATCAAAATGCATCGGGTCATTATTGAAGTGACGGATTCGCCCAAAGTGATTCGCCTTGCGATGATGGCCGATGACCGACGCAGCACCCGAGGCGATGATATATCGCATAACGGCGAATTGGATGATGTTTCGTGGAGCGATGACGGCAAACAACTGGCGTTTGTGTCTACCCCCCGCGATCACAAACAGGCTCACCTGCGCCTCGCCAATGCCGAAACCGGGCAAGTAAAAAGCATTTTTGAGGAAAAAACAGCCACTCAATACGAATCCGGGCAAGGAGCCGTCAACTGGATGTTTTTGTCGAAAACCAATGAAATCATCTGGTATTCGGAGCGATCGGATTGGGGGCATTTATACCTTTACGACGCCGCTACCGGCCAACTGAAAAATCAAATCACCTCCGGCAATTTTGTGGTTACCCGTATGTTGAAAACCGATGAAGCGCAACGCGTGATCTATTTCGAAGCAAAAGGAAAAGAACCCAATCAAAACCCCTATTTCTCTTATGTGTATCGGGTTGATTTCAGCGGTAAAAACCTGACCTTGCTGACACCCAATGCCGGCCACCATTCGATCAGCTTTTCGCCCGACGGCAAGTACTTTACCGATACTTATTCTCAACCGACTGTACCGCCGGTGACAGAAGTACGCGACTCCAAAGGTGCCTTGATTACCACCTTGGAGAAAACTGACATCACTCGCTTAAATTCCATCGGATGGACGCCGCCTACGCCTTTCAGCGTAAAATCGGCTGACAACAAATGGGATTTGTACGGCCAAATGTTTACCCCTTCCACCTTAAACCCTTCCGAAAAATACCCCGTAATCGTGTACATCTATCCCGGTCCGCAGGGCGGCAGTGTGGGTTCGTGGAGTTTTTTAGGAGCCACCCGCGACAATCAGGCCTTGGCCGAATTGGGCTTTGTAGTAGTGGTTTTGGAAGGCAGCTGCAACCCCAACCGCTCCAAATCATTTCATGATGCCTGTTATGGAAACATGGGCGAAAATACCTTACCGGACCAAATAGCAGGGCTACGCCAACTGGCTGAAAAATATCCCTATTTGAACCTGAACAGTGTGGGTATTTGGGGACATTCCGGCGGAGGGTTTGCCACAGCCTCCGCGATGTTTAAATATCCTGATTTTTTTAAGGTCGGCATTTCGGAGTCCGGTAATCATGACAACCGAAACTACGAAGATGATTGGGGCGAGCGCTACATCGGGTTGGAAGCCAAAGGCGAAATGGGCGTTTCTAACTATGAACAACAGGCCAACCAGGTGTATGCCAAAAACTTAAAAGGAAAACTGTTGTTGGTGCACGGCGGCATGGATGACAATGTGCCGCCTTATAATTCGTATTTAGTGGCCGATGCGCTGATCAAAGCCAACAAAGATTTTGATTTTCTGATTTTCCCCAATGCTCGCCACGGCTATGGCGAAAACAGCAACTATATGATGCGAAGGAGATGGGATTATTTTATACAACATTTGATGCAGGCGGTTCCTCCCAAAGAGTATCAGATCAAAACCACCCCTGACCCAAGACTGAAAGAAGCCAACGAAAAATAGCCCGCTAAACTCTGTGATTATTTTACGATGAAAAATGTGTTCCTTCTTCTGTTCATGGCCTGTTTGCTTTCGGAAAAAGCAATGGCCCAAAAGCCGAAAGTGATCGTTCTGGCCACCGGAGGGACCATTGCCGGAAAAGGGACCAATCCCGACCGGGCCGCGTATGAAGCGGGAAAAATACCCATTCAGGATTTGTTGGTTGCCATTCCCGGCATCAATAAGTCGGTTGATGTGCAGGGCGAGCAAATAGCTTCGGTCGGCAGCTATAAGATCACGATCGACATTTGGTTAAAACTGGTAAAACGCATCCGGGAAATCACGGCAAACAATGAAGCCGACGGGATTGTCATTACTCACGGCACCGATACGCAGGAAGAAACCGCCTACTTTTTAAGTCTCACCACCGGTTCAGCCAAGCCGGTGGTGCTGACCGGCTCCATGCGTCCTTCCACGGCCATCAGCACAGATGGTCCCAAAAACCTCTACGATGCTATTTTGGTGGCCGCCGCTCCCCAAAGCCAAGGCAAGGGAGTCGTACTGAGCTTTAATGAACGGATCTATGATGCAAAAAACGTCACAAAGATCAATACGCTGGATGTCAATGCTTTTGATTCACCCAACACCGGCGCTATCGGCAAAATTCATGACGGTCAGGTCAGCTACCACAGCCAACCCATCTCCCCGGGTCCGAAACCTTTTGTGGATATCAGCAAAATAGCCGCTTTACCCAAAGTGGAAATCGTATCCATGTATGCAGATGCCTCTGCGATTCCGTTCAATGCCCTGCTCAACGAAAACATGGACGGTATTGTGATCGCGGGCGTCGGTAACGGCCATTATGACCAAGCCGTTCAGGAGGCCATTCTAAAGGCAAGGTCAACAAAAACCATCATCGTACGCTCTTCCCGCGTCGTTTCGGGCAGCACCACAATTGCCACCGAAGATGAATTCAACGACGTCAAAATGAATACGATAGCGGCCTTAGATCATAATCCCCAGAAAGCACGAATCTTATTGATGTTGGCACTCACCAAGACGAAAGACCGAGAAAAAATACAGGAAATATTTCTGAATTATTGAGCCAACAACGCGGAACATAGCCCGTACTATCCTACTCAACCCCTATGAAAACGGCCCCATCACTTGTAGTCTCCCTGTTACTGACTTCTTTTTTGAGCTACGCCCAAAAACCCCGCGCTCGCGACATCGGGATTCCGTTTGAAGGAACAACAGGAAAATTCAACACCATTACCGACGTAAAAGGCGTTGAAGTGGGTTACAGCACCCTCATTTCGGGTCAGGGAAAAAATGTACGCGGCAAAGGTCCCGTTCGAACGGGGGTTACGGCCATATTACCAAGAGGAAGAAACAATAACCCTGTTTTTGCCAACTGGTATTCCCTGAACGGCAATGGTGAAATGACGGGCACCACCTGGATCACTGAATCAGGTTTTCTGGAAACTCCCATCATGATTACCAATACCAACAGCGTAGGCGTAGTGCGTGATGCGGTCTTGAAATGGTTTGTGGAAACCAAATGGTACAAAGAGAATTTTTGGTACACTTATCCCGTCGTGGCCGAAACCTACGACGGTTTTCTGAACGACATTTATGGCTTTCATGTCAAAGAGAGCCACGCTTATGAAGCCCTGAATACAGCCAAATCGGGTTCTATCCAAGAAGGAAACGTAGGCGGTGGTACGGGCATGATGTGCTTGGGATTCAAAGGCGGTACGGGTACTTCATCAAGAATGGTCAAAATCAAGGATTCTACCTATACCGTAGGGGTGCTGGTGCAATCAAATTTTGGCGGTAAAAAGAACTTCAGCATCGCGGGGGTACCCGTAGGGCAGGAATTAAAAGATACCTTAAACTACGAATTCAAAGCTCCGCCCTCCTACCAACCCGGCGACGGCTCCATCATCGTTGTCGTGGCCACCGATGCGCCTTTACTGCCGCATCAGTTGAAGCGAATCGCCGCCCGCGTGCCCATTGGCGTGGGAAAAATGGGCGGGCGGGGAGAAAATGGCTCCGGCGATATTTTCATTGCCTTTTCTACCGCCAACCCCACGGCATTTCAAAGAGAAAATTTTACTAAAGTCGAGCAATTACCCAATGACCTCATCAACCCTTTGTTTGAAGCTACGGTACAGGCCACTGAAGAAGCCATCATCAACGCCATGGTGGCTGCCGAAACCATGGAAGGCATCAACGGAAACAAAGCCTACGCGCTGCCGCATAAAAAGGTGATTGAGCTATTACGAAAATACAATCGAATAAAGTAATCGTGCTCTTATCGCTGTGGGCTGAGGGTATTTTTCATCCTCCATTTTTTTATGCCGTTTGTAAAATACCGCCGAAAAAATCAACAGTCTGAACTAAAACACCAAGACATTAGGAATAAAATCCACCAAAAAATGGGCGATGATATTGGCTTTTAAATCTCTTTTCCAAAAATAAAACAAGGCAAACACAGCCCCGGCTACCGTCGCAATGAGAATACCGGCATACCCTTGCGGAAAGTGTAAAATCCCGAAAGGCAAAGTAGAGAGCAAAAAAGCGGCCCATTTCCTACCCGTTAACGTCGTAAAACGCTCCAATAAATAGCCTCGCATAAAAACCTCTTCCGCTACCCCCGCCCGTAAGGTGATAAAAGCAATCACAGGTTTTGAGAGTAAACTGAAGGATTTGGATTCACCGAATTTCCACCCCAACAGTTTGGCTATTTCCAAACAACCCAAAATACCGGCAAATGCGACGATGACCAACACAACCGCCCACAATAGCGACTTACCCCAATGCCGATTGTGCAAACCGATAGAACTCAGATCCATTTTCTCTTTCGGTAGGATGTAAAAAAGTAAAAAGGCAACCATACCAAAGATAATTAACTCACGAACCATCATCTGACTATCGGTCAAAGGGTCTCCTGCAAAGGTTTTAAAAAAAGCATTCAAAACATTGATCCCAAATAGCGAAAGAAGAATACCGATCCAAGTGATGGAAGGTAAGCCGGCAAAGGTACCGACCGGTTGCAGGCGGGAAGGGTTGGTGCTATTCATTGATTTTATAGTTGTTGCTATCCGAAAAAGTTTTCCTTTTTACTTCTTCAAAAATCAATCAAATACGGAGAGAACTGAATTTTAAAACAACAAAGCGTTAAAAAATCGACATGAGGCAATATGAACCGGAAATAAAGCGTAAGTCGTTGAAGTCAGGCGTTTGTTTTTATACCATCATTAATGGGGAGCCTCATACAATATCCCGGTGATGAAAATAACGCCAAGGCTCTATCAGTTGATTTGAATCATATTTTCGGCTGACAAAAGTACCTGTTTTGCTGAGTGTGGTTAAGTACGTTTGGGAGTCTCACCAAATAGTACATACATGAAAGTAGTAGTCGTTGGCGGAAATTTTGCAGGAGCAACAGCCGCGTTGGAAATTAAACGTAAACTGAAAAATCAGGCAGACGTTACGCTCATAGATCGTAATGAGAACTTCATCTATATCCCTTCGTTGATTTGGGTACCTACCAAACGCCGTGAACTCTCAGAGATCGTTGTTCCGCGCAAAAAAGTACTGGAAAAACGGGGCGTAACGTTTGTGTTAGACACCGCCGTAAAGGTAGTCCCTTCTGAAAATAAGGTAATAACTGAAAAAGGAGAATATACCTATGACCAATTAGTGATTGCCACGGGTCCAAAAGTCAAATTTGACATTGCCCCCGGCATCAAAGAGCATACCTGCTACATCGGAACGCCTCCCGGTGCCATGGACACGCGGGCGAAGTTGGAGGATTTTAAAAGGCACCCGGGACCGGTCGTCATCGGAGCAACACAGGGCGCGGGCTGCATGGGGGCGGCCTATGAGTTTTTGTTTAACGTTGAAAAATGGCTTCGCGAAGAAAATATCCGCGAAAAAGTAGACCTCTATTGGGTTACTCCCGAGCCGTTTTTGGGTCACTTCGGCATCGAAGGAATGCCGCTTGGAGAAGAGATGCTCAAGAAATTTATGGAGATGTTTCACATCCATTACCGCACCGACGTGGGGGTAAAAGAAGTAACGGAAACTTCGGTGATTTTGAGTACGGGCGAGGAGATCAGGTCTCAGTTCAATATGTTTATGCCGCCCTTTGTGGGAGTTGATTTTATCGCTGATTCTCCCGAATTGAATACCCCGGCCAATCACTTTATTCCTGTCCTGCCTTCATATCGTCACGAAACGATTCCAAATATTTGGGCTGCCGGCCTGACCGTAGACGTTAAACCTCCGTTCCAACAGGGAGCCGTGCCGTTTTCGGTCCCCAAAACAGGCTACCCAAGTGATGTTTCGGGTAAAATTGTAGCCCATAACATCATTAAAACCGTACGGGGCGAAACTGAGATGGAAGAAATGCCGTGGGGAAAAATCACGGGGCTATGCATCATGGATGCCGGTAAAAAAGAGGTGATCATTTTCAGTAATACCCTCTTCAAACCACGAAAATTCGCGGTGATGATTCCCAATGTACTCTACGACTTCGGCAAAGTATTGCTCGAAAAATACTTTATGTGGGAACTGCGACACGGCTTGTCATACCTACCTTAGTGCCGCTAATACCGTTGAGGGTGAAAAACACCCTCAACTTTTTTATGCCTTCACTGCCAAGTTCCGGACATTCAAAACTTTGTCAAAGTTTGAAACTTTGACAAAGTTACTTCCGCTCGTGCTCGTTTGTAACGAGCGCGCCGGGAACCGTGCGTTTAAAACGCTTCTCTACTTACTGTTTCAACAACCACACCGCCGAAACCTTGGACTGCCGGCGCCAGTTCAGGTGCGACTCCTCCGGTTCGTCAAACGTGATGTGCAGTTTTCCGTCCTGGGTCAGCGAAAGCGGTACGATCCATTCTTTCACCGATTCAGGTTCGCGGTTGTACACCGTTGGCTGTAACCGATAATCATCTACCCGTAATAGTGCCTCGCCTTCACCTACAACACGAATGATGTAACGCGCGCCGGGTTGCAGATTATCATAGACCAATTCCGGGCATTTCTGAAACAGCTGCGACGAGAGCCGCGCCCGGCTGAACCCGTCCTGCCACCACGCCACATCGGTTGCATCATCAGAGAAGGTCTTGACCCGCGGGCCTTTGGCTACGCTCGACACATCATCATAAAAACTGCCCGGCCCCGGATTTTCCCACGTACTGATGGTTCTCAGTCGTTGTCCTTTGGCTTCTTCGGAAGGCAGAGCGCTGATCTTCTTAAATTCATCGGCCAACCACCAACGGTTATTCAACGGGTAATCGACGAAATCCAGCACTGCCCCGCGCTCATAGCCTTTGGCTTGGTACTTGGGCACGCTCGTTTGCAAACCGATGGAAGTAAATAAATCGGCACATAATTGCTCAATTCGCTGACGCAGTTCGGGAGCAATTTTTTCTTTATCGGCTTTGTTTGCCGTTGCCAATGCCGATTCCATCGCTTTGTCCGCACCTGTTTTCGACGCTTCGAACAAAATAGCATTCGCCTGTTTTTCAAGCGATTGTTCGTAAATCAACCGTCGGCGGGTATAGGTATCATAATACGCCCGCAGCAACAGCATCTGCCAGCGCCAGTTACCTTTCAGATTCGGATTCGACGTTTCCAGGTTCTTCCAAAAAGCAAACGTAGCCTCTGCCCCACCGTTTTGGGCGAGCGGCCCTTTCCAATTGTTTTCAAGCGCCGCAATACCGTCGGCGGCGGATTCCGCAACCGTTTTTCCAAAAAAGAAGTTGGTATAATCCGTCAAAATTTCGCGTACGTCTAACTGCGGGTCCCAACCGCGCATACTCCAAATCACCTTGTTGATGTCGTCGTGGCACCCGTCGGAATACGACACAAACCCATCGGTAAACGGCGCGTAGGTTTGGTGGAATTCGGCAAAGGCATACGGGCGCGGATTCGACGCTTCCCGCCCCAAGGTCAAGGCAAATGCCTGATCCCAACCGCGCACCGGAAACTCACAACGGACGTTGTGGGTAATGTCGGGGTACTCGCGGTGTTGGTATTTTTTCGGTAAACGAAACCGCGTTTCGGCCATCGGCGGACTTCCCGGTCCCGACACGACGCCCTGCAGCCAATCGGGGTTGTTATCGGCCAAATACCGATAAAAATAGTCCGTTTGTTCCACACTGAAGCCCTGCAACGAGATCCATATTTTAGCCTTGGGGTGGTATTTAGTGAGAATTTGGTGCAAATCTTTCAAAAACGGCATCACCTCGCGCGGGTGATTGTCGCCGGGGTCGCCGCCCGGCACGAAAATATGATCCAGGCGCGGACAGTTTTTGTAAAAATCCTCGTGCAGTTTGAGTTCGGCAGCCCGTTTTTCTTTGTCGGTCAGCTCAAACGTCACGGGTGTCCACACCCAATAATCCATGTCGTACAGGTTACACAATTCCCCCATTTTCACGCGCATTTCCGACGCCGGTATCTTAAAATGCGGATTGGGCTTTTCATCTTCGTGAAACGGAATTCCTTCAATGGCGTTGGTCCCAAAAATGGCCAATTCCCGAAAATACTGTTCAAATTGCGCCGCCGTCCATTCATCGTAGGAATTGGCCGTGTGGCGGTAGCCCAACTGATGCCCGCGAATGGGATACGCGGGAGAGGAAGCAAAATCAACTTTGTCGCCCAACTGCGCTACGCCGGTTGATAACTGAAGTTTCCGCAACAACCACCCTGTACCAAACAAAACCCCGCGCGCATCGGCACCGATCACCCACAGCACTCCGCCTTTGTCGTTGGTTTCACTCACCACCCGAAAGCCTTCGGCTTGGTATTCCGCGCCGCTTTTATCGGTTCGCGCCGGGATGGTTTTTCCCAACAATTCACGGTCATTGGAAAGTACGAGGGCAATGGTTACGGCATTGGTTTTCGGCCAAGCGGTGACGGTTTTCAGCGTTACATTGGTACGCTTGGCGATTTCTTCCGTCAACATTCGCGCGGCGGTTTCCCGCATGGGCAAAGGCACCGACGGCGCAACAATAACCGTCGTATTTTTAAGGTGGATAGGTTGGGCCTGTAACGTCAAAACAGTTGCCAAAAGGATAATGAACGCGTAAAACGTATTTTTAGAAAGCATGGGTTTGTAAATCAAAGGAATGTTGTTGTAATACTTATCGAGCAGAGATTTGGGCTATTGAAGAATAGCAAAAGCCCTCTTTTGCCACCTCGCTTTGTCACCCTGTAAGGGTCTAAAAACCTATCAATGAGGGATGAAAAATGAACAAATAGGCATTCAAATCATAGGCATTAGATGCCTCCTGCCGTCGGCATGACAGGATGAACAATAGCCTTTTTCACTCTCAAAAAAGTACTACGAATACGCCTACTCCTAAACCTTCTACCATGAAAAAGCTCATTTTTCCCCTCTATTTTTTAACGTTTTTCTTCACGGGAAAACCACAGGCTCAAAAACTCACTCCTCAACCCATTGCCCCCGGAAAATGGCTGCAAACCTGGCTGTTGTGCGGACCGTTTTCGTTGGAAAAACCCAAAGATGCATTTCAACAATGGGAACATTTGAAGGGGTTCAATGATGATTTTCTATTCAACATCGGCGGAGAAAAGAATCCGCAGATCAAGGCGGGCGGCAGCGTCAAACACGCCAACGGAACCGCTCCATGGAAACTGCATACCACGCCCGATTCCGTCATTGATTTGAACAAGGCAGTTTCGCGCGAAGACAACATTTGCGCTTACGCCTACACCGAAGTAACTGCCCCGGAAGCAGGCATTTGGTTTGTGGCCTTGGGTACCAACGACGGCGGACGATTGTGGGTCAACGGCACCGAAGTGTGGGACGAGCCCGGCGCACGCGGTCTGACCGTCGACGATGACGTAATTCCCGTACCCCTCAAAAAAGGCACCAATACCCTGTTGCTCAAAGTGGAAGAGCGCGGCAATCGGTGGGAGTTTTGCGTGCGGCTGTTTCCTTACTCAAACCAAAAACTCATGGCCAACGGCGGGATTTTTAAGATTACCACCCAAGAAAGCGGCGAAGCCGAATTAGGGTCTGAGTTGTCGGCCACCGTGTTGCATGAATTGGTGCAAAGTATTCACTACACCATCCGCGATACTCAAAAAAAGGTGGTTTTATCCGAACAACGGAATCGTAACTTTACCCATCCGATCAACCTGAAAACCAATTACTTACAACCGTTCACAGCGCAGTTGGACATTCAACTGAAAAACGGAGAAAAATTAACCCAACTCATTCCGTTTGAGGCTGGAAAGCGCGTAACTTATACCTTATTTTCCCAAAAAAGGTCCGATTATCGCATTGCGTTAGCCGCCACCGCCTCTTCCTCCGAGCAATGGGCCGCGCAGGAATTACAGCATTGGTTGAAAGAAATCAGCGGCGCCGAGTTGCCGATTCAGCCCTTGACTCAACCCTTCGACGGGCCGCAGCTGGTCATCGGTTACAATGATGTTGTCAAAACAAAAACAGACGCTGCCCCACCTGCCGAACTCGATGAGTCCTTTCGGTATGTCAACGCCGGACGGGATATTTTGATTTACGGCGGCTCGCAGCGCGGTACGATGTACGGTGTGATGGCTTTTCTGGAAAACGAATTAGGCTGTCGGTTTTATACGCCTAAAGTACAGGTCATTCCGCAAAGGGATGAGTTGACTTTTACCCATTTTGACCGCTCGGAAGCGCCCGGTGTACGGGTGCGCAATGATTTTTATTACGAAGCTTTTGACCCGACCTGGGCGGCCCGCAACAAAATGAACGGGACCATGAATCAGCGCGCGCAGCCCGGCGGCGTAGAGGCGTATTGGTCGGTACACACCTTTTATCCGCTCATGCCGCCGGCGGAGTTTTTCGGAAAACATCCCGAATACTACAGCCTGATTGACGGCAAACGCACCCACGACCGCGCCCAACTCTGCCTTTCCAATCCGGACGTGTTGCAGATCATCACCGAGCGTATCAAAAAACGGATGCGCGAAAGCCCCGATTACCTGATCTATGACGTGTCGCAAAATGACTGGTACAATCCGTGTCAATGCGATAAATGTCAGGCGATTGTGCAGCGCGAAGGCGGCGAATCAGGCATTAATATTTGGTTTGTCAATCAAGTGGCCGAAGCCGTGGAAAAAGAGTTTCCGAATAAATTTATCGGGACGTTGGCCTACCAATACACCCGCACGCCGCCCAAAAGCATTCGTCCGCGCAACAACGTGGTGGTACGGCTTTGCAGTATTGAATGTTGTTTTGCGCACGATTTCAACTCCTGCCCCGAAAATCAATCCTTCCTGCAAGACCTCAAAGGTTGGTCTACTTTGGCCCCGCACATGTACATCTGGGATTACGTGGTGAATTTCAGCCATTACCTCATGCCCTACCCTAATTTCAAGGTGTTGCAACCCAACATCCAAACCTTTCGGGACAACAACGCCATCGGCATCATGGAACAGGCCGCTTACCAAAGTCGCGGCGGTGAATTTGCCGAGTTGAAGGCGTATTTAATTTCAAAATTACTCTGGAATCCGGAGTGTAATGTCAACGAAGTGGTGGATGATTTTATGGTCGGCTACTACGGTCGCGCCGGGAAGTACATTCGGCAGTATTACGACCTGATTCAGGGGCGCATCACCCCCAATACGCACATTCATTTAGGCCTCAAACCCGACGACGCCATCTTTGCGGGCGATTTTGTCCAACAGGCGTCTCAACTCTTCAAAGAAGCCGAAAAAGTGGCCGACAATGCCGATATGTTGCGTCGGGTTGAAATGGCTTCCTTGCCGTTGCTGTACCTGAAATGCCGCAAAAACCCGACCTTTTCGCGGGTAGACGGCACCTATTTAAAATTCAATACCATTGTCAAACGCGAAGGCATCACCCACTACGCCGAAGAAGGCGCGCCTAACGTACAGGCGTTTAATCATTGGGTAGAGAATGCGAAATAGGTATTTTGTCATGCCGACGCAGGAGGCTTCTAAAGCCACACAGCAGAAGCGATGTTAGATGCCTCCTATCGTCGGCATGACAAAAGAAATCAGAATGACAAAAGAAAATAGATGCCTACGGCATGACAAAGGCACTTTCCAGATTATATCCCTTCACCCGCACCGCAGGTGTCTTGTTATCCGCGTCTTTTTTGTAGCATTTCACGCTGACGGTTTTGGTTTCGCCCGGTAATAAAGAAACATAATTGTCTGTCCAAAATACGGGAAGGATCGCCCCACCTTTGGCGTCTTTGGCCAATTCCATTTCAATGAAAAAGGCCACTTTATCCGAAGGATTCGTCAGTTTTACGGTCACTTCGTATTCATCGCCCTGCTCTTTGACGGCCTTTCCCGTTTGGAGTTTTACTTTGGGCAAGGTGTTCAGCGCCGTGAAATCAGCGTATTGCTTTTGGGGCGTATAAAACCAGAAATATTGCTTCCAACCCAACTCATCGGTTTTGGTCGGCAGCCAGTAGAAATTGTCCGCTATCACCTCACCGGCGGTATTTTTGAGCTTTAACGATAGAAAATACACCTGATTTTTACCCGACAAAACAGGCAGTTGCCCCCATTTTTGAACCGTATTTTCGGCCAAATTCACCGTTTGTTTTTGCTCAAAAACTACTTTTGAGTTTTGATCCAACAATTTTACTTCGGCCTGATAGCCTTTGATGACCGCGCGGGTGTCGTTGCTGACGTGCAATGTGCGGTGGAAATAATCATAGATCACGTTGAGCGGCTGCCCGGCTTTTTTGGTGCCATAATACGCCCCCGTCGGCATGAGGTAATAATCATACAACTGCCAGTAAAACTCCGGCCACGGTGAGTTGAGCATCCACTGCACCACGCCCGTCGCCGTAGGACGATTGATGACGTGCGCCTCAAACATCGGGCGAATCGCCTCGTAATTCATCAACTGCGCTTTCATGGCCAAATCGTCCAAACTAGCCGGCGTGCCGTATTTGTTGTTGAGGGCTTTGAGATACACGCCCATCGTATTGAAATCTTTACGGCCCGAGTGATAATTCCACATCGGGTTATCGGCCGGCCACAGATCGGCTTCGGGAATCATCTTTTTGATGCTTTCCACGGGCGGAATCTGCGGACCGGGACCGACCTCGGAATTGAAACCGTAGGCACCGCCGAGTTTTTTGTCTTCGTACCAATACACCGGCGGCACGTACTCGTACGGCCCGTTCATTTTCATGCCCGACGAGCCCGAAATCGTGCTTACGAAGGCCCCCGATGACACCAAAAACTCCCGCGTAGGGTCGTATTTTTTCAGGGTCTCTTGGTACATTTTTTCCAACGACGGCTTCGGCATGGCATCGCTGCCACCCGCCCACGTGAAAATGCTCGGGTGATTGCGCAGCCATTTCACCTGGTCGCGGAAGTAATTGGAAAGCAGCGTATCTTCCTGCGGCGTGAGTTTTACCGCGTACAGATCTACCCCTTCGTTGATGGGCAGGTTTTCGTCGCCGGGCTTTATTTTCAGTTCCATGCCCAAATAATCCGGCCATTCCCACTGACAGCTCCAACCGACCATGAGCAGAATGCCGTTTTCGTCGCAAAGGTCATAGAGGCGGTGATTATTGCCCCAAATTCCTTCAAAACGCAGGGAATTAAGGTTCATTTCTTTGACATACCGCAATTGCGCGGCGTCTTTTTCGGGCATGTAGCGCAAAAACAGATCATCGACCCAACCGCCGCTTTTGATGAGCACCTCACGGCCGTTGACTTTGTAGCCCCGCACGCCTTTGTCGTTGAGGGCGGTTTCAATTTTTCGTACCCCGAATTTCGTGGATTGACTGTCCTGCACCGTTCCCCGGTCATTGACTTCCAATTCAAGCGTATAAAGTGCCGGTTCGCCCAATCCGTTCGGCCACCAAAGGCGAGGGTTTTTGAGGTTCAGTTGGGCAAATTCCTGCGGCGTAAATTTGACCTCCTGCCGCTCGTTGGGAGCCAATTGGACGGTTTTCTTAAACGTAATGTCTTCAATTTTTCCCGAAACTTCCACCGTTTTGGCTTCGTTGCCGTGGTTCTGCACTTCGGTGCTGATCGTCACGCTGGCTTTGGTCAGGTCTTTGGTATCCACATCGGGAGCCACAAACGGGGCATTGAGCGATACTTTGCCCGAACGTTTGAGGCGAATGTCGCGGTAGATACCCATGAAATGATCGGGAGGCGTGGGGGCCCAATCCACGTAACCCATGTAAAAATCACGCACTTTGGGCGGAAAAATCTCCACAAGCAATGTATTTTCTCCCTTTTTTGCAGCTTGGGTAATGTCCAGCTCAAACTGGCGAAACGCCCCGAACAGCGTATCCTGCTTGGCGATTTGTTTGCCGTTTACCCAAAAATCAGCACGGTAGTTGATGCCTTCCACCATGAGCCGCAACTGTTCTTTTTGGGCGTCAAAATCATCAACGGTAAAGGTATTCCGAAACCACCAGGTATTTTCAAAACGGGCACGCGGTACTTTCTCCAGATTTTTGCCCACAAAAATATCCTTATACTCGCCCGCATCGACCAAGGCCCCCAACACGGTAGTAGGCAGGGTGGCTTTGTACCATTTTTCGGAGGGGTCGATTTTCTCTGAGAGGGCTTTGGCGTCGCCGGTGACTTCTTTGGAAGAGGCGATCATCCAACCCTCGCGCAGGGCGCGGTCTTCCATTTTGATTTTCGACCCACAGCCTGCGAGCAATAATAGGGCACCTAAACAGAAAAATATATTTACTTTATTCATAGTTCCATTATTCACCTAAGAATATGCTTAATATTATAAACCATTAATTAAAAGTTCCTTGCGCGGGGGTATGCCTGTCCAGCGGGGCGCGCGTCAGGTTTGTGCGGATGAAGCATTGGACAGGTTGCCCTTTTCTTTGCTTCGTTTCTTTTGGGCAAGCAAAAGAAATGAAGGGGCTCACCAAAGTAAATTTTGCGATTTTATCAATCCGAAGCAATCAACTGAAGTAACATAAAATTTAAAACACACTTTAACCGCCATGGACGCAATGGTTAATCGCAATAGGCGCAAAAAAAAACTTGCGTCCATGGCGGTTAAAAATCAGATAACTTCACTCTGTACTTTCCGAATCGCCGCCGCAAAGGATTCCATGTCTTCTTTAGTCCCCAACATCGCATGTTGCAGGATCCACACCGCTTCGTCGCTGCACGCGCGCTCGGCTACGGGGCAATGCACCTGCGTATAGTCCACCTCGTCAGGAAGGGCGTAGCACATAAAGTTTTTGTTTTGGAACAACGGCTGCTTGTACAACGGATGCGGATACCCCCGAAAACAGGGTACCCCTTCCGCCGCCAACCGCTCGGCAAACTCCACTTTGCTCAGCCCGTTGAAATGCGTTTTATCGTATTTGAAAATATAAATATGGTAACAATGCCGCGTTTCGCCCAAGCCACGTTTCAGCGGCGTAATGCCGTCGATTTGGGCCAACAATTCGTTCAGATACAGGCCGTTCTCATCACGAGTAACGGTTTGCGCTTCCAGGCGTTTGAGTTGGGCCGAGAGCAATACCGCCTGCATTTGCGTAATGCGGTAATTGCAGCCGGGGTTGTAGTGGTCGTACCACTGTCCGCCTTCGATGCGCCCCACGTTACGGAGGGAGTTCATCATGGCGTACAATTCATCATCGTCGGTCACCACGATGCCGCCTTCGCCGGCCGTCAGATTTTTGGAGGATTGAAAACTGAAACTGCCCACATCGCCGATAGAACCCAACTTACGGCCTTTGTATTCGGCTCCGTGCGCGTGGGCGGCATCTTCGATCACACGCAGGTTGTGGCGTTTGGCAATGTCCATGATGGCGTCCATGTCGCAGGCCTGCCCGCCGAAATGCACCGGAATGATGACCTTGGTGCGCGGCGTAATGGCGGCTTCGATGGCTTGGGGGGAAATATTGTAGGTATCGGGGTCGAGGTCCACAAAGACGGGCACGCAGTTGGCCTCGATGACCGTGGAGGCCGTGGCAATGAACGTATAAGGCGGTACGATGACCTCGTCGCCGGGCTTCACGCCGCAGGCGATCAGCGCCAACCGCAACGACACCGACCCGTTGACGCAACTGACGGCGTATTTACTGCCGCAATAGGCGGCAAATTCCTGCTCAAAGGACTCCACCAAATCGCCGCAATCGGGGTTGCCCCATTTACCGCTGCGTATTACGTCGGCAACGGCTTCTACTTCCGTTTCGTCAAAGATAGGCCAGGAAAAAATCTTCCTAACCGTTTTTTCCGCTGTTTCCACTTTTATCTGTTAGGTTTCGTTTTATTTCTCTTGTCATGCCGGAGGTATCTGAAACATTTATAAATGGACCGATTCTCCTTCCAAAAGCAACCTGCTTATGAGGAACAACAGATGCCTCCGGCATGACAAAACAAGTGTTCAAGTTGTTAAAATATACTACTTTGACTAACCGCTTTCAGGCTATTCTTCCGACCCGGAATAGCCTTTTTCGCCCCAAAAAAGGTATACTTCCCAAACAACACCCAACTCCGAAACTACTTTCCTTTACCAATGAAAAACAACCCCCTTTTCTTTGCCATGCTCATGGCCGGCATGTCCCTCGGCACGGCCTGGGCCATTCGCGGCCAATTCGGCCACGAATACGGGGCCGCCTGGGCCGGGGCCGTCGGTTCCCTCAGCGTTTTGGTCATTGCCCGACGCGCCGATTGGTACGCCAAGGTCTTTGCCGCTACCCTTGCCGGGGCGTTGGGTTGGGGACTGACCGGCTTGGCAAGTTACGGCATTGTGGTAGGCTACGGGCGCGGTACGGAGTTTGTGAACGTCTATTACGGCCTGCTGATGCTGTTTGTCATCGGTGGACTGTACGGCTACATCGGCGGCGGTTTGTTTGGATTGGCCCTTGCGGACTCCCGCCTGAAACCCGTCAAATGGCACGAAGTGATCGTGGAAATGACCGTGGGAGCTGTGCTGTTTTACTTTTTTATGATCGAAGAATTTGACTGGCGCATGACCCCGCCCCGCTCTGAAATGTGGGCCGCCTGCTTTGGCGCGGCCGTGGCCCTGACGTGGTATTTGGTGCGAAACCAACAAACTTCGGCGCTGCGCGTGGCCGTTTTCTCCGGCTTGGGCGGCGGCTTCGGTTTTGCCTTTGGCAATACGTTGCAGGTGTTGGGCGGACTGACCGGCATTAAATTCAATTTTTGGAACGTGATGGAGTACACTCTGGGCTTTTTCGGCGGACTCGGCATGGCCTACGGTACTTTGACCTCGCAGTGGGAACCCGGCGACTCCCATCAACCCAAAGCCAAGGTGTGGTTTCCGTTGCTGACGGTGCTGCTCGTCATTCCGTTTGTGGTGTGGGAGCAATCGTTTGATTCAGAACGCCTTCAGGGGATTTTCAGCCAAATAGAAGTAGCCCCCGACAGCCCCGTACTGACGGGCGTACAATGGACCTCCCTCGGCATGGTGGTGCTGATGACGGTGTGGTGGTGGCGGCGTTTGTACCAAACCCAACCCGATCCGCTATCCCCTACCGCCCGCGAAGTGTATGCCCTGTTTTTGGGGCATTGGGGGCTGTATGTGGTATACAGTTTGCTGATTACGGGGGCGTTTATGAGCGGCTACCGCATCGAGCAGTACCTCTACATTGTCAATTGGGTCATCGTGGCGTTGTGGATCGGCAAAACCCAACCCGAATTTACGCCCAAGCCCTTGGCTCCTAAAAAATGGGCCGTGAATTTCGGCGGACTGCTGCTGTTTTTTGCCTTCCTGACGCTCCTGCTCATCAACTCCCACGGCGAGCTGAAAGGAGCCCACAAACGCTTTGGTGCCCCGCCCCCGGTGGAGGAAAACAAATAGCAAACAATGGCTTAAAAGACCGAAAAGCGTTGGGTGACTGACGCTTTTTTTGTGCCGTTTTACCGCTTGATAAGTTTTTTATTCATTTTTTGCTAAATGGCATAAAAAAGAGTAGTTTGCAAAATCGATCCACTTTCCCAAAAAAGTGAATCGTTACCCAAAAAATAGTAAAAACAATACAAAATACGCAATGCACATTTTGTATTTTTCAACTAATCAAAAGGCAAACAAATAACTAATTATCAATAAATTAATACCACAACCAACAGAAATAAAAAGCTATTGGCGTTTGTAAGAGTCAACTAAAAACATGCGTCAATCAGCGAGTTAGCGGTAATTTTAAAAAGACAGAAACAACAATAAAAATATGAGATACACTATTTGGAATAACAAAGGTGGGACAGGGAAAACAAGTTTGTCCTTTCAAACAATTACGACTTATGCTTCATCACACCCAAATGAAAGGGTTCTGGCGATTGATTTATGCCCTCAAGCAAATTTATCTGAGTTGCTTTTGGGTGGACTTCTCGGAAATGGTGGAGGAAACTTAAATACTTTGTATAACCGACCTACAAGACAATCAATTGGAGGATATTTTCAAGCTAGGATTCCAAGTCCATTCGCTGCTCCTGCAATAGCGTCCGTAGACTATCTTTCAACACCTAATATTTTTAATCAACACGTACCTGCAAATATTGACTTACTTGCAGGTGACAGATTGCTAGAAATTCAAAGTAATGCTATCACGACTCTTGCCAATACCCAATTACCAGGGGTCAATGCAAGATTGGCAATTTTTGATTGGATAAATGACTTTATAGCCACTACCGGTAATACCTATGATGTGATATTCATAGATACTAATCCCAGTTTTTCAATTCATACTCAAATCGCATTGGCTTCGTCTGAAAGACTTATTTTACCAATAATGGCTGATGATTCATCCCGAAGAGCAATAGCCAATGTGTTCACTCTAATTTATGGGCTAAATGTGCCCAATGCTATTTATAATGATTATTTATACTCCACCACTTTGCAAAATGCGGGCCGTCAATTACCTCTGGTACACTTGATAGTTCGTAATAGGATGACGCAATATATGGGAGAAGCATCAGCTTATGGAGCTGTTCTAAATCATATTTCACAGGACATACAAAATTTGATTGGGACACATCCTCAATTTTTCACTTTCAACAATGTGAATCAGAATGTACTTAGTGTGACTGATTTTGGAACAACTGGAGTTGTTGCATTTGCGGAGGGAACGCCATTTAACAGATTGAGGACAGGTCTCCACAATATTAATGGACGTAACACAAGGGTAAACGCCAATATGCTTAGAGACTGTGTTAATGAAATTGATCAAGTGGTGGGACTATTATAAAACTACCGCTAATAACTAAGCATTCGTGGTGGCCGAAGGCCAAACCCTTGAAGGCGCTGTTGAACGATACCTTCGGTAGCGGTGAGTGCTCACCAAACCCTTTTCTTTTGTTATGGAGTTATCGTTGAAAGAGCAGCTACTCTGAGAGCAGGTTTTGACCTGCTTTTTTGTTTTTATGTCTGTTTATGGGGCATTCTCTAGATTTTTGTTGGGGTCAGGGCATACTTTCCCCTATCCACAAAATCATCCTTTGCTGTTGCTTTGGGTTTGGCCAACGCCTATGTATGGGGCAGGCGGTCCACGTGACCCGAAAACCTCAATGGTTACTAAATTGCCTTCGCCGCAGCATCGGCAACGCCGCAGCAAAGTTTTTGGCAGCTCCGTTGATTTGGGTTGGAGCTTAAAAGATTCCCGTAACTGCTTGAATTTTACACGCTTCCATATGCTTGAAAGTACACCAAAATGACGTATCCGAACGAACCGTTTGGGCAATATATGCTGAGCAAAGCGCCTCATAAACTCACCGTGGGTTAGGGTCATGCTCTTTTTGAGGCCATTTTGACGGTAATCTTTGTACGAAAATGTTACCGTTTCATCTGTTACATTCACTATTCGATGATTACTAATGGCTACTTTGTGGGTATATCTGCCCAGATATTCCACTATCGACTTGGGTGAACCAAATGGTCGCTTGGCATAGACAATCCAGTTCTTCTCAAAAAGAGATTTTCTGAGTGGTTTTTCTAACTCTAATTTCTCCCCCAAAATCTTTACATATTTTGCACGGAATACTTTACTCAATGCCTTCACGGCAAACAAAAACTTGCCATCGACCCGCAGGTTTTGCCAATTGCCCTTGGCATCTACACCTCCGCCCGGAACGATACAGTGCAGGTGTGGATGCAGTGATAAGTTTTGACCCCATGTATGGAGTATCGCAATCATACCCATTTGCAAGCCCTTATTGCTGCCGAAGGTTGACAAAGTCTGCCAAGCAGCCCCAAAAAGGGAATCATACAACTGCTTGGGTCTATGCAAAGCCAGTTCGTTGAGTTCGGAGGGTAAAGTGAAGACGACGTGGAAATAGGGCAAAGGCAGTAAATCGGCCTCCCGTGCCTGTATCCATTCTTCTCGCTTGTGGCCTTGGCACTTGGGACAGTCTCTGTTGCGGCATGAGTTGTAGCTAATGCTGATATGACCACAGGCGTCACAAGCGTCCACATGGCCGCCCATCACCGATGTCCGACAATGCTGTATGGCTCGAAGGGTGCGAACTTGCCAACCATTTAACCCCAAGTCTTCAATACCATTACCCAGCCCCGTCAACACATCGGCTACTTCGTACTTGAACTGCACTGTGAAAACAGCGTATCAAGAGGACTGAAAACAGCTTTGCTCTGCAACTGAGCTACATGCAGGTACAACATCGTGGTCTCAATATTTTCATGGCCCAGAAAATTCTTCACACCGATTATATCCAGCCCATCTTCCAACAAATGAGTCGCACACGTATGCCTGAGCGTATGCACGTGGACGTCCTTCAATATACCCGCTCGTTTGGCCGCCTCCTTTACTGCCCATTGTACCCCTTTTTGTGAATACCTACTATCGAAATCACCCCCGGCACGGTCTATGATATTTACTCCACCAAAGAGGTAGTCGGTGGGTCTTTCTGCTGAAATATAACTTTTTAGCCCACGGATAAGGTGCTCTGACAGTGGCACATAACGGTCTTTCTTCCCTTTTCCCTGCACTACTTTTAGTTGCCTACGGTCAAAGTGTAAATCCGCCAATTTTACACTCCGAACGTCCAAACAGCGAAGTCCGCATCCATATAACAGACCGATTAAGACCTTATGTTTAAGCAAGGTACACCCTTTGAGCATGGCCCAAACCTCCTGTTTGCTCAAAACAACGGGTAGTTTAGACGACTTTTTTATCTCGGGTAAATGAAGATAGCTGTAAGGAAGTCCTTCGCTCTTTAACAGAAATCGAAGACCATAAACGGTATGCTTGAAATAGGTTTGGGAGGGGGTTATGCTTCGCTGTTGGAGCATAAATAAGTACTCATGTACCTGCTCTTGATCGAGTTCGGTGGGGATTTTGCCATAATGCAGCGCAATGGCTGCTACGTGCATCGAATAGTTCTTAAATGTGCTCGGGCTGCGGCCAAGTATCGAAATACTACGCTCAAAACGGTGGATTAATTCCTGAAAACCAGGCACTTCTCTGCTGGCACGATTGATAAGTTTGTTCTCATGTAGCTCATCAGAATTCTTTTTTTGTCATGATAAAGTTTAAGTTTAAATTGGCCTTAAAATTAAGCCTTTTGTGACGATATAGCTACCGAAGGTTTTGTTCAACAGCGTATTGGCAATAGGCGGGCTGAACGGCTTGGTATCAACGGAAGTGCAAAATTCAACTTTCGTTCTTCGATTAAAGTTCAGTGCTAAAAATCCCGCCCATCGCCAATACGCGGGACGTCGTAAGCTGCAATTAAAAGACACCCTAATGTTCAAACAACTTTTCTTAGCGACAATTCTTTTATTGACAAACACAATTATGTTTGGACAAGTAGGTGACGAAGACTATCAAGTATATGCAGCGATTATAAAAACAGAAATTAGAGACAGTACTAAATCAGTCGCAATTATTAAGAATGGCATTGACAGTACAGATAAAAATGAGAATACATATTCAACAGTTGAGCAGTTGACCTCAAACAATCTAAGCGACAAATATCAAGTTTATGGGTGGACAGAAAATAATAAAAAAGAGAGACCATCAATAATTGACAGCAGCCGCATTCCACTTCTTATTGACTACTGTAAAAGCAGCGTTGACAAATTCACTTTGACAAACAACTTTAATCAGGTGTATAAAACAGTACTCATAAAAAAGTTTCCTATCAGACGAAACTCTATTCAACAAGACTGGAAAACGTTTTATGAGAAGTATCCTGGTTCTGGAGGCATATTCTCATTTTCAAAAATTAAATATTACTCAGGCGACACAACTGCAATAGCTTATTATTGGGTTAGACGGAATGGATTAAATGGACATGGAGCATTGGCAGTATTGACAAAGAATGAGGATAAGTGGGAAATGGAATACAAAATTTACTTATGGCACAATTGACCCCAAGTTGTTCGCAGTCTCACAAGGTTGTGCGTAGCCTCAACAAGGGTAAAAACACCAATTTCGGCACAGGGATCATTATAAAAGGGCAATCACTGCTTTTCAATCAAGAAGTATTACTACTATGAAACAAGTGGCTTTTTGGGTTCTTACCTTTTTGAGCATCAGTTGTTCCACCTCGAAGAACACCAATCAGAAAACGTTTGTAGCGAAGCCTGAAAAGATATTGATTAAAAATATTTCAGACACTACGATTCGTCTTCCAAGAGGAACCTCCCAAGCCGTTTGGGCAGGGAATACCCTGTATGTAAGCGGGTCGCTTGACCCGGATATGAAACTGCATCCAACCACAGAACAGCAAACCGTAGGGTTGTTAACCTATCTCCAAAAATTCCTTAAAACGGAAGGACTCACTTTTGGCGATGTCGTTATGGTGAGAGTGTATCTCGGGGCTGACCCGGCCAAAGAAGGCAAAATGGACTTTATCGGGATGCAGACAGCCTATAAGCAGTTCTTCGGGACGCCGGAGCAACCCAATAAACCTGCCCGTACCACAGTGCAGGTTATCCTGCCGGCGGGTGAAGCGGGCGCCTTAATTGAAATTGACTTAATGGCAGTTCGTTCAAAATGACGGTTAATTGGCTGAGTCAATACGCCCTTGGTGCATAAGCCTCTTGCTCGTGTTTGATAGAATAAGGTTTCAAGCCTGTGGCAGAATAACCATTTGGCGCGCCGCCTGAGGCAAACGGTTAGAGTATGTTTAAAAATTATCTGCTACGGATTGGCAAAATCGATAAATTATATTTGGTGAGCTCCTTCATTTCTTTTGCCGCTTCGGCGGTCCGATTGCCCAAAAGAAACGAACAGGGCCGCCTGTCCAAAGCTTCCACACACAAACCTTCGCGCACGGCTGCGGCCGACCGTCACGCCGGACAGGCACTCCTTCGCGCAAGGAATTGTTAATCAGTGATTTGAAAAATTTAAACAAGCTCTTAAAAGTGTTGGGCAACCGACGCTTTTTTTGTGGGGTTTTATGGGCCGGGGCCGCCACCAAAGGTGATACAATAAAATCAGTAACCGCGATGTTTATAAAAAACAAAAGTTGATCACTTTTGCCCTTCCTCATCATTTCTGAAAAATTATGAAAATCACCCATTTCCTCTTGGTATTAGGTTTGCTTCAACAACTTACGGTCACCGGGCAATCCAAAAAAGACAGCCTCCTCCAAAAAACCGATGACCCGGCCTTGCGCATGAAGTTTGAAGGGATGGGAAAAGGACAAGATTCCCTTTCCCGGAAATTAAATTACGCCGCCATGGAAGCTACCCGCCGTGACATGGAGAAACGAATTCAAAACGCCAAAGTCGCCCGAACCAACAGTGCCGTACAGGGAATCCAATGGGTAGAAAGGGGCCCCAACAACGTAGGCGGAAGAACGCGCGCCCTGATGTTTGACCCCAACGACCCCACGCACAAAAAAGTATGGGCAGGCGGCGTCACGGGCGGATTGTGGTACAACAACGACATCACCAACGGCAGTTCTTCTTGGCAAAAGGTCAACGATTTTTGGGACAATATCTCCATTTCCTGCATCGTGTCCGACCCCTCCGATCCGCAGGTCTTTTACGTGGGGACCGGTGAATATAACTTGGTCAGCACGCCCACTTACGGAAGCGGGATTTGGAAAACAACCGACGGAGGAGCCACTTGGCAGAAATTGGCAAGTACGGTTCCGTCGCGCTTCCCGCCCGATCTCAACCATCCTTTTTTGGGCTTGAAGAAAATGGCGGTCAACCAAGTCGGGCACGTATTTGTCAGTACCATCAAAGGAGTAGTAAAGTCGGCGGACGGCGGTGCTTCCTGGCAAATCGTTTTGGCACCTAAAAGCTGCATTGGGTACGCTTCCCCCTGTTTGAGCAACTATACGGACGACGCTTTTGATGTAGAAATCGGCAGCGACGGCATCGTTTATGCGGCTTTTGGCAGCGGGTATATTTTTCGCTCCGCAGATGCCAACGGCACGGCCTGGAACGATGTGTCGCCGGCAGGTCTCGGCAATTCGGGCGGGCGAACAGAAATGGCGTTGGCTCCCTCCACCAACGGCAGTACTCAGGTCATTTATGCCATTTCGGATTACGGGTATTTTAAGAAATCTGTCGATGCCGGCCATTCCTGGCAGGACATGCAAAGCATCGGCTATTCGCAGGCCTGGTATAACCTGACCTTGGCCGTTCATCCGACCAACCCCAATACCCTTTATGCGGGGTTGGTGTATTTGTACAAATCTACCAATGCCGGAGCCGGTTGGAATCAGACGTTGACAGGCCACGCAGATCATCACATCCTTCTGTTTCGACCCGAAAACCCTCATGAATTTTTAGTCGGTAACGACGGCGGCGTCTATTTTCATACGGATACCGAAACCACGTTGAATGTGCAGGCACGTAACAACAACTACAACATAACGCAATACTATACGGTAGCCGTCAAAAACATCGCGAATGACGGTTATCTGTTAGGCGGCACGCAGGACAACGGTACGAACTACCTCACTTCAAATCTGAACACCATCGGAAACGGCACCCAAGTGCTGTGTTGTGACGGGACGAACTGTTTTATTGACCAAAATGAGCCCAACATTCAGATCATGTCTTACCAAGGCGGGAATTTTTTTCTGAGTACGGGGCAATACCTGACCACGGGTTGGAACGGTTTTATCACACCCGCCGATTATGACGATGTCAATAATACGCTGTATGTGTTCAAAACCGGTACGTACGATGGCGGCAATAACAATACCCTGACCTTGGCACGTGTACGCAATGTAGGCACCACCAACAACGCAGATGATCTGGTACTTACTACCTATACTACCCCATTCGGCGGTTTTTACGCGCACTTTATGAAATTGGGGCTTTCCCGAAACAGCATATATATTGACGTTATTACTCCCACCTCCGGCAACCGTTTGTTTAAAATTTCCACTATCAATCAACCTACCCAAACGGTTGTGACTGATATTGATAACGGTACTTTTCCCAACGGCATTTCCTGTTTGGATTTTGGGGAAAATGAAAATCAACTGCTTGCTACTGTCTCTCATTACGATACCGAATCCGTATGGTACTCTGCCGACGGAGGAACCACTTGGATCAGCAAAGACAAACCTAATGATGGCTTGCCTAACATGCCCGTCTATTCGGGGGTGTTCAATCCGCGCAACCGAAAGCAGGTATTTTTGGCCACGGAATACGGTGTTTGGTCTACCGACGACATTACTGCCGAAAACCCCGAATGGCAATTGACAAGCCTTAATTTGGCCCGAACGCGCTGTTTCATGCTCAAAGTACGGGCGGCCGACAATGTATTGACCGTGGCCACGCACGGTCGAGGTATTTTTCAGGCCAACATGCCCGACGGCGAATGTCCGCCTGATTTTGTGGTCAATGAGCCCATCACGTCCACTTTTAAAAAGCAATACAAAGCGGCCCGGTCGGTAAAAGGAGAAAGCACCATTGGAAGCAGTTCTGACGTGACCTTTAAAGCAGGGCAATCTGTGGAACTGAACCCCGGGTTTGAGTCGAAATTAGGGAGTGTATTTTACGCCTACATTTCGGGTTGTAACGAGAATACAGCCAATGCTGTTTTTAACGGCAAAGTGGATATTACCTATGACTTATTGCATGCGGCATCGGTAAGCTTAGACATCTTTAACCTACAGAACAAAAAAGTGGCCACGCTCCTTCAGCACCAAAAACAAAACATTGGTTTTCATAAGATTACGTGGGAAACGCAGGACATCCCTGAGGGTGACTATCTCTATATTCTGAATGTGGACAATCTAAAAAGAACGGGAAGAATCAGTTTAGACAAAAAGAAAAGAAAATTCTGAAAAAGGCAGAAGGACGTTGGGCAAGAAGCTTTCTGTTTACGCCATGGAAACTGTCTTCGCACTGAAAGCGGTTGAGGGTGAAAAACACCCTCAACGGCATAACTCCTTCATGGCTCGGTTACTCGCCTTAGGGCTTTTGGGCTGTCTTTAGCAGAGATTCCACTTGTTTTTCCAATCGCTCAATTTTCTCCTGCTGCTCTTTGACGGCATTGACCAAGGGCATCACAAAATCAGAGTAAGCCAACGAATAAGTGCCGTCGGCCGCGATTTTTAAGCCGCTGAAAGAGACGCCCAAGGCCTTCATCACCTGTTCTACGTCCTGTGCAATAAAACCGTCGTGACGCACGCGGGTCTTGTCAGAAATGTAGTTGTACGAAACCGTTTGAAGGCGTGTGATAAAGTCCAATCCTAACCGGGAGGTATACACGATGTTTTCCTTCAGGCGTCGGTCGGAGGGAAAACTGTAAGCCACCGGTCCTTCCACGACCGTGACCTGATCATTACCGAGTCGGATCTTGTTGGAGGCATTCACGATCGTATTGGCACCGATGGCTGCTGCATTGAAAAGGGTCGTGTCAGATACATCCGCCTGATAGCCTAACAGGAGATTATTGCTGCCGGTTTTAACGTTGAATCCGGCATTGAATCCCACCGAGGTATTGTTGCCGCCGGCAGTGCTTCGACCCAAGGCCCCTGCGCCCATGGCCACATTGGACCAAGCGCCCGCATTGGCCCGCAACGCCCCGTCTCCAACCGCCGTATTGGTCATTCCTCCATTATTGGTCAGCACATTATGACCGATGGCTACATTGCCGTACCCTTGGAAATTATTTTTCAGGGCAAAAAAGCCAATCGCAATATTATTACTTCCCTTAGAGGTGCTGTTGAGGGCTTCGTAGCCAATGGCAATATTACTCCCGGCCAAAAGGTTATTTTCCAACGCTTTCCATCCTAAGGCGATATTGTACCCCCGATAAGGTTGCGAACCGTTTTGTTGTCCTTCCAGCCCATGCGGGGTAATGGTTATCGCTCCGGCGGTTGGGCTTTCTACGTAAATCTGTCCGTAAGCGGCCCCGGTCATCAACAATAAAAATGCGATTCTTTTCATAATAATGGAGTTTTAGTGGTCTATGGAATACGAAAAAAGCAGAACATCGGTTGAAGAGCGGCGGCCTTCCATGCGTTCAGCCGACTTTTTCCAACTGTATCTTCAATGGCTGTAGACGTTACTTTTGACCGGAGGGTTGCATCCCGGTATAACCTTATAAAAACACAGTACTGAAACTGCCCGAATAACCGCTTCGATACCTCCTGAAACTTTTGTATATTTACGAGTAAACCCTCATTTTCATCCACCTTCTGTGTTTAATTAGCCATGGACAAATTATCGGAAATCATCACCTGTTTTGAACTTCATTCGGTAGAAGGAATCAAAGCATGTTTTGCCAAGGGAGTGAATCCCAACGAGACCGTAAAGGGAAAACCCTTGATCTATGAATTGATCAACATGTACAGCCGCGGCCCGCTTTTTAAAGAATGCATTAAGGCTTTTACGGAGCATGGCTTAGTCTTTGAAGATAAGGTTTTGCTTTCTGTTTTACTCGACGACGCGGAAGCATTGGATACTCAATTGAAGGCAGATAAAGACGCAATGCTGCGTACCTATACTTTGGATTGCACCTTTACGCCGCTTTTCGAAGCCACCCTATTGCACATTTGCGCCGAATACAATCATTTGGCCTGTGCACAGGTGTTGGTTCGCCACGGCGCTGACCTCAATACCAAAGCGGGAATGGACGAACATGGGTTCGGAGGGCAGACGCCGATTTTTCACACGGTCAATCAACACGCCAATCGAAGTATGGACGTCCTGAAATTTCTTCTGGCTCAAGAGGCCGACCTGACCCTCACCGTCCAAGGGCTTATTTGGGGTAAAGGATACGATTGGGAAACCTTCATTCCCTCGGTCAACCCGATCAGCTACGCCATGATGGGGCTGTTGCGTCAGTTTCAACGAACTGAAGTTCAGATCTATGAGGTGGTTTCTCTCTTAATGAAGAGCCGTTACGAGATTGATTATACTCCCGCCAACCTTCCCAATAAATACCTGCTCGGTTAATCGCCGCGGCTTGTAACGCCAAGTCGCTGTTCGGTCCGAGTTAAAACGTGAACTTAAAACCCTTTCCTAAACTACCCCAATGAATAAGTATAAAACGCTGCACCAATGGATGCTCCTTCCGATGCTGTTTATGCAATTGGGCATCTTTATCGATTACTGGGGCGATTTTACCGACAACGCCTGGGCCGTTCATATTCATTATTGGACAGGTACGGTTTGGTATAGCTTCCTGATCATTCAGCCCTATTTTGCAACGCACGGGCAGATGGCCAAACACCGCACCAACGGAATCATCGGCATGTTTTTGGCCGGCGGTGTTTGCTTAACGGCGCTGGCAATGATGCACCGCGACATTGTCAACACTCAAAATGCGTTGGCAGCACCCGATCGGTTCGGTCCCTTTCAACCTTGGTTTTTCTTTGGGGTAACCGTCGTAGAAATTGGTATGATGACTGCCTTCGGCTACGCCATCCTTCAAAGCATTATTCACCGAAAAGAAGTGGAAAACCATGCTTGGTGGCTCATCTCCACGGTCTTTCTCATCATGATGCCTGCGCTGGGTCGCGGACTCCAAAACGTGTATGTGGGGTTGAACCACAAAGATTGGCCTAACATCAACATCATGATTCCCATTTATTTTGCTCAGATCCTGATCCTGACGATGCTTCTTTTAGGAGCGTGGAAATACCAAAAATTAAAGCACCCGGCTACCTATCTTGCCGTTGGCATTAACTTGTTTATCTTCCTGTTGGAGCCTATCGGCCGATCGGAAAGTGTACAACTTTTTTTAAAAACAGTGATCAAAGGATAGTTGCGGCCGTCGTCACTCCTTACCATACCTTAGTAACTGTTTGTAAAACCTCACAGTAACCTATGCTTTTAGAACCCCTGTCCGCGCAAAACCTGACCGCCTTTACCCAACTGGCTTTAGAACTGTGGCCGGAAGGGGATTTTGACGAAGAATACGCTTATTTTCAATCGCTGATCGACTCAGAAAACGACCTTTGTTCGCTGGTCAAAGAGCATGATACCTACGTGGCCTTCCTGCATGTCTCCTTGCGCACCGACTATGTTGAGGGGGCTGACGACGCTCCGGTGGCTTATATGGAAGCGTTGTACGTCCAACCGGCCTGTCAAAACCGCGGCATCGGTCAACGATTGGTGGAAGCAGGAGCCGCTTGGGGCCGTCAAAAAGGCTGTAAGCAATTGGCCTCCGATACCGAATGGAATAATGTGGCAAGTATCGCCTTTCATCGCAAGAGCGGCTTCAGCGAAGCCAACCGTATCGTTTGTTTCATCAAGGCTATCTAAAGGGTAAACGCCGCTTTTTCGGGATTGTTGTACCGTTAAAAAAATAGTGCAGAAAGCGCTTCCGCGTGCTGAATTCAGGGTATTTTTGGCTGAAACCACCCTAAAAATACCATTTTTATGATTCCTGAACACAAACAAACTGCCGTCAAAAAAGCGTTACAGGCGGCCTTTCACACCGATGCGTTTGAGCACATTCAGCCGTTGACCAAAGGACTTTCCGGGGCCTTGATTTTTAAGATCACAGTACACGACCGACCCTACCTGCTGCGGGTCATTACCCGTACAGATGCCATCGGCGACCCCGCCTTTTATTACGGTTGTATGGAGGTAGCCGCCGAAAATACCTTGGCCCCCGCCATCCGTTATTTGAGCAGTGAAGACCGAATCTCCATTACTGATTTTGTCACGGAAAAGCCTTTTTCTGTGGCAACCGCCCGGGCAACGCTGCCGCAATTACTCAGGCAATTACACAACCTGCCCAAATTTCCTTATCGCATGAATTACTTTGAAAGTATGGAACGATTCATGCCGCAACTTAGCGCCGCCCGCCTCCTGCCGGAAGAGGAAATACAGGAATTGTATGCGCTCTATGAGCGAATTGCCCGTGTATACCCAAAATACGACCTTGAAAATTGGGTGTCCTCGCACAATGATTCCAAACCGGACAACATTGTGTTTGACGGGCAACGGCCTTGGTTGGTCGATTGGGAATCCGCTTTTTTGAATGATCGTTACCTCGACCTTGCTATTGTCGCCAATTTTATCGTAACCAACGAAGCCGAGGAAGCCGCTTATTTGGCGGCCTATTTTGAAGAAACTGCCGACGACTACCGACAGGCGCGTTTTTTTCTGATGCAACAACTGCTGCATTTCTACTATTTTCTGTTTCTCAGAGTCATCGACAAAAGCTACTCACCTACCGAACAAACGACGCTGCCTGCGCGTGATTTCCGAGAGTTTCATAACGGCCTGTGGCAGGGAGAGATTCTTTTGACCGATACAGAGGCCAAACGGGAATATGCCCGGCTGCACCTCGAACAATTCCGACAAAAAGCACAAACGCCTCGTTTTGAAGCATCACTGCGTCTTGTAGGTTATCCTCCTGCATAACAATAAAAACAGTCCCAAAGGGCTAACTTTTTTATCAATTACTCTTCGTAACGAGCAGGCGGATCGGATAACAGTAACGAAAAAAAATCTTTCGAAAAACTTGCGTAGTCAAATAGCTACATATACATTTGTAGTCAAATGACTACATAATGAATTTACGACGAGACGTATTTCAGGCCATTGCCGACCCGACACGAAGGGCTATTCTGCTGTTGGTGGCCTCACAAGCCATGACGGCAGGAACTATTGCGGCTAATTTTGATACTGCCCGGCCAACCGTTTCCAAACATTTGCAAATACTCACCGAGTGTGAATTACTGAACCAACAACACAACGGACGCGAAATATATTATCATCTCAACGCTCTGAAAATGAAAGAAGTAGCCGATTTTCTTGAACCGTTCCGCCAACTGTGGGACGACCGATTCAATGCTTTAGAGGCCCTCATGAAAAACTACCCTCGATGACTGTCGGGGAAACTGAAATCATAAAACAGCATGGAAAAAAAAACGAAAATCCAAGCCGAAAGCGGCAAACAGGACTTGATCATTACCCGCGAATTTGATTTGCCGTTGGAATTACTTTTCAAAGCCTTCGAAGAGCCCGATATTGTAGCCCAATGGATGGGAACTAAAGTGCTGAAATTAGACAATAAAAAGCACGGCAGTTATCAATTTGAAACCACCGATCCGAAGGGCAACAAGCACGGTTTCAACGGGGTCATTCATGAATTCAGTCCGAACTGTAAAATCACTCGGACGTTTGAAATGGAAAATACGTCTTTTCCGATTCAGTTGGAGTTTTTGGAATTTGAACGTCTTACCGACGAGAGCAGCAAACTCACCATGCATATTGTGTATCGCTCCGTGACCGACAGAGACGAAATGTTGAAGTTACCTTTTGCTCAAGGCATTCATTGGGCTCATAACCGATTGCAGGAGACTGTAAACCGACTGCGATCATAAATCATGACAAAACGAGCTGACATCATTTATTGGCGCTCGACCGGCCAACCGAAGAATCAGTCCGCTCAGCAACATCAAACCGAGAAATCAATAGTCAACCGTATTACAATAAAAAAGAAACAGCATGAGTACCGATAAAAAAGAGTTATCACCGGAACAGCAGGAAGAATTGCTCCGTGTATTGAAAACACGCTTTGAAAAAAACCAAAATCGTCATCAAGACTTAAAATGGGGTGACGTATTGACAAAGTTGGAAGCCGCCCCGGAAAAACTGTGGATACTTGATGACATGGAAACGACCGGCGGAGAACCCGACGTGGTGGGTTACGATGAAATGACGGGGGAATACCTATTTTTCGATTGCTCTCCGGAAAGCCCGAAAGGACGGCGAAGCCTTTGCTATGACCACGAAGCATTGGAGTCAAGAAAAGAATACAAACCGGAAAACAGTGCCGTGGCAATGGCAGCTGACATGGGTATTGAGTTGTTAACGGAAGCCCAATACCGGCAATTGCAACAATTGGGAAACTTTGATTTGAAAACCTCAAGTTGGGTAAAAACACCCGCTGAAATCAGAAAGCGGGGCGGAGCCCTTTTTTGTGACCGGCGCTACGACACGGTCTTTTTGTACCACAACGGTGCCGAATCCTATTATGCTGCCCGTGGTTTTCGCGGGGTGCTGAGGGTCTGACTACTGCCGAACATACACTGCTTTGATCCCCCTTGAAATGAATCCTAAAGTCCATTTTTATTTTCAAAAAGCCCGAAAGAATCGAAGAAATTGAGAAAAATGGCAGAGGCTACAGCAGATTTTCTGCATTTTTAAGCAATTCCATAAGGTCGGAAATGTCAAACGCGTGGGGAGCAATCTCATTTACCCGAATTTCCGGGCATCCAAATGCTTTCATTACAACCGATAGCTATCACAAAATAACCAAAAATCGGGCAGACCTATTGCTTTTTATCCTCAATCATTAACATTCCGACAGAAATGTTTCATTCTATTCCTAAAACTAAAGTTGCTTACATCCAACAACCGTTTTTATCTTTACCCGGCATTTCAATACTAACACAAACAGAGATGGAGGAAGTCATTAAAAAATTCAAATTCAGGGATAAAGGAACAGTCCTTAATGCACCTGCCGATATGAAGGAAGCGTTTGCTCAATTTGGTTTTCAAACTGACCTCGATAAAAACGGTTTAAGTAAAAATACATTGGTATTTGTTTATCAACGAGAAGCATTGCAACACTTTCTGAACAATGAGTTGAAATACATCGAACCGGACAGTGTGCTGTGGTTGGCTTATCCGAAAGGCTCTTCTAAGGTAATGACCGACATCAATCGGGACAGCTTTCGGCAAACAGGAGAAACTTTCGGCATTACAACCGTAACTGCTGTTTCTATTAATGATACTTGGAGCGCATTACGTTTCAGGCCTATTGACAGTGTTGGAAAATGAACCGACAGTCTCTCTGAAAAGGGTATAAACTGTAATCTTCCAAACAGCAGCGGGTCACCTCGGCATTTTGAACAATTCCACTGAATTTATTTTTATTTTAACTTTTATTTTTCTTCAAAAATATCCCTTTAAATACCTTACAATAAAGGATATTTTAACGCCTCAAGCCCGTGTTTCAAGCCGTATCATTTTTTGTATTTTTCAAAGGAGCGGGGGCAGAAATATTGGATTATCATCGACTGTATTTTAGTTTTGCAGCGAAATAAGGGAATTACCTCTATTACGCTCGCTGTAAGAATAGCTGCTGAAGTACCTTTTTAATCTTCGCCTATAGGTTCGTGGTTTGAGTTGTGAAGTTGAATGGAACCTCCTCTTGTTTTCAGTTTTTCAGTGACCCGAAGACTGCCCCGACAGGGCGCTGTTCGGTTGTTTTGTTTTAACTGACTCTACTTTTCTTTTCCGGGATGGATTGAACTGTTGTGATTTTTTCACAACCGGGCCTCTTTTTGTGCCCATACCATCCCTTTATGCGGAAAGGGAAGGAGAATCGGCAGGTATTTGACGCCCCGGAGCGTTTCGACAAACGTGTGATTAACCATAAACTGTGCAGATCGATGAAGAGGAGTTTGTTAGCCGTAACCTTTTGTATGTTGTTTTTTGGGTTTAGTTTCGCCCGCCTTCCCCTGTCTATTTCCCAACCGACTGATTCTGTTGCCAAAAGAAAGACGCTTCGACAGGCTGCTGTCAGCGAGAGTCTTGTCCGAGACAGCCCGCCGCCGACTCCATCCACCGTCGATTCGGTCAACAATTACATTCTGTTAAGGCCCGGCTTCTCCGTATCGGCTACGGCAACCGCTTTTTACAAAGCGGTGATTGTGGCGAAACAAATCGAAGTGGACTTTCCGAAACCCAATCAGATCATCCAGCGCAATAACAGCAACCAAGGGCTGCTGCGCCTCTCGGGCACTTGCGACAGCAATGCCGTGGCAGTAGAAGCTCAACTGATTCCCGTACAGGGAGGCGTAGCTCAAAGTGTAACCTTCGCGGCAGTAAACGGTCACTATAAAGACAGCCTTTGGCTGACGGGGGGCGACTATCGGTTAGTGGTCAAAACCATTGCTCGATATACCTCGTCCGGCAGCGGAACCGTGCCGGTTTACGGAACCTCCCGAACGGTAGAACGAGTGGGTGTAGGAGAAGTATTGCTGTTGTGGGGGCATAGCTTTATGTCGGGCGACCCCGGTTACGACGAACCTGCCTCGGATGCCCGCGTCCGAACCGTAGTGACCGTCCGCAACCCGGCGCTCCCACACGAACCCGGAAAACTCCAAAGTCTTGACGCACTCCCGTATACGTTTCAAGCCGTCACCAATTCCAACATCGGTCCTTTCGGCGTACACAGTTGGATGTGGGGGCGCTTCGGTGATACCTTAGCCCTGCGCCTGAACGTGCCGATTCTGTTGTACATGGCCTCCTACGGCGGGTCTAACGTATGGATGAACATGAAAAATATTAAGCGGGAGCCGTTCGGATTTGACTGGTTTAACGGACAGGATCAATTTTGGATGCCTTATCGTCCCGTAGAAGCGGCCTTTTACAAGTATATTCCAATTACCGGTATTCGCGGGGTATTGGCCGAACACGGAGGCAACGACGTGTCGACGCAGTTTTTAACGACCCTCTACGAAAACTTTGTCTTTGTCATCAACCATACCCGAACGGTACAGGCCAATCATGCCTCTCTGGCTTTCAAGTTGAGTAAAGAGGGCGTTGATTTTTTGAATCAAAACTCAGCCGTGGTCAATGAAAAGATACAACAGGTGCTGAACACGGTTCCCAACACAAGTTTAGGCATTGACCTGAGCGACCCGGCCACGCAAGGCCCTTGGCGCGATGACAACGGACGCGGGCATTTTCGGGGAAAATCAGGACATGATAAATACCTCGAATTGTGGAAGGACGTGGTCCCGAACAGTTTCTTCACCACAACCACCCCGAAGATGGCGACAAAGTAAATCCTCTTGGGTCTTCCCTCATAAATAGCTGCCTGCGGCTTTTCGCACCGGAAAGTCAGCAGGCTTTTTTTGTTGCGTCGGTCGGGGAAGCGAAAAAATCGCATAGGTAGGTTTTGCCATAATGCTTCTTTTTTGGGCAGCAATACACACCCTTTCGTCTCAATCCTATATTCCGCAGCCATGATTCGTTTTTCTGCCTTTTATGGAAAGCTGTTGTCATTGCCTGTATTCCTTATTCTTTATGCTGCATCGTTTCCCGGCTTTGCCCAAGTATACACGGTCAGCGGTACCGTTCATGACTCAGCCGATAATCGCCCGCTGAATCATGCCGTCATCATTGTAGATTTCGAACGGAAAGGAAAAGGAACGTACACCGATGCGGAAGGCCGATTTTCCATAGAGGTGAGCCCCGGCACGCACGCCGTTACGATACGGCAATTGGGTTATCTGCCCTTTCGAACGACCCTCAGCGTTTACAGCGCAAGTACGCTCCATGCAGTATTGTCAGGCATTGCCAATCAGTTGGAAGAAATCATCGTTACCGGCAAAGGATACGATCAAACGGTACGGCGGCCGCTGTTGGGTGTCAGTCAGATCAACATCAAAACCCTGAAACGCCTGCCGGCGGCCTTGGGTGAAACCGACATTTTACGCAGTCTGCAACTGCTGCCCGGAGTTACGAGTGTCGGCGAAGCGGCCAACGGAGTCAACATCCGCGGCGGTACAACCGACCAAAATCTGATGCTGCTGGACGATACGCCGATTTTCAACCCAACCCACATGTTTGGCCTGTTCTCGGCGTTTCCTCCCGACGCGGTGAGCGGGCTGGATCTTTACAAAGGAACGGTACCTTCCCGTTACGGGGGCCGTGCGGCTTCGGTATTGGACATTACCCTGAAAACCCCGTCGTTGGAACAGCGACAATGGTCCGGAGGCATCAGCGTGGTATCTAACCACCTGACGCTGGAAACCCCTATTCTCAAAGGGAAATTAGGGTTACTGATCTCCGGCAGGGGGGCTTTTAACAGTTCTCTGCTGCCGCTTGTCTCCAAACGTCTCAACGACATCAAAGCTCTTTTTGGAGACGGGGTCACCAAAATGTTTTGGCGCATTAACCATCGGAATACCCTGACGGCCATGGCTTATTACAGCAAAGATTTCTTTCAGACCAATTTGTTGGGAAGTTTGGCCAATATCAATGCCGTCGCCACGCAATATGACCATCAAACGCTGAATGCTATGGCCCGCTGGTATCATACGATCAATGAACATTCAGATCTGCAAATGACGGCTTCGATGGCCGATTATACGCCGAAAATCCTGTCGTTGGAGCCGGATTCCCTTAACAAGGTTACACTGCAACAACGCCTGCAGCAACGCCAATGGAAGTCTGTTCTGAACTGCCAACGTACTAAGTACAAGTTAGAAACGGGCTTGGTGTTGACGCATTACCGACTGAATCCCGGCGAACTGCTTCCCGGCAGCAGCCTGAGTGTCAACTACCGAAAAACCCCCGATGAAAATGCCTTGGAGAGTGCGGTTCACGCAGAAGCGGAAATGAGTTTGTCGCCGGCTTTAGCCATTTCGGCCGGGCTGCGTTATTCTTTTTTTATGAATTTAGGACCGGCCACGGTACGCCGTTACGCCCCCGGCGAGCCCATGGATGCGGCCTCTGTGGTTGATACGACCTATTATCCCGCCGGCAAGATCACCCAACGGTACGGGGGTTTTGAGCCGCGACTCGGGATTCGATATTCGCTTTCCCCGCAAACCTCCGTGAAAATCGGCTATAATCTGATGCGACAGTACTTGCAGGTGGTCACCAATACCACCACCCCTCTGCCGACTGCCCGTTGGAAAACAAGTGATCGCCACATTCGCCCCCAAATCAGTCAACTGTTTACCGCAGGCTGGTTTCGCAACTTCAAAAACAATATTTATGAGCTATCTGCTGAAGCCTATTGGCGCGCTACCCAAAATGTGATCGACTACCGCCCCGGTGCTGATTTTTTGTTGCAATCCTACCCCGAAACCCAACTGCTGACCGGAAAAAGTACAGCTTACGGCATGGAGGTGATGGTATCAAAAAAGAAAGGGGAACTGACCGGTTGGGTGAATTATACCTGGGCGCGGACGCTCAACAAAGTAGAGGAAGGCATTGATTTTCAACAACGAATCAACAACGGCGATTGGTACCGTGCCAACTACGACCGACCGCACAGCCTTAATATTTCCATCAGTATCAATCAAAGTAAGTACCATACTTTTTCCTTCAGTTTTGCTTATAGTACAGGGCGCCCTTATACAGCTCCCGAAGGGATAGTAAGGTATCAAAACCGAAATTATCCTTTTTATAACGTTCGCAATCAATACCGCTTACCCGATTATCACCGGCTGGATTTTTCATGGAACATTTACAATCCTTCGATGAAAAACCGCCGTTGGCAAGGGCATTGGGCGTTTACGGTGTACAATTTGTACGGTCGCCGAAATGCTTATTCCATCTTTTTTCGCACCGAAGGGCAAACCACCAACTCGTACCGATTAGCGATTTTTGCCACGCCCATCCCTACGCTTTCTTACAATTTTGAGTTTAAGTAAAGACCCGGTTGTCATGCCAAACTGATTCAGTGGATTTTATATGGATTTAAACAGTTGATTTACCATCGAAACAGCGAACCGTTAAATCCAAATCCGCATAACTCTTGAGTAAACGAAACATCATAACTATGCTGAAAGGACGGTTTTTATATGCTTCACTCGCAGCGTTGCTGTTTGCCGCAGTGGCTTGCATTGATCCGTACCTGCCTGAGTATCAATCTACGGTCAATGTCGTAGTGGTGGACGGAGCGATTACCAACTTGGCCGAACCGCAAGTACTTTATCTGAGTCGGTCACGGGCCGATTCGATCACGGGGCGTTTCGGTACCTCTCCTCTGACGGGAGTACAGGCAGAAGTAGTTATTAACGGAAATCAAGCAGTGAAGTTTTCTGAAACAGACCCGGGCAAATATGAACTTCCTTCGGAATTTCGCGGCCTGGTCGGGAGCAGTTACCAACTGCGTTTTCAACTGCCGGGCGGCCCTCGGTACGAATCTGCGCCCGAAGTGCTACAAGCAGCCCCTTCCATCAGCAGTTTACGTATTCAGTTCAATCCGAAAAGCCTGCCGACTCAACTGTTACAAGGTTTTACCGCTGCCCATGACATCTACCTGACGACTCAAGACCCTGCTAATGAGACCAACTTTTACCGTTGGGATTGGCAGCTTTACGAAAAGCAGGAATGGTGCAAAAGCTGTCTTCAGGGCGTGTATACGGTGTATGAAATTTTGCCTAAAACGTACATGTTCGGGTCATATTTTGTTTCAGGCACGACCTTGTACGAAGATTGCTTCGTTCCGCCTTACGACCCTACCGGACAGGCTCCGGCGGTGAATAAAGCCCCATTTAAATACGACTACCGCTGTCGTACCCAATGTTGGGAAATTATCCGTAATCATTCCCTCCTTCTGTTTGATGATGCCTTTTCCAACGGCGGCCCTATTTTTAATAAGAAAGTAGCCCAAATACCGTATTATGCCTACCAGCCCTGTTTGGTGGCGATTCGTCAATCGGCCCTGACCAAAGAGGCGTATCGGTACTTTAAGTTGGTAGAAGCCCAAACCCAAAACACAGGCGGGTTGGCTGATACACCGCCGGCAGCACCCGTTGGCAATGTCCATAACGTGGCCAATCGAAACGAGGCCGTAGTAGGGTATTTTGCCGTAACGGGCGTTTCCGAAGTCCGTCATTGGCTCGACCGCAAAGACGCCGTCGGATTGCCTTTCGGGGCCGTAGATGCTCCGGAAAACCTAACTCCCGAAGAAGTGCTGTTTTTTGCTCTGAATCGCCGTACGCCCAACCCTGAGCCTACTCCTCCCTATACCGGTCCTCGCCCATCGCCGGCCATTCTGATCTACGGCGGGCCGCCGCGCCCTCCTACCGCTATCTGTTATGACACCGACAGCCGTACCCCCCGAAAACCGACCGGGTGGCGCGATTGATAAAAATACCGAGTTGTACCCAAAAAGCAAGGGTAAAAACAAGACAAAATCGGTCTTTTGAGTCTGTCTTCCTTTCTATAAGTACAAACCAATATTCCTCATGAAAAAAACGTTTTATGCCGCTTTCGCCGTCCTGATGCTGGCACATGGTCTGCTTATGGCGCAGTCCAAGGTGTATGATAACCTCAGTTTACCGAGTAAGATCCTCAAAAGCGACCGAAAATTTGCCATTTATCTCCCTCCTGACTACGAAACCTCACAGCGTTCCTATCCCGTGTTGTATTTGTTGCACGGTGCGGGCGACGACCAAACCGGCTGGGTACAATTCGGAGAAGTACAACACATTGCCGACAAAACCTTTGCCGAAGGCAAGGCCACTCCGATGATCATCGTCATGCCCGATGCCAATACGGGTCAAAGAGGTTATAACAACGACGCCAAAAATGAATGGCGCTACGAAGACTTTTTCTTTCAGGAATTGATGCCTTACGTCGAAAAAACCTACCGCATCAAAGCCGACAAACGATTCAGAGCTGTATCGGGGCTGTCGATGGGCGGCGGCGGTACGTTCAGCTATGCGCTGCACCATCCGGAGCTTTTTTCGTCGGCCTGTCCGTTAAGCGCCGCCACGGGACCCGCCAATTTGGAAGCAGCCAAAGCCAATCTGAAACGCGCTAAACCGGACGTCAACTATACCGATGCCGAAATTGAAGCTTATTACAAACGTTATAGTGCGTTGGAATTGATAAACAGCCTCCCCGACGATCAGAAAAAGGCCGTTCGTTGGTACATTGACTGCGGCGACGATGATTTTCTGTACGAAGGTAATTCGTTGGTACACATTGCTATGCGTAAAAAAGAAATCCCGCACGAGTTCCGTATTCACGACGGCGGGCACAATTGGACCTATTGGCGCCGAGCCCTGCCTACGGTCTTGAGCTTTGTCTCTGATGCCTTTCATCAATATTGAAATCGCTGAACAGCTGTTTCTTCTTTTTTTGCCCTCTCTATCTCCCTCTCCACCGCCACGGAGAGGGAGTTTTGTTTTTAATTTCCGGCACCCCTGCATCGTATGGAGTAAGCTACTCTTTTTTAACCGCTTATCCTTACCTACACCCACTTATCACACTTTTTGCAAGTACAAGGTACTATGTATTGCAAAGTATCTTAGATAACCCTATATTTGTTTACTAATTAACATCCATCTTCAACTTAATCAATACAACCCATGAAAACAGCCGCTTTTCTGATGACCTTCTGTTTGGTTGCCGCTATGGCTTGCCTGCCTTACCTGTTTAAAAAAATCAACGGTAACGACATCAGTATCACCGTCAACGAATCGGATGACCGGTTCAATATTTCGGCCGATTTTCCCGAGGATAAAACCCGCAAAGTGCAACGTTGTCTGGATAAGGGTTTAGAACCGGAAGGCATGTCTTTTGTAAATGCCCGCATTGACGGCGACATCTCACCGGGTAACGGGATGCTTTTTTACATTAAAATATCTCCCGGCCACCTGCACATAAAGATGGACAAGCGTAAAAACTCCGCAGCGACTTATCGTAAAATGAAAGAATTGGGAGAAGATCTCAAGGAGGTTTTAGCCCAAAACTAAGGTTTCAAAAAACGCCGATGGTGGGTATGATTGTGGCCGGTGTCAAACGATGCCGGGAGAAACTCATCGCACAAGACATAGACCTCGCCGGCCGGGTAATGGGTTTGTCGAGCAATTTTTGGAAAATCCTTATAAAAAAGTCGTTTCCGACAAAAAAGACATTATTACTTACTGAGTCTCCGCAACGCAATGTAAAACTCCGTTCCTTTCTGATTTACAGAAATCGTTCTGAAAATGAAAGGCAGAGGAGCCGCAAAACAATTCTCTGCCTGCGTACAACCGTGACCGGGGCGTCTGTCGTCTTTCTTTTAAAACCGAAACAGACCATGCGCCCACCATTCTTGCTTTCTTTGTTACTTCTCTTGAGCTTTTTAAGCCTCAGAAGTCAAAATGTAACGATCACGCCCAACGGCATTACACCGGCACCAAGCCATCCGCGCCTGACGTACGATGCCCTTTTGGCCCTGCCGAATCCAACAGAAGGAGACATTGCCTACGACCTTACTTTCAAATGCCTGCGGGTATTTAACGGCAACAAGTGGGTATGTACGTTGACCAACAATCCAACCCTTACTCCTGCAATCGCTGCAATCGCTGCGGTCGGCAGTACGGAAACGGATTATGGGTTCGGAATCGCCGTTGATGCCAACGGAAATGTGTACATTACCGGCGTTTATACAGGAACCGCAATGTTTGGTACTACGTCAATGACATCAGTCGGCAATCAGGACATATTCCTTGCCAAATACAACGGGGTCGGCACTCTCCAATGGGTTCGATCGGCAGGAGGACCCAACAATGATCAAGGGTTGAGTGTCGCAGTCAACGCGGCCGGAAATGTGTATATCACAGGCTACTACAATGTAACGGCTTCTTTCGGCACTGCGTCGGTATCGGCAACAGGAAACAACGATATTTTTGTGGCCCAATACGATACTGACGGCAATTTTCAATGGGTAAGATCGGCCGGAGGTATGGAAGAAGACATGGGTAGAGGCATTGCGGTCGATGCCGCCGGAAATGCTTTTTTGACAGGCCATTTCAGATTGACGGCGACATTTGACGGCAACTCTGTTGCTTCAATCGGCGGTGAAGACATTTTTATCGCTAAATACGATAATGTCGGCTCTCTTCAATGGGTATATTCCGCGGGCAGTTCAGGAGATGATCGAGGGATGGGAATCACTACTGACGTCAGCGGCAATATGTATATCACCGGCTACTATCTGTCAACCATCACTTTAGGCGCTTCTTCGCTTACTTCATCCGGCGGATACGACGTGTTTACGGCAAAGTACAATAGTGACGGGGCGGTCCAATGGGCACAAACCATCGGCGGAGCCGGCCACGAATACGGACAGAGTATAGCCGTAGGTGTCAACGGCAATGTCGCGATTACGGGCGGATTTCAAGGGCTTACATCTTTCAATGGCACTACCCTTAATTCAGAAGGAATTCGAGATATGTTTATTCTGAAATACAATAATGCCGGCGGTTTTTTGTGGGTAAAGTCAGCGGGAGGTACGGGATATGACCATGGCTACAGTGTTTTTGTAGATGCTGACGACTTTACGTATGTAGCCGGTTGTTTTGAAGCAACGGCAAAATTCGGCACTATAACAAAAACAGCAACGGGCAGTCAAGATCTATTTGTTGCCAAATATAACGGCGGTGGCGGTGCACTTCAGTGGGTAGTGCCGGCCGGAGGTTCAGGCAGCGATTTGGCTATGGGCATCGCCATAGATACCAATACCAATATTTATCTGACGGGAAGCTATCATAATACGGCCATTTTCGGAAACACTCCCCTTACCTCCGTGGGAAACAGCGATATTTTTGTGGGAAGATTAGAAAAATAAGCAATGCCAGGCTTGAAATGTGGCTGAATTATCTCAGCAAAATCGGGAGAATCTTTTCATCTTTGTTCTTCCTTTTTACTTCAACTAAACCACTGAATGAAACGCCTGATTTTACCTCTGTCACTGCTTACCTTCCTGTCGTTTGTTTTATTTTCCTGCGGCAATTCGGAAGAATTGGAACGTTTACAAAAAGAAAATACGGACTTAAAAGCACAATTAGCCCTTCTAAATCAGGCTAAAAAGCCGAAATACATTTTAAAAATCAGGCTGAAACAAGCCAGTTTAACGCTCAGCATCAAAAAACACATCCGAAACGCGATGAATGCCGTTGACTTTGAGATTCCGGTGGACAAAGAATTTTACGACAGCGTATCGGAAGGGACAGAAATTGTGGATAACTTTAGGTTCGGTTCGCTTGTTTTGTACGGCACTTTCGGCGATTGGGAAATGACCGTGAAGGGCAAGGAGATTCGAGAGAAATAAAGGGTGAGTGAGTGAATGGTGAATGAGCCAATGAATGTTTACTCATTATCCGCTCATTCATGATTCGTAACTCATTTTACCTACAGCTATGAAAATGATAAAAATCGGGCCGGGATTGGCCTTCGTACTTCTCTGCCAACTGTCAGCGGCCCAACAGGGGCTGAAAGGAGAATACTACAACGGTACTGATTTTGAGGAAAAAATCGTAACCCGAACTGACCCGCAAATTAATTTCAACTGGTTTCAGCGAAGCCCGGCTCCGGGCGTCAATCATTCTTATTTTTCAGTGCGCTGGACGGGTAAATTGAAGGCCCCGGTCACCGGAAAATACGTATTTTCGGCGCAAGTCGACGACGGCATTCGGGTGTGGGTGGGCAACAAAAAGATCATTGACGGCTGGGCGCTTCACGACAATGCCGCTTTTACGGGAGCAGTTGTGCTCGAAGCGGGCAACTATTACGAATTACGCGTGGACTACTTTAATGCCATGCTCGAAGGAACGGTACGGCTGCTGTGGCATATTCCCGATGGCTCCAATCCTTTGTTCGGTACGGAAATGAAGCCTATAGGCGATCAATATTTATTTCAGGCAGTGCCGAAAGCGAAACCGGTTGTCGTCAAACAAAGCACTGCTCCCCCGCCCGTCAAAGTCGCTGCTCAAGTTCCGAAACCCAAGACCTCGACCCAATCCCTTCCGGAAAAGAAGCCCGTCGCAGCGGTCATTCCGCCCAAATCAACTCCTGCTGCTGCCATCGTTGCACCCGAAAAGCAACCCGAAAACACGACCTTTCAGCAATTGAAAATAGGCAAAGCCCTGATTCTCAAAAACGTTTTTTTTGAACAAAGCAAATACACACTGTTGCCGGAATCGTACCCGGAGCTGGACAAATTGGTCCGAACGATGCAACAACGCCCTACCCTACGCATCGAAATCTCCGGACATACCGACAACGTAGGCGACCCGCGCCTAAATCAATCTTTGTCGGAATTTCGGGCACGCGTGGTGATGAATTATCTTACGCGGCACGGTATTGCCGAAAACCGCATTGAGACCAAAGGCTACGGCGGCACCCGCCCTCTGACGGGTAACTCGACCGAAAGCGAACGGGAGCAAAATCGTCGGGTGGAATTTGTTGTCAGAGCCAATTAAGCAATCAATCCGCGCCTCCTTTCCCGTGATGACACAACAAGGGGTTAGAAAAATTCAACAGTAATTCCGTCGTTGACTTAATCATTCAGCGCGACACGAACCAAACAATCTATCATCAAACCATAATCCCCCTGCCTGTTGCCCCTTGCCTTTTACCTATTGCCTTTTGCCTTTTTGCCTTTTGCCTTTTGCCTTTTGCCTTTTTGCCTCTTGCCTTTTTGCCTCTTGCCTTTTTGCCTCTTGCCTTTTTGCCTGTTGCCTTTTTGCCCCTTGCCTGTTGCCTTTTTGCCTCTTGCCTTTTTGCCTTTTTGCTTTTTGCCTTTTTGCCTCTTGCCTTTTCACCTAATGCATCCGATCGCCGCGCACTTCTAATGTCTGCATAATGTGGGCCTCGGCAGCCAACAATTCTTTCCAACGGGTGCGTACTTGGTCGGCAGGAAGATATTCTTCGGCGAGTTCGATGAAGTTACGATAATGCCCGGCCTCCGAGATCATCAATTCATGGTAAAAGGCCCGCAGACTTTCATCGGCAATGTGTTGGGAAAGCAGCTTAAAGCGCTCACAACTGCGGGCTTCGATCAACGCACACAACAACAGACGATCCAAAAAAACCTCCTCGCGCTCTCCTTTCTTTTTGATGACTTCCTGCAAGCGATTGACGTATTCGTCCTTGCGGGCACGGCCCAGTTTGAAGCCCCGCTTTTTCAACTCCTTCAATACCATCCGGAAATGCGCCCATTCTTCGGCCACCACGGGCGTCATGACTTCCACCAATTTCTCCTTTCCGGGAAAATGAACGATCATGGAAATACAGGCCGAAGCCGCTTTTTGTTCGCAATAGGCGTGGTCAATCAGAATTTCTTCCAATTGCATTTCAGCGATATTGACCCAACGCGGGTCCGTAGGGAGTTCCAGTCCGAGTGTTGTAAGAGACATGGCAAAGTGTCGAATTAGAAATGCAAAATGTCGAACTGTCGCTTTCGTTGTCGAATGAAAACAGTTAGTTTTGAAACTGAGTGAAAGGGGGCAAAATTAAAAAAATCTCTGTTTCAAAATATTCTCTCTATTTCTAAAGAAGGCAAACCGGTTAAGAATTTGATGCAAAAGGGCCTTATACTCCTTCTTATTTTGGGCAGTCTCCGTCCTGTTTTTTCTCAGACATTCTCAACAGAACAGGTCCAAAGCGATTTTCGGTTTCTGCGCCGAATGCTGGAAGAAGCGCATCCGGGGCTGTATCGGTACACCTCCAAAGACAGTATGAACCGAGCCTTTGACCGGGTTTTCCAACAACTGAACCGTCCCTTCTCCGAAAAGGAGCTTTTTTGCCTGTGGTCTCCCCTGTTGGCCGCTATCCGCTGCGGGCACACGTACCTGATTCATTCCCAAGCCTTTGACGCCCAAAAAAATGACACCTACTGGCTCCCGTTCCAAAGTCGGGTCATTGGCAGCCGGCTGTTTGTGCGGGAATTGGGCAAAAACTGTTCAGATTCGACCTTGGTTCGGGGCACCGAAATCCTGCGAATCAACGACCTTCCCGTGGGCCGCCTCATCGAAACTGCCCGCCAAAGCTGTTCCGCCGACGGTGACATTCAGACCTTCAAAGATTCTTTTTTGGAACTGTACCGTTTGGAAGAAACCCTTAATGATTACTTCGGCATCCGAGCGCCTTACCGTTTTTCGGCCAAATCGCCTTCGGGAGAAAGGCGCGAAAGCCTTGTTTTTAACAAGTACTTTCCTCAACCCAACGTACCCGAACCGCCGCTTTCGCCCCAAGACGTGCGGGGACGGGAACGGGACGCCTTGGAAAAACTGCGCCATTTTAAGCTCTTGCCGCAAGTCCCCGAAACCTTATTGATGACCTGTAACGGCTTCCGTTATGACGACTTCAAAACCTTTAATCAACAGGTTTTTCAAACAGCTCGTACGCAGAATATTCAACACCTGATCATTGATCTGCGGCAAAATCCGGGCGGAGACACGGCCAACGGCGACGATATTTTACGGTATTTGCTTACCCAACCCATCTATAACTTTCTGACGTACGATACGCCCGTCCGTCAACTCTTTTTTGCCGAGCAAGTAGCTCCGACCCCCAAAGATTATTTATTCTCTCCAAAACAATTACAAAAACAGCCCAACGGCACCTACCGACGTACCCGAAACGGGATTCAACGGCTTACCCCGTACGCGGCACTTCATTTTTCGGGCCAAGTGTACGTGCTGATTGGCGGCTATACCTTCTCGGCGGGGGCGTTGTTGGCCGGGTTGCTGAAAGCCCACACCAACGCGATCTTTATCGGCCAAGAAACCGGCGGCAGCGAAGCGGGCTGCAACGGCGGGTTGACCTCTAAAGTGATTTTGCCGCACACCCGAATGGTAGTTAATTTTCCGCATTTTCGTATCGAGACAAATACCCAAGCGCCCGATACCGGCCGTGGTGTCATGCCTCACTACCCGATTCAATATACTGCCTCAGACATTGCCTCGGGCCGTGATTTGGAGTTGGAAAAAGCGGTAGAGTTGATCTTGAGAAAGTAGAGTCAAATGTATGGCCTAATCCTCGGTCTGTGTGAAGACACAGCTCACGGCATAGAAACAAAAATCCATAACGCACCCCTATTTCAAAACGGCAATTTCCCCAAATCCACGTTACCGCCCGTGAGGATGATGCCCACTTTCTTTCCCGCAAATTGTTCTTTGTTTTTGAGCAACGCGGCAAAAGGCACGGCACAGGAAGGTTCGATGACGATCTTCATTCGTTCCCAAATCAGGCGCATCGCTTCAATGATTTCCGGATCACTCACCGTCAGAATGTCTTTAACGTGTACCCGAATGATTTCCAGCGTTTTATCCCCTAAACTCGTGAGCAGTCCGTCGGCGATGGTATTGATGTAAGGGGCCTTTTCGATGTTCCCGGTTTTGAACGACAATACCGCATCGGCCGCGCCTTCGGGTTCACCGGCAATGACCTCGGCCCTTGGGCAAAGATAATGCGTACTCAACGCCGTACCGCTCAACAAACCGCCTCCGCCTACCGGGGCCATTATCACATCAAACGGCCCGCAGTCTTCAATGAGTTCTTTGGTAGCAGTGGCTTGGCCGGCAATCACTCGGTAATCGTTGAAGGGGTGGATCATCGTGGCACCGTGTTCGGCAATCACCTGCGCCACCGTCGTTTCGCGGGCGTCGAGGGTTGGTTCGCACTCGATCACTTCCGCCCCGTAGCCTCGTACTGCGTCTTTTTTTACCTGCGGTGCCGTGCGCGGCATGACGATATACGCTTGGGTGCCCACCAACGCCGCCGCATAGGCGATCGCTTGCGCGTGATTGCCCGAGGAATGGGTGGTTACCCCGTTTTTGAGTTCTTCGGGGGTCAGCGATAAGACCGCATTGACACCGCCGCGCGCTTTGAAAGCACCGATTTTTTGAAAATTTTCGCACTTAAACACCAATTCGGCCCCGCTGATACGGTCAAGAGTGCGGCACGTTAAAGCGGGAGTGTGATGAATATGCGGGCGAATGCGCTCGTGGGCGGCGCTGATCACAGAAAGGGTAGGGATCATGATTTAGGGTTATCAATGTTCGCTAAAAGTAGAAGGTTTTGTAAAAAATACAAAACCTTCCGAAAAACTTTAGCGATTCACCGATATTGACTCTTAAGCGCCGACTTTGGCTAAGGAAGGTGAAAAGGGAAAGACGTTGTCCTCCTCCAACAACGCATTGAGGTATTTTTCACAAAGTTCGTTGGAAGCGTACTGCCGAAACTCAGAGCTTAGTCGCTGTACGTTGCGTTGGTATTGGTTATCGGTAAATACCTTTTCCACGCTTCGGCGAATCTGAGCCGAGGTCGGGGTTTCGGTTTTCAGGTTAATTCCTAACTTAAAATACCCGACCCGTGCGGCGATCTCGCTTTTTCCTTCGTGAATTCCCGCCGTTACCATCGGGATATGGTGTTGAATGCCGAGCATGACTCCGCCGTACCCGGCATTGGTTACGTACACATGCACAAAAGGCATGACCGAATGAAAATCAATGAAATCTTCGATGATGAAATTTTCCTGAGGAAACCGCTCCCGCAATTCGGCCGTTTTTGAGCCGCCGGTCGTGACAATGACCAACGTTTCAGGGTCGTTCTTGAATGCCTCAAGTGTCGGCACAATGATCTTTTCGGGATCTTTTTCTACTGTCCCTTGCGTAGTTAAAATCACTTTTCGGTATTCCTTGGTTTTTGCTGCATGGGCAAAAATATGTTTTGTATTCCCCTTAAACGGCAACATCGCTCCCACAAACCGTACATTTTTACTCATATTTTTTCGGGTGTACTCAAACCCCGGCACTCCGATCTGTAAGTACAGGTCAGGGCGGCGAATCACCGCATCAAAGACAAAATCTGAATTGGGTGCCAAATTGTATTTTTCCAAAAACTGATTGAAAAGGTCCGTGCAGGGTTTCAACAACATATTAGCGGTCAAATAAGTGAGAAAAGAATGCCATCTTTTCACAAAAAAGTTCGAAGAAGGGGTCATGCCCATGCCCGAGGGTGGAAAATGCTCATTTGTTTCGGCGTAGGGGACAACCCCTACCGACGCGGCAGGCACCTGCAACAAGTCTTTCAAAAAAGCCCCGGCCATAAAGCCGGCATCGTACACGATCAGATTAAACGGCCACTCCCGGTGAATCGTCGTCACATCCTCAATAAATTCGGGAATCCCTCCGATAAAGACCCGATTGATATCAAAACGCAGGCGGGCGATCGACCCTTTGATGCGCTTACGTTCCGGAAACAAGGTGTCTAAATTGTCCTGACTGATTTCGAGAGCTTTTTGAAACGGAAAATGGTAAACCCCTAATTTCTGTAACTTTTCGGCGTAAGAAGGTCCCGCATACCAGGCTACTTCGTTGCCCAAGGATTGAAGATAAACGGCAAGGCCGGTCAGCGGATTGAAATGTCCCTCAAAAGGCATGGTGGCAAATAAGATTTTTTTGTTTTGCATGGCTGTTAAAACGGTTAATGTTCGCCACAAAATTGTCGTCTGAAACCGTTTCAGCCAATTTGAAACCCGATGAATCAGCACAGTGTTCTGTTGAAACGGAAGAAGGAGGAGATGAGTTGAGAGCCGAAACTTTCTTTGTAATCACTCCATCAGAGGCAAAAGAACCGTAAATCGCAGCCCGTCGTCCTGAATGACAGGCGCTGCCAAACCGAGCATTTCGTATTTGGCCAAAATATTGCTCAGTCCTACCCCATTGGATACCGCCCGTACTTTTCTGTGCTGTAAATTATTACAGACCGTTAAACGGTGTTGCGTATCGGTCTCAATCGAAATATGCAGCGGCTGTTCAGCTAAAACCACGTTGTGTTTCACGGCATTTTCGACCAACAATTGCAGCGTCAGCGGCGGTAATTGACAGTTCAGCAGCCGCTTATCCACCTTTGTGGTTAAAGTCAGTCCTTTTCCGTGGCGGGTTTGTAACAACAAAAAATAAGAAGAAATAAACTCCAATTCGGTCGCCAACGTAGTCAGGTTTTGTTCATTATCGCGCAACAGGTAGCGGTACACCGAGCTCATTTCTTCCACAAACTCTTCGGCCTGTTTCGGCGATTCACTAATGAGCGAAGAAAGCGTATTGAAACTGTTGAACAAAAAATGCGGATTGATCTGCAATTGCAATGAGGACAGTTGCCGTCGGAGATTGACCTTTTCCAACTCCTCTTTTTCAACATAATCCTGCTTCCACTGCTGAAACAAATAGCTGCCTTCGTAGAAAGCATAATAGATCCAATGACAAAAAAACTGAATGCCGAGCGTTCGACTGTAGTCAACTACGGTATCAAAACGTAAAAAGGAACCGTCGGTAAGAAACCAAAGCGAGTGGCTCATGATCCAAGCCAAGTTGGCCAAGACGGGTGTCACCGCCAAAAGCAAAAAAAAACGACGGCGGGCATAGGACAGCCCCGGATAACGCAATTGAATTTGAAGTACGGTCCATCGTGCCGTTTGCCAGCTGATAAGGGCGGCCACCACCGTAAAAGAGGAAGTTTTCAGGATCATGTCTAATGGCGCAGACAAATACCATTCGAGTCGAAAGAAAAATTCGACAAAGGCAAACAACAGTACGGGACCGATGATGCGAAATTGGGCGGTATGGACAAAACGGCTCAAGTGGTTTTAAACACGATCTCAAGGAGGTGTAATAAGCGGTAAGCGAACCGTAAAGTAGCGGTTATCGTCAATAATATCAACAGCGCCATGTTCCAACAAGCGATATTTGGCCGCAATATTCGCCAAGCCCACTTGGTTGGAAACGACTTTTACGGTTTTCCGTTGTATGTTGTTGCGAACCGTCAATTGGCGGTCGTCTGCCGAAATAACAATGACCAAAGGCTGACCGGGCAAGATTGAATTATGTTTTACGGCGTTTTCGATCAATACCTGCAACGTAAGAGGCGGCAGTTGAAACCGATCATGCTCTGTCAATCCCTCCATTTTCAGTTGGATTCCCTCCCCGTAGCGGGTTTTCAGCAAATGAAAGTAAGAGGCAATAAAGCTCTTTTCTTCACCGACAGTAGCCAATTCCTGCTCGTTGTTGCGCAACAAATACCGATATACGCTGCTGATCTCCTCCACAAAGGTTTCCGCTTTTTCCGGGTTTTCGGCAATGAGCGCCGTCAGGGCATTGAGACTGTTGAATAAAAAATGGGGGTTGATTTGGTTTTTGAGCGAATCCAGTTGGGTTTGTAAACCCGCTTTTTTAAGAGCTTCTTTGGCCGCACGGTTCTTTTGCCATTCTTTCAGCACATAAAAGCCCTCGTTGATAATGATATAAACACAATTATAAAAAATCTGAATACCTGTGGTATAGATGATTTGCGGTAAAGTAGTCGTTTTTACAAACCCTAACGGGCTTCTGATCAGCCACCTGACACAGATCGCATAATACACAAAAAAAGGGAAAGCAATCAACAGCCATATAAAACGGATACGAGTATGGTCGAAACCGGGATATTGCTTCTGTAAAAAACGAATGAGAAAACGGGTACTTTCCCAACAAATATAACCCGCTGTCAAACCGATAGCATCCGAGAGAAGAACAGTACCGGTGGGCAATTCAAAGTACCAATTGAGCCGAAAAAAAAGGGTACCGATCAAAAACAGAACGGGTGGCCCGAAGATCCGGAGTTGGGTATCATTGAAGGGAATCAGCCGGTTCATTTGCCCATCCACTTCTTAAAGTCCGTGGCTCTTTCACGACTTACCAGTACTTCATCGTCTGTGTTGGGCTTGAGGGTCAATTTCAATTTGTTGTTAAAATAAGGATGCACTTGCTGTACGGTGTTGATATGAACGATATACTGCCGATTGGCTCTGAAAAAATGGGCCGGATCGAGCATTGCTTCCAATTCATCCAACGGGTAATCAAGCGAATATTTTTGATTGTTGACGGTGCGGAATAAACTGACGCCTTCTTCAGAATAAAAATAGGCGATATCGCTCACCTCAATCGGCACCCACTGCTGAATGTGTTTGACCAAAAAGCGCCGACGGTATTCGGTGGGTTGAATGTGCTGCCGCAGTTGCTGCACCAACGCATCAATATCTACCGCGTTGACATCGTTTTTGCGCGGGGTCGTTTCGTTGCTGCCCGTATGGGTGCGCTTGTATTTTTCCAAACTCGCTTCCAATTCATGTTTTTTGATGGGTTTGAGCAGGTAATCAATACTGTTGACTTTAAAAGCCCGCAAAGCATACTCATCATAGGAAGTGGTAAAAATGACCGGAGCACTGACGGTTGTTTGCTCAAAAATCTCAAAACTCTGACCGTCAGCCAGTTCAATATCCATTAAAATCAGATCGGGGGCCGACGGTTTTCCCGGCCCGTTGGCATTCAGCCAAGCCACCGACGCCTTCACCCCGGCGCAAGTGCCCACGATCTTACTGTTTTCGTCTATATCCAACAGCAATTTCGAAAGTTTTCGAACGGCCAATTCTTCGTCTTCAATGATTAAAATATTCATAGCCTCACAATGGTTAATGTTTTAAAAATCGGGCAAAAGAGGGGTTATTAAAACCACCGCCTCGTTGAAACGGTACTTTGTCCCGTTGAAGCGTCAATTTTGACGAATCAAAGGCAGCGAAACCGTAAAGAAATGATCCTCCTCTTTCACGACCACGTCCCCTCCGCCCAACAAGCGGTATTGGGTGGTGATGTTGGTCAAACCAACCTGATGGGACAGGACTCGGGTTGATTTGCGTTGCAAATTGTTGCGAATCACCAATCGCGCAGCCTCGTCGGTATCTTCTGCCGACCGAGCGGGCAGTGCTGTCTCAATATGAATATACAAAGGTTGTTCCGGTAAAATCACGTTGTGTTTCACCGCATTTTCGAGCAGGAGTTGCAACGTGAGCGGGGGCAACAAATAATCGCTGCAGCTTGCGTCAATGGCTTGTTCTAACCGAATATTTTCCCCGTATCGGGTACTCAACAAATGAAAATAGGAATTGGCAAACGTTAATTCATCGGCTAATCGTACTAACTGGGTTTCGTTGCTGCGCAGTAAATAGCGATACACACTGCTCATTTCTTCCACAAATCGCTCAGCCTGCTCCGCATCTTCTTCAATCAAGGAGGAAAGCGAATTGAGACTGTTAAACAAAAAATGAGGATTGATCTGGCTTTTCAGCCCTTCAAATTGGGTTTGCAGATGCAATTTTTTGAGTTGTTCCGTTTCGCGCAGTGTCTTTTCCCACTTTTCAAAGGCATTGATACTTTCAAAAACAGCCGTAACTACAATTACCGTTAAAATGACAAAACTTATGCCCCACGCCAGTCGAGCACCGTCGGGGTGATATTCTTGAAAGCCTGCAAAATCAAAACTGAGATAGGCAAGCCAAGTAACAAAACAAGAATTTAAACAACTCAGCCATATGGTATATATCAACCGTTTAACCAACTGATTGGGATGCGAATACAACTGATGAAAATGAAGGGCAATCAGGTTATTAATAAACCAATGAGGATAAATAAAAGCAAACATCAGAAAAGACGTCCCCAAAAATACGCGCCAATCAGTCCAATACAGGCTCCCGATCAAAATCCAATTAATCAATGGAATATAAATGGGCAATACAGACAATTGGATGGCGGCATTTTGTTTCGTATAGACAGGCAGTTTCACCGATTTGAGAGGTTAGGTTGAGAGAATAAAGGCCGAGTTTGTTCTCGTTGAAACAATGCTATCCGGACGGTGAAGTACCGTTCGTCGTCTTCAATAATAGGTTGTGGAAAGCCCAATACCTCAAAATTGGCGGCCAGTTTCGCCAACCTTCCCTGTGAAGGGGTCACCGAAGTTCGTTTACGCATAATGGTATTGCGTACCACCAACTCGCCGTTGACGTTGGTTTGAATCCAAAAAGTGAGGGGTTGGTCGGTCAACAACTGATTGTGACGAAGGGCATTTTCAATCAGTATTTGTAAGGTAAGGGAAGGAAGCAGATGATCGGCAAAATATTCGTTCACGTCCAACTTCCATTGAAGTACTTCTCCAAAGCGGGTATCCAGTAAATAGCGGTAGGCGTTCAGAAACCGGATCTCTTCCGACAACGTCACCATCGGCTTTTGACCCGCCTGAAGCAAATACCGGTACACACTCGACAGTTCATCCAAAAACAAACCGGCGCGCTGTTTGTCTTCGCTGATCAATGCCGAAAGGCAATTGAGCGAATTAAACAAAAAATGCGGATTTACCTGATTCTTCAGACTGTCATACTGATTTTGCAGTCCTTCTTTCTTTACAGCTTCCGATTCCTGCACTGCTTTACCGTACTTTTCCAGATAATAGGCCGCTTCGTAAGCCGAACCGATAACTGACGTAAAGATCAGTCCGAAAGCTATATTAACGGCATAAGTACGTAAGGTAATCGAGGCAAAACTGATATCGGCCAAGTCAATCGCCCCAACCATTATTATTTGTAAAATGACTGTCAGAAAAACATAGCCTAAGATGGTCGTAAGCACCCGTTGGCGCGTTTGATGGATGTGCTCATAACGACGACGCACGTATAATACCCAACCGACCGTCAACTCCCAAATCAGGATAATATACGCCGTGCCTGCCAATGACAGTCCCCAATAGATTCGGGGAGTGCAGGCATTGCCGTTGCTTCGGAAATAAAGGAAGTTGAGCGTGAGCATTACGATCAGAATAATACTCCAACGACGCCATCTAAGGTTGAGCGATTTCAAAATAATAAGGCATTACGTAATAGGTTGCTTACAAATTTAATAAAATTAAGGGCAAAGCACCACGATTGGCGGACTCAGCCGGCAGGTTGGATCAACGGTAATAAAACACTGAACCGGCTTTCATCTTCCTCAATGACCGGCAGCGTCAGCCCCAACATCTTATACTTGGTTAAGATATTGTTCAAGCCTACCCCGTTGGAGTGAATTCGGGAATTTTTGCGTTGCAAATTATTGGTCACGGCCAATTGCTGCAAGGTATCGGTAGCGATAGTGATCGTAAGCGGCGCTTCCTGTAAAATCTTATTGTGTTTGACTGCATTTTCCACTAACAATTGCAACGTCAACGGCGGGATTTGGTACGTTTTGCAGCGTTCTTCCACTTCAATCAGCAGTTGAAGCCCGGCACCGTAGCGGGTCTGAAGCAGGTGCGTATAGGAATGGATAAAATCCAACTCGGCCGCCAAAGTAATTAAATTTTGGTCATTTGACCGCAACAAATAGCGATATACCGTACTGAGTTCTTCCAGAAAAACAGCGGCCTGCTTAGGGTCGTCTTCAATAAGCGAGCCCAACGCATTAAGGCTATTGAAAAGAAAATGAGGATTTACCTGTTGCTTCAGCGCCTCCAACTGACTTTGCAGATTTACCTTTTCCAATATTTCTTTTTCCCGTTCGGCCTTTCGCAGGCGATTAATCATGTTTCGGGAGTCAACAACAAAGAGAATGGACTCGTACAGTATCCAAAAGAACAAAAAGACAAAACCTGCTTCTACCAAATCAACGCCGTAAGCCCACAACGAAAGTTCGTGATTATTAATGGTAAAACTCGCGCGTTGTTGTTTCTCAAACCCCCGAAGAGTTTGATGAAGCAGGAGGTATTGAAGGAGGTTGGTCGGCCAAAAAACCAACGCATTGGCCAATACTCCCAAAAAAACGGATAAAATCAGTCGCCAAAAGATTTGTTTCACCTTGGGATAACGTTGACGCACCGTAAGGATGACAAACCGACTGACATGCCACGTACCGACAATGGTCAGTAAAGAAAGCAGGAATTGCAGCCCGATGTTCCAAGTAAACGGCCTGCTGAAGTAATCATTGACGGAAACAGACATCCACATCATTAATGTAATGCCGATAATACGTAACCACTTATCATTCACTTCGGTCAACAATTAAAATGGTTTGAGATAACGTTTACTGAAAATTTCTGCGGTTTCTTTCGGCCAAATCGCCTCAAAAACCGCAGAGATCGTCGGACTTTTAAACAAATTTCGGCCGGATCAACCGATTAAACGGCCTTCCAGGTCATAATAGCTTTCAGCGTGAAACCGTCTTCCTCTACTTCTACCTGTGCCTTCAGCACTTTGGAAGAGGCCTCCAAAACCTTCCATTCCGAAATATCGGTTTTATCGTCGGCGGATACGATGCGCAAAATTTTAGTGGATTCATCGTAAGTCCACGTGCCGGCATTGCCCTCGTCCGTTACATCCCCGTCGCAACGCAGCAAACCGTTTTCTCCGGATAATTTACCGCCTTTTTCAAAAATAAGAATATTATCTTTCTCACACTCATCCAAAAAGCGCAGCAGATCCGGGTCCGGCTTGCCGTCGCCGTCCAAATCTACGGCAGGCTCCATGGTAAAAGCAGCGAGGATCAGGCGTTTACCTACAAAGGCCGGGCTTCCGTCGCCGGGCAAAATGTCTTTGTTTTTGTCTGTACAACTTGTGAAGGTCAACAGGAAGATGGCCGTAAGGGCCAAGAGGATAGCATTCATTCGTTTCATGGCTTGTTTGTTTTTTATTGGTTTGAGATATTGGATTACCGAAGGGAAGGTAATTGTTGCGCTCAAAAACACCACAAAACAACTGCCCTTCGACAAGGCAAAGATGGCGCATGTCGAAGGGCAGAATCAATGAATAAACGGCTTAATCGGAATTTTAGGGCAATGAATTGGCAGAAAGTGCCTCTCAGGTGTCAGATCGTATTCAGCGAGAATTGGCTGCTTCGACTCGGGAATCCCTCTTCCTGCAGGAAGGTTTCCCACTCGGCAATGAGGTTTTTCTTCAAAACCCGGGGGAACTTATTTTGCCCGCCCATTTTTCCTTTTTTCTCCAGCCAACGATAAAACGCCCGCGACGGCAGCACGGTTACGATGACTTCTTTGAGCGCATGACGCCGTTCTACTATGTAATCGTCATTCAGGGTTTTCAGATGGGCATCAATTTTGTCGCGCAATTGCTCCGGCTCCGCCTCGTTGTCCGTACCGATGTACCAATGATGCGCAAAAAGCGAATCGGCCCGTATGCCGGCCACCGTAAATTCTTTGACCGTAATACCGAGTTCTTCGGCGGTCAGTTCGATGGCTTTGTTCATATTTTCGACGGAAAGGTGCTCTCCGCAAAGACTCAGGTAATGTTTGGTACGGCCCGTCACGGCAATTTCGGCCCGGCGTTTATTGACAAATTTGACAGTATCACCGATCAAATACCGCCAAGCTCCCGAGCAGGTCGAAATAAGCAGGGCATAATCCACTCCTTCTTTCACTTCGTCGATCATCAGCGTTTGCGGATTGGCCACCAATTCGCCGTCTTCGTTGAAGTTTTTCTCGTTGAAAGGGACAAATTCGTAAAAGATGCCGTTGTCCAACACCAATCGCATGCCGTCGGCATCCGGCCGATTTTGAAAAGCGATAAACCCTTCAGATGCCAGATAAGTATCAATGTAGATCAGCGGATGAGCCAGCAATTTCTCAAATCCGGCCCGATAGGGTTCAAACGAGACGCCCCCGTGGCCAAAGACGGTAAGGTTGGGCCAAATCTCATGGATATTTTTCAGGTGGTAGCGCTCAATGATCTTTTCCATGATGATCTGCAACCACGCGGGCACACCGGCCATAAAGCCGATGTCCCAATTGGGTGCTTCTTCCACTATTTTTTCCAGTTTACGGGTCCAATCCCGCTCCCGGGCTATTTCGCGGCCGGGTTTATAGTAAGGCTCAAACCAAAAAGGGATATTTTTGGCATTGATACCGCTGACGTCTCCCTCAAATCGGTCTTCATCAATGGCGGTGAGATCAATACTTCCGCCGATCATCAGGAAGTTTTTCTCGTACAAATTGCTCGGCAGGTCTTCGTAACGGCCCAAAGATAAGATCTGACGGATACTGGTATTCCGAAAGGACTTAGTCATGGCTTTCGTGACGGGTATGTATTTAGAGGCAGCCTCTGAAGTGCCCGAACTCAGGGCGAAGTACTTAACACGCCCGGGCCAACTTACATTTTTCTCGCCTTCCCGGGCTTTGTGCCACCAATCACGGTACATTTTTTCGTAATTATGAATGGGAACAAGCTCCTTGTATCTTTCATAAAATGTCTTGTCTTCTTCAAAAACGGCCGTATTGAGAATTTCTTCAAAATTATATTGTTCCCCAAATTGGGTATAACGCGCTTTTGCCAGCAGCTTACTCAGCGTTTTCCGCTGCACTTTCGCAAAGTTTACTTTCCTGTTTTGGATACGCGTGGTGAGTGTGATGCCTCCTTTTAACAAGTTTCCCAAAAGTGCCATGCTATCCGAGGTTTTTAAGTTGTGATGTCTTTTATGAACGCTTCATTAAAATTGCCATTCCTGCATTAACTTGATCGTATGATAGGCGGTCATATCATACTGACAAGGTACTACAGAAACATAATTGTTGCCCAAGGCCCATTCGCAGGTATCTTCCTGCCCTTCGTCAAAATTGACAAAATTACCGGCCATCCAAAAATAATAGCGACCGTACGGGTCTTTTCGACGGTCAAATTCTTCCTGCCATTTTCCGTTGGTTTGCCGACAAATCCGCAGTCCTTTCACCGGCTCCTGCGTTTTTTTCGGAAAATTGACATTCAGTGCCACCCCTTTGGGCAATCCGTTTTCCAATACGGCCTTGGCCATTTGAGTAATGAACGGCTTGGTATGGGAGAAATCGGCATTCGGGCCGAAATCACACAACGAAAAGCCGATGGCCGGTATTCCCTCAATAGCCGCTTCGATGGCCGCCGACATGGTTCCGGAATACAACACACTGATCGAACTGTTGGAACCGTGATTGATACCGCTGACTACCAAATCGGGGGTACGGTCTTTCAGTACGTAATGTTTTCCTAATTTGACACAATCGGCCGGCGTTCCGCTGCATTCGTAGGCTTTTATTCCTTCAAAAATGTCAGTCGAGTGCAAGCGTAAAGGCTCTCCGATGGTAATGGCGTGTCCCATCCCCGATTGCGGGCTGTCGGGGGCTACCACGACCACCTCCCCCAGTTCTTTCATCAACTCTACTAAGGTTCTGATTCCTAAGGAGGTAATACCATCATCGTTACTAACTAATATCAGCGGTTTATGGGAATACATATTGGGTTTGGCTCGTTTTCAGGCCGGCAAAGTTACGGACAAATCATCATATTTTCACGAGACTCACTCATAGCCGTTTTTTAAAATAATGATTCCGCCTTTTTGCAGGATTAATTCGACCATTTCTCCCTCCGTTTTTTTCAAAGTTACTCCTTTTTGAGATTTTACAAAATAGGTTTTAAAGGGCCATTTCAGTCGCATAACCCCTCCCTTTTCTGACTTAACAGTCACTTCATCCACCAAACCGCCCGTCCGAACCGCACTGACCAGAAAAGCGCCTTCAGTGCGCAGCTCTTTGAAGGAAACCTCCTGCCAATCAGCAGGAACTGCGGGAAACAGCTCCGTAAATCCGGCATAACTCTGAATGAGCATTTCCTGAATCCCGGCCGCAAAGGCAAAGTTACCTTCCAAGGTAAAAGGACGATAGGTAAATTTCGACAAACCGGATTTGGTCTGATCGCCGTTGGCGTGAAAAGAATTGGGCAAGCAAAAAGCCGTGGCAAAGGTTCGCAACGTCCGGGCAGCTCCCTCGCCGTCTTTGGCACGGGCTTTCAGACTGCCCAACCACGCATACGAGTAGCCGCACCACCAATCAGGCCCGACCTTATCCAGCAGGTCCAAACTGTTTTTGATGATCTTTTGATCCTTCTCGCCGTTTTCCCAACGAATTTCCCCCAACGGATGAATTGCCATCACGTGCGAAAAATGCCGATGCGATTGATTGTAAGGCAACGAGGGGGCAAATTTCAACTCGTCGTTTTCGGAAAGAGCATAGGGAGCGAATTGACCGAAAATCGTCTGCCAATGGGCGGCTTCCTGCGTCAGTTTCAACTCGGTGGCCAGCTCCGCCGCTTTACTGAACGTAAAACGCATCAGCGACAGATCATAATTGGTATTTTCAGAAAACCAGGCCGTCACTTTATTGTCGTTGATCTCCGGACTCGAACTGATAGGCAATTGGCGTTGCCCTTGTGCGTTCAGAAAGGTGGTTTTTTCTAAGAATGCGGCCACTTCTTTGAACCACGGATAAGCCCGTTTCAGCAGAAAATCGCGGTCCATGCTGTAGCGCCATTGCAGGTAATAATGCTGCGCCAACCACGAAGACACCGTCGGGGAAAAAGAATACTGAATCCATCCTCCCATCGGTACGCCCGTCAGCGTAGTCACGCCCGGCACATTGAGCCCGTCGGTTTGGTAAAACCATTTGGTATAGTCTCGATACGCTTGTCGGTTTTGGTCGAGGTGGTCCAAATAACCGATGCCCTCTTCCAAATGATTGGCTGTGTAGCTTGGCCAATAACTTAGCTGCGTATTCAGATCATGGTGAAAATCGCCTTTCCACGGCGGCAGGCGACCGTTGTCGGCGGTCCAAACCGCCTGCAAGGAAATGGGCGGCGCCCCCTGGCGGGCCGTACTGCCGAATTTGTACTGTTCCAAATAATACTGTTTTTCCAAAATGGCATCGGGCACGGTAATGCTCGACTTAATCCAAAAACGTTTCCACCAACCGGTATGGCTCACCAATGCCTTATCAAAACCCGGCACATTGGCGGTTAATTGGTTGGCATCCGTTTTCGGTTTATTCGGATAATGCGCCGAAATGCTCCACACCCCTTCCCAACTATCGCCGGCGATTTGTTTCCAACGCACACTTACTTCGTATTCAAAACCACCCCATCCTTTTTGACGATACGTATACGCATTTCCCTGCTGAATAACTTGACCCTGTTTATACCCCAACCGTGCCAAATCATCGCCCGCGACCGAGCCACCTGCGGCTTTATCCACTTCACCTTCGTATTTTGGGGCCAACAAATTGACTTTCAACTCATTTACCCCGTCCAGCCGAAAATAGCCCAGGTGATTTTCAGCGTGCACAAACGAAGTCAATTTAGCTCCGTTTGTCCATTTCACTTCAGCAGCGGCTTTCTGAACGTTCAATCGTGCAGACGTTACATTCCCCCAGTTTTTTGTGTCGATTTCCAACGCCGCACCCGGAATTTTGCTCGGTGCCGGTTCACGCTCGTAGGGCACATCGCCGTATTGCTGAACCGCCTTGTAATTGTCTTTCTTGATTTGTTCCTGTACCCATTGGTAGGTAAACTCCGGCTTATTCATACCTTCCATCGGGCGCAAGTCCCACAATTCGGCGTGATCGAGCGAGAAGCGCAGTTGGTCCCCTTTTTGCCAGATCAATTCTCCCATAAAGCCATTGCCCAACGGCAGGGCTTCGTCCCAGCGAGTTGGGAGTTTGTCAAAAATAAGGTCGTGTTTTGGTGAAACCTGTGCGCCGGCAACCGTTGTTAGTTGAAGAAAAGCAAGAAGTACGAAGCAATAAACAGGGTTAGGCATAAGGTCATTTTTTATTCGACTAAAAGTAAAAAGATTTGGGCATAAAAACGCAACTAATCGTAGAGACGCAACATGTTGCGTCTCTCGAAAAACTTATAAACATTAGCCAAAATCATGTAACAACTTCTTTGGTAATGCACTGTACCTTTGCCCTATCAAAATCGTACACCAAATGGAAACGATCACAGTAGAAAATGAACAAAAAATAACGATTCCGGTCACGGGCATGACATGTGCGGCCTGTGCGGGCAGCGTCGAAAACATACTTAATAAGCAGGGAGGAGTGTTGGAATGTGCGGTCAATTTTGCCAACGAAACGGCTCAAATCACCTTTAATGCCAATCAAACCTCTCCCGAAGCCCTCAAAAAATCGGTGCAGGCGGTGGGTTATGATTTGATTATAGACACCGAAAATGCACAGTTCAAACAGGCTGAGTTAAAAGCAACGCACGTAGCATCGCTCAAAAACAACGTGATTTGGGCGAGTGTGTTGGCAATACCCGTGGTGGTGATCGGCATGTTTTTCATGGACTTACCCTACGCCAATTGGATCATGTTGGCGCTGACGGCACCTGTATTGGCGCTGTTTGGTCGTCATTTTTTCATCAATGCGTGGAAACAGGCGCGCCACGGTCAGGCCAACATGGATACGCTCGTGGCGCTCAGTACGGGCATTGCTTTCCTCTTCAGCGTTTTTAATACCGTTTACCCTGCGTTTTGGCACAGCAGAGGGCTTCACCCGCACGTTTATTTTGAGGCGGCGGCCGTGGTAATCGTGTTTATTATGGTAGGAAAACTGCTCGAAGAAAAAGCCAAAGCCAATACGTCGTCAGCCATCAAAAAACTGATGGGTTTACAGCCGCATACCGTTTGGGTCATTGAGAACGGCGAAGAAAAAGAAGTATCCTTGTCCCAAATTCGCATCGGCGACCGCCTTTTGGTTAAGCCCGGTGATAAAATTGCCGTGGACGGCAAAGTGCTTTTCGGGTCGTCGTTTGTAGATGAAAGTATGTTGTCGGGCGAACCCGTTCCCGTGGAAAAAGCCAAAGGGGCAAAAGTCTTTGCCGGTACGGTCAATCAACAGGGCAGCTTTCGATTCATTGCCGAAAAAGTAGGCAGCGATACGATGTTGGCCGGCATTATCCGAATGGTTCAAAATGCTCAGGGCAGTAAAGCCCCCATTCAAAAATTGACTGACAAAATAGCGGGCATTTTTGTGCCGATTGTGATGGCAATCTCCGTCTTGACGTTTGTAACCTGGTTACTGTTCGGCAGAGACAATGCCCTGTCTGAAGGCTTATTGGCTGCGGTGACGGTACTGGTCATTGCCTGTCCGTGTGCATTGGGATTGGCTACACCTACGGCCATCATGGTCGGGGTAGGCAAAGGAGCTGAAAACGGAATTTTAATCAAAGATGCGGAAAGTCTGGAATTGGCTCACCGCATCAATGCCATTATTTTGGACAAAACGGGTACCATTACCGAAGGAAAACCTACCGTCTCTGACCATTTTTGGGTTGAAAATGAGGAAGTTCAAAAGAGCATTTTGCTCGGCATCGAAAGCCAATCCGCTCACCCATTAGCGGAAGCCGTTGTCAATCAATTAAAAGCCGAAGGCGTAAAAACAGGCGTTGTACAGCAATTTGAAAATGTGGCAGGTCGAGGCATTAAAGCCACGGCAGACGGTCAAAATTACTACGTGGGCAGTCCGGTGTGGATGACAGAACGGCAACTTTCAATGGTTCATTTACCCGTTAAACAATGGCAAGCGGAAGCCAAAACGGTCATTGTTTTTGCCAATGAAACCCAAGTTTTGGCGACTTTCGCCATCACTGACCCTATCAAAGCTTCCTCCGCAAAAGCTATTGAATCACTTCAAAATCAAGGCATTGAAGTTTATATGTTGACGGGCGACAATGCACAAACTGCCCAACAAGTAGCTAATCAGGTAGGTATCCAACACTTTAAAGCCCAAGTATTTCCCGCCGACAAAGCGGCTTTTGTGGAAGAGTTACAGCGAAACGGTAAAGTGGTAGCCATGGTAGGCGACGGCATCAACGACTCCCACGCCTTGGCCCAAGCCGACGTAAGCATTGCGATGGGAAAAGGCTCCGACATTGCCATGGATGTAGCCAAAATGACGCTCATTTCGAGCGATCTGCAAAAAATTCCGCAGGCCATTCTTCTTTCCAAACAAACGGTAGCGGCCATTCATCAAAATCTGTTTTGGGCCTTTATTTACAACCTGATCGGAATTCCTTTGGCGGCGGGGGTGTTATATCCGTTCAACGGTTTTTTGCTCAATCCGATGATCGCAGGTGCTGCCATGGCGCTCAGTTCGGTCTCGGTAGTGGGCAACAGCCTGAGACTGAAACTTAAGACATTATAAAGGGCAAAGAGGCAAGGGGCAATTGAAGTTCGGCAATCACAAATCACTCATTCACCATTCACTCATTAAATATGGAAACCTTACAATTCAAAACCAATATCAATTGCGGCGGCTGTGTAGCCAAAGTCACTCCGTTTTTAAATCAGCTTGAAAACGTGGAAACCTGGAAAGTGGACACCAACAATCCCGAAAAGATTTTAACGGTATCGGGCGAGGATTTGACCTGCGAGCTCATCGAAACGGCTGTTCAACAGGCGGGGTTTGTAGCGGAAGAAGTTTAATAAATACTAATAGAACGCTGATTTTTAAGATACTCATCATGAGATTATGTTATCGTAAAAATCAGCGTTTTATCCCTATAAATTCTTACATTTTTGAGACGACACTGAAGAAATCAATTTCGTGCAAATCAGCCAAAAACGCTTCATACTGCGCTTCGCTCATATTTTGAACAGGCAGCCGAAAAGGTCCGCAATCCAACCCCATCGCCCGCATGTAGGCTTTACCCGTTGCGATGCCGCCGTATTTACCCAACAGCCGCACGATTTCAATGGATTTCTCCTGTAATTTTCTGGCTTTCAATAAGTCGCCTGCGTAAAAAGCCTCCATCAACTGATGATACAACGGCGCGGCGTAATTGAATGTACTGCCCACTCCTCCCCGTGCGCCCATGGCCATTCCGCCCAAAAATACTTCGTCCCAGCCCCACAGAATATCGTATTTTCCGCCTTCAAAATTCAGACAGCGGTTGTATTCCATCATGTCGTGGTGCGTGTATTTGATGCCGAGAAAATTGGGGAGTTGATTATCCATTTTCTCCAAAAACTCCATCATCGACACATTCACCCCCGTCAATACAGGAATGTGGTAAAAATAGAGCCCTGTTTTGGGTGCCACTTTACCTACTTCGATGCAGATTTGAGCGAGGGTTTCGGCATTTTTGATGATGAAATAATGGGGAGCCAGAACGGCAATGGCGTCAAATTTATTTTGCTCGGCCAACTGCGCCAACTGTTTCATTTCCTGCACGGAGTTCCCTCCTACCATCGCTATTTTGAGCAGGCGTTTGTCTTTGATCTGCCCCCAAGCGTTGACGACCTCCCTTTTTTCTTCGTAACAAAGGGAAACTCCCTCTCCCGTCGAACCGGCCACAAAAGCGCCTTTGACGCCGTTATGAATGAGCATTTCGGCGTATTTAGGTACGATGGTAAGATTTAAACTGCCGTCAGCGTGCATGGGTGTGAACGGTGCCGCGACCAATCCTTCAATTTTAGGTATCATGGAAAAATGTTGTTTATACTACAATCTATTCTCTCCCTTCCAAGCCGTTACGGCATTGCGAAAAGGCTTTTCGGAATCGTAATTTGGGTTGGGAACGGGCATCAGCGCTCCCGTTTCTTTTTGCCAATTTCTTAGTTTTTTGAGCATTTTTTGGGTTAGCTGAGGTTGTTCTTGGGCCAAATCATGCGCTTCTGAAACATCCTCTTTTACGTTGTATAATTCCAGGCATCCGTTTTCAAAATATTCCAACAGCTTATAATCGCCCGACAAAATCGCTCCTGTGGGCGGGCGTTGCGGCGTGTGGTAATGCGGATAATGCCAAAACAAAGTACGATTTCGGAGTGCCGATTGTCGATTTTGAAAAATAGCGGCAAAGCTTACTCCATCCACGTCTTTTTTCTTGGGCAAATGCGTCATTTCCAACAACGTAGGCACAAAGTCAATACTGCAAACCGAGCTTTCATTCTGGGTTTGGGGGGGTGTCATTGCGGGGTAGCGTACCAATAAAGGCACTCGAATACCGCCTTCGTAATAAAATCCTTTCCCTTCCCGCAACGGTGCATTTCCATCTACTTCGACCAAACCGCCGTTGTCGGAAGTAAAAATCACAATGGTATTTTGTCGCAGTCCTAACTCATCCAATTTTTTCAGAATCCGTCCCACGCTTTCGTCCAAACTCTGAATCATGGAGGCGTAGGTCGTATTCTGTTTCGTCAGCCCCAAGTGCTTCTTTTTTTCGTCGTACTTTTTGACGTATTCGGGCTTTCCCTGCAAAGGCGTATGCACCTGGTAATAGCTCATATTCAGAAAGAAAGGCTTACCGGTCTGTGCATTTTTCTCCAACAACTTCAGGGCTTGGTCGGTCAAAAAATCTGTCAGATAATCGCCTTCTTTTCCGCCTTCGGGTAAAAACTTGACGGAGTAATCGGCCGTTGGTGTCTCGTTTTTGTACGGATAAAAATAAGACCCGGGCTGCCCTTTGGAATGCCCGCCGATGTTGACGTCAAAACCTCGGTTGTGCGGCCAAAATGGTTCGGTTTCTCCTAAATGCCATTTACCGATGTGGTACGTCGCGTAGCCGTTTTTGTGTAAAATTTCGGGTAAAATTTCTTCTTCCAACGGCAGGTCATAGCGCATACGAGCCGTTGCCAATTTAGCGTACGGATACACCACACCCGGAATCCAATCGGTGATTTTGAGACGAGCCGGATACTTGCCCGTCATGATGCTCGCCCGGGTGGGTGAACACACCGCACAGGCAGCATAAGCTCGCTTAAACTGCATTCCATCCGCCGCCAATTTATCCAAATTGGGGGTTTCGTGAAACGTATTTCCGTAGCACCCCAGATCGGCCCACCCCAAATCGTCGGCCAACATAAATACGATATTCGGATGCTCAGGAGCGTTGGAAATCGAATTAAAGCCCAGTCCAATGACGGCAATAAAGGCTAAGAAAAAGGCAGCTTGTTTTTTCATGATTTGGCAGGCGTTCGTTTTGAATCGACAACTTACAACATGATGCAAAGTTTTCAAAGCTAAACACTTGGTTGGTTTGCGTTTGTAACGCGAACTTATGAATAGTGCGTTTAAAACGCACAACACGCAGGTTTGCACTTAGGCAGCCCCGTTACAAACGCAAATCATCATTCAAAACAAGTTGCTCTTTAAGCGAATGAATGGTTAAGCCTGCCAAATTTTTCGTTTTTTCAGGTAAAAGAATGCTAAACAAATACCCGAATAAAACGCTCGAAATCAAGCCTGTAAAGGCGTACATCAGCAAATTCAGCGGCGTAAACTCCCGAACCCAAAATTGAAATAAGGTGCTTACTATCAACCCAATTACGACGCCTTTTCCGTGGGCACGGGTAGTAAAAATACCCAACATAAATACGCCGCCGATGCTGCCGGTAAACAACCCCAAAATAATATTGAACTGATCCCAAAGCGAGTAGGTATTCCACTGAGCCATGAGCAAGGCCACGATGGTTCCAAATACGCCTACGCCAAAGGTGACCCAACGGGCCATTTTCAGGTATTTTTTCTCGGGTAACTGCGGAGCAAAAGGCTTGAAAAGATCATTAGTAAACACCGTTGCCACGCAATTGACACTGCCGTTCAGGCTTCCCATCGCTGCCGCAAAAATCGCCGTAATCACCAGTCCGGCAATGCCCTGCGGCAACTCGTTGACAATAAACCAGGGGTAAATCGTATCCTGACTGTCGAGGGCAATATTGACTTTTTGGGGATGTTGCTGATAAAACAAATACAACAGTGTGCCGATACTGAAAAAGATAATCGTGGAAGGAACCGTCATCCATGCCCCCAAACGTAGGCTGTTTTCCGCCGTTTTTTGATCCTTGGTCGTCAGATAGCGCTGCACCACCGTTTGGTCGCAACCGTATTGAATCAGATTGAGCGAAAAACCGCCAATCAATACTACCCAAAACGTGGAGCTGCTCCAATCGAAACGAAAGTCAAAAACTTTCAGCTTTTCGTAGTGACTGAGCGTATTCAGGTGGGTATGCCAATCGCCTTCCAATAAAAACGGAATCAAGGCCAATGACAGCAGCGCCCCGCCCAACAGGATAACCACCTGCACGACTTCGGTCCAGATCACGGCCTCAATCCCCCCCAATACCGTATAAAAAACACTGACACTCCCCATGATCAGAATTGCCGTGGTTACTTCGATACCGGTCACTACCGAAAGCGCAATACCGGGCAGTAACAGCACAATACCCATCCGCCCCAATTGCAGCAAAATATACAGAACGGCTCCTAAAAAACGAGTGGGATAGTTGAATCGTTTTTCGAGGTATTCATAAGCCGAAGTGGCATTAAGACGGCGATAAAAAGGGATGAAAAAACGAATCACAAACGGCATTACCATCACAATCGTCATCAACATAAAGAAATAGGTCCAGTCTTTGGCGTAGGTTTTGGCGGGAATCCCGATAAACGTGATAGCGCTCAGTTTGGCTCCGAAAATGCTCAGTCCCGTTGCCCAACCGGGTATTTTTTCACCTCCTTTGAAATAATCGTCCGTCGAATTTTGATGCCTCGACGACCACCAGCCAATACCGATCATCAGCAAAAAGTACAATGCCAACACCACGTAATCAAGCGTTGAAAAGTACGTTTTTTGTTGAATGGTCCCTTTCCAAATGGCAGGCGTACGTACTCCGGCTCTGATCTCTCCGCTTGGAATGTAAATCTCATTTCCCCACTTTACCGCCGTGGCAGTCACCTGCCCCGCCGACGGAATTTCATCAAGCAAGTGCCATTGGTCGGTGATGGTATTATACAACAACACATCTTTTCCAAAACCGGGATGATTACTCAGCAATGTCGCCTTTTGTTCCTGAAGCGTTTGCTTCTCCGGCTCGCTTTGTGTTTCAGCAATTGCTTTATTGAATCGTTCTGCCTGATTGAATGTCTGCCCGTTATCGCCACTGATCACCAACAGATACGAGGCCCCTACGGCTACACTCGTGGCGGCTGAAAGTCCGATTGCCTGTTCATTTACCTTGATTGGATTCAGTTTTTTCCACGTATTTTTTTTAAAATCAAAAGCAACACAATCACTGTAAAACGTGCTGATGCCATCGGGGTTTTTGCGTCTTCCTCCCAACAGAAAGAACGAATCTCCTTCACCGTTCGACTGTATTCCGCCCGCGGCATGAGAAACCGGCATCGGTACTTCCGGTAAGTGCTGCCAGCCTTTTTCCGGATCGTTCAAATCCAAACTCAGAAAAGTCGCAACCGTCTTTCCCGACGATTCGCCGCCGGCTACGTAGATTTTATCGTTCTTAGCCGCTATCAGCATATTACTTAACGAAAGCGGTAAAGCAGGCAACGGTTGAAATTCAATCTGTTGCTTTTGGGCATTCCATTTCAGCAGAAAAACACCGGATTTTGCCCCTTTTTCATCTTCTCCTCCCACACAGACAATGCCCTGTGGCGTCGAAACACTTGCGCCATAAGCCAAAGGAAAAGGCAATTTTGTTGAAGTAAAAATGGGTTCTAAATCCCCCTTGGCTTTGCTAAAAACAGAAATAGTATTTTCAAACACCTTACTTCCGCCTTCCCAAGGCATTTTATCAGGAAAATTAGCTCCTCCCGCTACCATCAGCACGTTGTTGTGTACTCCCGCAAAGGCTCCGGCTACACCGATATTCGGACTTTGAGCGTTGAGTGCCGGTAATTCTCCCGCTTTACTCCAAACAATTTGTTCGTCCGGTTTTTGCGCTCGGCTTTTTAAGTGAATCATTCCCAACAGCAGAAGAAATAAGGTGTTTTTCAGCATTGTTTTGTTTTTTTAATACCCCGGCGTTTGTGTCAATTTCGGGTCGGTATTCATCATGGTTACTGAAATGGGCAACAATAATTTAAAGGTCTGTCCCGCAGGCAGGTATTGCGGGTTCACGGCGCTGAACACATACGCATCCCCGGCACGGCGCAACGCCCACCAACGCTTGCCTTCACCGATAAATTCGCGCAGGTATTCGTCCAAAATCGCGTTCATATTGGCCGTTTGGCTACCGTTTATGTAGGGTTTGTATCCCGTTCCGTAGGCTCTGGCTCTGATTAAGTTAATATCTGCCGATGGGTCATTTCCCAACTTTGTATTGGCTTCGGCCAACAGTAAAAGCACTTCGGCATACCGATATACGGGAAAATCATTGTCATATAATTGCACACCGGCATCTACGCGTCCGATGAATTTGGTAAACATCACTCCGGCAATCGGAGACCCGGCGGTGTTTCGATACATCACTCGGAAGGAGACTTTGGCACGTCGGTCGTTGGGATCGTTCAATTTTGAGATCATCGCACTCGACATCCCCACGCGGCTGGCTCCCGCCACCAAAGGATAGGCGGCATTAACGGCCACAGGACTTCCCGAAGGAGCGTCAAAAAACAAGGTGCCTGCTTGGGTCGTATTTACCAAAAAGTTACCGTAGGCACCTTGGGTAGCTTCATTTTTCTCAAAACTCAGCGCAAAGATGATTTCCTTATTGTTGGCCTCTTTGGTGGGGTCAAACACATCAGCGTATGTAGCTTGCAAACCCAATGTTGACAGTGCTTTTACCTCTTCCAACGCTGTTTTGGCTACCGTAAAATCAGCGGCACCGCCGCCCATGTGGGTACCTGCCCAAAGAAATACATCCCCTTTTAAGGTAAGCGTTGCAGGGCGATTCCAATAAACCCGTTTGGTCGCGAAGGTATTATTTCCGCCAAACAGCGTCAGCGACTGCTCCAGATCATTTTTGATGAGTTGCATGACTTCCTGAGGTGTGGAGCGGGCTTTGTAGAGTTCGGTCAAATCTCCTACCGATGTCACCGGCTCGGTAGTAATAGGTATGCTGCCCCACGTTTTGAGCAAGGTAAAATAAACGTAGGCGCGCAAACCGTGCATTTCGGCCAGGTAAATTTTCCGTTTGGCATCATCCAACGGTGCCTTGGGGAAGAGTTTAATGACGGTATTGATGCGGTCGATCAGGCTGTAAAAACCGCCCCAATTGGTCGCCGGTACGTTGGCCGCGCTGATGTTGTGCGACCAATATTGTTTCAATCCCGCATCTTCCGATTCGGTAAAAAGGCCGTCGGCCCAAAGGTCGGAGCGCATTTCGCCCAAAGATACCAATGTACTGTGGTACCCTCTGAATGAGGCATATACGCCGTTGTACAACGTCAAAGCTGCGTTGGGATCCGACAAAACCAGTGTCTGGTTAAGCGACGTTTGAGGCGTCACTTCGGCCAATTGTTCTTGGCAGGAGAACAGGCCAAGTGCCATTCCTATGGTTAAGAATAAGCTTGTGTAGGAGGTATGAATTTTCATTTTGTTTTTTTCTTTAAGAGTTTTTTAACCCCTATCCCCAGCCCTTTCCCTTAGAGAGGAAAGGGCTTCGAGAAATCCCTCCCTCACAGGGGAGGGATTTAGGGTGGGGTCTTACAAATTAATCGTCGCCCCCAATGTCACGGTTCTCGGCAAGGGAAAACGTCCGGCGTCGTTGCCGCCTACTTCGGGGAAGGTGCCGTTGTATTGAGTGAGGTACACCAGGTTGGAGCCTGTCAAGAATATCCGTAAGCCCTGTACTCTGTTTTTGGCGTAGTTGGATAAAATTTTGGAAGGCATTTCGTAACTCAATGTTACCTCGCGCATCGCCAGATAATCGCCCTTTTGCCAGTAATTGGCAGGCGGTGTAGTTGAGCCTCCCGCATCGGTAAAGTAGTTTCTGCCAAAATTAGCCCAATAATAGCGCGGCAAAGTACCCGATGTATTGTCAGGCGACCACGTATTGGTTACATCAATCGGTCCGTTTTGCGACCCCTGTACCTGCGACATTCCCCGAAGGTACATTTGGTTGGCAATCACAAAACCCAACGCGTAATCAAACTGACCGTACAACGTAAATCCTTTCCACGAAAGATTGGTTGAAAATCCTCCCTGAACAACCGGCGTGGTGCGACCAACATAGACATAATCCCGAAAATCAAGCGTGTCGTTTTTATCAAGGTCGGTCCAACGGGCGTCGCCTAAAAGTTTGATGCGTTTGTTGGTATAAGGCAAAAAGGTATTCAACAATTTGGCATTGGCGTCCAAATCCGCTTGGGTCGTATAAATGCCGTTGTAGGTGGGTGCCCACACTTCATCCAACCCGATTCGCTGTCCTTCCTGTAAGCCCGACACCCACACCAATTTGTTTTGTGCGGGGTCCCACACTTGGATAGCACTCTGACGATTTTTGTCTAAGCCGTTGTTAGGCAGCTTCTTCGTATAGTTTTTTACTTTGTAGAAATTAGCACTTACATCCCAACTCAAACCGTTTCCGCTCAAAGGACGAATGAGGTTGGCCTTCAATTCCAATTCAATTCCTTTGTTTTGCAATTGTGCCAAATTGGTAGTATAACTGCTGAAGCCTGTCCACGCCGGAATAGTCAATGAACTGATTTTGTCGTACACATTTCTTACAAAATAGTCGGCAATGAATGTTACGCGATTGCCCAATAATCCAATGTCAATTCCAAAATTAAGCGTACTGGCTCGTTCCCATTTCATGTCGGTATTGGTAATGCCGCCCGCCGCAAATCCCGGGGCACCGTTGTAAATGCCTACGTTTCCGTACTGCGGGATGGTGGCATAATCGCCCAAGGGCGTAATGCTTCCGTTTTGTCCCCAACTGATGCGGGGTTTTAACGTCGTTACGTATTTACTCAACAATGAATTGGCAAAGAAGTTTTCGTAATGCATATTCCAACCCGCAGACACGCCCGGAAAGAAACCGTAGCGATTATTGGTGAGTTTAGACGTTCCGTCATACCGCATGTTGATATTCAACAGGTACGTATTGGCATAGCTGTAATTGACCCGTCCAATGGCCGACGCCAACCGTTGCCAACTCGAAAACGCGGAGTAAGGAACCCCCACGGCCGCCGTAGAAGCCGACATCCAAGGGATAAAATCAGTGGCCGCTAAGTTGGCTGTGGCATTGTAATCATACACTTTGTAATCATAAAATTCGCCGCCGGCCAAAGCCGTAATCGAATGATTGTTGATGTCTTTGCTGTACTGCAAAAATCCGTTGTAGGAGTATTGCGCCGTCCGTTGGTTGGCAAAAGAAGAATTACGGGTACTAACCAACGCGCCTCCCGTACCGTTAATGTAGGCTTTGGTAAAACTTTCGGCAGTGGTATAGCGGTAAAAACCGGAACCGGAAGCTAAGAGTTTCAAGGAAGGAAGAATCGAATATTCGAGATTAAGGCCGCCCGCAAAACGTTGTTCCAATGTTTGATTATAAAATTTATCTTTGAAATAGGCCGGATTTCCTAAGGTACTCGCATCCACACCGGGCAGGACTTCCCCCGTAACGTCATGGGTTAAACGTACCGTCGGCGCAATGCCCGTAAAACGTTGAATCAGACCGCCGCCTACCGCCCCGCCGTTGTCGGCAGTAAGGTAAGAGGGGTTGGTTTTGGTGTTATAACCTGACAGATTCAGACTGATTTTCAAATCTTTACCTACGTTCAATCCCCCGTTGAAGTTAAGATTCAGGCGATCCAACTTAGAACCTGTCACCATCCCTACATCTTTCAACGCGCCCAGACCCAGCGAGAAATTGCCCATATCGTTCCCACCCGAAAAATTGAGATAGTGCTCTTTCAGCGTGCTTTGTTGTAAAATCATGTCTTCCAAATCCGTTTGCGACACCGAGCGATATAACAAACTGTCTTTCTGTCCGGCATTAAACGGATTGGGGTCTACCAGCAAATGATACTGTGAATTGTTCAATAAACTTCGATTGGCATTACTCACCAACTGCGTCGAATATTTCCCATCGGGAGCAGTCCAACCTGAATTTACCCCAAACCCCCACGCGCCCGTCAGTTGGTTTCTCGTATTGTTCATTTCGGCCGTATTGTTGTCGGCCTGCGCTGCCGCGTAGCGACTCGCCAAACCGCGACGATTCCATCGAATATAATCTTCGGCACTCATATACTGCATCGGATTCCGCCGAATATTGTTTTGTGCCGTTTTATAACTGTAGGTTACCTGCGTTTTCCCTTTTTTGCCTTTTTTAGTGGTAACCAATACTACCCCGTTAGAGGCCCTTGACCCATAAATAGCGGCCGAAGCGGCGTCTTTCAGCAAGTCAATTTTCTCTACGTCTTCCATATTAATACCGAACAAGGAAGGCACGATCACCCCATCCACGACAATCAGCGGCGAACCCGTACCGTTAAAATCCGTTCCGCCCCGAAACACAATCGTAGGCGTAGCACCCGGCTGCCCGGTTGTTTGTTGTACGCGCAAGCCCGGCGCGGTTCCCTGTAAGGCCGTCCCCACGTTGGTTCTGGGGACGGACTTAAACACATTTTGGTCAATGCTCGAAACTGAACCCGTTAGGGTTTTGCGACTTTGCTGCCCATATCCCACCACCACTACTTCCTCCAACGATTTGGCTTCTTCGTTCAAATTTACCGTTAATGAGTTGGCGTTTTCAACGATTACTTCCTGCGTTTGAAATCCAATCATTGAAAATACCAGTACGCTTCCTTTGGATGCCTCAATGACAAATTTCCCTTCAGAATCACCGGTCGTTCCCCGTGTAGTACCACGCACCAATACATTGACGCCGGGCAACACCTGATTACGGGCATCCCGAACAATTCCTGTCACTTGAAGTGCCTGTGCGTGCAAATCCACGTTTAGAAACCCCAACCAGCAAACAATAAGTATGACATATCGTCGGATTTTTGTTGAAATTTTATACAAGTTAAGCATAAGAAGGAGAATTAGTTTATTATGTATGATTTCACAAAGGTAATAAATAATACATATTAGCAAGAAATTTTTATTTTATTTTTAAAAAATGACAAAAAATCTTGTTTTCGACGCAAACAGCGCCTAATTTAGCGGCACGATTTCCATATTAAATATTACTTAATAAAAATCCTATGGATTATTCAGATATCCAAAATGACTTGCAGTTGGCCGACAATCAGACTTTAGTAGACAAAGCCGAGACGAGTATTCTTGAGTTTTTTAACGAACAGCACTACAAAGCGGGAGACGTCATTCCGAAAGAAATGGAATTGGCCGCCAATTTGGGAGTAAGCAGAACGGTGGTGCGCGAGGCCGTATCACGCCTGAAAATGCGGGGGCTTTTGGACACCCGAAAAAAGCGCGGAACAATCATTACAAACCCGGACCTGTTGTCGTTGCTCGAAAAAAACCTCTATCCGGGTATACTGGACGATAAAACTTTGCGCGATATTTTTGAATTAAGAATGGTACTCGAAATCGGCATGGGAGATTTGATCTATGAGCGAGTCACGCAACGCGACATTGATGAATTGTATAAAATCGTGGAGTCAGAACCGAGCAATACCGAAGAAACGATCTTCGATATTAATCAGGAAATAAAATTTCACGGAAAACTGTACGAAATCACGGGAAACGAAACGCTCAAACGTTTTCAGCAAATGCTCTTACCCGTTTTTGAATACGTTCACAAGAGCGGCATTCTGCGGAAACAAGTCGTTCATAAGCGTTTTGTCTCACACCGCGGGCTTGTCGATGTGATTCAGCACGGCACCCCCGAAACCTTCCGCAACGCCATGCGCAACCACTTTGAAAACCATTTTCAACGGATTTTTTAACTGCTAACGCAGTTGTTAATAGTTATCCGTATAACTGTATTAATTTGTGTCTTTTGGTCTGACTATAGTCTGACCCGAACAGTACAATTTTCGTAAGAAACAAGGCTAATCCGAAGCAAAACCTTAAAAACTCCGCCATGTCATCTATCCTTAATTTTATATTTTTCCTATTTACGTTGCCCGGCAATCTTACTAAAAACAGTAACATTACTGAATCCATCGTTTTCCAAAACGGGCAGGACGGCTACAAATGCTATCGCATCCCCGCCATTGTCAAAGCTCCCAACGGTGATTTGCTGGCCTTTGCTGAAGCCCGTCGTAATAACTGTGGGGATTTTGGGGACGTCGAAATTGTGATGAAACGCAGCAACGACAACGGCGTCTCCTGGGGAAACCTGCAAGTGGTAGCCGACAACGGCAACGACCAAGCCGGCAACCAAGCCCCCGTCTTTGACCTGACAGACAAACAATTTCCGAAGGGACGTCTTTTTCTGTTTTATAACACAGGCATTGCCCACGAGCAGGAAGTACGCGAGGGAAAAGCCATTCGGGAAGTTTGGTACAAAACAAGCACGGACAACGGGAAAACGTGGTCAGAACCGGTCAATATCACAACGCAGGTGTCCAAACCCAACAAACCTGACGTAAATCCAAACTATAATTTTAAGGAAGATTGGCGCTCGTATGCCAACACGCCCGGCCACGGACTGCAAATTCAGAAAGGGAGCTATAAAGGAAGAATTTATATCGCGGCCAATCACTCCGCCGGCCCGCCGCAGGCGAAGTCCCGCGATTACATTGCGCACGGATTTTACAGCGACGACCACGGAAAAACCTTTAAACTTTCACCTGACGTAACTTATGCAGGCAGCAATGAAGCCATCGCCGCCGAAACCTCCGACGGCAGTTTGCTCTTCAATTGTCGCAACCAATCGGGCGATGCCAAGTATCGGATTCAGGCATTTACGGAAAATGCAGGGGAAACCTGGAGCGAGGTAAAGCTCATGAATGACCTCCCCGACCCGGTTTGTCAGGGAAGTATGGTTGATTTTCAACCCAAAAAAGGCCAAAAAGTATTGTTGTTTTCCAACGCCAACAGCCAAACCAAACGCGAAAAATTAACCGTCCGTGTCAGTCACGACGACGGCAAAAGCTGGTCGGCAGGGAAAGAAATTTACGGAGGATCGGCCGCTTATTCAGACTTAGTAGTCCAAAAAGATAAGAATATCGGGGTTTTGTACGAAAAAGACGATTATACTCAAATCGTTTATGCTTTCTTTAGTTATGATTGGTTGGAATCACATAGGTAGATAGAACACATAGGAGCGTAACACTGTGAAACTCTGTGAAAAATCGTTCCGTGTAACTCCGTGGTACAACGATAACGTATTAACAAATCGTATGAAAAAGACACTCTTTTCACTCTCCGCTTTCCTTTTACTATTAGCAACCGGCCTTTTGTCTTTCAAACCCCAAGACAAGCGCCCCAATATCCTCATTATTTTCTCGGACGACCACGCCCTGCAAGCCATCAGTGCCTACGGAAGCCCGTACATCAAAACACCCAACATCGACCGAATCGCCAAAGAAGGAGCTTTGTACCAAAATATGTTTTGTACCAATTCACTTTGTGCGCCGAGTCGGGCTACTTTGTTGACGGGAAAATACAGCCATAAAAATGGGCACAAAGACAACCTTACTAAATTCAACGCAGGTCAGGACATGTACCCCAAATACCTGCAGGCAGCAGGTTATCAAACGGGTTGGATTGGAAAATGGCACTTAGAGGCCACGCCGCAGTACTTTGATTACTGGTCGCTTTTGCCTGGGCAGGGCGCCTATTACAATCCTGATTTTATCGAAATGGACGGTAAAACAGCCCGCGTCGAAGGTTATGCAACGGATGTCATCACCGATAAAGCCTTACAATGGCTCAGTGCCGACCGCGATGCTTCCAAGCCCTTTTGTTTGGTGATTGGCCAAAAATGTCCGCACCGCAATTGGCTTCCCGATACGGGTGATTTAAGAGCGTTTGACAATGTGAAATTTCAATTACCCAAAACATTTTACGATACCTACGAAGGCCGCCTTGCTGCCAAACGCCAGGACATGACCGTGACCAAAACCATGCGTTTGAAAGAAGATTTGAAAGTGGACGCCGGCAATGATCCCTTTGTCAAACGCATGAATCCTGCGCAACAGAAAGCGTGGTTGGCCTATTATGACAAAGTCTCGGCCGATTTCAAAAAACAAAACCTCTCCGGCCGCGCCCTCGATGAATGGAAATACCAGCGCTACATGCAGGATTATTTAGGGACGCTCCTTTCGCTCGACCGCAATGTAGGGCGCGTGTTGGATTATTTGGATAAAACGGGTTTAACCGAAAACACCCTCGTCATTTATTCTTCGGACCAAGGTTTTTACTTGGGAGAACACGGTTGGTTTGACAAACGCTTTATGTACGAAGAATCGCACCACATGCCGATGCTGATTCGCTACCCAAAGCACATCAAACCGGGCACCATTGACAGAGCTATTCACAACAATACTGATTTTGCCCCCACGATTTTGCAGGAAGCAGGCCTCCCTGTTCCTTCCGATATGCAGGGCCAATCCTTTTTCAGCAAAACACCCAAAAAATCAACCTACTACCACTATTACGAATATCCTGCCGAGCACAGCGTACAGACCCATTTCGGCATCCGTACCGACCGCTATAAGCTGATTCGTTTCTACAATGACGGTGAATACTGGGAACTCTATGACCTCAAAACGGATCCCGACGAACTGAAAAATCAATACGGAAAATCTGCTTACAAAGCCATTCAAAAACAGTTGATTGCTGACTTAAAAAAGCTCATTCTTCAATACGAAGACACTGAGGCGGAGGCCATTTTGAAAAAAGAAGGGATTTAAGGAAGAGGCAAAAAGGCAAGTTGGGCAAGTTGGCAAAACACCAACAAGTGCAAATCTTTTGCGTCTTAGCTCCTTTGTTTTTCTCTGCGTGAACTGAAATTCAACCGACTATGCTTGAAAAATACATTCAACAGTATCGCGACAATCTCCTGAATGACGTTATCCCGTTCTGGATGAACCACTCGCTCGACCGCGACCGGGGAGGCTTTTTCACTTGCCTTGATTCACAGGGTCAAGTCTATGACACCGATAAATTTATTTGGCTGCAAGGTCGTCAAGTATGGACGTTTTCTATGTTGTACAATCGTCTGGAACAACGCCCGGAATGGCTCGACGCGGCCCTGCACGGAGCCGATTTCCTGCTGAAACACGGCCGCGCTGCCGATGGAAGCTGGTATTTCTCCACCACGCGCGAAGGAAAACCGCTCATTCAGCCCTACAACATTTTCTCGGATTGTTTTGCGACCATGGCCTTTGGGCAATTATCGCAAGCCACGCAAAATCAAGCCTATGCCGACATTGCCAAAACCACCTTTGAGCAAATCCTGAACCGTCGGCACAATCCGAAAGGCGCGTGGAGCAAAGCCGTAGCAGGGACGCGTCCGCTCAAAAACTTTGCCTTGCCGATGATTCTTTGCAATCTGTCGCTGGAAATTGAGCACTTGCTGGACAAGTCCTTGGTGGATCAAACCATCCACGAATGTATTCACGAAGTGATGGAGGTGTTTTATGAGCCTAACTCAGGATTAATTTTAGAAAATGTCACACCCGAAGGAAATTTCTCCGACAGCTTTGAAGGACGTCTCCTCAATCCCGGACACGCCATTGAAGCCATGTGGTTTATCATGGATTTGGCTGTACGGCTCAACGACAAAAATTTGATAGAGAAAGCCGTTAAAATTACGTTAGACACTCTTGAATACAGTTGGGATCAGGAATTTGGCGGTATTTACTATTTTCTGGACCTCAAAGGGGCGCCGCCGCAACAGTTGGAATGGAATCAGAAATTATGGTGGGTGCACGTCGAAACACTCATTGCGCTTCTGAAAGGCTACCAACACACCCAAAACCCGGCCTGTTGGGAATGGTTCGAGCGCGTTCATGATTACACTTGGGCCCATTTCCCCGATCCGGTTCATGGTGAATGGTACGGGTATTTGGACCGGCGGGGTGAAATTCTGTTGCCCCTTAAAGGAGGGAAGTGGAAAGGTTGTTACCACGTACCGCGTGCGCTATATCAGTGTTGGCAGACGTTAGAAGAGTTAGTAGTACCGGTATAAAGTTTATAAAAACAAATTGGCAAGTAAACAAACAGTAAAATACTGCTTAATTACTTGCCAATTTGCCTTTTGCTAACTTGCTTTTTAGATTTATACTTCCTCTTTCTTGATCGACTTTTTAAAGCTTTTCAAGCCCTGCAACGGCGTGTAATGGTCGCTCTTTTTGGGATAGTAGCCGGTGCCGTCATACACACGCTTGTTGGGCGCGCATTTGCATTCTTCGGAACAAGCCCCTTCCATTTTCCAACCGCAATCTTCACACATCGCTACGTGAATATTGCAGTCGTTGTTGGCGCAATTGACCATACGGTCAGAAGGAGTGCCGCACACGTAGCATTTGGAAATGACTTTCGGGTTGATATGGTTGACATCTACCGTCAGGCGATTGTCGAACACATAACATTTGCCTTCAAAATCTTCACCACCGGCTTCGAGTCCATATTTGATGATACCGCCGTGAAGTTGATAGACATTATCAAAACCTTGGTCGAGCAGATAGGCGCTGGCTTTCTCGCATTTGATACCGCCCGTGCAGTAGGTCACAATTTTTTTCCCCTGTCCTTTCAGATGTTCGATCTCTTGGATGTGGTCGGGCAACTCACGCAGGTTTTCCATGTCAAACGTGATGGCATTTTTAAACTTGCCGACACTGTGTTCGTAATTGGAACGCATATCGATCACTACCAACTCCGGATCTTCCTGAAGCATCTGTTTAAATTCGGTCGGCTCCAAATGAATCCCTGTTTGTTTCAAAGGATCAACGGGCAGGTCAGAATTCACAATTTCTTCTTTCAAACGCACGTGCAATTTCTGAAACGCGTGGGTGTCGTGCTTTTCTTCTTTAAAATCTATGTCGGCAAAACGCGGGTCTTCTTTCACCCACTTCCTATAAGCATCACAATCTTCCGTTAAGCCCGACACCGTGCCGTTCAATCCCTCCGGCGCAACAATGATACGGCCCAACAAGTTATTTTTAACGCAAAACTCATGTTGCGCGTCTCGATACGCTTCGACATCTTCGATGGGAACGTATTGATAATACAAAAGAACACTATATGGCTTCATCACAAAAACAGATAACTTTCCCGCAAAAATACAAATTTATCAGGAGTCAAAAATTGATAATCCGGGTTTATGACCGAAAAACGCCTAAACTCGTTATATTCGCTGACTTTTTGAGCGATCTGCCGTCTAACTCTAAACTAACGAATCACTAAACAATCTCTTACTATAACGATTAATCTTTACCCCAATGCACATTGCAATTACCGGAAACATCGGGGCGGGCAAAACCACCTTGGCCCGCAAATTAGCGGAACATTATAAGTGGGGCGTACTGTACGAAGCCGTCGAAGGAAACCCCTATTTGGCTGATTTTTACGAAGATATGGCCCGCTGGTCCTTCAACCTTCAGATTTTTTTTCTCAACAGTCGTTTTTCGCAAGCCCAAAAAATTCGCTCTATGCACTACCAAACGGTGGTGCAAGACCGCACTATCTACGAAGATGCCTTCATTTTTGCCAAAAACCTGGCAGATTCCCAACTCATGGAAGAGCGCGATTACCAAAACTACTTGATGCTCTACGAAACCATGATGAACGCCATCAAAGCCCCCGATCTGATCGTTTATCTCAAAGCGGATCTCCCCAAACTCCGTCGGCAAATCCAAAAACGCGGACGTGATTTTGAAAGAAGCATCTCCGACGAATACTTGCTGAATTTGAACGAACTGTACGAAAATTTTGCCCACAACTACCTCGACGGCACCTTACTGACCATTGATGTAAACGACTTAGACTTTGAAAGCAATCCCGAAGATTTCGACTTTATCGTTCAACAAATGAACAGAGCCTTGGGGTATCGGTAAAAAGCCCCCTAACCCTGCGAGGGTCCGACCGCACGGCGGACCGTCCCAATGGGGGAATAATACTAACAGAAAAGGAAGCCCGGGGGCTTCCTTTTTCTGTTAAACTATGGACTATCGACTGCCAACGGTGGACTGTCTCCTAAAAATCAGCATCAAAACTCAGTTGTTGCACTTCCCGTTCTTTGCTTGAGTTTTTCACGCCGGCTTTTTGATACTCGCCCACCTTTTTCTCAAAGAAATTGGTTTTACCCTGCAAGGAGATCATGTCCATGAAATCGAAAGGATTGGTCGAATTATAGATTTTCTGCAAGCCCAAAGACACCAACAAGTGGTCGGCGACAAACTCAATGTACTGATTCATCAATGTCGCATTCATGCCGATCAGCGATACCGGAAGGGCATCCGTAACGAATTCCTGCTCAATTGCGACGGCATCTTTTATCAAATTATATACTGATTCTTCCGGCAATTTATTGACAATGTGGTCGGTATAAAGCAAGCAGGCGAAATCGCGGTGCAAGCCTTCGTCGCGCGAGATCAATTCGTTGGAGAAGGACAGGCCTTTCATCAAGCCGCGTTTTTTCAACCAAAAAATAGAGCAAAACGAGCCGGAGAAGAAAATACCCTCTACCGCCGCAAAGGCAATAAGCCGCTCGGCAAAGGAGCCGTTGGCGATCCAACGCAACGCCCATTCCGCCTTTTTCTGTACGCAGGGAATGGTCTCGATCGCCCGCAGCATTTTATCCTTTTCTACCGGGTCTTTGATATAAGTATCTATCAATAAAGAGTACGTTTCGGAGTGAATGTTTTCCATGGCAATCTGAAATCCATAGAAGCACTTGGCCTCGGCATACTGTACTTCTTTCAGAAAATTAACAGCTAAATTTTCGTTCACGATGCCATCGGAAGCCGCAAAGAAGGCCAAAACGTGCGAAATAAAGTGGCGCTCTCCGTCATTAAGTTTTTCCCAATCCTGCAAATCAGGGGCCAAATCAATCTCTTCTGCTGTCCAGAAAGCGGCCTCGTGATTTTTATAGAACTGCCAAATGTCGTGATGTTTGATAGGAAACAATACAAAACGATGGGGGTCTTCAACCAACAGAGGTTCTTCTACATTGGCAACGGAGGATTGTGACATAACCTGAATTTTTAAAAGTTTACGGGGATTAAGCCAACTATTTGGCAATACTGAAAAAATGAGTGCTGTTTTAGCGTAACAAATTTATTAACTTTGGGGGAGTGTTTTAATAACAAAAACCACAATAAAGAGCTATTGTGAAGAAAAGTCCTATTTGAGTCCACACAACTTGAACGTTATCAGGGCATTTGCCGGATAAATTCTTTTTTTATTCATAACCCTACGTATAATCGTTTTGTATGGTACTCATTGTCGGTGGACTGTTGTTGTTGGCTCTTTTTTCGTTTTGGCTGGTTCGAAAGCAAGACGGTAAGTTGCGCGTATTGATGTATCACAAGGTGGATGAAAGCCGTCAGGATATGCTTACAGTATCTGTTGATCAGCTCGATCAACATCTGTATTATCTTCGAAAGCAGGGCTACGAATTTATTTCCATTCGCAATATTTTCAACCTCTCCTCTCCTCCTTCCAACGGTATCCTTCTGACCTTCGACGACGCTTACGTCAACAATTTGGAATACGCTTACCCTATTTTGAAAAAACACCGCGCCAATGCCACCATTTTTGTACCTACCGCTTACGTGGGCGACAGCAGTCAGTGGGATATTAAAGCAGAGCCGCTTTTATCCATAGAAGCGCTCCGTAATCTGGACCCCGACGTATTTGATTTAGGTCTTCATTCCCATACGCATCGCAATTATGCCGACCTGACGGAGGAGGCTATCAAAGAAGATTTACAAAAAAATATTCAGTTTTTTCACCAACATCAATTGCCGTTTGTTTCGGCTTTTGCGTACCCCTACGGCGGTCGTCCTAAAGACAAGGCCCGAAAAAAAGCCATGAAACAAATCATGGCCGACTTGGGCATAACGATGGCTTTCCGAATCGGCAATCGCCTTAACAGTTGGCCCTTGTCGAATCCTTACGAAATTCAGCGCATAGATGTTCGGGGTACCGATTCGTTAGAGGTCTTTGCCCGCAAAGTAAAGTGGGGAAAACAGTTTTAAAGCGGAATTCCCGAATCGTTTATCCAATTTTCGACACCTTTTTTATCACCAACCCAACAGCAATATGATACTTCCGTGGTATAAGTTGGCCGACGAGACTGCGGCCGATTCTCCTTCTTTATTGATCTACAAAGACCGTGTTCGGCAGAATATTTCAAAAATGATTGAAATCACCGGAAATGCTGATCGGCTTTATACCCATATCAAAACCAACAAAATGCCCGAGGTGATAAAGCTGTTGCTGAAAGCGGGCGTCACCAAATTCAAATGTGCTACCGTTGCCGAAGCTGAAATGGCCGCGATAGCCGGTGCCAAACAGTTAGTCATTGCCCACCAACTGATGGGCCCCAAAATAGACCGGTTGATTGCGCTGCGTCAGCAATACCCTGACGTTATGGTCGCTTCGCTGATTGACTGCCGGGAAGTGGCCGAAGAACACAATGCTGTTTTTGAAAAGCATGGGTTGCTGAGTGACGTATTGTTGGATGTCAACAACGGAATGGATCGTTCAGGTCATCCGCTTGATGATGCCCTCCTTGATCTGTACAAACTTCTCCACACCCTGCCACAGCTGCGGTGTCATGGCCTGCACGTTTACGACGGACACATCCGTACCTCTGACTTTGAAACACGAAAACACGAAGTAGAATCAGGTTTTGCCGACGTGCAGCAGTTACTCGAAGCCATGGCAGAAGCCGGCTTACCGAAACCGGCCGTCATTGCCGGCGGCACTCCTTCTTTTACGGCCCACGCCCTGCACGCTGACATTTACTGCAGCCCGGGGACCTGCGTACTGTGGGATTGGGGCTACGGCGATAAACTCCCCGAACAGCCTTTTGCGTATGCGGCCTTGGTATTGACCCGCGTTATTTCAAAACCTCAAAAAGGGATCATTACCGTAGATATGGGCCATAAGGCCGTAGCTGCTGAAAACCCAATTGACAAACGGATTCGCTTTCTGAATTTAGAAAATTATGAACTACTCGGTCAAAGCGAAGAACACGGAGTGATTAGAGTGCAGGATTGGGAAAAAGTAAAAGTGGGAGATGTGCTGTACGGGGTTCCGTACCATGTGTGCCCTACGGTCAACTTGTATGACGAAGCCTATGCGGTTGAGAATCACAGCATTACCGACACTTGGCAGGTATTGGGAAGAAAGAGAAGAATTACGGTGTAAAGATGTTTATAAGTTTAGGGTTTACCGTTAAATAAACATAAAAACGGTAAACCCTAAACTGTTTTAAGCGACGAAAATTTCCTGCGCGGGTTTTTCAGAACCCGGCACAATCGGAAGCGTTACCTGCAAAATACCGTTGCGGTATTCGGCTTTGATAGCGGTTGCGTCGATGGTTTCGTCTACGAAAAAACTGCGTTCAAACGAGGCTTTTCGAAACTCGTTACGAATCCAATTTTTGTTTTCGTCGGCGTTTTCCTTCACTTGGTACGAAATCGTCAGTTCGTTTCCTTTCAGATTGATCTTGAAATCCTCTTTGGCCCGGTCGGGAGCAATGACGTAAATTTCGTAGGTGCTGTCGGTTTTCAGGACATTGACCGGTACGCGAAATTCGCCGCCCGGATTTCTGCCGAAACGTTTTCCATAGTGGCCGTACCCCATTCCCGGGTGTCCGTAGCCACATCTTCCATGATGATGCATAATAGGTGTTTTTTAGTTTGTTGTTGATTGATCTGTTTTCGGAGTTGATTGAGGTTTTTCTTTCCCCCATTCACCTCGGTGCTGCCAACGGCCTTCGCAAGAAGCATGTTGTCCGTGATGACGATGATGTCCCCCATAACGGTGACCTACGGTAAAGCGCAAACTCGCGGCGGTAATGAGCGCGACGGTCACGCCCAAGACCCATTTGGTTCTTCGGTTCATATTGATTCAGAAATAGTTGCCTTAGATTTTAACAGTAGGTTGTTGAAATTCGTCTTTCAACCCTTCTTTGCGATACTTACCCGTTACGTCCTCGTAAGGGGTGTAGTAGGGCTGATAGTGTTGTTTCCAATAGCGACGGCGACGACCCGCAAAAAGGCGGAAGACCAGCCCCGCAAAAAGGAAGAACAAAAAGACCTTCAACAATAAAAACGGAAGAAGGAATAAAAATAAACCGCCCAAAAGCCCGGCGCCGATAACTCTTAAAACTTGCGTAAACATAGCTGTAATGTGTTTAAAATGATACGTACAAATGCTGTACAGAAAGGATGACGAACGAAATCGAAAATTACTTTAAAGAATCCCGAAAAATTTTCAGATTTATTTTTGGCAACGTCTTCGCCATTCTTCTTTGAGCTTTTCTCGTTCTTCTTCGGTCATATCGGCCCATTTATTGCGCCACTGTCCGCCTTGAAAGCCCCGTTTGCTTTCCCACCGCGGAGGGCGTCCCATTCCGCCTCGGCCGAAATTACCGAATAGAATACGGCATAGTACAAGCAGCCCCACCGCCTGCCAATACGAAATGACCGACACGCCGATCAACGCGGGCAAAATGGCATTCCACAGGAATCGGACAACAGCTCCCATTAACAAAACGGCAGCCGCTGCCATCAACGGAAAAAACAAAAAGCGGGGTCGGAAGTTAGGTTGTCTGTTCATACGGTTTATTCTGTTATGCATTTTCGGATGCTGTCCCTTTTCGGGTCAGCTTTCTGTCAAATCCTGATACAAATTTTCCAATCGTTGGCGCAAATGCTGCACGGCATACCGTTTCCGTGAAATAAGCGTCTTGATATTATCACCGGTGCGTTCCGAAATTTGCTGAAAGGTTTGGTCTTCCAACTCGTTCCAAATAAACACCTGACGCTGATTTTCGGGAAGTTCATCGAGGGCTTCCATCAACTGCTGCCAAAATAGCTCGCGCAGGTATTCGGTTTCGGGAGTGCCGTCGTCGGCCAAAAGAAAGTCGGTAAAATAGGTTTCGCCGTCTTCATCTTCGTAACCGTAATCTTCCAAGCGCTCGGGTCGCTGTTTGCGGTAACCGTCCACAATACGGTTTCGGGCTACCCGATACAACCAACTCCCCACCTGCTCAATGGCCTCTATCTCCGGCTGACTGCTCAACTGATACCACACATCCTGCAAAATATCTTCGGCATCTTCGTCGCTGCTCACGCGCTGACGAATAAAGCCGAACAATTGCTTGCTGTACTTTTTGATGGTTTGTACGATATTAGACTTGGCTTGTGTCAAGGTTCAATAAAAGTGGTTGCCCGTATAGACGTATGCCTTGGGAAATTACTTTAAAAAAGTTTTAAAATTCTTTTGTCGGTATTTTTAAACCGAAGGGGCAGGGAGAAATCTTGTTGTATTCGTCGCTTATTCTCCCGGATGATACACTCGTTTGGCCTCTTTCAAAACCGTTACTTTATCCAAGGTCATCGGTTTGGTCTTTTGCTGAAGAAACAACTCCGTCTGATCGGCATAGTGCGGGCTGCCGGGGTGATTGGAAGCCCCGAAACAATTGACCGTTTCAATCACCGGCAGTTTTCCTTTTTCAAAACGCACCAGTTCGATGTATGATTCTCCCGCTTGGGCTTTCAGCTTTCCGTCGCGGTACGGTACTGAGTGCATGGCCGTAATCACATCCGGCAAACCCCACAAAGGCCACTCGTGCGTACCCCTTACCAATTTCTGATACTCGCCCAAAACAATATCCGTTCGCCCGAATTGTTTTTCAAAATCGGCTTTCGCCAAGCGCAGGACAGCGACACAATCTTCCGCTGAAAGAGGGGTCTTAGGTCCCTGATTATTTTTCAGATATGTATAGATTCCCAAAAAGACAGCCGCTCCCCGACTGTTCGCATCCGAACGGCGATCCCACTGCTGAAGGGTCAGGATAAGCTCCCGCACATCGGGATAATCATCGGCTTTGAGGGTAAAAAAGGCATTTACATCTATGGAGTATTTGAGTTGTTGCGGCAGTTGGCCGTCGTATTTAAAGCGTTTGAAGGTCGCATAATCCAATTTATCAACCGTCTGCATCAATTCCCCGAAACGCGTGCTGCGGTTATTATCAAACGTCTCATAGCCCATAGTGGGGTCAAATTGGGTCGCTTTCAAGTTATCGGCCGGCGCCGTAGCGTTGAAAGGCGTATGATTCATGTTAAATAAATACCCTCCCTTCGGATTCATGTACTGCGGCAAGTCGCGCAACGGATGATAGGCCGTCCATAAGGTTTTGGAGGTATTGCCGGGCAAGGTACTTCTCCAGTTAAAGGCCCGATCGCGCAGGGGGATTTTCCCGTTGCTGACGTAAAAGATCGTATCGGCATCGGCATATACAATGTTGAATCCCGGAATAGCGGTCATGGTCAGGGCCTGATAAAATTCCGAAAACGAACGGGCTTTGTTCATGCGATACCACTGCTCTACTCCGCGCAGATCCGAATTGGCGCCCGTTCTGAGGGCAAATGTTCCTTTTTTCGTGATGACCGTTGCCCCGTATTTCGACCAATACGCCTTCTTTTTAATGGGAAATGGAATCCCTTTTACTCGCAACTTTACCGACTTACTTTCTAAATCAACCCATTGACCGTCAAATCGGTATTGGCTCTTGTTCTTGGGGTTCATTTCCAATTGATAGACGTCGATCTTATCTTGTCCATTCACCGTATGTGCCCAACCCAAATGTTCGTTCACTCCGTGAAATACCGTAGCGCCTGCCGGGAAAAGGCCGCCCAGGATATTCCAGCCTTCTTCGCTGCAAAGGTGCGCCTCATACCAAGCCACGGGTCCTTCCAACGGCTGATGGGAATTGATGGCTAAGTAGGTTTGACCGTCCGTCGTTTTACTTTTATGAACGGCAATGGCATTAGACCCGGCCGCTTTCAGGAAATCAACGGTAGATACTCTTCCCCCGAAAATTTGTTGAAGCACATCATCTACCCCCGAAATCACGGCTAACGACAGCACCACTCCTTTGAAATAATCTTGGGGAGTAAGCGGGAATACCCCTTTCACCAATACCTCTTCCGGGTGACGGGCGGCGTAGTCGTTGAGCCCCTGCAAGTAGCCGTTGATCACTTGTTTAAACTCCGGCGACAGTTGGGTGTCATAATCGGCGGCGACCAATTCAGGCGCGTGCAGCAACTCCACCACGTAGTCAACGGCTGCACCTTGTTTTCCCAAATGTTTGCCCAATTTTCCTTTAGCGGGCAAACAGATCAATTGGATGGTCTTAAAATCATCTTCGGCGTGCGCATAGGCCAAGCCGTACGCTGCTTCGGCATCAGTTTTGGCAAAAATATGCGGTACGCCCCAGCGGTCACGTGCGATGGTAACATTTTGCGGAGCGATTTGGCCGACAGCACAATGAATACTTAAAAATAATCCGAAGAATAGGCGGTTCATGTGATAATTAGGGGTTAATTCGCCGTTATTTACAAAAAACTCTCTAAAGTAGTTTTCATTTGCAAATTTTCTCAACGAAAAATAAATGGAAATTCCGGTGGGTAACGGTTCGTTCCTATCTTTGTAGTGTACAATTTTTTCTTAACATCAACCTAAAACCCAATGGCTGTTACGCAGAACACTTTTCCGTGGCTGAAGTTTTACCCTCCCGGTATGGCCTATGAAATCAATCCCGATATTTATCCTTCTTTATTAGAACTGATCGACGAAGGATTTACCAAATATGCTTCTCATAAATCTTACGCTTGCATGGGTAAAGAGATCACCTATGCGGAATTAGATCAGCAGTCCCGCAATTTTGCCGCTTATCTTCAAAGTATCGGTTTAGAGAAAGGCGACCGCATTGTCATTCAAATGCCTAACGTATTACAATACCCGGTTGCGATGTTCGGAGCGTTGCGGGCGGGATTGACCGTCGTGAATACCAATCCGCTGTACACTCCGCGGGAAATGGAACACCAATTCAAAGATTCGGGAGCTAAGGCTATTGTCATTTTGGCCAATTTTGCCGCCAACTTGGAAAAAGTGCTCCGGCAAACAAACATCAAACACATTTTTGTGACACAGATCGGCGATTTGCTGGGCTTTCCCAAAAAGCAGATCGTCAACTTTGTAGTCAAAAATGTAAAGAAAATGGTGCCGCCTTATCAGTTGCCCAAGGCCCTGTCGTTTTCGGAGGCGTTGAGCAAAGGGGCTTCTTTGTCGTACCAAAAACCGGCCCTCAAAAACACGGATCTGGCCTTTATTCAGTACACGGGCGGTACTACGGGCGTCTCCAAAGGAGCGATGTTGACCCACCGCAATATCATTTCCAACGTCGAAGCCAACTGTGTTTATTTAGGGCCCATGCTGGATACCATCCCGAACGGGCAACCCAATGTTTTGGTAGCGGCTTTGCCTTTGTATCACGTGTATGCTCTGACCTGCAATGCCTTATCGGCGCTCAAAAACGGGGGTATGAACTTGCTTATTACTAACCCGCGCGACATGGAGGCCTTCATCAAAGACCTGAAAAAATACAAAGTGACTGTATTTACGGGGCTGAATACGCTCTACAACGGGCTGATGAATCATCCGAAATTCGGCGAAATAGATTTCAGTCAGTTGAAGATCACGTCGGCCGGCGGGATGGCGCTCCAAAAAGTGGTGGCCGAACGTTGGTATAATCTGACGGGCAACCTACCGACGGAAGGGTACGGTTTATCCGAAACCTCTCCGGTCTTATCGGCCAATCCGTTGCACCCGGCCAACAACCGCGTCGGCACGATCGGTATTCCTTTCCCAAGTACGGAAATGCGCATTCTGCGCGAAGATGATACCTGGGCCGACGTAGGCGAAGCGGGCGAAATCTGCGCTTACGGACCGCAGGTCATGCCGGGCTACTACAATCGTCCTGACGAAACAGCCAAAGTGATGTTTACCGATCCTGCCGACGGCCGAAAATGGTTCAAAACGGGCGATATCGGAGTGATGGATACCGACGGTTATTTCAAGATCGTGGACCGCAAGAAAGACATGGTGCTGGTATCGGGCTTCAATGTTTATCCCAATGAGATAGAAGATGTGGTAGCCCAATGCCCCGGCGTATTGGAGGTGGCCTGCATCGGGGTGCCGGACGAAAAAACAACCGAAGCCGTCAAAGTGTTTGTCGTCAAAAAAGACCCGGAACTCACCAAAGAACAAATCATGGCGTTTTGCCGTCAAAACCTGACGCCTTATAAATGCCCTAAGCACATTGAATTCCGCACGGAATTGCCCAAAACCAACGTAGGAAAAATTTTGCGCAAAGCGCTGCGCGAAACGGAAACGGCTAAATAGGCTCGTTTCTGTGTGTAAGGTCGGTGGAAGCACCGGCCTTTTTTATTTTATTGATTACGGCTAACCTTTTCCCCTATGTTTTATTCCAAACGCGACCTTCAATTTAATCTCTATGAACTGCTGAATGTTGAACAACTGACGCAATACCCTTATTTCCAAGATCATCATCGGGAGTCGTTTGACATGGTGCTGGATGCCGCCGACCAAATCGCCGACAAGCTGTTGCATCCGTTATTGACCGAGATGGACCGAAACGAACCGCAATTGAAGGACGGAAAAATCCGGGTGCACGAAGGCATGAAAGCCATTACGAAGCGGTTTGGAGAAGATGGGTGGATCAACGCCACCTTCAGTTACGAAGAAGGCGGGCAGCAACTCCCCGTAACCGTGCACAATGCAGCGGCTTTTATCTTTCAGTCGGCCAACTACTCAGCAAGCGTTTATCCTTTTTTGACGACGGGTGCCGCTAATTTGATCCGCAGTTTTGGTTCACCGGCGTTGATTGACACCTACACGCCGCTCATGTACAGCGGACGTTGGCAGGGAACCATGGCCCTGACTGAGCCCGGTGCGGGCAGTTCGCTGTCCGATATCGCTACCTCCGCCGAGCCGACTGAGGAAGAAGGCGTTTATAAAATTCAGGGACAAAAGATCTTTATTTCCTGCGGCGACCACGACGCCTGCGAAAATGTAGTGCATCTGCTTTTGGCCAAAATCAAAGGCGGCCCCATAGGGACCAAAGGCATTTCACTTTTTGTAGTTCCTCAAAAACGGGTAACGGCTGCCGGATTAACGGATAACGATGTTACCACCGCAGGGGTCTATCACAAAATGGGCTACAAAGGGGCTCCGATTGCCCACTTGATGTTTGGCTCCAACGATGCTTGTTTGGGCTATTTAGTGGGCGAACCGCACAAAGGGCTCAGTTATATGTTTCAGATGATGAACGAAGCCCGCGTAGGTGTAGGCACCAACGCCGCGGCCATTGGTACCGCCGCTTACTATGCCTCGCTCGCTTACGCCAAAGAGCGCCCGCAGGGACGCCCGATTGCGGCCAAAGACCCTACCCAACCGCAAACGCTCATTATCCGCCATGCCGATGTGAAGCGCATGTTGCTGTTTCAAAAATCAGTGGTGGAAGGCTCTCTGTCACTGCTGCTGCAATGCGGGCTGTGGGCTGATTTGGCCCATACGGCCGAAGGCGAAACCAAAGAACAGGCTGAACTGCTGCTCGATCTTCTGACCCCCATCGCCAAGTCTTATCCGTCTGAAATGTGCTGCCAAACCACAAGCGCTGCAGTGCAGATTTTGGGCGGTTCCGGCTATACGACCGATTTCCCGGTAGAACAATATTACCGAGAAGCCCGTATTCACCCTATTCACGAAGGAACGACCGGTATCCACGGCTTGGATCTGCTCGGGCGTAAAATAACCCTAAAGGACGGCAAAGGGGTACAATTGTTGCTCCGTGAGATACAACAAACCATTACTGAAGCCAAAACCGTCTCTTCCGATACGTTGAGCATCCTGAGCAGTCAATTGGAGGAAGCTCTGATGCGGGTTCAAAAAGTAACCGGTCATTTATTGGGATTGGCGTCGCAGGATGTGGAGGCATTTTTAGCCGATGCCACGCTGTACTTAGAATTCTTCGGCATTACGGTCATTGCCCGGCAATGGCTGAAACAGGCCGTATGCGCCCAAAAAGCCTTAAATGGGTCCGTTTCGGAAAACGACGAAAATTTTTATCGCGGCAAAATCGCCACCGCCCGCTACTTCTTTGACTACGAATTGGTGAAAACCGTTTCACTTGCCCAACGCCTTACCGGTAGCAACCGAGTAACGATTGATATGCAGCCCCATTGGTTCTGAGAAGGCAAAAATCAAAAAAAAGCCGTGCAGAAAATCCGCTCGGCTTTTTGACTTTACTCAACGTTATGAAAAACTCTTTATTTTGACGCTTCAGAATAAAATAAGTAACAGGTACTATGCTGTTTTATCTGAAAAGCTTATTTGGCATCGACTCGAAAAGGGTGACACTTTATAAGGAGTTGCCCCACCGCACAAAATTACTAATATATTATCTAATTGGTAGAGTATTACTTAATAAATTATTAAAATCCAAATAAAAGACCCATTTAAATAGATGAATACGCGGTTGGTTCCAAAAAAATGCGTTCAATCCGCGATACCGTATTGGCATATTCGGTGGCTTGAGAGATCTGTTTCCAATCGGGGTCAGCGCTGAATTGAACCCAGTTTGCATTACGCTCTTCCATATTTTTAAAGGTCAACATGTAGGTCAGGCAAGGCATTCGGGGGCCGATGATCACCTCCCCAAAAAAGACCATGTGCAGTTGAGTCTTTTTGAAAATGGTCATTTCGCTGTCGTTGAACATCTTGATTTTTCTTCGGACGGCATCTTCGCTGTATCCTTCATAAGTGCGCAATTCCAGCAGGCGCGGTTCTTTGGCGGGCACTGCCAATTGCGGCATTCCGTCAAAAGCTACCATCAGCGAACTGCTCATTCGGTCGTAAATCGCTTTATCAACGGGTGTTTGGTGATAGCTTTCGGCCGTTTTCAACAATTCTGCGTCGGTTTTGAGTTGGGCTTTCACCTGAAAAAAAACAGACTGTGAAGGATACACCGTCAGCAGGTGTAATTTAGCGGGTTCATCTTTGCCTAATTCCTTAAACACCCCTATTTTAGTCACCCCCAGACGATTCAACGCCGGAATCAGTGCATTTTGCAGATACCCTTCCAACCGCCCCATACCGCCCATTTTCAACTCATATACCCGCCATTCGTACACTTCTTTTTCGGCAGCCGGCGCTTTGGCCCATACTGACGCCCCTTCGCTTAACCCCAGTACAGACGAAGCCGCAATAAATTCTCTTCTTTTCATTTCTATGGTTTGATTTTTAATCTCAAAAGCGCTTAGCCGCGGATAACTACGATGATTATTTGACAAAGTTGTAAATCATCTCAGACACTTCGGCGAGGACTTTTATGCCGGCTTTGGCATTCGTTAGCTTTTTGGATAAAACAACCAACACATATTGGCGGCCATCGGGTAAAAACACGATGCCGGAATCATGCTGTACGCCCGTAATAGAACCCGTTTTGTGAGCCACTTTTACTTCTTTCGGCAAACGGCCCGGAATGATCTCATTGAACTTTTGGTCGAAGAGTATCTGCGTCATTGCCATAGAGGCTTTTTTGTCTACCGCTTTCTTTTGGGCGATTTTTTCAAAGATCAGCATCAGGTCAAAGGCCGTGACGGAGTTGTTCAAATTTTGTTGAAAGGCCTTTGTATCTTCTACCCCACGCAATACCTGTATGTCTTGGGCACCCATTTGTCGCATGGTTGCGTTGGCATTTCGGGCATCGACCAGATCGATCAAAATATTGGTGGCCAAATTGCTGCTGACGATGATCATTTGGTAGGTCAGGTCATAAATCGTCATCTTCGTACCGATCTTTTGGTACATCCCATCAGCACTGTCGTCTCCGATATTGAGACTGAACGGACTGCCGTCCACAATACTTTTAAATTCATTTTTAACCAAGATCGAATCCGTCAGCTTGAATTTTCCCGCTTTGGCCTGCTTAAATACCTCAATCATCACGGGCGTTTTCATGGTACTTGCCGCGTGAAAATTTTCTTTTTCGTTGAAAAACAGCGTTTGCCCGGTTTGCAGATTTTTGAAAGCAATACCGAAGTCACCTTCTACCGTTTTCAGTTTACGAACAATCGAATCTTTCAGGTTTTCTAAAGAAGGTTTTTGAGCCAAAGCCGTAAGGGCCAAACCCATTAATAAGCAGGTAGCTAATTTTCTCATTGTCGGTTAGTTTTTCAGGATAAACATAACCAAAATTTTCAAACGCCCGGCAGCCTTTCTTTTCAGATCAACGTTTTGATCAATTGACCGGCGCTGTCTACGTGATGGGCGTAAAGAATTTTATCGGCGTACCCGATCCAAATTTGGGTAGCATCCTCCAACCCATACACGTAAATATGAATACCGCTACCCCTATCTTTGGCAGGCTCTCCAAACGTCGCTACCGGAGTTTCGTAATCCATTTCTTTTTTCAGGCGGCTTTCAAAGTAAGAGAATGATTTTTCAGTTTCGGGCGGAATTTTGTTGCCGTCTCCTGAACAAGCAATCAGGCTAAGCAACGACATAAGCACAACAAGGGCTCTTTTCATTTTCATTCTTTTTGCGGATACAAAATCGTTCTATCGCCACCTGACGAACTGACTATGCATAAAACAAAGTAAACGCTTTTCGAGAGAAGGAACCTTATAAAGGCACAAAAAAGACCGCAAAATAAACCTGACAGCTATTGTAATTAGCCTAACCGGAGAAATAAAAAAGGCGGTCGTAATGACCGCCTTTTTTTGGGGCTGAAAGATGATCACTTATTGCGGACGGTATACTTTTACGACTCCATCGTTTTCGCTGCTGACTACCAGCAAACTTTTTTGGATAGGGCTGTTATTGGCCGGGATAAAAAGGACGCCTTCCGGGGCATCGCCCGATTTTACTAATTGCAGGAATATCGGTGAAAGCGGATTGCTTACGTCATAAATACCCACCGCATCGGCCCGTTCCATACCGACAAAAGCAATGATTCTCCCGCCTACGCGACCTAACGCCATTCCTTCCGGCTCTACGCCTTTATCATCACTGCGGGCATCGTCGTACACTCCGGCGGCAATACAGCGTTGTTCCAACTCATTTTTACTGTCAAACAACAGGCTGCCGTCATTACCGTTCCACACGCTGAATGATCGTGCCCCTAACGAATAAATCGCCTCAAATTCAGGGTCAGCATCGGTATTTCCCAAAGTAATAGTATGATTCAGGCGTCCCATTTGCGCGGCCTGTTTCAACGTAGCGGCGTTGGGAAATACTGCCGGGTCAAGTACCGTAGCATTTGAACCCACGCGACGCATTTCATTAAAGCCCGTGTATTCTCGGGCATCTCCTTCATTAGCCGTAAATAAATAAGGAACCCCTCCATTCTCAAACACGGCAACAGCGTCCGGCTGATAGATACCGAAAGCCGGCCATTTCTTCAGAGAAATGACATTGTCTTGGTCACTTATATCAATCGCATTTTCGTCCGAGTTATAATTTTTGAAGCCCAATGGAAAAAGAGCCGTTATTGATTTTGAGGTCAAATCAATTTTGGCAATCGCATTGTTTTCCTGCAATGTCACCCAAGCCGTTTTCGAATCGGCTGACACGGTAATATATTCCGGCTCTATGTTTTTGGCAAAATCCGGATTGGCTGTCGGCCCGAATATACGTAACCCTTTAGCCATTAAAGCCGCTTGTTGAGGAGCAAATGCACTGAAATTAAGCGTTACTACCGAATAATTATCTTCCACCGAAATAATGGATACACTGCCTTCGGGGTCAACAGTGTAGGCATCGTTCGGTTCGCCTTCGTTTGCGGTCAAAATAAAACGCCCGTCGGGAGAAAAAGTAATCATGTCGGGCAAAGCACCCACCGAAATCACTTTTAACTCTTTGTAATCAACAGTATGGAATACCACTACTTTGCCGGGCTCCTGTTTATTGACCGATTCAACGGCTGCCGTTAATTTTCCGTTGTAAACGCTCAGACTGTTCACCGCTCCGCCATAAGGAGCCATGCTGATGCTGCCTATCACTTTCATCGCCGACGGATTGCTCATATCAATCACGTCGATTTTGTTAACAGGGCTATTGGCATTCGTCAAAAAGTTGTTTACAACAAAAAGGCGTCCTGTCACAGGATCATAAGCACTGATTTCAGCGGCGCCTGTATCGCCGATGTCAATACTGCCGATTTCGGTAAAAGTGGCGGGATTTTCATTAATCGTCGGATCGAGGCGGTGATCGGAACAACTGTAAATGAAGAATAACAGTGTGAGGGGTAAAAGTATCTTTCGCATATGGGTATTTTTTGAGCAAAAGTACCCGCACAATATTACCTCTATGTGTCTGAACTATTATCCGAACGTTAAATAACAAGGAAAGCCGACTTAAGCGATTTTTCAGCCAAATGCCTTATTTCGTCAGCGACGTAGAATGCATTTGGGCTAACTGCCATTTTTTGTTTTTTCTGACCAAAACGGCACTTTCCAACCACCGTACCGTGCGTTTTTCTTGCGTAGAAGTATGCGTCAGATAGGCCGTATTGAAATAACTGACCCAAGCAACATCTTGCTGCACGTTGAACTTGAGGAACGTAAAGGCGTTGGTGCGCTCCCACGTGCGTTGTCTCGCCTGTCTTTTCCGGATAATGGTTCGCAGTGTATCGTTGTTCCAGATTTGGCCTGATTCGTACAATTCAAATTCGGACGTACAATTGCTGTCTAAATAGTGCAGATCATCCTTGACGAACATTTCAAAAAAGTCAGTGATCGTGTTTTTGATGGCAGTGGTATCCTTCGCTAAGTCCTGCGAAAATCCCGCCGCAGGTACCGTAAACAACATCAAAAAGAGAAGGCTTTTTTTCATTGGCAAAGATTTACAAACAAGAAGAGAAATAACTGCCTTTATTCTAAGGCGTCTTTAATAAGCTTCATCAAATCACTTTTCTGAACCGTACTGAATTCCGATTTGTCATAGATAGTAACCAAATAAACAATTTTGTCATTTCTGATTTGTTCGACGTAATACGTAATTACTCTAAACCCTCCGCTTTTACCTCTTCCTTTACTTTTACTGCTTAAACGAATTTTACGTAAACCACTTCCTAAGTCAGTACCTTGTTCCGGATTTATTTCAAGCACATTGATCAAGGCTTCAAGCTCTTCGGGCAATGCCCTAAACTTTTTGGCAAGCCGTTTAAAATCCCGCTTAAACTCTTCTAAAAGTTCTACCTGAGTCATTGAGCCAATTCATCTTTCAGTTCTGCTAAGAATTGTCGGGCATTTGTGGTTTTGGCTTTGCCTTCCTTCAATTTCTTAACAGCATCCAGCCCTCTATGGATAGCAGGAAGCGAAATATCCGTCAAAACTTCCTCGTCTTCTCTGTTAATCAGGGCTTTTAATTCAGCTTTTACTTTTTTGGGCAATACCTTGTATTGCTCATATAAGATTTGGGCAGTACTCATTTGTTTTACTGTTTTTATACCACAAAAATACGCTTATTTGTACCTGACACAAGTAGACAGTACTTTAATGAGCCACTAAATCCTGCAATCCCTCTATAAATCGCTGCTTCAATTCCAAATACTCCGCCCGGTCTTTGGCGCGAAACCAATACTCCTTAAAAACAGCGGCGGCCTGCGCTTTTTCGTTGGTCAGCGCGTCGGGCTCCTGCGCTAAGACGGGATTGGTCGCTTTGTATTTGCTGCCTTGGGAATAAGGATAGTCGGTGGGAACCGAAGACGGGTTTTCGGCGGCATACTTACGCCCGCCGGCGTGGTTGGCGTAGCGCCGCGCCCGCGTAAAGCCCATCTGCAAAAATTTACGCGCCATGTCGGCTCCGACAAAATCTTTTTCGGCCAAGTATTGGGTAAATTTTGCATAGATCGCTTCGGCGGATTGTTGGGCCAAGGCAACGGTCTTGAACTTCCACAACGGCAGTAGCTCTGATTTGTAAGGTTCAACCAACAGCACTCCCTGTTCGCCCTTCCCGATCCGATACAGGTGCGGCGATTGGCGAAAATCTGTGTTTTTGAAGTCTAAGTTGTAGTTAAATGCAAAAGGAGACATAACCGGAATACATTGATGTGCTTCCGGGACTGCAAAAGTCATTCCGGTGGCTAATGCGGAATGACAAAGAATTTGGCGGAAACATTAGAACGCAGATGTTCTCAGATAAATCCGTGTTTTCGTTTTACGAAATCGGCGTCATCCGTGTGCCATTTTTTGAGGTCCGTCAAATAGTTAATAATTCCGAAATTTATTTACAATCGCTCTGAGAGGAAGCGATTGAACTCGGCTTTGAGGTCGTTGTAAATTCTCTTGAAGGTATTGATCTTTTCGTGCGTAACCTGATGATCGACAAACAAACGATGATCGGCCGCGACGGGCTTGTCTTTGGCACACTGCGCCAACCATTGTTCGTGTACCTGTGTTTCGTGCTTCAGCTCATCCAATTGCTCCTTTTGGATAATAAACTGATTCTGAAAGTGTTCTACCTGCTTTTTTATTTCCTGCGCCGTGTTTTTGAAAGAAACCGCTTCCAATTTTTTCTTATACAGGCTTAACTCGTAGCCATAGAAAGTTACTTCTGACAGCCACATTTGGTGATCAAAATGCAGTTCGTTCCAATGTTTGCGTTTCGTTTCCATACCCACCGGCAGAGAATTAAAGTGAAAGTCAAATTTCTCCGCTCTTCTTTTCTAAACGAATGACCAACGTCACCTTTGGGATTGACTTTTCAACGAAGTAACGGAAAAGCAGAATAAACGTGTCCCAGGCAATCATTCGGGTTCTGAACTATCCTCGGGTCCCTCACCCGGTCAGTCCTTTTTGATGCCTTGCTCTATTTGCTTCCCGTCTTCATAGATGAACAATTTTTCCGTACGTCCGTTTTGCCCCTGCACGAATTCAAATTGTACGTTGCCGGTGTTGAGGTAGAATTTTGACTTTGATTCAGAATACAGGTCGGCCGTCCATTCGCCGTCTTTTACCCTTAATAATTTCTCGTTTTTTGTGATTAGAATCAGTCGGTCAGGAGTGATTTGGTATTGGCCGATGTACTGATTTAAAACGTTGTCGGGTAACGCCAATCGGCATACGGGTCTATGATCATAACTGATTACCCGACTCAGTTTCCAACCCGTTGGCAGCCTCTGCCACAGGTTCGTAAACTTAGCTTCCTCGATTATTTTTTCTGTTTTGTCGTCAATGACCAGGTAAAAGCGGTGCCGACCGGTCTCAACCGCCCCGAAATCTTTCATTGTACCGACTTCCACACTTTCCCGGAGCAATTCCCGCCGCAATTTTTGTCTTTGTCGCTATTCGCCGCAAAACAAACGCATTGATTTCATTTCGGCCGCTCTCGATTTTGTCAGTCCGCCGCGGTCATGGTAAAATTCAAAATCGTTCGTCAAATAGGACTCATAGGTTTTCAAATCACAGGTATTCAATGCCTGAAAGAAAAGACTGTCACATTGGAGTACTTGTCCGAATAAGGTGGTCTGATCGACCACAGGGGCGGTCGCCTGACCGAACAGTTGCTGTCCGATGGCCAAGAATAAAATACCAAGCTGTCTCATTTTTTGAAAACTTTCCGTTGGGTGCGCCTTGCTGCCAATAGGTACGAAGTTGTAGAAAACCCCTCACATTAACAAACCTTCCGTTCGGAGGAACACGGACAACGGAAAGGCATGGTCACTACCGATGGCAGGACGTTGTCTCTGAAAAAGAAGGACATATTGAGCCACTCGGTCAAAAAATCAAAGACAAAACCGACCTCATTCACCTCTTAGCCTTTGGGGAGATCAGGGGGCTGTTTTAGCCTGCTCTTTTTTTCGTAAGTCGTTGGCCATTTTTATCGAATGTCTCAACGAACGTTTGTTTTTCCAATCGCTGTGGGCCACGATAATGAACTTCGGTTTTCGGCATTTTTGCTGCACCTTTTTGAGCGTAGCGGCATATTCCATGACATTGGCATCGCCTAAGTACCCCAAATTGGTATCGCTCGCGCCTTTTATCAGGCACCCGCCGTAGAGAATTTTTTCCTTCTCAAACCAGACCACAATGTTGTCTTCTGTATGCCCCGGCCCGGGGTAATAGGTTTCAAACGAATAGTTCCCAACCTGAAAGACCGTATCCTTGGCCATCAAAAACTCCGCCCTTTTTTCATGATTTTTTTGGCTTAACGCATCGGTCAGGGCCGTTGTGTAGGTTTTGATGCCCCGCTGCCGGTAGTATTCCAATCCCGCCGTTTTGTCGCTGTGCCAATGCGTGGCTATACTGACGATGACGTCTTTGTGGTGCCTTACTTTAATGCTGTCGAGCAAGGGTTGAAATTGGGTGGTATCCCAAGGCGTATCAAACATCACCACGCCTTTGTCGGTGACAAGGTACATGCCGTTGGCCGGTACCTGAAATTTCAGGTAGGTATTGTAGGTGGTATACACATAAAAATCGCCCGTTAGGGGAGTGATTTTCAGTTTTGCTTTTTTGGCCTGTCCAAAAATCGGAGTTAACGTAAAAAGAAAGGCAATCGCCAACAGAAGGATGCGCATAAGGCTGTTAAGAATGGGTTTGAGATACTTGGTCGATACTGACCCCTTGTATTGCTCATATAAGATTTGGGCAGTACTCATGGGTTTCAACCGGTTTTCTACTACAAAAATACGGTTATTTAAGCCGTTTCCGTTTTATTTACCCTACAAAACTTACCGACGATTTACGTGCTTTATAGCTATACCTTTGTAAAAAACCTTACCGTGTAATCAACATGCTCTTTAATTCCGGTGCAAAATCTCCCGTTGGAAAAGTCAGCACAACCGGGGATGGTTGTTCATGCTCTCCGGCCCGTCCGTTAAACTTGCCGATAACGGGACAGGTGCTATGACTGCTAACGGGTTCAGGTGATTAATCGGCACCCACTGTGTTACAAACACTCTATTTATTTTGAGTGCGAAGTCTCCCGTTGGAAGACTCCCCACAACGGGGAGTTAGAACTGTCAGCCCCACTATTGCCAATACGATGTTACCTGCTGCCTTGTTGTCTTTTGTCATATTGTTTCGTTAGTCCATTCAGTTGCTAAACTTTCTACATAGTCGACAAATGTCTTAATTCCGTTTATTTTGTGAAATGTATATTCTGGTTGATTTTCTAAAAATTCAACATTGTCAAAACTATGGTCGTGAGCAAATAGAAAAACTTCCTTTGTGTTTTTGTCATAAAGAGTTACGTCCCCGTTTGCTTCCTGTACAAAGCAAATAAAGTCTTTATAATCAATTTGCGGCTTGTTTTCTTCTTCACACATTATATCATAATAGTCGTCCCAACCTCCTATACCTTTTGTGCATTCAGATTTTATAAATAGAAAATTTTGATTGTTAGTAAGACTTGGTTCGGGTTGATTATATGATTCTTGAATACCTCCAATTTCATTAAGTAGTTGTTCGTGTTCGTCTATCAATTCAATGTCACTCGTTTCGTCTGATTCAATTTTGGTTAGCCATCCAAAACTTTTATTGTCTTTTTTTGTCCAAGAAAATAGTCTGTATTGCTGGTTATTAATTGTCAAGTTAAGAGTCCTTGATTTCTGAATAAGGGTCGTTAAGACAGGGAATGTTGCTTGAAATTTGTCCGTCAAACCGAAATTCAATGTTGTGTCCAACAGTTCAACTTTGTCTGTGGGCTTTATAAACCAAGTGATATCATTTTTAAATGTTTCAAAGTCTATGTTCATCTTCTTACGGTATGTCTGTTAAGGTTGCAGGTAACTCTCAAATATGCGAAAGTTTTGCAGTATTTTTTGTATTGTTTTGGTACTTTGTCAACTTATTCTTGTACTTTATATATCCCACCGCACGGACAACCCCGTTTTAGTATTATTGTACGCTACCTTGTTCATTATTTCTGAAAAGTAAGCCCTTAACAAGTACAAAACAAACACAGGCAACCCAATCGGATTGCCTGTCTTACAATACTAATCAATATGCCCTTTTTCGCCTAATAAAAGGCACGTTTTCCGTCAAAAATTTATCAAGCGGTCCGGCTAGTCCATTCCCTTCAATTCCGCTACTACTTTCGTTATCGAATCTTTGGCGTCGCCAAACAACATGAGGCAGTTGGGGTAGTAGAAGAGTTCGTTGTCGATACCCGCGTAACCGGCCGCCATGGAGCGCTTGCTTACGATCACGGTACGGGCTTTGTCGGCGTTCAGGATGGGCATACCGTAGATGGGGCTGGCCGGGTTGCTGCGCGCGGCAGGGTTTACTACGTCGTTGGCCCCTACCACAAACACCACGTCGGTGGTAGCAAATTGGTCGTTGATCTCTTCCATTTCCACGAGTTTGTCGTAGGCCACGTTCGATTCGGCCAAGAGCACGTTCATGTGGCCCGGCATCCGTCCCGCTACGGGGTGAATGGCGTATTTGACCTCTACGCCGCGTTTTTCGAGAATGGCTTCCAACTCGTGGATCACGTGCTGCGCCTGCGCCACCGCCAAGCCGTAGCCCGGCACCACGATCACTTTCTGGGCGTAGTTCATCAGGATGGCCACGTCAGAAGGCGTGCTGCTTTTGACGGTACCGCCCACGGTCGTGCCCGCATCGCCGACGGCGGCACCTCCCCCGCCAAACGACCCGAAGATCACGTTGGTGAGTGAGCGGTTCATGGCGTTACACATCAAAATGGTCAACAACGTACCCGCCGATCCTACCAAAATCCCGCCCGTGAGCATGACTTGGTTGTCGTACAAAAAGCCGCCGAAGGCCGCCGCTACCCCCGTGAAGGAGTTCAGCAGCGAAATCACCACGGGCATATCGGCCCCGCCGATGGGCAACACAAACAACACCCCGTAAAACAGCGACAGCGCAAAAATAAGGTACAGCAGCCCCGCCGAAGCGTGTCCGAAGGCCAAATAGACACTCAATCCCAAAATACCGGTCAGCAGGATGATGGTCAGTATGTTTTGGGCGGGGAGTTTGAAGGTCTTCTTCATGATCTCCTGCAACTTGGCGTAGGCAATGATACTTCCCGAAAAGGAGATACTGCCGATCACCAACCCGGCCACGATGGTCAGCACCGTTACGGGCGGAGCGTCCTCGTGCAGGTGGCCGAATTCGACCAACGAGATCAGCGCCGCACAGGCGCCCCCCATGCCGTTGAAAAGGCTCACCATTTGGGGCATGGCGGTCATTTTCACTTTTTTGGCCGAGATCCATCCCAACACGGTGCCGATGGCGATACCGCCGAAGATAAAGCCGTAGTTGCCGATGGATTCGCCTTCTTCGTTTTTGTGCATGAAAATGGTACCGAGAATGGCGAGGGTCATACCCGCTGCCGCCAAAAAGTTACCGTTTCGGGCGGTCTTTGGTCCCGAAAGCATTTTCAAACCCACGATAAAAAAGACCGAACCAAGCAGGTAAATAAAATATAACCAGTATTGTTGTATCATTTCCGTTTTAGGTTTACTGTTTAGGAGTTTAGGGTTTGGAGTTTACCGTTTTTAGGTGGGAGATAGCCAACCGTAAACTTTAAACTCTAAACTGTTAACTTACTTTTTCTTTTTAAACATTTCCAACATCCGGTCCGTCACGACAAACCCGCCGACGACGTTGAGCGTACCGAGGATCACGGCCAAAAAGCCCAAAATCAGGGCGGGCCAATTGCCGGCTTCGGCATGTCCCATCACAATGATAGCCCCGATGATGACCACTCCGTGAATGGCATTGGCCCCCGACATCAGCGGCGTATGCAAGGCCGACGGCACTTTGGAAATGACCTCGATCCCCACAAAAATGGAGAGGATGAGGATATAAATGAGTTCGATGTTCTCGCCGATAAACGTGATTATTGCATCCATATTTTAGTGATTTGTGATTGGTGGTCAGTGATTCGTCATTAAGGAGGAGGAGACAAAAACTCCTCACTACTCATTTCTCGCTCCTCACTTCTTCTCCAGAATTCCTTTCGTAAAGCCGTGTACCAACTCGCCTTGGTGCGTGATGAGACTTCCTTTGGTGATCTCTTCTTCCAACTCCCATTTGAAACCGTCTTTATTGGCCAAATGCAGCAGCAGGGTACTGATATTTTTGGCGTAGAGGTCGCTGGCGTTGGTCGCCAACAGTGCGGGCAAATTGGATTCGCCGATGATGGTGACGCCTTGTTTGACCACTGTCTGATTCGGCTCGCTCAAGGCACAGTTACCGCCCGATTCAACGGCCATGTCCACGATCACGCTGCCCGTTTTCATGGAGTTGACCATTTCTTCCGTCACCAGCACCGGGGCTTTTTTGCCCATGACCAAGGCCGTCGTAATGACCAAGTCGGCGTCTTTGATGCGTTGCTTGATGAGGTCCTGTTGTTTCTGCAAAAACTCCGCCGATACTTCTTTGGCGTAGCCGCCTTCCGATTTGTTGGCTTCCATGCCCTCTACGGTCAGGAATTTTCCACCCAGTGATTCCACCTGTTCTTTGGTTTCGGGGCGCACGTCGGTCACTTCCACTACCGCGCCGAGGCGTTTGGCGGTGGCAATGGCCTGCAAACCGGCCACCCCCGCTCCGAAGATCAGTACTTTGGAGGGTTTGATGGTACCGGCGGCGGTCATCATCAACGGAAAGATCTTGCCGAGGGCATTGGCACCGAGCAATACCGCCTTGTAGCCGGCCAAGTTGGCCTGCGAACTGAGCGCATCCATGCTTTGGGCTTTGGTGGTACGGGGCACCGCATCCATGCTGAAGGCCGAAACCTTTTTGGCATTCAGGGCTTTGACCAAGTCGGGTTGGGTGTAGGCGTACAAAAACGAGATACTGACGGCTCCTTCTTTCATCAGCGCTACCTCCTCCAACGTCGGGGCATTGACCTTCAGCACGATGTCGGCATCGGCCAACAGCGTTTTGGCGTCGGCGGCTATCTGCGCCCCTGCATTTTCGTAAGCGGAATTAAGAAGAGAAGAACTTTCGCCCGCGCCACTTTCAATGGAACACGTAAACCCTGCTTTGAGAAGCGTTTTGACAATGTCAGGTGTGATGGAAACCCGCTTTTCGTAGGCTTTGGTTTCCTTTAAAATCGCAATTTTCAAGATCCGGTTAGTTTTAAGAATAAAGTGTTCAAAATTTAGGAATAAAGTGCCAAAATATAGGACATAAGTCACTAAACCAATACTTCTATCCTGTTTTTAGCAAATTTGTGAAGTAATTTTTTCGGCAGGAAAAGCGGAAAGCGGAGAAAAGCGGAGAATACACCCCCATGAACCGGGAAGGCGGCCGGTGAAAGTGCCGCCAATGTAAAGTTTATCCGAATCCGGACGTGATTTTCAATGGTCTGCAGCCAATTGTCGTCAACCCATCTTCAAGTGAGGGCAGTGCAAAAAATAAACAGGAGGCAAAGAATAATCAATTCTTTACCTCCTGCTTGGTAATGCGGGCTATTATTTACTCTCCCGACAGCATTTTGGCGGTTACTTCTTTTTCGATGGTGATATAGCCCGGGTAATTGATCTGCGAATTGCCGATGCCCAAAGTAGGTTTCAACTTAATGACCAATTTCGTAGGTTGCGTATTTGCTTTACCGGAGAGATTCTCCACCATCGCCACAAACGAATCCCGCGTTTTGGCGTCGGTGATTAAACGGTAAGCGTTGGTGGTCAACTGCATGGGCACGCGGGTAGTACCGCCGTTAGGTTGTACGTCAATACGCTGATCCCAAAAGCCCGTAAAGAGCTCATTTTCTGCCAGCAGCACTTTGTATTCAAATTGGTTGATCCCTGCCTGTTGGCGCGTGGGATTGGTCACGTCAAGATTGAGGCGCACATTGAGCGGGACTTCTTTGCTCAACAACGCCAACGCCAAGCGCGGTGATTTTGACAAATCAAAATCCTGCATGTTGCGGAACTGCTGAATATCAATCCCGGCCAACGTAATTTGGTCGGCTGAAGCAATGTTGTATTTACAATCGGCCAATGTTTTGGCTTCAGAGATCTGTTTGGTAACGGCACAGCGATTGAAGAGAAAAACCGCCGATACAAATACTGCCAATAAATGAATCTTTTGCATGGTAATCGGTTAATAAAGCCTTTTGAAAATGACTTATTAACGTGACTTTTTTCTCAAAATTGCCAAAAGGTTCTGATTTTGCGCCGGCTTTATTTACAGACTTCCCGTAATTTCTTTTCCGTAGCCTCATCCAACACCTGCCGTTGCCGGGCAGTTTGATAGCCGGCGGCAAACAAGCTATCCATCGTCTTGGTGATCTTATCGGCCAACGCCCCGGTACGGAGCGTATATACTTTGGTGACAGAGTCAATCTCCCGACTTTGATCGGCCGTCAGGGCAATTTTATGCTTGGCCAACGAATCTTCCATAAGACGAATGTCATTAGCCACTTTGAATCGCTCGTCCTTCAGGTGACGTGCCTCGCATTCGAGCGATGCCATCAACGCCGCATCTTTTTGCAGTTGTTCGTCGCTATTTTTTCCGCATCCCGACACAAAGAAACTGACCAAGAAGGCCCATCCTAAAAATTCAATTTTCCTCATGCTTAACTTTATCATTTTCGATGAACCGTTTTCGAAATAAAACCGAAGAAACCGGCAAAAGGCAGGACAGGAAAGATTCTTCTTACCTCCTGCCTCTTACTTCAATTATCTTATTTGATCTCAGCAGGCCACTTGATGGCTTTTACCACATTCTCGCCGATACCGCGCCCCATCAACAACCCGTTTTGGTTGTCCATTTCGTAGTGAATGCCCCCGTACAGACGGGAGTTAGCACACTCTTTCGCCATTTCGGAGAAGCTGTTGAACTTACGGGGAGCAAAGCCGTGTTGCACTTGAGAACGGTCCGTTAACGTATAAAGACCGTCGCCTTTGGTAAAGAGGGTGGTAAATATCTTCTCTCCTACTCCGATCTCGGTAGCGTGTCCGGAAGTGTAAGCCGGGAAAGCGGGCGTACCGATGACCGTTTTAAAGTTAGGGTCAATGTATTTTTGGATATACGATACCGGGCGAATCAGCGAATAATCGTATTTCGCTTTCCAACAGGCTATAAAGGCATCAATCTCGCCGATACCTAACATCGCATAGCCCACCACGGCCTTTTCCAAGGTAGCATTGGTTTCTTCGAGCAGTTGAGTCATGATGTTGAACGTATGCCCGGTAGGCGTACAAGTCGCAAAAGGATCATCGGCCCAAAACTTGGCAATTTCTACTTGATCCGCCGTATTCCCTTTGACTTGGTTGTAGACCTGAATAGCTTGTTTGTAAAAATCAGATTGTTTGTCCAACGAAAACGCCAAAGGCTTAGGCGGTGTGGCATAATCCATATTAGAAATCAACGCGGGACGGCATTTGTACCAATAAGGAGAAAGCGGTGTGGCGTTCTTCGCGTCGGTCGGAACCCACTTGTCTATGCCGGTAACGGGGGTAAAAGGCCGCGAAAAAGGATTCAAATAAGAATCGTGTCCGCCGTCGCTTTTAGAATATTCATAAATGGCCTGCGCTACGGCCTTACCGTGTTTCACCGATTCGTCTTTCAACGTTTGCGCTGTGGCTTTGTTAAGCGTTGCGCTGAACTCCGTCAAATACTGCTCTTCCAACTCATTGATCTTTTGCAGATTGGCGGGACTGAGGTTTTTATCAAACATAAAACGCATCATATCGGCCACGGCTGCATTGACCACAATCCCCCAATGATAGCGAATGCTTTGGGATTGCGGTGCCGGCATACTTGCTACACTCAGGCGATTGAGCTGACCGGCCAACGGTTTGGCATTCGGGATGCCGCTGTAAACGGCTTCGTAGGCGGTAATCCCAACGTATCCAAACGCCCGGGATGCCTGGGGCGGCAAGAAACCGGCCGTTTCTTTCACTACCCGACATTCCAATTTAAGCCACTCTCTTAAAAAATCGGCAGAATAATTGGAAACATTATTGGCGGCAGTCGGCTCTACCTCTGTAGTTGTACAACCTGCCAAAAAGGCTAAACCAATAAGGAGGCATAGAAGCTTTCTCATAAAAATAGGGTTAAAAAATGATGAGATTGATGGTCAATCAATAGCAATAGGGTTAAAAATATACCTTAAAGCAGTAGAACCAATTATTATGCCAACTTTCATTATCTATAAAAAATGATACCTGAATCAGGTATCATTTTTTGGCTACTCCCCATTTATTCACAGTTTTACTCCAACAGTCATTACCGCACTGCGTCCGTCGGAAGGCCAAATACCGGGTCCGGGATAAAACGTAGGGCGTTTGGTAAAATAACTCTTATTCAACAGGTTATTGATGCCGAAGCGTATAGTGTAGCGATCGGTCAGATGAAAGGTAGTATTCAAATCGGCCAAAGTGTAAGCGGGCACTACCCCTTTGGCTCCGTTGGCCGTCGGCAAAACGGTGTTAAAAGCATCAGCAAACGACTCACTGACATAACTCACCAACAAGGTCGCACTGAACCAACGGTGATTGAGTTCAATACCGTTGCGGCTCGTCCATTCCGGGACCGATTCTACTTTATTGCCTGCGATGCTCTGATTTTCTTTGCCGTTGCTCACTTTGCCTTTTACATAACGGGCATCCATATAGGCCGTAGACGTAAAAGCCGAAAGCCGCGTTTTGTTATTTCTCACAAATTCATATTCTACATACATTTCCACCCCTTTGGTACGGCTGTCGCCGATGTTGGTACGGAATAAATAGGAGGTACCGTCCGGATCATTCAATATCAGGCTTCCCAAGCGGTTGTTGTACTGCACTAAAAAAGCGCTCAGGTCATAATGTAATCTGCCGCGACGACCGCTCAGGCCGATTTCGGCATTATAACCATCAGCATCTTTCAGGTTTTTATCGGCCCGTTCAAGTACTGATGCCGGAATAATATCTTTCAGGATTACCGGGCGATAGGCCTGCGAGAAACCGCCATAAATTCGATTTTCTTTGTCCATACGGTATTGACCGCTGATACCGAACAACGGAAAACGGTGAGGAATGCGATTGGGCACCACTTCAGGTTTGAGATAGCGAATGTAGCCGGAAAAGTCGGTTTGTCCGCTTTCTAAGCGAAAACCCGGAGAAACGGTTAATTTGGGAGTGATATAGAGTAAATTCTCTACAAAAAAAGCCACGTTTTTGGTTTTGAAATGCATATCGCGGCCAAAGCCGTCGGTTCCGACCAACGTCAGATCATAGTCACTGCCGGTAGTTCCTTTGCCCAACTGCCGACGGTTCAGGTCATTACTCATCACCTGTACCCCGCCTACCAATACATTGCTCAAGGCACCCAACTGATATTGGTGCGACAGGCGCAATTCCGACGTAAAACTGTTGAAATTGTCAATATCCACCTGACGGTTTTTAAACTGTCCGGTGGTAGCGTCAACGGCATCATTTACCGTGGCAAAGGCATCAATCATGACGCTGTTTCGGAAACCCAACACCATCGAATTAATCCATTGTAATTTGGTGCGAGGAGAAATCTGCCAATTCAGCGTCAATGAAGGCAGATAAATATCGGGTTCATAATAGTTGCGTGAACGCGTTGCCATGCGCGGATTCGCGTAAAACATGCTGTCGGTTAAAGGACCGGGAATTTGATACACATAGTCTGTATGTCCCAATTCGGCCTTCAACGACAGTTTGGAAGTAAAATCATATTGCAAGCGCACAAACTGCGACTCCGCTTCGGAGCGACTGTTTTGCCGATAGCCGTTGGAATTGCGTCGGTGGTAGTAAGCATAATAGGTAAGTTTTCCTACACGTCCGCCCACGGCGTTATACGAACTCAACAAACCGTAAGAACCGGCAGAATTAATGCTCTCAAACGAAAAACGTTGGGTGGTATCGGCTTGTTTGGTGACGTAATTGAGCATTCCGCCAAACTGCGCTCCGTATTGCAAAGAGCCGGTACCGCGTACGATCTCCACGCGGTCAAACGACTCGGCCGGAGGATTATAATGGCTCGCCGGGTATCCGTACATGTCAGTATTACCGAGCACTCCGTTGTAGCGAAGGTTGAACTCCCAACTGCGGTGAGGATCCAAGCCGCGCGTCGCTATATTGATCTGATTGCCCGAGCCGTCCATATCATACACAAAAATGCCGGGTATCTTCGCAAAAAGTTGGCGAGCATTGCGCTCGGCGATATTGGCGTTGACGCCGCTTAATTGAATCACTTCATTTTTTTTGCCGGCCGTCAAATACGTCCCGTTGACATCGGGCAAACGTTCCATTTGAATTCGTTCACGAGCGCCGATCACCTCTACCTCGTTAAGATGACGAGTCGAATCGGGTTTTACTTTCTGGGAAAAAGCCTGTTGGCCAAAGCATAGCCCTAACCACAAGAAGGATATATTTCTCACAATACAGTTATTTAGAAATGATGAATAAACTTTTGATTTTACAGCCTCCCTATACTATAAAAATTCAGTAAGGAAGGACATCAGAAAATGTACCGTAGCTCCGCTTAAATCCATGCAAATCGCACAGCGACTTTGACTGAACCGGACGGGTGCAGCAGCAGGGACATTCGGAACAATGCAATCACAAAAGTTTACTTGGTTCGGGAGGCGGAGAAAAAAGTTTGCGGAACGGATCGGAAAGCAATTGCCTCGGGTCACTGTAAATCGGTTCAGGGAGTAATCCTGACAAAAGCAGAGGAGGCCATACCAAATCCGGATTGGAAAGATAGATCTTGGTCATTCCCTGCAGTAATTCAATGGTTTTTCCGGCCGGAGTGGAAGGTGCTTTTGAAGCCGCATCCAATGATTCCAGAATTTGACCGGAGAGTTCTATAAAACGCTCACGAGCCTGCTGATTGGTTTTCAGAACAATGTAAAGGGTATCATTTTGGTAATACCGATTAACGATATTATAGAAATCGCCGTCTTTTTGGATCAATCCTTCCTGTTCAGCAGGAATTTCCTGATAGGCTACATAGGGAAGCTGCTCAAGAGGAATTTTGATCGTGTTCCATTGGTCATTTTCGACTGAGGGAGAAGCCCATCGGTATTCCTCCTCAAAAAACAATACCGCTACCGACAGCCCTAAGGTATGGTAGAGCAGTACAATAAAAAGGCCGATGGGAATGAGTTTTTTCAATGCCGGTCAGCAAAATCAATGGTTATGAGGACTCGTTTTGTTGCCCTTCTAATGGATACAAAAGCAGCCTTGTCAAATTTCATGCCAAAGTTATTTATATTGTTTGGTATCCGGATGAAAGGTTTGCCAACTGTGCCAATATTCCTGATAAGCATTTACTTTCACCAAGTCAGGAACACCGTTTTTTTGCGATTTTCCGAGCAGGTTATATACGCTGCCTCCTTCGTCGTACAACGAGTCATTTTTCAAGGTAAGTTTTTGTCCGGGGGTAGCGCGGCGCAAAGCCACAAAGCTTTTATCGTCCGAAGCCAACACTACTGAAATGGGCAGGTAACCGATCATGTCGTTGATGAGCCGTTGTTTTTTTAATTGATTCCAATCATAAGCCTTGACTCCGCCGCTTACTTCTACCCCCACTACCCACGCTTTTTCTTTCCAAGCCGTTGTATCCCGCTTGGTCAGTTTTCCTTTGCGTTGGCCGGATTCATAATTGCTCAAGGAGTCGTATTCTTCCTGAAACCGGGTATCGGGTTGCATTATCAGGCTGTTGGGATACCATTCCAACCATTTTTCAAGGGAAACTTGCGTAATCTCCAATTCCGGCAATGTTTTTCCTTTTAAAGGGCCCACAATAGCTTCGCCGTTGGCCTGACGCCACCAACTGCCCGTTGTTTTGTCTTCAAACATGGCATTGAAATGATCCATCCCTACTAACCGAAAGGTTTCAATTCGGTTAGTAACAATCGGCTCAAATACCCGCCCCGTGCGGCAAACGGTACAGTAAGTGACAATAATAGGTTTGCCCCCGAGTGTATCGCGTACCTGATGGTGGTAACCGATGTATTGAATGGGATAGGCCCGTGTCTGTCCGTTGATCTCCACACCAATCACGATCCGGCCTTTCTCTACTTTGTTTTCGACGGCGTTTTTAAGCAACAATACCGACGGTTGGTAAAACATGGTATCAGCGGCCATTTCAAAATTGGCAGCATAAACGACCCCCGCCAAGGCTAAAACACTTACAATTAAAGCCCCCATTGGGGGTTTGGGGGCTATCACTATCAAAATTCCGAACGCCCCCCTAAACGCCCACCGCCACGTATGAAAAAAATAAGCTGCCTCAATGCTGTTCATGCGCTGACTTCCCGGCATCGGCATGATAAAATAGACGTTGGCTATCTCAAACAACAGTAAACCGGCAATACCGATGTAAAAAAACGCTCTCATGGGTTAATGATTTTTCGATTTAAAGTTCGTTATTTTTCCTGTTTTCATTTTAAAAAGCCCCCGACACAACATGTCGGGGCTTTCGTCTCACTTCAACCTATGATATAGTCGGAGCAGGAGGATATTGTCCTTCCGCTGAATATCCATTCTTCACTACATTTAACGCTCGGAAGCGATATACCTCCGGATTATCGGGAGCTACGGTGGCCAAGCCGTCTACATAGCGATTGAACATGCAAAACGCGGCCGCAATCAACACGGTATCGTGAATATCTTTGTCGGTAGCTCCCTGATCTTTAGCCGCTTCTACTTGTGCGGCTGTCACGTTTTTCCCACCTTTTTGCACACTGCCGGCAATGGCCAACAGAGCTTTCATTTTAGGGGACAAGTCCGTTTCCCCGTAATTACACTTTACGGCTTTTACAAACGACCCATCCTCATCACCAAGGTGCGCACTCGCCACTGTGCCATGGATGGTTTGACAGAAAAAGCAATCATTCAAAGAGGAAACATAGGTAGCGATCAGTTCCCGTTCGCCGCGACTCAACCCGTCGTCGGTTTGCAACAACGCATTGGCCAACGCATTCATGGGAGCGGCCGTTTGCGGGCTGAATTTCATCGGACCGAGAATTCCCGGTGTATTTTCAGGAAAGGGAATATGGGGCATTTTTGATTGTCGATTGTTGATTTGCGATTGACGATTGTAAGTGAGATTCCTGCTAAACGGCAGGCTTCGGGGGTACGTAGCCCAGCGTGCCCATTCGCTTGCCCATAGGTTCATAGTCGGCGGGATTCGTCGGAGTAATCGTAGCCAAACCGTCCACGTAGCGATTGAACAGGCAAAAGGTAGCCGCGATCAACACCGTATCGTGAATTTCACGATCCGTGGCCCCTTCTGAGCGAGCTTTGGCTACGATGTCATCCGAAACCGTACGCGCATCCTGCTGTACACATTGGGCGATGGTCAACAAGGCTTTCATTTTCTCCGAAATAGGGGCGGTATGATAATCGGCAATTACGGCGTCCACTACTGCTTTGTCGGCCTCAAACAGAAACCTGGCTGCTGCCGCGTGGCTGCACATACAAAACGTACATTCGTTGAGCGAAGAGGTAAAGGCAGCGATCAATTCGGCATCCGCTTGTAAAAACGATGAATCGCCACGCAAAAGGGCTTCGGCTAAAGCATACAGAGCGGCCCCCGTATCGGGGCGATAAGCCGCCAAACTCCGGATACCGGGCAAACTTTCAGGCAGTGAGATATGTGGCATTATTGATATTTTAAAGAAAAATGATCATAAAATAATTTTCATTAAGTTTTTGTAAAGGCATTAATGCCAAAGAAGGGTGTTGATATTTTTGCCGATTTTAGTTCCATCGGCTAATCCTACTTCGTTATCATGCCGGGTGTGGATACCGCCCATCAAACGTGAATTGGCACATTCCTGAGCCGCTTCCCAAAAAGAGGCATAGCGGCGAGGTAAAAAGACCATCTCGCGATCCATGTATTCGGGCATGTAATAGTGCTGTCTGCTGAGATCAATGCCTTCAGGCAAAGGTTTCTCTATCAAATAAGGTTTGGGCGCACGAGCCGCGTGGGTATCATCTACAAAGGCAACCTTACTGCCGTACATTTCGGTTAGCACGGTAGCCGTAGCCGCCGACTGAACGGCATGTCCCGAATAAAACGACGGAAAAGGCGGCTCTAAAAAGAACGGCAACCAACGTCTCAGTTCTCCCGGGTACTTTTCACTGACCCGAATTTTCTTTTTGATGTAAGAAGACGGTCGTTCTACCATGTAAGTAAACTTGGTTTTCCAGCAACAAATGAACGCATCCGCCACCGCCATCCCGATTCGCGCATACGTTTCGGCGGCTTTGACCAAGTCCGCTTTGCCGTTGCGAACCGCAATGGTAGCCAAATGATAAGAATGGCCCGGAGGCGAACACGTTTCGGTCGGGTCATCGCCCCACCACATCACGATCGCCCGTTCTTCCTCGGTCAGTGAGCGCTTGCGGTCAAGTACTTTTTTGTACTGCAAATAACATTCGCTGTTGCTGTCGGTAGAATACTCCAACGGTTTAGGTAAAGGAAGCAGCGCATTTTTCCGTGAAAACGTCCGATTGGCTCCCCACGTAGGATGCATGGGTATCTTGCTGTTGGATTGCCCTACTACCGGCGGCACCCAAATGCCCCTTCCCTGATCCAAAACATAATCTTTAGGAAAATTGCGGCTGTATCCGTCGTGCCCGCCGTCGCTCTTCGACCATTGATAAATGCGGCTTGCCACCTTTTTTCCGTACTTTACGGAGGCCTCTGCCACTCCTGCGGGTACCAAGGACGCATAGCGCTCATAAATCGCTTTTTCCAAAGAGTCTACCGATTGATTTTTATTGGCATACCCATAAAACGCCTTAATAATGTAGGCTTGGCCGGCGTTCAGGGCCAACTCCCGACTGTACTCTTTTTTAGGCTTAGGCAACGACAGCGTATCACAAATGGTACCGGCCACGGGACGGTGCTTAGGCGAGGAAAACACCACGGTTTCGTACATGGTCAATCCTATGTATCCCAGCGCCCTTGAGCCATACGTGGGGGTATTCTGTATGGCTTTTGTCATGAGTTGAACGGTAACTTCTGCCCAAGCCACCGCCACCTCCGAATCATTGGGTTTCAACACTTTAGCAGGTTGAGCCTGCAGGGCAATCATGCTCGCATATAAGCCAAAAACGAGAAGACTGAACTTGCTCCGATTCTTTTTCATGTCGGCCATGTTTTGTATTTACAGGTTATTCAATTTATATTTTTCTGTCTTGATAAATTGAAGAAAAACAGGCTTATCAAGCAATAAGCCTATTTAAATAACTATCAACCTATCATTATATATTCTTTTTCCATTTTAAGGCATTCACCTTTCGACCCACGTTATAACCCATACGGAGCCCTTCTTCACAATCCATGCGATAATGTACGCCGAGTAAAATCCGGGAAACAGCATTTTCGTAAGCCATCTCATTGAAATTATTGAACGTACGGGGCTTACCGTTAAACTCTACCCGAAACTCATGGCATTTGTCGGTCATCACATAGTTGTAACCGTAGATGTCGGTCAACACCTCTGCTGCTACGGCACCGAAGGTAGAATGCCCTGAGGGATACGCGGGAAACGGGGGAGTAACTCCCTTTATTTTTTTTACAGTATTATCCAACAGGGTGTTCCATTTGGGGTTGATGGATCGATTGATGTAAGAAATAGGGCGCTCTACGTTGTAAATGAACTTCGAATTCCAGCAGGCTACCCCGGCATCACTCAGTCCCATACCCAATTTGGCGTAGGTATAAGCGGCGGTTCCGAGGTGTACTTTTTGCTGTACCATTACCTGATTGGCAATCGCCACCCAACGGGCTGCCGGTTCAAAAGTTTGTTCGAAAATATCGTCACTCCAAAACTCTCCTATCCACCGATTTTCATCATTGTCGGCAAACGAGCAAACCTCCAGTGCCTGTGCAAAGAACTGCGAAACCGTCAATGTGCTGTAAGGAATCGGCGGTTTGGCTACTTTATCTTCCGCTGTGATGACAAACGTGCGCGTGCGTCCCCAATAGGGCAACAGGGCGCGCGAAAAGTCAGGGCGGGTGGGCGTCCATTTTCCCGGTCCCGTAGGCGGCACATAATCAGCCAGTTGCGGGTTTAGGTAGGCCTCGTGTCCGTTGGTATCCGTTTTGGAATAATCAAAAACGGCATTTGCTATGCTTTCTCCGAATAACTGCGACCGCTCAAACGTAGCGGCATCCGTCTCCGCCTGAAACTCTTTAGCCAAAGATTCGCCCAGTTGAGTAATCTTCGCTTTATAGGTATCGGTTACGTGCGGGAAGAATTTTTTCATTATTGTCAAATACGACGCATTCGCAGCAGTTGGCCAGTGGTATGGCTTCCCGAGGTCTGCTTTCGGCAGGGTCAACCCGGCCAATTGAGGTGCCACCGATTGGTACTCTTCGGTGCCCGCTACGATGGTTTCGTACCCGGCCAAGCCCATATACGCAAAGGCGCGGGCCGCTACCGGCGGGCGATACCCGGGCGCGTAGCGGTCAAGTTCTAAAAATAATTCACCCCATTTCAAAATTACGTCGGCATTATAGTCCTTCACCCCCTTTTGAGGAGTTACGTCCTGATTATGGTTACAGGCAGCGGTGATCAGCAGCATCAACATACCTATTACCCCTTGTTTGAATGTCATTTTCATAATTGATTTGCTTTTAAGATTTTAGAAAAGTCAAAAACGTCTCAATTATTTATGGGTTAAAAATCAAGGCATTACACCCTTACACTTTACTTTCTTTACTTCTGTATGCCTCGGCCAAAGCCACTAAAAAAGCGACGGAAAAAGTCAGAAGGGCATTGCTCAATCCTCCGAAATAAGCCACCATCGCTCCTACAAAAAATACGGAGGCAGCCGTAAAAAAACGTCCGATATTGAAGCAAAAACCCGTAGCGGTTGCCCGAATGACCGGAGGAAATAATTGAGGGATGTAACTCGAAAGCGCGCCTTGGCTGATGCCGAAACACAAAGACAAAAAAGCCATTTCGGCGTACACTATCGAGCTGAAACTTTTGTTGGTAAGAAACAAAATAAACGACACCGAAGCGCTGCCCAAAAAGGTCATAATGAGCGTCTTGCGCACTCCGATATGCTTAATCAAAAATCCCGAAACGATGCCGCCGACGATACCGCCGGAGCCCAACAACATCATCGTAATACCCCGCTCCTGTTGGCCGCTTTGACCCGCAGGCAACAATGACTGAACCCAAGTAGGTATCCATGAAAAAATACCCCACAAACCGATAAGCACCGAACCGAAAATAACGGTACCGGTAATGAGATTGGGACGATTGTCAACATCCCATAATCCGGACGTACTTGACGCAGATGTCTGACGAGTGCCGGTCCAAGCGACTGACTCCGGCAACAGATAGTTCATGATAACGGCTGTAATCAGGGGAATAATGCCTAACCAAAAAGCCTGACGCCAATCAGCAAAAAGTACATTTAATCCACCCGTGGTTACAATGCCGATTGGGAAGGCTACTGCCAAGATGCCCAACGCAATCGGACGGGTACGTTGAGGCCATATTTCAGATAAATACACTGTGGATATCAGCAGTACTCCGCCGATACCCATGCCTGCCGCAAACCGATAAATAAGGAGTACGTACCAATTGGGGACAAATACAGTAAGTAAGGTAGCCGTTCCGTATAACCCGGTGACAAGCGTCAGCGATTTTACCCTTCCGATGCGGTCACTGATTACCCCGAACAAAAGCCCGCCAAAGGCCCATCCGTACAGAAAAGCGGCTCCGATATAAGCGCCCACTTCGCCCAAACGGGCTTCTGAGAGGTTGGTTTCGCCAAGCAATTCGGGAATAGCCACCGGCAGATATACCGACATCAGGGTAGCTACCGTTCCGCCGAAAAGATAGCTGATCATGCAAAGGACAAATATTCCCCAACTCCCAATGCGGGTTTTGTGGATAGAAGTACTTATATTTTCTACCTTATTCATTGTTTTATTTCTTTCCGGATTAACCCAAAATGGGTTTAAGCAGCAATGCGAAATTGATTTTGTGGATTTAACTAGTTGAAAGACAATCGCAATGGCCGGAGCCGTGCGGAATCGTCCAATCCGGCACCTCTGAATTTGTCTGATTACTTAAGCGAAATGGGTTGTTCGTAACTATTGTCACTGCATGACATGCTTTTGCTTCTGTATTATTTGTTGGGAAAAGGGTGTCCTCCCGGGGGGCGTAAATACCCGCGTCCTACAATTCGTTCACCCAGTGTTTCATAATAAGCAGGATCCGTCGGAGCGACAGTGGCCAGTCCGTCTACGTACTTGTTGTACAGGCAAAACAAGGCAGCAATCAATACGGTATCGTGAATCTCCAAGTCGGTTGCCCCGTTTTGGCGAGCCCTTTCTATGGCTTCAGGAGTGACCGCTTTACCGCTTTTTTGAGTCAGTACTGCGATATTCAGCAACGCTTTCATCTTTTCGCTTACGGGTGCCGTCTCAAAATCCTGCTTTACTAACCGCGCCGTTTCTGACTCCCCTAACAGGAGATCAGCGGCTTTGGTATGGGCGGCTTCGCAAAAATCGGTACAGTTGCGCGAGGAGACTATGGCGGCAATCAACTCGCGTTCTCCTTGCGTCAGTGACGACTCCCCACGCAGTAAAATCTGCGTCAGCTCACGAATCGGCAAGGCCGTATCCAACCGGTATTCGAGCAGACCCGTAATGCCGGGCAGATGCTCGGGTAGAGGTAGGTGCGGCATGGTTGATTAAGCGTTAAGAAGCCTCTTTTCGGATGAATAGGTCCTGAAAACTGTATAAGCCGAGGCGATCAACACCACATTTTTAATAATGTACTGCCCTGACAAACTCAAGGCAAGCGTCGATTTCCACGTTTCATTCGGCATGAGTATCAGCGGAAAAAATGTCGTAAACATTTGCAGGCAAAACAATAAAAAGGCAACCTTGGTCGCTTTCGGAAAGAGCCATAAAATACCGATGGCGCATTCGACCACTCCCAACAATGGCAAGAAATTTTCTATCGAAATAAGCCCCTCAATGGTTTTATGATGCAACTGAGTGACGATGGCTTCGGCGGGTGATAAACCGATGATCTTCAAAAAGCCGAACCAGAAAAAAACGACAAATAACGCGATGCGATTTCCCCAAATGATGTTGGGAGACAGTGTAATAACTTCAGTTTTCATTATTTTATAAAGTTGCAAGCAGCAGCCTGAGGCTTTGCCGCTTAGGTTAAAAAGATATAACTGAGGTTGTGGAAGTCCGTCGTGCTTAACTAAGTGATCTAAAAACTGATTCGGGAGGGGGAGAAAGCACACCAAAGGCGCGGAAAAGAAGAAAAAAGGAAGAGGGTGTTAACGGTGTGGAGTCGGAAAGACTTTCTATGATAAAAAAAGTGTGAAGCCGTTGAAAAGAAACGTATTCTTTCAATAACTGAATGACGATGTTTTTGGAGGGTTTGGGGCCTCCGGCAGCATGATCATTGATGTGTTTTTGGATATGCTCGGCCAAGGCATAGAAATTGGCGCGGGCGTCGCGGTCGGGTTTACAGGTGATGTAAACGGTATCATTGAGCATGATCTGCTCGACCATTTCGTAAAATTCATGGCCTACCTGTAATTTCCCCTGCACGGGCTGCGGCGCCGTCCAATTGGTTTGATAAGGCAAAGAGACCGGCACTTTTACCGTAATATACTCCTCGCTTAAAGGCGATGCAGTTTCCTCGTTTTGCACCTCCAATGCCACATTCCCCCCCAACCAATAAACTACCGAGTAGCCTACCATGTTGTAGAGCAAAAGGCTGAGGAGCAGGATGGATACGAGTTTTTTCAAGCGATTTCTTTGTATTTGGTATCCCTGACGGGTATTCTGACATCGGAATACCCGTCAGGGGTGAGCTTAATCAGGCTTTAGGTTTTTCGGGAAATGCGGATACGTGTTGCTCAATGATGAGCCACTTCCCGCCGCGTTTTTCAAAAACGAACAGATAGCGGACCGGTTTTTTCTCGCGGGTGCCATCTGCGGCATTCACGTCAAATACCCATGAACCTGAACAGGTAGCTACGTCTCCAAACAATCGAATTCGTTGGTCGTTGTTCAAAACTACCGTAGGTTTTTTGGCAATGAGGACCTGCAAAAACGCTTTGCGTTCGTCAGCTGTACGAGCAGCATTGATAAAGGTCGGAAAAAACACCGCATCGCTGGCATACTGTGCCATAACCCCCTCCAAATCTCCTTTAACCAGTCCGTTGTGCCAGTTGTTGAGTTGCTGCGCTACTTCCTGTTTGGGACCATCCTGCGCTTTAACAGCTGTAAAACTGATAAAAAGTGTGACAACTAAAATCGTAAATACTTTCATTGGTATAAGGAAGTCCTGACTTATTTAAGACTTTATTTTAGGATACAAGTTTTAGAAAGACGTTATGTTACAATGGACTGAAAAGGCTTTCCAAGACTTGGAGTCTTGGAAAGCCTGATATGCTATAATCCTGAACCGTCGGCTTTGCCGCGTGCAATGGCATATTCACCGATTACTTTTCCGTGTTTCAAGCCCATATCGCAGTCAGCCCGATAGTGAATTAAGCCGTAAATACGCGACATAGAAGCTTCCAGCGCCTGTGCATTGAATTTATCAGCTTGTTCCGGAAAAAGAGATGCCAATACCGTAGCGGCTGCCGAAGAAAACGTAGAGTGACCGGAAGTATAGGACGGGAAATTAGGCAACCCAACCGAAGTTTTTAAGCCAAACTGCTGAGGGCGAGGGGTGTAGTAAAAAAATTTAGTATCCCAACAAGCAATGCCCGCATCCATTTCAGCCGTACCTACCAACGCTAACGTGCGAGCCATACGTACTTCGCTGAAACGAGCTTCGTGAGAAGCATTGGCCGCAGCGCGGTGCCAGTGACCGGGCGGCGTATAACTTCCGACACCATCTGCCCAATAATTGGCAATGCGTGCCTGTTCGCGGGTTTGATTCTTTTGGATGGCTTTCAACTCATCCAATTCTTTTTGCCATTCGGCCGAACCTACCACATAAGGCATAGCGGGGCGAATTTGGGCTAACGTCGTTTTATCAAAATTCCACGTTTGTACTGCCCCATAATTGGGTAACATCGGTGGGCGAAGCGGAATTTCCTGGCTGATCCAAGGGTCTTTAATACCGCGCGTTTTGGCGGCTTCGATCATACCGGCCGTCAGCGTTTGGTTATTGGAGGCGCCCATTCCGTCGGTTTTGGCCCGCCCCATTACTTTCGCTGCTACGGCATTGCCCAAGTCAGTACCGGCCGTTAAATCACTCGTTACATTCATACCGGCCCACTGACGACTGGCCAAATGTTCTTTCATTTTTGCTTCCAAATAAGGTACTTCGCCCGGAAACATGGCTTTCAGAATGGTGACAGAAGCCGCCGCCACCACGGCATCTTCAGAAGGATAAGTCGGTAAAGCTGATACAGATAAAGCAACGGGAATACTCGTGTCAATTTTAGAAGGAGCCGAACGCTTGTACTTGTATTTATAATTCCAAGCCGACACCAACGCATCGTATTGTGCTACAGACAAATAGGCCAAAGCCCGCGCCGTATAGGGAGGATTGGCAAACGGAAATTTAGGGTCAGCTAAGGGGTTGGCGGCATCGGGAAGGGGATATTTTCCGTCAGCTGTAGAAGCAGGCGGAATATTGTAACGCGCTGCCAGTTCCCGCGCAATTTCGTTCCAACGATACACTGCTCCGGCCCCCCAATATACCACGGCTTCTTTTTGCTCTTGACTTAAATTGCCGGCCAAACCTTTCAGGGCCGTTAATTCTGCCACATATTCTGTAGAAGTAACAGCACTCGGAGCAGGTACCGCGACTTCGCCCGAGGAGGATAAAATATACGTTTTCCAAGTGCCGGCTTTATCATCCACGCTGACAGGGGAATACCCTACGCGTTGCGGTTCTTCAATGTCTTTATTACAGCTTGCCACAAGCAGAACTATACCGGCGGTCAAACTGCTGTATTTTATAATAGCAGAAAGCTTTTTCATTGTCTTGACTGATTTCAATGGTTATTTTTTTAATCCGAACAGGTAAAGGACTCCAACGGTATAACTTGTGCTTTGTCCGGCGTTAAGGCCGTTGGTGACGTAACCGACGCGGGCATTAACCCCCAACGCTTTGGGTTGAAACTTACCGTACCAACCGACCATGGTTGCCTGCATGTTGTTGGTGGGGAACGGCATATCGTTGCGGCGAATGTTATCTCCTCCGATGCAGGAATTGCGTTCTACCCATACTTCGGTTTGAAATTGTTTTTTCAGAATACCCAAACGACCGCCCAGATCGTAGGCATTAGGGACTCTTACTTCGTTGGTATTGTACACCCGATCGTCTGTCTGATAAGCATCCCGGTCTACATTGATATTGCTGCGCCACATGTAGGAACCGTGGGCAGTGACATACAGCCCGGTCTTAGGATGGGTGTAATTCGCCAAAACACGTCCCGACACTACGCGGCATTGCAAGCCGATTGACATCGGCAGAAAATCAGGAACATATTTGCTGACAGGCACAGAAGCTCCCAATAAACCGTTCAAAGAGAAACCTTTAATGTCCACTGCCTTCACTTTCAACCAAGCCGAAAAATCCTGAATTCCTTTTTGACCCATCAGATTACCCGCACTGGTTTTGGTCCATACGTAGGGCAGGCTCAAAATCACATTAAAGCGGTCGGTAATACCAATCGCCGGCATGACCATGACACTTTGCGTGGTGTGAGTGCCGATATTGAGATTCTCGCGTTTCAGGGTGTTTTCCCAATATTGGCTCCAACTGCTGTGGGTGTACATGGTACCTACGCAGACAGTCCCTTTGGGCATATAAATGGCATCATTAGGCATTTGAGCCTGTACGTTCATATAAGCGCACAGGAAGCCCATTACTATGAATAATCGTTTCATAAATAAAGAATTGTAAAGATGAGAATGAGTTGTTCTTAGAACCAACGGCTGATATTAACCGATACTAAGTAATCAGCAAATGCGGCATCGCCGTGTTTTAAACCCAGTGGATCAAGACGGTCAGCATAGCTGCGGGTACGGTTGCGGTACAACGCATAAGGGACGGTAGCAGCGGCGGAGAACTTCCCTTTCATGTAGGCAATGCCCGGCTCAACCGAGACTATGTAGCCCGGACGGCGAAATCCTTTGCTGCCACCGAAGACATCAATGGCCGGGACACCTTCCAAACGGCCGCCCAACATAATGGAAAGTCCTTTGCCGATAGATTGGCTGAAACCCACACGGCCGGCAAATTGGTCAGCAACCGAGAAAGTTCCGGTTACTAAATCAATTGTAGTCGCTTCCGGGCTGCGTACTACGCCGTTTGTTTCCTTTGGATTGAAGAGATAAAATCCGTTGAAGTAAACGGTCGTTTTCTTGGCAATTTGCCAGTAGCCTTGAGTTTCCAGGCTGTACCCAACCCCGCCGTCACCCAATTGAATAGATTGATCGACAGGTTTTACGATGGTATAATCCTGCTTTTCTTTGTTCAGCTTGTGAAATTCATCCGTAACGCCATAGTTTCCGGTGGGAAGTTTAATCCCTAAGCCTAAGGCAAAATTGAATTTCGGGAGTTTGTACGGATTACGCATCCAATAGGTAGCCGAAAGTCGCATATCACCGATTCCCTGAGATTGGGTGTGAAAACGGTTCTGCGCAGGATCAATGCCTGAACCCGCCGCGGGGTTACCGTAGTGTTCGTACAACGACGAACGGTCATTGTATTGAATCGGCAAATTAATACCGAATGACAGGCGGGCATTAGGCTGATAACTTACCCCCAAATCCAAGGCGTGAGAAAGGTTAATCACTTGCGTTCCCTGCTCTACACGTTGTTTTTGCTCTTCATCTCCCACAAAATGTTTGTAAGAACGAAAATAGCGGTAACCCATACTGATCTGCCATTGGCCGTTCTTTTGTTTAAAATATTCGGCAGAGGATAAGGAGTTGGTCGCGGCACAGCTCATGTGACGAACGGCTACGCAACCTTGTGAATAAGCTTCGTTTACTAAAAATAAACCGAGCAAAGAGTAGAATATAGATTTCATCTGTATAAGGCGATTTGAAACACCTATCTGCATAGGTAGTTTGGTTGAAAATGGGACTGTTTTTCAACTAAAGCCTTTTTATGAAATACAGCTTATCGGGCTTGCCAAGCTTTTTCGAGTTGGGCCATGGGAATAGCACATCCTACCGGCGGAATCTCTTTAAAAGATACCGCAGCAGAGGGCGTTTTCAAACAACGCGATTCTGCGACTTGACAATAATGGAATGCGTTTTCTTCCCGCGAGATTCCGGCCTGTGTATCACTACAGGTACACAAAGCGGTAAGCGAAAGCAAAAGCACGCCTGACAGCGTTTTCATTGTTAGCTTTGGTTAATGAATAAATGTAAGCGGTGTATACCTGCACAAAAGCAAATACACTTAAGCGCCTGATAAAACAACCGATAGTTGTTCATCAGTTACACTGTTCATTAAGCTAACTCGGGAGGAGGAGAATGAAGCAATCGAACCGTTTGAAGTAAAGATTGCGAAGGGGAAATATAGAACGGTGCAGCATCCAAGCCGGCAACGCACTCTGCCGGCCATTCCATGGCCGTATTAGGAAGATATACTTTTACTAATTCGCTTAACAGCTTGACCGCTTTGCCCAACGGGCTTTCGGGCGTATCTGCACTTTGGTCAGTGATCTCCTGAATCATGTTCACCAATTCAAAAAAGCGATCACGGGCGTGTTGGTTGGTTTTCAATGTAACATACAGCGTATCATTGTCATGGCGCTGATGGATAATGTTATAAAAATCATTTCCTTGCCGAATCAAACCGTCCTGGCCTTCCGGATTTTCCCACGCATTATTATAAGGAAGTGCGGGCAAATGCATTTTTACGGTTTGCCACTCATCAGTATCCACCACAGGAGAGGCCGTTTGGTAATTATCTTCAAAAAATAAAACAGCTACCGTCAGCCCAAACATATTGTAGAGCAGCAGGAGAAGAAGACCGATAGCAGTTAATTTTTTCAAGGAAAAGTTCAATTATTACCCAAAGGTATTTAAAAACTTTAAAACACTACATCATTTATCAACAATTTTCGTGCCTGAATTTTCACAAATACCACCAAAACTGCACATCATTCCAATTAATTGTATGGTATATATTCAACTGCAACAGATTAAAAAGGCGGTAATCCTGTGCTTTGTTACGTACCAATTGCTGAAAACAATAGCCTACTTCGGCGCGGGTTCGGCCGGCGTTGTATCCTCCGCCCAAATGCATCCAATCTTCGGAAATTAGAGAACCGTTGCGCGAACTTACGGGACCGTTGGTAGCTCCTTTAAAGTAAAAGAAAGCTTCGTTGGAGGCCGATAAGTAAAAGCCCTGTTTCTTTTTTTCGGGGTCATAAAGCGGGTAGGTAACCCAAACTTGATACCGCCCGATGTCGGCTTGTGAGGTGATTCCGGTCTGTAAATTAGTGGGTTGCCGCCATTCAAACCGCCCTCGATGAGTGATTACCACTTTACCCAGTTTGTGTTGGTAAATAGCCTGACCGATCAGCCGATGCTCGTTTTCCCGCAGTCCGAAGATATTGTGTCTGCCGAACGCGTACCCTCCTCCGACCGACAGTTTTTTATTGAACTGATATACCAATAAACCGTGCAAAAGCAAGTGAGTATGACCGGCCGGAAAATATTTTTTTTCCACCGTTTGGCTTATCGCATTAATGGCCGAAGTGACATTCAGATTATACCCCAACTTACCGGTCAATTTACCCATCTGTGAATAACTCGGCGATATTCCATAAAGGGTAACATTTTGTGATTGGGTATAGAAAGTAATACCTAAAAGGCAAACAAGTACAGATTTCCGCATGGGTTGAGTGAGAATGGCGTTTGTGGAGAGTGACCTCAAATAACGTGCCAAAGCCAATTCCTCTTCAACCTCTATTGTACGCTATGATTCTATGTGGTTATTTTGCTTTATGAAAATCCTGAACATTTGTGCCTATACGTGGGCCATCGGCGGTCCGGCTCGAATTATTTATGATCACACGACAGTTGTTTTAAAGCTCGGATACCAAGTCGACATTTTAAGCCCTGCCTCGCCCGGCGATAAAATTTACCCTGCCCCCGAAGGTGCCCGCGTCATTGTTTGTGAGCGTACACAGCCCGTCAGCCGTATTTTTCCCGAATTCTCATTGGAATTATGGGATTTTCTTAAAAATCACATTCACGAATACGATGTAGTGCATTGCCATGGGATATGGCATTTTGGCAGTGTAGCTCCTTTCTTGTTTAAGAATGATACACCCAAAGCCATTACCATTCACGGGCTGTTAGACAAATGGGCCTTGCATCACGGCTATTGGAAAAAATGGTTATTCGGTGTTTTGTTTCAAAAAAGATTTTTACGAAAAGCCGATTTGATTCAAATCAACAACCGCGACGAACTCAGCGATCTGCGTCAATTTCTGGGTGAGCAACACCCCAATGTCGCCATCATTCCCAACGGAATGCAACTGCAGGAACTATCTGAATTACCCCCAAAAGGTACTTTTCGGGCACAATTCAAGCTTCCGGTCGGCAAAAAGCTCGTTCTGTTTATGGGTCGTCTGAATATCAAGAAAGGTTTGGATTTGTTATTGCCCGCGTTCAAAAAATATACCGAAAAACACGATGACGCTCTGCTCATTTTGGCCGGGCCTGATGATGGGTATCAGGCCGAAACCGAGCGTTTTATTCATGAGAATCGATTGGAGAGCAAAATGATCGCGGTCGGTATGCTGACGGGTGAGACCAAAAAAGCGGCCTTGGCCGATGCTGCTGTTTTTGCGCTACCCTCCTATTCCGAAGGTTTCTCTATTGCAGCGCTGGAAGCCATGACGGCGGGTGTACCGGCCTTGGTGTCTGACCGAATCGGGTTTGACGGCACCGTAGCACAACACCAAGCGGCCCACGAAGTGCCGCTAACGGTGGAAGGTGTACACGATGGATTGGTTAAATTATTGCAACAACCCACTTATACCGAAACACTTCGTCAAAATGCCCGAAAGATGGTGGAAGAACTCTACGATATTGAGATCGTGGCGGCTGATTTGGCCAAAGAATTTGAAAAAATTGCGCGAAAGAAATAATCACTCTACGATCCCCAAGCCACAATCAGGAAGAGCAAACGGTATAATTTACTCGTGTAAAACGCCTTCTAAACCCAGTTCTGCAATTGAGACCAAATTGGCTTCCACAATACTGTCCGGAACGAAGATAAACTTCTTATCAAATATCTGATTTCCCATAAAATAACTCACCCAATACTCATTGTTAAGGTGAAATACATCGGGCATGATCGGCTCTACTAACACGGAATCTCCCGCTCCGATTTCGGCAAAATAGTGTCGTAAGGTAGAAGTTCGTTGTTGCTCTTCCTTCTTTTTATCATCATCTCCCGAATACCCTTTGGAAGTTACAAATACATTAGTAATGACTGTATTGTTTCGATTAATCAAATACACATGCCACTCCGGTTGGTTGATTTCATTGATACGGCGCGCAATGGTCACATAAATGCCCGTAACGGGCTTAAAGGCAATATCTTTTTTCATAGTTTGAGGTACGTAAATCCCAAAAATAACAGGATTTACAAAGATAGAGCACACATCCGACGAGAAATAAGCACATCATCGGCTCAAGACCGCTCCGGTCAACCTTTTTTTATGCGCTTATCATCCCTCAAATTGACAAAACAGTTCGTCGGTGAAATGCCCAACCGTTTAAGGTTCAGGGAATTTTGTTCAGACAGAATCCATTGGTTTTCGGGCAAATAAGAGAAATAATCCATTTGCTGAAAACAGAAAGATAATGCTCAATTCCGAACAGAGAATTATAGGCATATTTAGACTCATACCGCTCACCGGTGTGGAGATGATGCTTATGGCAGCATCGGGCCGTTGATCTCCTGTGTATATCCCTGCGGGGTACACTATTCTGTCGCCATCCATGTTTGTTTTTATATCAGCCGCCTTCCGAATCCGTCACCCACAAAAAGCCGCCATTCACAGACCTGTAATCCACAAGCTCCGATTTGACCGCAGCCACAGGTTTGTCTTTTTTTGGGAACGGGAGAATGATCATTTACACTTTGCCAGCACTTCGACAGCCAGTTTTTTAGCTAACTCAATGTTTTCATCGTCGTTATTACTGATTTCCACACTCACTTGTAAGGTAATTTTACCAACCAAAACCGTCAGTTCTTTTTCCTTAATGCGCCATGAAGCGGCCTCTCCTACTCCCGCTATCTCCTTAAAGGTGATGTCGTTGCTCGATAAATCTTTGGCCATATTTGTAGCGGTTTCGGTGGTTTTGGCATCGTAGCCTTTTTCTTTCATGGCATCGCCCGCTTTTTTAAAAGCGGCTTCTTTTTCGGCAGCAGTGGTGTTTCGATAAAAAGCCTTGAAACTTTCTAATGGGGTAGTTTTGCCCATTATCATAAACAAATCGCTGCCCACCCACCGCAAGCCTACCCGATTGGGCGAGGGATATTCCATTTCGCGGCCCATCATTTTCATTTTGCGGGTTCTGCCGCTGTCCCACGTGTATTCGTAGGTGTCTTTGTCGTGTTTTTTGGCTTCGGTACGGTAGCTATAACTTTTCTTGGCTTGGCCGGGTACCTCATAGTGCTTTTTGATCACTTCCAACGGCAGCAGTTGGTCGAGAGTACCTTTGTCGGCATACGATTTGAGACAATCGGCATTGCCGGCAGTCGAAGCGGATTCGGTTTTGGAGGTTTCACCGGTATTTTTTTCGGCGTTGTTGGCGGTGGTACTATTGCAGGCAGCTATGGCAAAAGCCGCGATGCAAGGCAGAAAGATGGGGAGCTTCATTGTTTTTCAGTTACAATCAATGTCTTTGATTTGATCTTCATACACTTTTCGTTGAGCGGCTGTATAAACGCTGCACGACTGAATAATGTCGCTCAACGATTTTTTGACAGCTTCGCATTTTGTTTTGTTGTTAATGTCCTGCGACCAAGCCGTGAGTACCTTTTCATACTCGGCAGAAGCTTTCTCGCAGGTAGTACCCGTTGGATCTAAGCTACTTTTTTTGCAGGACAACATGGCCAATAAACAGAGGAGAACAATGCGTTTTTTCATGGAATTATAAAGGTTATTCTGATGGTCCGCCGTTTCTGTCACAGACGCGACCACATTCGTAGAAGTCTGTGCCTTACACCGGTCGTAAACGCATGTGCATGCAGTATGAGTGTTAAATAGAAAGGGATTTAGCCCTCTTTTACTTACGCTTAAATGTAAAGTTTGTCGTGACTTCGCAGACAGTTTGCGAGGGTATTTGAAATGACATCCGGAGCGTTCCTTGTATTTCTTGTGGGGAAACCACCTGAAAATCGTACACACTTTTGATGGTTGGCTTAGTTTCGGGCAAAACGATTGCCTTGTACACATTGGGTGCGGTGGTGAGCCAAGGGGTTTGGGGAGGCAACAAGTCTTCCGGAGTAAAAGGCTTTTTAAAGTTTTTATTCCCGTTTTTTAACCCGGCTATTCCTTCTAACTGAGTGGCTAATTGAGGAGAACAGTTTTTGGCCGCAGGTGTTTCAGTGATTGCCTCCCAAAGACCGTTTTCCGGTTGGATGATTGCTTCAAACGGGGCGATGCTGCCCTTACTGATGAGTGGTTCGCCTTTCCCCCCAAAATAGGCGTGCAGTTCCTTCAAACTGCGCTTTTTGTCAGGATAATGTACGTCTTGGTTTTGTTTATTTCTGAAAAAAACCAGCGTTCCTTTATCCTTCTCAAAGGTCCCCAAGTAGTTAAACATACCATCAAGTTGGGCGTAAGTGTACTGAGTTTGGTAAAACTTACACCCTCCCTCCAACTTACAAAAAGCAATCGTCACTTGAGCGCGGAGGTTGAATTCCACCCCTAAAACAAAAGCGACCCATAGGGTTATTTTTTGAAGTGCATTCATGGTACTTTGGTTACAATTTGACAAATTCCACACGTCGGTTGTTGGCTTTTCCTTCCGAAGTTGTATTCGGCGCTACGGGCTGCGATTCCCCTTTACCGTCGGTTTCCATGCGCGACGCTTCAATGCCAAATTCAGCATAAAGGGCATTTTTTACCGAAACGGCTCGGCGTTTCGACAAATCTAAGTTTTTGGTATCTTCGCCGTCGGAGTCAGTATGGCCAATGATGCGAACTTTGACCGCCGGGTTTTCTTTCAATACTGTTCCTAACTCTTTTAAGACGCCGTACGATTCGGGTTTAATTTTATCCGAATTGACGTCAAACAGTATTCCTGTAGTGATAAATTTACCTTCGGTGATGAGTTTATTGCGGGTATCGGGGGCTCCTACAGCAACGCGGAGATTAGACACATAAGCCATCCCCTCCCAAATGTTAGTGGCAAAAAGCATTGAGTAGTTGAGCAAAGGATCAAACGCTTTGGGCAAATCCCACACTTTTGTTTCATTGACATACACCCTAAAACGGCTTTTCTGCTTCCAGACAGAAATACGATTTGAGGTATTGGTTTTCCAAGCCATTTTAACATCATTTTCAAGTACTTTTTCGGTATTTTTATCAAATACCCATACTGAAGTTGTATGTCCTTCCTCGCCTCCGGTCGGATGAATATCTATTCCCACACTTGCTTCGTTGTGAAAATGTTGGTCGAACGTAAGTTTACGCTCTTTGGTTTGTGGAAAGTAAATTTTCAGTCCTGATTGCATATTGGACATATCCTCCGAAATCAACATATCAAATTCCATCGTAAAATTTTCGGGCAATTCCTTTACAAATTCCGGGTAGAAGATACCCTGTTTGGCCAATTGCAGCCATTTACCGCTGAGACCGTCCACGGTTACGACCTCTCCGCCGGCGTTGGTATTCCATTTAGCCGGAAAATCCCCCACTGCATCTTGGCTAAAATCCTCAGCTGCTACTATTTTTTCGCCGGGCACGAAATCAAATTTTGAATAGACAGCCCCCGGTCCTCCCATAGGAGCATTTTGTTTTTCCTCTTTCTGTGCCCCAACCTGCCCCGATGAAGAGGCCTGTTTAGTTGCCTTTACATCCTCATTTGGAGATTGTTTTTTTTCGCCGGACGGTTTGTTTTCCTCTATTCCTTCTTCGGTTTTTTGGGGGCGTTTTTTCTTGAAAATATTGCCAATACCTTCTTCCACCTTATCCAAACCTTTGTTAATCCCTTGATCAATTTTACTGTTGACGCGCCCTTCCACGCTTCGTTCAGCGGTACGTTTCGGGTTTTCGACTCGGATCTGGGCAAAATCAGAAGTTTCAAAAAGAAAGACGGCAACCATAGTGAAGGCTAAACTTTTTGAATAAAAAGGATGGAATACGCCTGTAATCATTTCTGTTTTGACTGTTAAGTGAGGAGAATGATTTGACTTGCTGCCCAAATCTGCCACTTTTTGCAAAAAGTGAAGGGGACTAATTTATCTTTGAAGGATTTCAATCTACGAATCGGGGATTTGAGTTAATGAAGACTCTTCGAAGTCAACCTAAAACGCAATAAAGTCAAAACCCCTTCCGGTAGATTCAAACACCCGACCCACCGAGTAAAGCACGGGGATTCAATGAAAATTTATTTTCTTTGATAAAACTAAAATAACGCTTCCATCAAATGCTCGGCCGTCTCCTTCTCTGTATATGCCTTTTGTTGGCGCTTCAGGCCGAAGCCCTGCCCGACACCCTTCGTTTGAGTGAATTCAGGGAGCATCGAATGCTGTTTGAGAAAGCCGAATTTACCACTACGCCTATTCGCTCGGAACGGGAAGTTTTACCGCAGGCTTCCGCAACACAATCGGCTGATTGGCAACTTCTGACCTCGAAAACCAAAACGTACGCCGATCGACGTCATTGGCTGCATTTTTTGATCCGAAACGATACAGATACCCTTCAAACGATCTATATCAATGTACATGCCGCCAATCAAATCGTTTTATTTTATGTAATGCATAAGGGCAAAAAGAGCACTTTCAAAAGCGGCTATATGACCCCTTCATCGGAATGGGCACTACCGGAAGACGACCGATATATTCCGATCACACTACCGCAAGGAGCTGTATTTGATGTATTGGCGCAGATTTCCAATTATGCCGGTATCTTACCCTTTTGGACCGGGGCGTCCTCACCGAAACCTTCTCTGCACTTGCGGGTGGAAAAAGAAGCGTTTTACTTAAAAAAGACCCTATATGAATACCGTCGCAACCTCCCCGAATTCCAATATCGCAGTTGGATTCAGGGCGCATTGGCGCTGACTGTTTTGTTTGTTGGATTACTGTATCTCAAATATCGCCAACGCATTTACGCCTATTATTGGAGTTATATACTTTGCGGTTTTTTATTTTCCTTACTCAAAACCCGCGCTTACACCCCGCTTGGTCAAAGCCTCGGCGAATGGCCTCTGCTCAAGGCTCATTTGATGGAATCGCTGCTTTGGTGGGGCATCGGCGCCTATTTACTGTTCATGTCCGAACTGCTCAATCTGGCCCAAACCTCACCGGTTATGCATCGGTGGTTTCGGCGCTTGGCGCTTTTGGTAGTGGGGTATGGTTGGATCTATATCGGAATCATGCTGTTGACCAACGACGGCGGCTTCAGTCGATTTTCGTTTTGGGGCGGTCGATTCATTGCCTTACCCATTTATGTCATCACACTTGTTTGGATGAGTCGAAGTGTGCGTTCGCCGATGATTCCGTACGTGATCGGTGCCAATTGTATGCTGGGGTTGTTTGGATTATTGGCTTGGCTCAGAGCAGGAGAAGTGATTTTGAAAGGAGTCAAACTTCCCGCTAATGTGGATGACCTGTTGACGCTGTCGTTTGCCGTTGTGGTCGAGATTATTGTGCTTTCATTAGCCTTAGCTCACCGATACCGTTTACTGGAAAAAGAAAAAACCGAGAGTCAATTGGCTTATTATGAAGAATTACAACACAAATCATTCTACGAAAAACGCATGGCCGAAACGGAAATGCTGGCTTTGCGAAGCCAGATGAATCCGCATTTTTTGTTCAACAGTCTCAATTCGTTAGAATATTTAATTTTATCCAATAATGAACCGAAAGCAACCGAGTATTTGGCAAAATTTTCAAAATTGCTGCGAATGATTCTCAATCACTCCCGCGAAGAATCGATTTTGGTCGAAGAAGAGTTGACCGCATTGCGGTATTATTTGGATATAGAAGCTACGCGTCTTGGCGAAGGATTTAGCTATTCCATCGAAGTAAGCGAAACCATCGACTCCCAACACCTCCTCATTCCGCCGTTATTGCTGCAACCGTTTGTCGAAAATGCCATTTGGCACGGCCTGATGCCTTCTGATAAACCTACAAAAAATTTACAAATACGCATTAGGTCGGTTGGCGGGCAACGGGTTGAGTTTGAAATCGAAGATAATGGAATCGGCAGAAAAAAATCGGCAGAAATGCGGAGTCGTTCGTCAGTGAAACGAAAATCGTACGGAATGGACATTACGCAACAACGGATTGATCTTTTTAATCGAAATTATCCCAACCAACTTTTCATCGAAATCATTGATTTACAGCGCGACAAAGAAACCGGGACGTTGGTCCGGATTGTATATAATTTATGAAATAAGACCACTAATGACACCTAAGCAATGATACGTGTCCTTTTAATTGACGACGAAAAACCCGCAACAGAAGTGCTGGAAATGAAGCTCAAACGCCTGAATATGGGCGTTCAGGTTGTGGCCAAATTCAACCAACCGGAAGCCGCAGTGGAATTTATGCGCGTTACGTCGTTTGATCTACTGTTTTTAGACATCGAAATGCCGCGCCTCAATGGGTTCGATCTGCTGCAACAATTTGACGAATTTCACTTTGACGTTATTTTTACTACTGCTTACGACCAATACGCTCTGCGGGCTTTTCGGGTGAGCGCCTTAAATTATCTGCTCAAACCCATCGAAGAAGCAGAACTGAAAGGGGCGCTCGTCAGTTGGCAACAAAAGCAAATCAAACAATTGCAACTTCGTCAAATACAGACCTTACACGAGCATCTGACTCCAAAAATACCGCCGCAACGCATGGCACTCCCCACCAACGAAGGCCACGAAATCATAGAAATAAGTCAGATTATTCGCTGCATGGCCGATACCAGTTACACGCATTTTTACCTGACCGACGGTCGAAAACTCATTATTTGTCGTACTCTCAAGGAAATAGAGCAGGCCTTGGAGCCCAACGGTTTTGTAAGAGTACATCATTCTCACCTTATCAATCCGCATTTTTTACGGAAAATAGTAAAACAAGAAGGCGGTTATTTGTTGATGTCTGACGGGATACAGGTACCCGTGACCAAACAAAAGCGCGATTGGTTAGTAGAGCAGTTCAATGTACCGGGAAGAGGGTGAGGTTAAATTATTTTTCCATACTTCCGGCATCTTCGGTAGGGTTGAGGAAAGTTAACTTGTTTCTGAATCATAAAAAACAAGGAGGAAACATTGACCTAAGGAAAGGTTGAATTTCGACAATTACACAAAGAAATTTTAACTCACAAGGCATTGTACTTCCTTTTTTTTACCTTTGCACCTTAGAAACACGTCTATGACCGAACAAATTCTGATCCTTGATTTCGGTTCGCAATTTACCCAACTCATCGCTCGACGCGTCCGCGAACTGAATATTTACTGCGAAATCCATCCCTTCAATAAAATTCCCGAAATTACGCCTGAGATTAAGGGAGTTATCCTCTCAGGAAGCCCTTATTCCGTGCGTGATGCCGAGTCGCCCCGCATTGATCTTGATTTATTTCGAGGTAAGTTACCTTTGTTGGGCGTTTGTTACGGTGCCCAATTGCTGGCCCATACCCTCGGCGGAGAAGTAAAGGCCTCCAAACACCGGGAATACGGCCGTGCCATGCTTACCCACGGGTCCCATTCCGCTCTCCTGGATTCGGTCTCTCCGCTGACGCAGGTGTGGATGTCGCACGGCGACACCATCGTTTCGGTGCCCGACTCCTTCCAAATCATCGGCGAAACAGAGTCGGTCAAGGTCGCGGCCTTTCATATTGAAGGCGAGCCTACTTACGGGATTCAGTTTCACCCGGAGGTCACCCACTCGGTAGAAGGAAAAAATATTCTGAAAAATTTCACGGTTGACATTTGCGGCTGTTCTCAAAACTGGACTTCGGAGTCTTTTGTCGAAAGTACCATTCGCGAATTGAAAGCCAAACTCGGAGACGATAAAGTGGTCATGGCGCTATCGGGAGGAGTTGACTCGACCGTAGCCGCCTCATTGGTCCACCATGCCATCGGCAAAAATCTGTATTGCATTTTTGTGGATAACGGCTTACTTCGCAAAGATGAATTTGAGAATGTGCTTCACTCTTATCAAGATATGGGGCTGAATATCAAAGGAGTAGATGCCAAAAACCACTTCTACGGCGTCTTGGAAGGGCTGACCGACCCGGAGGCTAAGCGCAAGGCCATCGGCAAAGCATTCATTGATATTTTTGATCAGGAAGCGCATTTGATTGAAGATGTCAAATGGCTCGGACAAGGCACCATCTATCCGGATGTGATTGAATCCGTTTCTGTCAAAGGGCCTTCAGCCACGATCAAATCGCACCATAACGTAGGCGGATTGCCCGATTTCATGAAATTGAAAGTGGTTGAACCGTTGAACACGCTTTTCAAAGATGAAGTACGCGCCGTAGGGAGAACCTTAGGCCTTCCCGGAGCTATTCTTCAACGGCATCCATTCCCGGGGCCCGGCTTAGCCATTCGAATTTTGGGCGATATTACGCCCGAAAAAGTGGCGATTTTGCAAGAGGTTGACTCTATTTTTATCAACGGGCTGAAAACCTCGGGTCTATATGATAAAGTGTGGCAAGCAGGTGCTATGCTTTTACCTATTCAGAGTGTAGGGGTAATGGGTGATGAGCGTACCTACGAACGCGTGGTAGCCCTGCGTGCTGTCACTTCGGTAGATGGTATGACAGCCGATTGGGCGCATCTGCCTTTTGCGTTTTTAGCCGATATTTCCAACGATATTATCAATCGGGTCAAAGGAGTGAACCGCGTGGTCTACGATATTTCGTCTAAACCGCCCGCCACGATTGAATGGGAATAATGACGAATAAAAAACCGTAGGCTATCGTCTATGGACTGTGAACTAAATGTTAAGTTTTTTCAGAGTCAATGCTCCGTACCAAATTCTCAGTCTCATCATTATTTTGATGTTACTGCAATTCCCTTTTTATATCCATACCCCCGGCTTATTAATACCTGAGTTGCAGTGGATGCTTGTTGGGGAGAAAATGAGTCAGGGGTTTATGTTGTACCGCGATGTATGGGACAATCTCAGCCCCTTATCAGCGGCGGTCTATTGGGGAGTGGATGAGCTTTTCGGGCGCTCGCCGATCGCCCACCGTACCATAGCCAATATGGTTATCATCTTACAAGCTATTTATTTTAATTATATTTCCAACCAACGACAACTTTTTACGGAGCGCAATTATGTTCCCGGCTTTCTTTATCTGCTGTTTATCAATGTCTCCTTCGATTGCAGTACGTTATCGCCGGCATTAATGGCAACTACCTTCATTTTGTTGACGTTCGGTACCCTGATTCGCCAAATGCAACGGGAAGGAGTTACCGACGAGGTGTTTGAGTTGGGATTTTACCTGAGTGTAGCTACGTTGTTTTATTTGCCTATGGGTCTTTTTTATCTGTGGGCTTTTGCGTCTATGCTTCTTTATACGGGGGCCAATTTTCGCCAGCACACTTTGGCTTTTTTCGGGTATGTTTTTCCGATTGCCCTGACGGTGATGTTTTTCTTTTTTCGGAACTCCTTGGACGAGCTAAGCCAAAACCTGCTGACCTCGGCTTTTCGTACCCGTCAATACAACCTCAATGATTTTTGGGGAGTGATCGGCACCATGGGCGGCATTTTCCTGCTGGGCGGTTTAGGTTTCACACAAACCATCCGCCATCCCCGTTTTATCAATTACCAAAGCCGTTGCCAGCAAATCATGATGATTTGGTCCATCTTTGCGGTGCTTTCCATCGGTTTGATGTCGTTTATTGCTCCTATGCAATTCATCATTTTTATCCCGCCGTTGGCTTTCTTTTCGGTTAACTTTTTTATGCTCATGCAACGCCGTTGGTTAGCCGAACTTCTTTTTTTTGCGGTATTTGCCGCCATTGTATTTTTCAGATACCAAGCATCCTTTTTAGATAATTCCTTTGCCCTCAGCAAATCGGTGCTATTGGAAAATCTTAAAATCAAAAATGCATTGCTTCCGCCGCAAATTAACAAGCAAAAAATTCTCGTACTCGGCAATGATGAGGGCGAATACAAGGACAATTTCCCTACTACTGCCTATCTGAATTGGGAATTGGCCCGTTACGACTTTGATAATCCGGACAGTTACGAAAGTGTCATCAGCATTTTTGGCAATTTTACCGCCGACCCTCCCGTGTATGTCATTGACAAAGAAAATATCATGCCGCGATTGTTCAAACGGATGCCTGAGCTCAATAAACGCTACCAAACTACCCAATGGAAAGGGATTTATCAGTTAAAACCATAGGGATGGTCCATAGTTTAATTGATTGCCTGTGAACCGCCAACCATAGACGATTTAACATTCCGTCATACTGAGTGCCAATCCCGCTTCCGAAGTCTCTTTGTATTTCTTAGACATGTCACGCCCCGTCGCCCGCATTACCTTAATCACACTGTCGAAAGAGATCTTTTGCATACCGGGTTCAATGGTCATGGCTAACAAATAAGCATTGTAGGCTTTGGCGGCTCCCATCGCATTACGCTCAATACAGGGGATTTGGACGTAGCCGCCGATAGGGTCGCAAGTCATGCCCAAGTGATGCTCGATACCGATTTCGGCAGCGGCTTCCACGATCTCAATGCTACCTCCGGCGGCATAGGCCAACATGGCTGCCCCCATAGCCGAAGCGGTACCGATTTCACCCATACATCCCATTTCGGCACCCGAAATACTGGCATTATGTTTCACTAAAAAGCCAACGGCCGCAGCCGCCAACATCCCGTCACGCATTTTTTGGGGAGAGTAGTGAAAATGATATTTCATTAAATACGTCAACCCGGGAAATACCCCCGAAGCTCCGGACGTAGGAGCCGTTACGACAATACTTCCGGCTGCATTTTCCTCCGACGCTGCCAGACAATACGCATTCAGGAAGATCAAAAAGCTGTCAGTGGTGGAAGCGTGCTGTTTTGCCCTTTGGTACAAAACCGGAGCTTTGCGTTGAAGACGAATACTTCCCGGCAACACTCCTTTCGCACGAATGCCGCGTTTGACGGCTTTGTGCATAAAATCCAAGATTTGGTCAATTTTTCGAAGAACTTCCTTCTCAGAAAGCCCCGTCAGTGCCTGTTCATTCTGAATCATTAATTGCGCTAAAGTCAACCCGTTGGCTTTTAAATGCGCCTTCAACTCCTCCATTGAAGCATAAGCATACTTAGGTGGCCGATGGGTACTGCCTTCGGGAAGTTGTCCTTTTTGCTGAATAAATCCTCCTCCTACGGAATAAAACTCGCCTTCGGTCAATACATTCCCGGCTTCATCGCAAAGTTGTAAGATCATTGTATTGGGATGCGGAAAATTGGCTTTCCCCTTGTGATAGGTCAGGCTTCGGGCCGATACATTCACCGTCCTACCCTGAAAATTGACAGGATATTCCTCCGCAGCCACCCTCATCAACTCGTTCAATGCTTTCGGGTCGCAGCTATGCGGTTGCCAACCCAACAATCCGCCCACGATGGCCCGATCCGTACCGTGCCCTTTGCCGGTAGCACTCAGCGAACCATATAAATGAATCCGAATTTCATTTCCGTGGCGAGCTATCTCATGGGGTAGCGTTTGAAGTTGTTGCAAAAAAGTGTAGGCTGCTTTCATCGGACCGATGGTGTGCGAACTCGAAGGCCCGGGCCCTACCTTAAACAGGTCGAACAATGAAGTTGTAATTGGATTTTTGGACAACATAAGACCGTTAGTAAAGAAATGCGGGAAAGTATCCAAAAATAATATCTTTTCGGACACTTTCCCGCATTTTTGAAGACTCTGCCAAAAGCAGCAACCATTATTCGGCTTACATCACGGCATAAGAATCTGCAGATTTTGCCATAATGGGCTCCACAATTCGTTTTTGTTTCCTTCTGGAAATGACATTTGGGTTTTTTTCCACCGCCTGAAGCAATATCTTTTGAATCAAAGAAAGATATTTGCTTGCTTTGGGCTGGTCTATTCCGAAACTAAATGCCAGCTGTTCTTGAGGCACACCGCCTTTTAAGTAAATCAGACCAAAAAGCAAAGCATCCTGAGAATCCCAAAAAATACTGTTTTTGCGTACATATACTTGTCGCCGCATTCTGGGGTTCCCATTGAAAGTAAAGTTTAAAAAGTAGGATTGCCATTCCTCCTTAAAAAAACGATACAGAGTCGAAAACTCGTCCTTTTTTAACCCGGTCAGTTTTCTAAAATTCTTTTCGTCCGCTTGCAGGTCTTCGTAGCGCTGAATTACGATCCAACTCATAAAAATGTGTGTTAAAAATAGAATGTGTGTAAATATAAGGTAAAGAAATCCGGATTCCTCAAACTTGTTTTAACATAGCGGTCGGACTCATCATAAATCGCTTCTTAAATGCCTTATCAAAATTTGCCGAACTGGTATATCCCAATTGAGCCGCAATCTCTGATACAGACCACTTATTTTGAAGCAGTTGCGTTTTGGCAATTTCCAACTTTTGATTCAAATGATATTCATAAGGCGGTAACCCATAAATTTCTTTGAAGCATTTTTTAAATTTAGAAAGGCTCATCCCTGCTTCTCTGGCCAAAAACTCTACATTAGGCAGCGGTTGAGTGAGTACAAAATATTGATTTTCGATGCTCATAATCTGCTTCAAATCATGATGGTTGATCTTGTTGATTTCCTTTAAGGTTTCTTTTCGTTCCATCTGCCCTATAAAATCAGCTATCAACTTATAGCATTGCGCCTGAGCCGACAACCTCCACGTAAAGGCATTAGTATCCTCAAAAAGTTTATCAATAGAAATGGTGTGGTCAAACAAAGAAACACCCTGAACATAAACACCTGATTCCGACGAAAACAGTTTGAATAGCGGCGAGCGATCCTTGTCACTATCGGAGGTGTTTATACCCAATTGCTCATACAGCCAGTCTCGCTGAAAACTCATTGCTACAAATCTTGAACGTTTTCCCACGGGCCAATGCGTATTTACGGCCATTTTAGAGCTGAACAGCAGCGCTGTTTTATCTCCCTGAATCTGTTGCTTATTTTTTTCATCCCATAGATCATGGGTATGCATTGCATCAGATAAGATAAACGTAAGCGTCCAATAATCGTTAGTACCAAGCGATATTTTAAAGGTGCTAAGCGGTTTCACCCAACTTAAGTCTCCCAAAAATACGGACACTTTTTTTTCAAAGAACGTTGCGTGAAGTCGAAAGAATGATTCGCCTTCGGTATGATAGAACTCTGTTTGAGACTTGGATTTTACTCCGAATTGCTCCGCCAAACGGTGCATCCAATCCCCGGACGGTTTAAGGTTTACTTTGATCTCCATTTTAATTGTGATAGAAAGATGTGTAAATGGAACTGTAAAGTAATTGATCAAAGATGGGTAAAATGCGATTGAACAAAACAATCAATACTTTTTTAATAAATACTCTGAAATTATAATTCTGAAGTAGATTTTACAGCGTCTCTATAGCGTTTCGGAGATTTTCCGGTCGCTTTTTTGAAAACGGTATAAAAAGAAGACTCAGAATTAAACCCTGAATCAATAGCAATGGCAAACATCGTAGCTGTGTCGTACTTTTCGTCTTCCAAGAGTTGTTGGGCTTCTTTCACCCGATAGGAGTTGATTAATTCATTAAAGTTCAGATTCCATTCGTTGTTTATTACATAGGATAAATCGTGCGGACTCATGTCGATGCTCTTTGCCAGTTGACTTAACGTAATTTTAGAACTCAAATAATTTTTTTTAACTTCTAATGCTTCTTTGATGCGATGGGTATAAATCTCCTTCAATCTCGGGCACAGATCTTTCTTTGTTGTCACCTGCAATGACATATCCGCAATACTTACGTCCCAAATTCTTTCTTCTTTTACTATTATTTTGACAGGGGCGATCAGGAAACGCAACCCTTGCGCCGACAATACGGAGAGACAAATAAATAATGCAGCACTGACAACCCAAGAAACAAGACTTTCCGAATCCTCATTATAATAATCAGCTGCGATTCTTAGAGTAAAAAATACGCCGACAAATACCAAAAGTCTCTGAATCCATCGGAAGCCGGACAAGTGAAACAAATGTCGATATTTAGGTATCCAAAATAAAAGCCCGACAGAAGTTGCAACTGTATATAAAATTTGGAGGCATACTCCCGCAGAATACAGAAAACTTTTGTGAAACGTTGCCGAACTCACAAGGCCCGCCACCGCAAAATACGAAAATGCCTTTAAGTACATCCCTGAAGGTATAAGCAGACATTTCGTATAGATATGATTGGAAAAACCCGCCACAGAACGTACAAAGCATACCAACAGCGGCGGAACAAGTAAATACAACGTATCCGGGATCCACAATACAGGAGCAAACGCCATCAATGACTTCAACGGCGCTAAAGACATCAGTTGCTGAAACGAAAAAATACAAAATACAGCCCCCAAATAATAAGTATGCTTTCCATATTTTGAGGTAAAGCACAGAAAGGCCGAACTAAAACATAAAAGAATGTTTATAACAGTAATTATCATTTGACTTGCGAGCGAGTAAGGTACTGATAATCAGAGATTGACTTTAATTTATTTTACTTTTAAGGGGTCATATTTTATTGTCTCGACCTATATACGAATAAAATGGCTTTTCAGATGTAATATTAAAAAATAAATAAACAAAATATATGCCACAAAGCTAATTTTTCTATACCAATAGCTCAAATACGCATCTACTAAAAAACAAAAAATAGCGGAGAATTGTACTGTTTTGGGCTTAATTTTTGCACAAAATCGGTCTTTCGTTTGCGGACGGTTAGGGTATATCCTTCCATTTCTAAGCCACAATTTTCTTTCGTTCTTTTTTCAAGGCTATACTATTTCACAAACAATTGCCTTATTATCAAGTCACTAACCCCTATAAATTTATCAAATCTACCCGGCAGCTTCTCCTTTTTTTCTTTTTTGAGAATCCATTGAGTGTTTATTTCCTTTAGCCTGGAAAAATAGGAATATAAAAGGAAATACTTTCGTAGATATATCCCAAGAATTTGAATGAAGGAAAAGAATAAAAAGGAGTAGAGGAATCAGCAAAAAAAATGAAGCTACCGGCAGAGCCAGTAGCTTCAACGAGTACAACAAAACCACAGTCAACAGGGCGAGCCCTCTGTGGTATCGTTGAAATGGAGAATTAAGCTTCTACTAAAAATTCGTCGTGTTGGCTGATATCCAAGCCCACTTTTTCGTCTTCTTCCGAGACACGCAACGGCTCGATCATATCCGTAACTTTCAAAATCACATAGGACATCACAAAAGCAAAGGCGGAAACCAATACCAAGGCAATCAGGTGATTCTTGAATAAATTAAAAGTACCGTAGGCCAAGCCTTCGTCAACTACCGCTGCATTCACCCCTTTGGAAGCAAAAATACCGGTCATCAACATACCCATCATACCGCCTACACCGTGGCAAGGGAATACATCCAAGGTATCATCCAATGTAGTTTTGGTACGAAGATGTGCCAAATAGTTAGAAACCATAGAAGAAATCGTGCCGATAAAAATTGACTGTGGAATCGTTACAAAACCGCAGGCAGGTGTAATCGCTACCAAACCTACAACCGCACCGATAGAGAAACCTAAAGCAGAAGGTTTTTTGCCTTTGGCAGCATCAAACAATACCCAAGCCAAACCGGCTGCTGCTGCTGCTGTGTTGGTAGCTCCTAAAGCGGATACAGCCAAAGGTCCCGAACCCACTGCCGAACCGGCGTTGAAACCGAACCAGCCAAACCACAACAAACCTGTACCCAGCAATACGTAAGGAATATTGGCCGGTGGCAAGAAATTAGCCTCTACGTGAGCACGGCGACGCTTCAGGTACAACGCCCCTGCCAAAGCCGCCCAACCCGCTGACATATGCACGACGGTACCGCCGGCAAAATCCAATACACCCAGTTTGAACAAAAATCCTTCAGGGTGCCAAGTCCAGTGGGCCAAAGGTGCGTAAACGAAAATACTGAACAACACCATAAATAAAATGTAAGAACGGAACTTGATACGCTCCGCCAATGAACCCGTCACGAGAGCAGGCGTAATTACCGCAAATTTTAACTGGAAAAAGGCAAACAATGCCAAAGGAATGGTAGGCGCCAATGACCAAGGTTTGCCATCCAAGACGTTGTTAAACATAAAGAACGTCATAGGATTGCCGACCCAACCTCCGATCGAATCACCGAATGCCAAGCTGAACCCTACAACCACCCAAACCACACTGATTACTCCCATGGCAATAAAGCTTTGCAACATGGTCGAGATCACATTTTTGTGGTTGACCATACCTCCGTAGAAGTAAGCCAGACCGGGGGTCATCAACAATACAAAAGCCGTGGCGACAAGCATCCAGGCAACATCCCCCGAATTGAGACCTTCAGTCACAATTTGTTTGGGGATAGCGGGCATCAAAACACCTAAAAGGCTGAGACCCAACAAAATTACGAGCGGAATGTACTTTTTCATAAAAACATTTGACTGGTTTTGGTTGTACTTAAGTTTTAGTTTAATTAGTCAGGGTTTATGGAGAGGATTCTATACAATCGTTGACTGAACAGAATCCTCTGAAAAAGCTACTTGGTTACGTTCTATTAAAATTTGTAGATGAAAGCTAAGCCGAAAGTCGATTGCGAATTTTTAGTAAAATCGCCGTTGGCATCTTCAAACTGCTGGTTTTTGGTTTCAGCAGTGCCGGCTATTTTTTTATAAGCATCCATGCGGAATTCGGGCTTGATCAATAAATGGCCGTCTGCCAAAGTGAAGTTGCCTGTTAAGGTCAATGAATTTACGGAAGTACCTTCGCCTTTTTTATTAAGCAATGCACGCACACCGCTGGTGTTATCAAAATACTCATAACGAGCGCCGATGCTGAATACATCCGAAGCGGCAAAGCTCAAATAACCGGCAGCGCCCCCCCAAGTTTTGGCATCGGTCGGCCCGGCAACACCTTGGTACTCCCCTTTTTGTGAACCATACGCAGCATTTAAACCAACTAACAGTTTGTCGGTAGCCTGTAAAGTAGTAGTCAAATCAACCACTCTGTAGTGGGCATCAGGCGTTTTCCCTTTATCATCTTCATTTGCTTCGTTACTGTTAATAAAGTTCAGGTAAACGTTCCAACCTTTAGCCGGATTCAGGAACAACTGAGAAATCAATCCTTTTTTACGGTTGTTGTCGTTCAGGTTATCTACGTTGTTTACCAAACCTACCATCAAAGAAGCTTTATCCGAAAAGGCATAAGCCGCTTTCAAACCAATGTGATAGAAAGGCCCGTTGTTGAATAAGTTAGAGAGCGAATAGTTGAAGTTAACCGGGGCATCAATCACTTCGTAACCGATGTGCGTACCGAACTGCCCCGCTGTCAATGTAAATTTGCTGGAAGGTTTCCAGTTGAAATAGGCTTGCTTGATGGCCAATGCCGTGTTGGTGTTAGAACCGAGCGCACCTAAAACGTTACCGTAGTTCCCGAGATCGGCATTCGGACCGAACGTCAAATCAACCACTACATCTGATTTCTCGTTGCTGTATTGCATTTTGGTTTGCACCAAACCTAAAGAAAACTGACCTGATCTTTGATCAAAAGCGCGAGCGTTGGTAGCGCCTAAGTTTTTACGAGAAGCCGGTTTGTTGAAGTTGCCTATATAATAGGAATCAGCATAACCGGAAAAAGTAAACGTACCTTTCTTTTCGTCTTCTGTCTTACCTTCTGTTTTGCTTTCCGTTTTAGTTTCTGTCTTTCCCTCTGTTTTTCCTTCATCATTCCCCTTAGGAAAAGCCAAAAATGTTGTAAACAAACATAAGATAAGTAATTGTAACTTTTGCATAATATTATTTTGTTTAAGGTGGGCAATATGTGGTTTTGTTTTTCGATACAAACATTACCTTAATTTTGTCAACATCCAAATTTTTAGTATAAATTTTAAGTATTTTTTTAGAAAAATTTAACATTTTACCATTTTTTGATTTGATATTTTAGTTATATTTAATTTTTTATTCAAATAGTTCAATTTTTTAGTTTATTCTGCATTATAGACTATTATCAGAATATTATTCTTTTCAGATAGACAATACATATCAATAAAATAGTCGAATAGTTATATTTTTTTATAATTTGAGTTATTACGTTAAATACCTGATTCAGAGCGAATGAAGCAAAAAAAAGGCCCCTGAATGACTTCAGGGGCCTTTTGTAAGAAAGACTTAAAAATTATTCGCCATGCATCCAAGCTTTTTTAGCCAGAAGGGTCTCTTCATCTTCCACATTGTCAGGATCAGGCACACAGCAATCGACCGGACAAACCGCCGCACACTGAGGTTCTTCGTGAAAACCCATGCACTCCGTACATTTGTCAGTTACAATATAATAAAACTCATTGGAGACCGGGGTCTGCTTTATTTTCGCGCTGACCACCGTACCGTCGCCGTAGTCAACTTCTTCCAAATGAGTCCCGCCTGCGTAGGTCCACTCTACACCTCCTTCATATATTGCTGTATTCGGACATTCCGGCTCGCATGCACCACAGTTGATGCATTCATCCGTAATCATGATAGCCATAATTGCACAGTATCGTTTAGTTTTGGGATATTTGCACTTGCAATAAAAAAACAAATTTAACTATTTAAAGTTTCGGTTGGGTCATAAAAATCACAATTCTTTGATTTTTTGTACTTTTCCTATAAATATTTCAATGGACACTATCACAAAACGCATACGGTCTTTTGCAGAACTCGGCAAACTCCTCCAAACTTCGGCCGTCGATGAAGTCATCCAACGGGCCTATTCTCAAAATCACTGGTTTACGCCCGATTTCAGTCGCAGAGCCTTAGAAGCCATTTCGGAAGAATACCTGAAGGAAGAAAAATTAACGGAATGGACACAACAATATACCCTGCCTCATTCAGATCCGGCTTTTTCTCCTAAAAAGATCGGCGTGGTGATGGCGGGCAATGTACCGGCCGTCGGATTTCAGGATTTACTGTGCGTACTCATCAGCGGACATCATCTTATAGCCAAAATCAGTACGGATGACCGCGTACTGATGGCTTTTTTCATAGACCAATTGACGGAAATTGACCCGGAATGGAAAGAGCGGATCACGATTGCCGAACGACTCAACGCCGCTGACGCCTACATAGCCACGGGAAGTGATAATACCGCCCGTTATTTTGAGTACTATTTTTCCAAAAAGCCCAACATCATTCGGCGCAATCGTACATCGGTGGGTATCCTCAACGGAAATGAAACACCGGAAGACTTGGCCGCCTTAGGACAGGATATTCTTCAATACTTTGGCTTGGGCTGCCGCAATGTAGCCAAACTGTTTGTTCCGAAAGGGTACGATTTCACGGCCTTTTATGAGACAATTGCTCCGTTGCATCCTTATTACGTGAATCACCACAAATACTTTAATAACTACGAATACAACAAATCGGTGTATTTGGTCAACAGAGAGCCCCACCTCGACAACGGTTTTCTGATGCTTCGCCAAACAGACGCGTTGGTCTCTCCTATTTCGGTCTTATTTTACGAGACTTATAGCTCTCAAGCCGAATTAAACGAGCAATTGGCGGACCGGGAAGACAAAATTCAATGCATTGTTTCGCAAAAAGGCAATTACCCCAACAGCTTGCCTTTCGGTCAAGCCCAAACCCCAACCCTCTTTGATTATGCAGACGGAGTAGATACCATGGCGTTTTTAAGTAATCTGTAAAGCATTTATTCTGATGCCTTCCTCCGCCAAACGATATTTTGTCCTCAACAAACCCTACGATATGCTTTCCCAGTTTATCGGGCCTCATCCTGTGCGGAAACTGAGCGATTTGAATTTTGATTTCCCGCCCGGAACACATCCGATCGGCCGGTTGGATGCTATATCGGAAGGTTTGTTGATCCTGACAACCGATAAAACCATCACCAAAGCCTTGTTTCAAGGCGCAAAACCGCACCGGCGGCAATATTTGGTGCAAGTATATAAGGTAATGAGCGCGGAAACCTTCCGCTTGTTGCGGACGGGGGTTCCTATCCGAATCAGAGGTACCGAAGAACTGTACGTAACCGCTCCTTGTGAAATCACACCGGTTGAAAAACCGGACAACTTATTTCAGAGCGGTCATGAATTTGATGACCGTATTCCGCATACTTGGTTTCTCATTTCAATGACGGAAGGAAAATTCAGACAGATCCGAAAAATGGTAAGTGCCGTCGGGCATCGTTGTCAACGATTGATACGTCTGGCCATCGAAGATCTGGAATTGGAAGACCTACAACCCGGCGAAGTCAGAGAAGTAGAAGAAAAAGATTTTTTTGAGAAATTGAAAATAGCGCATTGATAAAACTTCATTCCTGATTTTCTCCCCGGTATTTTCCGGTCTTCTGACGCTTTTATGGTCAGTTGATTGAAACTTGCGTCAGGAATGAAAATACGATTATTGCTTAGTGGATTATTTATTTGGGGAGTAACGGTCTGTTTCGCCCAAGTGCCGGGCGCGGTGGTGGCGTACAGTCCGGCCTCCTCGGGGTTGTACATTGGCTCGCCAAGCCTTTGTATTTTGCCCAACGGCGATTATTTGGCCTCGCATGATTTGTTTGGCCCCAAATCCAATGAATTTGAACGCCCTGTTTCGCGTATTTACCGCTCGGCCGATAAGGGCAAAACGTGGGTTCAGATCTCAGAAATCAACGGGCAGTTTTGGTCCAAACTCTTTGTGCATCGGAATGGACTGTATTTTCTCGGTACCGGCAAACACCACGGCAACACCATCATCCGCAAATCTACCGACAACGGCGTCACCTGGACCGAACCCACCGACGGCGAAACCGGATTACTTTTGGCGGGCGAATACCACTGTGCGCCCGTGCCGCTGCTCGAACACAACGGCCGATTGTGGCGAGCGATGGAAGATGCCATGGGGCCCGTCAAAAAATGGGGTAAGCGCTACGGCGCTTTTATGATGTCTATACCTTTGGACGCAGACCTGATGAAAGCCGCCAACTGGACCCACAGCAACGTATTACGCTATGATTCTACCTTGTTGGGCGGAAATTTTGGCGCGTGGATTGAAGGAAACGCCGTGGTCACTCCGGAAGGACAATTGGTAGATATTCTGCGGGTGGACGACAAATCAACGTTGGAAGAAAAAGCTGCTTTTGTACACATCAGCCCCGATGGAAAATCGGCTACCTTCGACCCTGCCACGGGATTTGTTCCTTTTCCGGGAGGAAGCAAAAAATTCACGATTCGTTACGACCCCAAATCCAAATTGTATTGGACGCTGTCCAACTACATTCCGCAGGAAGTAAAAGCGGCCAATGTCGGCAAAAACCCCGCAAGCCTGCGCAATACGCAAGCCCTGTTCAGCTCCAAGGATCTAAAAAAATGGGATCTGCGCCGCGTGGTATTGCAACACCCGGATGCGGTGAAACACGGCTTCCAGTACGTGGATTGGCTGTTTGAAGGCCCGCATCTGATCTTCCTCTCCCGCGCGGCTTACGATGACGGTGCAGGCGGAGCCCACAACAACCACGACGCCAATTACCTGACATTTCACCGAATCAGGAAATTTCGAAAAATTCCGATTTTGGAGTAATATATATAAACTCCGTACCTAAACCGGCAGTAGACCTAAACTCAGTATTGAAAGTAGTATGGACACAGAGTACCACAGAGTTTCACTGAGTTTTATGCTCTCTGTGTAACTCGTAGGTTTGAGTTGACGAAATAAACTTTGGTATCTGTGTTATAAAAATCTAAACCTTCTTATTCACTACAACCTAAACCATGAAAACCAATCTTCAATCAGGCCTCACGCCGGGACGCTTGGCTTCGTTGGACGCCCTGCGCGGTTTTGATATGCTTATGATCTCGGGCGGCGGTGCCTTTGTTTATCTGATGCGAGGCAAAACCGATTGGGTGTGGCTCGATGCGATAGCCAATCAGTTTGAACACCCCGACTGGAACGGCTTTACGTTTTATGACTTCATCTTTCCTCTGTTCCTCTTCTTGGCCGGTGTTTCGCTTACGTTCAGTCTCCGAAGCGGCTTAGCCAAAGGAGTTTCCAAAGCAGAGTTAGCGAAAAAAGTAGCTAAACGAATGGTCATTCTGTTTTTCTTCGGGATTTTGGACAAAAATGCCCCTGTTGATTTTTTTGACCCGGCTCACATTCGTTACGGTACAGTCCTCGGCCGCATCGGTATCGCCACGTTTTTGGTGGCCTTGCTTTACATGAATCTGACGTGGAAACAAATGCTGTCTGTCGCCATCAGCATTCTGGTTTTGTACTTTGTTGCCTTGATGCTGATTCCTGCACCCGGTTTCAGTGCCGGCGATCTTACTTTTGAAGGTAATTTGGTAGGCTGGCTCGACCGCAATTTTATGCCGGGGCGTTTGAAGCAAACCACTTACGACGAATTAGCGATGACCACTCAGCTTTCGGCCACGTGTTTGACCATTTTCGGGTGTTTGGCAGGTGATCTGTTGCAAAACAGCCGGACAGCGATCTCAAAAAAACTAACGCAATTGAGTGTAGCAGGAATAGTAGGTATCGGTGCCGGATTACTGTGGGCAACGGTATTTCCGCTCAATAAACACTTATGGTCGAGTTCGTTTATTTTGGTAACGGCCGGCATGTCGAGCCTCCTATCCGTACTTTTTTATTGGGTCATTGACGTCAAACAGTATAGCCGTTGGGCGTTTTTTTTCAAAGTGATCGGTATGAATTCGTTGGTCATTTACCTGCTTTGCCGTTTTGTAGATTTCGGACACTCTTCCAAACTGCTCTTTGCCGGCTTGTACGGCCACTTTTCCGAGAAATGGCACGAAGTATTTAACGCGTTGGGAGGTTTAGCGCTGGTTTGGCTGGTTTTATACGTGATGTATCGCCACAGGATTTTTGTAAAAATTTAACCTCACCCCCTGCCCCCTCTCCTTATGGGAGAAGGGAGTAAAAGCCCTCTCCAGAAAGGCCGCGACGGCGTACCGTGAGGGTGGGACGGTCGGCCGCTGCCGTGAGGTTGAATTACTTATTGGCAAACAACTCCTCATAATGCGCCGACGGCTCCAAAATACCGGCGCTTTGGGCGTAAAAAGAGGCATCAGTCGGATAAACGCCCCTTTGGGTTTTGGTCCACGTTGCTCCGGCTTTGGGGTGATACGACATGAGTTTATCCCAATTTTTGTAGTACTGATGCCCGTTGGTTTCCTGTAAGCCAATGGACATATTCGGGAAAGGAGCTAACCGCGCAGCTACCGATTTGTTCCAATCGACCAAAATCGGATTCACCGTCAGGTCCGCACAAAAGCAGGGCACTTTCTTCTCGTAGGCATACTGTACGATTTTCATGGTCATACTCAACGTTTTCGCAATGGCTTTTACCGCTATCGCCGAGTACCCCTGCTCAATGCGCCGAGCTGCATCTTCCACCGTATGGGCGCTTTCGTCGGCGGCTACCCTTACGCCCAGATCGCCTACGTACACTTCGTTGCTTTCTTCAAACGGTTCTTCGATGACGGCAATTTGCTCAAAAGCCCCGATCTTCCGGGCATGGTCCAAAAACCGGAGCAACGTATCTTTTTGTTCGTAACGACCGTTGAAATCAAAATAATAAGGAATCTTTCCGCTTTTGGTATAAGGAGTTTCGTAATGCCCGATGGTTTGGTGCAAGGTTGTCAAAAAGGCAAGGTCTTTCTCCAACATTTCCTTTTGGGTACCTGCCGCACCGGTTTTGAGCTTCATGATAAAGTATCCTTCATCGGCAGCAGCTTTGATGCGTTCGGCCGTGGTACCGACACTGAACGACGGGATACTCGCTACTTTATCGTGCCGATAGGATAATCCGGGACGGTAAGCAGCAGGAATCATCTCATCAAATGTGTTCATTCTATTTTCGTGCGCGTAGAGCAACCAAGCCGCATTGTCCACACACACCAATGAATTGAGGGCAAAAGTTTTACGTAAGTCAGCAATGCCCGTGATCTTTTTGCCGTAGGCCAATACCTCAGGCAAAAGAGTATCTAACAGTTGGACCGGATCGGTAAAGGAAGTGCCTTTTATCATTTGCAAGGCTCGCTCGCTCATGGTGTACATGAGGGCATTGCCGGCACTTTCAGAATGCTCCGCGGCTACCCTCGCATCCGACCAAAGTACGCCCTGCGTGGCCAATCCTACTTTCCGAATCCCTGATTCTGATTCGAGCAACGCTACAGTTTGCCAACTGTCGGTAATGGCCCCGCCTTTGAAACGATAGGGGTTGAGCGGCTCGCGCTCAAAATTCGCATCTACGTTTTTGATACGAATAGGATTCCTCTTTTTTTCCATAAAAGACATTGCAGGCAGACCTATTGCCGCTGCCGAGCCGGAATACTCTAAAAATTCGCGCCGATTCATTTTGCTACAACGATTAGATCAGTTGGGAATTATATTCAAAGTGTACCACGTTTCCGACGACCACAGCGATTGACCGCTGCTGCTGCGGAGATTGTCCGGTAAACGGAAATACACCACATGTTCTTTTTTCAGATTCGGAATCTCCAAGTACAATCGCCTGCGATCTTCGGACAGTTGCCATCGGCTAATACTCATTTCTTCCAAGTCCATTTTTGGCCCACCGTAGTTTTTGGTAGGCTGATACCACCATTGCCGGATCAAAAAATCGGAAGGATGCAGTTTCTTACCTGCTTTCAAGGGTTCGGTAAATTCGATTTCAAATCCTTGCGGTTTAGCGCGTACGGCCAACATATCAAACGTGGATTTTCCATTGTATTTCAGGCGTTGCAGACCCCGTAAACGCTCTTTCCAACTCCATCCGCCGCCGGTCATTCCTACTTCGCCCACATACAAAGCACCGTCTGGCCCCCAACGCAGGCGATTGACACCCGCCTCAAAGCCTTGTGAAAATCGAAACACAGCCCCTTGGTACTCCCCGTTGATTTTCTCCAGAAAATCGCGCTGAATACCGCCGTAGGTAACATCGCCGTGAAGCATCTGTCCTTTATAAGGGCCATCGTGCATCAACACCGGCTCCGACGGCGAGTTGGCTATTTCGTTTTCGGGCAGCCATATCGCGGGGGGAGCCATCGGGGGTGCCGTTTCATCACTCAGCCACCCCCAAGCCATGCCATGGTAATCTCCTTTTTTGATGTGAATGAATTTATTCCCGGGCAGCCATTGTCCTTGATTATCAGTCACAAAAATGTCGTTATTCGGACCTAATCCGATTCCGTTGGGAGTACGCAATCCGAAATTGACCGATTCAAAACGGCCGTCTTTGCTTATTTTCAGGGTTCGTCCGCGGTCAGGCAGTTGTTTTTCGTCGGGCTTGAGGCGCATGGCCATCGAAAGCGTCACGTAAAAGTGGTTGTCTTTGTGTACCAAACCAAAAGCAAACTCGTGAAAGTCAGCCGTTACCCCCCAACCGTTACAAACCGAACGGTATTCATCAATCACCTCATCGCCGTCGGTATCAATCAATTGGGTTAACTCCTGTTTTTGTAGCACATAAATCTCCCCGTTGACCACCTCAATGCCGAGCGGTTCGGCCAAACCCGACGCAATGCGTTTGACCTTGACTTGACTGCTGTCGCCCGAAGTAACCCCGTCGAGCAAATACACCCCACCGACTTTGTCCCAAGTAGTCACCAACAATCGCCCGTCGGGCAAGAAAGCCATTGCCCCAACGCGTGGTTTGAAGTTTTTCGAATGCAATGTACTCAGATCGTAGCTCGGATGAACTCCCTCCAAGGGCGCACCGAAACCGGGCTTAGTGACGCGCGTAGTTACCGGAGCATTTTTTCGATTGGGTACAGGTTTTTCTACGACTATTTCTTTGGGTTTGAACGTGAAAATATAATTGACAACGGCCGTTAAGTCGGTTTCTGTCAATAACGCATGCGAATTCATCACGCCCGTTCCCCATACCCCCGTACCGCCGTCTCTGATTTTGTTCACTAAATACGCCGCCGATTTTTTATCATTCGGGTAGCGTCGCGCAATTTTCAGAAAGGCCGGTCCGACCTCGTCTTCCTCTATTTTATGACAAACAAAACAATCACTTTTTTCCATTACGGCCCGTCCGGCGTGCATGAATTGGGCTTTGGGCGGCGGCGGGAATTGTTCGGGAAGCGGCTCGTAAGATTCTGTCCAATAGGTAATGTCATTACTCTTTAACGAAACGGTTTTATTCGGTGACGTTAACGAAACAGCCATGCCTTTCGGGACGGAGGATGTTCGAAAAAAGCGCTCAAAACCGGGCTTACCGTCCTGAGTACGAACAAACTCCGGACGCTCCTCTATCCTAATGGTATCGCCGGTAGCGGTCAGAAGGGCGTAGTTCAAATAAATTTGGTTATTTTTAAAGGCATACCCCCGAAATACGACCCGCGTCAGTGATTCTGTCCCATTTTTTTGAATACTCCACCGAAACGTACGAAGACTGTCTGTGAAATAGGCGGTTCCCCAAGAAGCGGGCTGAATCTCTTTCTTATCCGTGTAGGGAGCTCCTTCTACCGATATACCCCCTTTCCAAACTTTATAGAGCAGACAATCGGCCAAGTCGTAGGCCACATAGCCCTCCGTGTTCAGCGCTAAGGTAAGCATTCGGGGCTTTTTGTCGAGCACCGAACGAAAAGCCCATACGTCGAGCGGGCGATGAAGGTCCTTCACCTCCGAAAGGCGGCTTGCTGTAAGTAAACCTACAACCGCCATTACTGAAATCATGTTGAAAATACTGACCTTCATACCCATGCAGATCGTCTGAATTGCCGTAAGTTATGGACAACATCTTTTCGTAGGGAAGGCATTTTTCAGGGCTATATACTGATAAGGCCGGTACGGAATTGTGTTATTTCTTGCGCGTTTTTTTGATCGGCTTGCCGTATTTCTTCATCATTTCTTTCGCATGATTACGGCGTACATTCACCTTTTGGTTTTTAGCTGACTTTTCATGGAAAGCCCCGCCGTAGGTTTCGCTTTTGGCAATTTTTACCTCCGGGAGTTTCAGGTAAGCCCTCGGTACTTCATCGTCAATCAGGTCGTCCGAAATTTCCAGATGCTTGGGTAAGGCTCGACCGGGAATAGGCTGCTTCATCAGGGCTTCGACGGCTTGCTGTTGCTCCTGTTCCCGTTCGGTAATAAAACTGACGGCAATCCCTTTTCGGTCTGCCCGTCCCGTTCGTCCGATGCGGTGAATATAGGTTTCGGGCTGCTCGGGCATGTCAAAATTGATCACGTGTGATACTTCGGCAATATCTAAGCCCCGGGCAATGACATCGGTCGCAATTAAAATACGGCACTCCCCGTTTTGAAAGCGGTTGACCGCTTCAAATCGCTGCGTTTGGGCTTTATTGGAGTGGATCACCCCCAGACGATCGCCAAATTCCGGCTCCAATTGCTCGTAGACCCGTTCGGCCAATGACTTAGTAGCGACAAACACCAACACTTTGACCATGTCGGGATCATGTCCCAGCAACAACTCCAACAAGTTGACCTTTGTGTAAAAATTAGGAACGGGATAAGCTATTTGATAAATATTGTCCAATGGCGTACCAACGGGGGTCGCTTCTACTTTGATCGGATGATTAAAATAGGTTTCAAGTAACTCTTCCACTTCTTCGGTAATGGTGGCCGAAAAGAGCAGGTTTTGGCGTTTGACAGGCAATGTATCTAAGATGAGCTTCAGTTGAGCTCGAAAACCGAGATTCAGCATTTCGTCGGCTTCGTCCAAGATCAGTTTTTTAACCGATTTCGGCTTGACAACACCGCTCGACAGTAAATCTACCAATCGGCCCGGGGTGGCTACCAACACATCCACTCCGTTGGCTACTTCAGCTACTTGCGGTTTGAGGTTGACGCCGCCGTAAACCCCAACAATCATTAAATTGAGATAAGCCGCTAACTTTCGCGCCGATTCCACCACCTGAACCACCAACTCACGCGTGGGAACAATGATCACCAATTGCGGTATTTTTTCTTTTGAAAACTGAAATTGGCGCAGGGACGGCAGTAAATAGGCTAAGGTCTTGCCGGTGCCGGTTTGGGCGATCCCGTACACGTCTTTCCCCGACATAACGACCGAAAAAACCTTGTGCTGAATCGTGGTGGGAGTCGTATAACCTAAATCATTTAAAGCATTCAGAAGTGCTTTATTCAGGTTTAATTCGTCGAACGTCATACAGAAAAGTGTAAAGTGCAGGGTGCAGAGTTTAATATGAACTGCCAACTGTGGACTGTGGACTACTTACTTATTTCTCCGGCAAATGCACTTCTGCCATCATGCAACGGGCCGAGCCACCGCCGTTGCCTTCAATGACCGATAGGTCAAAGTGGACCAACGTGGCGTAGTCATCTATTTCGTCGCGCTGTTTGTGGGTGAGTGACTCAAAGGCCCGGGTGGACATTACCAACAATTTTTCACCTCGCTTATTGTTGACCAACAGCATGTTACCCGCAAAATCATTCATCTGTTCCAAGGTAATCTCAATGACCTGTTTTCCCGTTTTTTCCAATTCCTTGCGCACGGTCAATCGTTCATCTAAGTCGGGAATCGCCTGCAAACACACGACGGCAAAAGAATCTCCCACGCACATCACGACGTTGGTATGATATACGGCTTTTCCGTTGGCATCAACGGCTCTGAATTTCACGACCTTGTATCCGGTGGTTTCGGCAAAGGCATCCAACACTTCCGAATCGGTACGGGGTGACAAACAGGCATAAGCCATTTTATACCGGCGATCCAACACCATACTTCCCGTTCCTTCAAGGTATTTGCCTTGGGCTTCATAGTGGGTCAAATCAATGATCTGCTCAATTTGAAACCGATCTTTGAGGTCTTCAATAATATCCGGGCGTCGTTCCAAACGGCGATTGGGAGCCTGCATCGGATACAATATGATTTTTCCGCTTTGGTGAAATGATATCCAATTGTTCGGAAAGATAGAATCCGGGGTATGAGGTTCCGGAGTATCTTCGTACACCATGATATTGACTCCCGCGGCTTTGAGGTAAGCTACCATATTGTCAAACTGTTCCAAAGCGTCTTCCTGAGCCACGTCTTTGGTTTGTGCAGCTATTTTTGCATCCTGAAAAGCATTGGTTTCTGCTGTTTCTTCATTAAACCCAAATCGCACCGGACGAATCATCAGGATGTGCGACGTAGCCTGCGGCTGCATTTTATGCGATATTTCCACTTCTTTTACTGATTTTTAGGAAAACATATTAGAAACTTCAAACTGAAAATCGGCTATGACCGGAGCTCCCGAAACGATTTCATTGCCTTTGTAAGCCTTCGATTCATCCGGATTGGTATATACATATATTTTTTGTTGTTTGGGAACAATGTACCACACCAATTGCCCGCCGGCGTCAAAATAATCCTGCACTTTTTCAATCACATCTTCAAACGTCTCGGAATCAGACAAAATTTCAATGGCAAACTTCGATTTTACCCGTATTTTTTGACGCATCAACTGAATCTCCTCCGCTGTAAAATACGTCAGGTCAGGTACCCGTTTGCGAGTTTCACTTACGTAGGAGTCCAATTCAGGTAATAACATATCGCCATTTTTGAAAGCAGCCGTCTGCATGAACAGACGTAATAAAAAATTAGCAATAAAAGCTTCATCTTGCTTCATAGCCTCCTTATGAATGATTTTCCCGTCGATAAATTCAAAAATTCCGTCCGACCCGTGTTGTCGTTGCCAGTCATCAAATTCCTCGACAGTTTGAAGATCAGTAGGTAATAAGTCAGTTTGAACGAATGCAGTTACCATAGTTTGCCGGATTTTACCCTAAAGTTAATGATAAAACTAACGAATTAAAAGGAAAAACCATCACGCAAAATGGGGAGGCTCATGCAGTGAGAGCCGCCGCGGGCTCGGGAAAGTTCGGCAGAGGGCAGCATGATAAACGTATCCGTAATCGTATCCGGCGACGAAACCCCTGCTTCAAATTCCTCCAACAGGTCTTTGGCGCGAACAGTCCGGAAACCGGCGGTGCGAAAGGCTTCCAGGGTTTTGTCGTTGCGGTCGTACCCTATGACCACCCCATCTTTCAGCGCCAACAGATTACAGGAATCTGTCCATTGCTCACGGGCACCAAAGGGAAATTCGTTGTTGCCCGAATAAATAAATCGGACGGGGTCGCTGCATCCCAAATCGTTTTTACTGATATCGGTCAACAGGTCTTCCAAATTCTCGATTTCGGTAGGTTTGTTTTCCCAACCTTTATTGAACTGCATGATCTGTAAACGATCGGGGTCTTCTTTGGGCGCAAAAAAGTGCAGAATGTCCCGTTTCTTGGCTTCATCTCCCTGCCGGGCAATGGAGCCCAACAACACCCATACATTGCGTTTTACTTGGGTAAAGACCGTGTCAATGTGCATATAATCCCGCTTTTTGGGGATCTTTACCACCGTGATGGTATCTACTGCGTTGCGTTCAAACAAGACTTTCATCACTTGCTGTGCGGCGTAGAGGGTGGTGCGCTCACTGCATCCGATCAGCAAGTGGCGGGGTGCTACCATCATGACATCGCCTCCTTCCAACGTGGAGCGATGATAATCACTTTTCAGTTCATCATCGGTCAATAAAAAATGATGTTCATTGTCAGGGATTTCAATGATGTTTGCGCGTTGCGGTTCAAATCGAGGATGGTAAAAGAAAATGTATTGCGTCAGTAATGATTCTCGCGTTCGGGCTGTTTTTGCGGGTTTATTGAGCAAGACAAATTCGTTGATAACGATACCTATATCCCGGGTAAAAATGAAGTTGGGCAAGGGAGCAAAAATCATGTGTTTGTCGGGCAAAGAACCTGAAATCAGGATTTTGGCCAACTCTACGGGTGTATATTCCTTCAATTTTTGCTGAATTTTGAACGAACATCTCTCGACGGCACAAATGGAAGCGATCAATTTTGTCCTCACCGCTTCATCTTCCAAGATCTCGGCCAACAGCTTTTGAATATCAATGACTTTGTCCGAATTAAAATAATGGGGGCTGTCGGGTTTGTAAAAATCTCGGGAGGTATCCGCATCTATCTCTTTGAGTTTGCCCTTTACCTTTTCAGGGTCAAGAAAATACAACAGGATTTTGACGTAATAATCATACTCCTCGCGCCGCATGGTATCCAGATGCACAATGTCTTCAAAGAGCCAGTCCTGTGCCTTGGAGGGAACTACTTTTCCCAACCCGCGGTCCGGACTGTGAATAAGGAGACGACGAAGTGTACCTACTTCGGAAGTAACTCTAAGCTGATTTTCGGAATTCATAAAGTTCTTTGATTAGCCTCGATTAACGCCTTACGGTCCTGACCCGGAATTTGTTAAACAGAGAACAGAAGGATTTGTTTTTTTGCAAAATACTGATTTGACCTAAAACAAAACAATATTGCGTCAAAACAACTTTTTTCGATTGCTTTAAAGAGCAACTATTCTTAAAAATGGTGATTTAAAAAATGATTTAACAATCGCTGCAACTTTGCTGTTTTACGGTCATGAACCCGCTTGTGATAGTGGTAATATCGGGTCAGACCTCCGGTCAGACCATATCCATACCAAATTTGGCTTCCTACAGGTAGGATTTTCTGCTGATAGTGGTAAAACCGAGTTAGGCCCTTCTATCCCGGCCTTCGGCTATTGAACAGACACAGCCTGACTCGCAAAATAGACTTGTTTTGAAACGCGGTCAAAGGTAAAATCCAAACGCCCGAGACTGGCTCCGCCCCATCCGGCCTGATTGACCAACACCGGCTTTCCCGCTTGATTTTTCAGGGCTGTGGGTGCATCCAAAAAGGTATGCGTGTGACCTCCGATGATCAAATCAATGTCTTTGGTTTGGGGGGCCATGACCAAATCCGACACTTCGCCGTCACTCATTTTGTAGCCTAAGTGCGAAAGGCAAACTACCAAACTGCATTTTTTCTCATTCCTTAGAAAAGCAGCCGTTTCGTTTGCCGTTTTTACGGGGTCAAGGTATTTGGTACCGCCGAACAATTTTTCGGGTATCAGTCCCTTAGGGTCAATACCCAAGCCGAATACGCCGATTTTTACGCCCTGCACTTTAAAAATTTTGTACGGCAGAGCTAAACCCTGCATCGCTGTTCCCGTAAAATCGTAATTAGCTACCAATACCGGAAATTTGGCGTATTCTTTGATTTGTTTGACGTATAAATCCAATCCACCGTCGAAGTCGTGATTCCCCATGGTTACGGCATCGTAGCCCATTTGGCTCATCAATTCAATTTCGGGCCGACCCTTATAGAAATTAAAATAAGGGGTTCCCTGAAAAATATCCCCGGCATCAAACAGCAACACATTCGGCTCTTCTGACCTGATTTCAGTCAAAATCCGTGCCCGATTCACCACGCCGCCGCGCCCTGCCAAGCGATCTGTTTTCGGGAAGGGTTCTAAACGGCTGTGCTGGTCATTGGTATGCAAAATGGTAAGTTTAAGACTTGCCGCATTGGTTTCAGCCCAACTTTCAAGCGGCCATTGCCCCAACGCTACAGCACCGCTTACACCCACTATATTTTTGAGAAACAGTCTTCTTTGCATAGCCCCCTACCCCCAATGGGGGATTTATTATGTTTTTTATAGTTTATTAACTGCATGTCCCCCTTTAAAAACTTACTCCCCCATTGGGGAAGGTGGCTTTTACTCAACCACCTTTGTCCGACCGTCTTTTTTAGGGTCAAGTTCCTGATTCTGTTGCCCCTTGCGTCGCAGGTAATCGGCAATAGCATCGCGCATCAAATAGCCCAGTATTTGAAACCCCTGATTGGTCTTCACAATAGCCGCCATATCGCTGCTGATAGCCATATAATCGCTCGTAACAAGGGTGTAAGTACGCTGTCTGTCCAACGGCTTCCCCCCGATCAAAACCTCTTTCGGTTGGTTAGTGGCTTTATCAATGACCAAGGTCAAACCGGATTGCGGTTCTTTACGTTGTGCCAAATAATCAATGACCTTTTTCATCGTTTCCCCCGAAAGGGTGATGGCTACCAACTCGTTGTCAAACGGCATCACCTCGTACACATTGCCCAAGGTGATGTTTCCGGCGGGGAAATCCGTACGAATCCCGCCGTTATTAGTGATAGCCACATCGACCGGTTTTCCGTACTTTTCCTGCCCCATTTCGCGTAAAATATCGGCCATCAAATTGCCCAACTCTGATTCGGGAACTCCTTTGCTCAAACGGCGCGGCGATTTTACCAACACCGTATTCATGCGAACATACATACTGTCGTGAAAAGGAGCCAAATAAGCGGAAATTTGGCGGGATAAAGGGCTTTCAGCGGCAGTCACCGTATCACTCACGACCACAGCCCGCATCTGTGCCGGCTTACTGATGAAGTAGGAGGTACAGGAGGAAAGAATAACCGTCAGTAAAACGGCCGAAGGTAAAATGATTCTCATAGTTTTCAGTTGTCCGGAAAAATCCCGTCGCTATAGGTCTGATGGTTGATTCAGTGGGGCCTGCGGCCGAATTTGTTTCTGCACTTGAAGCCGTTGTCAGTGTCCTCACTGACAACAAGTCTGAATACTGATTCTGTTTGGTTCTGCTGCCGAACTCGTCTTTACGTTGAAGCCGTTGTCAGTGTCCTCACTGACAACAGTCCGGATACTGTTTGGTTCTGCTGCCGAATTTGTCTCTCCGTTTTTATGCACCTTTTCAGAATCGGTTACTGACTTCTTTCTCCAACGATTCATGGCTTTCGGCAACGATCCGTTCGTAATAGGCTTCATACTGCGGCAAAATATTAGCCAAGTCAAACTCTTTTGCCCGGGCCAACGCATTTTCTTTAAATCGTGGCAGGTTCTCATCCTGAAGAATATACACGGCATTTTTTACCATGTCGTCAATATCACCCACATTACTCATAAAGCCCGTTACTCCCTGCACATTCAACTCAGGCAAACCGCCGGCATTGGAAGTAATTAAAGGTACTTCGCAAGCCATGGCTTCCAATGCCGCCAATCCGAAGCTTTCGGTTTCGGAGGGCATCACAAACAGATCTGCGACCGACAATACCTCTTCAATCGCGTCCAAGTTACCTAAAAAACGAACATCATGCATCAAATCCAGGTCACGACACATATTTTCGATCTTATTTCGCTCGGGGCCGTCACCCACCAACAGCAGTTTACTCGGGATACGATCTTTGACTTTGTTGAACATCAGCACAATGTCCTCAATACGTTTTACTTTGCGAAAGTTAGAAGTATGAACGAGCAATTTTTCTCCATTGGGACAAATGGCCAATTTGAAATGATCTTTCTTTTGTTTTTTGAACCGACTCAGATCAATAAAGTTCGGGATCACCTCAATGTCTTTAGTGATCGGAAAATACTCATACGTTGCTTTTTTCAAAAACTCCGATACGGAGGTTACCCCGTCTGATTGATTGATACTGAAGGTAATCACGGGTTCATACGAGCGATCTTTTCCGACTAAGGTAATATCTGTTCCGTGCAACGTAGTAATGATCGGAATGTGGATTCCCTGCGAGAGTAAGATTTGTTTGGCCATATAAGCCGTAGAAGCATGAGGAATGGCATAGTGAACGTGTAGCAAATCCAAGTTCTCGGTCTTCACCACATTCACCATGGCGCTCGACAGAGCCGACTCATAAGGCGCATACTGAAACAAAGGGTAATTAGGGATGTGTACTTCGTGATAATAAATGTTCTCGCTGAAAAAATCCAAGCGAGTAGGTTGAGAATAAGTGATAAAATGTACATGATGGCCAACGGAGGCGAGGGCTTTCCCCAATTCAGTAGCCACGACGCCACTGCCGCCAAACGTAGGATAACAAACAATACCGATTTTCATTCGCGAACGGAGAGTTAGATGAACGGATTTTCCACTACAACAAAAAAAATCCTACTTTTTCTCCGTATTGTATGTAAAGATTTTATGAACTCCCGAAACACATCAAAAATATCCTTTGTTTTGCAGTGAAATAATAGCCATCTAAAACAAACCCTCCGTTTTTGAAACACCGTCTCAGTATACAGGATATCACATTAGGCTTCTTGCGGCTCATTCGTTGGCCTAATCTGCTCATTATTGCCCTTACGCAATACATGGCACGGCTATTTTTAATCGGACCCGCCGATGAGTGGAAGCAGCTTCTGGCCGAACGCAGTATTTTTCTGATTGTCCTTTCGACGGTACTCATTGCGGCCGCCGGTTATGTCATCAACGACTACTTTGACGTAAAAATAGATCTCATCAACAAACCCGAGCGGGTGATCATCGGTCGGTACCTTAAGCGCCGCGTAGCCATGAGTACGCATCAGGTATTCAATGTATTGGGCTGTGTTATCGGGCTTTGGGTAAGCAACGGCGTATTTTTGATCAGCGTTTTATCTGTCACCTTGCTGTGGCTGTATGCGTCTTTTTTTAAAAAACGCCCCTTGATCGGCAACGTCATTGTTTCCTTATTGACGGGGCTTTCTTTGGTCATTTTGGCCGTTTATTATCCCCAAAATCGCGAATTGGTCGGGCTGTATGCCTTATTTGCGTTCGGTATTTCACTGATTCGCGAAATTATCAAAGATATGGAAGATGTACGCGGAGATGCCTCTCACGGTTGCCGCACCTTGCCGATTGTTTGGGGCATTCGGCGGACCAAATTGTTTTTATATGTTCTGATCGCCTTGTTCATTCCGACCCTTTTTATGGCTGCCTATTGGCTGCAAAACCCTCTCTTGGCTCGAATGTTCTTTGCCTTATCGGCACTGATCGGTTGGTTGGTGTATCGGTTAGTCTATGCCGATACCAAACGAGAATTTGGGGCCCTGAGCAGTTTGTGCAAAATCATTATGCTTGTGGGGATGATGAGTATGATTTTACTCGTATATTAAACGTTGAATTTTTTCAGTCACTTTACTTTATTCTTCTATGAAACAGTTTATTTCTTTTTTATTCGTCTTTTTATTCATAGTTCAGGTTCAGGCCCAAAAATGCATGGGCCTCAGTGTAAAGGCAGGTATGGGTTTTGAAATGGCCAATTTCAACGCCAAAGACAAGCAAACAGGTAAATTGTTGTACACCATTAAAGACGTAACCAACGACAATGGTACGACCGTATTGAAAATGGAAATGCAGACCTTTGACGGTAAAGACAAACCGCAAATGACCAATAGTTATCAATGCCGTTGTAAAGGCAATGAACTGATGATCGACATGACCTCGATGATGGCTGCGCAGGAAAATCCCATGTTGAAAGATGCCAAAATGACATTTACCTCTAACGACCTCATTTACGGCGACACCTATACGGTAGGGGCTGCACTCAAAGATGCCTCGCTCAACGGAGAAGGCACCATGGGAGGAGGTATGAATATCATGTATAGCATGGTTCTTAAAAACCGAAAAGTAACCGGCAAAGAAAGTATGACGGTACCTGCCGGAACATTTGAAGTATATAAAATAGCCTCCGATATGACCATCACCAATAAAACGCTGGTCAATCTTTCCTTTGACTTTCAAACGGTCAGCTATCGTACGCCGGAAGTGCTTTGGGACATCAAAACGGAAACTTATCGAAAAGACAAGCTCATGGGTTACAGCGTATTGACCAAAATTTTTTAAGCGCTATTCCCGGTTTATTTTCGCCACCGCAGGGTATGGAGCAGGTGCATCATATCTTTTTTGAGATAGTCGATCGCCGGTTGGAGGGAGTCTTGTTTATCGGCTACGTTGAAATACAGAGCACCGCGAAGATAATGGGTGGTGGTATCTGTTGTAAAAAACTGGAGGTAGCTGGGCACATCCCCGGCTAACTCCAAAACTACCACTGTACGTCCGGAGTTGGATTTAATGACCTTCTCACGAATACCTGTTGCTCTGACTTGGTGTTTGCCGGCCAACTTATACGCATCATCAATAAAACCGGCAAGGCGTTGGGGATTATTCTGAACCGGTTTGTAGGTCAACTGAATACTTGCTTTTAAGGTCGGGTAGGCTACAAAAATCCAATGCGCCTCCGCTTTAGCAAACGTATCCGGCAACAATACCGCGCTTTTTGAATACTCAAACTGATAGGGGTGCATCTCCGTCATGGATTGATACTTCTGAGGCGGCAAATCCATCCGAGGATATCCCTTAGGCTTCGGAGCGTAATCAGGCTCTGAAGAAGAACAGGCAGTCAACAGGAAGCAGTAAGCAAGAAGCAGGAAGCAACACAGCCGTTGCCCTTTATAATTTGTACTGTTCTGATTTCCGATTTCCGATTTCTGACTTCCGGCTTCTGACTTCAGGCTCCTGATCGCAGCGGTGGTCATCCTTGATTTAAAATACATAACTGATTCCTTTAAAATCAAAATATTCCAAACGATTTTCAATTTGTAGGGCCAATAATCCCGAATCGGCTACGCCCGCGATCATGCCCTCGAAAGTCTCATTTTCGCGTTGGAAAAGGTGTTTTTCCTGATACCGATACAGGTTTTGTAAATAACGGATTTTGAGCAGACCATAATGTCCGTTGCGAAGTAAAAGATAATTTTTTTCGAGCGAGACCAGCAATTTCGGCAAAAGTTCTTCCAATCCATACTCTGTTCCGGTCAATTGCCGCAATGAAGTAGCACGCGGATGTTCAAACGCCAATTGATTGATATTCAAACCCATGCCTATGATCGAATTTTCTAACCGAGTCCTTTGAATCGTATTTTCAATGAGAACCCCGCCCAGTTTTGAATCTTTCCAATACAGGTCATTGGGCCATTTGATTTTGAGCGACTCCCCTAAAATCGAAGAAAAAAACTCGTATATACCCAAAGAAACCGCAATATTTAGCTGAAATTGCTGACTTGGCAGGAGGAAATTGGGTCGTAAGATCAGGGACAATGTAAAGTTTTCACCCGCCCGCGCCAACCACTGATTTCCCCGTTGTCCGCGCCCGGCAGTTTGGTAGTCCGTTATGACAACTGTACCCTCCGGGCCTTTACCGAGACGCAACAAATCGGCCGCTTCGTCGTTAGTGGACTGACAAGTTGGCAGATAAATCAAATTTTTTCCAATAAAAAGCGTTCCGGACTTAATTTTGTACAATATTTCTTAATTTTAAGGATGCAATTTAAAACTTACGCATGAAACAACGCAAATCAATCGCTATATCTTCAGTACAGCTATGCCAATTAGTAGTTAAAGGAATGCAGGAAAAAAAGGCAATGGACGTGGTAGTCATGGACCTGAGAGAAATTAAAAATGCCATTACCGACTTCTTTGTTATTTGCACAGGTAACTCCGATACCCAAATTGACGCCATTGCGGACTCCGTTGAGGCAGAAGTATATAAAATTATTGCCGAACACCCGTGGCAGCGGGAGGGCCGAGAAGCCAAAGAATGGATACTGATCGACTATGTCGATGTGGTAGTTCATGTGTTCAAAAAAGAACGCCGCGAATACTACGGGCTCGAACAACTTTGGGGAGATGCCAAAGTAACTCACGTCGAGGAAGAATTTGCCTGAATGAACATTACCCCGAAAAATAGTGTTGATTCCCGTATCGGCTCAGGAATGTTGTCAGTGTTTGACGCTGATACAGCCTTCACGAAACCGAAAAAGATTCAAGAGTGAAGCAATTACCACAGAACCCGATAATTAAATTGAGAAATAATCATGTCCGAAAACAATGGAAACCCGCTTAATTCCAACAACCGAAATCCACGCCGTTCCGGCTACCAAGGGTGGATTATTGCGGCGTTGGTATTGGCAATTTTGGGAATAACTTTTTTCAGTCGTAATACAACAGTACGACCCATTACCCAAAAGAAATTTGAGAAAATGGTGCAGGCACACGAGGTGCAAAATATTGTTATTGTCAACAATGAATTTGTAGAGGTCACCCTGACCCCTAAGGCATTGGAAGATCCTAAGTACCGCGCCATGTTTAATGACAAGCCGTATTTCAGTAATGGCGGTGCCCATTTTCAGTTTGAGATCACTTCTGCCGATAAGTTTCTGGACGACTTCCAAAAACTCAAACCCGACAGTGATTCTATTGACTATGACTTCGACCGCCGCAGTGATTGGACGGGCTTCCTCAGCACTTGGGGCTTTTTGATCATTATGATATTGGCTATGTACTTCCTGCTGGGTCGAATGACCGGCGGAGGCGGCCCCGGCGGGCAGATATTCAACATCGGTCGTTCTAAAGCCACACTGTTCGACGCTGAAAATAAAGTCAAAATTACGTTTAGCGATGTGGCCGGGCTGGAAGAGGCCAAAGAGGAGATCATGGAAATCGTGGATTACCTCAAAAGCCCCACCAAATTTACCAAACTGGGAGCCAAAATTCCGAAAGGGGCTTTGTTGGTAGGCCCTCCGGGTACCGGAAAAACCTTGATCGCCAAAGCCGTAGCCGGCGAAGCGGGCGTGCCGTTTTTCTCCCTTTCCGGCTCTGATTTCGTAGAAATGTTCGTAGGGGTAGGTGCCGCGCGGGTACGTGACCTCTTCAAGCAAGCCAAAGAAAAAGCACCCTGTATTATCTTTATTGATGAGATTGACGCCGTCGGACGTTCACGCGGACGCAGCGGTATGCCCGGTGCCAACGACGAACGAGAAAACACCCTGAACTCTTTGTTGGTAGAAATGGACGGATTTGCGACAGACTCCGGTATCATTATCATGGCGGCCACCAACCGTCCTGATGTATTGGATTCGGCATTGTTGCGTCCGGGTCGTTTTGACCGTCAAATATCCGTGGACAAACCGGACATCGTTGGTCGTGAGGCGATCTTTAAAGTGCATTTGAAGCCGATCAAATTAGGGGCTGACGTTGACCCCAAAAAACTCGCTACCCAAACGCCCGGTTTTGCCGGTGCTGAGATCGCCAACGTTTGTAACGAAGCTGCATTGATTGCCGCCCGTCGTGATCGCGACGAAGTGATTATGCAGGATTTTCAGGATGCGATGGACCGGGTGATCGGCGGTTTGGAAAAGAAAAACAAGATCATTTCACCCGACGAGAAGAAAATCGTAGCTTACCACGAAGCCGGTCACGCCGTAGCCGGTTGGTTCTTGGAGCATGCTGATCCTTTGGTGAAAGTAACGATCGTTCCGCGCGGAATGACAGCCTTAGGTTATGCCCAATACCTTCCTCGCGAACAATACTTGTATCGTGCCGAACAGTTGTTGGACGAAATGTGTATGACTTTGGGCGGACGCGCCGCCGAAGAGGTCGTATTCGGTAAAGTGTCCACCGGTGCTTTGAGTGATTTGGAACGAGTGACCAAATTGGCTCACAGCATGGTGACGGTTTATGGGCTCAACGACAAAATCGGAAACATGTCTTACTACGACTCGAAGCAGTCGGAATACTCTTTCAATAAGCCGTATTCCGAAGAAACGGCCCGAATGATTGACGAAGAAGTACGGAAAATCATTGAACAGGCGTATGTTCGCTGTATGGAACTGCTTTCAAAGCATCGGGAAGCGTTGGAGGTAATCGCGAAAGAATTGTTGCAGAAAGAAATTCTTTTCCAAAGCGATTTGGAGCGATTGATCGGCAAACGCCCTTTTGAGCGTGAAACCGTTTATCAAGAGTTCATGAATAATTCGTACGGTTCGTCCAAAGTGGAAACCAAAGAGGAAGAACCTTCGGAAGAAACAAAATAGATTTTTGTCTTCAGAATAAGTGAAAGGCCGGAATGTAAGGGTAAATCCTTATTTTCCGGCCTTTTCTGTTAAAGACAAAACATCAACTTAACTTAATTTTTGCGCCGTTTATGTTATACGTAGTACATGCTTACGATTATACCGACTCCGAGGCCTTAGACCGCCGTATGTCTGTGCGGGGGCGTCATTTGGAAGGAGCCAAAGTCCTGAAAAGTAACGGTAACTTTATCATGGGTGGTGCCCTGTTGGACCCCGACGGAAAAATGATCGGCTCTATGATGGTCGTTGATTTTGAAGAAGAACGCCAAATGAATCAATGGCTTCAAAACGACCCGTACGTAACCGGAAAAGTATGGGAGAAAATAGATGTCAAGCCTTTTCGGCAGGCTGCGGTTTAGAAGCAGAAAAAGGCACTGCAACGAATCGCAGTGCCTTCGGCATATATTTTAAAAGACAATCGTCTTAGAATACTTCGTTCTCGCGCATCTTCTGTACGTAAGATGCGTGAATCACTTGCTGACGACGTTTCACTGATTTTTTCTCAAAAGCCGAACGTGAACGTAACTCTTTCAACACGCCGGTTTTTTCAAATTTCTTCTTGAAACGCTTAAGCGCCTTGTCAATTGATTCGTTTTCTTTGATCTGGATGAGCAGCATATTTTTTTAAATGTTTTTCTTTTTTTACAAACGGACTGCAAAAATAAAGGTCTGCTTTTAAAAAATCAACTTTATTTGCACTTTTCTTTCAGGCTTATCATTTCGGCCGGCCTTCGGGCCAACTTACGTATGAAACACGCTGTCATTGATCTCGGAAGTAATACCTTTCATTTGTTGATTGTGGACAAACAAGGCGATACCGTTGAGACATTAGTCAAAGAACAAATACCGGCCAAAATTGCCAAAGCCGGTATCAATCAGGGCATTATTACCAAGGAAGCTATAGAACGTGCTTTAACGGTGCTGCACGGCTTTCGTCAGCAGATTGACCTATACCAAGTAGAGCCGGCGCATGTCAAAGCCATAGGTACCAGTGCGATACGTAATGCCCGAAACGGAAATGAATTTTGCCAAGTTATCGAAAAAGAAACAGGAATATCCATTGAGGTCATTGCCGGAGAGCGGGAAGCCGAATTGATCTATAAAGGTGTGTGTCAGGCGTTGGATTTAGGCACCGCACCTTCGCTCATCATGGACATTGGCGGCGGAAGCGTTGAATTTATTATCGGTAACGCATCGCGTATTTTTTGGAAACAAAGTTTTGAAATCGGCGGGCAGCGCTTACTGGAAAAATTTGTGCACTCCGACCCGATTTCCGCTTCAGCTGTTCAGCGCATGCACCACTATTTTCAGGAGCAATTGTTGCCGCTTGTGAATGCCGCCCACCAATACGCCCCGCAAACCTTAGTTGGCTCGTCGGGATCGTTTGATACGTTGACAGATATGGATTATATGTACCGATTCGGCCGGTTACCTGACCCCAACCAAACCGATTTTGACTATTCCTTAGAGGAGTTTTATCGGGCTTACGGTCTTCTAACCTCTCTCAACCATGACGAACGGATGGCTATTCCGGGCATGATCGAGCTGCGGGCAGACATGATCGTACCTGCCGCCATATTAATTCAGCAGGTCCTGAAAAGCCTGAACATCAACCGAATTCGTTGCTCTACTTACGCTTTAAAGGAAGGGATTTTGGCTTGGTTATTGGGGCAATAATTGACTTGACTTTTTAACGCCGGCTCAGAAAAGCTGTTCAAATACAGAGAAAACCATCAAACAGTAAACGACCGTGGGGAAGATATAAGCCTGATTTTATAATTTAACTCATTGAGATGTATACGAGGTTCCTTTTATTTATACTTTTCAGCAGTTGTGCCCTTCACCTTTGGGGGCAGAAATCCATTACGATTCAAAGTATTGATGACGACGGTACGGTACTGAGCAGAAACTGGAAATGGCATGCCGGCGATAATACTGCTTGGGCCGGGCCTGATTTTAATGATCAAGATTGGGAAAAAATCGTTCCTACAAGCCACATTCAAACGTTATCCAAACTTCGTGAGGCCCAAATCGGTTGGTTTAGGCGCCCTATCAAAGTGGCACCCGGCTTAGCCGGTAAGCCATTGTATTTAAACATTCATCAAATAGGAGCCTCCGAAATCTATTTAGACGGGAAATTATTGCAAAAAGTAGGCTTGGTAAGTATAAATCCGGCAAAGGAAGTTCCTCGCTTACAGGCTTCCTTTATACCTATCAGTTTTCCGGACACCAATTTGCACGTATTAGCGGTTCGTTTTTCATTTACCAAAGCTAATTTTTACTACCCGGGCACAAGCCGAAAAACGTTTGAACTCCGATTAGTAGATATTATCCGTTCCGGTGAAAATATATTCAACGAACCAAAACTGACCACCGGTATTATTTGCCTGTGTATCGGTATTTTTTTGGTGTTCAGTATTCTTCATTTTTCTTTTTTTGTTTCGAATCGCCGGCAAAAAGTCAGTCTTTATTTAGGGTTCACGATGCTGTTTTTTGTTTTTACCTTGCTCTCGACCCTGCTTGAAAACAGTTTTCGTCGTCTTACTTTTGAGCAAATAAATGAGTTGATTGGTGACACTTCTTTCTATTGCGGTATTCTTTTCATCAATGCCTCTTTGTATCTGTACTTAAACCGCCCTTTTCGTACCTTCTTCTATTTGCAGGCACTCATTATGGTCATTAGTGTAGGATGCCATATTTTTGCCATCAGTTTGCCTTTGGTTTTAGAAGTATGGCCTTTTTTTCTGCTCATTTTTATTGATTTTATCCGCGTCAGTATCCTTGCCGACAAGCAACGAAACCCAAATGCGAAAGTGCCTATTTATTCCCTTTTGACGGTAGCAGGTTGCTTTATTATTGTCATTATTTTCTCTGTCCTGATGGGCACTTTTATTCAGGACTACAAATCCATAGAAAATTATATTGACTATATTACCCTTTTTACGATAGGTCTTTTCATGATCATGTGTTTGAGTATTCCTGTGGGTCTTTCCTTTTCGTTAGTTCGTGAATATTCACGAACTCATCAGGCATTACGAAAAAAAATACAGGAAACAGAAGCTTTATCAGCCAAAAATTTGGCTCATGAACAGGAAAAGCAACAGTTGCTTGCCAATCAAAATGAATTGTTGGAAATGCAGGTAACAGAACGCACAGCCGAATTGGAAAGCTCTTTGGAAACCCTCAAAACCACCCAAGCCCAATTGATTCAATCCGAAAAGCTCGCCGGTTTAGGCGAACTCACGGCCGGAATTGCTCACGAAATTCAAAATCCGCTCAACTTCGTCAACAATTTTTCTGAAGTGTCCGTTGAATTAGTGGACGAGATGCACGAAGAACTGGATAAAGGAGATTGGACAGAAACCAAAGCCATTGCCAACGACATTAAACAAAACCTTCATAAAATCAGCCATCACGGCAAACGCGCCGGCAATATTGTCAAAGGGATGTTGGAACACTCCCGTCAAGCCACGGGTGAACGTGAATTGACCGATATGAATGCCTTAGCCGATGAATACTTACGTTTGGCTTATCACGGCTTGAGAGCAAAAGATCGTGATTTCAACTCAGGATTTTCTTTAGAGCCTGACGAAAATTTACCCAAGATACATTTGGTCGCTCAGGACATGGGGCGAGTGTTGTTGAATTTGATAAACAATGCCTTCTATGCCGTCAATGAACGCCGGAAATCAGGAGAAACAGGGTACCAACCGAAAGTAACGGTAAAGACTCAAACGGTTGATCATCAGATTGAGGTGCGTGTATCCGACAACGGCACCGGTATTTCGGAGGGTACTAAAGCCAAAATCTTTCAGCCTTTCTTCACTACCAAGCCCACCGGTCAAGGGACGGGCCTGGGATTAAGTCTGGCTTACGACATTGTCACCAAAGGGCACGGCGGTACCATTGAAGCAGAGTCTCAGGAGGGCGAAGGAACGGTATTTATTATCCGATTGCCGGTTATCTGAGAGGAAAAAACAAACCCCGTCGGGTACCGGCGGGGTCAAGAAAGTGCTTTCTGCACCCAAACCAATGGTCCTTAATGCGACTCACGATTTACTTTATGGCCTGATTTTCCTACCAAAAAGTCAAAATCACAGCCTTCGTGCGATTGGGTGACGTGCTCGATGTACAGTTTGTTATGACCGCGATCATAACCCAGACCCAAAGGTTTCCAAGCGGCCCGGCGCCGGGCAATTTCTTCGTCGGAAACGTGCCAATGAATGTATCGTTCGTGAATATCTATTTCGATCAGGTCGCCGTTTTCGACCAAGGCCAAATTGCCGCCAATGGCGCTTTCCGGAGAAGCGTGTAACAACACCGTCCCGTAGGCCGTACCGCTCATGCGGGCATCGGAGATACGAACCATATCGCTGATGCCCTTTTCCAACAGTTTTTTAGGCAAAGCCATGTTTCCTACCTCAGGCATACCGGGATACCCTTTGGGACCCACATTTTTAAGCACCATTACACAAGTTTCGTCAATGTCCAACTCCGGATCTTCAATTCGGGCGTGGTAGTCTTCAATAGTTTCAAACACCACTGCCCGGCCTTTATGCTTCATCAAATGGGCAGAAGCCGCTGACGGCTTAATAACAGCACCGTTTTCGCACAGATTTCCTTTAATGACCGCAATACCACCCTCTTCCAGTATTGGCTGTTGACCCGAAGCAATCACGTCCGAGTTCCAGTTTTTGGCCATGACCGAATTATCAATCAGTGAATTTCCGTTGACCGTTATCACGTCTCGGTGTAAATGTTCTCTGATTTCATTGATAACCACCTGTAAACCGCCTGCATAGAAATAATCTTCCATGAGGTATTTGCCGGACGGCATTACGTTGAGCAAAAACGGCATACGCGAACCCACCCGGTCAAAATCATCTAAGTTCAGGTCTACTCCCACCCGACCCGCAATGGCCAGTAAATGCAACACAAAATTGGTAGAGCCTCCCACGGCAGCATTGACCATAATGGCATTTTCGAAAGCCTCTTTGGTCAATATTTTTGACAGGGTCAGGTTTTCTTTCACCATTTCCACGATGCGCATCCCCGTCAGGTGAGCGTTCATTTTCTTGCGCGAATCGGCCGCCGGAATGGCCGAAAGTCCCGGTAGGGTAAGCCCTAAGGCCTCGGCCATGGTCGCCATGGTAGAGGCAGTGCCCATGGTAGAGCAGTGACCGATACTGCGACTCATGCAGCTTTCGGCTTCTTCAAATTCCTCGGGGGTCATTTTGCCCGTTTTCAGGTCATCGGCAAAACGCCAGACGTCTGTTCCGGAACCGATGGCTTTTCCCTGAAAACGCCCGGCCAACATCGGTCCGCCCGGCAAAACTATGGTAGGAAGGTCCACACTTGCCGCACCCATAATGAGCGAAGGGGTGGTTTTGTCGCAACCGGTCAGCAGCACAATGGCATCGAACGGATTGGCGCGTATGCTTTCTTCTACCGTCATACTGGCCAAATTGCGGTAGAGCATCGCCGTCGGGCGAATAAGAGTTTCACCTAACGACATGACGGGAAATTCCAACGGAAAACCTCCTGCTTCATACACCCCGTTTTTAACACTTTGGGCCAAATCGCGAAAATGCGCATTACACGGAGTTACTTCCGACCACGTATTACAGATCCCAATCACGGGTTTGCCTTTAAATTGATGCGGCGCGTGGCCTTGGTTTTTCATCCAACTGCGGTAAATAAAACCGTCTTTGCCTTCTTTACCAAACCAGTCTTGGCTGCGGAGTTCCTGTTCCATTCGTTTTTATAGTAGTTCTGTTTTAAGTCTGTCTATAAAAAGGGAAAAAAGCATAAATTCTAATAGTGGCTCTTTTAAAGAAGAAGCGGTATTTTTGAAGAAAACAAGTGATTGAGGATGGAAACAGCAGCTGAAAAATTATACACCGTCGAAGAGTATTTTGCTTTCTGTGCGCAAAATGCGGGGCGTTTTGAGTACATAAACGGAGAAATCATTGAAAGGTCAGGAGAATCAGTAGCAGCCAATCAAATTGCGGGTAATATTCACCGCTATTTAGGAAATCTTTTAGAAGAACAACCGTTCATTTTTGTCCAAAATGCCGTAAAACTGATGGTAAAGGGAGGAAAAGGCTTCAGAATCCCTGATTTTCTCATTTTTCACGAAAGCGGTAATCAAAAAAAATATGCTGCCGAACCGATTTTGATCGTTGAAGTGCTGTCAGAAAGTACCCTTACCGTAGATCGTGTCACTAAGTTAGCGGAATATACTCAACTCCCTACCTTACAATATTACTTGATCATTGAGCAGGAAGAATGTTTAGCGGAAGTTTATAATCGTGAAGGTAAACGCTGGTACGTGGATTTTTACAGTGATTTGAATGAAACCATTGAGCTGCCGGCTTTGAATGTAAAACTGCCTTTATCCGTTATTTACAAAAAAATCAATTTACCTGCCGCGTCTTCACCGTCCGAATAATCCAATAGAGTAACAACCCGATCGGACCGAGCATAAAGCAAAAGAAAAGCGGTAACACAATCCACCCATGAGCGATTTTGTTGGCTTGAGCATTCTGTAGCACAAAGCTCCCCGCGACTAAATCAAACGCTAAATAGTGAATCCATCCGGCCAAAACGGCACTGTCTCCCCCTTTGGCAAATAAATTTTTTACTCCTTCCAACGAACCGAAATCACTGAAATCAAGCGGGCCGCTGCTAAAAATAAAATAGGCGTACAAAAACGCCAACACAACGGGGATCAGATACGAGCGGACAAGCCATTGGGTAACTTTCCACTGAGGTGCAAAAATCATTAAAAGCCACTGTGGCAATACGAGTGCATTCGCGATTTGAAAAGCGGTTTCCATCATTTCTTTTTATCACGCTGTCAGCGTCTTTTTGACAAGTTAAACCGTTTTACTGATAAGTTTGTTGAAATACTGCAAATAAGCGTCTCAAAATTTATCCTTCTTTTCCATCCATGAAAATTTATACAAAAACGGGTGACAACGGCAGCACCTCACTCGTAGGCGGAACGCGCGTAAGTAAAGCCGACCTGCGCATTGATACCTACGGTACGGTCGATGAGCTCAATTCCTACCTCGGTCTTGTCCGAGACCAGCCGGTCAATACCGTTCGTCTCGACTTTTTAAAGTACATTCAAGATCGGCTTTTCACTATCGGTTCTATTTTGGCCTCCGAACCCGATAATAAAAAACATTTCATTCCGGATTTACTCGAAGAAGACATCCTTGCTTTGGAAGCTGCTATGGATGCAATGGATGCCGAACTCCCCCCGATGCGGTCGTTTATTTTGCCCGGAGGCCACCCCTCGGTCTCTTTTTGTCACGTGGCCCGTACGGTGTGTCGCCGTGCCGAACGATTGGTCATTGCCCTGAACGAAATCGAGTCGGTTGAACCGGAGGTGGTTCGGTACCTGAACCGCCTTTCTGATTATTTATTTGTACTGGCACGAAAAATGGCACAAGAATTGGGAGCAGAAGAGATAAAGTGGGAAGGGCGGAAGAAATGAACAAGTAAGCAAATGGCAAAAATGCAAAAGATAGCTCATTTGTCTTTTATCTCATTTGTCTTATTTAACCTTGTCTTTTGCCAACTTGCTTTTTGAAAACTTACTGAAATTTGATAAGTAAATCAATATTTTTTTGGGTTTTAAAGGAAAAATAAAAATATTTGCATTGACAACTATTTTTAAGTCAATTATTCGTCACCACGTAATTTTTTATAATATCAGTACAGTCAAAACCACCAATCACAATGACAACGGACACTTTGGCCATGGAAATTCAACGCGCAGAAGCTTCGCGTATCCATGAAGTAGATTTCGACAATTTGGTATTCGGTCGCCATTATTCAGACCACATGTTTGTCGCCGATTACATCAACGGCGAATGGACCAACCTTCAGATTGTCCCCTATGCCAATCTCAGCCTCAGCCCGGCCACCGCCGCTCTCCACTACGGACAGGCTATTTTTGAAGGCATGAAAGCTTACAAAAACGACGCAGGTGACGTACTGATGTTCCGTCCGTTGGACAACTGGGCACGTTTTAACAAATCAGCCGTGCGCATGTGTATGCCGGAAATACCCGAAGAAATTTTTATGGGCGGCCTTACCGAGTTGCTCCGTACAGATGCCGCTTGGGTGCCTACGACACCTGATTCTTCCTTGTACATTCGTCCGTATATGTTTTCTACCGACGCTTACATCGGTGTAAAGCCGTCGGATTCTTATAAATTTATCATTTTTACCGGCCCCGTAGGAAAATACTACGCTAAACCGCCGCGTGTCAAAGTAGAGCAACACTACATTCGTGCCGCAGAAGGCGGTGTCGGAGCGGCCAAATGTGCCGGCAATTACGGCGGTTCGTTGTATCCGGCCCGCTTAGCCCAACAGCAAGGCTACGATCAAATCATTTGGACCGATGCTCGTGACCATGCTTTTGTGGAAGAATCCGGTACAATGAACGTCATGTTTGTGATCGACGGTAAACTCATCACCCCCGCTACTTCCGATACGATATTGAACGGTGTTACCCGTAACTCCATTGTGGATATTGCCCGTCATTGGGGTATTCCGGTAGAAGAGCGTAAAATTTCCGTGAAGGAAGTAATTGATTCTTTGAAAGAGGGTCGCTTGGAATCGGCTTTCGGAGCCGGAACAGCAGTGGTGATTTCCCCGTTCGGCACTATTGCTTTTGAAGGCGTTGATTATGAACTGCCGGCTGTAACTCCGGAAAGCTTCGCGGCCCGTGCCAAGGCCTTCCTGACGGATATTCGTACCGGCAAAACGGAAGATCCGTTTGGCTGGGTGATGAAAGCATAAATATGTTTTAAATGTCTCCCCAAAAAGCGTCAATCCGGATCCATCCGGTTGGCGCTTTTTTTATGCGGAAAGCATTTGGTTTTTCCTTCTGCGAACGTTTTTGAGAAGCAGAAATGTTAGATTTGTAAAAATGATACGATTATGTACACCGCCATCAAAGGAATTTACGAGAATGGAGTACTGACATTTCTTGAACCGGTACCCAATTTTGAAAAATCGGAGGTTCTGGTCATGTTTCTGAATGAAGAGAAGCCGACTAAGATACAAAAAAGAGTACCGGGCAGTTTAAAACGTCTCGGTGAACTTGAAGGAAAACATTACAGTATTCCGGATGATTTTAATGAAACCCCGGAAGACCTAAAAGATTATCTGTAATGGATTATTTGGTCGATACCCAAATCATAATTTGGTTTCAATTATTTGACCAAAGATTGAGACCATCCATCTATGAATTACTTTCTGACGGGCGAAATACCTTATTTGTAAGCCAAATCAGTTTATTTGAAATAGCCATTAAACAAAAGATCGGAAAGCTGCCGGAGTTAGACAAGCCTATGGTTGAATTAATTGAAATTATCCAAAATGACGGTTTTGAAATTCTGTCTCTTAAAAACAGACACATTACTTCTTACAATTCAATACCGCTAAACGAAACTCACAAAGACCCTTTTGATCGCCTCATTATTGCCACAGCAATCGCTGAAAATCTGCCGGTAATTTCGGCAGATGAGAAGTTTCAGTTGTATAAGCACATGATTACAGATTACACTAATTGAAGCCTGAAAATGTATCAGAAGCACTTTTCTTTTTTTCTGAATCAGGGTTCTTTGTTTTACCCCAACTTCTTATATTTCAGATAAGTATACCGCGCATTTTCTTTGGCAATAAACCAGCCGTAGTAGCCGTCGAGAAAGCCGAGTTTGAACACGTACTCTACCATAAACCGAAAAGCAGGACTGAGATATATTTTTACGGCATTGGCCTTTTTTGCCCAATTTGCCCCTTTTTCGGCAAAAAGGGTACTGTGGCTGTTGATCCGTTTTGGCCGCAAATTGCTCAGGTGTATCGACCGTATAATGATACACATACCCCGACAGTTTTTATACGGTGCTCAGGCTTTAGGGTCAAACCTTCGTGCACGGCATCGGTATTCCGTGAATGTATCTTTTTATTGAAAAGCCGCACGTGCGATTCGGGATTCCACCCGCCGAGCAAGATAATTTCCCCGAAAAACGGTCGAAGCGGCAAATCAAGCATCAGCATCGGGAGCGGGAGTAAATGCCTGTCGAATACTTTCCGCCAGTTCAGGACTTATGACTTCATCATCATCTACCGACAGGATCCAATCGTGCTTGGCCCACGCATTCCCGAAGTTTTTTTGCGCCGAATACCCTTCCCAAGCGTGTTCCAATACGGTGGCTCCGGCGGCCCGTGCTACTTTTCGGGTAAGGTCGGTACTGCCCGAATCCACCACTACGATGTCGTCGGTCAATGTTTTGAGCGCTTCAATCGTCCTCCGAATTTTTTTTTCCTGATTTACGGTGATGATTACAGCCGAAAGCGGAGTCATGGCATACGTTTTTATACATTTCAGGGGTGCAACCTACTCTTTTCTCTGCAATGGAACAAACACTTACCCCTGCCGCTCGGTGGGGTTTTCCGGAAAAAATCGCTTTTCGATTCTTTTTCCTGTCTTTTTCACTGCAAATTTTCGTGACAGATTTGAACGCAACCCATGGGTTCCGAACGAGCAGCCCTTCAATAAACAGAATACGCCGGCGCACCGTTGGCGTGAGTAGCCAAAGGCAACGTAAGTTCAATGTGGGTACCCAAGGTCGGAGCTGAATGTACGACCAGACTCCCGTCCAACTCTTCGACCCGTTTTTCCATGTTGAAAAGGCCGTTTCCGTAGCCTTTTACGGTTTCTTTGTCAAAACCGATACCGTCATCTTTGATACTCAGGCAAAGTTGTCGGTTCTTTTTAAAGATCTCTACCCAAACGTGTTTTGCCCGCGAATACTTGGCGATGTTGTTGATCGCTTCTTTAAAGATCAAATAGAAATTATACTGCTGATTGGAAGGCAATTTATAGTCCTGTAAGTTGTCAGCAACGCAAAATTCGTACTGCCCCGGCTCCAGCATTTCGGAGGCGAAAATTTTCATCTTGTTGGTGATACTCTCCAAACTGTCATTCATAGGCCGCGTGGTCCAAATAATATCCCGAATCGTACTGACGGTTCGTTGAGAATTGACGCTTATCAAATCCAGTAACTCAGTCAGCGGACCGTTTTGGTCTTTCAATTGACGTTTGGCGGCCTGACTCAGCATGGCCACGCCGCTGAGTGTAGCTCCCAAATCATCGTGCAGGTCCCGGGCGATTTGGCTCCTGATTTTATCAGAGACCTGCATTTGTCGGATCGTTTCTGCCTGCATTTTTTGTGCATCCCGAATTTGCTTCAGGCGATTGCGGTAATAAGCATACCCTAAAACGCCCATCAAAACCAGTACCAACGATGCCAAAGCCACAATCCAACCGGTTTGCCGACGAAGTTCGGCTTCTTGCTCAGTCTTTATCTGTTTAAGTCGCTGATTCTCTTTATCCTTCTCAAAGGCGGTGTATTTTAATTCTATCAACTCAGCCCGTACCACATTTTTCTTACGCTCCATTGAGTCACTAAGTGTCTTGTAGTCTTGAAAATAGGCCAAAGCTTCTCGGTAATTTCCCTGAATTTCAGCCAACTGTGCCATTTGGCGATTCAAATTGGCCGACTCTACCACTGAACCGAATTCTTCCGCTGTCTCAAAAGCCAGCAGCAGGTATTTTTTTGCCTCTTCAAAGTCATGTTGAAGCCGAAACGTATTGGCCGCCTCCTGATAACACTGAATTTGCAATAATTTCTCTCCGTGTACTTGGCTTTGCTGAGTGGCTTGATTGAGGTAGTCCAAGGCTGTTTCAAATTCACGGCGATCATTATAATTTCTGGCTATTCCCAATAAAATTTGTGGCAAAATTTGGTAATTCTGGTCTGCTGTTTTCGCCAATTCTAACCCTTTTTGGAGATATTTCAACGATTCTTCGTAACGACCCATCCGACGGTACAAGTCACCGATTTGCTCGTGGTTGACAGCCATACCGCGTTTTTCTTCTTTTTTTTGATTCAAGGCCAGTGCCCGAAACGTATAGTCCAACGCTTTGTCAAGTTGGTTCAGTGATTTATAATTTTCAGCTATATTGTTAAGACAGATAGCGATACCGCGTTCCCAACCCGTTTGTTCAAACAATTCCAGGGCTTTCAGATAATACTCCTGTCCTTTCGCATAGTTTCCATCCAACGACTCTAAGATTGCGTAGTTAATATAACTTTGTCCTAAATTGGTGTTGTTGTTAAGTTTTTTTGCCAATTGATGGGCCTCATTGGCATAGCGCCACGCCGACGTTTGATCAATTTCCGAAAGCCGATAGGCCAGCCTATGAAGATTTACCACACGCATACTGTCTTGAGTAGGGTGTACTGCCAACCAATGGCGCAGGCTGTCAACCATTTTGTTTTGGGCGTGTAATGTCTGTCCAAAACTCCATAACAGAAAAAAAATACTCCATCGAACTCGCATAAAAATCTCCCAAAACGCTATAGTTAATGAGGCGAATTTGCTAAATTTCCCTCACCCTGCCTAACACAATTTAGTTAATGGTATCAACTGACAATCAGGCCTTTTATTTTATGATTATCCAATATTGCTCCGACCTGCATTTAGAGTTTACTCAAAACGCTGAATTCCTTCAAGATTCACCGCTTCTGCCGGCAGGCGATATACTTATCTTGGCAGGAGATATTACCAATCTGCTCTATTTTCAATCAAGAAAAACCGAAAAAGACTTTTTCAAAAAGCTCTCCAAACAGTTTGAACAGATATTTTGGATTTGCGGTAATCACGAATTTTATCGCAGTTGGGATGCTTCTCAGGCAGAGAAAACGCTCAACAAAAAAGTTCTGAAAAACGTACATCTGCTCAACAACACCGCCATCATTTACAAAAATGTACGCTTTGTATTCAGTACACTTTGGTCATACATCGGTGACTTGGAAGGAATTTATATCGGTCAAAATATGTCTGATTTTGAGCTGATCAACTACAACGGTCGGAAACTTACTACCGGGATTTATACCAATAAATTGCATAAACCGTCTCTTGATTTTTTAACAATTGAACTTTCAAAACCAAGTAACCTGCCTACGGTGGTTGTGACGCATCATCTGCCCTCCCTGCAATGTATCCATCCCAAACATCAGGGAAGCCCATTGAATCAGGGTTTTGCTACGAATCTTGACGCTTTCATTTCAGATACTCAGCCCGATTATTGGATATATGGACACAGCCATGCCAATAGACCGACCATTGAAATCGGTCGTACAAAATTGCTCACCAATCAATTGGGCTACTGTGCTTATGGAGAAAACAAAGGGTTTGATCAAGCAGCCGTTATAACCTTGTAATCTTCGGGTTATTTTCCCAAAGCAGGGAGATATTTTTTTTACTTTTTCGTATGTCTTTTTTTACATGTTCAATAGGTTCTAAAATAAGATACCGGCTGAAACCAAAACTTCCCTTAATTTATTTCGTAATTTGGAGGAATACGAATTTAATTCTGAAGTTTCTTGTATTCATTCCATCTTCAAGGTTAGTTTTGTCACTGAATAAGAAGCCTTTCTTTTTAGCATTTATTTTCTTATCGGTGCCTATTGTTTTCTCTAAATACGAAGTTGTCAGAAAAAAAACAAGTATTCCATTAAAGTAATTGTGCAGATTTAATTTAGATTTTAGGTTGATTTAAGTGATTGAATTTCAATTAAATCCACTCTAAATCAATTAAATCCAAATTTGCCTAACTACTAAACCCTAATTACCTCAATATATATATGGCCTTAGAACAAACATGGCGGTGGTTTGGCCCGAACGACCCCGTCAGCTTACAGGACGTAAGACAAGCCGGTGCAACAGGCATCGTCAACGCCTTGCACCAAATTCCCAACGGACAAGTATGGACGGTGGAAGACATTAAGCAACGGAAAGCAATCATCGAACAAGCCGGGCTGACTTGGTCGGTGGTAGAGAGCGTGCCCGTCCACGAGGACATCAAAAAAGCCTCCGGAAATTTTAAACAATACATCGAAAACTACAAAGAGTCGCTCGCCAATCTGGCCGCCTGCGGTATTGATACGGTGTGTTATAACTTCATGCCCATTCTCGACTGGACCCGCACTGACTTGGATGCCCCCATGCCCGACGGTTCTACGGGCCTGCGGTTTGATTTCAACGAATTTGCGGCGTTTGAGCTCTACATTTTGCAACGCAAGGGAGCCGAAGCCCACTATACCGAAACCCAACAGAAAAAAGCCAAGGCGTGGATAGACCAAGCCACCGAAGCGGATACCAAACGACTCGTTCGGAACATCATCGCGGGTCTGCCCGGTTCGGAAGAAAGCTATACCGTAGAGCAATTCAGGGAGGTATTGGACACCTACAAATACGTGGGAGACAAAGAATTGCGCGCAAATTTGTATGCTTTTTTACGGGAGATTGTTCCGGTAGCGCAGGATGCCGGCATTCGCCTTTCTATTCACCCTGACGACCCGCCGTATCCGATTCTGGGCTTGCCCCGGGTGGTCAGTACCGAAGCCGACGCCAAGCAATTGCTGTCGGCGGTAGAGTTGCCTGCCAACGGTTTGTGCTTCTGTACGGGTAGCTACGGCGTACGGGGCGACAATGACCTGGTGGGCATGGTCGGGCGTCTCGGCGACCGCATTCACTTCATTCACCTCCGCGCCACCCAACGCGACGAAGAAGGAAACTTCCACGAAGCCAATCACTTAGAAGGAAATGTAGATATGTACGGTGTGATGAAAGCCTTATTGACAGAACAAAAAAGAAGAAAAGAAGCAGGACGAACCGATCTGAAAATGCCGTTTCGACCCGACCACGGTCACAAAATGCTCGATGACCTCAACGCTTCCAAAAAGACCAACCCCGGCTACACGGCCATTGGCCGTCTGCGCGGGTTGGCAGAATTGCGCGGGTTGGAAATGGGGATTGAGCGGAGTATGTAAACTCGGAAATTATTCCTAAAACAAGGGCGTCGGAGATTTTCCGACGCCCTTGCCGGTTAAATGAACAACGGCAAGATTTGAAACCTTGCCGTTGTTCGGATGTTACAAAATATATTGGCTTAAGTCGCGGTTTTTAATCAAACCGGCCAATCGCTCCTGCACTAATTCCCGCGTCACTACGACGTGCGAATTCGGCTGAATTATATCCGGAATATCAAACATAAACTCATTGAGCAACGTACTCATGACGGTTTGCAAACGGCGCGCGCCGATATTTTCTACCTCTGAATTGATGGCAAACGCTAATTTGGCAATTTCGCGTAAAGCTTCGTCCTGAAACGAGAGTTCTACTTCTTCGGCCTCCATCATCGCGCTGTATTGGCGAGTCAGCGAATTGCGCGGTTCTTTCAGGATACGGTAAAAGTCTTCTTCGGTCAGGCTTTGTAATTCTACCCGAATCGGAAAACGGCCCTGTAATTCCGGAATCAAGTCGGAAGGTTTGGACACGTGAAAGGCCCCGGCTGCCACAAACAAAATGTGGTCGGTTTTGAGCGGGCCGTACTTGGTATTGACCGTAGATCCTTCTACGATCGGCAGCAGATCGCGCTGTACCCCTTCCCGACTTACGTCAGGCCCGCCCCCTTTACCGCCGGAGTTGGCGATTTTGTCAATTTCATCAATGAAAATAATGCCCAAATCTTCGGCTTTGGCCAAGGCTTCTTCTTTCACTTCGTCCATATCAATAAGCTTGGCAGCCTCTTCTTCCAACAATAGCTTACGGGCATCGGCAATGGTCAACTTGCGCTTTTTATTACGTTTCGGCATCATATTGCCGAGCATTTCCTGAATATTCATCATCGAAACATCGTCAATCGGGCCACCCATTACCCCGATATTGGGTGCCGAGGATGACTGCATATCAATTTCAATCTTTCGGTTTTCCAGCTCCCCGGCTCTTAATTTTTCCCGAAAACGGCCTCTTGTCCGTTCATTCAGTTCTTGATCGGGCATGGAAGCAATCGGCGGCGGCGGGTTGACCGCATCGGTATCATCAGTGATTTCAAACCCCATATTAGGGCGGATATACGATTGGTTATTCGGATACATCGGCGGAATCAACACGTCCAAAATGATGTCTTCGACGATCTCCTGTGCTTTTTGTTTTACGGCTTCCTTTTTGGCCGTTTTCACCATATTGACCGATTGCTCCGCCAAATCACGCACCATGCTTTCCACGTCACGTCCCACGTAACCCACTTCCGTAAATTTGGAAGCCTCCACCTTTACAAACGGGGCATCGGCTATTTTCGCCAATCGGCGGGCAATTTCGGTTTTTCCTACCCCGGTGGAGCCGATCAATAAGATATTGTTCGGAATGATCTCTTTCTGCATTTCAGGGGTACTGTTCATGCGTCGCCAACGGTTACGGAGCGCAATCGCCACATTTCGTTTTGCGTCGTGTTGGCCAACAATGTACTTATCCAATTCGGCGACTATTTCGCGGGGGGTCAGTTTATCTAATTTTGAGGACATCAGTCAATTCAACAATTTGAAAGTATGTTTATTTAAAAAGTCAATCAGGGCATTTTTTTTTGCAAAACAAATGTAGAAACGTTGGCAAATTCAAATTTGACCTCTATTTTTGTACAAATTTGATAAACGAATCCGGAATATGAAACGTAACTTTTTGAAAATAAGTGCTTTGTTAGTAACTGTTTCTTTAGCCTCTTGTAAGTATCAAAAGAATAATACCATAGATCAACCCGACGTACGTGCCGGTGATGAGTACGTATACGGCGTACATCCTGATTCGGCAGCTCGTCAAACTAAGATTAAATATACGGCTAAACCCGAGTTGGAACAACGCACCAATGCGATTCGTGAAAAATTGTACGGCTCAGCCACGGCTGAAACGACCGCCCCCGTAGCGGCAGTGGCGGCTCCCGCAGCTGCTGATTCTACTGCCGCCAATTAGGTCTTTCCTCATTTGCTATAAATACGAAGCGACGTTTCTATGAGCGTCGCTTCTTTTATTTACTTAAACTCCTGTCACCATGAAAAAACAGATGTATCTGCTGCTCGTCGCCCTGCTTTACTGCGGAAAAACAACTGCCCAAAAAACGGAAGAACCTCTTGTAAGAGTCCCTATCCAACAACTCTTTGAGGGTATGAAAAAAAGTGACTCTACCTTGGTGCGTCAATCGTTGATGGCAGGGGCGCGTTTGGAGACCGTTACCAAAAACAAGTCGGGCGAAGTGACCGTACGCTCCGATTCGTTTGAAGGCTTCATCAAAAGTATCGGCAAATCGACCGCGGGGGATCTGGACGAGCGATTGAGTGCCGTAGAGATTCGCATCGACGGCGATATGGCCACGGCTTGGACCCCTTATCAATTTTACTACAAAGGCAATTTCAGCCACTGCGGGGTCAATGCATTTCAATTGATCAAAACGGCCGCCGGCTGGAAAATTTGGAGTATTATTGATACCCGTCGAAAAGAAGGCTGCGAGTGATCGGGTAACCTCAAACTCATTTTTCTGAACAATTTATGTTTGTCACTCACAAGCACCGACGCAAGCATACAATATGCCCTAACTGCGAGACAATTTTAAAGCCGGAGGACAACTTTTGCCCTACTTGCGGTCAAGAAAACCACGATTTAAAAATACCATTAGGTCATTTAATTTATGAGTTTGTCGAAAGCATTACTCATTTTGATAATAAGCTTTGGGAAACTCTCAAAGCCATTCTGAAACCCGGTAAACTTACGCGTGATTTTTTGGATGGCAAACGGGTTCGTTATGTTCCGCCTGCCCGACTGTACATCTTTGTAAGCTTTGTCTTCTTTCTGTTGCTGAATACCGTCTATGACCGCTCGCTTACCAACAAGCGTTTGGAAGATGTTATCAGCTATAATTTTGAACTGGGGAACCGGAAAATCACCTTTACCCGACAGGAAATCAATCTGGTTAAAAATTATTCAGAATCGCAATTAGACTCTTTATTAAGGGATAAGCAAATACCCGCTACTCCTGTCAATCGACGGGAATTAAAAGAAGGGATTATTGAGTTCGGCAAAGACTCTCTCAGTTTTGGGTTGATTGTAGATAAAAAAGCTCTCACAAAAGCAGAGATAGAATCCTACAGAAGGATGACTGACGAACAACTGAGTGCCGTCTTGAAACGCCTTCACCTTCCACAGACGGCTCTGACGCGGCAACTGTTGCGTCAATCTCCCAAATTACTGGTAGATTCTGATTTAAAAGGATTTACGCACAAGCTTTTCAAAACGCTTTCCATCGTTATGTTTGTCCTGATGCCGGTAGTGGCGTTTTTATTGTTGGCGCTTTACTATCGTCGGCGGCTTTACTATTATGAACACCTCATCTTTTCGGTTCATTTTCATACCATCACCTTTTTGGCTTTTTCAATGGCAATCTTGTTTGATTGGTTGCTGAATATTGAATTTTTCAGATCTGTCACCGTACTTGTGTTGCTGTTCTATTTATACAAATCCTTACGATTTATCTACGGACAGAGCCGATTTAAAACAATCAGTATTTATCTGTTGCTGATAATCAGCTACTGTATTTTAGCGATTATTTGCGTTTTCGGAGCTGTTTTTTACAGTGCTTTATATTTTTAACCATGCGTTACGTCGGAGATATAGCAAATACACAAACCTATAAAATCGGCCTCTATACTTGGAACGGCAAATACATTGTTAAGGTAGAGGCCGGTCTGTACGAGCAAATCTACAAAGTCAGTGAAATGGACTTCTTAGGCGGAGAAGACGACATTCGTAAACTTTTTACGGATGAATCCTTCCTGAAAACCGTCTTTGCCCGTTTCAACCAAATGCACGCCGATTTTCAGGAAGTCATTGAAAAATATGAAGCAATTTGACCTGTGGTACGGGCAACCTGCCCATTTTTTTGCTGATTTTACAAAAGGCGGCTGATCTGTTTATTGAAAATACAGGTCAGACTGTCGTCAGACCCAAAACATCAATTCAATTCACCGGGAATGACGCTGATCTTCTTCGCCATATTATTTCGTAAAACAGTCACTTCGCTGCGTTTTCCGATGGTTTCTTCGGTCAGAAGTTTGTGCAGATCATCCACCGAACCGACGGTCTTGCCGTCAAAACCCACAATAATATCTCCTTGGCGAAACTCAGAATTATAAGAAACGCCATCGGCTTCGATATTGACAATATAAATCCCCGTTTTGGTTTGTAACTGATTGTATTGCATGATACGGTCGGTGAGGTTGATCAACTGCCCGGCAATGCCTAAGTATCCGCGACGAACGCGCCCTCGCATGATGAGTTGACCCGCTACTTGTGCCGTAATGTTGGAAGAAACCGCAAAACAAAGCCCTTGCGCCGGCAAAATCACCGCTGTATTGACACCGATCACCTCCCCGTGTGAATTGACCAAGGGGCCGCCGGAATTACCGGGGTTGAGCGAAGCATCCGTTTGGATAACATCGTCAATCAAACGCCCTGATTCGGAGCGCAGTGTACGCCCCAGCGCGCTGATTACTCCCGCCGTAACAGTATATTGAAAACCATAAGGATTGCCGATAGCAATGGCAATTTGTCCTACCTGCAAATTTTTAGAATTACCGAAAGAAACCGCCCGCAATGAGTCGCCGTACACTTTCAATACGGCAATGTCCGTGGCAGGGTCACGGCCCACCGTTTGCGCTTCCATTTCGCGGCCGTCTTGCAGCAAAGCGGAGATCTTGGCGGCTCCCGCCACTACGTGATTATTGGTAATAACAAATCCGTCGGACGAAATAACAAACCCTGAGCCGCTGCCCTGACCGTCCTGAGACGCACGATTGCGCGGGTCTTTTTTGCCGCTGACTTTGATTTGAACGACCGAATTACTGACTTTTTTAGCTACCTTTACCACCGTTTGAGAGTAAGCATCGAGTAAATGTCCCTCTTGATGCACGACTGAATGACCGCCCTCGGCGGCGTCAGCAGCAGTTTGAATGAATGTGATCATGGTGTTGTTAGAAAATGGGAAAATCCGCTTGCCTCAATCGCTGTGCCATCTATCGGTTACCGACATTTTGACAGATTATGACCTTCGAACAATTTCTGATCATTAAAAAAATAGACATAACGGCATTTCGCCAACACGAGTCGGAGCGTTTTCACGAATGGGAAACGTTGTTTGCTCAATTGCATCCCGAAAGCTTTGCGGCGCAAAAGAAGTTCTTGATCAATGACATACGGAGAAAGTATTTGTTAAAAATGAACGAATAAACATTAGAATGATTGATGCTGTGGTTTATAGGAGGAGTAAACCCCAACATTGATATGAACCTGCTCTTTTCCGGTATCCGTCATTTCTGCCTATTGTTTCTTTTTTCTTCTTTTTCGTTTGCCCAACAAAAACCCAACATCGTCATGATTTTAGTTGATGATATGGGTTGGGGAGAAGTGGGAGTATTCGGTTCAAAATATTGCCAAACTCCTCATTTAGATCATCTTGCTCAACAGGGGCTGAGATTTACTGATTTTTACGCTAACTCTACCGTTTGTTCTCCGACCCGAGCCGCCCTGATGACCGGTCGTTATCCCGATTTAGTGGGAGTGCCCGGGGTGATTCGGGGCAATAAGGAAAACAGTTGGGGTTATTTTTCGCCCAAAGCCACGACGTTGCCTCAGGTGCTGAAAACTGTCGGTTACCAAACCGCTATGGTCGGAAAATGGCATTTAGGTTTAGAACCGGAAAACCACCCGAATCAGCGAGGTTTTATGCATTTCCATGGTTTTCTGGAAGACATGATGGACGATTATTACACCCACCTTCGGGAAGGGAAAAATTGGATGCGGCTCAACGGACAAATCATTCAACCTCAGGGCCATGCCACCGACCTTTTCACCCAATGGGCGATAGATTATCTGAATACCCAAAAGAAAAGCACCAAACCCTTCTTCTTGTATTTGGCTTACAATGCTCCTCATTTTCCGGTCCAGCCGCCCCAAGTATGGTTGGAAAAAGTAAAAAAGAGGAATCCGGCTCTATCGGAAAAGCGAGCTAAGCTTACCGCATTGATCGAGCATTTGGATGAAAGTATCGGCAAAGTTCTGGAAACTTTACGCCAAAACGGACAGGATGAAAATACACTCATCGTTTTTAGCAGCGATAATGGCGGGTTATTGTCAGATGAAGCTGATAACGGTACTTGGAGAGGCGGAAAACAAACGATGTACGAAGGAGGCATCCGAGTGCCGACCATCGCCGTTTGGAAAAATAAAATCAAAGCCAATACCCAAACCCATCATCAGATGCTCACTATGGATATCTTCCCCACGTTCTGCGAAGCGGCAGGAGCCAAAGTCTCTTCCGGCATAGACGGAAAATCGTTTCTGTCTGTATTGTTGGGGCAGCCTGCTGCGACGCCTTATCGGCCTGTTTTTTGGGTACGCCGTGAAGGCAGCGCTTATGGTGGCCAAGAATACTATGCGCTTCGAGAGGGAAACTGGAAAATCCTGCAAAATACCCCGTTTGAGCCGTTTCAACTCTTTGATATGTCGAAGGATTCGTTGGAAACAACGGATGTCAGAAAAGACAACCCGGCAATTTATGCCGGTTTAGAGAAGAAATTGCGAAATCATGTACAAAAAGCAGGAAAAGTACCTTGGCAAAAATAAGCAAGAAGTTAGTCATATAGGAGAACCGAGAAACCTTTTAAAACAGTGTACTGAGCAATTTTACACTCAAATTAAACATAATGACGGGATGTCCGTCCACCGGATATGAAACTCTTATTTATCAGCATTTTTTCTTTTTGGATCGGCTCGCTACAGGCCCAAAAACGACCTAATATTCTTTTTTGCATTGCCGACGATTGGGGCAAACATGCGGGGATTTACGGCGATAAAGTCGTGAAAACGCCCACTTTCGACCGCTTGGCAAAAGAAGGTGTTTTATTCACCCATGCTTTTTGTAGCTCGCCCTCCTGTACGCCTTCGCGCGCCGCCATTTTGACAGGGCGTTATCCACACCAAAACGAAGAAAGCGGCAACCTGTGGAGCACGCTACAAGCCAAACTGCCCAACTACGCCGTTATCTTAGCCCAAAATGGGTATCACGTCGGCTTGGAACGTAAAGGATGGGGACCGGGTGATTTTAAAGTAGGGGGGTATGCGCAAAATCCGGCCGGCAAAACCTACAAAAACTTTAACGAATTTCTGGAAAAGCGTCCTGAAGGTCAGCCTTTTTGCTATTGGTTCGGAAGTCAGGACCCCCACCGCGACTATGAAAAAGGGACGGGCAAAGCGGCCGGCATGAACCCCGCAGAAGTACGCGTACCCGGGTATTGGCCCGACACGCCCGAAGTCCGCGACGATATTCTGGATTATTATTACGAGGTTCAACGATTTGACCGCGAAGTAGGGGAGTTACTCAAAAAGTTGGAAGCGATCGGAGAGCTGGAAAATACACTCATTGTGATAACGTCCGACAACGGCATGCCCTTCCCGCGTGCAAAGGCCAATGTGTATGATGCCGGCACGAATCTGCCCTTGGCTTTTTATTGGAAAAACAAAATCGCTCCCAAACGCAGCGATACGTTTGTAAATTTTATAGACTTGGCGCCAACGTTTTTGGAAGCCCTTCAGATGGCTATTCCTAAAGAAATGACGGGCAAAAGCCTGTGGTCGTTGTTGACCGATCAAACCCAAACGCACCGCAATGAAGTATTTTTAGAGCGCGAACGCCACGCTAATGTTCGGAGAGGCGATCGAAGCTACCCCGTTCGGGCCATTCGTACCTATGACTACCTGTACATTCAAAATTTAGCCCCCGATCAATGGCCGGCCGGCGATCCGCAAGTTTATTTTGCCGTAGGCGATTACGGCGATGTGGATCCGGGCCCTACCAAATCACTCATTCTACAAGATACGCTCAAATACGCTCGCTATTATGAATTAATTTTCGGTAAACGCCCGGCGGAAGAGTTATACGATTTAAAAAAAGACCCCGAACAATTGAATAATGTGGCGCAGCAATCAGCCTATCGTGCGATAAAGAAACAATTGGCTACTCGACTGATGCAATGGAGAAAACAAACCCGCGACCCGCGCACGGAGGGCAAAGCCCCTTTTGAAACCTATCCTTACTACGGCAATTCGGCTGCAACCGAGCGGATGAAAAACTGAGGCTTATTTCTTGATAATACGTTCAAACAGATACCTTTTGAGGCGTTCTTCCACTTCGGAGGCCGAAATATTACTGAAAATAGCCCCTTCAATGGCCAAAGAAATTCGACCGGTTTCTTCCGAAACCACAATGACCGCCGCATCGGTCACTTCACTCATGCCCAAAGCAGCGCGGTGACGAAAGCCCAAATTCCCGAAATCATCACTATCGGAAACAGGCAGGATACAGCGGGCCGCTTTGATACGGCCGTCGGCTACGATCACGCCGCCGTCGTTCATGGGGCTGTATTGATTAAAAAGCGAAAGGAAAATACGTTTGGATAGCACGCTGTCCACTTCTTCGCCCGTTTGCAGGTATTTGTCTAACTCGTCATTTTTTTTCAACACCAAAAGTCCTCCCGTAAACTCGGAGGACATCGCCCGAACCGCCTCAATGATCGGCTTAATTTCGTTGATTTTATCCGTAGGAGTAGCCTGCCGAAAAAAGCGCCCGAGCAGGCGGTTGTTGGCAAAAGCCGTAGATTTTCCGACAAACAACAAAAAGCGGCGGATTTCCTGTTGGAAAATAACAATCAGGGCGATTGCTCCTACTCCCATGAAGTATTCCAGTATTTTGGTCAGCAGTTCTAAACCAATGGCTCTGACAACCAGGTAAAACAGGTAAATGAATAAATACCCGGAAAAAACGCGGCTTGCCAAACTGCCCCGCACCAAATAATAGATCTGATACAATAAAAAAGCGACCAAAAGGATGTCTAATACGTCCACCCATTCGATGTCTAAAAAACCTATATGGAATAAGAACATACTACTGATTGTTAACGGTAAACGGCACTACTCGCTTACTTCTTTTTTGGCGCTGAAATACCCTCTTATGACCGTGAAAGTAGTAATACCTAAAAAGAAAATGACGATATAATGTACATAATTAATGATCCAGGGAAATTTTTCACCAAAATAATAACCTCCGCCCGTTAACCCAAAAATCCAAAGTCCGGCCCCGATAATATTATAGACCATAAAGCCGGGCCAACGCATTTTGACCAAACCGGCCAAGATCGGGGCAAAGGTACGTACAACGGGTAAAAAACGGCTGATCACTAAGGTACGACTACCGTATTTCTCGAAGTATTTGCGCGTAGTTTCGATATGTTGCTTCTTAAAAAACAGCGAATCCGGACGATTTTGAATTCGATCCCCAAAAAAGCGTCCGGTCAGATAGCCCGTCAGTGAGCCGACAATAGCCGCCCCGAAAAGACAAAACAAAAGAAGAAAAATGGGAACATCTAAAATTTTCAGGGCGCAAAACACCCCTGCCAAAAACACCAAATAATCGCCGGGAAGGAAAAAAGCGAAAAACAGACCGTTTTCGGCAAAAATGATGAGTGTTATCAGTACAAGTCCTCCCGTGCGGATAATTTCTTCGGAATTCAGCAGGTATTGAAAAAAGTCAGTGATCGAATCCATGTTCAAAAGTACATAACTTATGCGGTACGGGGAAATATCGGGCAGAATAAAGATAGTATTTACACCAGCTCGCTTAATTCCAACCAACGCATTTCTTTTTCTTCCAGTTCGGCATTGATTCGTTCGATCTCTTTCGCCCACCGGGTCAGGTCTTCGTGGGAGCCGGTGCCGCTGTTCAGCTTTTCAATGAATTCAGCCTTTTGCGTTTCCAAGTCAGGCATCTGTTTTTCTAAGCTCTCTAACTCTTTTTGCTCTTTATAGGTAAGTTTTCGTTTGGCCGAAGCGGTGCTTGTTGAGGCAGTTATGGGCACAGGGGTCGATTTTTTCTCATTGTCGGCTACCGATTCTTTATTTTCAGCCAAGAAGTTGCGATAATCTGTATAGTTTCCCGGAAAATCACGAATGTGGCCATTGTCTTCAAAGACAAACAGATGGTCAACGAGGCGGTCCAAGAAATACCGGTCGTGAGACACGATGAGCAGGCAACCGGGAAAATTCATCAAAAACTCTTCCAATACATTCAGCGTCGTAATATCCAAATCGTTGGTAGGTTCGTCCAAAATCAGGAAGTTAGGCTCCTGCATCATTACCCGCAGGAGTTGCAGGCGGCGCTTTTCTCCCCCGCTGAGTTTTTCGATAAGGGTTCCCTGTTTGTTAGGCGGAAACAAAAACGCCTGTAAATATTGCGAAGCCGTCACGGTTTGGCCCGTCCCGAGGCGAATGACTTCGGCTACGTCTTTTACCCAATCAACTACCCGCTGCCCGTCTCGGTACACCAGATCGGATTGGGTATAATAGCCGAACTGAACTGTATCTCCGCGCACTACTTGCCCATTGTCCGGTCGAAGTTCACCGGTGATCATGTTAAGTAATGTTGATTTCCCTGCTCCGTTTTTCCCGACAATTCCGATGCGATCGCCTTTCTTGAAAGTGTACAGAAAATTGTGAATGATGGTTTTATCACCGAAGCGTTTGCCGACACTATTTAACTCAACGATCTTGCTTCCTAATCGCGTAGATTTGATATTAAGCTCAATTTGGTTGTCATACTTGCGTTGATGGGCCTTTTCTTTGGTATCTTCAAACGCATCCACGCGGTATTTGGCTTTCGTGCCGCGTGCCTTGGGCTGTCGCCGAATCCAGTCCAACTCTTTACGGTACAGATTACGTGCTTTGTCTATCTCAGCCGCTTCATTGGCCTCGCGATCGGCTTTTTTCTCTAAAAAATAGGCATAGTTGCCCTTGTAAGTATAAAGGTTGCCGTTATCCAACTCTACGATTGTATTGCACACAGTATCCAAAAAATAGCGGTCGTGGGTGACCAACAGCAACGTTGTATTTTGGGTATTCAGGTAATTTTCGAGCCATTCAACCATGCTCAAGTCGAGGTGATTGGTTGGCTCATCCAAAATGATGAGGTCGGGACTTTCAATCAATACTTTGGCCAAAGCCACCCGTTTGCGCTGCCCGCCCGAGAGCGCTCCCACTTTTGCATTGACTTCGTGCAGCCCCAGTTTTCCCAAAATTTCTTTGACTCGGGCTTCAAAATCCCACGCTTCCAGCGAATCTACCACTTCAATCGCCTTAGCCAAGGCGTTGTTATCTCCCGAAAGCAACGCTCGTTCGTATTCTTTCACTGCCGCCGCAACCGGGTTTTTTCCCGAAAAAAGTACTTCAATGATCGGCAATTCGTGATCAAAATCGGGTGCTTGGTCTAAATAACCCACCCGAATATCTTTGCGAACGCTGACCACCCCTTCATCGGGCGGGGTAATGCCGGCCAAAATGGTCATTAAGGTGGTTTTGCCGGTACCGTTAGCCCCGATCAACGCGACTTTATCGCCACGGCTCAGGCCGAAAGTAATGCCTTTGAACAGCCATTTGTCGCCAAAAGACTTGGCTATATTTTCTGCGGAAAGATAATTCATCCCGCAAAGGTAGCGGTCTTTGGCAGATTTTAAGGGCAATTCTTTTTCTGAAAAGCATCCCGTAAATTAATGTATGATTCTGCATCATCACATTTGTTATTAATATACTTATCATAAGCTTCTATGACTCGTTGGCAATTTGTCGCATTGGGAGTGGAAGCGTAAGTATCCTTTGCAACATCAATGTCTGAGGATAACATATCACACTTTTCTTCCATATCTTTTTTATTACAGCTGTTAGATAAAAGAAAAATACCAAGCAGTAATGAATAATTGAGTATAGTCCTTTTTACGGTTCTCATTTCGATAGTCAATTACATGAAAAGCTTATTTGTCATCACAAATTTCTACTTGAGATTTTACTTCTAAAATCGTTATTCTTAACTATTTCCGGTGCTTGCCGTTCTACGGAATTTTGACAAAACAAAACGTCAAAAACGCAGAAATTATGAAAAAGCAAGGTCTGATTTGGTTGTGTAGCTTATTACTTTGCAGAGCTATGGCACAAGCGCAGTTGGTCAATCGTACATTGGTAAAATTCAACGTATCGGGGGCCGTATTCAAAAATTACACGGCGCAGTATGAAAGAATAATTTCTAAAAACAGCTCTATTACTTTTAGTGCCGGTGTGTCGTCCAAGGCTCCTTTGCCTTTCAAACAAGCATTACTCGACCGTTTCAGCGACAATGCGGATGCCGTTCGGGCCATCAATACGACGCTTTTTACCAAATACGTGGGTACACTGGAGTATCGTTTTTATTTGGCAGGCCATGCGCCTACGGGTTGGTATCTCGCCCCTTTTGTGCGTTTCATCAACATGACGATTGACCAAGACTATACCTACACCGATTTGAAAGGGGTTTTGCACCGACCTAACCTAAAAGCGCAATTTAACGCGGGAGGTGCAGGGGTTTTGCTGGGTTACCAATGGATGATTGGCAAACGGATTGGGGTGGATTTGTGGTTGCTGGGGCCATTTTACGGCACGAATGTAAAGGCAGCTTTTGCAGGAAATGACCCCTTGTGGCCACAACTCACTGCCGAAGACATTCAAAACATACGGCGCGATATTACGAGTACCAAACTGCCGGGCTATACGGCCGTTGATAAAATTAACTTACCAATCATTGAAGCTGTTTTAGAAGGGCCTTATTACGGCGTAAGAGCGTTTGGATTGGCACTGTCGTATCGGTTTTAGAAGAACCCCGCCCTTACCCTCTGTTAGGGAGGGAATTTGTATTCTTTTTATTTCATCGGTGTGCGTCTCTCACGCGCACCATTTTTTATACTAATCCCTGCTCCTGCGCAAAGTGCAACAGTCCGATGGGTGTATCAATACCCGTTTTTCGAGCTATGTTGCGGCGGTGAGCATTGATGGTGAACTCGCTCACCGAGAGTTGTTCGCCTATTTGCTTGGTCGTTTTTCCCTGAGCTATCAATCGTACGATCTCAATTTCACGCGGAGTCAATTGGTATTTATGCGTAAAATCGTCAGAAAGAGTGTCTTCTGACGACGTGCTTTTCTGCATTTTCGGAAACCACGTTTGCCCCGCAGCCACGGTTTGTACCGCTTCCTTGAGAAGAGCGGCAGTAGAAGTTTTGAGTAAATAACCCATAGCACCGAGCGTTTGCGCTTCTCTTATAAAATGCGGATGGTCATAACTCGTAAATACAATGACTTTTACATTTGGGAAATCTTTATGAATCACTTTCAATGCCGACAAACCATCTATTTTGGGCATGTTCAAATCCAACAGTAGCAAATCTACCGTATTTTTATGCAGATAATCAATCACCTGGTGACCGTTGTTAAGCGGAGGCAACACCTGAATCTCAGGCAACTCGCTTAGTATCCTAAACAAACCGTCAAGTAATAAGGGATGGTCGTCGGCTAAAAGTAAGCGCATATCGGTCTGATTGAAACATAGAACAATATACAAATTTCATCTTTGGCTTTTCAGAATGAAATAGTTAGGAATAACTATTCCGACTGCGGAGAAAGTCCTTCGATGACGATCAATGTTCCTCCCCCGGGCGGCTTGCTGAATTCGATTCGGCCGTTGAGATACAACACTTTAGCCCGAAGCGAGGCCAATCCTTTTCCCGGCTCATTGTTCTTTTCTGCCATTCCGACCCCGTTGTCCTCAACGGCAACAGAAACCCGCCCTTCGTGCTCTGCTACCTCGACCGTGGCTTGGGTAGCATTGGCGTGTTTCATTATATTTTGCAATAATTCCTGAACGATGCGATAGACTTCGTTCAGGAATGACAGAGGATAATGCCGGGTGTCTTCAAATCCTCCGATGATCATTTCCAATCGCAGTTTCTCGGATACATTTACCGTTTCACCCAAATCCTCAAGGGCATGTCGTAATCCGTAGCGTTCGATCAGCAGAGGAGTCAACCGATGACTGATATTTCTTATGGTACTGCCGGCTTGCGTCAATACTTCGTGGGCTTTAACTAACTTAGGTTCACTTTGTTGATCGGCAAGACCTTTTTCCAACGCTGAGGATACATTCAGAGAAACCAAAGCCAGCGAAGCATTGACCTCATCGTGGAGTTGATCGGCAATCTTTCGGCGTTCACTTTCCTCGGCTTCCAGCACTCCCCGCATGACGTCAATGTGACGTTGTTTTTCCAGTTGGTCGAGTTCGTTTTGTTTTAATACTAACGCCTGACGGTTGCGTACCTGACGATTGCGTAAATACAATAATAAAAAAGCAATGGCCAACACGGCCAATCCGACCAAAGCTCCGTAAAACAGGCGTTCGCGCTGAATTTGTCGTTCCTGAGCTGCTTTTTCTTCATTCAATCGAATGACCTGTTGTTCTTTTTCCCGTAAACCCACCTTAGCCAATACTTGCTGAACGGCACGATAGCGATTTAAATTGGTCAGTGAATCTTTGATGGCATAATAGGTTTGAAGGGTCTGAATCAGATTGGGTAAATCGCCTTTTGCCTTTTGCCATTCTGATAAATATTCATAATAGTACAAGCCGGTAGCCGAATACGGCCGATTTTTAGCTAAAGAATCAAATTTTTGAAGCATTAGATGTGCTTTCTCATAAGCTCCGTTCAATGTCAGGGCATGGGCGTAATATATATCGGGCGGCATAAAATAAAAGGCAGAGGTATATCCTTTCTGCAAAGCCTGCTCATGATAACTCAATGCTTTTTGGGGTTGATTATCATGTTCAGCAATAAGCCCGGCCGTTGTAAAATAGTTGGGAAAAGGAATGTCCTTTTCAGCTACTTGAAGCAGCTCCAGAGTTTGCTTTAAATAAGTTTTTGCTTGGGAAAACTCTCCAATCGTCGCTTTCGAGAATGCCATTTGTGTCATAAAAATGGGCGTTTGTGCCGGAACCAAATTAGGTTTGATCACTACTTCAGTTACCAAATCGGCAAACTTGTTGGCATTGGTATGGTCGGCCAAAATCAGGTTTTGCTGAAGCATGTAGAAATAAACGGTCGGAATCGGATTACGGAACCAAAAATTGCTGCGCTCATAAAATCGCGGCCGATGAGCCAGTGAAGAATCTTTCGCCAACTCCAACAGTGCTTCGGCTTCGACCGCTTGCTGTGCGGGGTTATCTTCTAAAAAATTAGCAACGAAATTATACCGCGCCGTAAATTCCGCATTCTTGTCTTTAAGGCCTTCGGCCAATTGAATGGCGTGTCGAAAGTAATTTTCCCGAGATTTGATATCATTCGGAGGGATGGAGGCCGCGGCATGAAAGGTGTAAAAAAAAGACAAGTTTTCGCGGTCATCGGTGGCTTTGGCAGCGGCCTCTCCCAATGCTAAATACTTAGCCGAAGAATCAATTTTATTCCAATGATTGTAGAGCAACACAGTACCTACCAATGCTTCCCGATACTGCTGTGAATTTTGCGGTGCATTCTGAAGAGCGCGTTGGTATAATTTTGTCGATTCCTCAAAAGCACCGAAAGATTCTTTGGCTCTTGCCCACGCCATGAGCAACATGTGCGCCCACTCCCATTTTCCCGATTTTTGCACCTTCGGCACATATTCAGTCAACCATTCGTAACTCAGATTCAAATTACTTTTTCCCGTATCCTGGATCAAATCACAGGCTTCACGAAAGGAGAATTCAGTAATCGGTTTTTGTTGCAGGGCCGCCCATAAGTTGCGTTGTACTCGATCGTCGGACGTTTGCGCCGTTACGATCAAGGCATTCCATAAAAAAAAGGCTAAAAAGGTGTGACACAGCCATTTCATTCTTCTTCGAGTTTAGCAGAATAAATATAGCAAATATTTTTATAATCGCTTTTAGGGAGGTTTGTAAGGTACATCCCTTTTTGAATTAACTGCAACACCTGAACTTTATAATTCATGATGAACCGTCGTACCTTCATTCAAAACACGGCCGCCGGAGCGGCGGCTACCTTATTTTCGCCTTACGGAATCGCTGCGCCGCGAGCCACGAAATACCGCACGGCTCTCATCGGTACCGGCTGGTGGGGTATGAACATTTTAGGGGCTGCCATGGCCGCCGGTCAATCTAAAGTGGTGGCTATGTGCGATGTCGACCCAAATCAGATGACCAAAGCCTCCGCCGAAGTAGAAAAACTAACGGGCGATAAGCCCAAACAATACAAAGATTTCCGCGAATTGCTGGCTACCGAAAAACCCGAAATTGTGATCGTAGCTACACCCGACCACTGGCATCCGCTCATCTGCATTGCGGCCGTACAGGCAGGGGCACACGTTTACGTCGAAAAACCCATCAGTCATACTATCAATGAAGGAAAAGCGATGGTAGCGGCAGCCCGCAAGACCGGCAAAGTGGTACAGGTAGGTACACACCGCAGGGTATCACCGCACAATATTTCGGGCAGAGAATTTATACGCTCCGGAAAAGCCGGCAAAATCGGGATGGTACGCACCTTCGTGCATTATGGAGGTGGTCCGGGGCAGGTAACCCCCGATAGTGAAGCCCCTAAAGGGATGGATTGGGATATGTATTGTGGTCCGGCACCGTTACGGCCCTTTAATACCAAAATTCACACGAGAGGTTTCCGCCAATACCTCGATTTCGCCAACGGAACGTTGGGCGACTGGGGCATCCACTGGATGGATCAGGTATTATGGGTCATGGACGAAAAGTATCCGCGCAAAGTGTTCTCAGGTGGTGGGCGAGCCATCAAAACCGACAACACAGACGCGCCCGACCATCAGGTAGCTGTTTTTGAATTTGAAAACTTTACCGCAACGTGGGAACACCGGCAGTTTGCGGGAAATAACGCCGAGAAAACGCATCCGCAACAGGCGGTAGGCTGTTATTTCTACGGCACCGAAGGCACCTTTCACATGGGTTGGCTCGACGGATGGACCTTTTACCCCGTTGATTCCAAAAAGCCGATCATTCACGAGGAGGCGAAATTAGACCTGCCTGACCAACAAAACATTGCCAACTTGTGGACTGACTTTCTGGATTCCATTGAAAAAAAGCGACTCTCTGTATGCGACATCGAAATTGGCCACCGCTCCACCAACATGGCACTTTTGGGTATGCTGTCACTTAAAGCCGGCCGCAGCATCGAATGGGACGGCGAAAAAGGTCTGATCAAAAACGACCCCGAAGCCAACAAGCTCCTGCAACGAGCCTATCGAAAAGGCTGGGAATATCCGAAAGTGTAAAGAAACTGTCAAATTCAGAGTGCAAAATGTCGAATACTCTGTGACTCTCTGTGCAAACCTCCGTGTTCCTCTGTGTCCCCAAAAAAACTTACTGTTTTGTCTATGAAAAAAAACCTGTTTTTAATATTTTTTCCTGTTTTCATTCACGCCCAAACGTTCAAGAATCCATTATTACCCGCCGGTGCCGACCCTTGGTCGATTCATAAAGATGGCTTTTACTACTATATGCACACCACGGGCAAAGACCTGACGATTTGGAAAACCAAAGACCTGGCTAAATTGGCCACCGCCGAAAAAGTGACGGCTTGGACTCCTCCCGCTACGGGGCCTTATTCCAAAGAGATTTGGGCACCCGAACTGCATTTTTTACAAGGGAAATGGTATATCTATTTCGCGGCAGATGACGGTCGAAACCGTAACCATCGCCTGTACGTCTTGGAAAACCCGTCTCCCGACCCCACGCAAGGCACCTGGGCAATGAAAGGGCAACTCAAAACCCCGCAGGATAAATGGTCCATTGACGGTTCGGTTTTTGAGCACAAAGGACAATTGTACCTAACGTGGTCCGGTTGGGAAGGCGATGAGAACGGCCGTCAGGATATTTATCTGTGCAAAATGAGCAATCCGTGGACTTGTGTAGGTAACCGCGTTCGTATCTCCGACCCGCAGTATGAATGGGAACAGCACGGACTGCTGACGCGCCCCGGCCCGGATGATAAGCCTATGGTATTGGTTAACGAAGGCCCACAGTATTTGAAAAGTCCCAATGGCAGAGTCAATATCATTTTTTCGGCAAGCGGTTGTTGGACCGATTACTATTCTTTGGGCATGATTTATGCCGCCCCCAATGCGGATTTGATGAATCCTGCTTCTTGGAAAAAGCATCCTTCGCCGGTGTTTTTTGCCAATAATGTACCCGGAACTCATGCCGCAGGTCACAACAGCTTTTTTAAATCGCCCGACGGAAGCCAATATTGGATACTTTACCATGCCAACAGCGAAGCGGGTCAGGGATGCGGCAGGGAACGCTCGCCTCGGATGCAGCCTTTTACCTTCACGGCCGACGGAGTTCCGGTTTTCGGAAGCCCTTTACCGATTACGATGGAGCTTTCTATCCCTCGAGGAGGTTTAAATTGATAGACTTTCCAAGTTTTGTTTGGCTAAAAGCAAACTTGGAAAGTCTACACTTATTTCATGACCGGCGGGACATAAAACTTCCAATTGGATTTATAATCCCGACTCAGTTTTTTGTTGGTCATCACAGCCCGAACCATATCTACGGGCAACGAGTTTTGTTGCATTATGGCGTCATGAAACTGCTTGTAGGTCATCTTTTTGGTATCCACCAGCTCCTTTTTCAGCGCATAAAACTGAAACGCTCCCGTCATGTAGGCCAACTGATACAAAGGTTCATAGCCCCCTACAAACGAACGGCGCACTTCCCCTTCGGCATTGGCACGCTCGTGGCCGACGCGGTCTACCAGAAAATCAATGCATTGCTGCGGTGTCCATTTGCCCAAATGATAGTTGAGCGAGAAAATGATTCGGGCGCAGCGGTGCATGCGCCAAAACAACATCCCGACGCGGTCTTCGGGCGATTGGGGGAAGTTCATATCCCACAAAATCATTTCCCAATACAACGCCCATCCTTCCGTCCAGAAAGGGGTACGGAAACGGCGGTACGATTTGTATCGGTTGTTCATAAAACCCTGCAAATGATGCCCGGCGATAAGTTCGTGGTGGACGGTAGCGCGCGAAAAGTGCGGATTGTTTCCCCGCATACTCATTAGTTTATCTTCGTGCGACATGGCCGCCGTGGGGTACGAAATCAAAATCGTTTCGCCCCCCAAAAAGAATGGACTGAATTTTTGGCGTTCTGCCGACATCATCGCCATCCGCCACGTTTCTTCCGCAATCGGCGGAATGGTAATCAAATCCTTTTGCTTCAAAAATGACACTGACTCATTATACAGCCGCAGAATCATTTCCGGTTGCTGACCTACCGGCACCATCGAATTTTTGACTTTTTCCTGCGCTTTTTTCCAATCCTCGCCAAAGCCCATCTCGCGCGACGCTTTCAACAATTCGCGGTCACACCAAGCAAATTCTTTATTGGCAATGTCGATTAATTCTTCGGGCGTATATGAAATAAATTCAAATTCCAGTTGACGAATCAACTCATCGCGTCCTACCGCTACGCCGTTGATACCGCTGCCATCGTCTTTGAAAGGAGCCGCTACTTTGGCTTTTTTGGAGAAAAAGGAAGCATAGGAAGTCAACAGGGTATCCACTTTTTTATACGGCTCGGGCACCCACCACGTAAAATCGGGGTCGTAGGCATTGTAAAATTCAAAGACGCTTTTCATTGCCGATTTCAACCCCGATGCAGTTCCGGCCGCGCGTTCGGCCAAAATAGGGTCGATTTTTTCCAACTTTGCGACGGCTTTGCGTGCTTCTCCAATTTCCAAACTCAACGCATTCAACTCCTTTGCGACTTGCTCCCCCTTGACCGATGCACCCCGCCGACGGGATTTTTCCATGGCATAAATCTTATCAGCAAACGGAAACCAAGCCTGCGTTTGGGCGACTTCCGAAGCTTCTTTGGCCAATTCCCGCAAATCCACCTGTAGGTTGCGCTGAAACAAAATATAATCCACCTGACTGTCCACGGGCATTTTGTCAAAATCCATTTTTTGAAGTTGCCCGAGATAATCATTGGTCAATTTTTCCAATCGCTGACGGCGTTCCGGTGAGTTTTCAATCACATAAAAACGGGTCAGGCTGCCGCGGTCGGCGGCATAATTGGTCATTAAATGGTGTACATCGCTTGTTTGCAGGTACAGCGAGTTGAGGGGGGCAGGTTGAGCAAAAGCTGCCGACAAACCGGAAAGGGTAAGTGCAGCGCTCACCAAAAGGGGTTTAGGAGAAAGCATACAAGTGCGGGTAGTTAGTTTGGCAATGAAAGGTTAATTTTGGCATCTTTTCTGCCGTGCTATGGGCTTTTTGGCAGAAAAGCAAAAATAACCAAATGTCTTGATTTATCCTCAGTGATGCTATTTGACCAACTTACGATTATTGACTCGTGCCGCCTGACCGAATCGGGAATGCAGCAAATTGCCGCCTTTTCGCGCCAACCGCTTGTCCGCTTTTATGGTGTGCCCGCGTCAGATGAAGAGACTCTGGCCCGCATCGGCGCGAGTGATTGTGTGTTGGTCAGTTGGCAAACTCCGCTGCGCGCTGAGGTCATCGCGGCCGCTCCCCGGCTCCGCTACATCGGGATGTGCTGCAGTTTGTACAGCGAAACATCGGCCAACGTGGATATTGTAGCTGCCAAGGGCTTGGGAATTACTGTACAGGGAGTACGTGACTACGGCGATGAAGGCGTGGTGGAGTTTATTTTTGCGCAATTGATAAACTTGTTCAAAGGCTACGGCCCTTATCAATGGCGCGCAGAACCCGTTGAATTGGGCGGTAAAAGCCTCGGCATCATCGGATTGGGTACGTTAGGGCGCATGGTCGCCGACACGGCGCGGCATTTCGGAATGGAAGTCTGTTATTTTGGGCGAACTCGGAGACCGGAAGCCGAACAAAAAGGGATACGCTTTCTGCCTTTGCCCGAGTTGTTGGCCCATTGCGACGTCATCAGCACACATTTACCCAAACACACGATTTTATTGGACGAAGAAGCCTTTCAACATAAAAAAGCCAATTCCATCTTCATCAACACCTCGTTAGGATTAACATTTGACGAATCAGCTTTGCTGCATTGGTTGGAAAAAGATAAAACTTCCTTTGCCATTTTTGATTCCGATGGCGCGGGAAGCCGTTACGCCACTTTCTCCCAACGCAGCAACATTATTGTATATCCGCGCTCAGCGGGTTTCACGGAAGAATCCAAAGTACGCCTGACCCGGAAAGTCATTGCAAATTTGGAGTCGTTTTTGGACGGGGACAGCAAACAGGCCTAATTTCAGTTAAACGACTGTCTGAATTCCAAAGGCGAAAGCTTAGTTTTTGTTTTGAACAGTTTACTGAATGATTGCAAATGTTCAAAGCCCAAACCGTAGGCTATTTCGCTGATTGATAATTCTGTACCGGACAGTTTTTCTTTGGCCTTTTCAATCAATTTGTCATGGATATGGTGCTGTGTACTTTGACCGGTCAATGTTTTGAGCAGGTTTCGTAAATAACTTGGCGAAACGTTTAAATGGCCGGAAATATACTGCACCGTCGGCAGGCCTTTGGAGATCAGATCATCATCGTTAAAATAGTCGGAAAGCAGTTTCTCCAAACGGTCAAGAATTTGATGATTGCTGATTTTGCGGGTTATAAATTGGCGTTGATAAAAGCGTTTGGCGTAGGTCAGTAAGGTTTCAAGATGCGAAATGATAATGTCCTGACTGAATTGGTCAATGGTGGAACGGTATTCGTCCTGAATATTTTTTACGATACCGTTGATGATGTTTTCCTCTTTGTCGGAAAGAAACAGGGCTTCGTTTGCCGAATAATCAAAGTATTCGTACTGTTTAATTCTTTTCGCAAGCGGCGTATTCCATAAAAAATCGGGGTGAATGAACAGCATCCAGCCTTCAAGGTTTGTCGGTACGCCGCTTTCTTCTCCGCGCAAAATCTGTCCCGGCGACATAAAAGCCATCAGACCTTCATCAAAATCATACTTCTGTTGTCCATAACGGAGTTTATCACAACCCCTTTTCAGCGATATGACGTACAGGTCGAATAATACGGTATTTTTCTCCGGGTCGTTTTTCAATTGTGATAAGTCAACGACCCCAATGAGCGGATGATGAGGCTTAGGCAGCCCCATCAAACGGTGTATTTCGGTGATGGATTGTATCCGGTAAGGTTTTGAGTGAGCCATTGTGAGAGGACATTAATTTTTAAACGGATATTTCAGCCAAATCATGACCAAAGGCAGAGCCAGAAACGGAATTTCCATCAATGCCATTTTGTAATTTCCTGCGTTCAGTGATAACGCCATGATGAGCAAAATAGACATTGCATTCAAAACATTCCCCAAAAAAAATGTTTTGGGAAGGAGCAGCAGGACACCAATCGCGATGGTCAGCGCCCCGAAGAAAGGTATAACCGATTCGCTGATACCCAGTTCATTCATCATTCGCAGTGATTGAGGATTGTTTTTGTAGTGAAATGTGTCCCAACCATGTTTAAAACTTAGAAACACTGCGCTGAGCAGCAGCACTAAAGAGAGGATGTTCCTGATCATTTTGTATTTTGCTGTTTAAATTTTTCAAACTCTCTGTGTCCCAGATTCTTTTCAATAAAACTCGGAGCCATTCTGCTCAGATACTTTACGATGCCGGCCAAACCGGGCGTAATTTCCTTTTGGTCTTTCAGTAAGCCTTTCACCACGGCACTTACCATTTTGTAGGCACTCATCATTTGACTTGGATTGGGTTGCAGTACCCAATTGTTTTGCAGGTTGGTATTTACCCCCGGCGGAATTACTTCAATGACCTTCACGTTGGTTTTTTCCAATTGCAGGCGCAATGCTTTGGTATACGCATGAACTCCTGCTTTTGAAGCACTATAGATGGGTGCCGAAGAATAGGCCATAAAGGCAATGGCCGATGAAACATTAACGATGGCGGCGGATGGCTTAGAGATCAGATGCGGCAAAAACCGGTGTACCATTTGAATGGTTCCCGAAAGGTTGGTGGCAATTTCACGATTGATATTTTCCAAATCCAACGTCGTGTCCTGCAAATCAATCAGGCGCATGACACCGGCATTGTTGATGATGATGCTTAATTCGGGAAACCGCAGCGTCACCTCTTGGTAAAGCCGGTCAATGTCGTTCGGTTTGCTTACATCGCTTTGAAAGATGTGTACTTTTGGAAACTTCTTTTTTGTTTCGTTCAGAGCTTCAAGGCTACGCCCCGTAACGATGAGATTGGCTCCCTGCTCGGTCAATTGTTTGACAAGCTCTAAACCGATTCCGCTCGTTGCTCCTGTAATCAGGATGGTGCTGTTTTTTAATTCCATTTTTCTGTCTTTTTGTTGATGCAAAATTGCAACAACTTCAAAAGACAGATTTAGCCAAAACGACTTTTGGTTAAGTCAAAAGTGATGAATATGGCAAAACAGGGTTCGCTGCCGCATGGCCTGATATGGACAAACATCTTGAATAGGTAACGTTTTCTATAAAAGGTATTTGAAACAAAAGGGAAGCGTTTTCGACCAATGAAGCACTTAAAAATTCTTTGCGTGGCCGAAGCAGTCCCGGTTCATAGAAAACTATAAACTGTCAATAAACACCAACCCCCCCCCCCCCCGAATCATGAT